>NZ_AFNV02000016.1 GCF_000215955.2 Salinisphaera shabanensis E1L3A
CTTAGCGCGAAACGGCAACACGCCCTAGTGTGGTGCGCAAGCTACGCCATCACGGGTTGCGTGCCACCGGTCGGGGCAGCGGCAAAACCGCAGCGCGGCGTGAGCGACGTAAAGCCATAAAAAAAGCCCCTGTCGTATGACAGGGGCTCGTTTTTGGTGGAGGCGGCGGGAATCGAACCCGCGTCCGCGGATTCTCGACCCTCGGGTCTACATGCTTATTTCGTCTTTGATTGTCGGCGCGAGGTTACCCGACGAAAAGGGACAACCTGCGCGTATCTTCGTTTGCTCTTAACGGGTTGGCCCGAAGCGGGGCCTTGCCGCGAGTCTGTAAGAGTCGATACCCGGATCCGGAAGCACAGACACTTACCGGGCGGGCACTAGCAGGCTTTTAAGCTGCTAGAGCGTAGTTGTCGTCGTTCGCAACTAGCTTAGGTTGCAAATTGATTAACGAGGTTGATTTGCGACCTCGGCATGCACCTCGGGTTTTGACATCCGCGTCGAAGCCATGTCGCCCCCAAAAAGGCAATCGGATTGTAACAGGAAACGAAGTGCGGGCGGTGCCCGGAAATTCAAGCCGGCGTATCAGGTACGCAGAATCTGCGCCTTACGGCGATTCCAGTCGGCTTCTTTCTTGGTCTGGCGCTTGTCGTAGTTGGCCTTGCCCTTGGCCAGCGCGATCTCCAGCTTGGCTTTGCCGCGTTTCCAGTACATCGCCAGTGGCACGACGGTAAAACCTTTCTGCTCGGTTGCGCCGATGAGCGTGGCCAGCTCGCGCTCGTGCAGAAGCAGCTTGCGCGTGCGCGTGGCATCCACCACGACATGCGTCGATGCCGACTCGAGCGGCTGGATATGGCTGCCGAGCAGAAATGCTTCGCCGTCCTTGATCAGGACATAGGCTTCGGTGATGCGTCCTTTACCGGCACGAAGCGCCTTGACCTCCCAGCCTTCCAGCACAAGACCGGCTTCCAGGCGCTCCTCAAGGAAGAAGTCGTGACGCGCTCGCTTGTTGAGCGCGATGGTCGAGCTGGGCTGTTTGCTGTTTTTTTGCTTTGCCATGGCCTTAGTATAGCTGCCCAGGGCAAGCAGGTAACCGGGGGGACGATTTGCCGGCCGATCATTCACGGCACGTAGTCGCAGGGCGCGTGTCAGCCAGAGGTTCGTGCGTGCACGACCGATTCGATATTGAACGCAGTTGCATCGCCGCGCCGCTTGTTACTACGTGCGCGTACACGCGCGCCGCTGGCTGCAAGCGCGCCTGATGGTTGCGTTCGCACAACGCCCGGAGTGGTCGTCCTCACCACGTTTCGTCATTGCCACGATCGCGGCAGTGGTGAGTTTGAGTAACCTATGGCGTCTGCCTTACCTGCTGTCGGACTACGGCGCCGGGGCGTTTCTGCTGGTTTATGTGGCAGCGCTGCTGAGCATGGGGTTGCCGCTTTTTTCCGGCCAGCTGCTTATGGCTCGGGGTACGCGCGCGGATGTGCCGGGCGTGATCGCGGCCTGGACGCGCAACACGCCGCACTCGCGCGTGTGGATATGGAGCGGCTATCTGGCGGTGCTGGGCGCGGCCATGCTGTTAGCGGCTTACAGCGTCGTGGCTGCCTGGAGCCTGGCGTACAGCCTGCGCGGCGTAACCGGCATGCTGGATGGCAGCTCGGTCGCCGCAGCAAGCGCGCAGTTCGTGACATTCGCGCGCGACTCGGAGCGCGGTTTCGGCTGGTTGCTGCTGTTCTTCGCGCTGATTATTGCGACCGCCGCCCGCGGGTTGCGCCGCGGTGTCGAGCCAGTCATGCGCACGCTGGCTTTCTGCATGCTCATGGCGCTTACCACGCTGGTGGTATCCGCCCTCATGGATGCCCGCGCGGGTCCCGCGTTTCATGCCGTATTTGCAGCCGATTTCGGCGCGCTGGGGTGGCGGGGCGTGTTCGAAGCCCTGTACCAGGCGTTTTTTACCTTGAGCCTGGGTACAGGGGTCATCGTGTGTTTTGGTAGTTATCTGCCCAGCGATACGCCGGTGGTGCGTTTATCGTTGCTGATTCTCGGCATCGATCTGGCGGTGTCGATGGCCTGCGCGTTCATGCTGGCCGTGTTCGTGGGCGCCAGTGAGGCGGAGCTCGACGTGGGCATTCAGAGCCTGTTCGAAACACTGCCGGTCGCGCTTGCCGGCAACTGGCAGGCGCCGATCGTGTTCGTGCTCGTCGGGCTTGTGAGCCTGTCGACTGCGATCGGATTGTTCGAGCCGGTGGTGCAACTGGTACAGCAGCGCAGCGGCTATACGCGGCTGCGCTCGACGCTTTATGCCGGGGTCGGACTCGCGCTTCTAGGCATGGCCGCGTTGCTATCGTTCGGGGTGCTTCATAACGTAACGCTGTTCGGCTACAACCTGTTCGGCTGGCTCATGCTGGCCACCGCACAGCTGATCGGGCCGCTGACGGGATTGCTGCTGTGTATCCTCATGGGCCGCGTATTGGCACGCAAGCGTCTGGTCAACGCATGGCAACATGCGGGCGAATATAGCCGGGCGACGGGGTTTGCACTCTGGCACGCGCTGCTGCGCTATCCGACCCGAATCGTGCTGGTGCTGGTGCTGGCGTACGCGCTGGGTGCGTTGCGCGTAATCGAAATGGTGTGGTTCCCGTGAGTGAGTCGATCGACATTGAAGTGGTGCTGGCGTTGCCGGACGAATGCCTGCGTCGACATATTCGGCTGAATACGCCGGCGAGCGCGGCGGTTGCGCTACAGGCCAGTGGTCTGGATCGAGCGTATCGCGAACGCGTGGGCGAAGATACGCCGCCGCTGGGTGTCTACGGTCGCAAGATCAAACCGGACTATTTGCTCAAGAGCGGCGATCGTCTGGAAATTTATCGCCCGCTCACGGCAGACCCGCGCCAGCGGCGTCGCGCGCGAGCCGATGCCCGACGCCGCGGCGAGACCGCGGATTCAGACGGTTCAAGTTCCGGGTAGCGGCCGGCTCAGCTGACGATCGGCGGAGCGATCGATATCGTCCGTGCCAGGTAGATCGTTATCCGGGCCGGGGGTGACGCTCGAGGGTACCGGCTCGTCGTCCATGATCTGGTCGGTGTATTCCTCGTCGCCATCGATCTCCGCGAGCTTGTTATTGACGAAATAGAGGTTCAGCTCGCTCTTGCGCACATGCGCGCGCGGATCGCGGTAATAGAAGACATAGTCCCAGCGATCGTTTTCGAAGCTGCTGTCGATGAGCGACGTGCCCATGACGTATTCGACCTGACGCTTGGTCATGCCGATTTCGAGCTGGTTGACGTTCTTGGCCGTCACCACATTGCCTTGCACCACCGGCACGCGGAAGAAGACCGGTAGGCTGCATGCGCTGAGCATGAGCAGCATGACGAGCACGGCGACTGTTCTCATAGACTTGGACCCGTAGTTAGCGAGGGGCATCATACGGCAGCGCTTTTGCGGCTGCCAAACGCGGTACGCCGTAGCCGTGCTCTGGGCAGGTATCCCGCGGATTCAATCACGTGCACGCTCGATCATGTCGGCGGCATGCGCTCGTGTCTGGGCGGTGAGTTCGACACCCCCGAGCATGCGCGCCACTTCTTCGACGCGCGTTTTCGCATCGAGATAGGTGATACGCGTCGAGGTGTTGCCGTTGCGCACCTGTTTGGCCACATGCAGATGATGCGCGGCCTGCGCAGCCACCTGGGGCAGATGCGTCACGCAAAGCGATTGCCCGGCGGTGCCGAGCGCGCGCAGCTGCCGGCCCACGATTTCGGCCACGCCGCCGCCGATGCCGGTATCGACTTCATCGAAAACCAGGGTAGGTACGCGGGTTCGCGTAGCGGCGACCACCTCGATCGCCAGACTGATACGCGACAGCTCGCCGCCCGAGGCCACGCGTTCGAGCGGACGTGCGCTCTGACCGGGATTGGCCGCGATCAGAAATTCGATATCGTCGGTGCCGCTGGCGTTAATGCGCGTATGCGCAGCTGGGGTGATTCGCACGCTGAATTCGCCTTCGGGCATGCCCAGCGAACGAATAATCTCGGTAATGGCGTTACCGAGCTGGCTCGCCGCCGCACTGCGTTTGGCGCTGAGCGCGGCCGCCGCCTCGTGGTAGGCCTCGGTTTGCCGGGCTTCGTCCATCTTGAGCGTTTCCAAGCGTGCGCCGGCGCCTTCGAGCGCGTCGAGTTCATCGGCCAGCCGCGCGGCGAGCGCAGGCAACTCGGACGGCGCGCAGCGATGCTTGCGCGCCAGATCCTGAATGCTGGCCAGTCGTTGTTCGACTTCGCGAAAGCGTTGCGGGTCGATATCGAGCGTATCCACATGATGGCGCAGCGCGTCGACCGCTTCTTGTGCCTGTATGCGCGCACTGGCGACCAGTTCGAGAATCGGCGCGAAACCGTTGTCGGTTTCGGCCAGATCGCCGACGAGACGCTCAGCGCTGCCGAGCTGATCCATCGCCGCGCCTTCTTCGGCTTCGTAAAGCAGGGTGAGCGCACGCTGCCCGTCGCCGATCAGGCGCTCTGCGCTGGCCAGCCGGCGATGTTCGGCTTCGAGTTCATCGAGTTCGTCCGCGCCGAGGTCCAGCGCCTCGAGTTCGCTGACCTGGTACTGCAGCAGATCGATACGCATGGCGCCTGCATCGTCGACCTGTTCGATGGCAGCAATCGCGGCGCGCGTTTCGCGCAGCGTATCGGCAGCCGCAGCCACCGCCGCAAGCGCCTCACTGTGTTCGCCGTATTCATCGACCAGGTCGCGCTGGGCACTTCGCCTCAACAGCGACTGGTGTGCATGCTGGCCGTGAATATCGACCAGGCGTTCGCCGAGTTCGCGCAGTTCGCGCGCCGGCATGGGCGTGCCGTTGATCCAGCACCGGCTACGGCCTTCACTGGCGACCACGCGCCGGATCAGGCATTCGTTGTCGTCGTCGAGTTCGTGTTCGGCCAGCCACTCGCGCGCGGCCGGGGCATCATCGAGCACGAAGCGCGCGCTCACCTCGGCGCGCTCCGCACCCTCGCGTACGGCTTGCGCATCCGCGCGATCGCCGAGGATGAGATTGAGCGCGTCCACCAGGATCGACTTGCCTGCGCCGGTTTCACCGGAAAGCACCGTCATGCCGGATTCGAACTCGACGTCCAGCCGATCGATGATCGCAAAATTGCGAATGGTGATTTCAGCCAGCATCAGGAATGCGCCAGCTTCTGGCCGCGGCCCCACTGCAACTTGTTGCGCAAGATATTGAAATAGTCGTAGTTGGGCGGATGGATCAGCTTGAGATCGTGTGCGCCGCGGCGGATATGCACGCAGTCGCCCGCGCCCAGCGGCTGGCTGACCTGGCCATCGCTGGTGAAAAGCGCCGCGCCGTCGAGCGTATCGGCCACGCGGATCTCGATTTCATGATCGGCGTCGACGATCAGCGGCCGGTCCGAAAGCGTATGCGGACAGATCGGCACCAGCGCCAGCGCGTTGAGTCCCGGATGCAAAACCGGGCCGCCGCCGGACAGTGCATAGGCCGTCGAGCCGGTGGGCGTGGCCACCACCATGCCGTCGGCACGATGATGACTGATGAAGGCGCCGTTCATATACGTATCGAAATCAAGAACCCGGGCGAATGCCTGATTGCGGATTACACATTCATTAATCGCGGAGAATTGCTCGGGCTGCATTGTCCCGTCGGCGCGCTCGATCTGTGCGCAGAGCATGAGTCGTGACTCGGCGATGTAATCGCCGGCAAAAATATCGTCGAGCGTGGTGCTCATGTCGGCGGGCAGCACATCGACCATGAAACCCAGGCGGCCGAGATTGACGCCGAGCAGCGGCGTGGCCGAGGCCGCGACCGAGCGCCCGGCGTCCAGCAGCGTACCGTCGCCGCCGACGACCACGACCAGGTCGCAGCGTTCGCCCAGTTCCGCTCGGGGGCAGGTGTCTACACCGTCGTGCGCGCTGGCGTGGCCTTCGTCGAGGAGTACGTGTTTGTTTCTCGCCTGTAGATCGGCGATCAGATTCTTGAGGGTCTGGCGTACGCCGTCGTCGTTTTTCTTGGCCAGGATGCCGACGGTTTCGAACTGTTGCGCCATGCGCGTGCCTGCGGCCTGCCGGGAAGTCGATCGCGTAAGCATTCACGCCTTGGTCGACAATTTCAACGAAAACCGGGGGCGCCGCGCGCTTGAAATGGCTGCAGCCAGCCCAATGGTGAGGGCAGTCACGCCGGCGTAGGGCATTCTCGCCGGCACCGTCCAACAAGCGGGGATTTGCAACAGATGAGCCAGGACGAAAAACACAACACACCGCACGGCGAAACGGATTCCGCGGCTGAAAACACGCCTCAGCCGGATATCGAAGGTATCCAGACCGGCACAGAAGAGTACGTCGACGCGGGTGAAGCCACGGCCGACAGCATTGCGGAAACCGATGAGCTGCAGGCCGAGCTCGATCAGGCGCGTGCTGAAGCCGAGCAGTATCGCGATCAGGCGGTGCGTGCGCATGCCGAAATGGAAAACGTGCGCAAGCGCGCGCAGCGCGATGTGGAATCGGCGCGCAAGTTCGCCATCGAGAAGTTCGCCTCCGAGCTGCTGGGCGTGCGCGACAGCCTGGAACTGGGCTTGAAAGCCGCCGAAGAACACAGCGGCGACTACGATAAGCTCAAGGAAGGCATGGACATGACCGTGCGCATGCTGGTGTCAAGCATGGAAAAGGTCGGTATCGAAGCGATCGACCCGAAAGGTGAGGCCTTCAACCCCGAGTTCCACGAAGCGGTCTCGACCCAGCCCAGCGAAGAACTGGAGCCCAATACCGTCGCCGAGGTGATGCAGAAGGGCTACACGCTCAATGGGCGTGTGCTGCGGGCGGCCATGGTGGTCGTTGCCAAGCCCGCCGATGGTAATTCGTAGGCGACTAGAAATACGACGCATGACGGGGTGTAGCGCTTGAAAACATTCGCAGCGCGCCCCAAATCGATTGTCAAGTCAAGTTTAAAGACGCTGCTAATGCAGTGCGAAGTAGAGGGAATTAAACATGGGTAAGATTATCGGTATCGATCTCGGCACCACGAACTCGTGCGTGGCCGTGCTCGAAGGCGATCAGCCGAAAGTGATCGAGAATGCGGAAGGCGAGCGCACTACGCCGTCGGTTGTGGCGTTCACTGACGATGACCAGACGCTGGTTGGCCGTCCGGCCAAGCGCCAGGCGGTTACCAACCCCAACGATACGCTTTATGCGATCAAGCGCCTGATCGGCCGTACCTTCGATGATCCGACCACGCAGAAGGATATCGAGACGGTCCCCTACAAGATCGTCAAGGCCGACAACGGCGATGCGTGGGTCGAAGCGCGCGGTCAGAAGATGGCGCCGCCGGAAGTCTCGGCCAAGGTCCTTCAGAAGATGAAGGCCACCGCCGAAGACTATCTCGGCGAAAAGGTCACCGAAGCCGTGATCACCGTGCCGGCCTACTTCAACGACGCCCAGCGTCAGGCCACCAAGGACGCCGGTCGTATTGCCGGGCTCGACGTCAAACGCATCATCAACGAGCCGACCGCGGCCGCGCTGGCCTATGGCATGGACAAAAAGGGCGGCGACAAGAAGATCGCGGTCTACGACCTGGGCGGCGGCACTTTCGATATCTCCATCATCGAAGTGGCCGAAGTCGATGGCGAACACCAGTTCGAAGTGCATGCCACCAATGGCGACACCTTCCTGGGTGGTGAAGACTTCGACAACGCCATCATCGAGCACATCGCGGCCGAGTTCGAAAAAGAACAGGGCGTGGATCTGCGCAAGGACAAGCTCGCGCTGCAGCGCCTGAAAGAGGCCGCAGAGAAAGCCAAGATTGAGCTGTCCTCCACACAGCAGACCGAAATCAATCTGCCGTACGTGACCGCCGATCAGTCGGGTCCGAAGCATCTCAACATGAAGATGACCCGGGCCAAGCTGGAAAGCCTGGTCGACGATCTGGTCGCTCGTACGATCGATCCCTGCCGCACCGCGCTCAAGGACGCGGGCATGAAGGCATCGGACATCGACGACGTGATTCTCGTCGGCGGCCAGACCCGCATGCCGGCCGTGCAGGAAGCGGTGAAGAGCTTCTTCGGCAAGGAAGCACGCAAGGACGTGAACCCGGACGAAGCCGTGGCTGTCGGTGCCGCGATTCAGGGCTCGGTCCTGTCGGGCGACACCAAGGACGTGCTGCTGCTCGACGTCACGCCGCTGTCGCTGGGTATCGAAACCCTCGGCGGCAAGATGACCAAGCTCATCGAGAAGAACACCACCATTCCGACCCGCAAGTCGGAAGTGTTCTCGACCGCCGAAGACAACCAGCCGGCCGTGACCGTGCATGTGCTCCAGGGTGAGCGCGAGCAGGCGTCGGCCAACAAGTCGCTGGGCCGTTTTGATCTGTCGGACATTCCGCCGGCACCGCGTGGCACGCCGCAGATCGAAGTCACCTTCGATATCGATGCCAACGGCATCCTGAACGTGTCGGCCAAGGACAAGGCGACCGGCAAGGAACAGTCGATCGTCATCAAGGCTTCTTCCGGTCTGTCGGACGAAGAGATCGACCAGATGGTCGCCGATGCCGAAGCGCATGCCGAGGAAGACGCCAAGTTCAACGAACTGATCACGGCGCGTAACCAGGCCGATGGCCTGATCCACGGCATCGAGAAGGCCATGCGCGATCTGGGCGACAAGGTCAGCGACGACGAGAAGAAGTCGATCGACGACGCGATCGCCGAACTGCGCACTGCGCTCGAAGGCGACGACAAGGACGAGATCGACGCCAAGACGCAGAAGCTCTCCGAAGCCTCTGCGCCGGTCATGGAAAAGGCCTACAGCGACGGTCAGGGCGATGACGCCGCTGGCGAAGGCCAGGCCCAGGATCAGGGCGGCTCGAACGACGACGTCGTCGATGCAGACTTCGAAGAAGTCAAGGACGACGACAAGAAGTCGGGCACCAATTCCTAATCGAATGATTGGGTAGTCCTTCAGCCGGGGCAGCGCCTGTCGTTGCCCCGGCGTTTTTGGTTCTAAAGGTCAACGATTCATGGCGAACCGCGATTACTACGAAGTCCTCGGCGTTTCGAAAGGGGCGTCCAAGGACGAAATCAAGAAAGCCTATCGCCGGCTGGCGATGAAAAACCATCCGGATCGCAATCCGGATGACGCTGACGCCGAAGCGCGTTTCAAGGAAGCTTCTGAAGCCTACGAGGTGCTCTCGGACGACCAGAAGCGTCAGGCCTATGATCAGTTCGGTCATGCCGGGCTGGGTGGCGCGGCCGGTGGCGGCGGCTTTGGTGGCGGCGGCGCCGGTGGTTTCGGCGATATCTTCGGCGATATCTTCTCCGATATCTTTGGCGGTGGCATGGGCGGCGGTGGCCGTCAGCGTGCCTCGCGCGGCGCCGACCTGCGCTACGACCTGGATCTCGATCTGGAAACCGCAATCGGCGGTGATACGGTCGAAATCCGTATCCCCACGCTCGATCAATGCGATGCCTGCGATGGCAGCGGCGCGGAGAAGGATTCGCCGGTCGATACCTGTTCCACCTGCCAGGGTGTCGGCCAGGTCCGGATTCAACAGGGCTTCCTGTCGATCCAGCAAAGTTGTCCGGATTGTCACGGCAGCGGCAAGAAGATCCGCAACCCGTGCAAGAAATGCGGCGGCGAAGGCCGTGTGCAGTCTTCGAAGACGCTATCGGTCAAGGTGCCGCCGGGCGTGGACAACGGCGATCGCATCCGTCTGTCCGGCGAAGGCGAAGCCGGCGAGATGGGCGGCCCGTCGGGCGATCTGTATGTCCAGATCAACGTCAAGCCGCACGAATTCTTCGAACGCGACGGCAACAATCTGCGCGCCAACGTGCCGGTCGATATGATCACGGCCGCGCTCGGCGGCGATATCGACGTGCCCACGCTCAATGGCAAAGTCAGCCTGCGTATTCCTGCAGAAACCCAGTCGGGTAAGACCTTCCGTCTGCGCGGCAAGGGTGTGCAATCGGTCCGTACCTCGGCACCGGGCGATTTGTTGTGCAAGGTGTCGGTGGAAACGCCGGTCAATCTCAATGCCAAGCAGAAGAAGCTGTTGGAAGAGTTTCGTGACAGTCTCGAAAACAGCGGCCGTAGCCATAGTCCCGCCACCAGTTCCTGGCTGGACAAGGCCAAGCGCTTTTTCAACGAGCATCTCGGCTAGACGAGCCAATCGCACAGGGATAGGTACGCCATGACGACACGCGTAGCAATCAATGGCGCCGCTGGGCGCATGGGGCGGGAGCTGGTCATCGCCTGTCAGCGTAACGAGGCGCTGACCCTGGCCGCGGCCTTTGAGGCGCCGGAGAGTCCGGCGCTCGGCCAGGATGCCGGGCGTTTGGCCCTCGGTGAAGATCTCGACGTGGTGATCGCCAGCGCTGCCGAGCGCGATGCGTCGACGTTCGATGTGCTGGTGGACTTCACGCGGCCGGAGCCGTGTCTGGCCGCGCTTGCTGACTGTGTGGCGGGCAACGCCGCGATGGTGATCGGCACGACCGGTTTCGACGATACGCAGCTCGATCAGTTGAACGATGCGGCCACCAAGATACCGGTCGTATTCGCGCCGAACTTCAGCGCGGGCGTGAACTTGACGCTGAAGCTGCTTGAAACTGCAGCGAAAGCGTTAGGCGACGACTTCGATATTGAAGTCATCGAGGCGCACCATCGGCACAAGGTCGATGCGCCGTCGGGTACTGCGCTTCGTATTGGCGAAGTGCTGGCTGATGCCACGGGTCGGGATCTGGGCGAGTGCGCGGTCTATGCCCGCGAAGGACACACGGGCGAGCGCGAGCGCAAGACGATCGGCTTCCAGACGATTCGCGGTGGCGATATCGTCGGCGAGCACACGGTGCTTTTTGCGGGCGAAGGCGAGCGCGTCGAGATCACCCACAAGGCATCGTCGCGCCAGACCTTTGCCGGTGGCGCAATGCGTGCAGCGGCCTGGGTGGCCGCACAGACTGCCGGTCGTTACGACATGAACGATGTGCTCGGGCTCGATCACGATTGACGAAACTGGTCGCGCGCCATTCAAGCGGCTATAATCCGGCGCCGCCTGCGCCCGGATTCGTTTAGCGAAGCCCGGTGCGTCCCGAACCCACGAATCCTGGAGGCCTTGTTGCGCCCTAAAGCTGTGCTCGCGCTCGAAGACGGTAGCCTGTTTCACGGTCGTGCAATCGGTGCCCTCGGCACGACGGTGGGCGAGGTCGTGTTCAACACGGCCATGACCGGCTATCAGGAAATCCTCACCGATCCCTCGTATCGGCAGCAGATGGTCACTCTGACCTATCCGCATGTCGGCAATACCGGTGCCAACCCCGAAGATATCGAATCCGACCGCGTGCAAGCGGCCGGCTTGATTATTCGCGAAGTGCCACGTGCGCAAAGTAACTGGCGCGCTTCGAGTGGCCTGATCGAATATCTCGAGGACAATGGTGTGGTCGGCATCGGCGATATCGACACGCGCCGCCTGACGCGCGTTCTGCGTGAAAAAGGCGCACAGAATGGCTGCATCATTACCGGCGACGCGATCGACGCCGACGAGGCGCTCGCTAAAGCCCGTGCCTTCCCCGGCTTGAAGGGCGCGGATCTGGCTGCGGCTGCCGGCACGACCGAGATCTACGCTTGGGACGAGCCCAGCTGGGTCGGGCCCAACGATGCCCATGAGGCCGCTCCTGCGGCTTACCACGTGGCGGTTTACGACTACGGCGTCAAATACAATATCCTGCGGCGTCTGGTCGACTGCGGCGCGAAGGTCACGGTGGTGCCGCCGCGCACGCCGGTCGCCGACGTAATGGAAATGGGCGTGGACGGCGTCCTGTTGGCCAACGGCCCGGGTGATCCGGAACCCTGCGATTACGCGATTGCGACGTGCCGCGAGCTGATAGAACGCGGATTTCCCACGTTGGGTATCTGCCTGGGGCACCAGATCATGGGGCTGGCCGCCGGCGGTAAGAGCCTGAAGATGAAGTTCGGTCATCACGGCGCGAATCATCCGGTTCAGGATATCGACACGGGCGAAGTGCTGATCAGCAGTCAGAATCACGGCTTTGCGATCGATGAGGCGAGCCTGCCCGATACCGCACGCGTGACCCATCGATCGCTGTTCGACGGTTCGCTGCAAGGCATCGAGATCGTCGGCAAGCCGGTGTTTTCGTTCCAGGGTCACCCGGAAGCGAGTCCCGGGCCGCATGATGTGGCGCCGATCTTCGAGCGTTTTATCCGCGCGATGGATGCCGCCAAGGCTTGATCCGAACTTGAGGCGATGCCTGATGTTTCGCCTGTAAGTAATTGATTTAGGCGCGTTCGAGTCTTCGAAGCGATCGCGCATGCCAGTCTAAAGAGCAATCGCCATGCCCAAGCGCACAGACCTGAAAAGCATCCTCGTCATCGGCGCCGGCCCGATCGTGATCGGCCAAGCCTGCGAGTTCGACTACTCCGGCATGCAGGCCTGCAAGGCACTCAAGGACGAGGGCTTTCGCGTCATTCTGGTCAATTCGAATCCGGCCACGATCATGACCGATCCGGAAACGGCGGATGCGGTCTATATCGAGCCGATCACCTGCCCGACAGTCGAGCGCATTATCGAGGCCGAAAAGCCGGATGCACTGTTGCCGACCATGGGCGGGCAGACCGCGCTCAATTGCGCGCTCGATCTGTATAACCAGGGCGTGCTGGCAAAACACGGCATCGAAATGATCGGTGCGACCCAGGAGGCCATCGACATGGCCGAGGATCGCAGCGCGTTTCGTGTGGCCATGACCGAGATCGGCCTGGCCACGCCGGAATCGGCGGTCGTTCATACGATGGATGAAGGCGTCGAGGTCCAGGCGCGTATCGGTTTCCCGATCATCATGCGGCCGTCCTTCACGCTGGGCGGCACGGGTGGCGGCATCGCCTATAACCGCGAAGAATTCGAGGATTTGTTGTCGCGCGGTCTGGAACTCTCACCGACCAACGAAGTGCTGCTCGAACAGAGCGTACTCGGTTGGAAAGAATACGAGATGGAGGTGGTGCGCGATCACGCGGACAACTGCATCATCATCTGCGCGATCGAGAATGTGGACGCCATGGGCGTGCATACGGGCGATTCGATCACTGTCGCCCCCGCGCAAACGCTAACCGACCGTGAATATCAGGTCATGCGCGACGCATCGATCGCCTGTCTGCGCAAGATCGGCGTGGATACCGGCGGCTCGAACGTGCAATTCGCCATAAACCCGGCCGACGGCAAGATGATCATCATCGAGATGAACCCGCGTGTGTCGCGTTCGTCGGCACTGGCCTCCAAGGCGACCGGTTTCCCCATCGCCAAGGTCGCCGCGAAGCTGGCCGTGGGGTACACGCTGGATGAACTCGATAACGAGATCACCGGCGGCGCGACGCCGGCATCGTTCGAACCGTCGATCGATTATGTCGTCACCAAGATGCCGCGCTTCACGTTCGAGAAGTTTCCGGCCGCGGACAGCCGCCTGACCACGCAGATGAAGTCGGTGGGCGAGGCGATGGCGATCGGGCGCAGCTTTCAGGAATCGCTACAGAAAGCCATGCGCAGCCTGGAAATCGGCTCCGATGGTTTCGAGCCCAAGCTCGACGACCTGACCAGCGATGCGGCCAAGGACACGCTACGCGCCGAATTGTCGACGCCGCGTGCAGAACGCATGTGGTACATCGGTGATGCCTTCCGGGCCGGGTTCACGCTCGAGGAAGTGCATCGCCTGACCCATATCGATCCATGGTTTCTCGACCAGATCGAGGAACTCATCGCCATGGAGGGCGCGTTGTCGCAGTCCACGCTTGGCGATATCGATGCGGACACGCTGCGCGCCTACAAACGCAAGGGTTTCTCGGATCTGCGTCTGGCCACGCTGCTGGGCTGCGACGAGTTCGCGGTACGCCGCGCGCGGCTCAAAAACGGTATCGTGCCGGTCTACAAGCGCGTGGATTCCTGTGCGGCCGAGTTCCCAACCGCCACGGCCTATCAGTATTCCTCGTACGACGAAGAGTGCGAGGCCAGCCCGTCCGGGCGCGACAAGATCATGGTGCTTGGCGGCGGGCCCAACCGCATCGGCCAGGGCATCGAGTTTGACTATTGCTGCGTGCATGCGGCGCTGGCCATGCGCGAAGACGGGTACGAGACCATCATGGTCAATTGCAACCCGGAAACCGTGTCGACCGACTATGACACCTCGGATCGTCTTTATTTCGAGCCGCTGACGTTCGAAGACGTCATGTCCATTATCGATGTGGAGAAACCCAAGGGCGTGATCGTGCAGTACGGCGGTCAGACACCGCTCAAGCTGGCACGTCGCCTGGAAGCCGCCGGTGCGCCGATTATCGGCACCACGCCGGATTCGATCGACCTGGCCGAGGATCGCGACCGTTTCCTCAACCTGGTCAAGAAACTCGACCTGAAACAGCCGGCCAACCGCTCTGCGCGTTCGGAAGCCGAAGCCATGCGCCTTGCCGAAGAAGTCGGCTTTCCCATGGTGGTGCGTCCGTCCTACGTGCTGGGCGGCCGGGCCATGGAAATCGTGTACGAACCGGAAGACCTGCAGCGCTATATGACGGCAGCGGTCAAGGTTTCGCCTGATTCGCCCGTGCTGCTGGATCGCTTTCTTGAAGATGCGATCGAATTGGATGTCGATGCCATCTGCGACGGCACTGATGTGTTCATCGGCGGCATCATGGAACATATCGAGCAGGCCGGCGTGCACTCGGGCGACTCGGCCTGTTCGCTGCCGCCATACAGCCTGGGCGCCGAGGTGCTCGATGAAGTGCGCCGGCAGACGGCGGCACTAGCACGCGGTTTGTCGGTGGTTGGTCTGATGAACGTTCAGTTTGCGATCCGCGGCGGTGAGGTCTATCTGCTCGAGGTCAATCCGCGAGCGTCGCGTACGGTGCCGTTCGTATCCAAGGCCACCGGCGTACCGTTGGCCAAGATCGCAGCGCGTTGTATGGCCGGCCAGAGCCTGGCCGAACAGAACGTGGGTGCGGAGCGCAAGATCGACCATTTCGCGGTCAAGGAAGCGGTGTTCCCGTTCTCCAAGTTCCCGACCGTCGATCCCTTGCTCGGCCCGGAGATGAAATCCACCGGCGAAGTCATGGGTGTGGGTCACACCTTTGGCGAGGCGTTCGCCAAATCGCAACTGGCCGGCGGCGTAGGCCTGCCCGAAAGCGGCACGGCGCTGATTACGGTGCGTGACGGCGACAAGCCGCATGCCGTGAAACTGGCACGCGAATTGTCCGAGGCCGGGTTCCGGATCGTGGCGACCCGCGGCACGGCGGGCGCTATCACCGAGGCCGGTGTGGCATGCACGGTTGCCAACAAGGTCAAGGAAGGCCGCCCGCATATCGTCGACATGATCAAGAACGGCGAGATCCAGCTCGTGGTGAACACGACCGAGGGTAAGCGCGCGATCGAAGAATCGCGCTCGATCCGGATCACGGCGCTGCGCTACAAGGTCGCTTATTTCACGACCATCGCAGGCGCGCAGGCGAGTTGTACGGCATTGACCGACGGGCGCACGGCCCAGGTGTATTCACTGCAATCCATACAAGCAGCGATTTCTGCCTAGCTCTGATTTCGGGGATACGGGTTAGGGCGCAATCCCGCGCTACGATGGGCGATACGCGCCGGCCGCTCTTGCCGGCCGGCGTGTTACCTGACGCTGGCGCTGAACTTGGCCCGAAAAAAGTCTGCGAACTCGGTATAATGTGCGCAAACCAAAACCTCAACGAAAGCTATTAGCGACCAAAATTCTGCAAACGACGTCCGGTTTCGGCCGCCCCGCAAGGAAGACGGCGCCGGCATTCTCCGACTCGTGCACGACCTTGGCGTGCTCGATGTGAACTCCGCCTATGCCTATATGCTCATCGGCGAGCATCATGCGGCCACGAGCGTGGTTGCCGAGCTCGACGGCGAACTGGTCGGGTTCATCACTGCCTATATCCTGCCGGCCCAGCCCGAGATCGTGTTTGTCTGGCAAGTCGGCGTGGCCGAAGCCGGCCGAGGCCGCGGTCTGGCCACGCGCATGCTCTTCGAAATACTCGAGCGCGATGCGTGCGAAAACGTGCGCTATCTAGATACGACGATCGGGCCGACCAACGACCCCTCGATCGCGTTGTTCCGCGGCTTGGCGCGACGCCTTGAAGCCGACATCGACGAAAGCGAGCTGTTTTCCAGCGAAATGTTCGGTGATTTCGACGACGAGCCGCACGAACCGGAAATTCTGTTCCGCATCGGCCCGTTCGACCGCGCGAGCGTTATCGCGCACGACACCGAATAAGATCGCCTGGCCGCTTGCCTTACGGCCGCAGGTCATCAATTATCCGAGCAAACGCTTAGGAGTATTTATGGAAACCATCAATCGTCTCGAATCGGAAGTGCGCGGCTATGTACGCGGCTTCCCGACGGTCTTCACGACCGCCAAGGGCAATCGCATGACCAACCAGGAAGGCGAGGTCTATCTCGACTTCTTCGGCGGCGCCGGCGCGCTCAACTATGGTCACAACGACGAAGTGATGAAAGCCGCGCTGATGGAATACATCCAGGGCGACAACATCTGTCATGGCCTGGACATGGCCACGGCCGAGAAGATCAATTTCCTCGAAACGTTCGATGAAGTGATCATGAAGCCGCGCGGCATGGACTATAAGATCCAGTTCCCCGGGCCGACGGGCACCAACGCGGTGGAAGCCGCATTGAAGATTGCGCGCAAGGTCAAAGGTCGCAGCGGCATTCTGTGCTTCACCGACGGCTACCATGGCATGACGCTGGGTGCGCTGGCTGTGACGGGTAACTCGGCCAAGCGTGGCGGTGCCGGCGTGAATCTGGCGGACACGCACTCGGTGCCGTTCTGCGATTATTTCCGCGATGGCCGCGATACCGCGGCTGATCTTGAATACATGGTCAAGGATGGCTCCAGCGGTCTCGAAAAGCCGGCTGCGGTGATCCTCGAGACCGTGCAGGGCGAGGGCGGCATCAACGTGGCCAGTGACGAATGGCTGCGCGAGATCGAGCGTATCTGTCGCGAGAACGACATGCTGCTGATCGTGGACGATATCCAGGCGGGGGTGGGTCGTACCGGCCCGTTCTTCTCGTTCGAGCCGTCGGGCATCAAGCCGGACATCATTACCGTGTCCAAGTCCCTGTCGGGCTTCGGCCTGCCGCTGGCGATCACGATGATCCGCCCGGATCTGGATATCTGGGAGCCGGGCGAACACAACGGTACGTTCCGTGGTAACAACCACGCCTTCGTAACCGCCGTCGCGGCGCTCAACCACTACTGGCGCGACGATGCCTTCGAGAAAGAAATCCTGCGCAAGGGCGAATACATGCGCAAGCGCCTGAACGAGATCGTCGACAGTCATCCCGGCTTCAATGCCGAGGTGCGCGGTCGTGGCATGTTCATCGGTGTCGACTGTGAAAACGCCGACCTTGCCGACGAAGTCGCCGCCGAATGCTTCAAGCACAAACTGTTGTTGGAAACAGCCGGACCGCGCGACAGCGTGATCAAGTTCATGCAGGCCGTGAACACCAGCGACGCCGACATCGACGAAGGGCTGGACATCGTTGCCACTGCACTGCAGACCGTGCTCGAAAAACACGGCCTGACCCAGGGCGCGGCCTGATAAACACTGAACGTTAATACGCCGAACGTTGTCATATACAGCGCAAGAGCGTACAAATCGTTCGACCCACTATTAAGGAGATTGCATGAAAATCGTCCGTACCGAAGACCTGCGTGGTACCGACCGCGAAGTCATCAGCGATGATGGCTGGACCAGCGTTCGCTGGTTGCTCAAGAGTGACGGCATGGGTTTCTCGTTTCACGAGACGACGTTCCCGCCGGGCCTCGAATTCGACATGTGGTACAAGCACCACCTCGAAGCCGTGTTCTGCTACAAGGGCGAAGGCACGCTCGTGAACCGGGACACCGGCGAAGAGCACAAAATCGAGCCGGGCACTGTCTATGCGCTCGACAATCACGACAAGCATACGCTCAAGGCCAAGACCGAGCTGAAGCTGGTCTGTGCCTTCAACCCGCCGGTCACGGGTCGTGAGACCCACGACGCGGACGGCGCTTACGTGCCGCCGGAAGACTGATTACGCGTCCTTAGCGCGTATCCAGTACGGGTAGGAAAAGCCCCGGTCGAAAGACCGGGGCTTTTTTTGTGGTCGCTGGCGGCGCAGCGCGGTTCAGCTTCAGACGGTGAGGCCGCCGACAAATGCGCCGAGCAGCAAGGGCAGGCTCTGTACCACGATAAGAATGAACAGGCCGGCGCTCGCAATGATGCCGATCAGCGGCAGTCCGGCCAGTGCGGTACCAAAACCCACCAGTACGAAACACAACACAGCCGCCGGCAACACCGCAGCCAACAGGCCGCCGCCGGCGCTGCCGGCCGTGCGCCCGCCGACAAAGCCGGCTATCAGCGGCCCAAGCAGAGGCAGCCAGAACAGCAGTAGAGAGAGAACGGCCATCCAGATCATGGCCATGACGATACTGCCTTGTTTCATTCGGTCTTATCCTTTCTTGCATGGACGAACGCCGGTCAAAACCGGACAATGGCGCCGATTATCGCATCCTCGCGCCAACACTCATGAATCGTTATAGTCTCGACAACTACGAGCGTCCCGAACTCGTGCCGCCGCAGAGCGACGCCAAGCTGCTCATGCATTCGTGCTGTGCGCCGTGTGCCGGCGAAGTGCTGGCTGCAGTAAAGACCTCCGGCATCGATGTGACGGTGTATTTCTACAACCCGAATATCCATCCGGTACAGGAATACGAAATGCGCAAGGCGGAAGATATCCGCTATTGCGAGGAACTCGGTATTCCGCATATCGACGGCGATTACGACACCGATAACTGGTTCGACCGAATTCGCGGGTTGGAAAACGAGCCCGAGCGCGGTCGCCGCTGCACAGTCTGTTTCGACATGCGCTTCGAACGCACCGCGCTGTATGCCGCTGAGAACGGCTACGGGCTGGTTTCCAGCACGCTGGGCATCTCGCGCTGGAAGAATATGGCGCAGATCAATGAAGCCGGCGTGCGCGCGGCCAATCGCTACGACGATGTCACCTACTGGACACTCAACTGGCGTAAGCAGGGCGGTGCGGCGCGCATGATCGAGATCGCCAAGCGCGAGGCTTTCTATCAGCAGGAATACTGCGGTTGTGTCTATAGTCTGCGCGATACCAATCGCCATCGAAGCGCCGCCGGACGCCCGCGTATTCAGAAAGGCGTGAAGTTCTACGGCCGCGAAGCGATTCAGAGTGCGAACGTACCCGGGCGTGGCGAGTACCCCGCGCTCAATCGGCGTTCGGACTAAAAACCCGCGGCTGTTCGCTGTCGCGCGACGCATCCGCGCGCGACAGCATGAACACCCGTGCCCGACTATAATTGCGCCATGACCCGCCCCCATGTGCATTCGGCCGCCGCGCATCGGCAAGCGCGTTCGGATTTCAGCGCCAAGCGCCGTGCGACTATCGTGGGCGCGTTGGTGAACCTGCCGCTGGCCTTGATCAAAATCGTGGTCGGCGTGATCGGGCATTCGCAGTCGCTCATTGCCGACGGCGTACATTCGGCCGCCGATCTAATCAGCGACGCCGTTGTGCTCGGCGCCGTTCAAATGGGTATGCAGCAGGCCGATCGCGATCACCCGTATGGGCATGCGCGCATGGAAACAGCGGCCACGTCGCTGGTTTCGCTGTTCCTGCTGATTACCGCTGGCGCGCTGGCCTATGACGGCATAAGCCATCTGGCGGCCGAAGAGTCGACTAGGCCGCCGACCCTACTCGCACTGGCGGTGGCGCTGTTGTCGCTGGTTCTCAAGGAGGGGTTGTTCTGGTACACGCTGCGTGTCGCGCGACGAGCCAAATCACAACTCATCGAGGCGAACGCCTGGCATCATCGCAGCGATGCGTTATCGTCGATCGCGGCCCTGGTCGCTATCGGTGGCGCGATGCTTGGCTACCCGGCGCTGGATGCGCTCGGCGCGATTCTGATTGGCTTGATGCTTGCGTTCATTGGTGTGCGCTACGGCTGGCAGAGCTTTCGCGAACTGGTGGATACAGGCCTCAAGGACGACCGTATTCAGGTCGTGCGCGAACAGATCGCCACCGTGCCCGGCGTGCGGCATATGCGTCGCCTGCGTACGCGCACGATGGGCGGACACGATGCGTTTGCTGATGTCGGCGTCTTTGTCGATCCGTATGTGAGTCTGACCGAAGCGCATCGCATCAGCGAGGCAATTACATCGCGGCTCGTTCGTCATGTCGATGAAATCGCCGACATCTGCGTGCATATCGAGCCGGACGGGCATGCGGATTCGGATGCGGCGCATGCGTTGCCGCTACGGGAACAGATCCTGCCGGAACTCGAAGATGCGTGGTCAACACTGCCTGCAGCAGAGGATATTCAGCGGGTAACGCTCCACTATCTGGACGACATTATCGAAGTCGAGATTCAACTGCCGCTTTCACGCGTGCGCTTTCACGAGCGCGAGCAGGCCGCGTTCGATGCCGTGGCCCGCGATATTCCTGCGATCTCGGAGATCCGCCTTTTATACGGCGCGCCAACACGCACATGAACGCGGGCCTGCACTGGGCCGGCAGTTGCGCGTCAACAGGCCTCAATAGGCGAATTCGGTGAACACCGGATCGACCGACTCATTCCAGCGGCCCGTATAGAGGTCGAGTAGCGTTTCGGCCGGTGTAACGCCGGTTTCTGCGATCTCGGCGAGCTGATCCAGATACATGCGCTCATCGCGATCCTGGCTGTCCAGGCGTGCGCGTCGCTCAAGCCCGCCTCGGGCGATAGCCACCACCTGCTTCGCGATATCCTGCAAGGTGCCGTCGCGAAACGGTGTTTTCAGGCCCTGCACCGGCGCTTCCCGGCGCAGCATATTGCGTTCGTCGGCAGTGAAATCGCGACACAGCTGCCAGGCTGCGTCGAGTGCTTCGCTGTCGTAGCATAGCCCGGCCCAGAGGGCAGGCAATGCGCACAGTCGGCGCCATGGCCCGCCGTCCGCGCCGCGCATTTCCATAAAGCGCTTGAGCCGTACTTCCGGGAACAGGGTGGTCAGATGATCGTCCCAGTCGGACAGCGTCGGCAGCTCGCCGGGCAGCGCCGGTAGCTTGCCGGCGAGGAAATCCCGGAACGACTGGCCCGAGGCATCGATATAGCGGCCGTCGCGGTAGACGAAATACATGGGCACATCGAGCGCATACTCGATATAGCGCTCGAAACCCATGTCGTCGTCGAATACCCAGTCGAGCATGCCGGAGCGATCATTGTCGGTATCGGTCCAGATCTGGCTGCGATACGACACGAAACCGTTGGGTTTGCCCTCGGTGAACGGCGAGTTGGCAAACAACGCCGTGGCCACCGGCTGCAGGGCCAGGCCGACCCGGAATTTCTGGATCATATCGGCTTCGGAGCCGTAGTCGATATTCACCTGTACGGTGGATGTACGCAGCATCATGTCGAGGCCCAGGGTGCCGACCTTGGGCATGTAAGCCTTCATGATGTCGTAGCGCTGCTTCGGCATCCATGGGCAGTCTTCGCGCGCCCACTTGGGCTGAAAGCCCAGTCCGAGAAGTCCGACATTCATCTCGGCCGCGACTTCCTTGACCTGCTTGAGATGCACATAAATCTCGTCGCAGGTCTCATGCACGGTATCCAGCGGTGCGCCAGCGAGTTCCAACTGGCCGCCGGGTTCGAGCGTGATATGGCAACGGCCGAGTTCGAGCGCGACGAGATTGCCGTTTTCGTTCATCGGCTGCCAGCCGAACCGCTGCAACTTTTCCAGAAAGCTGCGAATACCGCGCTCGCCTTCATAGGGCAGCGGTTTGAGCGTGTCGCGGTCGAACACGAATTTTTCGTGCTCGGTGCCCAGGCGCCAGCGGCTCGGCGGCTTGCAGGCGTTTTCAAAATACTCGATGAGCTGGCGACGATCCGTGATCGTCGCGCCGCCGGATTGCGAAGGCGCCGACATGGACTCTCCAATCGGTCATGATCGCGGCCTTGGCGCGCGATTCATGCTGCAGTCTGAATTTGGCGCATGGTAACGTTAAAACGGGCGTTTCGGGATAGTTGGCGAATGCAATCAATACATGACGCGCGATGGCGGCCGCCCGCGCGCACGACTTGCGCCGCGTCTGGCGCCCGTGCCCGCAGCTTTGCTAGGAGTTCACGATGAGTACGGCACGCCTGAACGCCGGCCATTTCGACGCGCTGTTTCGACTGACACGCTTGCACAAGCCGATCGGTATTTTTCTGGTGGTCTGGCCCATGCTGTGGGCGCTGTGGCTGGCCGCCGGCGGTGTGCCTGATCTGTGGGTGCTCAGCGTGTTCGTACTCGGTGCGATTCTCATGCGTTCGGCTGGCTGCGTGATCAACGATTTTGCAGATCGCAAGATCGACGGCCACGTCAAACGTACAAAAGCACGGCCGCTGGCGACAGGCGAGGTGAGCTCACGTGAGGCGCTGGTCCTTTTCGCGGCGCTGTGCCTGACCGCGTTTGCGCTCGTGCTGACACTCAACGGCTTAACCATCGCGATGTCGTTCGTCGGGGCCGGACTGGCGGTGCTCTATCCGTTTACGAAGCGTCACACCCACTGGCCGCAGATGTTTCTCGGCGCCGCCTTTGGTTGGGCCGTGCCCATGGCGTTTGCTGCTCAGGCCCACGGCGTACCGCTGGGCGGCTGGCTGCTGTTTGCGGCCACGCTGATCTGGGCGCTGGTCTATGACACGTTCTATGCCATGGTCGACCGCGACGACGATCTCAAGATCGGCGTCAAATCCACCGCCATTCTCTGGGGGCGCTACGACCGTGCCGTGATCGGCGTGTTCCAATTGCTGTTTTTTGCGTTGCTGATCGGGGTCGGACGTGCGTTCGAACTGGGGTGGCTCTACTACCTCGGGCTGGTCGGTGGTGCTCTCATGGCCATCTATCATCAATGGCTGGCGCGACACCGTGATCGCGATGCCTGTTTCCGGGTATTCATGCAGCACAATGTGCTCGGCGGCATCATTTTTGCCGGCGTTGTGGCCGATCTCGCGATCCGCTAGGGTGCCGCGATCGACTCACCTGCCACGGCTGCCATGATCGCGGTTCGTATTCTCGAAAAAGGCTTGTTCGAATGTTTCGACGCCGGGCTGACCGGCAGTAGTGACGCGCCGGTCAAGGTCGAAGTATCGGCGGTCGTCTGGGACGGGCACCGGCTGGTCATGGCCAGTGACAAGAACGTGCCCGGCGAACATCGCTCGCCAGTGTTCGCGCTCGACTGTGTCGATGGCCGGCCACAGCCGCAAACCCTGCGTTACTACACCGCGGATCTGATCCGCAACGCCGAGAAGTACGAGGATTTTGCGCTCACGGTCGGCGGCACGCATATCATTGCAACGACCGGCTTCGATCGTGTCGACGGTGCTTCTTCCGAGCTTCATCACTACAACCGATTGCTTGTATGGCCGGTGGATGCGCCCGATGCGCCACGCCTGGTGGCCGAAAGTGAAGAGTCGGGCGTACGAAGTTCGGTGGATCTGCGCGCCGAGCTGGCCGCTGCGCTCGGCGCGCCGTATTACAAGGTCGAAGGGTTGGCGACCATACCGGGGCGTTACGGCGGCAATGATCGGCTGTTGTTCGGTATCCGCGAAGTAGGCGACGACCATGAAAACTTCGACTATGTTTGTCGCGTAGTCGCTGTGCCTTATCGAATGGAAGGCGAGGATTTGGTGCTCACCGGCGAATTTGAAGTCGTCGACGACTTCGATCCGAGCGGCGTCGAGGACGTTCGCTTTGCGGTGGGGTTGTCGAGTCTCGAACACGACCCCGTCCATGACGGCTTGTATCTTTTGACCCGTTTCGAGGTCGAGGACGAGACCGGCGCAGAACAGGTGGGCGCCTACCTTTGGTGGCTGTCGCTGGACGACTTCTCTGCCCGGCGGGATCCCGCGCTGGTACGTAACGAAAGCGGTGGCGTGTTCGAGTTTGCCAACAAGGCGGAAGGCGTGGCCTTGCTCGGAGATGGGCGGCTGTTTGTGGTTTATGACCCGGATCGTGCGCTCGAGCTGGAAAGCGAGCATCCGCGCGATACACGTGAACCCCACGAGGCGCCGTACACGCTTTTGACCCTGGTCTGACTCTGATACCGAATTTGCAACCGTGAGCCCCTATGAACAATGCCGAGTTGATCGCCCGCGATCTGAACGTCGTCTGGCATCCCTGTACCCAGATGAAGGACACCGAAGCCATCCCGCCGGTGCCGATCAAGCGCGGCGAGGGCGTCTGGCTGGAAGACTTCGACGGTAACCGCTATATCGATGCGGTGAGTTCCTGGTGGGTCAATATCTTCGGCCACGCCAACCCGGCCATCAACGACCGCATCAAGACCCAGCTGGATACGCTCGAACATGTAATGCTGGCTGGCTTTTCCCACGAGCCGGCGGTGGAACTGGCCGAGCGTCTGGTCGATTTGACGCCGGCCGGCCTTACGCGCGCGTTCTACGCCGACAACGGCTCGGCCGCGGTGGAAGTCGCGCTGAAGATGAGTTTCCACTACTGGCGCAATACAGGGCACGGTGAGAAGACGCGCTTCATCAACCTGAGTAACAGCTATCACGGTGAAACGCTGGGTGCGCTCGCCGTCGGTGATGTCGATCTCTACAAGAAGACCTACGAACCGCTGTTGCTCAAGCCGCTCACCGCGCGCTCGCCGGATTGCTACGAACGCGAGCCGGGCATGAGCTGGGAAGCGCATAGCCGCGCGGTGTTTGCGGATATGGAAGCGCTGCTTGCCGAGCATGCCCACGAGACCTGCGCGGTGATCGTGGAACCGCTGCTTCAGTGTGCCGGGCATATGCGCATGTATCACCCGGTCTATCTCGAACTGCTGCGCGAGGCCTGCGATCGCTACGGGGTCCATCTGATTGCCGACGAGATCGCGGTCGGCTTCGGCCGAACCGGCACGCTGTTCGCCTGCGAGCAGGCCGGCGCGCACGGTATCTCGCCCGATTTCATGTGCCTGTCCAAAGGGTTGACAGCAGGTTATCTGCCGCTGTCGATCACGATGACAACCGACGATATCTATGCGGCCTTCTACGACGACTACGCCAATCTCACCGCGTTTCTGCACTCGCATTCCTATACCGGCAATCCGCTGGCCTGTGCGGCCGCGCTAGCCACGCTCGACGAGTTCGAGCGCCGCGACCAGATCGCGGTCAATCGTGGTTTGGCTCAGCACATGGCCGATGCCGTTGCGCCGCTGGCCGATCATCCGAATGTGGCCGAGGTGCGCCAGACCGGTATGGTGTTGGCGATCGAAATGGTTGCAGACAAAACGACTAAAACACCGTTCGACTGGCGCGAGCGCCGCGGCATTCGCGTTTATCGGCATGCGCTCAGCCAGGGCGCGCTGTTACGTCCTCTGGGCGACGTGATCTATTTCATGCCGCCTTATGTGATTACGCCCGAACAGATCGCGCATCTGGGCGAAGTCGCTGCACAAGGCATCGAACGCGCTGTCTCGACTTGAGTCGAAAGCGCTGCTAGCCTGACGGTATCTGGTTTGCACCGGGCCAGACACAACCGATTCTTGCACCCGCAAACGAGAAACGGTCGCCGAAATGGCGGCCGTTTTGTTTTCGGGTGATTTGTTTTTGAGGTAGAGCGATGGACAAGACACCGCTGACGCAAAACGGCGCCGACGCGCTCCGAGACGAGCTCAAGCGACTCAAAAAGACCGAGCGCCCGCGTATCGTCGCGGCAATCGAAGAAGCGCGCGCCCACGGCGATCTCAAGGAGAACGCCGAATATCACGCCGCCAAGGAAGAGCAGGGCTTCAACGAAGGTCGTATCAACGATATCGAGTCCAAGCTCGCGACGGCGCAGATCATCGATGTCGCCCGCGTCGGTGCGCAGGCGAACGGCCGCGTGGTATTTGGCGCGACCCTCGATCTGGCCGATGAAGACAGCGGCGAAGAGTTTACCTACCAGATCGTTGGCGAAGACGAAGCCGATATCAAAAAAGGCTTGCTGTCGTTCGCCTCGCCGATCGCACGTGCGCTGATCGGCAAGACTGAAGGTGATGTCGTTGATATCGATGTGCCCGGTGGGCGCCGCACACTCGAAATTGTCGAGGTACGTTATATCTGATCGGCCGCGCTAATGCGGCGAGCGGATTGACCGGCTGGGTTGCCTGTCGCGCGATTCGACCGACATTGCTCTACGCTTTTTCGGGATTGGGGCGATACAGTGTCGCCGTGCGTCCGATCTGCTGTACACAGGCCGAATCGAGGCGCTCGCAGATCTGTTCGACTTCGCTGCGTCGATCCTGCTTGTCGTCGGTGGCGAGTTTGATCTTCACGAGTTCATGATCGAACAGGGCACGGTCGATTTCTGCCAGCACGGGCTCGCTCAATCCGGCCGCGCCGGTTTGCACGACAGGCTTGAGATGATGGGCCTGTTTCTTGAGCGCGCGGCGGGTTGCGGCATCGAGGTCTAGGGACATTGGCGGTTTCACGACAGCTGGCTGAAAACAGCGCAACAGTATACGACCCATGAGCAAGCGCAGCGATACACGCCGCTGGCTGGACAAGCATCGCAACGATCCTTACGTCCGGGCAGCCCAGAAGGATAATTACCGCACACGCGCGGTTTACAAGCTTGCTGAGGTAGACGAGCGCGACCAGCTGCTCAAATCCAAGCAGTGTATTGTCGACCTGGGCGCGGCGCCGGGTGGCTGGAGCCAGTACTGTCGTCGTCAGCGGCCGCAGGCGCGAGTGGTCGCACTGGATCGGCTGGATATGAAGCCGATAGACGGGGTGGATTTTCTCAACGTCGATTTTGCCGAGCAGGCCGGGGTCGATACGCTGATGGAAACGCTGGGCAGCGATCGCGTCGATCTTGTACTTTCGGACATGGCCCCCAATTTGACAGGGATCATGGTGGCCGATCAGGCCGGCGTGATGCAGTTGGCCGAACTCGCACTGGATCTGTGCGCCTCGGTGCTGGATGCGGACGGCGACCTGTTTATGAAAGTGTTTCAGGGCGAGGGGTTCGATGAAATGCTGGTCGATATGCGCAAACGCTTTCGGCGTGTGGCGGTGCGCAAGCCCAAGGCCTCGCGAGACGCCAGTCGAGAGATGTATCTGCTGGGCCAGGGCTGGCGTACATAGACCGAAGGATAAAGCAGCGGGCCGGCAGGCCGATTGTTTATACTGTCCGGCATAGGGGCCGGACGCCAATCATACGACCGCCAGATCGCGGTCGAGGATGTAGATCTTGAACGAACTAGCTAAGAATCTGCTGTTGTGGGTCGTGATCGCGCTCGTGTTGATGAGCGTGTTCTCGAGCTTCGCACCGTCGACGTCGAACGCTAACGAGGTGCCGTACTCGCAGTTCCTCGATCAGGTCGAAAACGGCAGCGTATCGCAGGTCAATATCGAGGATCAGCGGATTCGCGGCCAGCTCAAGTCGGGTCAGAAGTTCGCGACTTTCAGCCCGGAATCCGACAACAAGGCCATGATCGGAACGCTGCGCGAGTATGATGTCGAGATCGTCGGCGAGCCGCCGGATCAGGGTTCGTTCCTCAAGCAGATTCTTATCTCCTGGTTCCCGTTCCTGCTGCTGATCGGCGTATGGATCTATTTCATGCGCCAGATGCAGGGTGGCGGCGGTGGCCGTGGTGCCATGTCCTTCGGCAAGTCGAAGGCGCGCATGATGCAGGCCGACCAGGTCAAGATCACCTTCGCCGATGTGGCCGGTGTGGAAGAGGCCAAGTCCGAGGTGCAGGAACTCGTCGAGTTCCTCTCCGAGCCGGGTAAGTTCCAGCGCGTCGGCGGCAAGATCCCGCGCGGTGTGCTCATGGTCGGCTCGCCGGGTACCGGCAAGACCTTGCTCGCCAAGGCCATTGCGGGCGAAGCGGGCGTACCGTTCTTCTCGATCTCGGGCTCCGACTTCGTCGAGATGTTCGTGGGCGTGGGCGCCTCGCGTGTGCGCGACATGTTCGAGCAGGCCAAGAAGCAGTCGCCCTGCATTATCTTTATCGACGAAATCGACGCGGTCGGTCGCCAGCGTGGCGCGGGCCTGGGTGGCGGCCACGACGAGCGCGAACAGACGCTCAACCAGCTGCTGGTCGAAATGGACGGCTTCGAGGGTAGCGAGGGCGTGATCGTGATCGCCGCCACCAACCGTCCTGACGTGCTTGATCCGGCGCTGCTGCGCCCCGGTCGTTTCGACCGTCAGGTCGTGGTGCCGCTGCCGGACGTGCGCGGCCGTGAGCAGATTCTGAAAGTTCACATGAAGAACGTGCCGATTCACGACAACGTGAAGGCATCGATCATCGCGCGCGGCTGCCCAGGCTTTTCCGGTGCGGACCTTGCCAACCTGGTGAACGAGGCCGCGTTGTTCGCCGCGCGTGCGAACAAGAAGCTCGTGGTGCAGGAAGACTTCGAGCGTGCCAAGGACAAGATCATGATGGGCGCCGAGCGCAAGTCCATGGTCATGACCGAGGACGAGAAGCGCCTGACTGCCTATCACGAGGCCGGGCACGCCATCATCGGCCTGACCGTGCCGCAGCATGATCCCGTTCACAAGGTGACCATCGTGCCGCGTGGGCGTGCGCTTGGTGTGACCATGTTCCTGCCGGAAGAAGATCGCTACAGCTATTCCAAGCAGCGTCTGATCAGCCAGATCTGCACCCTCTACGGCGGGCGTCTGGCCGAGGAAATCATCTTCGGCAAGGAAGCCGTGACCACCGGTGCCTCGAACGATATCGAGCGGGTGACCGAAATCGCCCGCAACATGGTCACCAAGTGGGGTCTGTCCGATCGCCTGGGCCCGATTGCCTACGATACGGAAGACAATCAGCCGTTCCTGGGCAAGGCCGCAAGTCAGTCCAGCGGTATTTCCGATGAAACGGCGCATGCCATCGACAAGGAAATTCGTTCCATCATCGACGGCTGCTACGAGCGGGCCAAGCAGATCCTCGAAGATCATATGGACAAGCTGCATCTGATGTCGGATGCGCTGATGAAGTATGAAACCATCGATCGCAAGCAGATCGACGAGATCATGCAGGGCCGCGAGCCGGGCCCGCCGGAAAGCTGGGACGACTCGGATACGCCGAGCTCCGGTGGCGGCAATACGCCGACCGCCAGCGCACCGGATTCCGGTACGCCGTCCGACAGTCAGGACAAGGATGACAAGGGTGTGCCGAGCCCGGCGCATCATCGCGAATCCTGATCTCGATTCGTATTTTAAAGAGCCGGCAGGCTGAACCTGCCGGCTTTTTTAATTCGAACGAAGAATACGACTAGTATCTTTCAGGCTTTTCATGGTTGCGCTCGGAATCCTTCGTGCAGTTAAACAGTCGTAACAGAACGCTGGATCTTGCCCGCCCGGTCGTCATGGGCATTCTCAACGTCACGCCGGATTCCTTCTCGGACGGCGGTGCGTATGTCGAAACGGCACGCGCACTCGATCATGCGCTGGGCATGGTAGAGCAGGGTGCCGCCATCGTTGATGTCGGCGGCGAGTCCACGCGGCCGGGCGCCGACCCGGTCGATGAGCGCGAGGAGATGGCACGCGTGTTGCCGCTCATCGAGGCGCTACGCGCCCATAGCGACGTCTTCATCTCGATCGATACGATCAAGCCTCGGGTCATGCGCGAAGCCTGCGCGGCCGGAGCGGACATGATCAACGACGTCATGGCGCTACGTGCGCCGGGCGCGCTTGAGGCCGCATGCGATACGCAGGCAGCCGTGTGTCTCATGCACATGCAGGGCCAGCCGCGCACCATGCAGAAGGCGCCTGTTTATGATGATGTCGTCGCTGACGTGCGGTCATTTCTCGGTGCGCGCGTGGCCGCCTGCCGTGATGCGGGTATTGATGACAGCCGTATTTGTCTCGATCCCGGGTTCGGGTTCGGCAAGACGCTCGAGCACAATCTTGCGCTGATGCGAAACCTGCACGCCTTTGTTGGCGACGGCTACCCGGTTCTCGTCGGGGTGTCGCGTAAATCCATGTTCGTAAAGCTGCATGGCCACGACGATATGAGCAGTCGTATTCACGCCAGTGTGACGTCAGCATTCTGGGCGGCCACTCAGGGGGCGGGTATCATTCGCAGCCACGATGTGGCTCATACCGTCGAGGCGCTTACGCTCGCCGCGGCGCTGGCCGATAACTAGCATTCGAATTGAACAAGGAAGACGCGATCGTGGCGCAGCGATATTTTGGAACGGACGGCATTCGGGGCGAAGTCGGTGAGGCGCCGCTGACGCCGGATTTCGCGCTCAAGCTCGGTTGGGCCGCAGGCCGCGTTCTCGTGCGCCGACTCGGCGAGCGGGGGGTGCCGGAAAGTGCGGGCGAGCGCGCCCAGGTGCTCATCGGCAAGGACACCCGTTTGTCCGGTTATATGTTCGAGTCTGCGCTCGAAGCCGGGTTTGCCGCCGCCGGAGTGGATGTGCTTCTGGTCGGGCCGCTGCCGACGCCGGCGATTGCCTATCTTGCGCGCACCTTTCGTGCCGCTGCGGGCGTGGTGATCAGTGCCTCGCACAACCCGTTTTCCGACAACGGCTTCAAGTTCTTTTCGCATTACGGCCAGAAATTGCCGGACGATGTCGAAGCCGAGATCGAGGCTGAACTCGAACAGCCGCTGGTCTGTGTGGATTCGGATCGTCTGGGTCGCGCGCGGCGTGTAGAAAGCGCGCCCGGGCGTTATATCGAGTTCTGTAAATCGACTGCGCGCTTCGAAAACGGCGGCTTGTCGGGTATGAAGATCGTGCTCGACTGCGCGCATGGGGCGACTTATCACGTAGCCCCCGACGTGTTCCGGGAGCTGGGCGCGCAGGTCACGGTGCTCGGTGCGTCGCCGGATGGTTTGAACATCAACCGCGATGTCGGGTCGACCCATCCGAAAGGTCTGTCCGAAGCGGTGCGTGCCCACAGTGCGGACGTCGGGATTGCACTGGATGGCGACGGCGATCGCTGCATCATGGTCGATAATGAAGGCAATATCGTCGATGGCGATCAGCTGCTCTACGTGATCGCGAATGCGCGCCGTGAAGCCGGCGAACTGCAGGGCGCGGTCGTGGGCACGCTGATGAGCAATCTCGGGCTTGCGCTTGCATTCAAACGCGACGGGGTGGGCTTCGAGCGTGCCAAGGTCGGGGATCGTTATGTTTTCGAGCGCCTCCAGGCGCTGGGCGCCAACATCGGCGGCGAATCGTCGGGCCATATCCTGTGTCTGGATCGGGCGACGACGGGCGACGGTATCGTGTCTGCGCTACAGGTGCTGGCGGCGATGGTCGCGTCAGGCGCGAGCCTGCAGGCCTTGGTGATGCCCGTCGACAAGTGCCCGCAGACGTTGATCAACGTACGCATAACGCGCGGCAGTGCCGATACGCTCATGCAGGATGCGCAGGTCATCGAGGCGGTGCGCGATGTCGAGAATGCGCTCGGTGAGGAAGGTCGCGTATTATTGCGCCCCTCGGGTACCGAGCCGCTGCTGCGCGTGATGGTCGAAGGCACGGACGCGGCGGCAGTCGAAGACTGCGCCAACCGGCTTGCCGAGAGTGTGCGTCAGGCCGCTGCAGCTGCCTGAAGGCAATAAACAGAACGACGAAAAGGATATTCGATGAGCCGTACGATGCTGATCGCAGGCAACTGGAAAATGAATGGTGATGCCGGCCAGGTCGATGCGTTCGCGCGCTCGCTTGCCGCCGACGCATCGGCGATTACAGCCGATATGCTTGTGTGCGTGCCCTTTGTTTATATCGAGCGGCTTGTCGCGGGATTGGCGGATGCGCCGGTCGCAGTGGGTGGGCAGAATGTGGCGGCCGAAGTCGACGCAGGCGCGTTCACCGGCGAAGTCAACGGCGCGATGCTCGCCGATATTGGCTGTCGTTACGTGATCGTCGGTCATTCCGAACGACGCGCGATGTACGGCGAAACGGATTCGGTGGTCGCGGCAAAAACCAGTGCGGCGGTCGCAGTCGGCCTCACCCCGATCGTATGCGTAGGTGAAACGCTTGAGCAGCGCGAAGCCGACCAGACAGAAGCGGTCCTGGCAGCGCAAATTGGCGCATTGTTCGAGCAATGCGATGCGCGCACGCTGGCCGAAGTCGTAATCGCATATGAGCCGATTTGGGCGATCGGCACCGGTCGTTCGGCCTCGCCTGAGCAGGCTCAGGATGTTCACGCATTTTTGCGCGGACAAATCGCCGATAGGGATGCTACAATCTCCGAATCGGTTCTGCTGCTTTACGGCGGCAGCGTAAAGCCGGACAATGCCGCGGCATTATTTGCCGGGGCGGACGTCGACGGCGCGCTGATTGGCGGCGCTTCGCTCAAGGCCGATTCATTCTTGGACATTGCGCGCGCGGCCGGTTAGGCTCGCGCTCGTTCACAGGCTCTGGCATGGTTTATACAATACTGGTCATCATCCAGGTCGTTGTTGCATTGGCTCTTATCGGGCTGATCCTCGTGCAGCACGGCAAGGGTGCAGACGCAGGCGCTGCATTTGGTAGTGGCGCTTCGGGTACGGTTTTCGGGGCCAAGGGTTCCGCCAACTTCATGACCCGTGCAACCGCGTCTCTGGCTACGGTATTCTTTGCCATCAGTCTGACGCTGGCCTACCTGATCAACGGTGCAAGCACGCCCACCGGGAGTGTCACCGATCAGGTTCAACAGCAGGCGCCGGGTTCGTCGCTGCTGTCGGATGGCAACAACAACGGGGTCGCTGGCGACGAAATGGTCACCGGGGACAACGCGGCGCCCGACGCCGATAATACGAATCAAGGTGCGCCGGCCGAAGATGGCTCGGCGGCGCCGCAAGTACCGGCCGATGAAGGCGATAATGCCGATTCGGCCGAGCCCAGTGCGCAGGTGCCCGAGTAGGGCGCGCACGGGCCCACGATCATGCCGACGTGGTGGAATTGGTAGACACGCTGTCTTGAGGGGGCAGTAGCGAGAGCTGTGCCGGTTCGAGTCCGGCCGTCGGCACCATACAATTTGTCAGCGACGTGAGAGGCACGCCAGCGGCGACATGCGAGTCACGATCAAGAAAGGTCTGGAACTGCCTATCGGCGGAGCCCCCAGGCAGGTCATTCAGGATGCGTCGCCGGTTAGCCGCGTCGCGGTTGTCGGTACCGACTACCACGGCATGAAGCCGACGATGGCAGTCGTGGAAGGCGACCGCGTCAAGCTCGGCCAGCCGCTCTTCGAGGACAAGAAAACGCCGGGCGTTATTTATACGGCCCCAGGCGCAGGCGAGGTCATTGCGATCAACCGCGGCGCCAAGCGCGTGCTCCAGTCTGTGGTTATTCGGCTCGATCCCGATGCGGGTCCGGATGACGAAATCACTTTTGAATCCTGTAGCGCCGAAAAGCTCGGCGAGCTCGATCCCGGGCGTGTCGAAACGACACTGATCGAGTCGGGTCTGTGGACGGCGTTGCGAACGCGCCCGTTCAGCAAAGTGCCGGCGCCCGGTACGCGGCCGCGCTCGATTTTCATTACCGCGATCGATACCAATCCGTTGGCGGCCGACCCCGCCGTTATTGTGAATCAGCGCCGCTCGGACTTCGTCAATGGTCTGCGCGTGCTGTCGCGGCTGACCGACGGTTCGGTCTATATCTGCAAGGCACCGGGGGCGGGATATCCCGCAGCCTGGCGGCAGCCAGTTCGTGACCGCGGAGTTCGAGGGCAAGCACCCCGCGGGCCTGGTTGGTACGCATGTGCATTTTCTCGATCCCGTAAGCGTCAATACGCGTGTCTGGCACCTGGGGTATCAGGATGTAATGGCGATCGGCGCGCTGTTTACCAGCGGTCGCATCAACGTCGACCGTGTGGTTGCGCTGGCCGGGCCGGCTGCTTCGAATCCGCGTCTGCTGCGCACGCGTATGGGTGCGAGTACGGACGAGTTGTTGCACGATGAGCTCGAAGGCGACGAAGTACGCGCTATTTCAGGTTCGGTTCTGTCGGGACGGCGAGCGTCGGAGTGGGGCTCCTTCATGGGGCGCTATGACACCCAGCTCAGTTTGTTGCCCGAAAGTCGCGAGCGGCCTTTCATGGGGTGGTTGATGCCCGGGCGGGATCGGTTTTCCAAGATCAACGTCTTTCTGTCGAGTCTGCTCAAGCCGTCGAGTTACAAGTTCAATACGTCACAAAACGGCAGTGCGCGCGCCATGGTGCCGATCGGTAACTACGAAGAAGTGATGCCGCTCGATATCCTGCCCACCCAATTGTTGCGGGCATTGCTGGTGCGCGATACCGACAGCGCACAGGCCCTGGGCGCTACGGAGCTGGATGAAGAGGATCTGGCACTGCTGACCTTTGTCGACGTCGGCAAATACGATTTCGGGCCGCACCTGCGGGCGAGCCTCGATATCATCGAACGCGAGGGTTGATTCCATGGCCGGTTTGAGAGAAAGGCTGGATCGCTTGCATCCGTTGTTCGCCAAGGGCGGCCGGCTCGAGCGTTTCTATGCGCTTTACGAAATGGTGGATACGTTCCTCTATTCGCCGGCGGATACGACCCGTACTGCGCCGCACGTGCGTGACGGCATCGATCTCAAGCGGGTCATGATCTACGTATGGCTTGCCACTTTTCCCTGTATTTTCATGGCGTGCTGGAACACCGGTTTCCAGGCGAATCTTGCCATGGCGCAAATGGGTATCGACAGCGTCGACAACTGGCGCCAGGCGCCGTTGCATCTGTTTGGCGTAAGCCATGACCCGGACAGTTTCTGGGATAACTTTGTCTTCGGCTTCTGGTATTTCGCGCCGGTTTATTTCGTTACCTTCGTGGTGGGCGGCATTTGGGAAGCTCTGTTCGCTGCCGTTCGCAACCACGAAATCAACGAAGGTTTTTTCGCGACCTCTATCCTCTACACGTTGACGCTGCCGCCGGCGATTCCGCTATGGCAGGCCGCCCTGGGTATCACCTTTGGCATCGTTGTCGGCAAGGAAGTGTTTGGTGGTACGGGCAAGAATTTCCTCAATCCCGCACTGACCGGGCGCGCCTTCCTGTTCTTCGCTTTCCCGGCCTACATGTCCGGCGATAGCGTATGGACGGCGGTGGATGGGTGGTCGGCTGCGACGCCATTGGGCCTGGGCGCAAGCGATGGCATGGCGGCGATCACCAGCCAGCTCACCTGGTGGGACGCATTTGCGGGTGATATTCAAGGTTCGTTGGGCTCGACCTCGACCCTGGCGATCCTGCTGGGTGCCGCCTTCCTGCTATACACGCGCGTTGCTTCCTGGCGAATCATGGCCGGCTGTGTCGGCGGGTTGGTCGGCATCACGTTGCTGTTCAACCTCATCGGTAGTGACAGCAATGCAATGTTCGCCATGCCGTGGTATTGGCATCTGGTGATCGGCGGTTTTGCTTTCGGCGCCGTTTTCATGGCCACGGATCCGGTCAGCGCATCGATGACCAACACGGGTCGTCTGATCTATGGTGGTCTGATCGGCGTGATGACCGGTCTCGTGCGCGTGGTCAATCCCGCCTTTCCCGAAGGCATCATGCTTGCGATCCTGTTTGGCAATATCTTTGCGCCGCTGATCGACTATTTCGTGGTTCAGGCGAACGTGCGCCGCCGTCAGAAACGTCTGGCAGGTGCCAACGGCAGTCGAAATGCCAAGTCGGCGGACACGGTGGCGGCGGAGTAACTCATGGTTGGTATCGTCGGTTTTTCGCGTGATGGCGTCGGTTATGTCGTCGTAGTCGCCCTCGCGGTGTGTCTGGTGTGTTCGGTGCTGGTCGCCTCCGCAGCGACGTTCCTCAAGCCCATGCAGACAGTCAACGCCAAGGCAGATCGTCGTAGTAATATTCTTGAAGTCGCGGGCCTGCCCAGCGGCCCGGACGTCGACGTAAATCAGGTCTTCAAGGATCGCATCGAGGCGCGTGTCGTCGATCTGTCGACCGGCGACTATGCGACGGATATGGAATCCGCGGAGTTTGACCAGCGGCGCGCGGCGTCCGATCCGGATACCAGTATCAAGATCCCGCGTTCGCAGGACATTGCCGATATCAAGCAACGCTCGAAATACGCCGAGGTTTACCTGGTGAATGACGAGCAGGGTAATCTCAAGACGATCGTGCTGCCGATTCACGGTTACGGCTTGTGGTCGACGATGTACGGCTTTCTTGCGCTCAAGCCGGATGCAAACACGGTCGAAGGCATCAAGTATTATGAGCAGGGCGAGACGCCCGGGCTCGGCGCAGAGGTCGAGAACCCGCGCTGGCGCGCCAAGTGGGACGGCAAGAAAGTCTACGATGGAAATGGCGACGTCGAGCTGAGTGTGATCAAGGGCAGCGTTGGCAAGGGCACGCCGAATGCCGAGTACAAGGTGGACGGCCTGTCCGGCGCAACCCTGACCAGCCGCGGCGTATCGAATACGATCCACTACTGGTTGGGCGAAAACGGTTTCGAGCCGTTCCTCGACAAGATTCGCAGCGGCAAGCTGTCGGCGGAGGGATAGACATGGCACAGAGTCAGGCAATGAAGGTGTTGACCGAGCCGTTGGTCAACAACAACCCGATTGCGCTGCAAATCCTGGGTATCTGTAGTGCGCTTGCCGTAACCAACCAGGTCGCGACCGCGCTGCTCATGTCTGTCGCGCTTACTGCGGTCACGGCCTGCTCGAATTTTTCGATCAGCCTGATTCGCAATCATATTCCGTCGAGTATCCGCATCATCGTGCAGATGACCATCATCGCCTCGCTGGTGATCGTGGTGGATCAGTTGCTCAAGGCTTTTGCCTACGACCTGGCCAAGTCGATGTCGGTTTTCGTGGGTCTGATCATTACCAACTGCATCGTCATGGGCCGAGCGGAAGCGTTCGCCATGAAGGAACCACCGGGACTGGCATTTCTGGACGGCATCGGTAATGGCCTCGGCTACAGTTTGATTCTTCTGCTCGTCGCCACGATTCGCGAGCTGTTCGGCTCGGGTTCCCTGCTGGGTTATCAGATCCTGCCGCTGGCGAGCGCAGGCGGTTGGTATGTGCCGCTGGGTATCATGCTGTTGCCGCCGAGTGCCTTCTTCATTATCGGCTTTCTGATCTGGGGTCTGCGCAGCTGGAAACCGGAGCAGAACGAGGAAGCGGATTATCAGATCCACCAGGTGCACCGCACCGAAGTCGTTTAGCGGCGGACCGACGAGGCGTACGACGTGGAAAACTATCTCAGTATTCTGATCAAATCGGTCTTTATCGAGAATCTGGCGCTGGCCTTCTTTCTCGGTATGTGCACCTTCCTGGCGCTGTCGAAGAAGATCTCGACCGCGATCGGTCTCGGCGTGGCGGTGATTGTCGTGCAGGGCCTGACCGTGCCGGTCAACAACCTGATTTATCAGCATTTGCTCAAGGAAGGCGCGCTTGCGTGGGCCGGTTTGCCGAATGCGGATCTGAGTTTTCTCGGCCTGATCAGCTATATCGGCGTGATCGCAGCGATCGTGCAGATTCTGGAGATGTTTCTCGACCGGTTCGTGCCCGCGCTCTATGCAGCGCTGGGTATTTTCCTGCCGTTGATTACGGTTAACTGCGCGATCATGGGTGGCTCGCTGTTCATGGTCGAGCGTGACTATGGGTTTGGCGAAAGCGTGACTTATGGTCTGGGCAGCGGTATTGGTTGGGCGTTGGCAATCGCAGCGCTGGCCGGGGTGCGTGAGAAGCTCAAGTATTCGGACGTGCCGGACGGTCTTCAGGGGCTGGGCATCACGTTCATCACCGTAGGTCTGATGTCGCTCGGCTTCATGGCCTTTTCCGGTATCCAGCTCTAACACGCGACTTCGGGGAACGTGAGAACTCATGGGTGAAGTAGCGCAAATCAGTCTCGGCGTCGGTGTGTTCACCGGCGTCGTTTTATTTCTCGTTGCGGTGATTTTGTTGGCCAAGTCGCGCCTCGTGGCGAGCGGCAACGTCAATATCGAAATCAACGGCGAAAAAACCATCAAGGCGGCGGTCGGCACCAAGTTGCTGGGCGCGCTGGCCGACTCGAAGCTATATGTCTCTTCTGCCTGCGGCGGTGGCGGCACCTGTGCGCAGTGTCGTGTGAAAGTGCTCGAAGGCGGTGGCGCGATTCTTCCCACTGAAGAAAGCCATATCAACAAGCGCGAAGCGCGCGAGGGTGATCGTCTTTCCTGTCAGGTCACCGTCAAGCAGGACATGAAGATCAAGGTCCCGGAGGAAGTCTTCGGGGTCAAGCAGTGGAAGTGCAAGGTACGTTCCAACGACAACGTCGCAACCTTCATCAAGGAGCTTGTCCTGGAGCTGCCGGAAGGCGAGCACGTGAATTTCCGCGCCGGCGGCTATATACAGATCACCTGTCCGCCGCATGAAGTCGCCTACAAGGACTTCGTCATCGACGAGCGTTTCCATGAAGATTGGGATACGCACAATCTCTGGCGCTACGTCTCGAAAGTCGACGAAACGGTCACCCGTGCCTATTCGATGGCGAACTATCCGGAAGAAGAGGGCATCATCATGCTCAACGTCCGGATCGCGACGCCACCGCCGCGTAATCCGGATGTCAAACCCGGCGAGATGAGCTCGTACATTTTCAGCCTCAAGCCGGGCGACGAAGTGCTCATCTCGGGGCCGTTCGGCGAATTCTTCGCCAAGGACACCGACGCGGAAATGGTGTTCGTGGGCGGCGGTGCCGGTATGGCGCCCATGCGCTCACACATCTTCGACCAGCTCGGCCGGATCAAGACGGACCGAAAGATGTCGTTCTGGTACGGCGCGCGCTCCAAGCGCGAAATGTTCTATGTAAACGATTTCGATACGCTCGCCGAAGAGAACGACAACTTCACCTGGACTGTGGCGCTCTCCGATGCCAAGGAAGAGGATGAATGGACTGGCGAAACCGGGTTTATCCATAACGTGCTTTACGATCGCTATCTAAAGGATCATCCCGCGCCGGAAGATTGTGAATATTATCTTTGCGGCCCGCCGATAATGAACGCGTCGGTCATCAGCATGCTCGAGGATCTGGGCGTCGAACCCGAGAATATTATGCTGGACGATTTCGGAGGCTAGTACTCGCGTCACGAGTCGTCTCCTATTTGACCCTGCGTTTGGCTTCGTCAGCGCGGGGTTTTTTGTTAAGCGCGCATAATCGGCATGGCTGAGCGCAGCCGAGTACGCGGCCGCTAACGCTCAGGAAGAGATATGAACGCTATTTTTCGTCATGTGAGCGCTGAAAGGCATATCGCGTCTCGACGCGGTGCGCGGCGGTGGTTGGTCGTCGTGCTCGTGCTGGTTCTGACGGTGAGCGGCTGTAGCGGCGAGCAGCGCGAGCCGGTACGGGTTAGCGGGCCAGCTCAGGGCACCACTTACAGCGTGACGGTGATGAATCCGCCGGGCGATCTTGACCGTGCACGGTTGAAAGCCGCGATGGACGAGCTCATAGCCAAAGTCGATGAGCAGATGTCGACCTGGCGTGATGACTCGCAGATCACGCGTTTCAATGCGGCGTCGTCCGGTGAATGGGTCCCGGTATCGCCGGAACTTGCGCATTTGACTGCGCGCGCGCTAGCGCTCGGCCGAGAAACCGGCGGTGCGTTCGACGTTACGCTGGGTCCGATTCTCAAGGTCTGGGGGTTTGGCGCCGGTGCCAATGAGCCGGATCATCTGCCGAACGCCGATGAGCTCGCCGCCGCGCGCGAAAACACGGGTATCGGCCTGGTCGAAGTCCGAGACCAGCCGCCGGCACTGCGCAAGCGCTCGCCGGATGTGACTCTTGACCTTGCAGGTCTGGCTCAGGGCTATACGGTGGACTTGTTGTCCGACCGGCTCGATGCGCTCGGGGCGAAGCGGTATCTGGTCGAATTGGGCGGTGAACTTTATGCCAAGGGCAACAAACATGGCCGCTCCCCGTGGCGAATCGGTGTAGAAAAACCCAAGGCGGGTACCCGCGAGATCGAGCGCGTTGTGGGGTTGGCAGATGCGGGGATGACCACGTCGGGCGATTACCGCGATTATTTCGAGCTCGACGGTCGCCGCTTCTCTCATACCATTGACCCACGCACCGGGCGGCCAGTCGCACATGATCTGCGCGCGGTGACCGTGATCGCCAAGGACGCGTTGATGGCGGATGCCATGGCGACGGCGTTGCTGGTTATGGGGCCTCAGGCAGGATTGGACTACGCAAATACGCACGATATCGCGGCGCTGTTCGTGAGCGGCAACGCGCCCGCGTATACTGAAACGTACTCAACAGCGTTCGAACCCTATATCGAGGAATCGGAATGACACAGTTACTGATACTCACGCTCGTCGCATTCGGTGTGATGTCCTTGGTGGTCGCAGGCATGGCCGTCGGCGTCATAGTCACCGGGCGCGAGATCAAAGGCAGCTGCGGCGGTGTAGGCGGCGGTGATTGTGCTTGTAGCAAAGGCGGTAATTGCCCGACCTCCGACAAGGCGCAGTCGCACTGATGTCGGCGCCATCGCTGCTTATCAAAGACCACATGCGCGAGGTCATGGTGACTTTTCGCCCCGACACCGATGTCTTGCGTGCGGTGCATTTGTTGCTGGAGAACGGCGTGTCGGGCGCGCCGGTGACGGATCGGCTGGGCAATATCGTTGGCTTTCTTTCGGAGAAGGATGTCATGGGGATCGCGCTCGAGGCGGGCTATTACGCGGATACCGCGGGCACGATTGACCGACTGATGTCGAAAAAAATCGTGACAGTCGATGCAGAAGATAGTATTGTGCAGGCCGCTCGGATATTCCGGGACTCGTCGATGAAGACGCTGCCGGTGATGCTTAATGGACGCCTCGCCGGAATGCTGACTCGTCGTGACGTGCTCCGGGCATTCGAACGCCAGCGCTAGTCGGGCGGTGTAATCAGTTACTCGTTCGACGGCCGGTTTTGTAGAAGCTGTATTGGCGAATCAGGCCCTTGCATTATTAAGGCCAAGTCATTATAGTTTCGCGCCATCGGGTGCGGGGTGGAGCAGTCTGGCAGCTCGTCGGGCTCATAACCCGAAGGTCGCAGGTTCGAATCCTGCCCCCGCTACCACATCTTGGTTGGATTAAAAGCCCCCGATGCGGGGCTTTTTTTATTGGCGCTTTATGTCGCAACGTCTTCACGAACTGCTCGAACCGATCATTAACGATTTAGGTTACGAGCTCTGGCATCTCGAATCCGTAGGTGCAGGGCGTAGCCGTGTGCTGCGGGTGTATATCGATTCACCTGCCGGTATCGCGCTTGAAGACTGCGAGGCAGTAAGCCACGAAGTAAGCGCGGCCCTCGACGTCGAAGACGAGGGCAATGGTCAGTATCAGCTGGAAGTGTCGTCCCCGGGACTGGATCGGCCGCTGGTTACAGGCGAACATTTTCGCCGGTTTATTGGCGAACGCGCCCGCGTGAACATGTTCGCGCCGGTGGCTGGCCAGCGGAAATTCCGCGGCACGATACTCGCCGTGAATGGCGATATGGTTGATTTGGGCTGTGACGACCAGACATACAGCCTCGCGACAGGTGACATGGCGAAAGCCCGGCTGGATCCCGTTTTTGAAGAATAGAGTCCTAGTCGAGACGGTTTTGCCGGTCAAACGCAACACGAACGATTTCGGGTGGCAGCGATGAACAAGAATGTCCTATTGGTCGCCGAGGCGGTTTCTAACGAGAAAGGCGTCGATCGCGAGATCATTTTCGAAGCGATCGAAGCGGCACTGGCCTCGGCGACACGCAAGAAGCATGGCGGCGAGATCGCTGTGCGGGTCGCGGTCGACCGCAAGACCGGCCACTACGAAACCTTTCGCCGCTGGCAGGTGATCGAGCCCGGCGCTGAAGGCGAAGACGGCGAACCGGTTTTCATCGAAGAGCCGGATCGTGAGATCTCTCTCGAAGCAGCGCGCGAGAATAACCCCGATATCCAGTCTGGCGATTTCATTGAAGAGCCGATGGAGTCGGTAGAGTTCGGCCGCATTGCGGCGCAGGCGGCCAAGCAGGTTATCGTGCAGAAAGTGCGCGAAGCCGAGCGCGCCCAGATCGTCGATCAGTACAAGCACCGCGTCGGTGAATTGATCACGGGTCTGGTTAAGCGCATGGAACGTGGCGCCGTGATTCTCGATCTCGGTGGCAACGCCGAGGCCATCATTCCGCGAGATCAGATGATCCCGCGTGAGCCCACGCGCCCCGGCGACCGTGTTCGTGGTTATCTCTACGATGTACGCCCCGAGCAGCGTGGCCCTCAGCTGTTCGTTTCGCGGACCAAGCCTGAGTTTCTGCTCGAGTTGTTCAAGCTGGAAGTGCCGGAAGTCGGCCAGGGGCTTATCGAATTGCGCGGCGCCGCGCGCGACCCGGGCCTTCGCGCAAAGATTTCCGTGCTCGCCAAGGACCGCCGGATCGATCCGGTAGGGGCCTGTGTCGGCATGCGCGGTTCGCGCGTGCAGAGCGTGTCGAACGAACTCGCGGGCGAGCGTATCGATATCATCATGTGGAACGAAAACCCGGCACAGTTCGTGATTAATGCGATGGCGCCGGCCGAAGTCGAGTCGATCGTGCTCGATGAAGATTCGAGCAGCATGGATCTGGCGGTTGCCGAGGACGTGCTCGCCAAGGCGATCGGCCGCGGCGGCCAGAATATTCGTCTGGCCTCTGAACTCACGGGCTGGAAGCTTAACGTGATGACGGTCGAAGATGCCGACGCCAAGAGTGAAGCCGAAGGCGAGGCGCTGCAGGCCATGTTCCGTGACCAGTTGGATGTCGACGATGAAGTTGCCGTCATCCTGGTACAGGAAGGCTTTACCACGACCGAAGAAATCGCCTACGTCCCGCTCGACGAACTCGCCGAGATTGAAGAGTTCGACGAGGATATCGTGGAAGAGCTTCGTAATCGCGCCCGCGATTATCTGCTCTCGAAGGCGATTTCGAGCGTCGAAGGCGGTGCGGAACCCGAAGACGATCTGTACGAAGTCGATGGGGTCGATGAGGAACTCGCCTCTCGGCTTGCAGAAAACGGTATCCTCTCGCGCGACGATCTGGCCGAACTGGGCGCAGATGAACTCGTCGAGATGGTCGAAATGGATGAGGCAGAAGCCGGCAAGCTGATCATGGCTGCGCGGGCGCACTGGTTTGCTGACGAGCAGGCCGACGCCGAATAGAATTGTCCTGAACAAACGGACGCCCGGCGCGGCAACGCACCAGCGCGGGCTCCATGGAGTAAGCAGAATATGGCGCAAACGACAGTCAAACAGCTGGCATCGGAAGTCGGTATTCCGGTGGAGCGACTGATCACGCGCTTGGCCGAAGCCGGTGTCTCCGCTTCTACGGAGAGCGACGGCATCAGCGACGACGACAAGCTCAAGTTGCTGCGGCATCTTCGTGATAGCGGCGGCGCATCTCGGTCGGGCGGCAAGCTCGGTACCCGTAAAAGCGGTGTGTCAACACGTCGCCGCTCCACGTCAGAGCTGAAAGTGAATACGGGCCGCGGCGCAACGTCCGGCCGGACGGTGAGCGTCGAAGTGCGCAAACGTCGCACCTACACCAACCGCCAGCAGGAGGAGGCGCAGCCTGAAGCCGAGCCCGAACAGCCGGCCCAGCCGCCGCAGCCGGATCCCGAGCAGCAGGCGCGGGCCGAGGCTGAAAAGGCAGAGCAGGATCGCGTCGCTCAGGAAGCGGCCGAACAGGCGCGTGTCGAAGAAGCCAAGCGTGCAGAGGCCGAGGCTGCAGCCCAGCGCGAGCAGGAAGAAGTACTGCGCCAGCAAGCCGAGGAACGCGCCAAGCGCGAAGCCGAGATCAATGCGCAGCGTGAGGCGAAAGAAAAAGCCGATCGTGAAGCGCTCGATAAAGAGCGTGCCAAGCGCACGGTCAAGGTGGACGACGCGCGTTCGCGTGCTCAGGAAAACCTGCGTCGTGCCGCCGAGAACCACGGCCGCACGCAGGAAGATGTGGATCGCGAGAAAAATCGCGGCAAGCGCAAGGAGCTCCACGTCGCCGAAGGCAAGGAAGGCCGTCGCAAGAGCAAGAAGAAGCGCGTTACGCGTAGCAGTAGCAAGGTCAATGTCGCGACCGACCACGGTTTCGAGCGTCCGACTGCACCTGTCGTACGCGACGTCGAGATTCCGGAGCTCATCACCGTGGCCGAATTGGCTCAGCGCATGGCCGTCAAAGGCGGTGATCTGCTCAAGCGGATGATGAAGCTGGGTGTGATGGCCACCATCAACCAGACCGTCGATCAGGATACGGCACATCTTCTGGTCGAGGAGATGGGCCACAATCCCAAGCCGGTCAAGTCGGAAACGGCGGAAGAAACGCTGATCGACGAAGTGCGCGCCGAGGAAAACGAAGTCGAAGGCGTGTCGCGTGCCCCGGTGGTGACCATCATGGGCCACGTCGACCACGGCAAGACATCGCTGCTCGACTATATTCGTCGCACCAAGGTACAGGCCGGTGAAGCGGGTGGTATCACCCAGCATATCGGCGCCTACCATGTGAAGCACGACAAAGGCGCGATTACCTTCATCGATACCCCGGGCCATGCCGCGTTTACCCGCATGCGTGCCCGTGGCGCCGAAATCACCGATATCGCGATTCTTATCGTGGCTGCGGATGACGGTGTGATGCCGCAAACGAAGGAATCGATTCAGCACGCGCGCGCCGCGGGCGTGCCGATGGTGGTCGCGGTCACCAAGATGGACGTACAGGCCGCGGATATCGACAAGGTGAAAAGCGGCTTGTCGGCCGAAGACATCATTCCGGAAGATTGGGGCGGCGACACCATGGTCTTGCCGGTGTCCTCGCATACCGGTGAAGGTATCGACGATCTGCTGGACGCCATTCTGCTCCAGGCCGAAGTGGCCGAGTTCAAGGCGCCGATCGACGTGCCGGCCCGCGGTACGGTGATCGAATCCAGCCTCGAGAAGGGGCGTGGACCGGTCGCGACGATTCTGGTCAAGGCCGGTACGCTCAAGCGCGGCGACGCCATTCTGGCCGGCCCGCATTTCGGGCGTGTGCGCGCCATGTTCAACGAACTGGGCGAGCAGGTGAAATCGGCTGGCCCGTCGATTCCGGTCGAGGTGCTCGGCTTGTCCGGCACGCCGGAAGCCGGCGATGACGCCTTCGTGGTGGCCAACGAGAAGCGCGCCAAGGAAATCGCCAGTCAACGCGACGAACGCGAACGCGAGAACAAGCTCGCCCAGCAGCAGGCCGCACGTCTGGAAGAGGTGTTCTCGGCGATCGGCGAAAACGGCCCGTCGGAAACGAAGGATCTGAATCTGCTCATCAAGGGCGACGTGCAGGGCAGTGTGGAAGCGCTGGTCGAGTCGCTCGGCAAGATCCCCTCGGAAGAGGTCAAGATCCGCATCATTTCCAGCGGTGTAGGCGGCATCAGCGAGTCCGATGTCGAGCTGTCGCTGGCGTCGAAGGCGATTATCATCGGCTTCAACGTCCGTGCCGACGCCAAAGCGCGCAAGGTTATCCAGGAATCGGGTGTGGACGTGCGTTATTACAGCGTCATCTACGAAGCGATCCAGGACGTGACCGACGCGGTCAGCGGCCTGCTGGGTACGGAAGTACGCGAAGAGATCATTGGTTTGGCCGAAGTGCGCGATGTGTTCCGGTCGTCCAAGCTCGGCGCGATTGCCGGTTGTCTGGTGGCCGACGGCAACGTCGTGCGCGGCCAGCCGATTCGCGTGCTGCGTGACAACGTCGTGGTCTATGAAGGCGAGCTGGAGTCGCTGCGTCGTCACAAGGACGACGTCAACCGCGTGCCGGCCGGCACCGAGTGCGGTATTGGTGTCAAGAACTACAACGACATCAAACCGGGCGACCAGATCGAAGTCTACGAGCGTACGGAAGTCCAGCGCGCCGTGCAGACGGCCGAGCCGGCTTAAGCCGGCTCGGATACGGATACAGCGGATATGGCACGCGAGTTTTCTCGTAAGCATCGGGTCGCCGAGGAGCTCAAGCGCGAACTCGGGATTCTGATCACCACTGAGGTCAAGGATCCACGGGTTCGGCTGGTGGCGATTACCTCGGTGGAAGTGTCGGCTGACCTGGCCTATGCCAAGGTTTATGTCGGCAGTTTCGATGTAACGGCACCGCCGGAAGAGTCGAACAAGGCCATCGAAGGGCTCAATGCCGCGCGCGGCTTTCTCAAGCGTGCGCTCGGCAAACGGCTGCGTCTGCGTGTGATGCCCGAACTGCGCTTTATCGAAGACACCACCGAACGCGATGCCCAGCGTATGCGCGAGGTGATCAATTCGGCCGTTGCAGAAGATCGCCGTCACGGTGATCCGTTGGCCGACGACGATAACGCGGCCGACGATAGCGAGGCACATGGGCCGTCGTAAGCGCGGTCAGGATATCGACGGGGTCGTACTGCTCGACAAGCCCGTCGGGTGTTCATCGAATACTGCGCTGCAACGCGTGCGACGCGCCTTCGATGCCCGCAAAGCCGGGCATACGGGTAGTCTCGACCCGTTGGCGAGTGGGCTTCTGCCTGTTTGTCTGGGGGAGGCCACCAAGGTTTCCTCCTATCTGCTGGCGGCGGACAAGACCTATCGGGTTACGGCGCTACATGGCACGCAGACCGCCACGGGCGACCGCGAGGGCGATGTGGTGGCACGCAGCGACGTGCCCATGCCCGACCGGGGCGCGCTGGAAGCGATACTGAGCGGGTTTCTCGGCCCTCAGCAGCAGATCCCGCCGATGTATTCGGCGCTCAAGAAGGATGGCAAGCGCCTCTACGAGCATGCGCGCGCCGGTGAAACCGTCGAACGCGAGCCCCGAGATATCACCGTGTACGAGATTCGGCTCATGGCTTGTGACGCCGAGACCTTTACGCTCGAAACGCGCGTATCGAGCGGAACCTATATACGAACGCTGGTCGAGGACATCGCCGCGGCCTGGGGCAGCGTCGCCCATGTCGGCACACTCCATCGCACGGCCATCGGCCGGCTGGGCGCCGAGCTGGGTATGACGCCGCTTGCCGATATCGAGGCCCGCGCGGCCGATAGCGGAGCGTTGGACGAATGGCTGCTGCCGCTTTCAGTGGCGGTTGCGGACTGGCCGAAAGTCGTGCTTGATCAAACGCGTGCGGCCGCCATGAACCACGGCCGCGCAGTCGATTGTCCGAGCGATACGGCGAATTCCGAAACCCTCTGTATCGAAGACGAGGCCGGCCAAATGCTTGGCCTTGGGTATATCGATGAGAGCGGGATGCTGGCCCCGAAGCGGCTGTTTGCGCGTCCGCAACGGTAATGGCACGACATCTTGCGGATACGCCGGCGTGAGCCGTGCTTCATTCGTCGAAACTGTGTTGTACAGTGCGGCGACAAGCCGCTAGAATATGTGCCTCGCGGCACAGGCGGCTGCTGCCCGGTGAATGGATTGCACGGGCTTTTTCCAAACCGTTGAGTGGGGATGAGAGCGAACGGCTCGCCCCGGTTTTGCTGTTTGGAAAAGGCCGGGCTTTCCAGCTGGGCGGGGCTGCGGTGTTTGTATTGTGATTTGGAGTAATTATGGCCCTGTCGACCGAAGAAAAAGCCGAAGTCATCAACAAGTATAGCCGTGGTACCGGCGATACCGGTTCCCCGGAAGTGCAGGTTGCGCTGCTGACGACCCGTATCAGCCAGCTTGGCGATCACTTCAACGCCCATAAGGCCGATCATCATTCGCGTCGGGGCCTGCTCAAGATGGTTAACCAGCGCCGCAAACTGCTTGATTACATCAAGCGTCGCGACGCTTCGCGTTACAAAGCCTTGATTAGCGAGCTGGGTCTGCGTCGCTAAGCGCGATCATCAGCCCCAGCCAACGAAAGCGCCCCTCGGTGAAAGCCGAGCAGGGCGCTTTTTTGTTTGAAAGACACAGGATAATTCTAGTGAGCAACGTCACCGTAACCAGTAAACAGACTTTCCAGTTCGGCGAACATGCGGTCACCCTCGAAACGGGTGAGATCGCACGTCAGGCCGATGGCGCCGTCAAGGTGAGCATGGGCGACACCGTGGTGCTCGTCACCGCAGTCGGCAAGAAAGAAGCCGCGCCGAACGCCGCCTTCTTCCCGCTGACCGTCAACTATCAGGAACGCACCTACGCCGGCGGCAAGATCCCGGGCGGCTTCTTCAAACGTGAAGGTCGTCCCGGCGAAAAGGAGACGCTGACCTGTCGCCTGATCGACCGTCCGATCCGCCCGCTGTTCCCGAAAGGCTTCTATAACGAAGTCCAGATCGTGGCCACCGTGATGTCGGTCGACCCCGAAATTGATGCCGATATTCCGGCCATGATCGGCGCCTCGGCCGCGCTGAGTGTTGCCGGACTGCCCTTCGCCGGCCCGATCGGCGGCGCGCGCGTGGGCTATGCCAACGGCGAATACGTGCTCAACCCTAGCGCGACCCAGCTCAAGACCAGCGATCTGAACCTGGTCGTGGCCGGCACGTCGGACGCGGTACTGATGGTGGAATCGGAAGCCAAGGAGCTGTCCGAGGAAATCATGCTCGGCGCGGTCCTGTTCGGCCATGAACAGATCCAGGCCGCCATCCAGGCGATCGAAGCCATGGTCGCCGAAGTCGGCAAGCCGAAATGGGACTGGCAGGCACCGGCCAAGGACGAGTCCCTGGCCGAAGCCGTCGAGCGCGTGGCCAAGAACGACGTCGTTGAGGCCTATCAGATCGCCGACAAGCAGGAGCGCGGCGCGCGCCTGGGCGAGATCAAGGAAGCCGTGGTGGCCGAGTTGGCGGCCGCCGAAGGCGAAGAGGGCTGGAGTCGCGACGACGTGAAGGGCGCGCTGGGTGCCCTCGAGAAGACCACCGTGCGTTCGCGCATTCTCGAAGGTCAGCCGCGTATCGACGGGCGCGACACGCGCACTGTGCGTGCGCTGGATATCAAGACGGGGGTGCTGCCGCGTACCCACGGCTCGGCGCTGTTCACGCGTGGCGAAACGCAGGCGCTGGTTGTCACCACGCTCGGCACCGGCCGCGATGCGCAGATGATCGACGCCGTCGAAGGCAAGTACGACGATCCGTTCATGCTGCACTACAACTTCCCGCCCTACAGCGTGGGCGAAACCGGTTTCATGGGCAGCCCCAAGCGTCGTGAAATCGGCCACGGCAAGCTGGCCAAGCGCGCGATCATGGGCGTGTTGCCGGATCTGGAAAAGGAATTCCCCTACGTCATGCGCGTCGTGTCGGAAGTCACTGAATCCAACGGCTCCTCGTCCATGGCATCGGTGTGCGGCACCAGCCTTGCGCTGATGGACGCCGGTGTGCCGGTCAAGGCACCGGTTGCCGGTGTCGCCATGGGCCTGATCAAGGAAGGCGACAAATTCGCCGTTCTGACCGATATTCTCGGTGACGAAGATCATCTCGGCGACATGGACTTCAAGGTGGCCGGTTCCAACGACGGCATCACTGCCTTGCAGATGGATATCAAGATCGCCGGTATCACCCGCGAGATCATGGAAGCCGCGCTGGAGCAGGCCAAGGAAGGTCGGCTGCATATCCTCGAGGTCATGGGCCAGGCGATCGACAAGCCGCGCCAGGAAGTCTCCGAGTGGGCGCCGCGCATCTTCACGATCAAGATCGATTCCGACAAGATCCGCGACGTCATCGGCAAGGGCGGTGCCACGATCCGCTCGATCACCGAGGAAACCGGTGCTTCGATCGATATCGAGGATGACGGCACGATCCACGTCGCCGCCGTCGATAAATCGGCGGCCGACATGGCGATCAAGCGTATCGAAGACATTACCCGCGATATCGAAGCCGGCCAGGTCTATGAAGGCAAGGTCGTACGTATCGTCGACTTTGGTGCGTTCGTGAATCTGGTGCCGGGTCGTGACGGCCTCGTGCATATTTCGCAGATTGCCGATCATCGTGTCGAGAAGGTCAGCGACGAGCTCTCCGAAGGCCAGACCGTCAAGGTCAAGGTTCTGGAAGTCGACCGTCAGGGCCGTGTGCGCCTGTCGATGAAGGAACTGGCCGAGAAAGCGTCGGAAGAGCCCAGCGAAGAGGGCTGATTCGCTGTCGACCACGACAGCCGCTTGTGAAAGGGCGCCCTGCGGGGCGCCTTTTTTTTGGGCGCGGTACCGGCTTGAGCTATTACTCGAGAGACAGCAACAGGCGGTTAGCAGCGAACCTGCGTGCCAGGCCGCCTAACGTCAGGCCGTGCGGACCGAGTTGAGGGGGAACAAGCGTAAGAAGCCGTGTGATCTGCCTGGATCCCCTCGGCTGCGAACAAGCAGCTGATTATGGACACGTTGAATTTCGAACGGGACTAAAGCTGAGTGCGAAGAGTGACTTGCAGCGGAACTGCCGAACCTGAATTTATATAGCGCCCATAAAAAAGCCCCCTAGGGTAAGGGGGCAAGGTGCGAGAAAGGCCGTTAGGCCTTTCGGAGGAGATTCGGTATCAGCGTTTCCGCTGATGTTGCGTTGCAGTATACCCGGCCTACGACTTTAGTCAAGTATCCTTTCTGCAAAAAATCGGGTTGCGTTTCTATTGGCCCGATTGCTTGTCTTGATCACTGTTATCGGCATCGGATTCGATAACTTGCGCGCTCGCATCATCTTTTTCTTTGCGCTTGAGGTTGGCCAGGAATTCGCGCCGTACGGTGCGCCAGATCGGAACCTGATACTGGGACAACTCTCGCAGGGCGGTCAGCGGGTTGTTCACATCCAGCAGTCGGCGCATACGATCCTTGAACTGCTGCTGCTGTTCGCTGAAGAACTCCAACGACAGTTCGAGATAGGAACTCACCGTGCTCTGCATGGAGTCGCCGTAGAAACGGATGATGTTACGCAACACCTCCGTGCGAAAGATCGGGTCGCCGCCTTCTTCCTGTTCACTGATGACCTGCAGAAGAATGCTGCGCGTGATGTCGTCGCCACTGCGCTTGTCGATCACCGTGAAATGCTCGCCCCGAATCACCAGCTGGCGGATATTTTCCAGCGTGATGTAGCGGCTGACCTCGGTATCGTAGAGTCGCCGGTTCGGATACTTCTTGATGATGCGCGTGTTCTCACTCATCCCGTGGCCCCGTCATACAAAGAAATAGCGCGGCGCGCAGCTTGCTGCATCGCGGCAATACGATTGTGCCAGATCGGCCGGCGCAAACGTAGGGCGTTGAGTCGGCGGCAATAAAAACGCCCGCGCGAGGCGGGCGTTTTGGGCCGGTGAAGTGTGCGCGTTCAGCGACCGAGCTGGCGCTCGCGAATTTCGTCCAGGCTCTTGCAGTCCACGCACAGCGTCGCTGTGGGACGCGCTTCCAGGCGCCGAATACCGATTTCCGTACCGCAGGTATCGCAGAACCCGTATTCGTCGCGGTCAACTCGTGCTATGCCTTGATCGATCTTGCGAATAAGTTTTCGCTCACGATCACGGGTGCGCAGTTCGAGGCTGAACTCCGATTCCTGGCTCGCACGATCGGTCGGGTCCGGGAAGTTCGCCGCCTCGTCCTTCATGTGATGCATGGTGCGATCGACTTCTTCCATGAGCTCCCGTTTCCAGTTCATCAGGATATGGCGGAAGTGATCGCGCTGCGCCTCATTCATATACTCTTCACCCTCTTTCGGGGTGTAAGGCGTAAATTGCTGAGGCGCCTCGAGTTTCGATTGTTTTTGAGTTGCAGCCATGCGGCCCTCGGGTCAGATAACAGCGCGTACGTTTAGCATGGTCAAGTACGTTCGTGCAACGGTTTTCTTAACGTGCGTGCGATTCTGGCATGGTTCTGGCAAACTTGCGGCTCCCGCAAACTCCCGCCGTCTCCGGCTTTTTGTCCATGACGCTTGGCGCGCTGCTTTTTGATGTCGACGGCACTCTGGCCGATACGGAACCCGAGGGCCACCTGCCGGCCTACAACCGGGCGTTCAAGGAATATGGTCTGGATTGGCGCTGGACCAAAAAGCTCTACCGCAAGCTGCTTTTGATCTCGGGCGGGCGAGAGCGCATCAATCACTATCTCGACAGCTACGAGCCCGAGCTCGGACCCAACGACGAACGCGTGCGTGAAGATCGCGATAGCTGGGTTGCCGAGCTGCATCAGAGCAAGTCCCGATACTTCCGTGATCGCCTGCGCAAGGGCCGGGTGCCGCTTCGCGCAGGCGTGGCCCGGCTGATTCGCGAAGCCGGCGAGTCCGGCTTGCGTATCGCGATCGTCACCAATGCGACCCGGGCCACCCTCGAGCCGTTTCTGGCCTATGCGCTCGGAGACGAACTGTTGTCGTATATCGAATTGACCGTCTGCGGTGATGAGGTGGACAACAAAAAGCCGGCGCCGGACGTGTATCGCATGGCCTGTGAACGGCTTGGCTGCGACCCGGGCGAATGTATCGCTATCGAAGATTCGAATGCGGGTGTGCGGGCCGCGCACGGGGCGCAGGTGCCGGCGCTGGTCACCGTCAACGCCGATACGCGCGATCAGGTGTTCGATAGCGCCAGTGCGGTGCTGGATTCGCTGGGCGAGCCGGATCTGCCGGTGACCATTCTCAAGTCGCCAGGGTTCGATTTCGACTACGTCAATCTGGACGTGTTGCGCCGTATCAACAACGAAGCCGCGCCTGCTTCGGCGGATTAGGGCCGAGGTTTGACGGGCGCCGTGTCGCTCGGGTGACATTCGAGATAGAGCAGCGTCGCACCGACCACCGCTGCCGGCATGACGACGAGATTGGCCAGCGGCAGCGCCGTCATGAATGTCACCAGGCTGCCAAAGCCCAGATGGCGCCAGCGTCGTTCACGCATGCGCAGTATCTTGTCGTCAAAGCGCAGTCCGCGGTTGGCCATCGGCTGATCGAGATACTCGAACGAGAGCATGAACGCACCGAACACGAACCATAGCGGCGCGATGGCCAGATTGGCGCCCGGAATGAAGAACAGCGCCAGGCTGACGATGGCCAGCATGAGTGCTCGTGCGAAGTAATAGCGCAATCGACGTAATTCCCCGAACAGTCCGTCGGCCATTTCTCGCGCCAGGCTCATGCCCGACTCCGGCGCGGCTCCAGTCACAAGGCGCTCGACCTGCGCCGATAGCAGGCCGTTGAAGGGGCTGGCGATGAGGTTGGCCAAAAGAGTAAAGACGTAACAGAACGCCAGACTTGCCAATAGCACACCGACCCACCAGAGCAGCGTTTCCAGCCAGGCCAGCCAGTTCGGCAGGCCGGACAGCCATGCATCGAGCCAGCTGTCGAGCTGCCAGCCGAGCAGCGATACGAGTGCGGTGATCAAAACGATATTGATCAGGATCGGAATCACCACGTAGCGGCGTAGCGATGGCTCACGCAGCATGCGAAAGCCCCGTAGCAGGTAGGCCGGGCCGGCGCTGAATTCGGTGATCGGATTCATCGTGCGTTCGGGTAGTTTGAATAGAATTCGGCGTATTGATCTGGCCGGCGTATTCAAACGAAGTGCCGCGCCGCTTTCGATCGTGAGTGTAGAACAACCCAGGGGAATGCCCATGAACAACCCGCGCTTGCAATGGTTTGCCGCGCTACTGTGCTGTGTCGCGTTGGCTTTGAGCGCTTGCTCCCAAGACAACGGCGAGCAGGCCCAGGCACAACTGCAGGAAGCCAACGCCGAACTCGAAGCCGCACAGGCCAAGGTTGAGGCTGCCCAGAAGGCGCAGGCACAAGCCGAAGCGCGCGAAGAAAAGGCAGCGGCCGAAAAGCAGGTCGCCGAAGCCAAGTCCGAACAACGCGAAGCCGCGCAGCAGCAGATGCAAGCCGCGAAGAAGTCGGACACGGCCACCCAGCAAGCCCGCGCCGATGCCCGTGAAGAGGCTAAAACCAACGAGCAGCCGGTCTGCAGCGATTGCGGCACCGTCAGTTCGATTACGCCTGTCACCACCAACGGTGATCCGAGCTTGATCGGCAGTGTTGCCGGCGGTGTGGCAGGTGCCGTGGTCGGCAGCCAGATCGGTAGCGGTTCGGGCAAGACAATTGCCCAGATCGCCGGCACGGTCGGCGGCGTGTTCGCGGGCCGCGAGGTCGAAAAGCGCGTCAAGCGCAAAACGATTTATCAGGTGGCCGTGGCAATGGACGCGGGCGGCTCGCGCAGCGTGAATGTCGATACGGCCGACAGCATCAGCCCCGGCACGCGTGTGCGCGTTCAGGGCAACAGCCTGATTCTCATGCGCTAGGCAAAAGGCCCATGCCCGGTCGCTGCACGGCCGGGCATGGGCGTCGACTTACGGCAGATGGACCGGCGTGCCGGGATGCCAGTTATCGGCGCGATGATCGACGATCACGGTGGTATCGATACCGCCGCGCATCCAGAATTCGGCGCGCAGGCGCATGAAGCGCGGCTGGGTCGCCGCGACCAGATCCGCGAGAATCCGATTCGTGACCGCTTCATGAAAGGCGCCTTCATCGCGGAACGACCAGACATACAGCTTGAGCGATTTCAGCTCGACACAGCTCGCCTCCGGCACATATTCGAGATACAGCGTGGCAAAGTCGGGCTGGCCGGTCTTCGGGCACAGGCAGGTGAATTCCGGAATACGCATACGGATCGTGTAATCGCGCTCCGGCGTCGGGTTGGGAAACGTTTCGAGATCGCGGCTCGGTTGGGTCGACATCGGCTCTCCGTGAACTACACGCTTTTAGTCGCAATTTAGCCCGCTAGGTTACACTAGCGGGCTTTGCGTTCGCCCATCAGCCGGAGGCCGATTTGCGCCGCCGTATTCCACAACGCGACGAAATCGTACGTCGACGCGGCCAGCGCGCGAGTCAGGTGCGCCGCTCATGCGTCTGACCTCGATCCGGCTGGCCGGTTTCAAGTCGTTCGTCGACCCAGCAACGCTCGCGCTGAACTCCAACCTCACCGGTGTGGTCGGGCCCAACGGCTGTGGTAAATCCAACGTAATCGACGCGGTACGCTGGGTCACGGGCGAATCGAGCGCGCGCCAGCTGCGTGGCGAGGCGCTGGAAGACGTCATTTTCAACGGCTCCAAGGCACGCAAGCCGGTTGGCCGCGCGTCGGTCGAACTCAAGTTCGACAACAGCGATGCCACGCTCACCGGGCAGTACGGCGCTTTCAGCGAAATATCGGTCAAGCGCGAACTTTCACGTGATGGCGGCTCGCGCTACTACATCAACGGTACGAAATCGCGCCGACGTGATGTGATCGATCTGTTTTTGGGTACCGGTCTAGGCGGGCGCAGCAATTACGCGGTGATCGAGCAGGGTGCGGTCAATCGACTGATCGAAGCCAAGCCCGAAGACATGCGTCAGGTGCTCGAAGAAGCGGCCGGTATTTCCAAGTACAAGGAACGCCGGCGCGAGACCGAAAACCGGATGCGCCACACGCGTGAGAATCTCGACCGCCTCAACGATCTGATCGGCGAAGTCACTCAACGTCTGGGCGTACTCAAGCGTCAGGCTGCCAACGCCGAAAAATACAAACAGTTCAAGGCCGAAGAACGGCGCCTGCGGGCCGAATTACTCGCCTTGCGCTGGGCCGCTGAAAACGAAAAGGTGGAAGTCGCCGAAGGGCGTTTGCGCGCAAGCGAACATGAATTGCGCGAAGCGATCTCCACCCAGCGCAGCGCGCAGCAGGCGCGCGCAGCCGAAGCCGAAAGCCAGCAGAAGGCCATGGGCGCGGTGCAGACACAACAAGCCGCGTTCTACGACGCCCAGGCGCAGGCATCGCGTATCGCCCAGGCGTTGGCGCATGCCAAGGAAATGCGCGAGTTGCGCGAGCGCGAGCGCGACGAACTGGTCGAACGCCGTGACGCCTTGGCGAAACGCATTGCTGAAGACGAACACGCCGAGCACGACACTGTATCGGCGGCCGAAGCGATCGCAACCGAACACGACGAGGCGCAGCGCGCACTGACGCAGGCGCGCGAGGCGCTCGATGGCGCCGAAAAGGCCGCTCGCGAGGCGGAGTCCGCTTGGGACGCACATAACAGCGCTGAGCAGAACCCGGTTCAGCAGCTTGACGCCGAACGTCGGCGCGCACGCTATGCGGAAGAACGTGTCCAGCAGCTCGGCGCCCGGCGCGACAAGCGCCGCGGCGAACGCGACAAGCTCGATGATGAAGATACCGGTGATCTGGCGGCCGGCGCCCGCGATATTGAAAGCCGGGCCGGTCAGCTCGCCGAAGACGAAAAAACGGCTGCAAACCAGGCCGAATCCGACGACGCATTGCGTGCCGCGATCAACGACGCCGAGGCCGATGTAGAAGCACGCCGTACCCAGCTGGGTGAAACGCGTGCGCGCCTCGCTTCGGAGCGCCAGCTCCAGCAGTCCGTACTGCGCGAAGACGATGCCACGCTGGCCCAGTGGCTGGCCGATAATGCCCAAACCGAAGCCGCCGGTGTCGCGCGGCGCGTGAAAGTGCGTGGACCCTGGCAAACCGCGGCGGAGGCGGTGCTGGGTCCCTGGCTGCGCGGTTTCGTGGTCGAGCGTTTACCGGCGCTGGCGGGCGATTGGCCGAGTGAGTCGCTCACGCTGGTTGAATCCGGGCCGGCGGATCCGGTCGGCGCAGCGCGCGGGCCCGCCGATACGCCGAGCCTGGCCGAAGGCATCGAAGCGCCGGCGGTGATCGCGGCTTTGGCTGCGCGCGTGTTCGTTGTCGACGATCTGGCGGCTGCGCTCGAGTACCGCCATGAACTCACCGAAGATCAGCGTTTCGTTACGCTCGATGGCTGTTGTATCGGTCCGCACAGCCTTGTCACCCCGGCTGCGGGTTCGGCCGAGCAAGGCGTGCTCGAGCGCGAACAGCGTATCGAAACTCTGGCCGTCCAGATCGACGCCGAACAGGCCGAGCTGGACAGCCTGCAGGAGACGCTTGATGGCCAGCGCGAACAGCGCGACGAACGCCGTGAACAAAGGCGCGCGCTCGAACAGCGCATCGCCCAGGCACGGCGTGAACTCGAAGCCGCCCGCGCCGAACAACAGGGGCGCGAAATCCGCGCAGAACAGCTGGCGCGCCGTCGTAAGGAACTCGATAACGAACTCGCCGATCTCGAAAACCAGATCACAGAAGCGGCAGGCGAATTCGAGCGTCTGAGCGCCCAGGTCACCGCGCTTGAAGACAAAGCCGAAGCGTTCAGCGCGGCTCGGCGCGAGGCCCAGGCACAGCTGGCCGAAAGCCGGGCCGCGCGGGATGCCGCGCGTAAAGCCTATGCGCAGGCCGAGCGTGCGTTGCGCGAGATCGAAACGCGCAGCGAACAAAACCGCAGTCGCGCCGAGTCGATCGCCCAGCGTCTGGCGGATACGCGCGATGCCCGTTCGGATGTCGAAACCCGTCTGGCCGGTTTCGACGACGACTCGGCAGCGAGCGACAAAGAGGCCACACCGGCGCCGGATGAAAGTGAGCACGAACAGGCGCTCGAAGCGCAACATCGCGCCGAGCGCGAGCTGCGCGCCGCGCGCGAGTCGCTCAAGGCCAGCGAAAAAGCCCTCGACGAGGCTTCACAGCGGCAGATGCAGGCCGAGCAGGGCGTCGAGACGGCGCGCGAAGGTCTGCAACAGGCCAAGATCGATGTCGAAACCACCCGCGTACGGCGTGCCGGCATCGCCGAACAGATCGAAGAGCTGGGCGAAACACCGGCCGCGCTCGTGGCGAACCTCGAAGACGGGGCGACGATTGAAACCCGTACTGCGGCGATTGAAACGATCGAGCGCAAGATCCAGCGGCTGGGCGCGATCAATCTCGCCGCGATCGAGGAATACGACGCCGAGGCCGAGCGCGAGCGCTACCTGGGCGAGCAGCATGCCGATCTGAGCGAAGCGCTGGAAACGCTGGAGACGGCGATCGCGCGCATCGATCGTGAAACCCGCGCGCGCTTCAAGGCAACCTACGAACAGGTCAATGAACGCTTTGCCGGCATGTTCCCGGAATTGTTCGGTGGCGGCGAGGCTGCACTCGAACTCACCGAGGACGATTGGCTGGTGACCGGCATTCGCGTCATGGCGCGCCCACCCGGCAAACGCAACGCCTCGATCCAGATGTTGTCGGGCGGGGAGAAAGCGTTGACCGCGGTTGCGCTATTATTCGCCCTATTCGAACTCAACCCGGCACCGTTTTGTATGCTGGACGAGATCGATGCGCCGCTCGACGATGCCAACGTGTCGCGTTTTTGCGAACTCGTGCGGCGTATGTCGGCACAGGTTCAGTTCATCGTGATTACGCACAATAAGCTGACGATGTCGCTCGCCGAGCAATTGCACGGCGTGACCATGGCCGAGCCGGGTGTTTCCCGGCTGGTCAGCGTCGATATCGATCAGGCCCTCGACATGGCCGGCTGAGCCGGCGCCACGCAACTCATCAATACAAGCGCCTATGTCTATCGTGCAATGGCTTCTACTCGTTCTCCTGATCGCCGTGGTTGGCGGTGCCTATTGGTACATGCGCCGTCAGGCGGGCAATGACCCCTGGCAGGGTATGGACGATGCGCCCACAGTCGGCGACGACAGCGATGAAGCGGTCGACCGCGGGGAAGCGCTCGGCGGCGACTCTTATATCGTCGGGGTGCGCACGCTGTCGAAGAACACACCGGCCAGCCGGCGCGCCGCGGGCAAGGCCGACGCGCCGCTCGACGACGGCGACTACGACACCATCGGCGAAGACGGCGTTGAAGCGTCCTGGACTGCGTACAAAAAGCGTGGCGCCGAGCCCAAGCCATTGCCGGAAGAACAGGCTGCGGCACAGCGCAAGGCCGAGAGCGCAGCGGCGCAGTCCAGCGGTAGCGAGCGAGTCGAGAACATGCGCGCTCAGAGCGCACCGCCCGGTGGCGAACAGGAAGTGTTTCTTTTGCACGTCGCCGCGCCCGCGGGACAGATGTTCGACGGGCCGGACGTCCATGCCGCGATGCAGTCGCAGGACCTCAAGTTCGGCCTCAACGATCAGTTTCATCGGGTGACCGAAACCCACGGCGTGCCGGAATCCGTGTTCGCGGTGGCCAATATGCTCAAACCGGGCACGCTCGACCCGGTTGATCAGGATCACCTGCATACGCCCGGTCTAGTGCTGTTTACCGTCGTACCCGGGCCGATCGAGGGCGCGGTCGCGCTGCGCGACATGATGGAAACCGCCAACGGCCTGGCTCAGGCGCTCGGCGGCGAAGTGCTCGACGACAAGCGTGCGTTGCTCAAGGCTCAGACCGCGCAATACATGCTAGACCAGGTCGCCGATATCGACCGACGGGCCAAGATCGCCAAGCGCCGGTAGTGGCAGCGAACAGCACGACAACACAACGTGCCGAGCAGCTTGCCGAACAACTGCGCGAGCACAGCCGGGCCTACTATGTTCACGACGAGCCGACCATATCGGACGCTGAGTACGACCGGCTGTTTCGTGAACTGCAGGAGATCGAGGCTGAGCACCCGGAACTGATCACGCCCGATTCGCCGACGCAGCGTGTGGGCGCGCCCCCCTCGGACAAGTTCGAGTCCGTCGATCACGCCACGCCCATGCTCTCGCTGGGCAACTGTTTCGACGACAACGAACTCGCGGAATTCGACCGCCGGGCGCGCGAGGCGGTCGATGGCGGCGAACTCGCGTATTGCGCCGAGCCCAAGTTCGACGGCACCGCGCTCAACCTGCGCTATGAGAACGGCGTACTGGTGCGCGCCACGACCCGCGGCGACGGAGTGACCGGCGAAGACATTACGCCCAACGCACGCACGATTCGTAATCTGCCGTTGCGTCTGGCGGGCCAAAACGTGCCGGATTTCATCGAAATCCGCGGCGAAGTGGTGCTCGCGCGTTCGCGTTTCGAGGCGCTCAATGCGCGCCTGGAGGGCGAAGGCCATAAACCGTTCGTGAACCCGCGCAACGCCGCGTCCGGCAGCCTTCGTCAGCTCGATTCGAAGATCACCGCGCGCCGGCCGCTCGCCTTTATGGGCTACGGCATCGGCCGTGTCGATGGCATGACCTTGGCCTCGAGTCTGTACGAACAGTTGCAACAGCTGCAGGCCTGGGGCTTTCAGATCAGCCAATATGTCGATCGCGTACAGGGGTTGGAAGGCTGCAAGGCTTACTACGAGGCCATGGCTGAACGCCGCGCGAATCTGGATATCGAAATCGATGGCTGTGTATTCAAGGTCGACAATGCCGCCGTGCGTGACGAACTCGGGTTCGTCGCACGCGCGCCGCGCTGGGCGATTGCACGCAAGTTTCCGGCCGAAGAGACGACCACGCGTCTGAACGCGGTGGAATTCCAGGTCGGGCGCACCGGCGCGCTTACGCCGGTCGCCAAACTGGAGCCGGTGTTTGTCGGCGGCGTAACCGTTTCCAACGCGTCGTTGCACAACATGGACGAGGTCGAGCGCAAGGATATACGTATCGGCGATATGGTCGTCGTGCGTCGGGCCGGCGATGTCATTCCCGAGATAAAAGAAGTCGCCCGTCGCGGTGAGAATGCCCGCGAGATCGAGCTGCCCGGGGAATGCCCGGTCTGTGGCTCGGCGGTCGAGCGCATCGAAGGCGAGGCCGTGGCCCGGTGTACCGGTGGCCTGGTCTGTGCCGCACAGCGGCGCGAGGCACTCAAGCATTTTTCGTCGCGCCGTGCGCTGGATATCGAGGGGTTGGGCGATCGCCAGATTGAAGCCTTCGTGGATGAAGGCCTGCTCGCATCGCCGGCCGATATCTTTGCCTTGCACGAACATCGCGATGCGCTGGTGGCGCGTGAGGGCTATGGCGAGAAATCGGTCGCCAACCTGTTGAGTTCGATCGAGTCGAGCAAGCAGACGACGCTTGAGCGTTTCATCTTTGCGCTGGGCATTCGCGAAGTCGGCGAAACGATGGCCCGCGACCTGGCCCGCCATTTCGGCACGCTCGACAATCTGCGCGCCGAGGCCGGCGCCTATCTGGTGCGCTTAGACCAGGCCGATCAGGCGCATCCGGACAATCGCGCGGCACGCGATCGTATGCTCAGCGCAGAAGGGTTGCAGGCGGTGCCCGGTGTGGGCGCGCGGGTCGCGCACTGCATTGCGGACTTCTTCAGCGAGCAGCGCAATCTCGACGTGATCGATGCGCTCATTGAAGCGGGCGTGACCTGGGAAACGGTCGACACCGACGATACGCCGCAGCCGCTGGCCGGTCAGACGTTCGTGCTTACCGGCAGTATGGATAGCCTGACGCGCGATGAAGCCAAAGCGCGTATCGAAGCGCGCGGTGGGCGCGTCACCTCGAGCGTATCCAAGAAAACGGATTATGTGGTGGCCGGCGACAGCCCAGGCAGCAAGCGCGACAAGGCCGAAAAACTGGGCGTTACCTTGCTCGACGAGGTCGCGTTTCTGGCGCTGCTCGCTGACACCGGGAATTGAGCAAACCCGTGGTTTGCCGCGCGCCGGTGCCGGCTTAATATTCGTATCGATCATTCCACGATGGCCATCGGCCGCCGCGCCGCACAAGGAACCCGCCATGCCGCTGCCTGTTTTCAAACGTGTTGCCCTTATCACCGTGGGCGCTGTGGCACTTTCCGGCTGCAGCACCTTGTTCGTATCCCCCAGCGACAGCCGCTGTGCGCGTGATCTGGCCGAAGTCGAACGCGCAGCGGCCGCCGCGCGTCAGGCTCTGGCCGAAGGGGTCGATGCCGAACAGCGCCAGCCCATGCTCGATCTGCTGGTGGACGCTGCCGATCAGGCGCGCGCAAGCTGTGGTTATGAAAAACCGGATACGCCGTCGTCGCAGCGCGCACGCCAGCCCAAGGCCGGCTAGCGCTCATCGTCGCACGCTTGTACGCGACCACGGCAGCGCTTACGCTTAGCCGCCGTTTGTTTATTCGTTCACACAGGTAGAATCTCGTGGCGCTTAGCTGGCTTGAAGTCACCACCGATGAAGTACAGTCCAAACTCGGCGCGAACGAGCGCCTGGCCGAACGGCGTGCCACGATCGAGAAGCAGGCCCGCGAGACGGTGAAGTCTCTGGTCGAACCGGCGTTTCGAGAAGCGGCCGAGGCCGACGGCTGGGAATACTTCGAACAATCGCATACGGAATGGTCGGTCGTGCGCTGCGGGATCCATAGCCCGGGCGAGGTCGGCCGTGACCCGAGCGTGGCTTTTCGCATTGCCGAGTTCGATGCCTACCAGCCGCTGGTGATTCTGCGTCGCAAGGCCGAAGGCGCGGCCGCACAGCCCAGCGCCGAGATCGTGAAACTCGACAAGCTGGATGCGGCGACGCTCGACCGGTTTCTTACCGACAGCTGATTGGTCGTATTCGACAGTTTGCTGAGTGTCGGTGTGGCGTTGCCCGGTTAACCCGGGCCTGTACCGCGATTAAAGCTCGTAGGCCAGGCCGGTATAGAACGTGCGATCCGGTGCAGGCTCGTAATAGCGCCCGCCAAATGCGTTGATCCGGATATTGTCGAAATAGACCTCGTCGAACATGTTGTCGATGCCGAAATAGACGGTGAGGTTATCGTCGCCGGCATCGATGGTCTTGCCCACCCGGCCGTTGAATATCCAGGCGTTGTCGATCTTGGCGGTATTGGCGTTGTCGGCATAGAACGAGCCGGCGTAGCGCATGTCGAGCGTGGCATAACCGACATCGGAATCGCGCCATGCGACTTCCGCGAACAGGCGTTCCTCGGGCAGGCCGGGGATGGCATTGCCCGCGTAGTCGACGCCGCCGTCGTCGACGAATTCACGATATTCGTAGTCGGCGAGCGTATAGGCGGCCATCGCCGATAGCTCGTCGTTCACGGCGTATTCCAGTTTTGCTTCCAGACCCTGGCGGCGCGATTTGCCGGAGTTCTGATAGAAATCGCGTCGGCCATCGTCGTTGAAGACAACGAGCTCGTCGCGTACGTCGATCCAGAACGCGCTGATCTGGTAGCGCGTGCGGTTGCCGATCTCGCCCTTGGCGCCGATTTCGTATTGCACGGCTTTCTGCGGGTCGAGTTCGCTGTTGAAACCGCCATTGCCGGCCGGATCGGCGAATTCGGTGAACGTGGGGGATTCGAACGCGTTCGCGACGTTGGCATAGACGCGCTGGCGTTCGGCCCAGGCATAACTCAAACCGGCATTGGCCGAAACCTCGTGGTAGGTGCGTGAGCCGGAGTCGTTCGGATCGGTCGCGGTCACGAACGCGTCGTCGATATCGAAATCGAGATAGTCGTAGCGTAGGCCGGTGGTGAGTTCCAGATCGGAACTGATCGAGAACACGTTCTGGGCGAACACGCCGATGCTGGTGGCCTGCTGGTCTTCGTCCAGGCCGAGTGCACCTTTATCGCCGGCGATGTTGTCGTAGCGGGTACGCGCATCCCGCTGAATCTGGGCATCGATACCGGCCACGATCTGGTTTTCGTGGCCGAATAACGTGTCGAAACGCGTGGTCTGCACGCCACCACCGAAAAAGTCGCGCTCATAAGCCACCACGCCGGCGTCTTCGAAGGGCAGGAACTGGATGAAATCGCGGTGGCTATAGAACAGGTTGGCCTGATAACTCTGGTTCTGGGCGAGCTGGTCTTCATACACCAGCCCGATGGTTTGCTGCTCGGCGGACTGGCGCGCATCAAACGCCAGGTTGGCATCGCGGGCCGAGCGTCGGTCGGATTGTGCCTGTTCCAGCGTCACGCCGCCCGGATCGAGCGTATCCGGCGCATCGAGTACGCGGGTAATCAGGCGTAGCGTGCCGGTGGTGCCCACGCGGCGTTCGAGCTTGCCGGTAAGCTGTTGTTTCTTGACCTCGCTATGGGCGCGATAGCCTTCGATATCGAGTTGCGAAGCCGTCAGTGCATAGCCCCAGTCGCCGCGTTCGTGCGCGGTTGCGGCTTCGATACGCCGATAACCGTGGCTGCCCACGGTCAGCTCGCCGCGATCCACTGGCCCGCTCGCCGGTGTCGTCGTGGTGATATCCACCACGCCGCCAGTCGCATTACCGTAAAGCGCTGAAAACGGCCCGCGAATAACTTCCAGGCGTTCGACCGCGCCGAGATCGATCGTATCGGTCTGGGCCTGACCGTCGGCCAGCGTTTCGGGAATACCGTCGACCAGTACCTTGACGCCGCGTACGCCAAACGCCGAGCGAGCGCCGAAGCCGCGGATCGAGATGCGCAGGTTCTGGGCGAAGTTACTGCCGTTGTTGGCATAGACGCCCGGCGTGCGGTTGAGCGCGGCATCGAGTTGCGCCTTGGCGCGTCCCTGCTGAATATCGCGCGCCTCGGTCACATCGACCGCGGCGGGCGAGGTCAGCACCTCGGTGGTCAGGCGCAGGCTCTGCACTTCGATCGGTGCCAGCGATTCGAGCGTATCGAGGCCATCGTCACCTTCGGGTGCGTCGGCCATGTTCTGAGCATAGGCGGGTAGCCCGAGGGCCAGAGCAACAGCAAATGCCACCGAGGTATGCCGGTACGGGCGACGGTTCATGTTTTCGTTCCCCTGAAACGCTCTGGCGTTCGTTTTTGTTTTATGGGTGCGTGCCTGCCCGCTAGCGTCAGTCGCGCCGGCTATTCCTCCGGGGCAAGCGCGCGAATCGATACAGCATGAATATCGGTGTGCATCAGCGTGCCCAGCGCTTCGTAAACGAGCTTGTGACGCTCGATCGGCGAAGTGCCGGTAAAACGCGGTGACCGGATCGTGACATGAAAATGACCCAGCCCGCTTTTTGCGCCGGCGTGGCCGGCATGAAGATGGCTATCGTCGCGAATGGCGATGTCTTGCGTGTCCAGCCCTTGTTCGAGTGCCGCGCGAATCCGCGGGATACGATCACTCATTCTTGAATATCCTGTCTTGTGCGCGGGTTGAGCGCGGCTTAGAACACCTTCTTGTAGGGATAGACCGTGCTTTCCATATATACGCCTTCGGCGTTGTATGGATCGACCTTGGCCCATGCCCGCGCATCGTCGAGGCTGTCGAACGCGGCAATGATGATGCTGCCCTGAAAACCGTCGCTGACCTTGCCGTAAGCATCGACACGCGGCATCGGGCCGGCGGTGAGCAGGCGCCCCGCCTGGTCGAGTTCTTCGAGACGGGCGCGGTGTTCGTCTACCGCTTTTTTACGGCCGTCACTGCTGTCAGCCACATCGAAAGACACGATCGCGAAATAATCCATGAGTGTTGTCCTGACCTGGGTTTGAAATACGCATGCGTTGTCACGCCACGCCAATAGCGTGCAGTGTGCCGCATCTCGGCGGCAATCGGCCATGGGCCAGAAAAAAACCTGCCGCGCCATCGACGTAGCCGATATAATGCCCGCATGGCTGACATCGTTCACGTACACGCCGAAACCCCCCAGCCACGTCGCATAGGCCAAGTGGCCGATGCGCTGCGCGCGGGGCGGGTGATCGCCTATCCCACCGACTCCTCCTATGGTCTGGCCTGTGCGATGGGCGACAAGAATGCGATCGATCGTATCCGCCAGATGCGCGGCTTCGGGCGCGATCATTTCTTCACACTCGTGTGTCGCGATCTGTCCGAGATCTCGACCTACGCCAAGGTCGAAAACACGAGCTTTCGCCTGCTCAAGGCGGCGACGCCCGGTGCCTACACCTTCGTGCTGCCAGCCTCCAAAGTGGTCCCGAACTGGCTCGCCCATCCCAAGCGCAAGACGATCGGTATTCGTGTGCCGGCGCATCCGGTCGCGCGCGCGATCGCTGAAGCGATGGACGAGCCGATCATGTCGGTGACCGCGCAGCTTCCCGACGCCGAAATACCGTTGTCGGAAGCCTTCGACGTACGTGAAGCCTTCGACAAGCAGCTCGATATCATCGTCGACGGCGGCGCGACAGGCGTGGAGCCGACCACGGTGGTGGATCTGACCACTGCGGTTCCGCAGATTCTGCGCCCCGGCAAGGGCAGCGCCGAAGCCCTCGGCCTGGATCCGGTAGACGCCTGAGCATCCACCCGATCCGGCGGCGGTCCAAAGCGAGCGCGTGCTTGCGTATACTCGCGCCTTTGATAAGTCAGTGTCGACTGAACTGCCAAGAGGCCGCGTGTGAGTTCCGAGATCGCCAAACCCATCGTTCTGTCCGGTATCCAGCCATCCGGTGAGCTGACGCTCGGCAACTATATCGGCGCGCTCAAGCACTGGGTGGCCATGCAGGACACCCACGACTGCCTGTTTGCGCTGGTCGATATGCATGCCATCACCGTGCGCCAGGATCCGACCGCACTGCGCGAGCGCTGTCATGAGTTTCTGTGCCTGTATCTGGCCGCGGGTATCGATCCCGAGCGCGCGACCATGTTCGTGCAGTCGCACGTGCCCGCGCACGCGCAGTTGGCCTGGCTTTTGAACTGTCATACGTCGATGGGCGAGCTCAATCGCATGACGCAGTTCAAGGACAAGTCCGCCAAGAACGTCGACAACATCAACGCCGGGCTGTTCGATTACCCCGTGCTGATGGCGGCGGATATCCTGCTTTATCAAACTGATGCCGTGCCCGTGGGCAACGACCAGAAGCAGCATCTGGAGCTGGCCCGCAATCTGGCCGAGCGCTTCAATGCCCGCACCGGCGAAGATCTGTTTACCGTGCCCGAACCGATTATCCCGGAAGTCGGCGCACGTATCATGAGTCTGGGCGACCCGACGGCGAAAATGTCCAAGTCCGACGACGTCGAGGCCAACGTCATCAAGCTGCTCGACGAGCCCAAGCGCGTGATCAAGAAGATCAAACGCGCGGTTACCGATTCCGATGGTGATATCCGATTTGATGAAGCCGAAAAACCGGGCGTGTCGAATCTGCTCTCGATCTATTCGGCGGTGACCGATGAATCCATCGCCGATCTGGAAAACCGCTATGCCGGTCAAGGCTATGGCGCGCTCAAGGGCGATCTCGCCGATGCCGTGGTGGCGTTTCTGGAACCGCTGCAGCAACGCTACGCTGAATACCGTGAAGATACGGCCGGCCTTGATGCCTTGCTCGCCCGCGGTGCCGCCGCGGCGCGCCAACGCGCCGAACCCACGCTGGAACGTGCCTTCGCGCTGACCGGTTTCCTGCCGTCGGCATGAGCGCGGGCGAACAACGCATGCGTCCATGAGCGCGACCGTCGAAGAACACGAGCGCGAATCAGCAGCGGTAAACGAGTCGCTGGGCGCGATCCGTGTCGGCGGCGAGCCGATGCAGGCGCTACCGGAGGATCTGTATATCCCGCCGGATGCGCTGCGGGTGTTTCTCGAAACCTTCGAAGGACCGCTCGATCTGCTGCTGTATCTGATTCGCAAGCAGAATCTGGATATCCTTGACATCCCCGTACATACGATAGCCCACCAGTACATGACCTATATCGAGGTCATGCAGGAAATGGCGATCGAATTGGCCGGCGAATACCTGCTCATGGCGGCCATGCTGGCCGAAATCAAATCGCGCATGCTTTTGCCCAAGCCGACCGAAGAGGAAGACGAGGGCGAAGACCCGCGCGCCGAACTGGTACGCCGCCTGCAGGAATACGAACAGTTCAAGCAGGCAGCAGAGCAGCTGGACGCCTTGCCGCGCAGCGGGCGCGATATCACGCCCGTTCAGCACGGCCCGGAGCGCCTGCATATCGAGCGCCCGCAGCCGGAAACCGATCTCGGCGCGCTGCTGCACGCGCTGCACGATGTGCTGACCCGTGCCGAGCTGTTCACCGAACACAAGATCGAACGCGAGCCGCTATCGGTGCGCGAACACATGAGCCGTATTCTCGAACGCCTGGGCAGTGGCCAGTCCTTTGCCTTCGTGGCGTTGGTGGAGACCAGCGAAGGCCGTCTCGGCGTGGTGGTTTCGTTTCTGGCGATCCTCGAGCTTGCTCGCGAAGCGCTGATTGCGATCGAGCAGAGCGAACCCTATGCGCCGGTCGCGTTGCGTCTGGCCGTCCATCCGACCGAATGCACACCGACGAAGAACGACGCCCCGTGAGTCACGACGAACCGACGCCACCCGAAATCGACGATCACGCCGACGCGCCCGAAGCCCAGGCGAACGAGCCGGTGCTCGCCGAATCCGTGTTGCGCTGTATCGAAGCGCTGCTCATGGCCGCCGACGCGCCGCTGTCAGTGGATCAAATCGTGCGACTTCTGGAAACCACCCATGCGCTCGAACGCGCTGATGTGCGCACGGGGCTGGATGCGCTGCAAGCGCGCTATATCGACAGCGCGATGGATCTGGTCGAAGTCGCCAGTGGCTGGCGTTTTCAGGTCGGCGCTGATTATTCGGCGCTGGTATCGCGGCTCTGGGAAGAGCGCCCGCCGAAGCTCTCGCGTGCCATGCTCGAAACGCTGGCGCTGATCTGCTACCGCCAACCGATCGCACGGTCGGATATCGAAGCCGTGCGCGGTGTGTCGGTGTCGTCGAATATCGTCAAAACATTGCAGGAATTCGGCTGGATCAAGGTGGTGGGTTATCGCGATATGCCCGGTCGGCCGGCGTTGTTCGGCACCACGCCGCAATTTCTGGATGACTTCGGCGTGGCACGCCTGGCTGATCTGCCCAGCCTGCCGGAAATTCAGGATCTCGATGCGCTCGATGCCGCGCTCGCGCGTTTGCAGGGCGACGAGAACACATCGAACAAATCCGATGACGACGAATCGGCAAGCGACGGCGCGGGCAACGACGACGATGCGCTGCCCGCAGCCGTTGATGAGGCGGACTCGACCGCGGCCGGCGATGATGCAGGTCAAAACAACGAGACACCGCGTTCGTCAGACTGACGGTACCGACGGGCGCTGTCGGGTTGGAATCGGCTGCGATGCGCCCATTGTCTCGACAGCATTTGTTCGAAGCCACCGGATCGCGATCGACCGCGACGATGGCCTGATTCAAGTACGGAAACACCCAGACCATGGCTGCATTGAACTCTGAACGCGTACTCAGCGTGCATCACTGGAACGATTCGCTGTTCAGTTTTACTACCACGCGCGATCGTGCGCTGCGTTTCGAGAACGGCCAGTTCGTGATGATCGGCCTGCAGCAGGAAAAAAAGCCGCTGCTGCGTGCCTACAGCATTGTGTCGCCCAACTATGAAGAGCATCTCGAGTTCTTCAGCATCAAGGTCCCCGACGGGCCGCTCACCTCGCAGTTGCAGCACCTCAAAGAGGGCGACGAACTGCTGGTGAGCCGCAAGCCCACCGGCACGCTGCTGATCAGCGATCTGCATCCGGGCCGCAATCTCTATCTCATGTCCACCGGTACCGGACTGGCGCCGTTTCTGTCGATCGTGCGCGATCCGGCCACCTACGAACGCTTCGAGCGCGTGATCGTGCTCCACGGCGTGCGGCACGAAAACGATCTTGCTTATCGCGAACTGCTCTCCGAGACGCTGCCGAACGACGACATGCTCGGCGAGATGATTCGCGCGCAGATGCTTTATTACCCGATCGTCAGTCGGGAGCCATTCGTTCATCAGGGGCGTGTGACCACGCTGCTCGATAACGGCCAGGTCGGCGCCGATCTGGGCCTCGATGCGCTCGACCCCGCGCACGACCGTGTGATGATCTGCGGCAGCCCGGGCATGCTCGCCGACTCGGCCGCGCTGCTCGATGCGCGCGGTTTCGAAGTATCGCCGCATATCGGCGCGCCCGGCGACTACGTCATCGAACGCGCCTTCGTCGAGAAATAGACCGTTAATGCGATAAAGGCGAACATTTCGGGTCGCTTGCCGCTGAAAAGTAGCAGCAGTTTTTACGCGTCAGGCAGCCTAATCTGCCTGTCGCGCCGCAGTTGAGGTCGAAACGACGCGCCGAGTACGCGATATGACGCTAGCAAGTCTGCACCCACAGCTGAATACCGCAGAGCTTGAACCGGGCGGTTAAACTAGCGAGCTCGTTGCCCGGCGCCCCACAGGAACTCCCATGCCCGAACGTCTACAGAAGCTGCTCGCGAGCGCCGGCTACGGCTCGCGCCGTCAGCTCGAACAGGTCATCGAAGCGGGGCGTATCCGTATCAACAACAAGGTGGCCACGCTCGGTGACAAGGCCGACGCGCGCGACGAAATCCGCATGGATGGCAAGCGCCTGAATCTGGACGAGCGCTTGAATACGCGTACCCGCGTGCTGGCTTACAAAAAGCATGTCGATCAGGTCGTGACCCGCAAGGATCCGGAAGGCCGGCCGACCATCTTCAAGAGCCTGCCCAAGATCAAGGCGGGGCGCTGGCTGGCGATCGGCCGGCTGGACGTAAATACCTCGGGTCTGCTGCTGGTCACCACCGACGGCGAGCTCAAGCGCCGACTCGAGCATCCCAGCTACGAGATCGTGCGCAGCTATGCGGTGCGCGTACGCGGTGAAGTCGACGAAGCCATGATCCAGCGGCTGCTTGAAGGTGTCGAACTCGAGGACGGCGTGGCCCGTTTCGATTCGATTCGCGTGGCCGATGATGCGCACAAGTCCAACCGCTGGTTCGAAGTGACGGTGCGCCAGGGGCGCAATCGCGTCGTGCGCCGGCTGTGGGCCTCGCAGGGTGTGACCGTGTCGCGGCTCATGCGGATCGGCTTCGGCCCAGTCGCTTTGCCGGGCGGCGTGAAAGCCGGTGGCTGGCGTGAACTGGACCGCAAGGAAGTGCGCGAACTCGCCGCGCTCGTCGACCTGCAGCGGTAGGTGGCGGATACCGAGCCCACAGCGTCCGGGCTGCGCGAATTTCATGATCGACTGGGTCAAGCCTACGGGCCGCAGCGTTGGTGGCCGGTTCAGGATGCTGACAACCCGCGCTTCGAGATTCTGGTGGGCGCGGTGCTCACCCAGCATACGGCCTGGACGAACGTGGAAATCGCGATCGCCGGATTGCGCAAGGCGGGGCCGCTCACGGCCGAAGCACTACTGGCCCACGATGATCTGCCAGCGCTGATTCGCCGCGCGGGGCCGCATAACATCAAGGCCAAACGACTGCGCGCGCTATGCGCGTGGTTCGTCGAACAAGGCGGCTTCGAGGGGTTGCAGACACGCGACAGCGACACCCTGCGCCGCGAGCTGCTGGCGCTGCACGGCATTGGCCATGAAACCGCAGACGTGATCCTGCTCTATGCGTTCCAGCGCCCGGCGTTCGTCGCCGATGCGTATGCCTTTCGCATCATGGAGCGCTATGGCTGGGCGCGCGGCACGCGCAACTACGAGCGCATGCGCCGATCGATTGAAGCTGTCGGCCCCGAGGACGACGCGCCCTTTTACGACGAGTTGCATGCGTTGATCGTGGCCCATGCGAAACAGCGTTGCCACAAGCGCGAGCCGGACTGTGCATGCTGTGTACTCAATGATTGCTGCGATCACGGGCGAGGCTGGGTCGCAGCCCGCTGATCACCGCCGAAATGCTCTACATGAGCCGCTTAGGTTGGGGACGCCGCAGGCCGTAAGCCCGCATGGAACCGCAGGCATTGCCGGTTCAAGCCATGAGCCTTTTCGCACTCACGAGTTTGTCGGACCTCTTGTCTCGCACGGCAGTGCGAAACCCCAAGCCTGCATTCGCCTGAGCGTTGATCCAGCTTCATGGACTGGCTTAGGCCAAAGACCGTAGGTCTGCCTGAAGCGGTCGCTTTCGCCCGGTCAGACCATAAAGGCTGAATCGCCGCCGCGAATCACGTCCGTGTTGCATGCTCGGCACGAATTGTGACGACAGGTGGCGACCGCCCATCGATTATGCTGCGATCGGCTGTCCGTCCGCGCCGACGATCTGGCCGGTCGTGCCGCGCGCGGCGGCCGACAGCAGATGCACGTAAGTGTCGGCAATGGTTTCCGGCGGCTGGGCCGCGAGGTCTTCGGTCGGGAACGCCTTGGCGCGTAGCGGTGTCTGGCGCGGACCGGGGTCGATACCGTTGAAGCGCAGCCGATCGGTTTGTTCGTGCTCGATGGCAAACATCTTCACCAGCGAGCTAAGTCCGGCCTTGCTCACGCCGTAGGCACCCCAGAACGCCTTGGGGGTCGCGGCGGCCTCGTCGAGCGTGAACACCACCGAGGCATCCTCCACGGATTGCAGCAGGGGCAGGCAGATCTGGGTGAGGGTAAAGGCAGCCGTCAGATTGATATGCATGATCCGCTGCCAGCCATCGACGGGATGCGTGGCCAGGGGCATGAGCCCGTCGAAGCGAGCGGCCAGATGGACCAGGCCGTCGAGATGCCCGCAATCGGCAGCAATGCCGTCGACCAGACGCTGGTAGTCGTCTTCGCCGGCGCGGGTGACGTCGAGCGGAAACAGCGCGGGCTCCGGGCTGCCATCGGCAACGATGGCATCGAACACGGGCGTAAGCGTGCGCTCGCGCCGGCCCAGCAGTACGCACTCGGCGCCGGCCGCGGCCACCGCGCGCGCCACGACGGCGCCCAGGCCGCCGCCCGCGCCGGTAATGAGAATCACGCGGTCGGCCAGCGGTTTGGAATCGGAAGGTACAGTCATTGAGCGTGGGTCGTTCGGTTTCAGGTCGGGTGGGCGCCGGCGACGGCCTGGGCATCGAGTTGTTCGAGGGCGGCCGGCAGGCCGGCTACGCTATCGATTACCACGTCAGCCTGCCAGCCGTGGATATCGTCGCCCGGCGGAATATAGCCGTAGGCCACGCCAATGGTCGCCATGCCGGCAACACGGCCGGCTTCGATATCGCGATCCGAATCGCCGATATAGACACAGCGGGCCGGTTCGATGCCGATGCGTTCGCAGGCCAGATACATGGGCGCCGGATCGGGTTTGGCCACGCCGGCGCTGTCGCCGCCGATAACGCAGCCCGGCGGCGGGTCGAAGTTCATATGATCCATCAGCGGCAGCGCGAGGGCTTCCATCTTGTTGGTGACCACACCCCAGGCCAGGCCGCTGTCAGCGAGTCGGCGCACGAATTCGCGCATGCCGTCGAACGGCTGCGTGTCGCGCGTCATGCGCTGGCGGTAGGTTTCGATAAACAGATCGTAGCTGGCGCGATAGTCGGCGTCATCGGGCCTTAGGTCGAGGCCCTTGCTGAGCATGCCGCGCCCGCCGAACGAGCACATCGGTGCCAGCTCGTGTAGCGGCATCGCTTCTAGACCGCGGGCGATGCGCATATCGTTGATCGCGCCGGCCAGATCCGGTGCGGTATCGAGCAGGGTGCCGTCGAGATCGAACAGCACCGCATCGAAGGCCTGTAACTTCATGCGTGGCTCGCGGCGGGTTTGCGTGCGTGCAGGAAGTAGTTCACATCCGGGCGCTGCGTGAGCGAGGCGCGACGGGTGAGCGGGTTGTAGTGCATACCGGCAATCTCGGCGATTTCCAGCTGCGAGCGCCGACACCAGGCGCCCAGCTCCGACGGACGAATCAGCTTGTTGTATTCGTGGGTGCCACGCGGCAGCAGCCCGAGCACGTACTCGGCGCCGCCGATCGCCAGCAGCCAAGCCTTGGCGCTGCGGTTGATGGTGGAGAAGAATAGATCGCCGCCGGGGGCGGTGAGCATGGCGCAGTCGTCGACCACATAGGCCGGCGTATCGACATGTTCGAGCATTTCGTAGCAGACGACGATGTCGAAGGCGCCGGGCAATTCGCGCATCAGGTCGCGGCTGGAGACACAGCGATAGTCGATATCCAGCTCACTTTGTTCGGCATGCGCCTTGGCGGCTTCGATGAGTTCGGGCGCCAGATCCAGTCCGGTCACCTTGGCACCGCGGCGGGCCAGCGCTTCCGAGAGAATACCGGCGCCACAGCCCACGTCGAGCACGCGCTTGCCGGCCAGCGACGCGCGTCGGTCGATGAAATCCGTGCGCAGCGGGTTGATATCGTGCAGCGGGCGCATTTCGCCCGAGGCGTCCCACCAGTGTTCGGCGAGACGGCCGAATTTCGCCAGTTCGGCGTTCTGATCGCTTGTCATGAGGCGTCCTTTGAATGGGCAGCGAGCTTGTGTTGCCAGGCGATAGCACGAGCCTTGATATCCGCTTCGTCGATTGTGGTGAGCTGGCGGTCGGCGAGCAGGCGCTGGCCGGCGACCCAGGTATCGCTAACCTGTTCGCGGATCACGTTGTAGACGAGCGCGGCAATCGGATCGAAGACGGGCTGGGTTTCGAGCGCGTCGAGATCGATGGCGCACAGGTCGGCCATCTTGCCGGGCTCGATCGAGCCAGTGGTATCGGCAATGCCGAGCGCTTCGGCGCCGCCCAGGGTGGCCATGCGCAGCACCGTATCGGCGCTGACCGCGCCCGCGTCGTCGGCGGCGACCTTGCCGATGAAGGCGGCGGTACGCATCTCGCCGATCATGTCGAGATCGTTGTTCGAGGCCGCGCCGTCGGTGCCGAGCGCGACATTGATACCGGCATCGATGAGCCGCTGTACCGGACACAGTCCGCTGGCCAGCTTGAGATTGGATTCGGGCGAATGCAGCACGTGTACGCCGTTACGTGCGCACAGCGTGATCTCGTCGTCGGTGAGCCGGGTCATGTGGACCGCGAGAAAGTTCGGTGTCAGCAGACCCAGGTCGTCGAGGCGTGCGAGCGGGCGCTGGCCGTGCTTTTCCTGGGCATCGGCGACTTCGAAAGCGGTCTCGTGCACGTGCATGTGCACACGCAGATCCATTTCGTCGGCATAGGTCCGAATCTTTTTCAGTGGCGCATCGGAGACGGTATAGGGCGCATGCGGTGCAAACACGGTCGAAATCCGATCATGCCCGCGCCAGGCATCGCGCAGTGCCAGGCCTTTTTCCAGATACTCGTCGGCGTTGGCGGCCCAGACGGTGGGGAAGTCGATCACGATCATGCCCACGGTTGCACGCATGCCGGCGGCTTCCACGCGCTCGGCGACCACATCCGCGAAGAAATACATATCGTTGAAGCAGGTCGTGCCGCCACGCAGCATTTCGGCCATGGCCAGATCGGTGCCGTCGGCCACGAATTCGGGCGACATGAATTCGCTTTCCACCGGCCAGATATATTCCGTCAGCCACGGCATGAGCGGCAGATCGTCGGCAATGCCGCGCATGAGGTTCATCGCGGCATGGGTGTGGGTATTGATCAGCCCGGGAATGAGCAGGTGCGTGTCGCGATCGATGACTTCACTGGCATCAAAGCGCGTGCAGGCTTCTTCGCTGGGCAGAACCGCTTCGATCATGCCGTGATGAATGGCCACGGCATGGTTTTCCAGCAGCCGTGAACCGCCGCTAATCGGGGCGACCCAGCGGGCATGAATAAGGGTATCGATCTGGCGCATGAAAACGGGCGATCAGTGGGGAGCGCGAACGCCCGCCACTCTAGCGCAATCAAGCGGTTTTGGCACACGTGCTGTGCTAACATGACCGGCTTTACGCGACGGCGCTGAACCGCGTTGGACGACCGGCGAACGCCGCCGGATAGTGCCGACTCCCAGCCCGTGGATACGCACCGAACGCGGCCTGCTACTGCGGGCTGCTCGAACGAAAACAAGTCTATGGCCGACGTCGCAAAAGAGATTCTTTCGATCAATCTAGAAGACGAGATGCGCCAGTCGTATCTCGACTACGCCATGAGCGTGATCGTCGGGCGTGCACTGCCCGATGTGCGCGACGGGCTCAAGCCGGTGCATCGGCGCGTGCTCTACGCCATGCGCGAGCTCGGCAACGACTGGAACAAGCCCTACAAGAAGTCGGCCCGCGTGGTCGGCGACGTGATCGGTAAATACCACCCGCATGGCGATTCGGCCGTCTACGACACGATCGTACGCATGGCGCAGGATTTCTCCATGCGTTATGTGCTGGTCGATGGCCAGGGCAACTTCGGCTCCATCGACGGCGACGCGCCGGCGGCGATGCGTTATACCGAAGTGCGCATGGCCCGGCTCGCGCACGAAATTCTGGCCGATATCGAAAAGGATACGGTCGATTTCATTCCGAACTACGACGAATCCGAGTCCGAGCCCGCGGTTCTGCCCACGCGTCTGCCGAACCTGCTGGTCAACGGCGGTACCGGTATCGCGGTCGGTATGGCGACCAACATCCCGCCGCATAACCTCACGGAAGTCGTGAATGCGGTGCTCGCGGTCATGGACGACCCGCAGATCAGCATCGCGGGTCTGATGGAACACGTGCCGGGCCCGGATTTTCCCACCGCTGCAATGATCAACGGCGCCGACGGTATTCGCGAGGCCTACGAAACCGGCCGCGGGCGTATCTATATGCGGGCCCGCGCGCACTTCGAGGACGTCGACGAGCGCGGCAAGCAGTCGATCGTGGTCACCGAGCTGCCGTATCAGGTCAACAAGGCGCGGCTGCTGGAAAAGATTGCCGAGCTGGTCAAGGACAAGCGCATCGAGGGCATTACCGAGTTGCGCGATGAGTCCGACAAGGACGGTATGCGCATGGTCGTCGAGCTGCGCCGCGGCGAAACGCCCGAGGTCGTGCTCAACAATCTGTATCGCCATTCGCAGATGCAGACCGTGTTCGGCATCAACATGGTCGCGCTCGGCGACGGCCAGCCGCGCACGCTCAATCTCAAGCAGCTGCTCGAAGCCTTCATTCGGCATCGGCGCGAGGTGGTCACCCGGCGCACCCAGTACGAACTGGCCAAGGCGCGTGCGCGCGCCCATGTGCTGGAAGGGTTGACCATCGCGCTGGCGAACATCGATGAAGTGATCGCGCTCATCAAGGCCTCCAGCGGGCCGGCCGAAGCGCGCGAAGCGCTGATCAATCGCGAGTGGCCGCCGGGTCAGGTCGTGGACATGCTCGACCGCGCGGGCGCGGAATCGTCGCGCCCGGCCGATCTGTCCAAGGCGTACGGACTGCAGGAAAACGGCAGTTATCGCCTGACCGAGACCCAGGCCCAGGCGATTCTCGACCTGCGTCTGCATCGGCTCACCGGCCTCGAGCAGAGCAAGATCATCGAGGAATTCGAACAGCTACTCGACAAGATCGCCGATTACATCGAGATCCTGTCCAATATGGCGCGGCTGTTCGAAGTCATCCGCGAAGAGCTGGAGGCGATTCGGCGCGACTACGGCGACGAACGCAAGACCGAGATTCTCGACAGCCATCTGGATCTGACCACGGCCGACCTGATTGCGCCGGAAGACGTGGTTGTGACGCTTACCCATGAAGGCTATGTGAAGTCTCAGCCGCTGGATGCCTATCGCGCTCAGCGTCGCGGTGGGCGCGGCAAGTCGGCAACCCAGACCAAGGACGCCGATTTCATCGATAAGCTCTGGGTGGCACATACGCACGACACGCTGCTGTGCTTCTCGTCGGCCGGCAAAGCGTACTGGCTCAAGGTCTACGAGCTGCCCAGCGCCGGTCGCGGCGCACGCGGCAAGCCCATCGTCAATCTGTTGCCGCTGGAGGCCGACGAGCGTATCTCCCAGGTGTTGCCGATCAAGGACTTCAGCACCAGTCAGAACGTGTTCTTCGCTACGCGTAACGGCACGGTCAAAAAGACCGCGCTTGAACAGTTCTCGCGCCCGCGTTCGAACGGCATCATTGCCATCGATCTGCGCGACGACGACGCGCTAGTGGGCGTGGACCTGACCGGGGGCGACGACGAGCTGATGCTGTTCTCTTCCGGCGGCAAGGTGATTCGTTTTGCCGAACGGGATGTCCGCGAGATGGGCCGCAACGCTGCGGGCGTACGCGGTATTCGGCTGCCCGAGGACGAGGCCGATGCGGCCGTGATCGCGCTCATCGTGATCCGCGACGGCGATATTCTCACCGTCACCGAGCAGGGCTACGGCAAACGCACGCCAGTGGGCGATTACCCGTTGCGCGGCCGCGGCGGCCAGGGCGTGTTGTCGCTCAAGCAGTCGGACAAGAGTGGCGCGGTCGTGGGTGCCACTCAGGTGCTCGAAGACGATGAAATCATGCTGATATCCAATATGGGTACGCTGATTCGCACCGCGGTGGCCGAAATTTCGGTGCTCGGACGTAACACGCAAGGCGTACGCATTATTCGCGTGGCCGACGATCAGCACCTGGTCGGCGTCGATCGCATCATCACTGACGAGGAAGAGGACGATGATGGCGCCAGCGATATCGAGGGCGCGGTCGCGCAAGACAGCGACGCCGCCGACTCGAACGCCGATGACAGCAGCGCAGATGACGCGCCGGCCGATGACGACAACGATTCGGATCCCGCCGCGAACTAGCGTTCGCGCGGTACCGTCGATTTTTAAAGGAGATTTGTTCTATGGCACGCGTTTACAACTTCAGTGCAGGTCCGGCTACGCTGCCGGTCGAAGTGCTCGAAAAAGCCCAGGCCGATCTGCTCGATTGGCAGGGTACGGGCATGTCCGTCATGGAGATGAGCCATCGCGGTGACGCGTTCGTTTCCATCGCGGAAAAAGCCACGCAGGATCTGCGCAAGCTGCTGAATGTGCCCGAGGGCTATAGCGTGCTGTTCCTGCAGGGCGGGGCCGCCGGTCAGTTCGCCGGCGTACCGCTCAATCTCATGGGCAGCTCGCAGAAAGCCGACTACATCATCAACGGCAGCTGGGGTAAGAAAGCGGTCAAGGAAGCCGGCAAGTACGGTGATGCCCAGGTCGCGGCCAACTCGGCCGTCGACGGTGCCTTTACGGACGTGCCCGCGCGTGCCGACTGGCAGCTGCGCGACGATGCGGCCTATGTGCACTACACGCCCAACGAAACGATCGAGGGCATTGAATACCCGGACGTGCCCGATACGGGTAACGTGCCGCTGGTCGGCGACTGGTCGTCGGCGTTTCTGTCCAAGCCGATCGACGTGTCCAAATACGGCGTGATCTATGCCGGCGCGCAGAAGAACGCCGGCCCGGCCGGGGTCACCATGGTGATCGTGCGTGACGATCTCATGGGCAACCCGCAGTCCGGGGTGCCGATGGTGCTGGATTACAAGAAGCAGGCCGATGCGGATTCCATGCTCAACACCCCGCCGTGTTTCGCCTGGTACATGGCCGGTCTGACCTTCGAATGGATTCTGGCCAACGGCGGTCTGGAAGGCATGGCCGAACGCAACCAGCGCAAGGCCGACAAGCTCTACGGCTTCATCGACAGTTCGGATTTCTATAGCAACCCGGTGGCGCCGCAGGCGCGCTCGCGCATGAATGTGCCGTTCCTGCTGGCCAACGATGAACTTAACAAGACGTTCCTGGCCCAGGCTGATGAAGCCGGGCTATGCACGCTCAAGGGGCACCGTTCGGTTGGCGGTATGCGTGCCTCGATCTACAACGCGATGCCGGAAGAAGGCGTCGACGCGCTGATCGATTTCATGCGCGGCTTCGAGAAGGCCAACGGTTAGGTCAGGAATCGATCGCAGAGGACGCCGGTTACGCAGACGGTCAAGACCGAAGCCCGTATTTCGGGCAGTGTCCTGGACCCGTGTAATCCGCGAAACCTGCGAATGACGTTTTACGAGAATTCGCGGACAAAGGTTTTTCCATGACATTCAAGATCCAGACGCTGAACAATATTTCGGCCAAGGGCCTCGATCGCCTGCCGCGCGATCTGTACGAGATCGCCTCCGAGATGTCCAAGCCGGACGCCATTATCCTGCGTTCGCACAACATGCACGATATGGCGATTGCCGACTCTGTGCGTGCGATCGGCCGTGCTGGCGCGGGCGTGAACAATATTCCCGTGGCCGACATGAGCAAGCGCGGCGTGCCGGTGTTTAACGCACCCGGCGCCAATGCCAACGCGGTTAAGGAGCTGGTGCTCGCGGGCATGCTGCTTTCCTCGCGCAACCTCATGAGCGCTTGGCGCTATGTCGAAGAACTGACTTCGACCGGCGAAGACCTCAAGAAGGAAGTCGAAGCCGGCAAGAAGCGCTTCAAAGGCGTCGAGCTGCCTGGGCGTACCCTGGGTGTGGCCGGTCTCGGCGCGATTGGCGTGAATGTCGCCAATGCGGCACAGGCACTGGGCATGAGCGTACAGGGCTTCGATCCGGGCATTACGGTCAATAACGCCTGGCGTCTGGCGGCCAACGTGTCACAGGCATTGTCGATCGACGAACTGCTATCGCGTTCCGACTACGTGTCGCTACATGTACCGCTCGTAGACGACACCCGTGGCTTGGTCGATGCCAAACGCCTCAAGCTCATGCGCAAGGGCGCGGTGCTGCTCAACTTCTCGCGTGCCGAAATCGTCGAGGAAGACGATGTGCTGGCTGCGCTCGAGGCCGGTCGCCTGAGCTACTACGTCTGCGATTTTCCGTCCGAGAAACTGCGCGCCCACGATCGCGTGATCACGCTGCCGCATCTCGGCGCGTCGACCGACGAAGCCGAAGACAACAGCGCGATGATGATCGCCGACCAGCTGCGCGACTTTCTGGAAGTCGGCAATATTCGTAACTCGGTGAACTTCCCCGAAGCGATCATGCCGCCGACGGCCAGTGCACACAGGCTCGCGGTGGTTAACCACAACGTGCCGAATATGGTCGGGCAGATTTCGTCGACGCTCGCGCGCCACGAGCACAATATTGCCGATCTGCTTAACAAGTCGAAGGGCGAAGTGGCATACACCCTGGTGGATGTCGATTCGCCGGTGGCCGATGAGGCGATCGCCGAACTGGGTGCGATCGAGGGCGTACTGTGTGTGCGTTATCTCGGCGCGGTGGGTAGCGACGCGGGCTAAGCGATGAGTTCGCGCCAAGACAAGTCCGACGACGAGGCACTGGCGGGCGCGCGCGAGCGTATCGATACGCTCGATGCGCAGATTCAGGCCTTGATCGCCGAGCGTGCGGGCGTGGCGCTGGATGTCGCGCGTATCAAGACCGCGCGCCAGCGAACCGACTTCTATCGACCCGAGCGCGAGGCGGACGTATTGCGTCGGGTGGCCGAACGTAATGAGGGGCCGCTCGACGACGCCACGATCACGCGTTTGATGCGTGAAGTGATGTCGGCGTGTCTTGCGTTGGAATCGCCGTTGAAGGTGGCGTATCTGGGGCCTGAAGGCACGTATACGCAGGCCGCGGTCTACAAGCACTTTGGCCATTCGGTACGGGCGATGCCGCTGCCGGCGATCGATGAAATCTTTCGCGAAGTCGAGGCCGGCAACGCCGATTTCGGCGTCGTGCCGGTGGAGAACTCCACCGAAGGCGTGGTCAGTCATACGCTGGATCAGCTGGTGGGCAGTTCGCTACAGATTTGTGGCGAGGTGGCGCTGGCGGTTCACCATCATTTGTTGTCGAAGTCGGTCGACCTGACGGGGGTCAAGCGTGTCGTCGCGCATGCGCAGTCGCTGGCGCAGTGCCGTAAATGGCTCGATCGTCGGTTGCCGGGCGTGGTACGTGAAGCCGTGTCCAGTAATGGCGAGGCCGCACGACGCGTGGCCGGCGAAAACCAGGCGGCGGCGATCGCCGGGCGCGCCGCGTCCGAGTTCTACGAACTGCCGATGCTCGCCTCGAATATCGAGGACGAGCCCAACAATACGACGCGTTTTCTCGTGCTCGGCAAACAGAAAGTGCCAGCAACAGGCGACGATATGACGTCGATCCTGGTGGCCATTCGCAATCAACCCGGCATGCTTCATCGTCTGCTTACACCGGGCGCCGAAGCGGGCGTGGATCTCACCCGTATCGAATCGCGGCCATCACGGCGCCAGGCGTGGGACTATAATTTCTTCATCGATCTGGAAGGCCATATCGATGAGCCGCGGGTCCGACAGGTGCTCGACGCCATCGAATCCCAGGCGGCGATGCTCAAGGTTCTGGGCGCATATCCCCGCGCGGTCGATACCTCATCGACTTGATGATGTGGGTTCAATTAAATCGTTAACCGATTGAAAAAATGGCTAAAAGTCTTAACGAGCAAGCGCATTCCGGCATCCATGGCTTACATGCCTATGTGCCTGGAAAGCCGATTGACGACCTCAAGCGTGAATTGGGGCTGACATCGATCATCAAGCTCGCTTCGAACGAAAACCCGTTTGGCGTTGCGCCGGCGGTCAAACAGGCCTTCGCCCAGTTTGTGGGAAACGGCGCGCATGATCTGCATCGCTACCCGGATGGCGGGGGCTATGCGCTCAAGCAGAAGATCGCGGCCCGCCACGATATCGAGGCAGAGCGCGTGACGCTCGGCAATGGCTCGAACGATGTGCTCGAACTCACGGCGCGAGTGTTTCTTGGGCCTGGCAAGAACGCGGTCTTTTCCCAGTACGCCTTTGCGGTATATCCGATCGTGGCGCGTGCCGTGAACGCCGAAACACGTATGGTGCCTGCGCTGGGGGCCGGCGCCGATATGCCGTACGGGCACGATCTCGACGCATTTCTCGATCATATCGACGAAGATACCGGCGTGGTTTTCATCGCCAGCCCCAATAATCCGACGGGTACCTGGCTGGCGCCCCAGGCGATCGAGGCGTTCTTGGACGCGGTCCCTCCGGGCGTGGTCGTGGTGCTTGATGAGGCCTATCTCGAATACCAGGCAGATAGCGAACGTCCCGATAGTCGACAGTGGCTGGAACGGTACCCAAATCTGATAGTTACGAGAACTTTTTCGAAAATTTATGGGATGGCCGGGCTGCGCGTAGGTTATGCGCTCACGTCGACCGAAGTCGCCGACTGGATCAACCGCATACGTCAGCCATTCAACGTCAATACGGTTGCGCTCTACTGTGCCGAAGCTGCGCTAACGGATGAAGACTTCGTTACCTACTCGACACAAACAAACGCCGTACAGCGTGCATCTCTTGCAGGCGAGCTCGAAGCGCGGGGTCTGATCTGTCTGCCGTCGCAGGCGAATTTCATCACCTTCGATTGCGGCCGCGCCTCTACGCCGCTGTACCAGGCGATGCTGCACGAGGGCGTGATCGTACGGCCTTTGGAAAGCTACGAGATGCCTGAACACTTACGCGTAACTGTCGGTAGCGAGGAAGATAATCGTGTTTTTCTCGCCGCGCTGGACGCTGTGCTGGAACGTGAATGACCGCGGCTGAAGCATGTCCGGAGCCGGAGCGCGTTTGTGTCGTCGGGCTCGGTTTGATCGGCGGCTCGATTGTCCGTGCGCTGCGCTCGAAAGGTTTTCGCGGCACCATCGACGCGGTGGTGGCCGACGATGATGAGGCGCGACAGGCGCGTGAACTGCGCCTGGTAGACGAACCGTTCACCGATATCGCAGAGGCTGTCGCAAAAGCGACGCTCGTGGTCGTTGCCGTGCCGATTGGATCGATGGCCAGCGTCTTTGCGAGTATGGCGGACGCGCTGCCTGCGGACGCCGTGGTGACCGACACGGGAAGCACCAAGCTGAGCGTGATCCGTGAAGCACAGACGCATTTCGGAGATCGTATCGGACGCTTTGTCCCTGGGCACCCGATTTCGGGTACCGAGCGCAGCGGCCTTGATGCCGGATTTGCAGAATTGTTCGAGCGCCGTCGCGTGATTCTGACGCCCACGCCCGAGACCGATCGCGACGCATTGTCGCGTGTGGTAGCGCTCTGGCGTGCGGTGGGCGCGCAGGTGAGCGAAATGGACGGCGCGCATCACGACGAAGTGCTGGCCGCGACAAGCCATCTTCCGCATCTGCTCGCGTATACGTTGGTGGATACGCTCGCCCGTATGGCCGAGCGCACCGAAATTTTCGAATACGCGGCCGGTGGCTTTGCCGACTTCACCCGTATTGCGTCGAGCAGCCCGTCGCTGTGGGGCGATATCGTGACTGCGAACCACGACGCCATACTGCCGGTGCTCGATCGCTACATCGGTGACCTGGAGGCCGTGCGCGCTGCCATCGCGGATGGTGATCGCGACACGCTCACCACGACTTTTACGCGTGCCAAAACGGCCCGCGACGGTTTCGCCGCAGGAAAGGCCTGATATGCGTCGTTTTCATCTCCAGCCGGGCGCTGCGCTGCGTGGGCGTGTGTCTGTGCCCGGTGACAAGTCGGTTTCGCATCGCGCGATCATGCTGTCGGCGATCGCGAGCGGGCGTTCGCGAATCACCGGTTTCCTCGAAAGCGCGGACTGTCTTGCGACCTTGCATGCCTTCGAGGCGATGGGCGTCACCTTTGTCCGCGACGGCGAGGCTTTGGAGGTCGACGGCGTAGGCCGCGACGGTTTGCACGCGCCAGACGGGCCGCTGGACCTGGGCAATTCCGGTACGTCGATGCGGCTGATGTCGGGATTGATGGCGGGGCAGCGCTTCGACAGCCGTCTAGTCGGCGATGCCAGTCTTTCGCGACGTCCGATGGCGCGGGTCATCGAACCGCTAACCCGGATGGGCGCGCGTATCGAAGGCCAGGAGGGCGGGCGTGCGCCGCTCATTATTCAGGGTGGTCAACCGCTCAAGGGCATCGACTACACGCCACCGGTCGCCAGCGCCCAGATCAAGTCCTGCGTATTGTTGGCCGGGCTGTATGCCGACGGCGTCACACGCGTGACCGAGCCTGGCGTTAGTCGCGATCATACGGAACGCATGCTCTCGGCGTTTGGCGTGATTATCGAGCGCGAAGCGCGCACGTTGTCGATTGTCGGCGGTCAGGCGTTGCAGGCGGCGGACGTCGCTGTACCGGCCGATCTGTCGTCGGCGGCATTCTTCATCGTCGGTGCGACGATCGCCGAATCCAGCGCCATCGTGCTGCCGGGCGTGGGTATCAACCCGACGCGGCGCGGGGTGCTGGATATTCTCAAGCGCATGGGTGCGGATATCCGCCTGCACGATGAGCGTATCCAGGCGGGCGAACCCGTGGCGGATATCGAGGTGCGCAGCGCATCGCTCAAGGGCGTGGATATCGGCGGTGACGAAGTCGAACTCGCGATCGACGAGTTTCCGGCGATATTCATTGCCGCCGCCTGCGCCGAAGGCACGACGCGGCTAACCGGCGCGGCGGAGTTGCGGGTTAAGGAATCCGATCGTATTGCTGTGATGGCCGACGGCCTGAGCCGGCTCGGCGTTGATGTAAACGTGGCTGACGACGGTTTGACCATTGTCGGCAATGCCACGGGCCCGGCATTCGGCGGCGCGCGCATCGAAAGTCACGACGACCACCGCATTGCGATGGCGTTTGCCATGGCGGCGCTGCGCGCCAGTGCGCCGATCGAGATCGACGACTGCGACTTCGTGGATACCTCGTTCCCCGGGTTCGTGGCGCTCGCCGCCGAAGCAGGACTGCAGATCCGCGCCAGCGAGGTATCGGAATGAACGGCGCGCCGGTGATGACGCTCGACGGGCCGGGCGGTGCCGGCAAGGGCACGCTCGCGTCCGCGCTGGCGCGCGAGCTGGGCTGGTGGTTGCTCGACAGCGGCGCGCTTTATCGGTTGGTCGGGCTGGTCGCGCTTCGCGCCGGTCTGGATGCGCAGACAGCGGCGGATTGTGCCGTAGCCGTGGATGCATCGCGTGGGCTCGATATCGTATTCGAGCCGGACCGCGGTGCCGGTCAGCGTGTACGACTGGCGGGTGAAGACGTGACCGATGTAATCCGTACGGACGAAGTATCGGATGCCGCATCCAAGTGGGCCGTACAGCCGGCGATCCGCGCCGCGCTGCTCGAACGCCAGCGGGACTTCGCCACGGCGCCCGGCCTGATCGCAGACGGGCGCGATATGGGAACGGTGATATTCCCCGAAGCCGATCTGAAGCTCTATATCACCGCATCGCCTGAAGAACGCGCCAGACGGCGTTTCGCGCAGTTGTCGGGCCAGAACGTTGATGCTAATCTTGACCGGATATATCGAGAGATATTGGAGCGGGATGCGCGTGATGCTTCACGCGAAGTCGCGCCTCTGAAGCCGGCTGACGATGCCCACGTCATCGACACAACCGGCGAAAGCGTGGCCGCGTCGCTTGCGAAAGTGCGCGGCCTTGTACGCGAAAAAGGCTGGATTTAAGCTGAATCCGGCTGTGTTAATTGGACCGGTCACGGCGCAAGGTCGTTGATCGGAGTGTTTTATCAACCACGGATGGCGCTCGCTTTTCTCAAGCGCCGTAGGATTTTTTCCCCTCATGTCTGAAAGTTTCGCCGAACTATTCGAGCAAAGCCTGCAAGGTCGTACCATGCAGCCCGGTTCCCTCATTAACGCCGAGGTGCTGGAAATCAAATCCGACGTGATCATCGTCGATGCCGGCCTCAAGTCGGAAGGCGTGATCCCGATCGACGAGTTCTACGACGATAACGGCGAAATCTCCGTTGCGGAAGGGGACAAGGTCGAAGTCGCACTGGAAGCCGTGGAAGACGGCTTCGGCGCCACGCGCCTGTCGAAGGAAAAAGCCCAGCGCATCCGTACCTGGGACTTCCTTACCGACGCATACGAAAACAGCGAGTCCGTGGTCGGCCATATCAGTGGCAAGGTCAAGGGCGGCTACACCGTCGATGTCGGCAACATCCGTGCGTTCCTGCCGGGTTCGCTGGTCGACGTGCGTCCGGTTCGCGATACCACCTATCTCGAAGGCAAGCCGCTCGAATTCCGTGTCATCAAGCTCGACCGTCTGCGTAACAACGTGGTGGTCTCGCGTCGCGATGTGCTCAAGGAAGAGTACAGCGAAGAGCGCAAGCAGCTGCTCGACACGCTCCAGGAAGGCATCGTGCTCAAGGGCATCGTCAAGAACCTGGTCGACTACGGCGCGTTCGTGGACCTGGGCGGCATCGACGGCCTGTTGCATATCACCGACATGTCGTGGAAGCGCATCAAGGACCCGACCGATGTCGTCAACGTGGGTGAAGAGATCGAGGTCAAGGTGCTCAAGTTCGATCGTGAGCGCACCCGTGTCTCGCTGGGCCTGAAGCAGCTGGGCGACGATCCGTGGGTCGATATCGCGCGTCGTTACCCGGAAAGCACCCGTCTGTTCGGCAACGTCACCAACATCACCGACTACGGTGCCTTCGTCGAGATCGAAGAAGGCGTGGAAGGTCTGGTGCACGTCTCCGAAATGGATTGGACCAACAAGAACGTCAATCCGGGCCAGATCGTCGATGTCGGCGACGAGGTCGAGGTCATGGTGCTCGAGATCGACGAAGAGCGTCGTCGTATCTCGCTGGGCATGAAGCAGTGCAAGTCCAACCCGTGGGAAGACTTTGCCGCCAACCACCAGCGCAACGACACCGTGCGCGGCCAGATCAAGTCGATCACCGATTTCGGTATCTTCGTGGGTCTGCCGGGCAACATCGACGGTCTCGTGCATCTGTCCGACCTGTCCTGGAACGACGCCGGCGAAGAAGTGGTACGCGAATACTCGAAGGGCGACGAAGTCGAAGCCGTGGTGCTGTCGATAGACGCCGATCGTGAGCGCATTTCGCTGGGTATCAAGCAGCTGGCACAGGATCCGATCGGTTCCTTCGTTGCGGATAACCCGAAGGGCAGTGTCGTCTCCGGCACGATCGACAGCGTCGATGCGCGCGGCGCGACGGTCGATCTCGGCAACGATGTCGTCGGCTATATCCGTGCATCGGACATTTCGCGCGATCGTGTTGAAGACGCGCGTACGGCGCTGTCCGAAGGCGACGCGGTCGAAGCCCGCTTCGTGGGCGTCGATCGTCGCAATCGCACCATCAGCCTGTCCATTCGTGCCAAGGACGAAAAGGACGAGCAGCAAGCGATGCGCGACTACGCGGATACCGATGCATCGACGGGTACGACGAGCCTCGGCGAGCTGCTCAAGGAGCAGATCGACGCAAGCGACCGCAACAACTAAAAATATCGCGGTCGGAAATAACGCGGGGCGCTTGCGCGCGCCCCGCGTTTTAACTACCTTTTCATAAAGGGGCGTGCCAAACGGCATGTATCGGGGGCGGCGTTTCCAGGGAGAGGACGCTGGATGACTAAATCGGAGCTGATCGAACGGCTGGTCCAGCGTCAGGCGCATATGTCGCACCGTGACGTGGAACTGGCTGTCAAACTTTTACTCGACGACGTAATTGCCGAACTGGCTGAAGGCGGGCGAGTGGAAATTCGGGGATTTGGTAGTTTTTCGGTTCACCACCGTCCAGCGCGACGTGGTCGTAACCCGAAAACCGGCGAATCCGTGGATATCCCGCGCAAGTATGTGCCGCATTTCAAACCGGGCAAGGAACTGCGCGAACGGGTGAACACGAACCATTCATAGCTGGCCGAAACCGCCTGTGTCTAAAGGCGGGCGTGCCCGCAAAAAGTAACGGGAATTAAATGCTACGCCTGATTCGTAATCTGATCGTGGTTGTGGGGCTCGTTCTGGGCGTAGCGTTCGGTTTCTTCAACTACGATCTCGTGTCGATCGACCTGTTATGGACGACGACCGAGGCACCGTTGGTGGTTCTCCTCGTGGTTGCATTTGTTCTCGGTCTGGCGATCGCGGCACTGGTATGCGTAACCAAGATCGCGCGTTTGCGTGGTCAGCTTTCGAGCACGCGCCGCCGTCTCAAGGACGCCCAGACCGAAATCTCCAACCTGCGGAGCATGCCCATTCACGATGCTTGACGGCATCTGGTGGGTCCTGCTGGCGCTGCTACCGCTAGCGGCCGCATCCGGCTGGTACGTGCGCGGGCGCGCCGAGCGTAGCGACGAACCTGCACCGCCGGTCAATGCCGATTATCTACGCGGCATCAGCCAACTCGTCAACGAAGACGCCGACCAGGCGATCGCCACGTTCGTGCGCGTGCTCGAAGTGGATAACGATACGGCTGAGACGCATCTGGCGCTCGGCAATCTGTTTCGGCGCCAGGGCGAGGTGGATCGCGCGTTGCGCATGCACCAGAACCTGGTCGCTCGGCCGAATCTCAAAGCCATTCATCGCAATCAGGCGCGCTATGAGCTTGCACAGGACTATCTGCGGGCGGGCGTGCTTGATCGTGCCGAGGGCCTGTTTCGCGAGCTGGCCGACCAGAACCTGTTCCTCGAGCGCTCGCTGTCGGGCCTGATCGCGATCTACGAACAAGAGCGCGACTGGGATCAGGCGATTGCGACGACGCGCCGGCTGGAGACTGTACGGGGTACGTCGTTGCGACCGGTTATCGCGCAGTATTTCTGCGAATTGGCGGAACAGGCCCGTAGCTCGGGGCACGTCGACGAAGCGCGCAATCATCTGAAATCGGCCCGCCAGTCTTTTCGCGATTGTGCACGCGCGAGCCTGATTGGCGGGCTCATGGCCGAATACGCAAAAGACTTCCGCGGCGCGATACGCGTCTATCGCCATGTCATGCGACAGGATGTGGATTTCATCAGCGAGATCATCGAGCCGATGCGCCGCTGTTTCGACGCGCTCGACGACACGCCCGGCTACGCACAGTTTTTGTGCGAGGTCATGCCGCTCTACGACGGCGCGCATCCGCATGTCGCCTATGCGCGATTCCTGCACCGGCAGCACAAGACCGATGAGGCGATCGCGCATATTTCCCAGTATCTGCAGGCCGAGCCGAATTGGATCGGCTTTTATCATCTGCTCGATCTGACCTGGTCACAGACCCGCAGTACGCTAACCGGTCCGCTCGACAGCCTGCGTCAATCTCTGGGGCAGATCATCGAACGTCAGTCGACCTATCACTGTGGCCAGTGCGGCTTTTCCGGCCGTTATCTGCATTGGCAATGCCCGAGTTGCCGGCAGTGGAATACGATCGTGCCGGTACGGGACGTTCGTCCGGTGGAGTCCGCGCCGACACGATCAGCGCGCAATGCTTAGTAGGCAATCTCTGCGACGGCGTCGACCTGGGGCGCGTACTTGTGCCTCGGCAAGCTGCCGTCAAGGCGCTGCGGTACAGCCGCGAGCGATACGCGGCTCGCATGGCGTGCTTATCGGGGCGCAACCGGGCCGGCTCCACGGGCTTCGGCGTGGCTCAGAGCGCATCAATAACGCGCGTCGGCGGTCACCTGTTCGCGACATTCACGCTCGGACCATGCGGTATGGCAGGCCTTGACCATCTGATCGAGCAGGGCACGCAAACGCGCCTTGTCGAACGCATTGAGATCAGCGGTCTGTAGCGCGGTGCGCAGCTGATTGATCGCCGGGCCGTAGTTGCCGCGCAGTTCGTAGTACTTGGCCTGTCGGTAATAGGCTTCGCCGAGGTTGCCTTGGTCTCCGGCAACGCGTGCAAGCATCTGCTGGGCTTGTGAAGACTGTGCAAGCAGATCGCGATCCTGCATCAGAAAGGCCCGTGTGGCTTCCGGTTGATTGCCGTCCACGAGCAGCTGGGCGTAGTCCAACTTGACCGCGACACTGTTGGGGAACGCGGTACGCGCACGCTCAAGCAGGGCGCGGGCCTGTTCGCTCTGGCCTGCTTGTGCGCGCGCGTTCGCCATTGCGAGTACATAAGCCTGGGTTTGCGGCGCTTTCTCTAACAGTGGCTCGAGCAGGCCGATAGCATCGCTTGTGCGCCCGAGCTGGAGCAGGGTCAAGGCATAACCGTAATCGAGTGCGGGCCGTTCGCCCTCGTCCTTGCGGCGCTGCTCGTAGTAGCGCAGCAGGTCACCATACTGCTTGCTCATGAGAACTCGCGCGCGCTCTTTCATGAGCGGGTAGGCGTCGCTTTCTTCGACCCGGGTATCGGCATAGTCGCGGGCGCGGGTCTCAGCCTCGGCCATACGCGTATTGCTCACCGGGTGCGACAAGAGAATTTCCGGTAATTGGTTGCCATACAGGCGTGAGCGCCGCTGCAGCTTTTCGAAGAAGCTCGCCATGGAATCCGGATTGTAGTCGGCTTCGGCCATGGTGCGAATGCCGATGCGGTCGGCTTCGAACTCGTGGGCGCGGGTAAAATTGGTTTGTTGCTGGCTGAGATTCGAGACACCGGCGGTGACGGCCGCCGTGAGGGCGTCCGGATCGCCGCCGCCGGCGATCGCCGCAACGAGGATCGCTGCCGCCGTGGCCCAGCCCATACCGGAGGTCGCTTCGATCTGGCGCGCGATATGGCGCTGGGTGACATGGGCCATTTCGTGGCCCATGACGCCCGCCAGCTCGCTTTCATTGTCGGTTTCGGTGAGCAGGCCGGCATTGATACCGATATACCCGCCAGGCAGCGCAAAAGCGTTGATCTGGCTACTGTCGATCGGGTAAAACCGAAATGCGCTCGCGTCGGTATCGGTATGCGCGGCCAGCCGGGTGCCGACGCGGGTGAGGTATTCGCGCAGCTGGACGTCTTCGAGAATCAGATGCCGGTCGAGCAACTGTGCGACGACCTGGCGCCCGATCTTTTCTTCTTCGGCCGGCGACATGTAGTTGTCCGCCGGCTGGCCAATGCTGGGCAGCTGATAATCGCGCGCGCTCGCCCCTATGCTGACGGTCAGCAAGGCGGCCATGAGCATGACCAGAAAGCGCGGCGATCGAGGATGGGAAAAGATCACGAGGGCTGCATGTTTGAAGCGCGAGAATAGCTATGCTGTGACCGCAGATTAGCGTGTTTCGTTCATTCAATTAAACTGCAGTCAGATAAGGATATGTTATTCAACGCGCTGGTTTGCGAGCCGCTATCGCTCAGCGCACGGGAGCCGATGTGCCGAAGAGTTTGTCCGGTCGAGTTGTCTTGACGTCACGCATGGCGTTGCCTGCCGGGAGGAGCCCGCGATGAACGTCGTGCGTGAATGGTTCAGCCGCCATTTCTCGGACCCGCAGGTTGTCGCGCTCGCGCTGATTCTCATCAGCGCGCTGGTGCTGGTCATGGTGTTCGGCGCGCTGCTTACGCCGGTGCTGGCGGCTGTCGTCGTTGCTTACCTGCTGGATTCGCCGGTCCTCTGGCTTGAGCGTGTACACGTGCCGCGGTGGGTGGGTGCCGCGATCGTATCGACCGCGTTGCTGATCGGCGTTGTGTGGGTGAGCTTTGCGCTATTGCCGCTGCTCACCCGGCAGGCCGGCCAGGTTCTGACCGAGGTGCCGAGCCTGATCAGCCGTGCACAGGAATGGATCGCCGCGCTGCCGCACCGCTATCCGGCGCTGATTACCGACGACCAGATCACGGCGATGATCAACAGTATGACGTTCGACGTGGGTTCGCTGCGCCAGACGGTTGTCAGCCGGTCACTGGTCGTCGGTATGAGCCTATTGTATCTGTCGGTTTATCTGCTGCTCGTGCCGCTGATGGTCTTTTTCATGCTGCGTGACAAGGCACAGATTCTGACCTGGTTTTCGAAATTCGGCCCGCGTAACGGACGCCTGGTGCGTAATGTCTGGGCCGATGTGAACGCACAGCTCGGCAACTACGTGCGCGGCAAGGCGGTCGAGATCGTGATCGTATGGATCGTCGCCTATATCGTTTTTTCGCTCTTGGGGCTGAAGTACGCGATGCTACTTTCGGCGCTGGTCGGTTTCTCGGTTCTCGTACCGTATATCGGCGCGTTCGGAATGACAGTGCCGGTCATGCTGGTGGCCTATGCACAGTGGGGCGTCGAAGCGCAGACGTTTTATGTACTGATCGCTTACGGCATCCTGCAGATGCTCGACGGTAATCTGCTGGTCCCCGTATTGTTCTCGGAAGCCGTGGATCTGCATCCGGTCGCGATCATCACCGCCGTGCTGTTCTTTGGCGGGATATGGGGCTTCTGGGGCGTCTTTTTTGCCATACCCCTGGCTACGGTCGTCCATGCCGTAATCAAGGCATGGCCGCGTAAGGCGGCGGTACTGCCCGAGCTGGATTCGGCGGACGAACGTCGCGCCGCGGACTAAGGGTCGCGCACGGCAAGCATCGGCGCGTTGCGCCGATGCTTGCCTGGGCGGACTGATTACGCTGCGGCTGCAGGCTCGAGCAGTTCGATCCAGTGACGTACCGGCACGCCGGCTGCTGATTCCAGGTGCAGTTGGCAACCGATATTGGCGGTAACGATCACATCCGGGTCGCCGGCCTGCAGCGACGCAAGCTTGTTTTCACGTAGCTGGTTGGCCATGGTCGGTTGCAGGATCGAGTAGGTGCCGGCCGAGCCGCAGCATAGATGCGGATCGCGTACATGGGTCAGCTGGTAGCCGGCCTGCGTAAGGATCTCGGCCACGTTGTCATGCAGCTGCGGTGCGTTTTGTAGCGTGCACGGCGGATGGTAGGCGACCTGACGGCCATGGCCAAGGTCGCCGAGTTGGCTCAGGTCTTCGTCGGCCAGTACATCGCTCAGGTCGCGTGCCAGTTCGGATACGCGCGCGGCTTTCTCGGCATAGGCCGGGTCGTTGCGCAGCATGTGCCCGTACTCGACCACGGATGCGCCGCAGCCGCTGGCTGTCAGCACGATGGCCTCGGCCCCGTCTTCGATATAAGGCCACCAGGCATCGATATTGCGGCGCGCGAAGTCGTCGGCTTCTTCTCGATGCGCCAGATGCTGCGAAAGCGCGCCACAGCAGCCGCTGGCCTTGGGCGCGATCAGGCGCACGCCCAGTTCGGAGAAGATACGCGCGGCATGTGCGTTGGTATTGGGCGCGGCAACCGGCTGCACACAGCCATCGAGCACGATCATCGTACGCTGGGCGTTTTCGGCACTCGGCCAGGCCAGCGCCTTGCGCCGTGGCGGCATCTTTTGCTTGAGCGGCGCCAGCGGACCAACCAGCAGCGGCTTGAAGATATGACCGAGCGCGAAGAAGAAGGCGAAGCGGTTGCGATAGGCCACGATATGGCGCAACAACCAGCGAATCACGCGTTCGTGCATGGGCCGCTCTACCTGCTGCTCGACCAGATCGCGACCGATATCCGCGAGCTTGGCGTACTCCACGCCGGACGGGCAGGTCGTTTCACAGGCGCGACACGTCAGACAGCGGTCCAGATGCGTCTGCGTTTTCTGCGTCGGCGTTTCACCTTCGAGAACCTGCTTGATCAGATAGATACGACCACGCGGGCTGTCGCGCTCGTCGCCTAGCAGCTGATAGGTCGGGCAGGTGGCCGTACAAAAGCCGCAGTGGGTACAGGCGCGCAGAATACGATCGGCTTCTTCGCCGTCGGGCGTATTGCGCAGTTGCGGGATGATGGACGTCTGCATGGTAAGCGTTTCTTCTAGAGTTCGGGGTAGATACGCCCGGGATTGAGAATGCCGGCCGGATCCATGGATTTTTTCAGGCGCTTCTGCAGCGCCATGATCGATTCACCGATCGGATGAAAGCGTGGCAGCGCGTCGCCGCGATAGACGCTCGCATGGCCACCGGCTTCCTTCACGATACGCCGTAGGGCCACCGCGTCCATATCCGATTGCAACCAACGCTGGGCGCCGCCCCAGTCAATCACGCAGTCGCCGTCGATATCCAGCATGGGCGCCGCAGGCGGCAGTGAGACACGCCATAAAGGACGGTCGGTCGTGGTAAAGAACGGGCGCTGGTGTTCGCGTACCGCATGCCAGAAGGCCCTGTCGTCATCGAGTGCGTCGCCGCCAAGCTTTTCGCAGGCCGATTCGACCGACGACGTCGCGCCGGCCAGACGCAGATAGGTCTTGCCGTCTTCCCAGTAAGCGCCGGTGATGGGCCAGGGTTTGAGCTGCCAGTCGCTGATCTGCTCTAGCGCCTGGGCGGCCGTATGCTCGAATACCTGGGTGACCTGGGTACGTGGTACCGGCAATACCTTCAGGCTGACATCAAGCAACACGCCCAGCGTGCCGTAGGAGCCGGCCATCAGTCGGGACAGATCGTAACCGGCGACGTTTTTCATGACCTCGCCGCCAAAGCGCAAAATTTGGCCCTGACCGTTGACGATACGACAGCCCAGCACGAAATCGCGGGCTGCGCCTGTGAATGGTCGCGCCGGCCCGGACAGACCGCTTGCGATGGTGCCGCCCAGCGTCGCGTTCTCGCCGAAATGCGGTGGCTCGAAAGCGAGCATCTGATGGGCTTCGTCGAGTACGGTTTCGATTTCGGCCAGCGGCGTGCCGGCACGCGCGGTCATAACCAGTTCGCCCGGTTCGTAATTCACGACACCGGTGTGGCCAGTTACATCGAGCGTATCGGCGTGTACGGTTTCGCCGAGGAAATCCTTGCTGCCGCTGCCGCGTATGTGCAAGGGCGTCGCTTTGGCGAACGCCTCGGCGACGCGTTCCCTGAGATGTTCGCTCTGATCGGCAGACGTCTTCACAGTCGCTCCAGTTCGGGAAAGGGCAGTTCGCCGTTGTGGACATGCATGGCGCCAAACTCGGCACAGCGGTGCAGGGTGGGCACCGCCTTGCCCGGGTTGAGCAGGCCCTTGCTGTCGAAGGCCTGCTTGACGGCATGAAACTGGGTCAGCTCGTCGGGCGGGAACTGCACGCACATCTGATCGATCTTTTCCACGCCCACGCCGTGCTCGCCGGTGATCGTGCCGCCGTGTTCGAGACACAACTCGCAGATCGCGCCGCCGAATTCCTCGGTGCGCTCCAGCTCGCCCTCGATGTTCGCATCATAGAGAATCAGCGGGTGCAGATTGCCGTCGCCGGCGTGAAAGACGTTGGCCACACGCTGGCCATACTTCTCGGACAGCTCGCCGATGCCGATAAGCACATCGGCGAGCGCCTTGCGCGGGATCGTGCCGTCCATGCAGTAGTAGTCCGGCGAAATACGGCCCATGGCCGGGAAGGCCGCCTTGCGACCGGCCCAGAAAATGGCGCGTTCGGCGTCGTCGCGGGAAACGCGGACTTCGGTCGCGCCTTCGCGTTCGACCACTTCCCGCACGTCGGCGATATGTTCATCTACCTCGGCGTGGGTGCCGTCGACTTCACACAGCAGGATCGCGGCTGCCTCGGTCGGGTAGTCGGCGTGTACGAATTCTTCGGTGGCCACGATTGCCGGATTGTCCAGCATCTCCAGCCCGGCCGGGATGATGCCAGCCTGAATAATCGCGGCTACGGCCTCGCCGGCCTTGCGCACATCGTCGAACGCGGCGAGCACGACCTGGGCACGTTCCGGCTTGGGCAAGAGCTTGACCACGACCTGCACGATCACACCAAGTAGTCCTTCGGAACCGGTCATCAAAGCCAGCAGATCGTAGCCGGGCGTATCCAGCGCCTCGCTGCCGATCGTCATGCGTTCGCCTTCGACGGTTACGATTTCGAGCTCGACGATGTTGTGGGTGGTCAGCCCGTACTTCAGGCAGTGCACGCCGCCCGAGTTTTCCGCGACATTGCCGCCGATCGAGCAGGCGATCTGCGACGATGGATCGGGCGCGTAATACAGGCCGAGATGCGACACGGCTTCTGAAATCGCGAGATTGCGCACGCCTGGCTGAACCGTCGCGCGCCGGTTGGCGGTATCGATATCCAGAATCTGCTTGAACTTGGCCAGCGAAAGCAGCACCCCGTTCTCCATAGGCAATGCGCCGCCCGACAGGCCAGTACCCGCGCCGCGCGCGACCACGGCCACATCGTTGGCGTAGCAAACCTGCATGGCGATTTGAACCTGTTCGATCGTTTCCGGCAGGACGACGATCATCGGCAATACGCGATACGCAGACAGGCCGTCACACTCGAAGGGGCGTAGATCCTCTTCGGCATGCAATATGACATGCTCGGGCAGCTTGGCGACAAGCTTTTCGATTAGCTGCGCCTTATCAGGGCGCGAGGCAAGCACCTGTTCCGCGGCGTCCGCGCTAGCGGTATCGGCCATGGGCGATCTCCGAAAAAAAGAGGGCGACGGGCGTGGCCGAGCAGCCACGGCGTCGCTAAAGCATCGGCATCAAAGTTTATCAGAGGCGTAATGCGCCAGACGCGAGCGTTCGCCTCTTGCAAGAGTTACGTGGCCGGCATGGCGCCAGTTGCGGAAACGATCGACGACATTGGTCAAACCCGACGTCGTTTCCGTCAGATAGGGCGTATCGATCTGGGCCAGATTCCCCAGGCAGACGAACTTGGTGCCGGGCCCGGCACGCGTGATCAAGGTCTTCATCTGCTTGGGCGTGAGGTTCTGGGCCTCGTCGAGGATGACGAAGCGCTCGAGAAATGTACGCCCGCGCATGAAATTCACCGAGCGAATCTTGATGCGCTTGGCGAGCAGTTCGTTAGTGGCGGCACGTTCCCAGTCGGAGCCGCCGCCGGTGCCGGTAAGCACTTCGAGGTTGTCCATGAGCGCGCCCATCCAGGGCGTCATCTTCTCTTCTTCGGTGCCGGGCAAAAAGCCGATGTCGTCGCCCACCGGTACGGTCACGCGGGTCATGATGATTTCGCGGTAGCGCGACTCATCGAGCGTCTGGGCCAGACCAGCGGCCAGGGTGAGCAGAGTCTTGCCGGTGCCGGCAGCCCCCAGGAGGGTGACGAAATCGATATCCGGGTCCATGAGCAGATTCAGGGCGAAGTTCTGCTCGCGATTGCGCGCGTGCACGCCCCAGACCGCCTGTTTGCCCACGCGATAATCCTGGGCGAGTTCGAGTATGGCACTGTCGCCGTCGAACTCGCGCGTGATCAGTTCGATATCGTTATCGTGGTCGAAATGCAGCAGCTCGTTGAGGTGCCAGTCGGCGACCTGCGGGCCGCGCAGACGATAGAACGCGTTGCCTGCCTCCTGCCATGATTCCATGGTCTGACCATGCGAATCCCAGAAATCGTCGGGCAGGGTGGCATGGCCGGTATAGAGCAGATCGAGGTCTTCGAGCACCTTGTCGTTGATATAGTCCTCGGCCTCGATGCCGATGACCGATGCCTTGATGCGCAGGTTGATGTCCTTGGACACCAGCACGACTTCCGACTCCCCGAACAGGTGACGCAGCGACAAGGCGCTCAGCAGGATCGAGTTGTCGGCCTTGTTGCCCGGCAGCATCGTCGGCAGGGCGCCTTCGGCCGGTCGTGTCTCGAAATACAGTCGCCCGCTGGCCCGTGGGGCGTCATCCTTACGGTGATCGTGGAATTCGATACCCGTATTCAATGCCAGACCAGCATCGATTTGTTCATGCGTTTTGTGCGCCATGAGTTCGTCGAGAAAGCGACTGACCTGACGAACGTTGCGGGCGACTTCGGATACGCCTTTCTTGCCGGCGTCCAGTTCTTCGAGCACGACCATCGGAATGAAGATGTCGTGTTCCTGAAACCGGAATAGGGCGGTCGGATCGTGCATGAGCACGTTGGTGTCGAGAACGAACACGCGTCGGGACATAGGGATCCCCTGAAGTTAGGTTGCGCGAATGGCCGTACGGTCAGTCGATCGCGCGTACGGCCGCCAGCACTTCATCGGCATGATCGGCGACTTTGACGCCGCGCCAGACATGCCGAACGACGCCGTCACCATCGATCACGAACGTGCTGCGCTCGATGCCGATATGCGTGCGCCCGTACATGTTCTTTTCCTTGAGCACGCCGAAAGCGTTACACAGCTTTTCATCGGCGTCGCTGATCAGATCGAACGGGAAATCGTACTTGGCGCGGAAATTGTCGTGCTTGCGCAACGAATCTCGCGACACGCCGACGATGTCGGCGCCGGCCGCCTTGAACTCGTCATACAGATCGCGAAAGGCTTCGCCTTCCTGCGTGCAACCCGGCGTGTTGTCGCGCGGATAGAAGTAGAGGACAAGGGTGCGACCGGCAAAGTCCGATAGCGAGAGTTTCTTGTCGCCCGTGGCCGGTGCTGAGAAAGCCGGCGCATGTTCCTGGGGCTGGGGGGTCATGGTCGTAATGAACTCCGTTTAACCGATGCGATCGCGATCGCTATGTCTTGATCGGGTCGAGCAGGCCGTCGGCGTGCAGATCATCGCAGACATCCATGAATGCATCACGCAGCGTCTGTGGGTGATGCGCGGTCGGCACATTGACCGCGAGATGCAGGGTGCACATGAACGCACCGGTCAGGCCGGACTCGTAGGACTGGGCGCTGATTTCGATGACCTGCGTGCCCTGGTCGGTAAAGAAATCGAGCAACTCACCCAGAAGGCCGGGCTGTTGCGGGGCGACCACTTCGGCGGCATAGGGGCGAAAATCGGGCTGTGCTTCTGCCGGTCGTGAATGCTGGAACTGAACCGCCAGGCCGAGATGCTCGGCCAGGCCGGGCAACGCACTTTCCATCTTGCCCATCGCGCTCCAGTTGCCACGCAGCAGCATCGACGCAGAAAACTGGTCGCCCAGCGGGGTGATGCGGCATTCGCTGATTTCGCAGCCACGTCGGGCGATAGCGCCCACCAGGTCGCGCGCGAGCTTGTCGCGATTGCGGCCCAGCGCCACGATCGACAGATGTTTCTTTATTTCCGGCATGAGCCTGACGTTGTCCTACAGCCGATGAGCGGTCGTAAAAGCCGGCTATGGTAGCACTACACGTTATCTGTTCACGTGGTTACAATGCGCGCCCAATCGCTGTAGGAGAGAACAGTGGCTCAGGCAAACGCACAACTGGGTGGCAGCATGGTGGCGATCGTCACACCCATGCATGCCGACGGCAGTGTCGACTGGGACAGCTTCGAGAAGCTCATCGACTGGCATATCGCCGAGGGCACCGATGGCATCGTAGCGGTCGGCACCACGGGCGAATCAGCCACGCTCGGCTTTTCCGAACATGATGAAGTCATCGAACGCACGGTCGAGCTGGTCGACAAGCGCGTACCCGTCATTGCCGGTACCGGCGGCAATGCCACCGATGAAGCGATCCGCCTGACTCGCCACGCCAAGCGTGCGGGGGCCGATGCCTGCCTGCTCGTCTGTCCCTACTACAACAAGCCGACTCAGGAAGGCCTGTACCGCCATTTCCACGCGATCGCGATGGCAGTGGATATCCCGCAGGTGCTTTATAACGTGCCCAGTCGTACGGGCGTCGATATGCTGCCCGAGACGGTCGCCCGCTTGGCGCCTATCGACAATATCGTCGCGCTCAAGGAAGCGAAGGGCTCGATCGAGCGAATTCATGCGCTGATCGAGGAAGTCGGCGACGGCATCGATATCTTCTCGGGCGACGACGGTACCGCCATGGAATCGATGCTGGTCGGTGGCAAGGGCGATATTTCGGTCACCGCCAATGTGGCGCCTCGACTCATGCACGAAATGTGTGCGGCGGCGGTTGCAGGCGATCGCGAGAAGGCCGAAAAGCTCGATGCACAGCTATACCCGTTGCACAGCGCTCTATTCCTTGAGCCCAATCCGATTGCGGTCAAATGGGCGCTGTACCAGATGGGCTATATCGGGCCTGGGATTCGTTTGCCGATGACGCCGCTCGCGGATCACTTTCACGAGCCGGTGCGTGATGCGTTAAAAGCGCTGGAGCTTATTCAGTAAGTCGCGCGGTGTTTTCTTCGCGATTTGTCATAGTGCTGGACCTCCCTTAAGGTGAGGCAGTACGAAACCATTTGAACCTCAAGAGGTTCTTGAAGAGCTATTATGCGTAAGTTTTTGATCGCAATTGCATTGATCGCTTTTTCGACCCCGGGCGTGGTGCTTGCTCAGTCATCCGGCACGTCGGAAGGCTCCAGCACTAGCGGCGCGGGCTCTTCCACTAGTGGCGCGGTTTCCGGCGGTGGCGCTGCCGGCACCGGTGCTGCAGTGACCAGTTCGGCCGTACTTGCCGGTGTGGGCGCTGCGGCCGTTGTGGGCGGCGCGCTCGCACTGTCCAACAGCGGCGGCGGAGACGACGATGACGAGAACGTAACCACCGGTACTACCGGTACTACCGGCGCCGCGGGCACGAACTAGTGGGTGAATAGCCTGTTTATTTGCTTGCGTTTGCATACGCGAAGAGATAGATTGTGTCCAAGGCTATTAATTCGGCCGTTCACGGGAGTGATAATGATGAAAAATATTCTTGCAGCGACTGCGATTGCGATGTTTGTGGCATCGCCGATGGCATTCGCTCAGTCGGGTAGTGGCTCTACGAGTAGTGGTTCGGCCAGTTCAGGTGTTGCAACCGGCGGTGCTGCCGGCGCTGGCGGCGCTGGCGTGATTGGCGCCACGACTCTGGCCATCGTTGGTACGGCTGCGGTTGTCGGTGTTGTTGTTGCTGCTTCGAACAGCAGCAGTGATGATGACGAAAACATCACCGTGCCGACGGGTACCACAGGCACGACGCCTTAAAGCGTTGAAATGGATTGCCTAAAAAGGCTGTTCTTGAAAGGCCGCCTGAGGGCGGCTTTTCTATGTCTGCTCTTGTTGTTCGTTTCCGCGTTGATGATCGGATGCGCTGACGCGCGCCGTAACAGCCCGTTTGTTTCCACGTTTGCAACGTTCCTTCCGGGTGGCGGTGGCGATGTTGGAAAGCAAGCAGCAGCGATCCCTTATGCGTCGGTCGATTTGTCGATCGGGCGCGCCGGTGGTCTGCTTATCCTGGCCGAACTGACGGATGACCTGACGTTCTGGCAGTCGAGCACTCGTGAAACGATTGTCTTTCGCAAGGGCTATCTCGAATCAACGAGCGGGCTCTATGCGGATTTGCTCTATAGCCGAATGGGCGATGCCGGCGACGAATCGCTTGTGCCCTGGGAAGCGGCACCGGGCGATGGTGCGTCGGCGCTAAATTACCGTGTCGAGCGTGGTTGGCGCGATGCGAAAGGGGTGACGCACGCGGCTGCGGGCCAGGCCAGTTTTGCATGTGCGGGGCAACCGGAAAGCAGAGACTTGCCGCTCACCACGATCGAATTGACGCGCTGTGTGGAAACGGTTGACTGGGTGAGCGGGGGGCAGACGCGATCGGTGGTCTGGCGCGATCCGGCAACTTACCGTATTTGGGCCGGCGACGTTGCGGCTTGGCCGGGCGGGTTGCGGGTCACCTGGGACGTTGCGCGACCTTGGTGGTAACGCGAAGACATTAGGCGCGCAAAGCGCATAATTTTTGGGGAGAAGCAGGGCATGCAAAGCCGCGTCAAGAACGCTGGACGCTATTGGCGGGCGCGTGGGGTGCTCGTAAGTAGCGTATTTGCAGCCTGTTTGCTCGCCGCTGCCCATGCGGGTGCCGCCGGTGTCGATGACTCGGCCGCCAGTGATGCATCGCAATCGGCGGGTTTCAGTACGGTGCTTGAGGCGTGGCTGGGATTTCCGGGCCTTGCGCAAAGTAGTACGCCGTACACGTATCTTCGTGCCACCCGCACCGCCGATAACGTCGAAGCAAAGCGCCAGGATTTGATTCGCGAGCTCGATGATTTGCGCTGGCGTCTGGACGGTCGTGGTTACGAGACCTTTGTACAGGCCGTGGATCAGTGGAAATCAACTCTGGCCGCATCCGGTGTTTCCCGGGAGCCGGGTGATTGGAGTCCGGCTTGGCTTATGACACATCCCCACCGCAACCCGCCGATCAGCCATGTGGCGGCGATCGGCGCATGCGACGTGCCCAACTGGGTCGAAGTCTGGTCTGGCCAAGGCGTGATACGCACGCCTTGGCATACGGGCATGACGCTCTCGCAGCTCACAAAGAACGACGTGATCGATTTGGATGGCATCAGTATCGTGAGCGTCGTTTCACCCACAGGCGAGGTGCAGCGCTTGGGTCAGGCCGCTTTCAACTATTCCGACAGTGAGTTGCTACCGGGCGCCCGCGTAGTTCTGCCGCTGCCGCTGGGCGGCGAAGCCTTTGCGTGGATCCGTGACACGACAGCGCAACTACTTGCGCACGCACCGGCGGGCGAGAACTGTAAAGAAATGAGATTTGCCGATATGGGAGCGTCGCAATGAGCGCCGAACTGACAGGCGTGTACCGCTTTCGGCGACGCGTCTGTGCGCTCTGCGGAACATTGTTGATTTGGCTGCCGGCTGCCCATGTGTGCGCACAGGAAGCCGAGACGTCGGAAGGTGAGGTTCCGCCAGTATTCCAGGCAGATTACGGTGGCGTTGGGCTGATGGAAACGCCGACAGCCCGGATGGCACCGCTCGGCACCTTTTCATTCACGTACAGTGAAGTCGAGCCTTATACGAACTACGCATTCAGCTTTCAGCCGTTCGAATGGATGGAGGCCGGGTTTCGCTACACCCAGATCGAAAATCGGTTGTATGGGCGGGCGATCGCGGGCGATCGTGACTATCTGGATAAAGGCGTCGATCTGAAACTGTCGTTGGTCGACGAGCGAGCCTACGTGCCCGAGCTCGCGGTCGGGTTCCGCGACTTTGGCGGTACCGGGCTTTTCGGCAGCGAATACCTGGTCGCCAACAAGCGTTGGTACGACTTCGATTTCAGTCTCGGGGTGGGCTGGGGCTATCTCGGTTCACGCGGCGATTTCAGTAACCCGTTCGGCGTTTTAGGCGAGCGCTACAAGGAACGCATCGACGAGGACACAGGCCAGGGCGGCGACTTCAATCTCAAGCAGCTTTTCTCCGGGCGGCCGAGCGTCTTCGGCGGTATTCAGTACCACACGCCGTTCGAACCCCTGACGTTGCAAGTCGAATATGAAGGGAATGACTACGAAAGCGAACCGCTAGACAACCCGCAAGACCAGGACTCGCCTCTCAATATCGGCGCTCGATTCCAGGTCAATGACAACCTGACGCTTTCCGCGGCGTGGGAGCGGGGTAATACCGCAATGCTCGGCGCCACGTTGAGCGTCGGTTTGGCCACGCTCACGCAGACGAAGAACGACCCTTCGCCGGTAGCGGTAGGTGAGCCGGCTGCCGCGCGCACCGAGCAGGGAGAGAGCTGGGACGACGCCGCGAAACAGTTATCGACGAATGCAGGCATCGCAACGCGTCGCATTTCACGGGACGGTAATTCGCTCGTGGTCGAAGGGTCGCCAACCAAGTATCGGTCTATGCCGGAAGCCGAGTTGCGTGCGAATCGTATTCTTCATAATTTTGCGGACGCCGATATCGAACAGTTCCGCTATCGCTGGGTCGAGCGAGGCCTCGTTGCGCGCGAGGACAGTTTGCCGCGCGAGCCGCTGCCTGCCGATACGTTCATCGTTGAGCCCGGTAGTGTATTTAGCGAGCAGGATTATCGTTACGGCGTTGCCGCGGTGGCTGCATCGGCCAAGCGCTCGCGCCGGGATAGCGAACAACCGCTATACGACGATTTCGGCGATGTGTTCAGCTGGCGCCTGTCGCCGGGCTTGAGACAGAACTACGGTGGCCCGGACGGCTATCTTTACCAGGTGCTGGCCAAGCTCGACACGCAACTCAAGACAGACGATCACGGCTGGTTCTCCGGCACCCTCGGTTACACGCTGCTCGATAACTTCGATAATTTCGACTACATCGCGGACTCTGATCTGCCGCGTGTACGGACGTTCGTTGCGCGCTATCTCGACGAAACCGAGCTTGGTATCTACAACCTTCAGTACACGCGCACTGCACGGTTGTCTGACAATTGGTTCGGCATGGCCTATGCCGGTTACCTTGAGCAGATGTATGCCGGTGCGGGTGGTGAGGTGATGTACCGTCCGTTCAACAGTAACGTTGCCTTCGGCGTCGATGCGAACTGGGTTCGTCAACGTGATTTCGATACCCAGTTCGGTCTGCGCGACTATGAAACCTGGGTTGGCAACGCGACCGCGTATATCGATACCGGGTTCAAGGATGTGCTGGCGAAGGTCAGCGTTGGACGTTATCTGGCCAAGGACATCGGCACGACGCTCGATTTCTCGCGGCGTTTCGATTCGGGCGTTCGTCTGGGTGCGTTCGCAACCTTTACGGACGCAGGCGACGATTACGGCGAAGGTGGCTTCGACAAAGGCATTTATCTGAGCATGCCGCTCGATCTGTTCTTCAATAAGTCGTCGCGTAACTACGCGTCGGTCGGGTGGCAACCGCTCACCCGCGATGGCGGGGCGCAACTGGCTCGTCGCTACTCGCTTTACGGTCTGACGGATATGCGCTCCATCGACGGCTATTGGGAAAGCTACGAAGACGTCCAGCGCTAATTTTCCCGCCAAGCTTGCGTCGGCATGCTCAAGAGCTTGGCGAATGGTAGGATGCGGCCAGCTGAATGCGCTTCCGGGCGCATGTGCAGCGATCGATTCAGTGGAGTGTCCGTGAAAAAATTGATTCTTCCCGTCTTCGCTTCGAGCCTGCTCGGGCTTGCTGCGTGCAGTACCACGCCGGCCTGTCTGAAGACGCAGCCTTATATGAGCGCGCAGTCATTCCCGCCCCTGAAGAGTCCGGCCGGACTGGATGCCCCGCAGCCGGATCCAAGTATGCGAATTCCGGATGTCGCTGCCGGGCCGGTCGGTTATTTCGATGAAATTCCTGCCGATCGCGATGCTGAAGATCCCGCCGCGCGCTGCTTGGTTACGCCACCGGCAATGACCAGCCGCTAGGTGTGTAAACCCACCAG
>NZ_AFNV02000015.1 GCF_000215955.2 Salinisphaera shabanensis E1L3A
GCTAGGCGTTGCGATATTCGGCAGCCGAGGCCTCGTCGACCGGTTTGGTCAGCAAACTCACAGCAACGAATACGACGATATTGCACAGCAGGCCAAGCAGGCCGGCATTCATGTCCCAGAGCGTCGTGTCGGCCACGATTTGGTAGTAGTAGTTGACGCCGATGCCCACCACCATGCCGCTGATCGCACCCGCGGCGGTGCCGCGTTTCCAGATCAGCGCTCCGTAGACGGCGGGTACGAACTGGGCGATCGACCCATAGGCACCCACCAACAGCGCGATGATGCCGGCCGCACCGAAGATCGACAGCCAGTAGGCCGCCGCGCCGATGCCGACCACCGCCAGCCGCATAATCCAGATCTGGGACCGTTCAGACAGATCCGGCTTCAACGCCCGACAGATATCGCGCCCGAAGGACACCGAACCGCCGTGGGTGATCGCATCCGACGACGACATGGCCGCAGCCAGCGAACCGGCGCCGATCAGGCCATACAGCCAACCGCTGGCGCCGAGCTCGTTGGTGATGAGATACGGCAGCAGTTCGTCGGCACTACCCAGCGCATCCGGTGCCACCACACCGATACCCGCATAGCCCACGAACAGCACCGGCACCAGGAAAATACCGAACAGCGGGAAGGCCAGCGTGGTGAGCTTGATGCGTTTTTCCGTGGTCGTGTACGACTTGGTGAACAGATGCGGCCACATCAGAAAACCCAGTGCCGACACCAGAATCACGGAGAAAAACGCCATCGCCGACATGGGCGAGCCGTCACGACCGATGGTCAGAAAATCCGGCTGGCTGGCATTGATGGCCGAGAACATATCCGTCGGCCCGTCGTGCAGCGTATTCACCAGATAAAAGCCCACCGCCCAAGCCACGAGAAGCATGAGCGCGCCCTGCAGCACATCGCTCCAGGCCGCGCCGCGCACACCGGAACTGGCTACATAGATGACCACGATGCCGTAGGCCAGCAGCGCGCCGAACCAGTACGGAATCGCGCCCTCGGTGAGAATGCTGAAGATGAAGGCCATGCCCTTGATCTGCAGGGTGAGGTACTGGATGAAGGCCAGCACCGAAATCACACCGATCAATACCGTGAGCGCACGCGAGCGATAGCGATCGCCCACGAACTCGCCCAGGGTGACGAAATTCTTGCGCGCGCCGATCCGCCCCACCTTCGGCCCGAGCACGTACCAGGGCAGAATGCCCAGCGCCAGATAGGCCGGCACGAAATACGCAGCCGCGCCCTGCGAGAAGGCCATTCCCGGCCCGCCCAGAAAGGCAAAGGCACTGAATACCGTGCCGCCCATCATGAACCAGACCACGATGAAGCCGAGGCCGCGATCGGCGACCGCATATTCGGACACCGACCAGAACGAGCGCTTGCGCCCGGCCAGCAGCCCTAGTGCGAATGCGATGACCAGATAAACCAGCATCGAGCCCAGCGCGAACATCCAGTTGCTCATGCCGAACCCCCGCGACCGTGCTCATAGAAATAGAAACAAAGGATGGCCACGAACGCCGCGAGCTCAACTAAAACAATCCAGAACAGATTGAACGGCAGGCCGAACACCAGCGGCTCGACGCGATCCGCAAAGGTGAAGACCGGCACGGTCATCAGCGTAAACGCCGCGATTAAAAACAGGATATAGGCGCCGGTCGCACGGCGTCGCTTCGGGGTGTCTTCCATGATGCTCCCTCGTTTACCGGGCTCTATGGGTCGCGTTTAAAGCGACCCAGCCGCGCTTGATTACGCCGCCTGCGCCAAAGTGTCCTGTGCCAGCTGCACGAACAGGGCAATGCCCGGCGCCATGATGCGGTCGTTGAAATCGTAGGCCGGGTGATGCAGCCCGTGCGTATGCTCGGCATCGCCCGAACCGACATGAATATAGGCGCCCGGACAGACGTCCAGCATGTAGGAGAAGTCTTCGCCGCCCATGCACGGCGGGTAGTTCGGTGTCAGCGCCGTTTCTCCGAACGTTGACGCAATCGCGGCCCGCGCCGTCGCAGTCGGCGCCGGATGGTTGTAAGTCACGCTGAACTTGTCCTCTATGGATAGCTCGATCGTCGCCCCGTATGTGGCTTCCAGGCCCGCGCATATCGCACGCAGCCGCTCGCGCAATTTTTCGCGCGTGTCGTTATCCAGCGCACGCAGCGTGCCGGAAAGCCGCGCGGTATCCGGGATCACCGCAAAACCAGCCAGGTCGCCGGCCTGAATCGAACACAGGCTGACCACGGCCGGCGCCAACGGATCGATATCCCGGCCGACGATCGAATGCGCCCGGGTGATCAATTCACCCGCGATACGCACCGGGTCGATACAGCCATGCGGGTTGAGCCCGCCGTGGCCACCACGACCGTGGATGGCGATATCCACCCGATCACCACCCGCCATGATCGGGCCTTCGATGAGCCCGAACTGGCCGATGGGCAAGGCCGGCCAGTTGTGCAGGGCGTACACCGTATCCATCGGATAGCGCTCGAACAGCCCGTCGGCGATCATCGCGCTTGCCCCGCCCACGCCTTCTTCAGCCGGCTGAAAGATGAAATAGACCGTGCCCGCGAAATCCCGATGGGCCGCGAAATGCTCCACCGCCCCCAGCAGCATCGTCGTGTGTCCGTCGTGGCCACAGGCATGCATGCGCCCGTCCACTTTGGAAGCATGGGCCACACCGCTGGTTTCGTGAATGGGCAACGCATCCATATCGGCCCGCAGGCCGACCCGCACCGAGCCGCCCGGCTGGTCGCCCTGCACCCAGGCCACGATCCCGGTCACGCCGATGCCGCGTTCGTATTCCACGCCCAGCTCGTCCAGATGGGCACATACCCGATCCGAAGTCGCCCGTTCCTCGAAGCCCAGCTCCGGGTTTTCGTGCAGGGCATGACGCAGGGCCACCAAATGCGTTGGCGCGTCGTCGAACATGGGCATACGCTCGCTCTTTAGCTGGATAGACCCGCAAAATAGCAAACGCCGACGACTATTTCAGCATGCAGCTTTCGGTAAGTCGCTGCTGTCGCAACGGTTATCGCAGCCGCGAACCTATAGCACTCCAGATCCGGCAACCGGTGTTACCGCCATCCTGGCACGCCGTACGCCGGCGCGACCGTGAATGAATAGATCAGGCGTTGTTTCGATACCAGCTATTGTGCGGCAACTCCTGGCCACGCTCGGCCTGGGCGAGTTTGGCCACCAGTTCGGCCTGATTGAGCGGAATACAGTAGGCGGGCATGGCACGCTCGAAGCGCCAGCTCTCATGCAGCAGCCCTGCGTCGACCGCCTCGAAACCGATATCGGCATGTAGTTCGGCCACGCGCGTCTTGGCGCGGGCATCGTCGCCGGCTATCGGTAATGCTCGCATGCCCTCGACCGCCGGTCGCTGCTCGCCAGGCAGATCAATAGCCAGGATCGCATTGAACGCCTTGACCCAGATCGCCCCCGGCACATGACGCGCTGCCCATTCGCTGGTGGTCGTCTCGAACGCATCCAGTGCTGCAATACGCCCGTCACGCGCCGGGTAATAGTTCATCGTATCCACGACGATCTTGTCGCGTAGCGCGGCCACCGGCAGATCGCCTGCCGCGATCAATGGCACCGCCACGATCACGACCTCACCGAATAGCGCGGCCTGCTCGGGGGTCGCAATCCGTGCACCATCGATGTCGATACGGTCGGGCCGGCGCGCACTCACCGCCACCTCGTGCCCGGCCTCGCGAAACAGCCGGGCCAGATTTCCGCCGATATTGCCGGCCCCGATAATTCCGATTTTCATCTCGATCACGCTTGTTGAGGAATGACGAGATGATCGTAATTGCACACTGATGGGATCAGAATAGCGCAATCGCTATGAACACTTGAAAGCGAGCGTTTCGAATGGATCGATTGACCAGTCTCAGGGTGTTTCTTCGCACCATCGATCTGGGCTCGTTTTCGGCAGCGGCCCGCGACCTCGGCATGTCGCCCCAGATGGCCGGCAAGCATGTGGATGCACTCGAGGCAGGCTTCGGCACCGCGCTACTGCACCGCTCGACTCGACGGTTGAGCCTTACCGAGGCCGGGCGTATCTGTGCCGAAGGGGCCAGACGCACGCTGGATGCCGTCAACGCCATGGACGCCTCGGTCGAAAACCTCACGGACCTGCCGCACGGCCGCCTGCGGGTCACAGCACCGGCGAGTCTGGGGCGGTGTCGTATCGTGCCCAACCTGCCGACCTTCGAAGCCGCCTATCCGGATATCACGCTCGAACTCACCCTCGCCGACCGCGTGGTCGATCTCACCGGTGAAGGGTTCGATATCGCCCTACGCGTCGGCGACCTGCGTGACTCCGAACTCGCGGTACGCGGGCTGGCCCCTTTTCGTATCGCCGCATTCGCATCACCCGGCTACGTACAACAGCACGGCCTGCCGAACCATCCCAGCGAACTCGAACAGCACCGCTGCCTGAACTATGTGTTCGACAGCTATCCGGCACCCGATCTCTGGGTTTTCAAGCAAGGCGAGGAGCAAATCAAAATCAGTCCCCGCCAGGCAATCGCCATCAACGACGCCACGTCGCTCATCGAGCTTGCCCTGCGCGACGCGGGGGTGGTGATGACTGGCGAAATGAACGTGGCCGACCACGTCGCCGCCGGCACATTACTCCGCCTGTTCCCCGACTACACCAGTGTTTCGCGTCCGCTCAATGTGCTGTTTCACCGGCGCCGCGCCGTAGCGCCCCGCGAACGGGTGTTTATCGACTGGGTGGTTAATCTCCTCGGGGCGTCAAAGCCTGAATGACGGGACGACAACTCGATATCATGGGCACGCCTCGACCGTGCTTTTACTGGCGCACGTACCGGCACGCTCGCAATCGATTGTCGAGTCAAACACCACGGCGACTTCGCGCTGAGCGAATGCTCTCCGGCCGCCTACCCCGCCATAGTGTCTTCCATCGCGCCGTCGCTTGGCGTGACACGCATATCCATACGTCTAGCGCTGTGCGCCGCTTTATCGCAAGCCTTTGGCATGTTCCAGGTCGGCATGCTCGAAAGCCGATTCCATGCGGCGAATCTCCGCGGCGGGAATGTGCCCTGCCTCGGCGACCGCGCGCCACTGGGCCACGGCCGCACCGACTTCGGCGGCAATCATCGCAGCCTTATCGCGATCAAGCCGGAAGTAGTCCGCTTCCTGTAGGGCCAGATCGAGTGAGGCGGTGTCGTCTTCGATCCCGATCGCGGTACTGAGCACGCGTGGCTTGATATCGACCGGTACCGGGTTCAGATCGAACGCCGGCGATAACGCCCAGCCGCTCGGCGTGTGTAAAAAGCCGTGGTTTCGCAGGTGGTCGTCGACGTTGTTGATGAGTACGTTGAACACGACACGACGCCACAGGTTGGCGCAGTCCGCATCGGGCTGGGCACCATGCATACCGATCTTGTCGACGATTTCGAGGTAGCTGTGTTCTTCGTTGTCGGCGGCACCTACCATGCTCATGGCGGATAAGTACGGGATGCGCCTTCCCTGCTCGTTTCGATCAAAACGTTCCATGATCAGCACATCGCTCTTGCCGATGCGCTCGATTCGGTGCGCTGGTACCGCGATGCCAGCGCGCTTGGCGAGTTCCAGTGCGACAGACTCCCAGCGGACTATGTTGTAGTCGTCGCTGTTATCCGGAAACTTCGCGATCCCGAGTTTGCCATCCGGTAAGCGAACAGAGGCTTTTGGCCGCGCACCGCCGAGCGACGAGCCTGGCGCGACCAGTACACGCAGATCGTCGTCAAGCTCTTCGTTAGCCTGAACGTGCTGGGCAGCCGTGAGCAGCCTCGGCAGATCGACGAGCGGCGGGATGGGCGCAACCTCCGGCGGTGCAAGAAACACCTGGGGCTGCGCGGGCGCGATGAAACGAAGCGCGCCCTGTCGCGCCTCGTCGTTCACTCGCATCAGAAAATCGATCTCCATCAGCGTTTGCGGGGGGCGGTCATTCGCCCGGGCTTCACGCCGTTCAGCACGGCGCATCAGGTTGCGCCCCCACCGGTCCGGCGCCGAGTCGCTGAACGCACCGAAAATGCGTTGATGGGCCAGCGTGTGATGCACCCGAGGCCCATGTAGCGGAAGGTAGGGGTCGATGGCGAAAGCATCGCGACGTTCCAGCCAGCTATCGTGATAGGCGAAGCTCGCGGTTTCTGTTTGGCCGCGCGCACGCGCGAACAGCCGCCCCACCGGCACAGACTGCCCGGCCACATCGACATGCACCACCAGTTCGCGCTCCATCTCGTTACGCTTTTTGACCTTGCCCGGCCGCGCGAACGCGTTCGGGCAGATGCTCGGTTTCAAGCGTCATGCCCGTCGGGTCACGTTCTGCGGAGCCGATGGCCGCCAGCTCGTCGATGAAACCCAGGACGTACATCACGCTGGCGTAGTGCGCCATCGACACACCGGGTTCGCCCGCCTCGATCTTGCTCAGCGTCGTACGGCTCATCTGTGCACGCTCCGCCATCAGAGCCACCGTGATCCGCCGGCGCCGGCGCGCTTTGTTGAGATTGCGACCCAACTCTCGCAATCCGCGCTGGACAGGAATCTGTGTTCGGGCCACTACACACTCCGCTGCTACCGCTTAGGCCTACAATTATATGCTTAAAGCAGCTTAATGTTCACGATTATGACCATTATAAATGCTCGGCGACCGGCGCGATCGTCGAGCTCGTATCTGGCTAGCTAACGCGCTCCGCCTGCTCGCCGCGGGCAGCGGGCAGCGGGCAGCGGGCAGCGGGCAGCACGGTAAAAGGCCAGTGCGCAGAGTGCGGATCGCGCTACGGCGCCCAAATCCACCCGTCCCCCGACCCCCTGTTTCCCGAGCCTTAGGAGATTCAGGAACGACGCGGATTAAAAAAACCGCCTCGGTGGGCGGCTTTGCGACAAGCTCATTAGTGTGCCTACCATACCGTTTCGAGCGGCAACAGTTCGCGTTTTCGGGCGCAGAAAGGGAGAAACCGATGGGTGGTGGCGGAAATAAAGGCGGCGGTGATAAAGACAAACCGCAAAAGAAAGGGCCGGTCCCAACTAAGGATCACTCGCGGCATAAGCCGAGGCCATACGGCGATCAATCAAAAGAAGATCGCCGAACCACGGATAGTACCGGGCCTCGCAAGAACGACTGATGGAACTTCAAACTGCACAGGACGCCTACAAAAATCTCAGCGGCAAGCTCAGCGACATCAACCGTCAGCTTTGTTTCGCCGGGATCGCGGTGGTCTGGATATTTGCAGTGTCGAATGAGTCTGGGTCATACCGATTACCGAATACTATGCTGGTCCCGCTAGGGGCATTCGTAACCGGCTTGCTCTTCGATCTGCTGCAGTATGTCGTTTCAACGATCATCTATGGCACGCTTCATCGTTCGCGAGAGCGAAAAAACTTTGCACTGGACGAAGATATCAAAGCGCCAGCCTTCATAAACTGGCCTGCAGTCGCCTGTCTAATCGTGAAAGTCGGGGCGGTTCTCGTGGGATACGTCGCGTTACTTTTCGCTGTTCTCTATAGCGGCGCGGTCGACGTTTAAGCCCACCCGATCTCCCGCACAGAAACCGCCTCATTAATCTGCTTTGCGCCTTATTCTCATCCTGTTTACTCTACCGTCAACGGCGCAAAGATGCTGCTAAAACCAAGCCTCGGGGATGCAATGAGCGAGAAGAAGAAAGCGGCCGAAGCGACCAACAAACCCGCGGACAAAGCCGAAACGCACGAACATCGGCGCTGCTTTGTGATCACTCCAATCGGGCCGGACGGATCGGCTATCCGGCGCGCGGCTGATGGTTTAATCACCTCAGTTATCGAGCCCGTTTGTGGAGCGAAAGGCCTGACTGTGGTCGCCGCGCACCAGATTGATGACCAAGGATCGATTACGACCCAGGTTATCGAACACGTCTTGGAAGACGAGCTTGTGATCGCAAATCTTACCGGTTTAAACCCAAATGTGATGTACGAACTGGCAGTCAGGCACGCGAAACGTAAGCCTGTCATCTGCTTGGCCGAGGACGAAACAGTCTTACCGTTCGATCTCGCCCAAGAGCGCACCCTTTTCTATACGAACGATATCGCAGGCACTAGCATTCTGATTAGCGCGCTTAGCCGCATGATCGACAGAGCACTTGGCGAGGCCGAACACGACAACCCAATCTATCGTGCCGCCGAGCACATGATCATGCGCGAAGTGACTCCGCCAGGTGACACTGATTCATATATCTACCAACGGTTAGACGACCTTGAAAGATTAGTTCGCTCGGTGGCTACGCGCCTACCGCGCCAAAGCATCAAAGCTCGGAACAACATCTTAAAATCAGGTCAAACACTTAATTCCCAAATAAACAAACTACATATTGCAGCATCGCACGAATCGGAGATCGACAAGATACAAAATATTCTTGAATCCAATGGCTTCCATGTCTCTATAAGTCTCAGGCCTCGTGGCGAAGTTTTTTTTGCGACTAACGCTCCCACCTCTTTCCTCGAAGACTTGATGAAATTCAATAATATACGTGGAATCGTTATCCCTGCCGATTCAGATTAAGCCCCTATTTAGAAAAACGTCGCGTAGAACACGGCCCGCCTCGTCCAGAAAATCATCCAGCACAGCACATGCGCCGAGCGTCCCCGCTGCGGGGTTCCCGAACTTGATATTGCGCAGCGTCGGCTCTCCTTGCCAAGCTCTTCAATCCATTGCGCTTCGGGCAGCGTCACCGGCTCGTCAGCCCACTTACAGACCACATCGCGCGGTGGATTCAGGTTCCAGTCGCAACACGGCCGTTCTGGGGTTCAGGTGACGGTGTATTTATCTCGGGCTTACCCCTCGCCCCGCTGCACGCCTCGAGAACCGCTTAGATCACTGCTGCTGCATCTGGGCTCGTAAGCCTCTGACCCTCGTCGACTCTATGATCGCGGTACAACTAACTCGGCTTGGTGGCTGAGGATAGCCGCCATCTCTTACCCGCCAGCTATCGCGACAGATATTTCAGCGGCCGCTTGCCAGTAAAAGTCACATGGACGCGTGGTTACCGGCTTTTACAGCCGTTACTCCACGGTCACACTCTTGGCCAGATTCCGCGGCTGGTCAACGTCGGTGCCTTTGGCAACCGCGACATGGTAGGCGAGCAGTTGTAGCGGGACGGTATAGGCGATGGGAGCCAGCGTTTCGTCGACGTGGGGCATGTCGAGCACGGTGATGCCGGGGCCGGTATCCAGGCCGGAGGCGGCGTCGGCGAATACGTAGAGCTTGCCGCCGCGGGCGCGTACTTCCTGCAGGTTGGATTTCACCTTTTCCAGCCAGTCGTTCTTGGGCGCGATGGCGATGACGGGCATCTTTTCGTCGACCAGGGCGAGCGGGCCGTGCTTGAGTTCGCCGGCGGCATAGGCTTCGGCGTGGAGATAGGAAATCTCCTTGAGCTTGAGCGCACCTTCCATGGCGATGGGATACATCGGCCCGCGGCCGAGGAACAGGGCGTGATCCTTGTCGACGAACTCTTCGGCCAGATGGCGAATCGCATTGTCGAGTTCGAGCACACGTTCGACCGAGGTGGCCAGTTGATGAATTTCCTCGGCCAGCGCGCGCCGATCGTCGGCGCTGCGTTCGAGCATGCCGGTGAGCAGCAGCAGACACAGCAGCTGGGTAGTGAACGCCTTGGTGGAGGCCACACCGATCTCGGGGCCGGCATGGGTCATGAGCACCAGATCCGACTCACGGGTGAGCGAGCTTTCCGGCTTGTTACAGATGGCCAGCGTCGCCAGGTAGCCGCCATCGCCGGTGCCCAGCGATTTCGCGTAGCGCAGCGCGGCCAGCGTATCCGCGGTTTCGCCGGACTGGGATAGCGTGACGAACAGACAGTTCTTCGGTACCACCGGGTCGCGATAACGATATTCGCTGGCCAGTTCGACGTTGCAGGGTATGCGCGCCATGGCTTCGAGCCAGTAGCGCGCAACCAGGCCGGCATGGTGGCTGGTGCCACAGGCAACGATATGGATGTACTCGACACCGTCCAGAAGCTCACGCGCTTCGGCGCTGATGCTGGACGCAAAGATGTCGTCGGCGGACACACGCCCCTGCCAGGTTTCGGCGAGCGCGCGGGGCTGCTCGTAGATTTCCTTGAGCATGAAGTGGCGGTAGCTGCCCTTCTCGGTCGCCGAAAGCGATAGCCCGGATTCCTTCACCGGCCGATCGACCTCTGCGCCGCTGCCGTCGATGATGGTGTAGCGCTCGTGTGTGAGTACGACCAGATCGCCTTCTTCGAGATAGATGAAGTCACGCGTGACCGGCAATAGTGCAGCCACGTCAGAGGCCACGAAATGCTCGCCGATACCCACACCGAGCACGAGCGGCGAGCCGCTGCGCGTGGCCACCAGCGTATGCGGATCGTCGCGACAGACCACAGCCAGCGCATAGGCGCCGTCCAGCTCGTCTACGGTCGTGCGCACGGCGGTGGCGAGATCGCCGCTGTCGCCGAGGTGGCTATCAATGAGATGTGCCACGACCTCGGTATCGGTCTGCGAGGTGAATTCATAGCCCGCCTCGCGCAGGCGCTCGCGCAGCGGCTCGAAATTCTCGATGATGCCGTTGTGCACGACAGCGATGCGACTCGACGATACGTGCGGATGGGCATTGGTTTCGGATACGCCGCCGTGGGTGGCCCAGCGGGTATGGGCAATCCCGAGTACGCCGGGACGCGGGGCTTCGGCAAGCTTGTCGGCCAGCGCCTGGACCTTGCCCACCGCGCGGGTGCGATCCAGCGCGCCGTCGTTGACCAGCGCCATGCCGGCCGAGTCATAGCCGCGATACTCGAGGCGTCGCAGGCCTTCCAGCAGGATGGGTTCGACATTGCGCTGCGCACTGGCGCCGACAATTCCGCACATGGCGCTGATTCCTTGTTGATTGGCCGTGCGGGATTCGACACGGCCTCACGAGTGGTCGTTAAGAGTGGCCGGGATTGTTCTTGCGCGGCCGTTTCCAGCCGTCAATGCTGAACTGCTTCGAACGCGACAGCGTGAGCGTATCCGGCGGCGCAGTCTTGGTGAGCGTCGTGCCGGCACCGATGGTGGCACCGCGCTCGACGGTCACCGGCGCCACCAGCTGGCAATCCGAGCCGATGAACGCATCGTCGCCGATTGTGGTGACGTGCTTGTTAGCGCCATCGTAGTTGCAGGTGATCACGCCCGCGCCGATGTTGACGTTCGCACCCACCACGGCATCGCCGACATAGCTCAGGTGATTGATCTTGCTGCCCGCGCCGAGCTTGAGCTTCTTGGTTTCCACGAAGTTGCCGATCTTGGCCCGGTCGGCGAGCTCGGTATCGGGCCGCAGACGTGCGAACGGCCCAATCTGGCAACGTGCACCGACGCCCGCGTGCTCGATGACGGTATGCGAGAGCACCTGGGTATGATCGCCGATCGTGCAGTTGCGCAGTACGCAGTGCGGGCCGATATGCACGCCCTCGCCCAGCACCACTTCCCCTTCGATGACCGCGTTCACGTCAACCAGACAATCGCGGCCCACGCGTAGCGAACCGCGCAGGTCGAAGCGCTCGGGGTCGCGCAGTGTGAGCCCCTGATCCATCAGCGCCTCGGCCTGGCGCCTCTGGAGCAGGCGTTCCGCCGTGGCCAGATCGCGCTTGTCGTTAATGCCCTGGGTCTCCTCGACACTGCCGGCCTGCCCGGCCACGATCTGAACGCCGTCGCCGGCGGCCATGGCGATGCAATCGGTCAGATAGTACTCGCCTTGCGTGTTTTCGTTGGTCAGCCGTGACAGCCAATCCCGCAAATGCCGGGCCTGGGCACAGATCAGGCCTGTATTCACTTCCCGAATATAGCGCTCGTCGCCGCTGGCGTCCTTGTCTTCGACAATGCCGACCACGCGATTTTCATCGTCGCGACGAATACGACCATAACCGGCCGGGTCGTCGAGCACGACGGTCAGCAGGGCGAGCGCGTCGGTTGCCGCCGCGTCTACCAGATGGGAAAGCGTTGCCGCACGCACCAGCGGCACATCGCCGTAAAGCACCAGCACGCTGGCATCGTTAGGCACATCGTCGATCGCCTGACTCACGGCGTGGCCGGTACCCAGCTGCTGATGCTGGTAGACCCAGTTGACCTCGAGATAACCTAACGCCGACTGCACCTGCTCGGCTCCATGCCCGTAGACGACATGAATCTGCTCCGGGTCGAGCGTTTGTGCGGCTTCGACCACGTGCTTGAGCAACGGCCGGTCGCCGAGCGGTTGTAGCACCTTCGGCAGCGCCGAACGCATGCGTTTACCTTTCCCAGCGGCCAGGACGACGATATGCAAACCCATAACTAAAGACGATTCGACGGTTTGACGTGGGACTATACAGCCCGCGGCGAGTCCTGCGTAGATGCCGCAGCGGGACGTTCGGCCAACCAGGCCCGCCATGCCGACGGCGCCTGTGCCCAGACTTCGGTATGCAGCCAGCGCATGCGCTGCGGATCGGCGAGCAACCGGCGTTGTTCGTCGGCGTCCAGCGCGTCCGGCCCGTTGTCGAGCGCACGTTCGGACAGCAGTTGACGATATTCGGTGATGGCCGCCGTGAGCGACCGATCGTGGCCCTGCATGCCGATATGCAAGGCGTTGATCACCGGATCGACCACCGCTTCTGCGAAGCCGGCTTCTGCCGGCGCTCCGGCCTCGAGTTCGACCACCCGGGCGAGCTCGGCCGGCGCATGCCGCTCTTCGGGAATGAGTTGCAGATCGTGACGGCGCAGCCAGATACCCAAATCAGCACGCGATGTCAGCACCGTAATCGCCGGGGCGATGATCAGCGGCACCAGAATCGGCGCCAGCCACGGCGCGAAACCCGGGGTATACCACAGCAATACCGCGCCCCAGCCGAGCGCCAGCAACATCCCCCAGATATGAAAGCGTAGCGCCCGCGACCACGGCACCTGCGCATCAGCACGCTGCTGCGAATTCCATTTCACCTGCTTGCCGCTGAGCGTGGTGAATACGAAACGCGTGTGCGCGAGCATTCGTATGGGCGCGAGCAGCGACGTGAGCACGATTTCGATGAGCGTCGATGCCACCAGGTTGCCCACGCCGCCGAACTCACGCTGCTTGCCCTTGGCGATAATCATCACCACGCCAAGAATCTTGGGCAGAAACAGCACAACGAGCGTGGCCACGAACAGGCTCAGCGCCCAGATCGGTTGCCATACCGGCCAGGCTGGAAACAGCGCGCCCGCCACCGGGAAATAATCCGGTGTACGCAATGCTTCCATGACCGCTTCGATACTCGAAAGCAGCAGAAAGACGAACCAGATCGCAGCCGACGTATAGGCCATCACGCCGTTGGCGAACAGCGCGCGATGCGCCGGGGCGAGATTGTCCGAAAACAGCAGCCTGATGTGTTGAATATTACCTTGGCACCAGCGCCGATCGCGTCCGAGCTCATCGAGCAGTGTGGGCGGCACCTCTTCGTAGCTGCCAGGTAGATCGTAGGCGATAAACACGCCCCAGCCGGCCCGACGCATGAGCGCGGCCTCGACGAAATCATGGCTGAGAATATCGCCCGACAAGGCCCCGCTGCCCGGTAGGCGCGGCAACGCACAGTGGGCCATGAACGGCTCGATACGAATGATCGCGTTGTGGCCCCAGTAGTGGGCGTTGTCCAGATGCCAGAAATGCAGCCCGGCAGCGAACATACGTCCGTACACACGGGTGGCGAACTGCTGCACCCGGGCCAGCACGCTGTCGCGATTGACCGCGGTGGGCGGCGTCTGGATCAGCCCCGCCCCCGGATTGGCCTGCATCCGATCGACGAGTGCGGTGAGCGTATTACCGGCCATGATGCTGTCGGCATCGAGCACGATCATGTACCGATAGTGCCCACCCCAACGGCGACAGAAATCGGCCAGATTGCCGCTTTTGCGTTTGACCCGGGCACGACGGCGCCGATAGAACAGGCGACCGAACGCGTCCAGCGTGCGACAGCTTTCGGCCCAGGCGTTTTCCTCCGCGATTACGGTATCGGGCTTGACCGAATCGCTGAGTACGAAGAAATCGAACTCCTCGAGTCGGCCCGTGGCCTGTACCGATTCGTAAATCGCACGCAGCCCCGCGAACGTACGAGTCACGTCTTCTTCGTAGATCGGCATGACGATCGCGGTGCGTGCATCGCCGTCGACCGGCGGCTTGCGCGGCGGTGGGCCGCTTGGCGGATCGCTGCACACGAGATAACGATCGCCGCGCCAGAGCACGAAAAACCCGGAGAGCGCCGTCCAGAAACCCACCAGAATCCAGGCAAACAGCATGAATGCGGCCGCCAGAATGAAGGTCTCGAGCACGGTGGCACCGCGATGCGGCAACACGGTCGCCATGTACGCCGCAGCGCCGGCCGCCGGAAATGCCACCATCAATGCCAGCAGGGTCTGGCGCCAGCGCACCACGCTCTTGAGCCGGCTCGGCACCGACTTGGACAGACCGTGATTGCTACGCCCCATCCACGGCAGGAGCCGCCACGGCCGACGGTCGATATCAGCGGGCGACATCGGCCACCGATTGAGCGGTGGCATCGCGGCGCTGCGCAAGGCACCGGCGGTGGGCGGCCGTGTCTCGCGCTCGTGACGCAGCTTCGGGTAGCTGTCGTGCAGCCGCCCCATCAGTTTGCGATCGTCTGCCTCGAGTTCTGGTTCTACGTGCGCGCTTTCGAGTTCGTTGTGCAACAAGTCGAGCGCGGCACGCCGATCGGCCGGCTCGGCGTCGAGTACGCGAGCACGCAAACGTCGGCGCTTGTCGTCAGCCAGACCCAGATGCGACAGATAGGCATCGATGGCGTCGATGATCTCGACCACGGTGTTGGAATCGCTCACGGTGATAAGGCGTAACTCCAGGTCTCGGTGAGCGCGCCACCATCGGCGCCTGCGAGGTACGCACGCAGCTCCAACGGTGTCTTGAGCGAATCGGTCGGCACGAGGAAGGTGAGTCTCCAACCACCGGTATGCGGATTACGCACGGCTTCGATGTTATTGATAGTGGCATCGCGCATGGCGTTGACCCGCGGCTGTACGTTCGCCGGATCGCTGAGCTTGCCCAGTTCGCCGCCGACGAAGTCGATCGCCACACGAATGGTGTTGCGTGGCTGACCAGGGGTCACCGCCGCACGGCCGATACGCGACGCCGCGGTATGAGCAAGCGACGCCGGGCTGGCGAGCTCCATGCCCCATTTAACGGTATACGCGTAGTGCAGACGCGCGCCCGCGGTGACCGGATCGTTGGGCACCCAGTACAGCGCAATGTTGTCGTTCACTTCGCTGTCGGACGGAATTTGAACGAGTTCCAGATGTCCCCGGCCCCAGTCGCCTTCTGGCGTAATCCATGCGCCGGGCCGTTTTTCGTATTCGTACTCCAGATCCTGGTAGTGATCGAACTCGCGATCACGCTGGAGCAGACCGAAGCCGCGCACGTTGTCGGCGGAGAGCTGGTTCATCGACAGCCGTTGCGGGTTGCGTAACGGGCGCCACAGCCATTCGCCGTTGGTCGCAGAAATAAGCAACCCGTCGGAATCGTGGACTTCGGGGCGATAGTCGTCGAGGCGCGCCAGGCTGTTTTCGCCCCACATGAACATGCTGGTGAGCGGTGCGACCCCGAGTTTGCCGATCGCCTTGCGCGTGAACAGCGTCGCGTCAACGCGCGTTTTGGTGGAATCGCCCGGCGTTATATCGAAGCGATAGGCACCAGCGGCACTGGGCGAGTCGAGCAGCGCATAGGCTGTGACCGTCTTGTCCTGCGGTTTTGGCCGCACCAACCAGAAGCTCACGAATGCGGGAAATTCTTCGCCCTTGTCGCTGCCTGTATCGATCGCCAGACCGCGTGCAGACAACCCATAGTGCTGACCGCCGCCGAGCGCACGAAAATACGACGCGCCGAGGAACGACGCGATCTCGTCGAGCTTTCCGGGGGTATCGAGTTCATGCATGAACCTCAGCCCGGCATAGCCGAGATCGTCGGGAATGCGGGCGCGCAGTTCGTCGTTCGGATACTGGAAACGGTTCTTGTCGAACCGGAACTCGCCGACGCCGCCATCGTTGATCAGATGCATCTTCACCGGGTGCGTGTAATACGAACCCGGGTGATAGAACATGGCCTCGAACGGCAGCTGCATATCGTGCCAGAGCGCGCTGTCGGCCTTGTAGCTGATCTGTTCAAGCGCTGAAAAATCGAAATCCTGCAGGAACTGCGGAATCTGGGGCGGTGGGGTATAGGGTTTCGCCGCCAGCGCCTCGGCCTTGGCGACTACGCTGTTGTAGTCGAATGCGTTGGGCTTTTTCTCAGCGCCGCTCCCATCGGTCGTCTGCGCCGCAGAAGCGGGCTTGCCCGCCGGGTTGGACGAATCCTGTGCTGTCGCGGGCAGCGCCAAAGCCGCGCCGAGCACGACGAAACAGGCAAATATGCCGGCAGGCCAATGCCTTGTCATGTATCACTCCAGTGTTGCCCGGCCATCCCGCCACCCTGCTACCGACCTCGGGTACGGCTGGCGAGTTCCCCCTCGTCTATGCGTAATAATAACCCATCAAAAGACATGCCAGTTACGCCGGCTCGACTCAGCGGCGACGCTGCCAGGGTAGACGCAGGGTTTCGGCCATAGTCCGAATACCGGGCATGATTGCTCCGGTGCTCTGGGTGAAATTGACCGTCATCTGCAGGTCGTCGCCGACATCCGGCGTGGGCGCCCAGCCGGCTGACAGATAATTGACGCTTAAATCGATACGGTCACTCAGCTGAGACAGGCCCAGATTCAATCCAGCCCGCGCGGCACGCCCGCCCGGCTGGTAACGGCTGTCGCCGAGCGCAAACGTCGGCGACACTTCGGCCTCGAGGCCGGCGATACGCAATCCGCGGCTGGCCGACAAACGCCACAGGCTGCCGTCGACCGGCAGATCGAGCGGCGCGTCCATGCTCGCGTCGTACCAGCCCAGACTGCTGTTCATTCTCCAGTCGCGCCACTGCACGGTACGCGCGGCAAGCTCCAATGCGAGCGGTGTATTGCCACCGGCTCGCGTGTCGACCGGCGCGCCCAGTTCAGCGCGGAACTGCCACGGTCGACCGATATCGGTGGCGTTACTCTTGCGCGACAGCAGGAACGTCTGTGCTAACGCAGCTTCGCTGCGCAGGGGTGAAGGCTCATGCAATCGCAGATCATGCGAGAGCTGCCAGCTGGAACCCATCGGGCGGCTCGCTTGGAGGCCAAAGCCTCTGTCACCCGCCACCACCGAGCTGCCCAGGGCATTGAATTGCGCGTCGGCCTGAAAATAGCTCAGTGTCAGTTCGTTGACGCCCAGCGACTGAGCAAGTCCCACGCTGGCAGCACGGCCCGAGATCACATCGCCGTTATCCGCGGTGTTGCTGACCTGTGCCACTTCCGTGGCCAGATCCGGCATATACCAACGGCCGCCCAGATCCAGCCGATTTTCTGCACGCATGAGGGTCTGACCGCCACCGAGCGCAGCGCCGTCACCTTCGGTACGCAGCGCGGACGCGCGCAGCGTCGACCCCGTCGGGGCGCCCCCCTGCCATTGTAAGCCGCTGGTCAGATAACGTTGCTGGGGCGTACTGAGCGCGTCCACGCCGAAAAATGCCTCGGCGCGTCCCAGACCCTGTCGCACTTTCGAGAGATCCACTTCGCGCTCTTCGCCATGAATCGTGCGCTCAAAGGACGACGACATGAACGGAGAAATCGATTTGGTGGGACCGCCAACCGCCAACGCAGGGCACACGAGCAGCAGACTCGCGACGAGCCGGATAGCGGATCGAGTTGCAAGACCCTGACGCGGCATGCCGGGTACCGAAGTAATAGTTGAATGTCGCAATGCAACAACCTAGACGATCGCTGTGCGTACGACAAGTTAACCGTTACATGTGAACCGGTTTATAAGATACGCAAGCGATCGCGGCGGCGCCTGTCCCGACTGTTACCGGTTTGAACGCAGCTTCTTGACGATGCTCAACCGCGCGGCTGCTTCGGCCAACTCGGACTGAGCACGCGCGATATCCGTCTTGTCATCGGCCTTGGCCAGATTTTCTTCAGCACGCTGCTTCGCCTTTTCGGCTGCGGCTTCATCGATATCCGCTGCGCGCTCGGCCGTATCGGCCATAACGGTGACCAGATGCGGCTGAACCTCGAGCACGCCGCCCGATACAAAGAACTGCTGTTCTTCCTGGCCTTCCTGCTGGATACGAACCTGCCCGGGCCGCATGCGCGTGAGCAGCGGTGCGTGGCGCGGCGCGATCCCGACTTCGCCCAGTTCGGCGGCGACGAACACCATGGTCGCCGAACCGGAATAGATCTGGCCTTCGGCACTGACGAGGTCAACGTGTAGTTTCATATCGCTGCTCTAGGAAAGGAGAAGGCCGATACCGCACTTCGGCATCGGCCGTCGTTGCATTCCGGCGGCTATCAGGCCGCCTTCTTGCCCATATCTTCGCCCTTCTTCACGGCTTCGTCGATCGTGCCGACCATGTAGAACGCCTGCTCGGGCAGATGATCGTAGTCGCCATCGACGATGCCGCGGAAGCCGCGGATCGTCTCCGACAGCGATACGTACTTGCCGGGCGAGCCGGTGAACACTTCGGCCACGAAGAACGGCTGCGACAGGAAGCGCTCGATCTTACGGGCACGCGATACGGACAGCTTGTCTTCTTCCGACAGCTCGTCCATACCGAGAATGGCGATGATGTCCTTGAGCTCGCGATACCGCTGCAGGGTCTCCTGGACGTCGCGCGCGGTCTGGTAGTGATCGTTGCCGACCACGTTCGGGTCCAGCTGACGCGAGGTCGAGTCGAGCGGATCCACCGCCGGATAGATACCACGTTCGGCGATACCACGCGCCAACACGACGGTGGCGTCCAAATGCGCGAAGGTGGTGGCCGGCGAGGGGTCGGTCAAGTCGTCCGCGGGCACGTATACGGCCTGCACCGAGGTAATCGACCCCGTCTTGGTGGAGGTAATACGTTCCTGGAGCAGACCCATTTCCTCGGCCAGCGTCGGCTGATAGCCCACCGCGGACGGCATACGGCCCAGCAGCGCCGAGACTTCGGTGCCGGCGAGCGTGTAACGGTAGATGTTGTCGATGAACAACAGAACGTCACGGCCTTCGTCACGGAAGAATTCGGCCATGGTCAGGCCGGTCAGCGCCACACGCAGACGGTTACCCGGCGGCTCGTTCATCTGGCCGTAGACCAGGGCCACCTTGTCGATAACGTTGGACTCCTGCATTTCGTAGTAGAAGTCGTTGCCTTCACGGGTACGCTCGCCGACGCCGGCAAACACCGAGTAGCCCGAGTGTTCGGCCGCGATGTTGCGGATAAGCTCCATCATGTTCACGGTCTTGCCCACACCGGCACCGCCGAACAGGCCGACCTTACCGCCCTTGGCGAAGGGGCAGAGCAGATCGATGACCTTGATGCCCGTTTCCAGCAGCTCCTGACCGCCCGACTGATCTTCGAAGGACGGTGGGGCGCGATGGATCGGTGCCGTTTCATCGGCGCCGATATCGCCATTCTTATCGATCGGATGGCCTAGCACGTTCATGATGCGGCCCAGGGTCTTCTGGCCGACCGGAACCGAAATCGGCTTGCCGGTATTCTCGACCGCGGCACCACGGGACAGACCTTCGGTCACGCCCATGGCAATGCAACGCACCACGCCGTCGCCGATCTGCTGCTCGACTTCGAGCACGAGATCTTCACCGCCCTCGACCTTGAGAATCAGTGCGTCGAAAATCCGGGGCAACGATTCGCGATCGAATTCCACGTCCACGACCGGACCGATGATCTGTACGACTTTACCGCTACTCATATCCGATTCCTCACCTGGGCAGCGTCGGCTGCCGAACTGTGTCTGGTGTGTCTTGCCTGCGGGCCGCTACGAAACGGCTGCCGCGCCGGCCACGATTTCAGACAGCTCTTGCGTAATCGCTGCCTGACGCTGTTTGTTGTACTCGAGCTGAAGGTCGTCGATGATGTCGCCCGCGTTGTCGGAAGCCGATTTCATGGCGACCATACGCGCTGCCATCTCGCAGGCCACGTTCTCGACCACGCCCTGATAAACCTGGGCTTCAACATAACGCACCAGGATCGATTCGAGCAGCTCCGCGGGCTCCGGCTCGTAAATGTAGTCCCAGTGATCGGGCAGCTCTTCGTCCTCGTCCTCCGGCACCGGCAAAAGCTGCTGGATGTCGGGGCGCTGGGTCATCGTGTTGACGAACTCGTTACCCATCAGGAACAGCCGATCGATGCTGCCTTCGCGATAATCGTCGAGCATGACCTTAATGGTGCCGATCAGGTCTTCCAGATGCGGCTGATCGCCCAGATCGGTGACCTCGGCCTTGATGTCCTTGATGCGACGGAAAAAGCTCGCCGCCTTGCGACCCACGACGACGATATCGACCGGCACGTTCTTCTTGTCCCACTCGCGCAGCTCACCGAGCACCTTGCGGAACAGGTTGATGTTCAGGCCGCCACACAGGCCGCGATCGGTCGAGATGACGATCATCCCGACACGGTTGACCTCGCGTTCGACCATGAACGGATGCTGGAAGTCCGGATTCGCCTGAGCCAGGTGGCCGATGGTGCGCCGAATCTTCTGCGCGTACGGACGCGCCGCCTCGACGCGCTCCTGAGCCTTGCGCATCTTCGACGCCGCGACCATTTCCATGGCCTTGGTGATCTTCTGCGTATTTTCTACGCTCTTGATCTTTGTTTTGACTTCCTTGCCGCCGGCCATCAGTGGACTCCGTTGGTGGACTCAGGAACGCGGGGTGCTACCACGTATGGGTTTCCTTGAATTCCTTCATCGCCGCGTGCAACGACGACTTGATTTCGTCGCCGTAATCGCCGGTGTCGTTGATCTTGTCCACCAGCTCTTTCTGCTCGCTTTCCATGTACTGATGCAGCGCCGCTTCGAAGTCGGTGACCTTGTCGGCATCGACGTCGTCGAGGTAGCCCTCTTCCGCTGCGAACAGTGAGGAGGCAGTCAGGGCAACCGACAACGGGTTGTACTGCTTCTGAATCATCAGCTTGGTAACACGCTCACCGTGCTCGAGCTGCTTGCGGGTGGCGTCATCAAGGTCCGAAGCAAACTGCGCGAACGCCGCCAGTTCACGGTACTGGGCCAGGGCCAGACGAATACCGCCACCGAGCTTCTTGATGATCTTGGTCTGGGCCGAACCACCCACACGCGACACCGACAGGCCGGCGTTCACGGCGGGCCGAGTACCGGCGTTGAACATATCCGTTTCCAGATAGATCTGACCGTCGGTGATCGAGATCACGTTGGTAGGCACGAACGCCGAGACGTCACCCGCCTGGGTCTCGATGATCGGCAGCGCGGTGAGCGAACCGGTCTTGCCGGTGACCTTGCCACCGGTGAGCTCTTCCACGTAGTCCGCGTTGATACGCGAAGCGCGCTCCAACAACCGTGAATGCAGATAGAACACGTCACCCGGATAGGCTTCGCGGCCCGGCGGGCGACGCAGCAGCAGCGAAATCTGACGATAGGCCACAGCCTGCTTGGACAGATCGTCATAGACGATCAGAGCGTCTTCGCCCTTGTCGCGGAAGAATTCGCCCATCGAGCAGCCGGCGTACGGCGCGATGTACTGCAGGGCAGGCGAGATCGCAGCACCCGCCGCGACGACGATGGTGTGATCCATCGCGCCTTCCTGCTCGAGCTTGCGCACAACGTTGGCGATCGAGCTGTTCTTCTGCCCGATGGCCACATAGATGCACTTAATGCCCGTGTTCTTCTGGTTGATGATGGCGTCGATCGCGATCGCGGTCTTGCCGATCTGGCGATCGCCAATGATCAGCTCACGCTGGCCGCGGCCGATCGGAATCATCGCGTCGATCGACTTCAGACCGGTCTGCACCGGCTCATCCACCGACTGACGCTCGATCACGCCCGGCGCAACCTTCTCGATCGGCGAGGTTTGGGTCGCGCCCAGCTCACCCTTGCCGTCAATCGGAATACCCAGCGGATCGACCACACGACCCAACAGCTCGTCGCCCACCGGCACTTCCAGAATACGCCCGGTCGTCTTGACCTCGGCGCCTTCCGAAATATGGGTGTACTCACCCATGAGCACCGCACCGACCGAGTCCCGCTCCAGGTTGAGCGCGATACCGTAGGTACCGCCCGGGAACTCGAGCATTTCGCCCTGCATCGCGTCGGCCAGGCCGTGGATTTTTGCAATCCCGTCGGCGAGGCTCACAAGCGTGCCGACATTGCGCGACTCGGTGACGGAATCGAAGTTTTCGATCCGTTTCTTGATCAGGTCTGAAATTTCCGACGGATTGAGTTGCATTGACCTTATTCCTCTATATCCATGTCGCTGCGGCGAGCTGCCGCCAGCGGATGATCGCCTATGGGTCGGACTATTGCGCGAGCGACTGGCGCATGCGCTCGAGCTGTGCGCGCAATGAACCGTCGATCACCAGATCACCGGCGCGAATCACGGCCCCGCCGATCACGTCTTCATCCTGTTCGAACGTCAGCCGAACGCTGCGATCGAGTCGTTTCTCCAGCGACTTGGCCAAAGCCGAGCGCTGCTCTTCAGAAAACTCGACCGCCGACGTCACGCTGACATCCACACGATGCTCGGCCTGCGCCTTACGCTGCTCGTAGAGCGTGGCAATCGCGGGCGCTAGACCCAGACGCCCGTTGGCCACCAGCAGCCGCACCAGGTTTTCACTGGAATCGTCCAGATCTTCGCTGCCGATTTCGATGACCACCTCGGCCAACCGACTATCCGCAACTTCCGGGTTGTTCAGAAGCATTGCCACATCGGGGTTAGAGACGATGGTCGATAGCGCGTTGAGCGCTTGCGACCATTCGTCCAACCGACCCTGCGACTCGGCAAGCTCGAACACGGCTTCGGCATAGGGCCGTGCCAGCGTCTGCGTCTCGGCCATGGCTAACGAATCTCCGCGACGAGATCGTCGATGATGTCGTTATGTGCCTTGGCGTCGATCTCACGCTTGAGAATACGCTCGGCACCGACAACCGCCAGCGAGCCCACCTCACGTCGCAGATCTTCCTTGGCAGACGCCACGGCTTGATCGATCTCTTCACGCGCGGCGGTGACGATGCGCTCGCCTTCGGCGCGCGCGTCTTCCCGTGCCCGTTCGAGGGTATCGTCGGCCTGACGCTGCGCATTGGTCAGGATTTCCTGAGCCTGCGTGCGTGCCTTAGCGACCATTTCCTCGGCCTTGGCAGTGGCTTCGTTCAACTCGCGGGCGCCGCGTTCGGCGGCCGCCAAGCCTTCGCTGATCCGCTTCTGACGATCACGCATAGCCTGCATGATCGGCGGCCATACGAATTTCATGGTGAACCAGACGAAGACCGCGAAGACGATCATCTGGGCCAACAGTGTGGCATTGATGCTCATGGGTTATCCCTGGCTTTCGTAACTCGACTTAAGCGACTAGGCGAAACCGGGTATTAGGCGCCGCCAGACTGCACGGCCGCCAGGAACGGGTTGGCGAACGTCAGGAACAGGGCGATACCCACGCCGATCATGGACACGGCGTCCAACAGGCCGGCAATCAGAAACATACGGCCGGTCAACATCGGAGCCATTTCCGGCTGACGGGCGAGACCTTCCAGGAATTTGCCGCCCAGCAGGCCGAAGCCCAGCGCGGTACCGATAGCGCCGAAGCCGATCAGCATCGCAACGGCAATGGCGGTCATGCCCTGGACGTCAGCAATTGCTTGTTCCATTTTCTACTCTCCAGTTTACGAGTCAGTTGGGTCAGTGGTCAGTTAATGCGTCGATCAGTGGTGCTCTTGCGCCATGCTGAGATAAACGATGGTCAGCATGCCGAAGATATACGCCTGCAAGGTGATCACCAGGATATGGAAAATCGCCCAGCCCACACCGAGCAGCACCTGCAGAATAAACATGGGCACAGCCAGAAGACTGGCGCCCGCGCCGAGCGTGAACACGGCGATCAGAATGAAGATCAGCTCGCCAGCGTAAAGATTACCGAACAGTCGCAGCGACAAAGAGACGGGCTTGGCCACGGTCTCGACCACGAACAGCGCGAAGTTGAATGGCGCCAACCATGGCCCGAACGGGTGGGTAAGCGTTTCCTTGAGAAAACCCAGCCCGCCTTTGATCTTCACGCTATAGAACATCATCAGCAGGAACACCGAGATCGACAGCCCGAACGTGATATTCAGATCGGTCGACGGTACAACCTTGAGGTATTCGATGCCGCTGGCATGGGCCGCTGCCGGCAGCGCATCCACCGGAATCAGGTCCATGAAGTTCATCAAAAAGACCCAGACGAAAATGGTCAGCGCCAGCGGCGCGATCAGCTTCGACTGCCCGTGATAGATGTCACGAACCTGGGTATCGGTGAAATCGACGATCATCTCGACGAAGTTCTGCAAGCCGCCCGGCTCGGTCGCCGTCGCCTTCTTCGCCGCCATGCGGAAGAAGAACAGAAAGAACACGCCAAGAATAATGGAGAAGAACAGGCTATCGACGTTGAGCACCCAAAAACCGCTCGCATGACCGTCGAAGGACATGCTCGTCAGATCGAACTTGAGGTTCGTCAGATGATGCTGGATGTATTGGGTAGCGGAGCTTCCGCCTTCGGCACTGGCCATACGATTTGTCCTCGATGAAAGCCTATGTCGAACCCGCTGCCATTCCTGCCAGCTAGCGCGTCAATATGAGGGCAAGCCAGTAACAAGCCAGGCAAGCCACGTACGTTCCCAGCAGCACAAGAAACTGCTGGCCAAATAAAAGGGCTGCCGTGAAAAACAGCCCTACGGTCAATCCTAATTTTCCCAACTCGCCCCAATAAAAGGCACGAGCCATTGTCGACGCATCCACCTGTTGGCGGCGCGGCAACATCCACAGCGCCATCCATAATCCCGGCACTGCCGCCACGACCGCGCCGAACAGGGCAGCGGCAGACGATTCCCAGCCCATCGTAGCGCCGAATACGGCAGCCATGACGAAACCGGTAACGACCTGCGCGCCCAGTACGGCCCAGGCAAGGCGCATGTTACGCAGACGTGGTCGGGATATCACAACAGCAATCCCCCACCGCGACCCCGGACTGACACGCGATTTTCTCGCGGCATGCCCGGCGCTCGGCGGACTATAGACAAAGCGAAATGGAAGGTCAATCGCGCTGAAAACGCCTGTTATTTACAACAAAACGCTTTATAGCTGCTACTTCAGACGATCGAGCAAGTTATCGAGTTCGCCCGCGTTCGGATAGTCGATGACCACCCGCGCACGGCCGCCGCGCTGCGAGCGCACCGTGACCTTTGCCCCGAGGGATTCACCGAGCTCGCGCTCGAATCGCACCAGCCGGTTGCTCTGGCGCGGCGCGGCCTCAGCGTCTTTCTCTGCCATGGCGGAGGCGACCAGCGCTTCGGTCTGGCGCACGGTCAGCTGGCGCGCGGCGACACGTGCGGCGAGATCGGCCTGCAACGCGTTCGGGGCGCCCAAAAGCGCGCGCGCATGGCCCATCTGAATATCGCCAGCGCGTAGCAACGCCTGCGCCTCTGGAACCAGCTCCGCCAATCGCAACAGATTGGAAACGCTTGCCCGCGAACGCCCCACAGCCTGCGCACAGGCGGCGTGGGTCATGCCGCATTCCTCGATCAACCGGCGCAGGGCTGCTGCCTCCTCGAGCGGGTTGAGATCTTCACGCTGAATATTCTCGATGAGTGCGACCGCCATGGCGGCTTCATCGGCCATGGGCCGCACCACGGCGGGCACGGAATCGAGACCGGCCAGACGCGCGGCGCGCCAGCGCCGCTCGCCGGCAACGATCTCGTAGCCACCATCGGCTTCACGCACGACCAATGGCTGCACCACGCCTTGCGTACGAATCGACTGCGCAAGCGCCTCGAGCGCCTCCGCGTCCATGTCGCGGCGGGGCTGATAACGGCCCGGGCGCAAAGCATCGAGCTCGAGCTCGACGAGTTCGCTACCGGTTTGTGGCGTATCGTCGAAATCGTTGGAGAGCAGCGATTCCAGACCGCGCCCCAGTCCTCGTTTTTTTTGTGCCATAGCCCGATCTTGTTTGTGTGATGCGCTCAGCCGGCGTTACGCCGGCGCCGCCCGAACAACGACGTCATCGCGCGGCGTGCGCCCTTGCGCGGCGCATCGATGACTTCGCTATCGTCGCGTCCGAGGATTTCGGCCGCGAGTTGGCGATAGGCCGCCGCGCCCGACGCCGCGTTATCGTACTGCATGATCGGCACGCCGTGGCTGGGCGCTTCGGCCAGCCGCACGTTACGCGGGATGCAGGTGTCGTAGACAGCGCTGCCGAAATAGTCGATCAGCTGGGCCGAAACATCCCCGGTCAGACGATTGCGCGGATCGTGCATGGTGCGCAACACGCCTTCGATGATCAGATCCGGATTCATCATCTTGCGCACGCTTTCGATGGTTTCGAGCAGGTCGGACAAGCCCTCGAGCGCGTAGTACTCGCACTGCATGGGAATGATCACGCCGCGCGCAGCCGCCAGCGCGTTGACCGTAAGCATCGACAAGGCGGGCGGGCAATCAATGATCACGTAGTCGAAGCTGTCCGAGATTTCCGCCAGCGCTTTCTTGAGCGCAAGCCGCCCGTTCTTGCGATCGCGCAGGCCGACTTCGGCCGCGGTCATGTCGCCATTGGCGCCCAGCAAAAAGAACTGGCCGTCGAGCACCACCTGCAAGGCTTCGGAGACGCCCTTGTCGCCGAGCAGAAAATCGCAGACGGTGGCTTCGAGCGCGTTCTTGTCCACACCCACGCCCATGGTGGCGTTGCCCTGGGCGTCCATATCCACCAACAGCACGCGCTGTTCGGCCTCGGCCAGCGCAGCCGCGAGGTTGATGCTCGTCGTCGTCTTGCCGACGCCGCCTTTCTGATTGGCAATGGCGATGATGTTACTCATGGCCGCTCAGTCTAATGGACTCGTGAAGCGGATGTTATGCGCAAGCGGCGCTCGCGCGAATTAAGCTAGATTAATCCAGGCTCCAGAATCGCCAGATGGCGGTCGGCCTCCAGGCCAGGCACGCTCAGCGCAACGGTATCCACATGCCGGAAATCCAGCGGCAGGTCGACGAGTTCTTCAGCCGGATCGCGACCTTTCATCAACAGAAAACGCCCGCCCGGCGCGATCAGATGGCCAGCCAGGCGCGCACATTCGTCCGCCGCCGCAAAAGCCCGACAGATCACGCTATCGAACTTGTCCGTACTTTCGAACGATTCGACGCGCTCTTGAACCACCGTGACGTTATCCAGCTCCAGGCGCCGGCGCGCGTGGCGCAGAAACGCCGCCTTCTTGCGATTGGCTTCCACCACCGTTACCGCCATGCGCGGGCGCGTGATTGCGATCACCAGCCCCGGCAGGCCCGGCCCGCTACCGATATCGGCCACCGAGGCGCCCGTTACAAAATCCAGTACCGACAGGCTGTCGAGCAGATGTCGCGTCACCATCGCCAGCGGATCGCGTACCGCGGTGAGGTTGTAGGTGGCATTCCAGGTCGACAATTCGCGTAAATACGCAATCAACTGCGCCTGCGCTGGCGCGCCCACATCGATGCCAAGCGTCTCGATTCCAGCGGCCAAACGCCGCTCGCAGGCGCCCCAATCCGTCATCGCCATACTTCTCCCATCGTGATCCCGCCTCGTGTCAGCCGCGCAGGATAGCGATTTTAACCGCCTGCTTCGTAATCGCGCGCCATGTCGCGCGCGCATAGAGTTGTTTTACGCTGCATCTTCGCTTGATCGAACATCTTGTTTACAACGCCAAGGCAGCCCATGACCAACCCGCACGCCACGACGCGCGACAGCGCCCGCCCCGAGGCCGTAGCCAAACGCCACGGCCTGGGCAAACGCACGGCCCGCGAAAACATCGCTGACTTGTGCGATGCCGGTAGCTTCATGGAGTACGGTGCACTGGCAATCGCGGCCCAGCGCAGCCGCCGCACGCTCGATGAACTCAAGCACGACACACCGGCGGACGGGCTGATCGGTGGCGTGGCCCGAATCAACGGAAATATTTTCGACGCGGCGAACACACGCTGCGTAGTCATGAGCTACGACTACACCGTGCTTGCCGGCACCCAGGGCTATCAGAACCACCGCAAGACCGACCGCATGGTGGATATCGCTCGGCGTGAGCGCCTGCCGGTCGTATTCTTCACCGAAGGCGGGGGTGGCCGCCCTGGCGACACCGACGCCGCGCTTGTGGTCAATTCGGGACTCGAAGTCACGAGCTTCTATGCCTTTGCCCGTCTAAGTGGCCAGGTGCCGCTGATCGGCATCAATGCGGGGCGCTGCTTTGCCGGCAACGCGGCGTTCTTCGGCTGTTGCGATATCACCATCGCCACGCGCGACGCCAACCTGGGCATGGCCGGGCCAGCAATGATCGCTGGTGGCGGGCTGGGCGAATACGCGCCCGAGGATATCGGCCCGGCCAACGAGCAAGCCGCCATCGGCGTGATCGATATCCTCGTCGACGATGAAGCCGAGGCCGTCGCCACAGCCAAACGCTGTCTTTCTTTTTTCCAAGGCCCGAGCAACGCTTTTCAAGCACCGGACAGCCAGACCCTCAGCGACATCATGCCGACCAACCGGCGTATGACCTACGACGTACGCCGCATCGTCGTAGCACTTGCCGATATCGACTCGATGACCGAACTGGGCGCCAGCCATGCGCCCAACCTGGTAACCGCCTTCATTCGTATCGAGGGCAAGCCCGTCGGCGTACTGGCCAACAACCCGCGCAGCCTCGCCGGCGCCATCGATAGCACAGCGGCGCGCAAGGCCGCCCACTTCATGCGGCTTTGCGACACGCACGGCATACCACTGCTCACGCTGTGCGATACGCCGGGCATCATGGTCGGCCCCAAGGCCGAACAGACGGGCACTGTCGAGCATGCATCGCAGTTGTTCATTGCCGGCGCCAAGGTGCAGGTGCCGTGGTATGGCATCGTACTGCGCAAGGCCTACGGCCTCGGCGCCCAGGCCATGCTGGGCGGACACCTCAAGCGTCCCAATTTCACCGTGGCGTGGTCTAGTGGAGAATTCGGGCCCATGGGCGTCGAGGGCGCGGTCACACTCGGTTTTCGGCGCGAACTCGAAGCCATCGAGGATGAGAACGAACGCGCCGCACGCTATCAGCAGCTCGTGGATTCCATGTACGAGCAGGGCAAGGCCGAAAACGTGGCCAGCTATTTCGAGATCGACGATGTAATCGACCCCGCCGATTCGCGCCTCTGGCTGGCCGAGGCGCTTGTTGCGCAGTGACCAACGCCGACTAAAGCCGGCCCGGCCGAAGGCGCGATGCGGAAGTAGACCTCAGCCGTTCGCCTCGATCTTGGCCCAGGTATCGCGCAGCGGCACGATACGGTTGAACACCGGCTTGCCAGGCGCGTGATCGTGTCGGTCGGCCACGAAGTAGCCGATCCGCTCGAACTGCACGCGGTATTCCGGCTCGACCGTCGCCAGATCCGGCTCGATCACGCAGTTGTCGTAGACCGTGAGCGAATCGGGGTTGAGATCATCGAGCATGTCGCGATCGCCGCGCCCCGGATGTTCGGCCGCGAACAGGCGGTCGTACTGACGCACCGTGGCTTTCTTGCCGTGGCTGGCCGAGACCCAGTGAATCACGCCCTTGGGCTTGATGCCGTCGGCCGGGTTGTCGCCGAGCGTGTCGGGGTCATAAGTGCAGTGCACTTCCACAATCTCGCCGGCATCGTTCTTGACCACGTCGGTGGCCTCGATCACGTAGGCATTACGCAGGCGCACGCGCTTGCCCAGCACCAGGCGCTTGTATTTCTTGTTGGCCTCTTCACGAAAATCCTCTTTCTCGATGAGAATTTCGCGCGTGAAGGGCAACGTGCGCTCGCCCAGATCGTCGCGGTTTGGATGGCCCGCTGCAACAAGCTGCTCGACGTCGTCTTCCGGGTAGTTGGTGATCACGATCTTGAGGCCGTCGAGCACGCACATGGCGCGCGGCGCATTATTGTTCAGGTCGTCGCGGATAGCGTGTTCGAGCATGGCCGCATCCACCACACCGTCGGTACGTGCCACGCCGATGGTTTCGCAGAAATTGCGGATCGAGGCCGGCGTATAGCCACGCCGACGAATGCCGGCCAGTGTAGGCATGCGCGGGTCGTCCCAGCCATCGACCACGTTCTCGTCGATCAGGCGCTTGAGCTTGCGCTTGCTGGTAACGGTGTAGTTGAGATTGAGACGACCGAACTCGGTTTGTACCGGGCGGGCTGGCACCGGCAGATGTTCGATGAACCAGTCGTAGAGTGGGCGATGATCCTCGAATTCCAGCGTACAGATGGAATGGGTCACGCCCTCGATCGCGTCCGACTGGCCGTGGGCGAAGTCGTAAGAGGGGTAGATACACCACTGATCACCGGTCTGGTGATGGCTTGCATGGCGAATGCGATAGATCACCGGGTCGCGCAGGTTCATGTTGCCCGCGGCCATATCGATCTTGGCACGCAGCGAGGCCTGGCCTTCGCCGAATTCCCCCGCGCGCATCTTTTCGAACGCGGCCAGGTTTTCTTCCGGCGTGCGATCGCGATAGGGGCTATTCGTGCCGGGCGTGTTCCAGTCGCCGCGGTATTCGCGTGCCTGCTCGGAGGTCAGCTCATCGACATAGGCATCGCCGTTTTCGATCAAATGCAGCGCGTACTCGTAGAGCGTGTCGAAATAATCCGAGGTGAAGCGCACATGGCCGTCCCAGTCGAAGCCCAGCCAGTGCACGTCTTCCTGGATGGAATCGATGAAAGCCTGTTCTTCTTTTTCCGGGTTGGTATCGTCGAAACGCAGCCGGCAGCGACCGCCGAAATGTTCGGCCAGGCCGAAGTTCAGACAGATCGACTTGGCATGACCGATATGCAGAAAACCGTTCGGCTCAGGCGGAAAGCGTGTGACCACCTCGCCGACATGATCGCCGCGCTCGATCTGTTCGGCGATCATGTTGCGTACGAAGTTGTTGCCGGATTTGGACGTCGACGGTGCGTTGTCGCTCATAAATGCCACCCGCGCTCGTGCCCGCAAGCCGAACGAAAAACATGAAACAAGTCAGGGTCGAATTATAACGGCTCGGGGCGCCACTTTCGGGGCCGGTCTATCGCCGGGCCGCTTATGACAACCCGCACAGACGTTCAGCGCAGAGCGTGCGGCGCAATCCAGCAGGCCGGCCGGCGCCGAGGTCACGATAACTCGCCCTGCGCTCATATCAATGCGTGCCCGCGCTTGTAAAAAGGCCAGCGTCTCGCCGGCCTTTTCTGTCAGCACAAATTACAGCGACTCAATCGGTCGCGCTTTTCGTTGTCTGCTTACGACGTTTGGCCGTGCTTTTCTTACTTGACGCGGCCTTGGGCTCGCCCGCGGCGTCATCTTTTTTGCCGCCGTCACGATCACCGTATGTCTCGCGCAGCTCGTCGAGCGTCTCGCCGGCGTAAACCGCCAGTCGCTGCATGGACGGCAGGGTTTCCCGGCAACCGATGAAGCCAAAGCCGAGCGTATCAGCATAGCCGTGAACGGTGATATTGAGCGCCTGACCGTGGGTAACCAGCGACGTTGGATAGAATGCTTCCATCTCGGCGCCATGGATATAGAGTGGCCCTTCCGGGCCTGGCACGTTGGAGACGGTGACGTTGAACACCGGCCGCGTGCGCCCACCCATGCCGGTGACCAGCGACAGCACATAGGGCGCCATCAGCGCGACCGTGTACTGAGTGATCGCCGCGGCCGACAGTTTGCTGAGTTCGTGTTTCGCGCGGCGTGTCGAACTCGCAACAGCCTGCAGGCGTTCCGCGGTCGATTCGATATCGGTCGCCAGATTCGCCACGATGAAAGTCAGCGCGTTGCCCGCCTCCTGATCGTCGGCCGGGCGTACCGATACGGGAATACCGGCCGTCAACGGCCTGTCCGGCAACTCACCGATCTCACGCAGATAGCGCCGCAACGAGCCGCCGCAGATCGTGAGCACGATATCGTTGACGGTAACGCCCGCGTTTTGCGCCAGGCTGCGGAACTCGGCCAGCGAGTACAGCTGGGTGGCATAGCGGCGCTGTGACTGGATCCGACTGTTGAGAATCGACGAGGCCGAAGAGAACGGCAGGCCGGCAGTACCGGTTTCCGAGCGCGCACTCTTGAGCATGCTGCGCACCACGCGGGCAAAACCCGGCAGCGAACCGACCTGCTCGGCTGCACCGCCCATCAATTCCGCCACGGCGCGATACATCCCCGGCCGGGCTTCATCGGGCGAGCGTTTGCGGCGCTTTTTCGGCGGCAGTGCCCAGAACGGCGGGCGCTCGGTATCGTTGGGATCGTCGGCGAGCGCCTTGGCTAGCTGGCGCATGCCGGCCACACCATCAATCAACGAATGGTGCAGCTTGATATAGATTGCGAAACGATTGCCTTCCAGCCCTTCGATAAGATGGGCCTCCCAAGGGGGATGACGGAAGTCCAGCGGATGACTGTGCAGCCGCGATGCCAGTTCACCCAGCTCGCGCTCGCCCCCGGGCGCCGGTAACGCCGAGTGCCGGAAATGGTATTCGACGTCGATCTCGTTCAGCAGCTCCCATTCCGGGGCGACCGTGCGCAGGGCACCGGAGCGCAGCCGATGGTTCCAGGGCGAAAACGCCTGGGGAAACTGGTGGTAATGCTCGACGATACGACGCGGCAGATCCTTGGGCGCGCCGTCGGGGATCTGGAATGTCAGCAGGCCGCCCACCTGCATCGGCGCATGTTCTGTTTCCACATTGAGCCAAGCCATATCGACCAGGTTCAGGCGTTTCGTCTCCATCAACGTGTCTCCTGTTCGCACGCGATGCCGGGCATCTATATCGACCGACTGAATGCCTTGCCGGCACCGGGCAGTCTACGCCGACCGCGGAATTTGAAAATACATATTTTTATTATTCGCCATCATCGTCGGCACGGCCGATCAGCACAAGCCGTTTCCACCGACCTAGATACTACTGTGCGCTCTTTTTACAGCCTTCGCATCTCTCCTCGTAGCAGACACGACAAGGCGTGCGCTGCCACTCTTGGACAGCACACACAAGACAATGTCAGGGGTTGAAACCGCACTCCATCCGACCCGAGCCGAGCGGTATTCAGCCGATCGCAGCAACAAAGAACAGCGCAATCACACAGGCGAGGCCACCGAACCACACCAGGCTACGCAGGGTGGCCCGGTCGCTGATATAGCACCAGCCGTAGACCAGGCGCAGCACGACGAACAACACCGCGAAGAAGTTGATCGCACCGATCGAGCCGCCGGATATCACCGCGATAATTACCGCAGCCGCAAACGGCGGAAACGCCTCAAACGAATTCAGCTGCGCCCAGTAAGCTCGTTTCTGCGCCCCGTCGACCTGCTCAAGCCATTGGCGAGGATAGTGATTCTCCTTGAGACCCATCTTGTTGCGACCGGCGAGTTTCGCGTACAGAACGAACCCGAACGGCATGAGCGCGGCAACGAGCACGCACCAGTAAGCCAGAACCATCGCTATCTCCTTGTTTTAGTTTTATCGACAGAACCTTGTTGGCCGGCCTACCGGCACGTGCCGAAAATACGACGCTTGATTAAGCGCCGCGCTGATCGATCGGACGAAAGTCACGCACTTCCGGCCCGACATATTCCGCGTTCGGACGAATCAGCCGGTTGTCGGCGCGCTGTTCGAAGATATGCGCGCCCCAGCCGGTCAGACGCGAGATCACAAAAATCGGCGTGAACAGCTGGGTGGGAATGCCGAGGAAGTGATAAGCCGTCGCATGGTAGAAGTCAGCGTTCGGGAACATGCCCTTCTCGTCGAGCATGACCTGCTCCAGGCGTTCAGAGATCGCGTACAGGTTCTGCTTGTACGGATCGTCGCCGGCAAGCCTCTTGGACCATTCCTTGATGATGCCATTACGCGGATCTTCTTTCTTGTAGACGCGATGGCCGAAGCCCATGATCTTTTCCTTGTTCTCCAGCATCTTCTTGAGGCCGGCTTCCGCGTCGTCCGGATCCTTGAAGGTCTGGATCAGCTCCATGGCCTTTTCATTGGCGCCGCCGTGCAGCGGGCCACGCAGGGCGCCGATCGCGCCGGTCACGGCCGAATAGAAATCGGACAGCGTCGCGGTGATCACGCGTGAGGTGAAGGTGGAGGCGTTGAACTCGTGCTCGGCATAGAGAATCAGCGATGTCGACATGCACTTGATGGCGTCTTCGCTGGGTTTTTCACCGTGCAGCAGATGCAGGAAGTGGGCGCCGATCTTGTCGTCATCGGTATCCACATCGATGCGCTTGCCGGATTCCACGAAGTGGTACCAGTACATCAGCATCGACGGGAAACTCGCCAGCAGGCGATCGGCCACATCGTTCTGTTGTTTTTCGGCGTCGTTTTCCTGCTCGATGGTGCCCAGCACCGACGCGCCCGTGCGCATGACGTCCATCGGATGGGTATCGCGCGGCAACACTTCCAGCGCGGTCTTCACCCCGTCCGGCAGACCACGCATGCCGGCCAAGCGCTTCTTGTAGTCGCTGAGCTGGCTCTGTGTGGGCAGCTCGCCGTAGAGCATCAGATACGCCACTTCCTCGAACTCGGCCTTGGCGGCCAGATCCTCGATCAGATAGCCGCGATAGGTCAGACCCACGCCCTTCTTGCCGACCGTGCAGATGGCCGTCTTGCCCGCAGTGACACCGGCCAGACCGGCCGTGTTTTCTGTCTTGCTCATACCTGAAACTCCTGGGATTGTTCGTGACTCGACGTGTGGATAAGCCAGACCCTAGGCCTGAATATCGACGACCGTGCGGCCGGTGTTTTCACCCGCCATGATGGTTTCGCACACGCCGTGAACGTCGGCCAAGCCTACGGTTTGGTTCGCGATAGTGTCCAGATGGGCCGGTTTCTGACCACCGGATAAATTGCCCCAGATTTCTTCGCGCCACGTATTCGGGCATTCCACCGAATGAATGCCCAGCAGCGACACGCCACGCAGGATGAACGGCATCACCGTGGTCGACAGCTTCGGCCCGCCCGCCAGGCCGATCGCGGCCACGTTTCCGTACGGCTGGACCTGGGCCACGATATTGGCCAGCAGGTCGCCACCGACCGCGTCGATCGCGCCCGCATAGACCGGCTTGCCGAGCGGCTTGCCTTCGAGATCGAGTGCGTCCGGCGTAATCACATCGCTCGCGCCGAGCTTTTTGAGAAAATCGCCTTCGGCCTCGGCCTTACGCGACACGGCCACCACTTCATAGCCGGCCTGCGCCAGAATATCGATCGCGAACATACCCACGCCGCCGGTCGCGCCGGTGACCAGCACCGGGCCGTCCTCGGGCTTCTGGAAGTTATCGGTCATACGCTTAACCGCCATGCCCGCGGTGAAACCAGCCGTACCCAGCGCCATGGTCTGCCAGAGCGTGAGCCCCTCGGGCTTTTTGACCACGCACTCGGCGGGAATACGCACGTATTCGGCGAAGCCGCCGTCGCGGGTTTCGCTCATGAACCAGCCGGTGACCACCACTTCGTCGCCGGGCGCGAAACGATCGTCGTCGCTGGATTCGACCACGCCGGCCACATCGATGCCGGCATTGAGCGGGCGCTTGCGCGCGATCTTGCCCTTGCCGGTAATCGCGAGTGCATCCTTGAAGTTGAGAGAGGAGTAATGCGACTTGATGACGACATTGCCGTCACTGAGCTCGCTGAGCTCCATGTCGGTAATATCGGCGCGGGTGCCGTTGTCGGTATCGACGATGCGCAGTGCTTTCATTTTGGCGTGTCCGTGACTGAAGGTCAGGCCGCCGTTTGTATCATATTGAACAACTGTTCGCCGTTGCTTGAGGCCTTGCCGGCTCGGGGGTAGGCTTGCCGGGGTTCGATTTTCAACGAGAACGATTCATGAGCGACAACGTATACAAATCCGTGGAACTGACCGGCTCCTCGGAGACCAGCCAGGAAGACGCCGTGCGCAAGGCGATTGCCGAAGCGTCGAAGACGATCGCGAATATGCGCTGGTTCCAGGTCACCGGCGTGCGCGGCCATATCGAAAACAACGAAATCGCGCACTGGCAGGTATCGGTCAAGGTTGGCTTCACCCTCGAAGACAAAGCCGGTTAACCGCTGATACGGGAGTTGGGGCGTGAATAAAGGATCTGACTGGATGACTGACGACGCTCCAAGCCCGTGGCAGGGCGCGCTCGACCGGCGCGATCTTATCGAAGAGAACGCGCCGGTCGATCCGCTGGCCCTGTTCGACGACTGGTATGGCCTCGCCCAGCAAGCGGCCATGGTCGAACCCACGGCCATGACCTTGGCTACGGTCGACGCCAGTGGTCGGCCGTCTGCACGCATCGTGCTACTCAAGGGATTCGATGCCGATGGCTTTCGTTTCTATACCAACTACCTCAGCCGCAAGGGCGAAGCGTTGGCCGCGCATCCGCAGGCAGCACTCGTGTTCTGGTGGGAATCGCTGGAACGCCAAATCCGTATCGAAGGCCGGGTTCACAAGCTCGACGCGAGCGCATCCGACGCGTATTTCGCGCGCCGTTCGCGCGGCAGCCGCCTGGGCGCGCACGCGTCCCCGCAAAGCCGCGTGATTGCCGACCGGGCCGAACTCGAGCAACGCGTCGTCGATGCTGAGGCCCGTTTTGCCGAGCAGGAGGTACCGCGACCCGAGCACTGGGGCGGCTATGCGCTTGTACCCGATATGTTCGAATTCTGGCAGGCGCGTCGCAGCCGCTTGCATGACCGGCTGCGCTATCAGCGCAGCGGAGAAAACTGGCAGATCGACCGCCTCTCGCCTTAGAGCGTATCGCTAACCTGATCGTGCGCGACTACGGTCGGGCGAATTCGGTACAGTCTGAACTTGCATGGACCGAATGCCGATATCGGTCGCACCGCTTTGATGGAATTGATGCTATGACTCTGTGCGCGCGTCTGCCCCGCTACGCTCTTCTGGCCTTCGTAACCGCCATGCTCGGGCTCGGCCTAGCCACAAGCGCTGCACATGCGGCGATTTACGATATGCCGGCCGAAGGTTCGGACGTGATCGGCAAGCTGCAGCATATCGAGACGTCGGAGGAAGACACCTTCGTCAAACTCGCACGGCGCTACAACGTCGGTTATCGCGAGTTGCGCCTGTCCAACCCCGATGTCGATCCATGGCTGCCCGGTGACGGCACGCCCATGGTAATCCCCACGCACTATGTACTGCCCAACGTGCCGCGCAAGGGCATTGTTATCAACATTCCGGAAATGCGGCTGTATTACTTCCCACCCGCGGGCAGCGAGTACGCCGGCAAGGTCGTGACCTATCCGCTGGGCATCGGCCGCGAAGGCTGGTCGACGCCGCTGGCGAAAACCACGGTGGTACGCAAACGAGCCGACCCGACCTGGACGCCACCGGCCTCGATTCGGGCCGAGCACGAAAAAGCCGGCGATCCGTTGCCAGCTGTCGTACCCGCAGGACCGGACAACCCGCTGGGCCAGCATGCGCTCTATCTCGGCCTGCCCTCCTATCTGCTACACGGTACCAACAAGCCAGCAGGTATCGGCTTGAAGGTCTCGCACGGTTGTATCCGGCTCTATCCGGAAGATATTGCCTCGCTGTTCGCGCTCGTACCCACCGGTACGCCGGTCAATATCGTCAGCGAACCATACAAGATCGGCTGGGAAGGCAATACGCTGTATATCGAATCCCATCCGCCGGATGCCAATGGTGACGCGCCGGTTCGTTCGTTCACACCTTGGGTGGAGAGCCTGATCTCGGCAACGGCCAATCACCCCAAGGCGCCCATCGACTGGGATCGGGCACAGGCCGTGGTCGAAAAAGCCGACGGCATGCCGGAACCGATCGGCATCACGATAAACCAACGCTAAAGCGCGCTGGCGTGACGCGCGATCGCGGGCGTTGCGACATCGTCGCTCGTAGACAAGCAGGCAAAAAAAAGCCCCGCACGAAGGCGGGGCTTTTCCAAGCGGCGGCATTAAAGCCGCCGCCGCGCGCGAACGCTTACTTGCGCTGCGAGGACTCGAACATGCGCTCGATGCGCTGCGAGTTCGCCTGGCTGGCGGACTTGGCTTCCTGCGCGGTCTGCATCGCGCGGTTAGCCGTGCGCTGCGCTTCGTTGGCGGTCGACTGCGCGGATTCAGCCTTACGCATGGCCTGATCGACACTCGACTGCATGCCATCAGAGCTGCTCGCGCAACCAGCAGCAGCAGCGACAACACCAACAACAAACGCGGATTTCAGCAGCGTCTTGGTCATAATAAGACTCCTGTCTTTGATTTCTTGCATATAACGCCAGGCAAACCGCCTGACAAGGCGCCTATAAGCTATCACAGCCATACACTTTTGTAGATTACATTGTAAGGCTGAAAACAAATTCTTGTGCATGTGGACGTTCCGCGCGAGCATGCGCGCCCGATCAGTTCGGCAACGATATCGCCCATGACAGACTCAGCCATTATCTTCGATGAGGTCGTAAGCACCAATGGCAAGCGCATCGGCCATGTAACGCTCAACAATACAAGTGCGCTCAACGCCTTGACGCTGGATATGCTTGAGCCGCTGCACAAGCGGCTCACGGCCTGGGATGCGGATGCCGAGATAGCCGCGATTTTCATCGACGCCAGCGGCGACAAGGCCTTTTGCGCCGGCGGCAATATCGTTGCGCTCTACAAGGGGATGACCGGCCAGGGCGATCCGGATTATCCCGACCGTTTCTTCACGCTTGAATACCGGCTGTGCCACGCGATCCACATGCTCGCCACGCCCTGTATCGCCTGGGGCCACGGCCTGATCATGGGCGGCGGCATGGGCGTGTTTTCGGCCGCCTCACATCGTATCGTCACCGCGTCGTCGACGCTTGCGATGCCCGAAATCAAGATCGGGCTGTTCCCCGATTGTGCTGCAACCTGGTTCTTCAACCGCCTGCCGGGCCGGCTTGGACTGTTCGTGGCGCTGACCGGCGCCACGCTGAGCGCGCAGGACGCACTGATAGCCGGCCTGGCCGATCGCGCGATCAATCACGAGTTCAAAAACAAGGTCTTCGATGCGCTGACGCGTATCACCGACTGGAACCAGCCGCATGCGGCGGTCGACCGCGTGTTACGCCAATACGCCAGGGAACACCCAGCCGGCCTCGGCGAGTCGAAACTGCTCGAACATGCGATGACCATTCGCGAAGCCACCGATGCCGCCACACTGGCCGGCATCGTAGCCGGTATTCGCAAACTGGCAGAAGCCGACGATACCTGGCTCGTGGAAGCGGCCACTAATCTCGACGGCGGCTGTCCGGTCACCGCCCACCTGATCTATCGGCAGCTGCGCGACGGGCGCTATCTATCGCTCAAGCAGGCGGTCATGCGCGAGCTCAAAATGGCGCTGCAGTGCTGTCGCCACCCGGACTTCGCCGAAGGCGTGCGCGCGCTGCTGGTCGACAAGGACCGCGCGCCCCAATGGATCTTCGAATCGGTTTCGGCCGTGCCCAGCGACTATGTCGACGCCCATTTTCGCGCCCCCTGGGACGGCGATCATCCGCTGCGCGATCTACCCGACGTCAAACCCTGAGAGCAGTCAGGAAGAGCAGCTGAGTACCAACCCGCGCGCCCAGTCGGGCGGCAGTTTGGCGTAGGCCTCGTGTTCGGGCTGTTCGTCGAAGGGGTGGCGCAGAATAGCGTGCAGACGCTCGATTTCGCTGTAATCGCCTTCATCGGCGCGATCGATTGCGGCTTGGGCCAGATAGTTGCGCAGCACGTACTTCGGGTTGGTCAGGCGCATGCGCTCGGCGCGGGCCGTGTCGTCGGCCGCGGTGTCGACCAGGCGCTCGCGCCAGCGTGCAAGCCACGCGCCGGCGGCATCGCGATCGACGAATTCATCCACGAACGGGGCGTTGCTCGCCGCGGGGTCGGCCGAGACATGGCCGAGCGCGCGAAACGTACGCGTGAAATCGGCGCCGTCAGCCGCCATCGTCTTGAGCAGATCGTCGACGAGATCGCGATCGTCGTCGTGCGTATCCACCAGCCCCAGCTTGGCACGCATGCGCTGCATGTAGGCGGCGTCAAACGAACGGCGATAGCGCTCGAGCAGGCCCTGACCGATTTCGACCGCCGTGTCCGGGTCATCGGAGAGCAGCGGCAGAATCGCCTGCACGAAACGGCCCAGATTCCATAGCCCGACGTGCGGCTGCTGGTCGTAGGCATAGCGCCCGCCCGCGTCGGTATGGTTGCAAATCCAGTGCGGGTCGAAGCTGTCCATGAAGCCGTATGGGCCATAGTCCAGGGTCAGACCGAGCACCGACATGTTGTCGGTATTCATTACGCCGTGGCAGAAGCCTACGGCCTGCCAGTCGGCTATCAGCGATGCAGTGAGATCAATCACTCGCTCGCCCCAGGCGCGATAACGCGTATTGGCACCCTCGATGGCCGCGATTCTGGGGAAATGTTCGCCGATGACATGATCGGCCAGCGGCGCTAACGCATCGAACTGGCGGTTTTCGAACAGGATTTCGAAGCTGCCGAAACGCACGAGGCTGGGCGCGATCCGCGTCATCACGGCCGCATGTTCGACGGTTTCGCGATACACCGGCGCGTCGCTGCCCACGATCGCGAGCGCGCGCGTCGTAGGAATTCCCAGCGCGGCCAGCGCCTCGGAACCCAGATACTCGCGGACCACGGAGCGCAGCACGGCGCGGCCGTCGGCAAAGCGTGAAAACGGCGTCTTGCCCGCCCCCTTGAGCTGGATTTCGTATGCCTGCCCCCGGGCGTTGCGAATATCGCCTATCGTGATTGCCCGGCCGTCGCCGAGTTGCCCGGCCCAGACACCGAACTGATGACCACCATAACGGTGCGCGACCGGGTGACAGGCATCCGGCAAGTCATTTCCCGACAACACGTGCGCATAGCCCGCATGGCGTACGGCTTCGGTGTCGAGATCCAGCAGCGCCGCGACATCGTCGTTGAAGACGATCGGGTAAGGCGCCGGCAGCGCGCTCGGCGTTTGCTCGAAAAACCAGGGCGCGCCCAGCGCGGCCTGGCGGTTGATCCAGTTCAATACGGCGAAATCGGCGAACGTATCGGTTGCTACATCGCTCATGGATCGACTATGACAACGGCAACGCGCGCTCTCAAGCCGTTCGCATCAGCGCTCGCTACCGCTCGCCGGCTCGCAGTATGTTGCGTTGGGATCGCCACTACCGTCCTGGATCGCGACTTCGCGCGAGCCATCGCGGGCACGGCATTCAGCCTGGCGGCGCGACGTTTCGGCGCGCAGCCGCTCGCGTTCGAGCTCGTAGGTCTTGCGTGCGTTCTGCAAGCGTTCGATATCGGTAGACAGCGTATTGTCTTCGCGATTGCTCGCCCCGCCCGGACGCTGCGGCTCGCCGACAGCCTCGAACGCATCGACCGGTTCATCGAGCGGGCTGAGGTCGGCAGGTTTCGGGTCGCTTGCACAGGCGCTAAGCAGAACGCAGCCGCCGGCGACGACGAGCGCCAACGGGCGTAAATATGGAAAGGCCATCACGTTTTCCCCCAAGAATGTTTGTGGATAAAAGTCTAGAACAAAACGACGGCTACAGGGTGAGCGTCGTGATGATGGCCATCGCGCCCCCGGGCGACGAACCCGAAGGCCAGCGCTCGACGACTTAAAAGCGCTACGATTGGCTTTCCGATTGAGCACGCGAGTTTTCATGCAGAAGCTTCATGTTGCCCAGACCTTTGCCGTCGATGCAGCGACCGCCTTCGATGTGGTCAGCGATCATGCCGGCTATGTCAGTCTGCCCGGAGTGCGCCATGCCTGGCTGCGCCGGGCCGGCGACACACACCGCGACGGCGTCAACGCCGAGCGCGTGCTCGACCTGGGCGTGGCCCGCATCGTCGAGCGTATTACCGAATACGAACCGGGCAGCGCGCTGGGCTATCGCATCATCGCCTCACCATTGCCGATCGTGCATCACGGCGCGCGTTTGACGTTCGAGCCGCTCGACGGCAGCAGCCCGCGCACGCGCGTGCATTGGCGTTCGACACTGGAAGCGGTCACGCCGATCGTGGGCCGCGGCATCGAGTTCGCCGTCGCCCGGCAGATGGCGGTCGCCTATCGTCTGGCGCTGATGATCTGGGCAAGACGGCTGCGCTGAGCGCGCTCGGGGCCGATCCTGTAAAACGCGCTCGCGCAGAGCATCGCGAATTTCGGTGAGCACCGTTTCTTGAACCGAGGGTGCCGGCGGCGCGCTCGGCGCTTCGGCTTCCTTACGCTTGAGCGCGTTGATCGACCGGACCACGAGGAATATCGCGAACGCAATGATCACGAAGCTGATGACGGTCTGGATGAACAGACCGTAATTGAGGGTGACCGCCGGCGTATCGCCCACGGCCTGACGCAGCGTCACGCGCAGGCCGGTAAAATCCACGCCGCCGATGAGCAAGCCCAGCGGTGGAGAAATGATGTTCGCTACCAGCGACGACACGATCTTGCCGAAGGCCGAGCCGATAACAAGCCCCACGGCCAGATCGATGGCATGCCGCGCACGGCCAATGCCTTGAACTCACTCAGAAACCCCATGATTCGCCCCGGTGATGACAACGCGCATGCGTCGCAGCGAATCATAGTCTGAGGCGGGTATCCGCGGTCGCGTTATTCCCAGCCGATCGGCTCGTAGCCCTGTTCCGCGAGACAGCGATTCACATAGGCACGATAAACCGGCGCCGGGTCATTGCGATCGAACATGCCGCGAATCAGCCCCGCCGTCGCGCCGCCGGCCGCACCGGCCACCGCGCCGCGGGTGGCACTGCCATAGATTGCGCCACCGACAGCGCCGCCCGCGCCGCCGATCGCCCCGCTTTCGGCCGTGCGCCGGGCTACATTGCCCTTGGAATAATCCAGACCGGCCGCATCGGCGCGCCGCATACAGCCCTCGATCGCCTGATTACCGGCTGTTTCGCCGCGCTGCTGTAAGGTCGAATTGGGATAGAGCACCGGCTTCTGGCTCGCGCATGCCGCCAGCGCCAGGATCGCCGCACCGGTCAGCCAGAAACGCCATATCTTTGTTTGCATGAGGGTCCTTTCGCTTAGCGGCCGTAGGCTGTACGCAGGTAGCGCACGATATCGGCAGATTCGTACAGTCGGGTATCGGTATTCGGGTCGATCAGGTACGGCACCTGCAAACGCCCGGTTTCTTCTTTCATACGTTTGCGGTTACGGCCTTCGACCGGCGTATCGGCAAAGAATTTCTCGCGTACCCAGGGCGGGCCCATATCCGCATTCACGGCCTTGCCCATATTGCGCAGCACGTAGGCCAGTTCCAGCTCACATAGCGTCTCGCGCACAATGCGCGAAAACGGGCTGGACTCGAAGCTGTAGAGCTCAAGCGGCTGACCGGGTGCATCGACCTTGCCGCCACGCGCGCTTGTGCCGGCAAAGCCGCGCAGCGCGCTTGCCGCATTGGCACCCAGCTGGGCGCCAAAACCCGGCGCTTTTGCCTCCCGGCGGCGACCGGTGCCGTAATGCTGGCGCAGGTGCGCAATGATATCGGCCGATTCGTAGAGCACGTCGCCGGTGTTGTCGTCGACCAGCAACGGGAACTGGGCCCGGCCGCCGATACGCTCGGCCTCGGGCCGCCAGCGCGTGCCGCCGCGTGGGCAGGGATGAATGATCGCATCCAGATCCAGCTCGGTGAGCGCTTCGCGCACCAGCCGACAGAATGGACAACCTTCGTATTCGTAGAGCTTGAGCATCTTTTCCGGCTGACGCGATGTGCGTGCCGCCCTAGGGCGTGTCGTCATGAGATAAGGCGGCGCATCGGCGGCCAAGCCGTGGCAAGACAAGGCATCGCGAGCGTAGCGTGGTCTTCCCACGTAAGCGAGCGATAACGCCGGATTGCCGGGGCTTGGCCGCCGACCCTCCGGGTTGTCCGCGCCGGACGCGCCATGCGGCGTTCCGGGCCTTGACCGTGGCTCGCCACGCTCGGCGGCCCGCGCCTTGCCTGACACGTCCGGCGCGGCAATGCGACGTCGTATCTCATGATGACACGCCCTTGTACCACGCCAACCGCGGGCCGTGCTCGCGAGCGTGGACGTAAGTGCATTGATCAATTGCATCCGGCGTCTCGTTGCAACGAAAAGGCGTATTTTACGCCTGCTTTTGTGCACGAAGCTGAACACCGCGACTTGTCGCCGCGCGTGCATCTGGCCAGAATCCGCGGCCCGCGCCACTCTCTGCATGAATCGGGCCGAAATAATGGACAAGCACGACTTCGACTACGACCTGCCGGCCGAGGCCATCGCCCAACAGCCGCTGGCCGAGCGCAGCGCCTCGAAGTTGCTGACCCTCGATCGGCACACGGGCGCGCTCGTCGATGGCCGTATCACCGAGCTGGTCGAGCGTCTTGCGCCGGGCGATCTCGTCGTATTCAACGACACGCGCGTGCTCGCCGCACGCCTGTTCGGCCACAAGGCCAGCGGCGGTGCGGTGGAAGTGATGCTCGAACGCATTCTCGATTCGCGCCGTATTTCGGCCAAAATTCGTGCAAACAAGCCGCCGCGTGCGGGCACGGTGATCGAGATCGGCGAAACCACGCTCGAAGTCGAGGCCCGCGAGGGCGAGCTGTATACGCTCATGCAGACGGGCGGTGACAGCATCACGACCATGCTCGACGTCCACGGCCATGTACCGCTACCGCCCTATATCCGGCGTGAGGATACAACTGCCGATCGCAGCCGCTATCAAACCGTGTGGGCCCGCCACGATGGCGCAGTGGCCGCACCCACGGCCGGGCTGCATTTCGACGAAGCGTTGCTCGGCACGCTCGCACAACGCGGCGTGGAATTCGGCTATGCCACGCTGCATGTCGGCTCTGGCACCTACCAGCGTTTGCGGGAAGGGGATCTCGCCGGTCAGCGTCTGCACGCCGAGCGCGTGCACGTACCCGCGGTGCTATGCGAACAGGTCGAGGCCGCCAAAACGCGTGGGTCGCGCGTGATCGCGGTCGGCACCACCGTGGTGCGCAGCCTGGAAAGCGCGGCGCGTCAACCGGATACCAACGGCCGAATCGCACCCTTTGAAGGCGAAACCGCGCTGTTTCTCAAACCCGGCGACGATTTTCACGTGGTCGATGCGATGGTCACCAATTTTCACGAGCCGCAGTCGAGCCTGCTGATGCTCGTCAGCGCCTTTGCCGGGCGCGAGCACGTGTTTGCAGCCTATGAACACGCGAAACGCTCGGGCTATCGTTTTCTCAGCTACGGCGATGCGATGTTCATCGGCTAGCGGCGAGCCCGAAAAACGCTAAACCGCGCGCCCGAGGCCCACACGGCGTACCCAGGCCTCGATCAGGCTATAGGCGCCGAAGGCGAGTACGCCCAAGCCCAGCGCACCGAGCATCAACCGACCATAACTTTGGTCCTGAACCCAGAGCAGCACACCCTCGATACCCCGCGCTTCCGAGGCATCGAGGGTAAGCGCGGCGTTGATGACGAACGCGCCGATACCCACGAACAGCAGCCCACGCGCGATCAGCCCTACGCGACAGACGGGGTCAATCCAACGCATGGCGGCGGGCGGGGCATCGAACCATTGCCGGAAACCCGCGGTCCAGCCCTTGTGGATATGGGCCATGCCGGCGCCGGCCACGATCACGCCGCCCAGCACCACCAGCGCCGGGCCGAACGGCCAATCCAGCGTGCGCGACACCGCACTCTGTACCGGTTTGCTGGAGCTATCGCTCAAACGCATGGCGATCTCGACGCAGCCGAACGCCAGCGAGGCATGCATGATTGCGCTGACCAACAGGCCGATGCGCACGGCCAGTCCGCCCGGCTTCCAGCCGTGCCCATCCACGTCCAGCGACGTTTGCACCAGACGCCAGACGCTGTAGGCCGCCAGGCCCACCGCCAGACCGATCAGCGCGATCTGCCCCCCCGAATGGGTACTGATTTCCTGCATCGCGCCGCGCACATCGCGTGCCTGTTCGAACTCGAGCGCAGCGTTGATAGCCAGCATGCCAACGGTCACATAGACCAGGCCGCGGGCGGCATAGCCGATACGTGCGGTCCAGCGCACGCCGGCACGAGTATAAGTCATTAATTCGCCCTTTCGAGCCCGCTGGGCTCATGGATTCGCGTCACATGCCTGTAACACCGTCGGTATACTCGCCCCACGCTTAAACTCCCGGTATTCCCATGACGCCACTGCCATTCTGGCAACTGTTGCTTGGCTTTGTCTGTCTGCTGGTCGTCGGCCATATCGTGGCTTGGTGGCTCTGGCGTGCGCTCGCATTTTCCGGGCCACGCCTGGGCCGGGGCATCACCGGGCTGGCTTATCGGCGCCAATTCCTGGCCAGCCTGCAACGCCGTGCGCCCAGAACGACGCGTGTTATCGGCGCGCGCCTGAGCGTCGATCGTTTCTCCGGATTGCCGTTGACCCTGTTCGTCGCCCTCGCACTGTATCTGATTGTGCTGGCTGCGGGCCTGCTCGAAGATCTGTTCGAAGGCGAAGAGCTGGTCCAGTTCGACCAGCACGTCAACCAAGCACTGGCCGTGCTGCGCGATCCGGCCTTTCTCAAGCTCGTGAACGGCATCACATCGCTGGCGAATCTGGAAACGCTGGTCGCGATTACGATCGTATCGATCGGATTTCTCTGGGCCCACCGGCGTTTCAGCTACATCCCCGGACTGCTGCTCACGGTGATCGGCTCGCAATCGATCGCCTATATCGGCAAGTACGCCATCGACCGCGACCGGCCGGATTTTCTTACCTTCGCCAGTGCCAGCACGCCGTCGTTCCCCAGCGGCCATGCCACCGGTGCCATCGCGGTGTACGGCTTCATCATCTATGCCATCGCCCGCGATATGCCCGGCGTGCGCCGGCGTTTCGAGCTGGGCTACTGGGGCTGTGCGCTGATTGCCTCGATCGCAGCCAGCCGCGCCATCCTGTCGGTGCATTTCGCCAGCGATATCGCCGCCGGCCTGCTGGTCGGCGGCTTCTGGCTGCTGTCCGGCTTCGCGCTGACCGAATTCCTGCGTCAGCGCAGCGACTTGTCCCGTTGACGGTACCGGCCTAGTCGCCCGCGTGATCGGCGGCGTCGCGCTCGAACTGTTCTTCGAGCTCCTGCGCGGCTTCCATCACCAGCTTGGCATAGCGGGTATCGTCGTCCGCCGCTTCATAGTGCTCGAACAGACGCTTTTCGTCGTGGCTACGGAACATGCGCTTGGCCCGATCGACCTCGTCGGACTTGAAACCGAGCATCCGCAGCGCGTCGCCGGCCAGTTCGAGACTGGATAGAAAGGTTTCGCGCTGGAGTACGGTGATCCCCAGATCCATGAGTTCGTAGGCATGCCGGCGATTGCGCGCCCGCGCAATGATCTTAAGATGCGGGAAGTGCTCGCGTACGGTGCGCGCGGTGGCCAGCGACGCCTCGCGGTTACCGATGGCCAGTACGAACACCTTGGCCTCCTCGGCCTTGGCCGCGCGCAACAGTTCCAGCCGCGAGGCATCGCCGTAATAGACCTTGTTGCCGTACTTGCGCACGAAATCGACCTGATGGACGTTGATCTCGAGCGCGGTGAACCCGACATGCTTGGCCCGCAGCAGACGCGCCACGATCTGGCCGATACGCCCGAAGCCGGCGATCAGCACGGGATGCTCGGAGCCGTCCGGCGTATCGAAGGTCGGCTCACTCTTGGGCGTACGCCAGTCGTTGTAATAAGCCACCAGCTTGACGAACAGCGGCGTGAGCACCATCGACAGCGTCACCGTGGCCACCAGCAGATCGGCCTCGGCCTGCACGAACAGACCCCCGGCCACGGCGGTCGACAAGATCACGAACGCGAATTCACCGCCTTGCGGCAAGAACGCTGCCAGCCCGCGCGACGCGCTCCAGCTCAGTCGGTGCCGCCGACCGAGAATGAACAAAATTGACGCCTTGACGCCGATCAGGCCCAGGGTGAGCGCAAGCAGGAACAACGGTTGGGCCGCGATCAGGCCCAGATTGATCGACATGCCTACGGCGATGAAGAACAGCCCCAGCAGCAGATCCTTGAACGGGTCGACGTTGGCTTCGAGTTCGTGACGATATTCCGAATCGGCCAGCAGCACACCGGCCACGAACGCGCCGAGTGCCACGGAAATACCGGTCGCGTTCATGACGACAGCCGTGCCCACCACGATCAGCAACGTCATCGCCGTGAATATCTCCGGCATGCGCGTGGCCGCGACCAGACGGAATATCGGCCGTAACAGGTAGTGACCACCGATTACCATCGCCGCCATCACCAACGCGATCTTGCTCGTCTCCCATAGCGCGCCGAGAAAGCTCACCGATTCGCTACCCGAAGACAGCAACGGCAACAGCGCCAGAATCGGAATCACGGCCAGATCCTGAAACAGCAAGATCGCGAATGCCGCGCGCCCGTGCTTGGCCGTCAGTTCACCGCGCTCGGCAAGCAGCTGCAGAGCAAAGGCTGTGGACGACAACGCCAGCGCCAGGCCGGCCACAATGGCAGGGGCCAGTGGCAGTTCCAGCAGCAGCGATGCCGCAAGCGCCAGCGCGGCCGCGCTCAGGCCCACCTGCATGCCGCCCAGCCCGATAATTGTCTTGCGCAGCGCCCATAGGCGCTTGGGCTGCATTTCCAGACCGATGATGAACAACAGCAACACTACGCCGAATTCGGCGATATGCAGCACTTCCTCGACTTCGCTGATCAGCCCCAGACACCACGGGCCAATGACAACCCCCGCGCCCAGGTAGCCCAGTACCGACCCCAGCCCCAGGCGCTGGGCGATAGGCACGGCCACGACGGCCGCCGCCAGAAAGATCGCGATTTCCTCGAGTAACGGCTCCACCCTGACTCCCTGTCGATCGCCGACGCGGCGACACTTCAGGCATGATTCTAGCCGAAGCCCGGCCATCCCGATATGACATGCCTGCACCAAAAATTCATCATCTCAACTGCGCCAGCATGCATCCAATCGCCGGGCCCTTGCTGGAGCATCGAAGCCAGTTGGCAGACTACCGTGGGCTGGTCTGCCACTGCTTGCTCATTGAAAGCGAGGCGGGACTGATTCTGGTCGATACCGGGCTCGGGCTTGCCGATGTGACCGAGGGCCGTAGCCGACTAGGGGCGATGTTTTCGCACGTCGTGCGCCCGGCTATGCGCCGCGAAGAGACCGCCCGGCACCAGATCGAGGCGCTGGGTTTTTCAGCGAACGATGTTCGCCATATCGTGCTCACCCACCTGGATGTCGACCATGCAGGCGGCATCGGGGACTTTCCGCAGGCACACGTCCACGTACTGGCCAGTGAATACGCGGCTGCACGGGCACGCCGCCATATCAAGGAACGCGATCGCTACCGCCCGGCACAATGGGCCCACAGCGACGACTGGACACGCTACGAAGCGACCGGCGAGCGCTGGCATGGCTTCGACGCGGTACGAGCAGTCGTCGATAGTGACTCCGATATCCTGCTTGTGCCCATTACGGGTCATACGCGTGGCCATGCCGCGATCGCCGTACGCGCCCCGGCAGGCTGGCTGTTGCATGCCGGCGATGCGTACTTCCACCGCGACGAGATGGCCGACCGCCCGTGCTGCCCGCTGGGCTTGAAAGTGTTCGAAAACCTGATGGCCGTCGACAACCGCGATCGGCGCCGCAATCAGGCACGACTGCGCGAGCTCGCGCTCGGGGCATCGGACGTTAGCGTGTTCTGCAGTCACGACCCGGTCGAGTTCGCGCATGCGCGCGGACGAACCCTTGGTTGATCTGTAATTGCTAAGCTCGTTGCGACGGCACACTCAAAACGATAACAAGCCATGACGACGCCCAAGACGCAAACCGGCGCACTTGCCCGCCAGCAGGCGATCTACAGCGCCGGCATGTCCGGCAGTCGGCCGACTGTACCGACCGACTACGCCGCCCTCGAGGCCGCCGCCGAAAAAGCCATGTCGGAAGAGGCCTATGCCTACATTGCGGGCGGCGCCGGACGTGAATCCACGATGAGTGCCAACCGGCGTGCCTTCGAGCGCTGGCGCATCGTGCCGCGCATGCTGCGCAATGTGGAAGAACGCGATACGTCGATCGAGCTGTTCGGCCGGCGCCTGGATACACCCTTCGTGCTGTGTCCGATCGGCGTGCTCGAAATGGCGCATGACGAGGCCGATATCGCGGTCGCGCGTGCGGCCGCCGCCCGCGGCACGCCCATGCTGTTCTCGAACCAGGCCAGCCGTTCGATGGAAGAGTGCGCAGCCGCCATGCAGCGCGTGCGCAACGATGCGCCGCGCTGGTTTCAGCTGTACTGGTCGAAATCCGATGCGTTGGTGGAATCGCTGGTGTCGCGCGCCGAAGCCTGTGGCTGCGAGGCGATCGTCGTAACGCTGGACACCACGCTACTGGGCTGGCGCTCGCGCGATCTGGATCTGGCGCATCTGCCATTTCTGCTTGGCCAGGGCATTGCGCAGTACACCTCGGACCCGGTCTTCAGGGCCAGTCTGTCCGAGGTGCCGGACGACGGTCCACGCCCAAAAATAAACACGCGCACACTGCGAAACGTCATAGCGGCCGCGCGTCACTATCCCGGATCGAGTCTGCGTGCACTGACCAGCGGCCAGGCGCTGGCGGCTGTACGCCAGTTCATTGCCACCTATTCACGCCCGAACATCACCTGGGCCGATCTGGCCTGGCTGCGCGAGCGCACGACACGACCGATCGTGCTTAAGGGTATTCTCGATGGCGACGATGCCAGGCTGGCGGTCGAACACGGCGTCGATGGATTGATTGTGTCCAACCACGGTGGCCGGCAGGTCGACGGCGCACGCGCCAGTCTGGACGCGCTGCCCGAGATCGTGGCGGCCGCGCCCGATCTGCCGGTGATTCTGGATTCGGGTATTCGTGGCGGCGCCGATGTGTTCAAGGCGCTGGCGCTGGGCGCAAGCGCGGTCGGCATCGGCCGGCCCTATGCCTATGGACTGGCGCTGGACGGCGAGGCCGGCGTGGGCGAAGTGCTCGACAATCTGGCCGCCGATTTCGAACTGACCATGGCGCTGGCTGGCTGCAGCGATATCGCCACGATTCGTGCCGGCGCGACCCGGCTCGTGCGCGACGAACACGCCGGCGGCTGAATCGACCCTCGATGTTCGAGTTCTTTCCCTGGCTGATTGCGCTGGCCGTCATGGCTTTGTTCTGGTGGCAATCGCTGGGCGCACGCTGGGCCGCCCGGCGCGCAGCGCTTGCCGCCTGCGAAAACGCCGAAGTCACGTTCATCGACGAACTGGCCTTTCAGCGTATCTGGCTCGGTCGCGGCACACTCAAACGCCGCTACCGCTTCGAGTTCTATCGGCGCGGCGACCGTCGCTATAGCGGCTATGTGGATATGCATGGCCAGCGCGTGGCCCATATCGAGATGGAGCCGTACCCGGTCTGATGCCTGCGCTTAGAGCGCCTGGCGCGGATCGGTCTCGCCCACCATTGGCTTGTCCTTGAACCGATCCTTGAGTTCCAGCAGCGGCGCATGGTCGGAAAAGTCGAACAGTTCGCGCATTTCGGCCCAGTCGATCAGGCAATACAGACAGATGCTTGGATAATGCCAGTCGTCGAAGGCGCCGGCGGCGGCCATGTCGGACAGCGCATCGATCGAGCGCTCGATGCGTTCGTGCTGCAAACCATAGAACATGATGTCGCTGTCGGTCGCGAGGCCGGATTTCTTCGATAGCGCGATAGTCACCATGGAATCGTTGACCGCATCGATGAGGGTGAGCTGGTTTTCCTGTTCCCAGGACAACGCGGCAAAGCCCATCTTCTGCGACAGATAGCGTGCGATAACGCGCGAGTCGTAGATCGAATGCGCGTCATCGATGAGCATCGGCACCTTGAGCGCGGGATTATTGCGACGCAGCTCGTCGCGGTCAGCGCCGTAGATATCCAGACTGGCGAACTCGTAGTCGCTGCCGCCAAGCAACAACCGAATACGGCGAACAAAGGGCGAAGTGGACGAACCGATGAGTTTCATGAGCGAAACCTCTTTTTCAGCCAGCGAATGTCGAGGCCCGAGTCTACAGCTTCGCCTCAAGCACGGGTGCCGCTAGACTAAGCGCTACGCTTTCAGCCGCCGCGCCCATGAATCAGAATGCCGATGCCGATATTACGCTGCGTTTTCTCGCCGAACCCTCCGATGTAAATTTCGGCGGAAACGTGCACGGCGGCAACGTCATGAAATGGATCGACCATGCCGGTTACACCTGTGCGGCGAACTGGAGCTCGGCCTATTGTGTGACCGCCTATGTCGGTGGCATCCGTTTTCTCAAGCCGATCAGCGTGGGCGACCTGGTCGAGCTCAAGGCCGAACTCATGCATACCGGGCGTACCAGCATGCATATCTCGGTCAGCGTGCATGCCCGCAACCCGCGCGATCGCGAACGGCGCTTCACCACACACTGCATCCTGGTGTTCGTGGCACTCGACGACAGCGGAAAGCCGCTGCGGATACGCGATTTCGAACCGGTCACCGAACATAGCAAGCGCTTGAATGCCTACGCCAAGCGCATGATCGAACTGCGCGAGCAACTACAGACCGAATCCCAGTCCTTTCTCAGCACCATGGAAGCCTGAGTATCTCGGCCCGCTGGCGCCCCATCCCATTCCGGTTCGGGACGTGCCGCTTAACTGCAGGCACCCCAACCAAGTGGAACCCTTGGCGCGGCTGCCTGTCTTGTCTTTCGAATTCACGAAGAGCGACCCATGAACCGACGTAATCTGTTGAAGGCATCGCTGGCATTGACCACCCTCGGGCTGCCCGCGTTCCCCGTGTTTGCACAAAACACCAAGACCGATCCGCGCGGCGAGCCGTTCGATTTCGATCGCCTGAAACAGCGCGCCAAGGAACTCGCCGGCCGGCCCTATCACGACAACGCCGAGCCGCTGCCGCCGACGTTGGCCAATCTCGAACCGCTGAAATACCAGAAAATTCAGTACGATCCGAAATACGCGATCTGGCGGGATGCGCCCGATACCAACATGAGCCTGCGCTTTTTCCATGTCGGCATGCAGTTCAATCTGCCCGTGCGCATGCATGTGATCGATCCGGATACGCAGCAGGCCCACGAGATTCATTTCGACCCGAAACGCTTCGACTACGACGATTCGGGCGTCGATAAGGCCCAGCTCAAAGGCCACGACTTCGGCTATGCCGGTTTCAAGCTCATGCGTGATCACGACGCCAACGCGTCCCACGAGGCCGGCGCATTTCTGGGCGCGAGCTATTTCCGCTTTCTCGACAAAAACAATCAGTACGGGATTTCCGCGCGCGGCCTGGCGATCGATACTGCCACCGAGCAAACCGAGGAATTCCCCGATTTCGTCGCTTTCTGGTTCGAGCAGCCGCACGACGACCAACAGGCTCTTGTCTATGCGCTGCTCGATTCCCCGGCGGTCACCGGCGCCTATCGCTTCAAGATCGACCTGGTCGAAGACGGCACGGTCATGGACGTGGATATGGAGTTGCACACCCGCCACCAGATCGGGCGGCTGGGCATCGCGCCCATGACGAGCATGTTCCTCAAGGGCACCAGTCAGGCCCAGGCCCGCGATACGATCCACCCGCAGGTGCACGATTCCGACCGGCTGGAGATTTGGCGCGGCAACGGCGAATGGGTCTGCCGGCCGCTTTTCAACCCCAAGACGCTGCAATACAACGCCTTTCCCGACGAGAATCCGCGCGGCTTCGGGCTTGTGCAGCATGACCACGATTTCGATAACTATCGCGACGACGTGGCCTGGTACAACCGCCGCCCCAGTCTGTGGGTCGAGCCAACAAGCGATTGGGGCAAAGGCCAGATCGCGCTTTTCGAACTGCCCACCGTCGGTGAAACGGTCGACAACATCGGTGCGTTCTGGATTCCGGAAGAGCCGGTCCAAGGCGATCAGCAGCTCAATTTCAGTTACAAGCTGCACTGGCTGCCGCTACCGCCGGTCCAGCCGACGCTGGCCCAGGTCGAAAAGACCTGGTCGGGCATGGGCAACGTGCCGGAAGGCTGGATTCCGGGCGACCGGTCGCCGTCGGAGTACGCACGCCGTTTCGCGGTCGACTTCGTCGGCGATCCGCTCGACGATCTGCCCGAAGGCACGCAGGTTGAAGTCCAGGTCGAAGTATCGCGTGGCAAACTCGGCATGGTGCAGGCACGCCGCTTCGAGCCGATCAAGGGCTATCGTGCGATCTTCGATTGGGTGCCGGAAACCCATTCCGACGAAGCCGTTTCGATTCGGCTGTATTTGCGCGCAGGCGACCGCCCGCTGACCGAAACTTGGCTTTATCAATGGGTGCCGCCTAAATCCGACGAACGTTACTACTAACAAGTGCTCGTGCCAGCGGATCGGGATGGCCTGACAAACGCTCGTTGCCTGGCGTCATGCTGAAAGCGCGTTCCAGGACGCGTTCCAGGGCGCGTCTGCCATGAAAGCGCTTTTGCTATCGCTGCTCTGGCGCGTGCCGCTGGCGCTCGTCGTGCTGCTGGCCAGCAGCTGGGGCGTGCTTGCCCTGTATTTCCGGGGCCCGGAGAGTCTGGCGCTCCGGTTGCTGTTCATCACGCTCTGGCTGCTACCGGCGCTGGCCGCCATGGTCGGGATCGCAATACCGCGCTCCGCACCGCTGACCGTCGCGGGTCCGGCCCTGTTCGGACTCGCGGTCGTCGTGCTTGCGGTGTGGTGGCATACGATCACTCCGAGTCACAACCGCGATTGGGCGCCCGATGTGGCCCGTCTTCTGCACGCCACGCGCGATGGCGATATCGTCACCCTCGAAAACGTACGCAACTTCGAGTGGCGCACCCGCGAGGATTTCGACGCGCGCTGGGAAACGCGTCAATACGATCTGTCCACGCTGGAAAGCGCCGATCTGGTCGTGTCCTACTGGATGGGCCCGGCCATTGCCCACACGCTGGTCAGTTTCGGCTTTGCCGATGGGCGGCATCTGGTGTTCTCGGTCGAGGTTCGACGTACTCGCGGGCAGAAGTTTTCCGCCTTGGGCAGCTTCTTTCGGCAGTCCGAACTGGTGCTGGTGGCCGCCGACGAACGCGATATCGTACGCACGCGCAGCAACGCCCGTGGCGAATCGGTCTATCTCTACTCGGTCGCGCTATCGAAGGCGGATATGCGTTCGCTGTTCGAAGCCTATCTTCAGGAATCCGACCAACTCGAAAACGAGCCGCGCTTCTACAACACCCTGACCTCGAACTGCACGACCATCGTCTACGACATGGTCAAACGTATCGTGCCCGGGCTGCCTTGGGATTATCGGCTGCTGGCATCGGGCTATCTACCAGACTATATCTACGATCTGGGCGCGCTGAATACCGATTTCGCGCTGGCCGAACTCGAGCGCCGCGGCCATATCAATCAACGGGCGATTGCCTCGGATCACGACGGTCATTCCACGGCCGCGTTTTCGCAGGCCATTCGTGAAACCGTGCCGAGCGCGCGTATCGAACGGCATAACGCCGACGAACCGCCCCAACCCTAGGCGCGTAGAAACGCCTCGATTTCATCGATGCGTGCGTGCGCATCGCGATAGCCGATATCGATCAGCGCCTGGGTATATTCGGGGTCGAACAACAGGTAGCTGGTCAGATCCGCACTTTTCGGATCGGGCATACCGAGCGTTTCCAGCATGAAACGCACGGATCGCGGCATGCGTTTAACCAGCTGGCTGGCGATATCGGCGAAATCCTCGGAAGGGGATATCACCAGCGGTTCGATCACCCGCATCGGCTCGTGCACCTTCACGTCCACGGCCCGGGATTCATCACCGCCGTAGGCACGCACCAGCTCGTTCATGCGCATCAGATGGTCGATATCGGCATCGAGATGATCGAGGAAGATCGCATTCAGAAACACGCCGCAAATCTGAGATAGCGGCGGCCGAGGCGGTAATCGGGACGGATCGAGGCTGTCGACATGATGCGCCAGCTCGGTATCGGTCAGCTGCTGCTCGCTGGCGCTGCAACGGATACCGATCGCCAGCACGCGCTGTGCGCCCAGACGAATCGCCGGGCTCAGCGGATTGGTTAGACGCATTGCGCCGTCGCCGAACCAGGCCTGCGTACCACCGGTGTTGAGCGCAACGGGAGCAAACACCAACGGAATCGCGGCCGAGGCACAGACGTGATCCACGGTCATCGTGGCCCGGCAGGGCGATCCGCCGGCTCTTGTGCCAGAGCGGATGATGCGCCCGGCCTTCGATAAAGGTATAGGACTTGCCCGAGTGATAGCCGGTCGCGGTAATGGCCAGCGCATAGAGACGACGCTGGGCGATTGCGCGCCGAATACCCGCCAGCGGCAGCTCACGCTCGAGCAGGGCTTTCAAAGGCGTGGCATCGAGCAACGATTGCATGCGGCCGGCGCCCAGCCACGGTCGTAGCGCCGCATCGCGAAACAGTCGGCCTGCATTGGTGGCCAGCGCTCGCATATCGGTGCGATACACCTGAGCTGCAGTCAGACCCGACCAGAGAGCGGCTAAATGAGACGTGGCATCGTGCAGCCGTTCGCCGCGGGCCGCGATCGCGGCCCCGTTGATCGCGCCCGCCGACGCCCCGGCGATGATATCGAACGGCGCAGGCGCGCCGCGCAAAGCAGGCATTTCGCCGATACGCTTGAGCACACCGGCCTGATACGCGCCGCGTGCACCGCCCGCGGTCAACGCCAGCGCGGTGAGATTGGACGGCACGCCGGGATGGCGAATCACGCGCGCGTTCATGCCGGCCTCGGCAATAAATCGTCATACCCGCACATCGACAACCACACTCCTGCTGTTCACGCCGAACCAGCGCCACGGCATTGGGCCCTTTCGGTCATCAAGCAAGTTGGGTGCCAGTTATGCTGCAGCGCGACAAAACAAATGCCTGCGCGGCGCGCAACTTCGCTGGGGGGTGCCGCGCTAATCGGCCAGGCGTTTGTACATTACCAGCGCATCGACTTCGCCTTCGGTCGGGTGACGAAACGCGCCCGGCAAGCGGCCAGCGATCTCGAAGCCGTGGCGCTGCCAGAGCCGTATCGCACCGGTATTGGTGGCCACGACCAGGTTGTACTGCATGGCACGAAACCCCAGCGCGATCGCTTCACGCTGCGAATGCTCGCAAAGCGCGCTGGCCACGCCCCGTCCACGGGCGTCCCGATCAACGATATAACCGCAGTTGCAGACATGATTGCCGCCGCCGGGCTGGTTGAACTTGAGAAAATAGCTGCCGACTACGGCGCCGTCGGCCGCATTCACGGCGACGAACGTAGCCACCGGCTTGTCCAGCCAGAGCGCGCGTGCGTCCGCTTCTTCGATATCGACCGCGACGGCATAGGTTTCGCCAGCACGAAAGACCGGTTCGATGATCGACCATAGCGCAGGCCAGTCATCGGCCTTGGCGCGGCGTATCGCAATCATGGCGAGATCCCGTTGCCGGCGTGATCGATCACGACATCCGGCGCGCCCTGTTCGAAGCGCTCGCGCAAGTCGTCGGGAATGGGCGTCTTGGCCAGCGGCTCGCCGCTCATCAGCACGTACACGGCCTCGGCACGGCACAAGGGCGTGGCGTCGTCGGCGCGTACGATCGTGTATTCGATGGTGAACGACGTGCGTCCGAGCTTGACCACTTCGACCCGCGCTTCCAGCACGTCGTCGAAATGCGCCGGCCCCTGCCATTCCAGCGTGAGCTTGACCACCTGGTTGTCCAGACCGCGCGCGAGCAACGCGAGATAGTCGCGCCCGAGCGCGCGCATGAACTCGGTCATGGCAAGGTCGACATAATCCGCATAGCGGGCATTGAAGACCACGCGCTGTGCGTCGCATTCGTTGTAGCGCACGCGAAATCGGTAACGAAACGGCATCGAAGACATGGCAATCTGGGCTTTGACGTGGACATAAGCGCTTGAGCGCCGTGCGTACCGGTCGCAGACTCGATGCGACTGAAACCGGCGTGCGCACGTTAGCAGGCCACGCCGGTCGTCGCAGGTTACCCACGAGCGCTCGCTGCCATGAATGATATCGACCCGACATCACCGACACCGGCCCCGCCGTCCGACGCACCCGAGCGGCTTAGTTTCGAAGACGACGGCCGAACGCCCAACAGCCGATATCCGGTGCTGTGCTACCGGGGGCTGAAAACGGCACAGGAATCATCTGCCGAAGCGCTCGAAGCCCTGTTCGAGCGCAATGGCTGGCCGCCCCAATGGCGCGGCGGCGTATTCGACTATCACCACTATCACGCCCGCGCCCACGAAACCCTGGGCGTGGCCACTGGCACGGCAACGCTGATTCTGGGCGGCGAAGACGGGCGTGACATCGACATCCGCGCTGGCGATGTATTGATCCTGCCGGCAGGTACGGGCCATTGCCGCCGCAGCGCCAGCGATGATTTCCAGCTGGTGGCGGCGTATCCGCCCAGCCAGCAGAATTGGGATCTGTGCCGGCCCGGCGAAACGGATATCGCCACGGCGCGAGCCACTATCGAGGCCCTCGCCAACCCGGACAGCGATCCGGTCGGCGGCCCCGGCGGCGCGTTGACGGCCTACTGGCGCGACTAACGCACGCCTTACGCCCGTGATTCATCGAAGGAGCAGCACATGAGTTGGCAGACCGAGCTAACCACGCGACTGGGTATCAAGCATCCGATCATTCAGGCGCCCATGGCCGGCGGCACGACCACCCCGGCGCTGGTGGCTGCAGTCTCCAATGCCGGCGGCCTGGGTTCGATCGGCGCGGGCTATATGGCGCCCGACGATCTGGCGGGGGCCATTGCCGAGACCATGCGTATGACGAGCAAGCCCTTCGCGGTCAATCTGTTCATCCCGCAGCCGTTCCAGATCGACGAAGAGCGTATCGAACAGGCCAATGCGCGACTCGATGTATTCCGACAAGAACTGAATATCGAGCGCCCGGCGCCACCCAAGCACTATGCACAGCCGTTCGAGGACCAGTTTGAAACTGTGCTCGAAGCCGGGGTTGCCGTGTTCAGCTCAACGTTCGGCCAGCTGGATGCGGGCCGTATCAAGGCGTTGCAGGATCATGGTACCTGCGTAATCGGTACCGCCACGACGGTCGACGAAGCGCGTGCACTTGCCGAAGACGGCGTCGACATGATCGTGGCCCAGGGCAGTGATGCCGGCGGCCACCGTGGCACTTTCATGGGCAGCGCCGAACAGGCGATGATCGGCACGCTGTCGCTGGTGCCACAAATCGTCGATGCCGTGGATATACCCGTCATCGCTTCAGGCGGCATCATGGACGGACGCGGCATGGCCGCCTGCCGCATGTTGGGCGCGGCCGGTGTGCAAATGGGCAGCGCGTTTCTCACCTGTACCGAAAGCGGTGCCAAACCGGCCCATAAGACAGCCCTGGTCGAATCCCAGGGCCGAGCGACCACGGTCACCCGGGCATTTTCCGGCAAGGCAGCCCGCGGCCTCACGAACCGCTTCATTCAGCATATGGCGCCGATCGAGGCCACCCTGCCGGACTATCCGGTACAAAATGGCTGGACCAAGGATATACGGGCCGCGGCCGGCAAGGCCGATCGGGACGAATTCATGTCGCTCTGGGCCGGGCAAGCCGCGAGCCTGGCGCGCTCCATGGACGCCGCCGAACTGATCGACACGCTCGTGCGTGAATACGACGCCTGCGTCGAACAGTAACGAACCAGAGCCGATGTTTCATGAGAAACGCCGCTTTAACAACATTTTAAAAAGGGCCCGCCATGATCGACGCGCACGAACGCCCCTATCTCGAGCGCTGCTTAGCGCTCGCCGAACACGCGTTGGCGGCCGGTGACGAACCGTTTGGCTCGGTGCTGGTCGACGGCGAGGGCCGGGTACGCGCCGAAGACCGCAACCGTATTGCCGAAGGCGCTGGCGATGCGACACGTCATCCCGAATTCGCCCTCGCGCGTTGGTCGGCTGAGCATATGAGCGCGGCCGAACGCGCCGCGAGCACGGTCTATACGTCGGGCGAACATTGCCCGATGTGTGCCGCCGCCCATGCCTGGGTTGGGCTGGGGCGTATCGTCTATGCCAGCGGCTCCGAGCAGCTGGTTGCCTGGTTGGACGAACTGGGCGCGTCGCAGCCGCCGGTCACACCCCGCCCGATTCACGACATCGCACCCGACGTAATCGTGGAAGGGCCCGTGCCCGATCTCGCGGAACGCGTACGCGCGCTGCACGCACACCGACATAGCCGCTAGCGCGCGTTACCGGCCGAACAACCAGAACAGCACGGACAGCACCGCGCTGACCAGAATCATCGTGGCCAGTGGAAAATAAAACACGAAGCCGTCGCGGCGAACGACGATATCGCCCGGCAACTGGCCAAGCCCGAGCCGGCCAAGGACGGGCCAGAGCAGACCCGTGACGACCAGCACAACGCCGAGAATAATGAGCGTGCGCGCCATGCGTCAGGCGAATGCGTTCAGCTTTTTTCGTTGAACATCTGGATACGGCCGCCGTCGACGACCAGATCGTGACCGTTGACGAACCCGGCCTCGTCGCTGGCCAGAAACACGGCCGCATTGGCGATATCCACCGCATAGCCGGCACGCGGTAGCGGTGTGGCTTGCGCCAGGTTGCTGGTGAGCTTGTCGAGTTTGGCAGCGTTCTCTTCATCGGATAGCGTTTGCGCACGCGCCGACCCGCCCCAGAAGATGGGCGTGGCGATCGCGCCCGGCGAAATCGCGTTCACGCGAATGCCGTACTCGCCCAGTTCCACGCTGGCGATACGGGTGAAATGCGCCGCTGCAGCCTTGGCACCGGAATACAGATAGCCGCCCTGATTGAGCCGGTGCCCGGCAATGCTGGCATTGTTGATGATGCTGCCGCTGCCCTGATCCTTCATTACGCGCGCGGCGTGTTTGATGCCAAAGGCGACACTGCCGGCCAGCAGGCGCATGAAATGATCGAAACTGGCCTCGTCGATCGTCTCGGCCGTGCTGCGTTCGCCGGCGCCGGCGTTGTTGAACAGACAATCCAGCCGGCCGAAGCGCTCGACCGTGGCATCGACGAGCGCGGCCATTTCATCTTCGTTGCTGACGTCGGTACGCGTGAAGGCGGCGTTGTCGCCAAGCGCCTTGGCCAGCGCTTCGCCCTTGTCCACGCTGCGCGCGGCGAGCATGAGGCTCGCGCCTTCTTCGGCAAACCGGCGCGCCGTGGCTTCACCGATACCGCTGGTGGCGCCGGTGATGATGGCAATCTTGTTTTCGAGTCGTGCTGTCATGTCGGGGCCTCTCTCTCTTCAACGACGAAGCGCCCGCCCAGGCGCGGCCGGGCGGACGCATTTCGCTTTCGGTCGGACTTATTCCTGCTCGAGCTCGGCGAGCGCTTTCTCTCGACGTTCGCTCCACAGGTCGGCGAACTCGTCTTCACCCAGGTCCGAGTTTTCGGCCACCATGTCGCTCCAGGCGGCGCGCAGCGCGTTCAAACGCGCAAGGCGTGCCTCATTCCACTGTTGGGAGGCATCGTCCCAGACGCCGATTTCCTTGAGATAGCGAATCGCGCCCGGATGGAACGGCGCATCGATCGGCGGCACCGCGGCATCCTTGATCGCGTAGCGCGGCGCGGTCGCCGTCGCGTTCTTGTAGATGCCGTAGGTTTCATCGAGCGCCTTGGTCACGGCATAGGCGGTGTCGTCCTTCATGTCCGCACGCACGGTCAGCACCGGATAGCGATAGGCCATGAGTTGCGCCGGGCTCTGTTCCGATAGGCCAGCGCCCTGAGTTTCGGATACCGGTTTGAACAGCGGTGCGACATTGTTCAGACGCTCCCAGCCGGCTTCGTCATTGGCGTCGAGATCGAGCCACTTGATGCCGCGAGACTCGGCGAGCTCGTACATCTGGCCGGTCGCGGTCACCGTGCAGGTCACATCCGCCTTGTTCTCGGACAACGATGCCATGGTGGCGGCATAGGTCGGAAAGGTCACGACTTCGACATCGTCCCGGGTGAGGCCGGCGAAGGCGAGCATGGCATCGCACTTGAGGCTGCTCGAGGGATTGGCGGCCGGATAAGCCACGCGCCTGCCTTCCACGTCCGCAACGGAGTCGATACCCGCATCAGCCGCGACGGCCATGCCGAAGGAATTGACCTTGCCCATGAGCACACGCAGATTCTGCGGGCCGAAGCGCGGCGTGGCGAAATCGAATAATCCTTCGGTGGCAAAGAATGTCTCGTTGCCGAGAAAGCCGATGTCGGCACGGCCGTTGAAAATAGGCTGTAGACGGCCAATCGCCGAACCCGACGGCTGAATACGCACCCGCATGCCGTACTCGCGACCAAACGCATCCGCGATGGCCGAGGCTTCGGCGTAGCCGGACGCGCCCAGATCATAGGCCGTCCATACCATGGTGCGGGGCATGGCATCGGACTGCGCCAAAGCCGAGGTGCTCGAAATCGTCGTCAGGGCCAGGCCCACCATTAGGCAACGCGCCATTGATCGCAGCATCGGTTCTCCTCCGTTCGCTGTAGCTTGTTTTATTGGAATAGCGTTTCGCGAACCTTTACACGAACCTGGCGCGCATGCAATTGCCCTGCCGCAATCACGGCGCCGCTGGTACGTATGCAGTGGTTCGATGAACACTCACGAGCTACTGCTTCATCGCTGCGGCGTGAGTAAGCAACGCTCGATACGTTGCCAAACAGGCACCGTTTTTTTTCCACCCTGGCGCGGCGATAACACGCGCCCCTATTCTGCTTAAGCGCGGACGTCGGGCTCGCTCGGTGCAAGCAACACCCATGTCTGGGCATGAATGCCTGGAAACAGTTTGATGCGTTTAAGAATACGCAGACCGGCTTGTTCCACTTCGGACTCGAATGCGGCACGCGGAATCATCTTGACACGCACTTTCTTGCCTTTGAGCCACATCGCAGCACGCTTGGTCCAGTAGTGCAGCGAGCCATCGTCGTAATAAGTCATCACGATCTGGCGGCCTTCGCCGGCCAGCGTTTGCAACGCGCGCACCCGCAAGTCGGAATGATGCAGGTGCTGAAACAGCCGCACGCATAGCGCACGCGTTGCCGGCTGGGCCCGCACGGGCAGGGGTTGGAGCACGTCTGCACGCTCAGCGTGATCCACCGCGCCGAAACGCTCGTGACCGCTATAGATATCGACCATCGCCTGCGACTGATCCATGGCGCTGACTTTAAGGTTCATCTGCTTGAGCAACGGATAGAAACGCCCGTACCCGCAGGGCAGATCCACAATATGGCCGTTACAACGCTCATAGGGATGCGCCAGCAAACGTGCTGCCAGACGCTGTTCGCGCCAGGCGACGAGCCGTTGAAAAATTCCACGATAACGCCGCTGCGCATAGCGCCGGCCGGCATCAGGATTTTGAAAAGGGCGGGTGGATTCGGCTTGTCGCACGGTGTGTCTCGGTAAGATCCCCAACTCGAGACTACTCGATCGCACACGCACCCACATCAATACTTATTGCGCCATAAAAAGACAGCGATAACCACGCACAACCAATGCCACCGCAGAACCCACAACGCTTTGTTACGAAATATATTTTTATAAACTTTATGGAAAAATTAATAACAATGCCGAGGCCATTATTATGCATGCTTACTATATTTTTTAACATTTATTTAACGCATTCTGCGCAAGCTACACCCGATCTTGGTTTGAACCGCAAATTTCGCATTCGGCGCGCCAACGATTGTTCTTTTCGCCGGACGAATTCGGCCTATCCGATCCACGCGATGGTTACGTCGCACTCGGGCCCAGAATCAGGCCGATGCTAGTTGGTCGGGAATGTCGCTTCGAATCGATCATCAACCCTTATCACGGCGCACGCTCTCCAGCTGTCGACACAGCGTGGTCGCGCCGTCGAGCACACGCATCGTCGCGCGCTGGATGATGTCGGGGGCCACGAAGAAGAGATGGTCGTTCTCGACCGCCTGCAGACCGGGCCAGTCGCGCCAGTCGTCGAGCCAGTCCGGACGCTCGTCGCCCATCCCGCTGGCCACGATCGCCTGCGGATCGCGTTCCAGCACCGACTCGATCCCCACTTTCGGCGCCAGCGATACCGCATCGGCGAAGATATTGCGGCCACCGCACAGGCGAATGACCTGGCCGACGAACTGCTCGCCGGCCAGTGTCTGCAGCGGGTCGTCCCAGACCTGGTAGAACACGCTCACCGGCGAGCGCGTGCTGTAGCGCTCACGAAGCGAAGAGAGCCGACGTTCAAAGCGTGAGGCGGCCGCATCGGCTACCTCGCGGGTATCACCGAGCACGCCCAGATCGCGAATGGCGCGGGCGATATCCTCAAGTTGGCGCGGTCGATCAACATAGACCGGAATACCCAGCGCTTCGAAGCGCGCGAGCGTGGCCGGATCGCCGCCCTGGCCGGATGCCCAGGCCACCACCAGGTCGGGGTCTTTGGAAACGACCGCTTCAAGGCTGATATTGGTATAGCCGCCGACTTCCGGAATTGCACGCGCTGCCGGCGGATAATCGCTATACGACACCGCGCCAACAATGCGATCGCCGAGGCCTGCGCTGTAAAGATTTTCCACCAGATGCGGCGCCAAAGCGACGATACGGGTTGCCGGCGCATCGAGCCGTAGGGTCTCACCGCGAAAATCGGTTATTTCTACGCCGGCCGCCATGCTCGAGACCGGACACAGCAGGCCAACCAGCGCGATGAGCGCGATCGACATCGCTTTACCCGCAGAACGCGTTCGTCGATACACACGCATCAGCACCGTCCTTGTTCGACAACGACATCCAGAGCGGTCACAAGGCGTGTCGCGGCCGGCGCATCGCCGGGCAAACCGAAACGCAGCCAACGCCGATTATCTCCGAGCCGGGTAAGCACGGCCTGGTCCGCGAGCGCCTCGTGAACAGCCGTCGCTTGCTCGGCATCATCGAAAAAAACGGTCACGAAAAGCCCCATCGTGACGATACGCTGTCGCGAGAAATACGCGTCCAGCAGCGTTGTCAGCGAGTGCGCGCCGTCTGCGATACGGCGTTGCTGTTCCGCCTGCCAATCAAGATCGAGCAACGCCCGCCGGCCGATCCAACGCGCCGGATGACTCACGCCCCAGGGCTGCAACTGCGCGCCTACGGCGGCGATCGCCGGCCCGCGGCCCATCATGAAACCCAGCCGCAACCCGGCCAGACCAAAGAATTTGCCCAGCGAACGCAAGACAATGGTGTTGGCCGGCAATCCGTCCATGGCCAGCTCCCCGTGGCAATCCGCGAACGCCGCGTCGACCAGCAAGAGCCCGTCACGCCGTGCCAGCTTGTCCGCCAACACGATCAACGTATCGATCGCGGCCTGTTCGCCGGTCGGGTTGTTGGGGCTGATGACCACGGCATGATCGAGCGTATCGACCAGCGCAAGCAGCTGTGCCAGATCGTCATAGGCCACGACCGCATGACCGGCCGCGGCCCAGGCCCGGGCATGTTCGGCATAGCCCACGGCCGGCACGCCCACGCGGGCCGGGCCGGATGGCGCTGCCACCGCCCATGGCAACTCGCGAATCGCGAACTGGCTGCCTGGCAAGGCGGTGATATTGGCCGCGGCGACGCCGTAGTACTCGGCCGCGGCGGCGCTCAGACCATCGTCGGCTTCCGGTAATCGCGCCCAGACGTGTATGGGCACCTCGGGCACCGGGTACGACCAGGGCGCAATGCCGGTCGATAGGTCCAGCCAATCGCCTGGGGCGATGCCATAGCGCCGACTCGCCTCGGTCAAACGGCCGCCGTGGATCAACGCCATGCCCAATCCACCACTACGATGAGGAACAGCCAGAGCCAGAGCGTGCGGCCGACGAGCGCAATCGTCCGTTCGATATCACCGATCCGTGGTGGACCGCCACAGCCGAAGACCGGTCGCTGCTCATACACGCCGTGGTAGTAGGCGCCACCGCCCAGTTGCAATCGCAAGGCGCCGGCGCCGGCGCACATCACCGGTCCGGCGTTGGGGCTGGGTAGCGCTGCGGCCTGGCAACGCCAGCAGCGCAGGGCCGAGCAGCCATCGCCCACAAGCGCAAACGAGACGGCAGTCAGGCGCGCGCTCGGCCAATTGGCCAGATCGTCGGCCCGTGCGGCCGCCCAGCCGAAACGCTCATAACGCGGTATACGATAGCCCCACATGGCATCGAGCGTATTGATCGCGCGATGGGCGAGTACCGCGGCTACGGCCGCCCCCGGCCCGCCGATCAGGCCAGCGACGACAAACCAGAACAAGGTCGCATGCACGCCGTCGCCGGTGTTTTCCAGCAGCGATTCGAGCCCCGCCCGGCGAATAGCGGCGCCATCCATGGTTTGGGTATCGCGGCTCACCAGCCGACCGACCGCAGCGCGGGCATCGACCATATCGCCACCCTCTAGCGCCGTGGCCACCGCACGCGTATGTGCCTTGAGACTGTGCCAGGCGATACAAAGCCATAGAACGAATGCGCTCACCGCCCAGCCCGCAACCAACGGCAACGCCCAAACCAGCGCGCCCGCCAATACCGCCAGCGGCACGACCAGCGTCAGCCAGGCCACCACGCCGGCCCATCGGCGGCGTGGCAGGCGACGCTCGAGCGCGTCGGCCAGGCGACCGAAACCCACCAGCGGATGCCAGGCCCGTGGTTCGCCTAGCAACGCGTCCAGTGCGATACCGGCAATCACCGCCACGCTCAGGCCCATGCGGCCATCGCAAGCGCCGCGACAACCAGCGCTACGGTTTCCACGAGTTCGATCAGCGCACCGACCACATCACCGGTATAGCCGCCGATACGGCGTTGCCATAGCCCACGCCAGAATAGACCGACCGCCAGAGCGGCGAGCGATACGGCAAGACCGCATGCCGCCCCCGCGAACGCCAGCGTGAGCACCACGGTGATCGCTGTAACCACGCCGGCATCGCGTCGCGACAGGTTCAATGCCAGCGCGCTGGCCAGCCCCTCGCGGCGACGATAGCGCGTGGTCGCCATGAGCAGCGTCGCGGCCGCGCGCGCAATCAGCGGCACAACCAGCAACACGGGGCCGAGCTGCGGCCAGAGGGCGATCAAGGCCGCACTCTTGAGCGCGAGCAGCAAGACAAGCGCGACTACTGCCATCGGCCCTGCGGCCGGATCCTTCATCACCGCCAGCGTGCGCGCCGGGTCGGCGCGGCCATGGCCGGCGAACAGCGCATCCACGCAATCCGCGAGCCCGTCGAGATGCAGCGCCCCGGTCATCAAAACCCACAGTGCGATGACCAACGCCGCGCCAAGTACGGCATCCACGCCCTGCAGCGCCGCGGCCGCGCTTGCGAGCACGGTACCGATTAACAGACCTACTACCGGATAGCACAGCACCGACCGGCCCGAATCGGCCGCAGAAACGGGCGTGGCAATCAGGCGACCCATTGGCAGCGTCGTGAGCAGACCAAGGGCCAGCCAAAGCGGCTGAAAAAACGCGATCAGGCGCTGCATGCGTGGGCGGCTCCGAAGTCGATATTGTGCGCGACCAGCTGTGTGCTGTGCCGCCTGCCATCGCGCACCACACGCAGCCGCGTCAGACAGGCATAAGGCACCTCGATCCGGTGCATGGCCGCCCCCGGCATATCCAGCAGATCAGCCAGCAGCGCACGCATCAGACCGCCGTGAGTGACCAGCAGGACATGACGGCCAGCATGGGTATTAACCGCATCGTTGAATGCCGCGCGGGCACGCGAACGCAAGTCGGTTAGTGGCTCGCCACCCGGCGGGCCGTTGCGCTCGGGGTCGTTGAACCAGGCCTGGGCGGCACTGGCGTCGTCGGCCCAGACGTCGGCGACCGACCGACCTTCCCAACGGCCGAAATGGGTTTCGCGCAGTCGGTCGTCAATATCGATCGCCAGCCCCCGCGCTGCGGCCAGTTGGTCGGCAAAGAAGCGACACCGGCGCAACGGCGACGCGATGATGTGCTGCCAATCCGGCTGCGTATCGGCCTGGGCCTGCATACGGGCCCGGCCGTGCTCGGCAAGCGCCACATCGAGGCTGCCGCGAAAGATCGCGCCGCCTTCGCATTCGCCGTGGCGCAACAGATCCACCACCGTCGAAATGCTTTCAGGCATTGGCGCCACCACTTGTAACCCCGGCCTCGGCGAACGTTGCCATGCCGGCATGCAGCGCAAGCGCATCGCCGATCACACCCAATGCCAGCGCTGCGCCGCTGCCTTCGCCAAGGCGCATGCCCAGGTCCAGCAACGGTTTTGCATCCAGCGTTTCAAGCAGATACCGGTGGCCGGCTTCGGCCGAGCAATGCCCGAACAACTGCCAGCGCCCACAATCGGGCGCGATCTCCCGCGCGCACAGCGCAGCGACGCTGGCAATAAAACCGTCCATCAACACAGGCACGCCGGCCTGTGCCGCGGCCACGAAAGCGCCCGTGAGCCCGGCGATTTCGAACCCGCCGACACAGCGCAACACCGCGAGTGCCTTCGCTGGGCCGTCGAGGCCATCCCAGCTTGGGCGATGACGATCCAGCCCGGCTGCTACCACGGCCTGCTTGCGTGCCAGTCCGCCGGAATCGATACCTGTGCCACGGCCTACGACTTCTGCCGGCGCAGCGCCGGTCAACCCTGCCAGGATAGCTGCCGCAGCCGTGGTGTTGCCGATACCCATCTCGCCGCCGATGAACAACTGCGCCGACGACGACACCCGTTCGCGGCCCGCCTGCAATGCCTGTTCGAGTTCACCCACCTGCATCGCAGGGCTTTCAGTGAAGTCGGCGGTGCCGGCGGCAATACGGGCATCGATCACGCCCGCATAGTTCGCGGGCGGGGCGACTGCGCCGAGATCGACAATCGACAGCCGGGCATCACGACGTTGCGCCAGCACACAGATCGCGGCGCCGCCGGCCGCAAAGTTGGCGATCATCTGGCCGGTCACGGCCGGATCGAACGCCGAGACACCGCGTGCGGCCACGCCATGGTCGGCAGCGAAGACGACGATATCGATATCAGAAAGCGCCGGAACAACACGGCCCTGCCAGCCGGCAAACGCCTCGGCCAGCTGTTCCAGCCGGCCCAACGAGCCGGGCGGCTTGGTCAGTACCCCCTGGCGGGCACGCGCGGCCACCCGTGCCTCGTCATCGATCGCAGCAATCGGCTGTTGCAGCCAGTCGGTCATGACTTTTTATCCTTGAGCGTGAGCGGCAAGCCCGCCACCACCAGCATGACCCGGTCGCAGCGTTCGGCGAGCGCCTGATGCAGGCGCCCGGCCTCGTCGGCAAACCGCCGCGACAGCGCGCCCAATGGCACGATGCCGGAGCCGACTTCATTGGAGACGAAGATCAGCGTGGCACGGCTGTCATCGACGGCGGCGAGCAGGGCCTCGCGTTCCTCGGCCCATCGCTGCGCCTCGTCGCCGAGACAGTTACTCAGCCACAGCGTCAGACAATCCACGAGGATGCAGGTATCCGGCGCGTCCAGACGGCGCAGGCAATCGCCCAGCGCCTGTGGCGCTTCCACGGTCTGCCAGCGTGCATCCCGCTGCTCGCGATGATGCTGGATGCGCGCCGCCATTTCGTCGTCGCCGGCCTGGGCTGTGGCCACATAAACCCAACGTGAGACGGAAAGCGACAACGCCTGCGCTTCGGCATAGCCGCTCTTGCCGCTACGCGTACCGCCGAGCACGAGCTCCTTCATGTTTCACTCCGCTGGCGGAGAAATCGCTCAGCCATGTAGCACCACCGGCGTATGCGTATCCGGATGGGTGATCACCCGGGTTTCGGTATCGAACAGGCATTGCATGCGCTCGGCCGTCACGACCTCGGCCGGCGTGCCGGCGGCAATCGTCTGGCCGTCTCGTAGTGCCAGCATACGATCGGCATAGCGCGCGGCCAGGCTGATGTCGTGGAGCACGCTCACGACAGCCACGCCCTGGTCGGCCAGCGCCGCGACCTGACGCATCACCAGCCGCTGATGGCCGAGATCGAGCGCGGCCACCGGTTCGTCGAGCAGTAGCAGCCGGTCGCCCGCATCCTCGGCCCGCCAGATCTGACTCATCACCCGTGCGAGCTGCACGCGCTGCTTTTCGCCACCAGACAGGCGCGTATAGGGCCGGTCACGCAAATGAGCGATATCAGAGGCGGCCAGCGTTTCGGTCACGATGTCGCGATCGGCAACGGTGCCCGACGCATGCGGGCCACGCCCGAGACGCACCACCTCGGCCACGGTGAACGGGAAATTCAACGCGCTGGCCTGCGGTAGCAGCGCAACGCGACAGGCGCGCTCGCGCACCGGCCAGTCGGCCAAGGCGCGCCCGGCCAGCCGTATCGAGCCGGCGGTGGGAACCAGGTCGCCGATCAGGGCATGAATCAACGTGGATTTGCCGGCGCCATTGGGGCCGATCACGGCCAGATGTTCGCCCGCGGCCAGCGTAAAATCCACGGTCTCGACCACGGCACGGCCGCCCGCGCTGAGTGTCAGCCCCTCGACTTGAAGCATCGGCGCCCTCACAGGCCGTACTCGCGGCGACGCCGCAACAAGGAGATGAAAAACGGCGCGCCGAGCAGTGCCGTGAGCAGCCCCACCGGCAGTTCGGTGGGCGCAACGACAATCCGCGCCAGCGTATCGGCCACCAGCAACAGAATCGCGCCGGCCAGCGCCGAGGCCGGCAACAGCCAGCGATGATCGGGACCAATGAGCATGCGCACGATATGCGGCACGACCAGGCCCACGAAGGTGATCGCGCCGGCAACGGCAACCGATACCCCCACGCCGGCCGCGGTGAGCAATACCAGCCGGCGCTTGATGCGATCCACGGCAATGCCCAGATGTCGGGCCTCGGACTCGCCCAGCAACAAGGCATTGAGCGCATCGGCCTGGCGCGGCAGCACGAAGAATATGACCGCACTCACGCCCGCCACGATCGCCACCCGCGGCCAGTTGGCGCCGTCGAGTCCGCCCATGCGCCAGAGGCTGATCCGCCGCAGCATTTCATTATCGGCATAGAATTCCAGCAGCGAGCCCACGCTGCCGGCCAGCGCGCCGATGGCGATACCCGCCAGCAACATGGTCGCCACCGATGTGCCGCCCGGCCCGGTGGCCAGCCGATACACCAGCAGCACCGCCGCCGTACCGCCGGCAAACGCACCCAGCGACACCAGCGACAGGCCCACGAAGCCGGCCACGCCACCGGCAAAAACAATCACCAGACTGGCGCCCACCGACGCCCCCGCGGTGACCCCAATCAAGGACGGATCGGCCAACGGATTACGAAACAGTCCCTGCATGGCCGCGCCACAGATCGCCAGCAGCGCGCCCACCAGTGCGGTAAGCAAGGCCCGTGGCAGACGCAACTGACGCACGATCAGCGCCAGCCGGTCCATGCCGTCGGCGCGGCCGACGAGTACCGCCAACACATCCAGGGCCGGCAGGCGGACCGCGCCCAGCATCACCGCCGCCAGCAGACACACGGGCAAAGCCACAGCAAGCAGCCACAGCAGGCGTCGCGGACTCATGGTAACGCCTCGATATCGATCGCGGCTTCTACCGCATCGGCCAGACGTTCGAACTGGCGCTCGCGTACGTCGGCCACGTCTTCGGTGACCGCGTTCTGCAAACCGGCCCAGGCGAGCAGCGCCGCACAGCCGGCCGCGCTATCGAACAGGCCATGCAGATAGGTGCCGGCGACCTGGCCATCGGCGCTGGTCGCGCCGTCCGCGCCGGTTTCGAGTTCAACAAACGGGCGGACCCGGTCGGCGCCTTGGGTGACACCGCAATGAATCCGGTAGCCGGCAACCGCCGCGTGCGTATCCGAAGCGCCCGCGGCGACAAGCCGGCCGGCCACGTTCTCGAGATGTTTTTCGGGCCGAATCTCGGTGGTGATATCGAGCAGACCCAGGCCCTCGACCGAACCCGGCGTATCTTCGACGCCGTACGGATCGTCGATCACGCGTCCCAGCATCTGATAGCCACCACAAATGCCGAGCACGCGCCCGCCGTAGCGCAGATGACGCGCGATATGGCTATCCCAACCGTTGGCCGTGAGCCATTGCCGGTCGGCACGCACGTTCTTCGAGCCCGGCAAGACGATGAGATCGGCGCCGCCCGGACGCTGACCGGGCCCGACCCATTGCAGATCCACGCCCGGCTGCAGGCGCAACGCGTCGAGATCGGTATGGTTGGAAATACGCGGCAACGCCGGCACCTGCACCACGAAGCGGGCATCCTCATCCAGGCGTTGGTCGCGGGCGATGGCATCCTCGGCTTCGAGATAAAGCCCGTCCAGCCAGGGCAGCACGCCGAACACCGGCTTGCCGGTTTCGCGTTCGAGCCATTCCAGGCCGGGTTCGAGCAGGGCGATATCGCCGCGAAACCGATTGATGACAAAGCCGGCAATACGCGCCCGCTCGGATTCGGACACCAGCGCAAGCGTGCCCACGATCTGGGCAAAGACGCCGCCCTTGTCGATATCCGCCACCAGCACCACCGGGCAATCCACGGCCTCGGCAAAGCCCATATTGGCGATATCGTTCTCGCGCAGATTGATCTCGGCCGGGCTGCCCGCGCCTTCGACGAGCACACGCTCGTACTGGCTGATCAGGCGCGCATGCGAAGCCCGCACCGCGGCCATCGCGGTCGGCTTGTAGTGGTGATAGTCGCTGGCCGACATGCCGGCCACGGCCTTGCCGTGAATGATCACCTGGGCGTTGCGATCGCTGGACGGCTTGAGCAGCACCGGGCTCATGTCGATGGTCGGCGCCAGTCCGCAGGCAGCGGCCTGCACCGCCTGGGCGCGAGCGATTTCGCCGCCGTCGCACGATACGGCGCTGTTCAACGCCATATTCTGCGGCTTGAACGGGGCGACCGATACACCGCGCCGATACCAGGCCCGGCCCAGCCCGGCGACCAGCGTCGATTTGCCGGCATCGGTCGCCGTGCCCTGAATCATGAGCGTTCTAGCAGCCATCGGCCCAACGCGCGTCCGGCTGAATGGCATCGGTGAGCGCGTCGATGACCAGACGCGCCGCATATTCTCCGAAAAGAGTGTGTTTTCCCGTGTATGGCAGTGGTTCCCCGTCGCCGGCACAGAACACGGCCGTGGCATCGGTGCCGGTCCCCGTCGCAACCTGATCCGAAACAGGGCTGCGTATATCCAGCGCTTGCAACGCCGCGGCCTTGGCCTCGGTGAGCATCGCCAGGGTTTCGACCTGTGCCGCCGATGTAAGCGACAGCGTGGTCGCCAAGGCGAGATTGATGGTGCCCGGATCGCAAGGGCCGGGCCGCAACGCATCGCAGTCCGCCGCATCGCCCGCACGGCGGGCATTGGATAGCCCCGCAGTCACGAATACACACAAACGCTCGTTTTCAATATCGACGGCCGCTACACGCAGGCTGCGCATCGAGGCCGCGGTGAGCATGCCAACATGGTTCGCTGCCAGCCCGCGCCCGCTCGCGAACTCGGCGGCAAGCCCGGCCGGCGTATTCAGGGCGGCGCGATCGGAATCGCCGACATGGCGGTTGGCAAAGCCTTGCGGTTCGGCCCAGCCGCCACCGACGACGGCCGAACTCAAGCAGCACATGGGCCGATCGAACCCGATCGCCAGACCGCTATCGGCCACGCCAGCCTGCCAGCCCGGCGGCAGCAGCGCCGCCGGAATCGCCTGCACGGCAGACGAGGGCAGACATTGGCGTGCAGACCAGCGCAGCCATGCACCCTGGCTCTGCGCGGTCACGGCCATGACTAGTAATCGACGCCCTTGCGCGCCTTGATGCCGGCCTTGAAGGCGTGCTTGATGTCCTTGATCTCGGAGACCGTATCCGCCAGTTCACGCAGGGCCGAGCCACCGCCGCGGCCGGTGACCACCACCGACTGTTCGCGTGGGCGATTGGCCAGCGCATCCAGCACTTTCTGTTCGTCGAGATAGCTGTAGCCGATCATGTAGGTCAGCTCGTCGAGAACCACCAGATCGAAGCTGGGGTCGGTAAGCATCGGCTCGACCTTCGCCCAGGTCGCCTCGGCAGCGGCGATATCGCCGCTGCGATCCTGGGTGTTCCAGGTAAAGCCGGTGCCCATCTGGTGAAAGGCCACCTGCGGGCAATGATCACGAACATAGATCTCTTCACCGGAGAGCTGCTGGCCCTTGATGAACTGCACCACGCCGACACGATGACCATAGCCCAGCGCACGCATGACCATGCCGAACGCCGAGGATGACTTGCCCTTGCCGTTGCCGGTGAGCAGCAACAGTACACCGCGTTCGGTGTCGGCGGCTTCGATGGCGGCGTCCACACGGGCTTTTTGTTTCTGCATCGTTGCCTTGTGGCGCTCGGCCTTGGCATCGTCGCTGCGGGTATCGTCGCTCATGAGGACTCCGTTGGTAGCGCGGCCCGAGTGTGGGCCGCGCGGGTTAAGGCTACTGCGGCTGGTAGCGCAGCGTGAAGAAGACGTTGCGGTCAGCCTGATTGTAGAACCGCGCGGTCTGGTACTCCTCGTCGAAGACGTTGTTCAACGTGGCCTGTACCAGCCAGTCGCGCGCCACCTGCATCGAGGCCCGCAGGTCGACGAGCTGATAGCTGTCCAGTTCGTTGTCGTTGGCGGCATCGTCGTAGCTCGAATCCGCGATGGTCAGGCTCGCCCCCGCACTGTAGCGCCCGAAGGCACGATCGACATCGAACTGGGCCGAATGCGAGGGCCGGCGTGGCAGGTCGTTGCCCTTATTCGGCCCCGAAGTGCGGTTCTCGGCTTTGAGCCAGGTGAACTGGGCATTGAGCTGCCAGTCCGCCAGCACGGTGCCAGCACTGGCTTCCACGCCGCGGATACGAGTGTCCTCGATATTGGCCGGCGCGAAGGTGGCCGAATCATAGGCAATCAGGTCGTCGATTTCGGTCTGGTAAGCATGCAACGACCAGCGGCCCCAGCCGTGATCGCCGTCGAGGCCCACTTCAACGCTGTCCGACTCTTCCGGATCCAGCTCGGGATTGCCGTAGTTGGGAAAATACAGCTCGTTGAAGGTCGGTGCCTTGAACGCGGTGCCGTAGGAAATGCTGGCGGTATAGTTTTCGGCGAAGTCGATGCCGTAGGCCGCGCTGCCGGTGGCATGCTCGCCGAATTGTTCGTTATCGTCGCCACGGCCTGAAAGCTGGACATGATGGCGGCCCCAGTCGCCCAGGTACTGTACGAACACGCCTTTGTTATCGCGGCTGTCCTCGCGCCCCGCGCCGCCGAAATCGTTGCGACGATCGCCGTTGTTATCGCCGTCGACACTTTCATGCTTGTAGTCGAGGCCGAGCGTGAACAGATCGTCGTTGGGCAGGGTGATGTCGTTCTGCCAGCTCAGCTGATGGCGCTGGGTTTCGAAGGCTGTAACGTATTGGCCGTCCAGAAAGTTATCCGAATCGTCCCGGCTGTTGCCGTAGGCGAGTTTGGTACGCCAGGTTTCGATCGGTCGCCAACTCAGCGACGTGCCAATGATCTGCTGGATCGCGTCGCTCGAATTCTGGGCCGTACCGTCGAAGTCGACGCTGCTTTCGGCACGCAGAAAATTCAGCTCCCATGCGACGCCGTTGTCGAAGATGTGACCGTAGTTGAAGGCCACCGAGACGCGGTCGTAGCCGTCGTCGTCCGGCTCGTCGGTAAAACAGCCGCCGGTGCCGGCGGCATCGGCCGTACAGGCATCGAAGCCGTCGGTACGCTGGCCGCTCACGCTCAGGTTGTAGTGTGAATTGTCGTCGCTGCCGGACAGGCCGACCTGGCCTTCATACGTGCTATCGCTGCCGGCGCCGATCTGGAAATATGGCCGGGTGCCGCTCACGCCGCGTCCGTTGCGGGTGAATATCTGAATCACGCCGCCTATCGCATCCGAGCCATAGAGCGACGACCGTGGACCGCGTACGATCTCGATGCGCTCGATCTGCTCGACCGGCAGATCCTCGATCGCCGCTTGCCCAGCGGTGGCCGAGCGGTATTCCACCCCATCGACCAACACCAGCGTGTGGTCGGATTCGGTACCACGCAGAAAGATCGACGTGGATTTACCAGGCCCACCGTTGTTGGTAACAGTCAGACCCGGCGTACGCCGTAGCAGATCGCGTACCGAGCGCGCCTGCAGGCGCTCGATGTCGTCACGGTCGATGACCGTCGTCGCAGCGAGTGTATTGCTCACGCGCTGCGGGGTCCGTGTTGCGGTAACCTGAATATCGTCGAGGCGGGCCGCACTGGCTGTACTCGTGGAATCGAAATTGCTGCCTTGGGCAGAGGTTTGGGCCGCTGTCTGCGCGGCAGCGGGCCCGGCCACAAATGCCGCGCACAGCAATACGGCACGCACTGGCACGCCGGTAAAAAGACGATTAATGAACATGGTTCCCCCAGGAATCCCTAGACGCACACGCCCGTGCGCCGCGATAGAAGCGGCCACGACAGCGTGTCGAAAAGAGAAACGGGGGCGTCGACGCGCCAGAACACACGCATCGCCGATTTGCCGTCTCATCGCCCGCCGCGATGTCGTTGCCTCGTATCGCAGGCCGGTCTCCGGACTTGCGAGCGCCCTTGCAGGCCATTCGACACGCCTTCCCGGGCCAAACGCCCAGTGGCCGATGTGTCGAACCCAACTCGCTTACCGTTGCGGGGGCAGTGCCGGCCTTGTCGACACGATTTCTCGTGGCAACGCACCGGCTTCCCGTTTCACCCAGGCGCTTGCACGCCTGGACACCTGCGATAGCGCGAAGCCTAGCAGGCCGGCCCCTGCCGTCAAGCGCCACAAGACCCCAGCACCGGTTTGAAGGCGTAACCAGGCGAGCGCCGGGTTCCTGTCTATCCGGATAAACGGATATACTGCGCCCCTATACACACATTCAAGGTATCCATGAGCGATCTGATAGACGCGCTGGCCGAGCGCATCCTGGTACTCGACGGCGCCATGGGCACGATGATCCAGAACCACGACCCGAACGAAGCCGACTATCGCGGCGAGCGTTTTGCGGACTGGGAAAGTGATCTCAAGGGCAACAACGACCTGCTCACGCTCACCAAGCCCGAGCTTATTCGCGATATCACGGCGCAATATGCCGCCGCCGGGTCGGACATCCTCACGACCAATACCTTCTCGGCCACGACCATCGCGCAGGCCGATTACCACATGGAAGACCTGGCGGTGGAGCTCAATATCGAAGCCGCGAAGATCGCGCGCAGCGTGGCCGAGGAATACGCCACCGCCGACAAGCCGCGCTGGGTAGCCGGCGTAATCGGGCCGACCAACCGTACCGCCTCGATCTCGCCGGACGTCAACGACCCCGGCAAGCGCAATACCGACTTCGACGAACTGGCCAAGGCCTATGGCGAAGCGGCCGAAGCGTTGCTGGAGGGTGGGGTCGATATCATTTTGATGGAAACCATCTTCGACACGCTCAATGCCAAGGCTGCGATCTATGCCTATCGCAAGATCCTGCGCGAGCGAAACATCGACGTCCCCCTGATGATCTCGGGCACCATCACCGACGCGTCCGGTCGCACCCTGTCCGGCCAGACCACCGAGGCCTTCTACAACTCGGTGGTCCATGCGCGCCCGCTCACCGTGGGCCTGAACTGCGCGCTGGGCCCGGACGCACTGCGTACCTACGTGGCCGAAATGTCGCGCATCGCGCCATGCTATGTGCATGCCTACCCGAACGCGGGTCTGCCCAACGAGTTCGGCGAGTACGACCTCACGCCCGACGAAATGGCCGAACATATCGGCGAATGGGCGGATTCCGGGCTGCTCAACATGGCCGGCGGTTGCTGTGGCTCCACGCCTGAGCATATCGGTGCGATTGCCCAGGCCGTTGAGGGCAAGGCACCGCGCCAGCGCCCCGACATCAAGCGTGCGATGCGTTTGTCCGGACTCGAGCCGTTTACGGCATCGGCCTGATGAACGGCGCTCTGGATACCCGCAACTCGGTCGGCGTCTCGCATGGATGATCGCGATCCCGAAACCTACGCCATTATCGGCGCCGCCATGGAAGTGCATCGCACGCTCGGCAATGGTTATCCGGAAGGCGTCTATCTGGAGGCGCTCGCACTCGAATTCGGCGAACGCGATATCCCGTGCGCGCGCGATGTCGCGCTGCCCGTGCGCTATAAGGGCCGCGATCTGAACTGTGACTACGGCGCCGATTTCATTTGCTACGAGAACGTGATTGTCGAACTGCGGTCGGTTGCCGATCTGGCCAAGCACGAAAAGGCGCAGACCATTCATTATCTGAAGGCGTCCGACGCCTCGGTGGGCCTGCTTCTGAACTTTGGCCAGACCACCCTGCAATACCGACGCTTCATCCGATCGAGCGACTGACCGCTTTTTTCAAATCTGCGAAATCTGCGTAATACGCGGATAGAACCGACTTATGACCTCAGCAATCAACTTCATCAATATCGGCGAGCGTACGAACGTCACCGGCAGTGCGCGTTTCAAACGGCTGATCAAGGAAGAAGATTACGACACCGCGCTCTCGGTCGCCCGCGAGCAGGTCGAAAACGGCGCCCAGATCATCGATATCAACATGGACGAGGGCATGCTCGACTCGGTCGAGGCCATGCGCAAGTTCCTGAACCTGATCGCCGGCGAACCGGATATCGCCAAGGTGCCGGTCATGGTCGACTCCTCGAAATGGGAGGTCATCGAAGCCGGGCTGAAATGCATCCAGGGCAAGGGGATGGTCAACTCCATCTCGCTCAAGGAAGGCGAAGACAAGTTCCTGGAACAGGCCCAGGCCTGTCTGGACTACGGCGCCGCCGTGGTGGTCATGGCCTTCGACGAAGCCGGCCAGGCGGATACCGAAGACCGCAAGGTCGAGATTGCCGAGCGCGGCTACGCCTTGCTTGTGGACAAGCTCGACTTCCCGCCCGAAGACATCATCTTCGATCTCAATATCTTCGCGATCGCCACCGGTATCGAAGAACACAACAACTACGCCGTGGATTTCATCAACGCGACGAAGCGCGTACGTGAATCCTGCCCCGGCTGTCACGTCTCCGGCGGTCTGTCGAACGTATCGTTTTCCTTTCGCGGCAACGAAACCGTGCGCCAGGCCATGCATTCGGTATTTCTCTACCACGCCATTCCAGCGGGGCTGGACATGGCGATCGTCAACGCCGGCCAGCTGGAAGTCTATGACGACATTCCGGACAAGCTGCGCGAGGCCTGCGAGGACGTCGTGCTCAACCGGCGCGACGACGCCACCGAACGTCTGCTGGATCTGGCCGAGGAATATAAAGGCAAGGGCAAGAAAAAGGATTCCAAAGAAGACCTGGCCTGGCGCGAATTCGAAGTCAATAAGCGTCTCGAGCACGCGCTGGTCAAGGGCATCGACAGCTATGTGACCGAAGACACCGAAGAAGCCCGCCAGAAGGCCAGCCGGCCGCTGGATGTCATCGAAGGCCCGCTCATGGACGGCATGAACGTAGTGGGCGATCTGTTCGGCGCCGGCAAGATGTTCCTGCCGCAGGTGGTGAAATCCGCGCGCGTGATGAAAAAGGCCGTGGCCTACCTGCTGCCGTTCATCGAAGAAGAAAAGGAAGAGGCCGACAAGGGCTCCAACAACGGCACCATCATCATGGCAACGGTGAAGGGCGACGTACATGATATCGGCAAGAACATCGTCGGCGTGGTGCTCCAGTGCAACAACTTCGAGGTGATCGATCTCGGTGTGATGGTGCCGATGAACGACATTCTCGACGCCGCCGAAAAACACAACGCCCATGTCATCGGCCTGTCCGGCCTGATCACACCCTCGCTCGACGAAATGGTGAACGTGGCCGCCGAAATGCAGCGTCGCGGCATGAACACGCCGCTGCTCATCGGCGGCGCGACCACCTCACGCGCCCATACCGCGGTCAAGATCGACCCGGCCTACAACGGCGCGGTCATGTGGGTAAAGGATGCCAGCCGCTCGGTGCCGGTGGCCTCGCGCATGGTCAGCAAGGATGCGCGCGCCAAACTCGAAGCCGAACTCAAGGACGACTACGACAAGCTGCGCGAGCGCCATTCCAACAAGAAGAAGGACAAGTTCCTGACCCTGGCCCAGGCCCGCGCGAACGGCGTAGCACTCGATTGGGACAACTACGAGCCGCCGCGGCCGAAGCTGCCCGAGACCACCGAATATGCCCTGCGCGAAGCCCCGCCTTATATCAGCGGCGAAGCCAGCGACGAGTCCGGCATCTATGTGTTCGAGGATTTCCCGCTCGAGCAGCTCGTGGATACGATCGACTGGACGCCGTTCTTTTTGTCATGGGAGATGAAGGGGCGCTATCCCAATATCCTCAACGATCCGAACAAGGGCCCGGAAGCACGCAAGCTCTTCGACGAAGCCCAGGCCATGCTCAAGCAGATCGTGGACGAGAAATGGCTTACCGCGAAGGGCGTTGCAGGGATTTTCCCCGCTCAGCGTGTGGGCGACGATATCCATGTTTTGAACGACGATCGCAGCGAAACCGTGCACGTTATGCACAACCTGCGCCAGCAGAGCGAGCATCGCGAAGGCGTGCCCAACCGCTCGCTGGCCGATTTCATCGCGCCCGAGGATGCCGGCAAACCCGACTGGGTAGGCGCGTTTGCGGTCACCGCCGGACTCGGCTCGAAAGACATCGTCGAACGCTACAAGGCTCAGAACGACGACTACAACGCCATTCTGGTCGAAGCGCTCGCGGACCGGCTGGCCGAGTCATTCGCCGAATGGTTGCACAAGTTCGTGCGTACCGAACTCTGGGGTCATGCCGCAGACGAAACGCTGGCCAACGAAGATCTTATCGGCGAGAAGTACAAGGGTATCCGGCCCGCGCCGGGCTACCCAGCCTGCCCGGAACATACCGAGAAGGACACGCTCTGGGAGATGCTCGACGTGGAGGCACGAACCGGTATCGAACTGACCGAATCGCGTGCAATGTGGCCGGGTGCGGCGGTATCCGGCTGGTATTTCAGCCACCCGGAATCGCGCTATTTCGTGGTCGGGCGCGTGGCCAAGGATCAGGTCAAGGACTACGCCAAGCGCAAGGGCTGGGATATCGCCACCGCCGAAAAATGGATCGGCCCCAACCTCGGCTACGAACCGGGCGGCGGCGAGGAATAGCGCCGCCCGGCTGTTGCATTGCCGCGCGTCACCCGTCTGACGCGTCTTCGCTCAGACGTTTACGTACGTCGGCCGGCAGATTATCCGGTTCATAGTCGGGGCGCCGTTGCAGGCGTTCGCCGACTGACCGATGGAACGCGTCGTCGCGTTTCGGGCGACGCACATAGCGACCGAGCACACGCCAGAGGCCGTCGTAGGAGTCATGCAGCTTGCCGGCGGGATCGCCTTGCAGCCGGTCGAATGCCTCCGGCTTCAGTTCCAGGCCCTGTGCCTTGGCTTGTTCCAGCATCCAGCCTAGAGTGAGATCGGCCAGACCACGCTCTTCATAGCCGCCGCCGACATCGCTGTGCACGCCCGCGAACCAGAGCTGGCGGGCATGCTGGCCCGGTTTGAGCTCTTGCTCGTTCCAGGGCGTGGGTTCGAACTTGCGCCGCTGTTCGTCGATCGCCAGTGCGTGGACCGCATGGCATACACCGGGGCTGAGCTTGTTATTGCGAAAGCGACGCAACCGAATCAGAACGCCCAGTGCGCCAACGGTTTCCCAGACACCAACGAAATGCGGCGCACAGCGCGTCAACGGCTGCTGGTAGCGCTCTACGGCCGACGTGTCGCCATCGAGCCAGGCTTTGATGGTTTCCCGGGCACGATCGCGATCGCCCGGCTCGAGTATGCCCACCTGGTCGATGAGTGCCGCCAGCGTGCGCGCCGCGAACGCACCCCGGCTGAAGCCAAACAGGAACACACGATCACCGGGTGCGTAGGTGTCGATAAGAAAACGATAGGCGCGTTCCAGATTCTGGGTGATGCCATAGCCGAACGCCGCGCCCAGCCCCTTGCCCAGGGTCTTGCCGACGTTCAGGCCAAAGAACTTGGCGCCAAAGGTACCCACGCCCGGTTCATAGAACGCACGTTGATCCGGCGCGTCCGTCACGAGCGCCTTGTAGAGATGAACGACATTGGTGTTCGAGCCACCAAACTGGCTGTTCGTGCCGTCACAGCATACGACGATGTTCTTGGCCATGGGGCGATCGCCCGAGGGGAAATAGGACGGCCACGGTCACAGCGATTACCACTCACTACAATCCGGATGTGTGCCTACACCGCCAGCCTGCGGCCGGTCGAAAGCGCGCCGGGCGGGCGCTAGAATAGCGCCCGCCGTCAGCCGTAGACGCTTGAACGCGTTCGCCCACCGCGACACACGCCGCAACACGCCGCAACGATGTTCGACCTGCCGAAATTATCCGTGTTTGTTCCCACCTTCATGCTGGTCTCGCTGACCCCCGGCATGTGCATGATGCTGTCGCTGAGCCTGGGCATGAGCATCGGCGTGCGCCGCACGCTTTGGATGATGGCCGGCGAGCTGGTGGGCGTGGGGCTGGTGGCCATTTCCGCGGTCATCGGCGCCGCGACGCTGATGTTGAGTTATCCGATGCTGTTCACGGCACTCAAGCTCGTCGGCGGCGCCTATCTGGTGTATCTGGGTATCGCGATGTGGCGCGCCAGCGGCGAATCGGCCTTGCCGGCCGCCAACCGGAACGGCGACACACTACGCCCGGCCGGGCTGATCACCCAGGGCTTTGTCACGGCCATTGCAAACCCCAAGGGCTGGGCTTTCTTCATCGCTTTACTGCCGCCGTTTCTCGACCGCGACAACGCCCTGGCGCCCCAGCTTCTGGTGCTGGTCGGCGCGATTCTGACCATCGAATTCTGTTCGTTGCTGGTCTATGCCAGCGGCGGCCATGCCGTGCGTAGCTTCCTGCGCGAGCCGCGAAACGTGGTGCGCCTCAACCGCGTGGCCGGCAGCCTGATGATGGCCGTCGGCGTGTGGCTGGCGCTGGACTGAAACCCGCCTGCGGCGCGCAGACAGCGGGCTCAATCCGACGGCATGCGCGTAATCAACCAGATGGCGATCGTCTGAACGACCAGCCCTGCGGCCAGCAGCAGCCATGCCGACGAAACCACCATCGAGGCGATATAGAGCAGCCCGGCCACGGCCGCCGGCACCAGCGCATAGGGAATCTGCGTACGCACGTGGGCGATATGATCCGATCCCGCGAAGATCGACGACATGACCGTGGTATCCGAAATCGGCGAGCAGTGATCGCCAAAGATCGAGCCCGAGAAGATCGCGCCGATTGCCATGTGCACGAGCGTAATATCGCCGATGTTGTAGGCCAGTGGTACCGCGACCGGCGTGAGAATGGCCATTGCGCCCCATGAGCTCCCGGTCGCAAACGAGATGACCATCGCGATCGCGAAGATCAGCACCGGCAAGAGCCCGGGCGAGAGCCAGTCGCGCGTTGCTTCGATCACGTGCTCGCCCGTATCCAGCGCGCCGGTGACGGTGCCGATGGTCCACGCCAGCACCATGATCACCAGCGCGGGCAGCATGGTACGAAAACCGGCCAGCAGGGTTTGTTCACAGGCTTCGAGCGTATGCCGTTGCAGCAGGGCCAGGCCCAAGGCTGTGCACACCATGGCAAACGCGGCCCAGGACAGCGACACGGCCACATCGGTATCAGCCAGTGCATCCATGAGCGGCTTGCCCTCGGCGCCGCCGCCGGTATACCACAGCGCCCAGCAGGCCACGCCAAGCAGTACGCCCAGCGGCAACAGGAAGTGATATAGCCGCCCGTTTTCGGTATCCGCTTCGCCGAGATCGTTTTCGATCGACGATAGCGGCGTATCGCCCGGCGCCACCAGATCGCCGTCGTCATCGGCACGTTTTTCCGCAGCACGCATGGGCCCGAAGTCCCCGAGGAGGATGATCGTCGGCACCGCCACCAGACACAGCAGCGCATAGAAATTCCAGGGAATCGACTGCAGGAAAGCCATATAGGGTTTTTCCGTAGTCAGGCTTAACGCCGTGAACGCAGCCGCGATCAAAGACACCTGATAGCCGATCCAGTCCGATACCGGGCCCAGCGTAGCCATGGGCGCTGAGGTCGAATCCAGCAGATAAGCCAGTTTTTCACGCGAGACGCGATGTTCGCCGGTCAGATCCCGTGTCGCGTTACCCACGATCACCGAATTGACGTAATCGTTGAAAAAGATAACCAGCCCCAGCAGCCAGGTCAGCAGCTGAGCGCTGCGCCCGGTGGAGATACGCCGCGACAGCCAGCGCGATACCGCGTGCGAACCGCCGGTGCGATACATGAACGCCGCCCCGGCGCCCAGCAACGAGACCAGCACCAGAAAACGGGCGTTCCATTCGTCGGTCATCACCTCGGCGAACCAGTCGAAGGTCTGGCCGACCGCAGCTACCGGGTTGCCGGCCACGAACCAGCCGCCGATCCAGATGGCAAGGAACAACGAGATATTGACGCGACGCGTCGCGAGCGCCAGCAGCACCGCCGCCAGCGGCGGCGTGAGAGAAATGATCAGATCCATGCAATAACTGCCCCGCGGCGCTCGTTGCGCAGGCGCCCCTCCAGAATGTCTTTATTCAGGTTGGCATTATTTTTATGCATGTTGAAGGCATACGTCGGTGATCCGCGCGACAGCGGCGACTGTGTTTTAATCGACCTCAGGTGTTCCCGCCGTCTTTCGACACGAGTGCCCCATGCTGCAAAGGCTCCAGCAATTCGGCCCCGGACTTCTGGTGGCTGCGGCCTTCATCGGCCCCGGCACGGTTACCACGGCGAGCGTGGCCGGCGCCGAGACCGGCTATGCGCTGCTCTGGGCGCTGGTGTTCTCGATCTTCGCCACGCTCGTGCTACAGGAAATGAGTGCGCGGCTGGGTATCGTCGCGCGGCTAGGCCTGGGTGAAGCGTTGCGCCAGAGCTTCGACTCTCCATTGCTGCGTTGGGCTGTGATCGTACTCGTGGTCGTGGCGATCGGCTTCGGCACGGCGGCGTTCGAGACCGGCAATATCACCGGCGCCGCGCTGGGCCTGGAGACCATCGCCGGCCTATCCACACGCGTCTGGGCGCTGATCGTCGGCGCCGCGGCATTGGCGTTGCTCGCCACCGGCCACTACAAACTCATCGAACGGGTACTCGTCGCACTCGTACTGACCATGAGCGTGGTGTTCATCCTGACCGCCATTATCGTGCGGCCCGATATCGGCGCCATACTCGCCGGCATTTTCACGCCCAGCCTGCCGCAAGGCTCGGTGCTGACCCTGATCGCACTCGTTGGCACCACGGTGGTCACCTACAACTTCTTCCTGCATTCGGCTGCGGTGCAGGACAAATGGCCGCGCGATGTGTCCACCGAACGCGCCTTGACCGAATCACGCCTGGACAGCGGCCTATCGATCGCACTGGGCGGGCTGATTACGCTGGCCATCGTGATCACGGCAGCCGCGGCGTTTTTTAACAGCGAGACGGCGATCGAGGACGCCGGCCAGATGGCCAGCCAGCTTGAGCCGCTGCTCGGCCCGGCAGCGAAATGGTTCTTTGCGATTGGCCTGTTTGCGGCCGGCATGACCAGCTCGGTGACTGCACCCCTGGCCGCGGCCTACGCGGTGTCTGGCGCGCTCGGCGTCAAACCCGATCTGGCCAGTCATCGCTTTCGCGCGATCTGGGCCGCAATTATCGTCATCGGCATGGGTTTCGCCTGGTTCGGCACGAAGCCGGTTCAGGCGATCGTGATCGCCCAGGCCGCCAACGGCATATTGCTGCCGCTGATCGCGGTATTCCTGCTCGTGGTCATGAACCGCCGCGACCTGCTTGGCGAACACCGCAACGGGCTCGTCGGCAATCTGCTGGGCGCATTCGTCGTGGTCGTCGCTACCGGCCTCGGTCTGTATACGCTACTGAGCGTGTTCGGCGTGGTTTCCAGCTAGCGGGTTGCCGTCGCCGCCACGGCTGGCCACAATCGAGCGCCTGACATTTGTTTCAGGACATTGTGATGGCGCTGTCACCTTTTCATTTGGCCATTCCGGTTCATGATCTGCCCGCCGCGCGTCGTTTTTATGGCGAAACGTTCGGCCTGAGCGAAGGCCGCTCGAGCGATCAGTGGGTGGATTTCGATTTCTATGGCCATCAGCTGGTCATTCACGAACACCCGAAAACGCCGTCCCAGGACAATGCCCATACCAATCCGGTCGACGGCCACGACGTGCCGATTCCCCATTTCGGCATCGTGCTCGAATGGGCTGAATGGGAAACGCTGGCCGATCGCCTGCGCGAACGCGGTACCGATTTCGTGATCGAGCCGCATATTCGTTTTCAGGGTCAGCCCGGCGAACAGGCCACGATGTTTCTACTCGACCCCTGCGGCAACGCGCTCGAATTCAAGGCGTTTGCCGACCGCGCCCAGCTGTTCGCCAAGTAAGCTCACAACCGATCGATCTCCATGCCTGATTTACACATTCGCACGGCCGAACGCGCCGACGTGCCCTTGATTCTGCGCTTCGTGCGCGAACTGGCCATCTACGAAAAAGCCCTCGACGAAGTAGTAGCCACCGAGGCCACGGTCGAACAATCGCTGTTCGATGACGGCGCGCGGGCCTTTGCCTTCATTTGCGAAGACGCGGGCGATCCGGTCGGTTTTGCGGTGTGCTTCTACAGCTATTCCACCTGGCTCGCCCGCAACGGCCTCTATCTCGAAGACCTCTACGTGACGCCCGAAGCCCGCGGTCGCGGTGCCGGCAAGGCGCTGCTGCAATATCTGGCCCGCCTGGCGGTCGACCAAGGCTGCGGGCGCTTCGAATGGAGCGTGCTGGACTGGAACACGCCCGCGATCGATTTCTACGAATCGGTGGGCGCACGGCCGCAGTCGGAATGGACCACCTATCGGCTGGCCGGCGACGCACTCGCCCGCTTCGCGGCCGGCTGAGCGTTTTTTCGCGAACCGCTTCAGGCGCCCGTGATCGCCCAGTGCCCGGTGCGGGTACGCCAGACCACCGCTACCATGCGGGTAACCAGAAACATCGTCAGCCCGACCCAGATCCCGGCCAGCCCCCAGCCGAACGCCCAGGACAGCCAGATCAACGGCAAAAAGGCGCCCAGGGCACAGGCCAGCGTGGTGGTTCGCAGAAAACGCGTATCCGCGGCCCCGAGCAGCACGCCGTCGAGCGCGAATACGATGCCGGCCACCGGCTGTTGGGCCACGAACAGCCACCAGGCATGGGGAATCTGGGCGAGTACGGCCGCGTCGTTGGTGAACAGGCGCGGCAGCACACCGGCGAGGGCGGCGAACAGCACGGCGAGACACACGCCCAGGCCGAACGAATAACGGGTGATCTGCCAGGCCACTGCCTTGGCCCGATCGACGCGGGCTGCGCCCAGTTCGGCGCCAATCAGCGCCTGGGCCGCGATCGCAAGCGAATCCAGAATGAGCGATAGAAACACCCAGAGCTGATAGACGATCTGGTGCGCGCCCAGCGCTGCGGCGGATTTGCGTGCAGCCACCGCCGCAGCCGATAGAAAACAGATCTGAAACGATGCGCTACGCAGAATCAGATCGCGGCCAAGCACCATCTGCGCTTTCATGATCGCCCAGCGCGGGCGCACCATCGCGCGCTCGACCCGCAGCGCCCGCAAGAACAGCGAGGCCGCAGTGTATTGGGCCAGTACGTTGGCCATGGCCGAGCCTTCCAACCCGAACCCCAGCGGATAAACCAGTACGGGGCAGGCGATGGCCGATAAAATATTGCCGGCAAGAATGTAATAGAGCGGTCGGACCGTATCCTGCACGCCGCGCATCCAGCCATTACCGGCAAGCGTGATCAGAATCGCCGGCGCGCCGATCAACGCGATCCGCAGCCAGGACGCGGCCGCATCCGCCACATCGGGATTGCCGGCCAGGGCCGACAACATGGAATGGGCGAACAGCTGACCGAGCGCCAGCACCGTCAAACCAACGAAAATCGCAAGCCAAGTCGCCTGTCCGCCTTCGGCGACCGCCTCGGCGCGACGCCCTGCGCCATAAAGACGGGCGGTGCGTGCCGTCGTGCCATAGGAAAGAAACGTCAGCTGGCTGGTAAGCACCGACAACACGGTGCCGCCGAGCGCCAGCCCGGCCAACGGCTTTGCACCCAGATGGCCCACCACGGCCGTATCCACCAGTACATAAAGCGGCTCGGCTGCGAGCACGCCCAGCGCCGGGATCGCCAGCGCAAGAATCCGGCGGGCGGTGACCGGGGCCTGTGTATCGGTGCCTGTCATGGCGCGACCTGTCGATGCGAAATGGCGGGGGCGCTTAACGCCGCGCGTGCCGGGGCCGCGCAATTTATCATCTCGTGCGACACGCGCTGAGCGTCACGCATTGAATTCGCGGCGCGCCGCACGCATTTTGTCGGTTGATCCGAGGAGAACACCAATGTCCGCCATGCCCACCGATCGACTGCAGCGCTTTATTTTCGACGATACCCAGGTTCGCGGCGAGATCGCACAGCTGCAAGACACCTATCAGCATGCGATCGCCGACCACGGCTATCCGCTGGCCGTGGAACGCCTGCTGGGTGAGTTGCTGGCAGCCTGCGCGCTGCTGACTGCGACGATCAAGTTCGATGGCACGCTGAGTATCGAATTTCGCGGCAAGGGCGCGTTGAAACTGCTCATGGCCGAATCGAACCCCGGCGTGGGCGAGCGCGCCCAGCGCCTGCGCGGCGTCGCCCGCTTCGACGACGACGCGCTGGCCACGATCGAAGAACCCACGCTGCAGGCGCTGGCCCAAGGCGGACACGTCGTGATTACGCTCGACCCCGAAGAGGGCCAGCGTTATCAGGGTATCGTCGCGCTCGATAAACCGAGCATTGCCGGGTGCCTGGAAGCGTATTTTGCCCAGTCCGAACAACTTCCGACCCGGCTATGGCTGGCCACCGATGCCGAGCGCGCGGCCGGCCTGCTCATTCAGAAGCTACCGGAAGACAACCCGCAAGCGCAGGGCGAACGCGACGACGACGCCTGGGATCGCATCAATCATCTGGCGGATACGATCACCGGCGACGAGTTGACCGGCCTCGGCGCGGAACAGGTGTTGCACCGGTTGTTCCACGAGGAACACGCGCGGGTGTTCGATCCGGCGCCCGTGAAGTTCAGCTGTACCTGTACACGCGAGCGCTTTGGCCGCGCGTTGCATCAACTTGGCGCCGACGAACTACGCAGCGTGCTGGAAGAACAGGGCCAGATCGAAACGCAGTGCCATTTCTGCAACACGGTTTATGTATTCACGCCGGCCGACGTCGAAGCGCTGATCGACAACCCCGACGCCGAACCGCCGACAGTGCACTAGATACGGTTTTGGCCAAAGCGGGCTCGCGCGCCACGCTAGCCATGGCCGACCACGCAATTGCGGCCAGCCCGCTTCGCCGCGTACAAGCGCTCATCGGCAGCAGCGATCACCGCCTGGATATCCTCGTCGGCGCCGGGCATTTTAACCCCGGCGCTGAAGCTCGATGTAAAAGACTCGCTGCCGGCACTGAATTGAAACTGCGAAAACGATTCTCGCAGCTCGTCGATGATTTCCACGGCCTTGGCTTCGCCGCAATCGGGCAGTGCCACGACGAACTCTTCGCCACCGTAGCGGCCGAGCATATCGGACACGCGCAGACGACGACGCAACAGATTGGCCAGCGCACGGATGACTTCGTCACCGACCAGATGGCCGTAGGTATCGTTGACGCGCTTGAAGAAATCGATATCGAGCATGACCACGGCAATCGGTTCGTCACGGCGACGCGCTTGCGCCAGCGCGGTGGCCATACGCTCCTTGATATCGGCATGCTTGAGTAGGCCGGTCAGACTGTCGCGCGAGAGTGCCGCCGACAGCTCGCGGGCGCGCCGCGCGCGCGCCTGAACGGAGGCGACGAACGCATTGGGCGTGATCGGCTTGATCAGGAAATCGTCGCCGGCCTTGGTCATGGCCTCGAGCTGGGCGTTGGCATCCTCGATTGCCGATAAGTACATGATCGGAACCTGCAACCAGCGCGGCTGGTAACGCACCATCTGTGCAAGCTCGGGCCCGCTGCAGCGGGGCATGCGCACGTCGAGCACGAGCACGTCCGGATTGAAGTGCTCCATGACCGCGAGCGTGGCATCCGGCTCGCTGAGCGTCTTCACCGTGAAGCCGGCACTTTCCAACACAAGCCGATGATAATCGAGCATGGCCTTGTCGTCGTCGACCATGAGCACGCGTAGCGGAGCGGCGCGGTGCGCACGCATATGGCTTTCGAGCAGGGCCGTCACCCGAATCGGGTCCAGCGGCTGCGCCAGAAAACCGACCACGCCTGCCCGCACCGCGCGCAGCTGTGTTTCGAAATCGGTGGACTGTTCACTGGCAAACATCGGCAGCGGCTTGTCCATCCCTGCCTGAATGGACTCGCCGACTTCCAGACCGCCGATGTCATCCGCGCCGGTGAAGTGCAGATCCAGAATCAGCGCGTCCGGTCGCTGCGTGCGACACGTGGCGCGCAAGGCACGGCTATCGTCGAACAATCGTACGCGATAATCGAAGCTCTCCAGAATCTGGCTCAGGTGCGCGCCGGTTTCAGGCTCGTCTTCGAGAACATAGATCAGAGGTTCCTCGACATCCCCTGCCGCGCCACCCAGGGATTCAACGACCTCGTATTCGCCGTCCGGGCCGACCTCGGCGCCAGCAAGCAGCTCCGGCAGAGCGGCCAAACGTTCGATGATACCGTCGTAAACGGCGGGCGCGCGGCCACCGAGAATCGCGTCCAGCTCACGCTCGCAGACGCGACAACTCTGACCGACCTCGATAAAACCGAAGGTCGATGAACCTCCCGCGATCTTGTGCACACGATCGCGCACGGCCTGCCACTCGGACGCACTGTCGCACCGGCTCGCAGCCGTCTGCGCCCACGTCGAGAGTTCGGCCAGCTCCTGACGCAGGCCAACACCATAGTCCCGGCGCATCTGCGCCAGCTGTTGTGCGACATCAATCGAGGGCGTCGGCATCAAACTTGTCCCATATTTCCTTGAGCTGTTCGCCGAGTTTCAGCGGATCGAACGGTTTGACGATAACCGCCGCAGCCCCCAACGCATAGTAGCTCGCATGATCTGCAGGCTGCGTCTTTGCGGTCATGAACACAACCGGGATGCGATCGAGATCGATTACATCGGCAAGGGCGACCAATGTAGTCGGCCCGTCCATACCCGGCATCATTACATCGAGCAGGAGAAGCTCGGGATCGAACGCCGGCGCCTGTTCGAGCGCATCGTTGCCGTTGCTGCAACTAAGCACTGTCAGCCCGCCCAACGTCTCCAAGGCTACACGCGCGATCGCGATGATTGATTCATCGTCCTCGACATGCAATACCCGTTGTAAAGCCACGATTACCTCGCCTGTCACTGCCGTGATCCTCGTTTGCTTTTAAATCTTGTTTTGAAGCGGCAAGTTCACGCGGAATGTGGTACCTACGCCTTCCACGCTTTCGAAATCGATCTGGCCGTGCATGTATTCGACCAGTTGTTTGGTGATCGCGAGTCCGAGACCGGTCCCGCCCTGGCGCCGCGTATTGCCGCTTTCCGCCTGCGCAAACAGCTGGAAGACGTTCGACTGGAACGCGGCCGGTATGCCCGAGCCGTTATCAGCGACGGTAACCACGGCGCACTCGGCTCCTTGCCCATAGGTAACCGTGACTTGCTCGCCCGCCGGCGAGAACTTGATCGCATTGGACAGGAGATTGGCCATCACCTGGCCGAAACGCAACGCATCGACAGTGACGCAAACGGATTCGTCGCCGTCCAATACGACGCGCACATCAAAGCTACCGGCATAACCGCTGTTGCTGATCACCGCTTCTTCAAGCAAGCCGCGCAGATCGTGGGGTTGTAGATCGAATGCCACCTTGTCTGCCGCCAGCTTTTCCCAGTCCAGCAGATCGTTGACCAGAAGCCCCAACCGATCGGCGTTACGTTCGGCGACCGACATCATTTCCTGGAAACCAGCCGGCATCGCGCCGAGCGCGCCCGAGTTGATCAACCCCAACGCGCCCTTGATGGAGGTAATCGGCGTACGTAGCTCATGGCTGACCACCGCCACGAACTCGCTTTTCATGCGATCGAGCTGGCGCTCGGCCGTAATATCCTCGATCTGGGCAACGAAGTTCATCGGCCTGCCGCGGCTGTCGCGCGTGAGCGATACCGAAAGCCGCGCCCACACCACATCGCCGTTGCTGGCGAAATAACGCTTGGCCAGCTGATAGGAGCTGATTTCCCCCTTGATGAGGCGATGCACGTGATGGAGATCATTATGAAGATCGTCGGGGTGGGTCAGCGTCTGGAAATCCGTCGCCAATACCTGTTCGCGCGTACAGCCCCACATTTCGCACAGCGATTGGTTGACCTCAATGAATTTTCCTGTGAGCGAAACCAGCGCCATACCCTGCGGAGCACTGTCGAAGGCGGCACGAAAGCGCGCTTCGCTGCTGTGCAACGCCTGCTCCATGGCCAGCAGTTGACTCCGATCGATGGCGATGCCGAGAAATCCTATTACGCCATTGGTATGATCGCGAATGGCACTGAGCACAAGCCGCAACACGCGGCGGCTCGCATCGGCGCAGAGAAAGTGCCAGTCGCGGCTTTCAATCTGGCCGCGCAAGGGTCGGGCCGTGATCGCCTCGAGCGGTGTGAGTGCCCGCCCGGTTTCGAGCTCCACTTCGGCCACAAACGCGGCCAGTTCATCCGGAGCGTGAAGGTCGATCAGGTTCATATGGCCGACCGCATCGGCCCAGCTGTAACCCAGCAGCCGTTCCGCGCCGGGGTTGAATAGGGTGATAAGCCCCTCGTTATCAAGAGCCATGATGGCGACTTCGGTCGAGGCATCGACCACTGCCTGCAGGTACAGGCGTACCTGGGCGATCTCCCGCGCATGCGCCTTGCGGGCCGTGATATCGAACATGGCCGCTACAGCACCGAGCAGATTGCCCTGAGAGTCGAAAAAAGGCTGGCCGCTGCAAAGGACATCGCGCGGCGCCAGTCCGCTGGCCTTGATACACATTTCGAGATCACGCACATGCTCACCCGCCAACGCACGCACCAAAGGCACGCCTTCGGACCGGAATAGTGTTTCACCATCGGCTTCATACAGATCGAAGTGCTCGGCCCACTGTTCCTGCGGTATCTGCATCGGATCGCTTTGGTGCCACTTGCGCGCTCGCGAGTTGAACAGCGTAAGTTCACCTTCGGCGTCGCAGGCGACCACGCCACCGGGCAACGCTTCGAGCAGGCTGCCGAGCATGGCTTCGCGCGTTTCTGCAGCGCGCCGGGCCACGCGCCGCTCGATCAGGGCGACGGCCAGTTCTGCAAGGTCCTCCATCCCCGCACGCTGGTAATCGGACATTGGCCCGGCATTGGAGTCGAATACGCACAGCGAGCCCAACCGATGACCGCCTTCGACCTTGAGAATAATGGTGCAGTAAAAACGCACATGCGGCGCGTCGGTCACCATCGGGTTCTCTGCGAACCGCGGGTCACCGCTGGCGTCCGGGATCTCAATCAGCCCGTCTTCGCCAAGCAATTGAGCACACATCGAAATCTCACGCGGCGCTTCAATTGTCTCGACGCCGTAGCGGCTCTTGAACCACTGGCGTTCGGAATCGATGAACGTGATCAGCGCATGCGGCACATTGCACAGCCGCGCGGCCAGGCGCGTGATGGCATCGAACTCGGGTTCCTGTTCGCTATCGATCAGCGCGTACTTATCGAGTACACGTAGCCGCTGTGCTTCGTCGATCATCGTCGCATCCGACATCTCGTTTGCAGGTACAGCCATTGCTCATCACGCCGTGTTTTTCGACCCCGGCGCTCAATATCGGCGGTTTTATCGATATTCTGTAGAAAGACGCGCATCCCGAGCTGCATTGTTAGCGCGCGCAGACTTTCCCGGCAACGGCATGGCGGGTCAGCAGTTGCGCCGATGTGCGGCTCCTATCGGCAGGGTCGCGTCAAATCGCATCGTGTGCGTGGCTCGCGGCCGCTTAGCGATCGGGCGCATCACTGCATGGCCTGCGCTCCACAGCGAATATCGGGACGGGACGCAGGCGGCAGCCGCGTATTTCGCTGGCCTGGGCTATAAGGCGTAAAAAAACCAGCGCGCTAGTATTCACGCGCGTTTTCCAGCCCGCCCTCGTAAACCGGTGTACCGCCGGTATCGTGAATCAACGCTTCGGCCATAGGCCTTACGCTGTCGTCGTTGACCGTGTAGGGCACCTCGAAATCGGCCGATTCGACCATCGCGGGCGTCGGAAAACTGTGGGCACTGTTGAGGTTGAAGGCACGAATGAAGCGAGTGCCCTCGAACAAGCGTGCGGAGTAGATGGCTTCGCCCACCGCCTCCGCTTTTGTTGCGATCTTGCCATCGCGATGCTCGAAGGCATTATCCACATCGACTAGCACCTTGTTCTTCATCGCCACTGCGTGCGCCCTGGCGATCGCCGGCTCGGCGGCATACGGCACCGCGAGCACGATTATGCCCGCCTGCTCGATCGCGTCGGCCACCGTGGCGGCGCGGGCGCCATGCCCAGCGCGCTCGACCACATCACCCAGCGTGTCCGGATGACGCGTAGCGAAAATCACGCGATAACCGGCGGCAGCCCACAGATTACCCAGCGCTTGCCCCATATCACCCGCACCGATCACGGCGATGGTGCTCGAGATCGGCGCCTTTTCAGCGGCCGGGGCGGCCTGTACGGCCGTACTCACGAGCACCACCCCGAGCAGGAGCATGCTCAGCCAGCGCAGCGACCGGCAGACTCGGGCGGATTGGGCTCGTCGGCTATACGGCGTGGTCATGGCAGGCTCATCGCGAAATTGAAGGTGCGCCTTGAGTCTACGCATAGCCAGCGTTCAGCGGCGAACCCGTGCGTTTTTCCTGCGTTTTACACGCGCCATGCACAGGTGAGCGGCGGTCTGAAACACCGCCGGCGGCCGCCTGGCAGGGCCCTTAATGGCCGCCACTTTCGCGCAGACAAAATATCTTTTCAGATCAGCGCATTAGACGATAGTTTCCGGATACAACGATTACCTCACGAAAACAGGTGCTTCCGGGGCACTCATCGTCGAACGTGGCCTATTTGCACAAAAATGCTGCATAGGCGCAAACCAATCCCTAGACTTTCCGCCTTTCCAGCCCCCAGCACAAGAGCAGTCGATGAGCAAGAAAGCAATCAGTATCACTACGGTCGTGATACTGCTGATACTGGTCGCGGTCGTTGCACCCTATTTCATCGGCGCCAAGGTCGAGACCGAGTTCCGTGAGGGCATTGCCCAAGCGAAGACCGAGTACGGCTACCCCATCGAGCTCACGGATTACGAGCGCGGCTGGCTGCATTCGCATGCCGTCACCCGGGTACAGATCGAGGACACGACGTTCGATGTCGAGCACGAGATCACCCACGGTCCGCTCTTCGTATTCGGCTGGGCACGTATCCATAGCGCGTTGCCCAACGATATCTCGCCCGAGATGGCCCACTTCTTCGACGAGTCGCCGTTGGTGGCAAACACCAAGCTCGGTTTTGGCGGCGGCTACCGTATCGGCATTCAATCGCCGGCGTTCGACAAGGACTTGCCCGACGAGCCCGGCGTTCACCTGACCTGGCAGGGTCTGAAAGGCTATTACGCCCGCCATGACAACGAGGTGGATCTACAGCTCAACGGTGGCGGCCTGAAGCTGGACGCAGAAAACCGTCATCTTGTTGTCGATGATATTCAGGTAAGCGGCGATGGCAGCGCCATGGAGAATATCGAAGAAGCCGATGCGAAGCTGGACTGGGACAGCCGGTTCGAAGCCAAGTTGGGCCACTACCGCATGTATGACGATGCCGGCGCGTTCGACCTCGCCTACGGCATGCGGCTGCACGCCAACACCGCCAATGGTGACAACGATACCGTCGAATTCCACGCCGGCTACGACATCACCGATCTGCAGCTCAAGGCGAAACCCGACGATGGCGACCCCATCGATGTGTCGGTCGACCAGGCTGCCATCAAACTGGGCCTGACCGGTCTGAAGGCTGGCCCACTGCAAGAGGCCGTCGTGGCCCTGCGTGAAATCGACCCGTCGCAGCATTCGCCCGAGCGCGTGCAAGCGTTGTCGGCGCGTGTATTCACCGAACTCGCGCCGGAAATCCTGGCCGGCACACCCAAGCTGAGCGTGACGATTCCCCCCGTCGAGACCGGCCACGGCGAGGCCCAGGGCAAGGTGAGTGCGGGCCTGATTTCAAACGACGAGCTACCGCCGGAAGTCGCCGACATGCGCCGCCGCATGCCCATGCTCGCGATGGCACAGCGTTTGACGCTCGACGCCGATGTGTTTGTCGACGAGCAGCTGATCGACTGGGTGACCAAGAATCTCGCCAGCGAAAACCCGGCCATGGCGCGCGAGCTGCCGATGCAGATCACCGGCATGGTTCGACAGGGCTTTCTCATGCGTGAAGACGACGCGGTGGGCGTGCGCCTGCATGCGGGCAAGGATGAGGTCGTACTCAACGGCCAGACCATTCCGGCACGCCAGCTGCAACCGCTATTCGAAAGCCTGATGCGCTAATCCGGCAGGCACGGCGCGCTGTACCGACGATGAGTTCGTACAGCGCGCCTGTGCTGGCGTGTGCTGCTCAAGCGGCCCGGCAGGGGCAAGCACGCACCGGCGATTGACGGCCCGAGCCGACGCCCGGGCGTTCGCGAGCCCTTACATGAACGCCCTGGCCCAATCGGCCAGGCGCAGGTCCGGCATCGACCACCATTGAATCGGCACCGCGGCGTTTTCGACACCGCACCGGCTCAAAGGGGCTAGGGTGAGCGCAACGCATCCGCGCTGTTGCGCGCCACGTAGCCCAAACATGAACGAACACCCGATATCCGATCGCGCGCGATACCTCGCTCGCGGCATTCTGCTGGTCGCGCTGAGTATGGGCACGCTCAGTGGCTGCGCAGTCGTCAGCGGCCAGAACGACAAAGCGCAAACGGCCAACGATGCCGAAAGCCGGACAACGCGCGGCGAGCTCAATGCCGGCTACAGCGATCTCTATTCCAGTGCGAGCGGCCTATCGGAAGTCGACAAGATCTTTTATGTGAAGGTGGAATCCGACGATGTCGAGAAAGTCGTCACCGACGTGACCGACTACTGCGGCCAGCTCGCCACGCGCCTGAAAGAACTCACGGCGGACTACCCCGCGCTGGCTATCAACCGTGAAATCGACCCGCCGATCATCAAGGCCGCGCGCGACGCGCAGAAGAAAGCCACGCTCAAGCGCTTCGCCCCGGTCGTGGGCGATTCGGGTACCGCATTCGAGCGCGGGCTGCTTATTCGCCTGCTCGGCGCGGTCGATCAGCAGCACTACATGGCGGCCACGCTGGCCGAGCGCGAACCCAATCCCGCGCTATCGAAGATCATGGCCAACGCCGCGGATCGTTTTGCCGGTTTCTATGACGAAATCGACACGCTGCTCAAGGCGCGTTTCTATCGCTGAGCGCGACTCAGGGCGTCGTGGTCAGTGCCCGCGGCGCAGCGGCGCCAGCAACGACTTCAGGCCGTTGTGGTCGATCTCGTGCATGAGCGCCAACAGACGTCCGACCTCACCGGACGGAAAGCCGCTACGAGCAAACCAATTGAGATAGTGGCCCGGCAGATCGGCAATCAGTCGGCCTTCGTACTTGCCGAAGGGCATCGTGCGCGTTACCAGCTTTTGCAGATCCGCACTATCCATCGGCAATTGTCAGGCGGTTCCAAGCGCGCGTTCGACAGACCAGGGCATATGCTCTAGTGGCGCGCGTCGAGCGTGTCGAGAAAGCGATCATAGCCCGCGACGAACGCGTCAAGCTGCTGAAAATGCGGCAGGGCGCCCGTGTCGAACGACACCACGGTCGACGCGGTGTGCTGTTCGACGATATCGCGCGCGGCGGCGTCGGAAAAATCGCTGCGCGTGCCGTAGGCCAGCCATACCGGCTGGCTCAGGCGCCGATACAGACCGGCCGCGTCCGCACTGAACAGATACCCGGATAAGAACGACCACGGCGCATGACGCGCACCCGGCTGGTGGGCACTGCGGTAGGCATAATCCACGAGCCCTTGATCGACGTCCTTGCCGCCAAAGGTCTTTTCCAGAAAGTAGCGAATGCTCCGCCGGCTGGCGAGCCCGGCGAACAGCGTTTTGGATACGGCCGTCGAGCCGGTAATCGCGCGATACAGCCACGGCTTGCCGCGCGTGGCTTCGGCATTTTGTCCGGCCTGGGCGTCAGAGTCGACGCCGGCCGGGCTGAGCAAACCAACACTGCGATAGCGCTCGGGACGTTCTTCGGCCGCCCGGGCCAGATACTGGCAAGCGACCGAACAAGCCACGGCGTCTACCTGACCCGCGCCGGTCTCGGCTGCGATCTGTTCGATCCATGCATGGATCGCATCGGTCATGATGCGCGGCGTATAACGTATCGCGCGGCGCGTGCTGAAACCGTAGCCGGGCAGATCGATCGCGGCGACCGGCCGCGCACCGCGGTAGTGATCGTAAATCGGTTTCACTTCGTATGCCGAAGCCGCCGCGTTAATGCTGTGAATAAGCACCAGCGGAACACCGCTACCGCATGTGCGGTCGACATAATAGCTGATCGTACCGCTATCGGTATCGAACGTGCGGCGCTCACCTTTCAACGCTATGGGCAATGTACTGGTTGTGGTCATGGCGACTCGTCAATCCTGGCAGCGGCCGGCTTCGGGTAGGCCTGCATGCTACGCCACAGCCGGGCTACGGATGCACGCTAGCTACAAACGCGCGAGCAGCACCTGTTTCTTGGCAGCGAATTCGGCCTCGGTGAGCACGCCCTGACGCTGGAGTTCACCCAGACGCTCCAGCGCATCGAGAATATCGCTGCTCGACGAACCAGCAGGCGCCGCCGATTCAGCCTCCGTGTTCGACGGAACCTGCGCCAATTCAGCCAGGGCGACTTCGCCGATCTGACTGGTGAACACCACGTCGCTCGCGTCTTCATACTGCGATTGCGCTACGCCGGTTATGCGATGTGTGCCCGTCTCGTAGAGCGTCACCCGCTTGCCGCGGCGGATCGCAAGCCGCCGGGCCGCATCGAAATAGGCATAGGCCAATTGGTTCTGTTCGCCAACGGCCGCAGGCTCGCCCAGTTCGGCCGGCCACCAGTTTTCGCGTTCGACGGCCACCGTGTCCCATGCCCGCGCATGGGCGTTGATCCTTCGATGGCCGGGCTGGGCCGCATCGCCACGCTCTCGATACAGGCGAGACAACTCGTTACACAACGCATCGATGCGGTTCTTGAGCACATGATTGCCGGGCTCGGTGATCATGATCAGGCCGCCGCGCATCCACTGCCCCGGCCCGGCGAACTCGGGGTGGTCGAACATCGCCATATCGCCGCCGCCCTGGGCCACCGTCTCCCAGAGATGCTGCACGGCCGGGAGGTTGAAGCCGAACCGTTCGGCATAGTCGTCCAGAAGGCCGTTTGCATAAGAATCGATCATGGTGCGTCACCAGCCGAATGAGTTATTGCGTTCATTCTAGAGCCGAAGCGGGGTCGTCAGCTTTCGTTAGATCGCGCGATTTAAGACATGCGACATACTATCGCGCGCAATCGAACATATTACGCATCCCGGCGATTCATTTTGGCGAACAATTCCGATGTAGAGGCCTGCTTCACCCGCGTCAACAGCGCGCTCGGCTACGAACTGGACAACGACACTGCACGCGCCGTCGCGCAGACATTGTGTGAAGCGGACTGGCACCCGCACTACATCGCGGGCATCGTGGATCAGGTAAACGACCTCGATGCAGACAACCTATTCGTGCGCAAGCTCGGCGCGGCTCTCAAGCGCGACCCGGTCGACAACGAAATCGAATACGCGAAAAAACGCCGTCAGGAAGGCGCAGACCCGGACGCAGTCGCCACCGAAGTCCGCGAAGACGATGAAGCCATCGCCGTACGCAACCCGCCGCGCGCATCGCCCTGAGTCGACGGTTAGCCCAAAGCGGCCGCCGTGCCAAACGGTGCCGCGGCTCGGTTCAAGCGGTGTGCGCAACGGCATGCGGGTTCCGCGCTTTTGAATCCGGTATGTGACGCGCGGGCAGCTATGATGGAATACGCGCATCGGTCCATCGCCGTGCAACACACGGCACCGGACTACTCTCGGGAGCTTTCATGCGCTTTCGCATGCCGTACGCGACGATCGATAGCCCGTATGAGGTCACGCTCGAAGTTAAAAAAAGCCAGTTCATCGGCTGGTGTGCGGCCATCGACAGCGTGGACGACGCCCAGCAGTTGATTGCCTTGGCACGCGAGCGCTATCCCGATGCCTCGCATCATTGTTCGGCCTATATTGCCGGCCCGCCGGGCGAGGATCAGGCGATCGGCTTTGCCGACGACGGCGAGCCGGGCGGCACAGCCGGCCGGCCGATGTATCAGGTGCTCGAAGGCAGCGGTCTGGGTCGGATCGCCTGCGTGGTCACGCGCTATTTCGGCGGCACCAAGCTCGGCACCGGCGGCCTCGCGCGGGCCTATTCACAAACAGTGAGCGCGCTACTGGCCGATCTGCCCGCGCGCGAATACGTGCCACGGCAGCGTCTGGCCCTGCAGCTGGCCTTCGCCGACGAGCAACCCGCTCGGGCATGGCTGGAGGAACACGAAGGCGACATCGTCGACGCCGAGTATCACGCCGAGGGCGTCACGCTGGCCGTCGACTGGCCGCTGGATGCCAGCACGCCACTGGCAGAACTGGACGCGCGGCTCAATGGGCGTTTGCTCTGCTCTGAAGCACAGACATGACGCGCGCTACGCCCTACCTGCACGCCGACCGACTCGCTTCAGGCACAGCCCCGGGCCGCGCAGCTGAAGCAAGCCGTCGTCGCAAAATCGGGGCCGACCGTTGCCGCGCGGCCCGACGGCATCAGCCGCGCTCGGTGACTTCCAGCAGGTGGTAGCCGAACTGGGTTTTCACCGGGCCCTGAACTTCGTTGATCGGCGCACTGAACACTACTTCATCGAACTCCGGCACCATCTGGCCACGGCCGAAGGTGCCCAGCTCGCCGCCCTTGCGGCCGGACGGGCATGAGGAATGCTCACGTGCGACTTCGGCGAAATCGCTGCCGTTTTCAATGTCTTTCTTGAGTTCGAGGCACTTGTCTTCGCTGTCGACGAGAATATGACGGGCGCTGGCTTTGGCCATGGCAGATACTCCTGCTTTGAAAGATAGGCCCGCCATAGTACGGCAATTTCAGCGCCGACGGCCGCCGGTACGCGCCGCCAAACGGGCCCGACCATGTCTCGACCGAACCCGTCCCGGGTATGCCTAATCGCGCAGGGCGTTAATGTCGGCGATCAACTGCCGAAGAATGTCATCGAGTGCTGCCTTGGTGGATTGCTGAACGGCATTTTTCTGGCCGAATGCGCCGGCAAGCATCATTTTGCCCATTTGCGATTTGCCGCTCGATTCGTACACCTTCGACAGCCGTTCTCGGCCAGCCGATTGCAAGCTCACGCGCATGGAAACCTGGGCAGAAAAATCGTTGAATGAATATGTTTGTAACGCGAAGGTCAGCAGTCCGCCTGTTGTCGCGGCCGGGTCCGCTGTCTTGCGAAGCCCGTTGAAGGCTGCCTGCACATCGCTCGACTGCAGCGTATCGTCGAGCATTTCGCCGATATCCACGACCCACTTGTTGGCTACACCGGTACTGAACGCTCGAAATTCGTAGCTCAAATCGGCCGTTCGGGGCGTCAGATAATATGCCGAGGCCCGGTCAGTGGACGACAGGTTCGAATCGCCGGCGTTCTTTTGAAGATACTGCGGATAGTCATTCGCAACGTGGGTCGCGCAGCCGCCCGAAAGAATGACAAACGCGATCAATCCGCACAGCAGGACATGACGGCTTGGCCGTCGAGTGGATACAAACATCTTTTCCCCCAATGAATACGCATACGCCCGCCGCACCTTGGAGCCACCCCAGCTCGTCGACGTCGGTACCACGTAATCTAGCCGTAGTCGCGGTTTAAACCAAATACGAAACGCGAGCGACAGACCGTCTCTATGGGTGACAGACCCATCGACTAAAATGGCGGTTTGTTTGCCCTCAGAATCGCGTCCATGATCGAACTCGCCGCCCAACGCTGCCAACTGCCCCGCTGGCGCGATCGCCTGCAAAGCGCCGACGAGGCGGCCGCACTCATCCACGATGGCATGACCGTGGGCATGAGCGGTTTCACGCGTGCCGGCGAGGCCAAACAGGTGCCGCTGGCGCTGGCCCGCCGCGCCGAGCACGAACCGTTCCAGATCACGCTGATGACCGGCGCATCGCTGGGCCACGATACCGACGGCATCCTGGCCGATGCCGGCGTGTTGGCCCGGCGTATGCCGTTTCAGGTGGATCGGCGCCTGCGGGCGGCAATCAATCGCGGCGAGGTGATGTTCGTCGACAGCCATTTGTCGGAAATGTCGGAACAGCTGCGCCACGACCAGCTCGGCGCGCTGGATATCGCGGTGATCGAAGCCGTGGCGATCACCGCCGACGGCGGCATCGTACCCACCGCGTCCGTCGGCAATTCCGCCAGCTTCGCGGCCCAGGCGGACAAGGTGATCATCGAGTTCAACGTCGCCGCGCCCGAGGCGCTGATCGGGCTCCACGATATCTATGTGCCGGCCAAGCGCCCCGGCCGGCAACCGATTCCCATCAGCGCGCCGGATACACGTATCGGCACGCCCTATATTCCGGTCGACCCGGACAAGATCGCGGCCATCGTGCTCACGCAGGAGCAGGACAGCCCGGCCGATATCACGCCCGCCAACGAAGCCACTCAACGCATTGCCGAGCATCTGATCGGCTTTTTCGAAAGCGAAGTGGCCGCGGGGCGGATGAGTTTGTCGCTCATGCCCCTACAGGCCGGGATCGGCAGCGTCGCCAATGCCGTGTTGCACGGCTTGATGGCCGGGCCGTTCGAAGATCTGACCATGTATTCGGAAGTGCTGCAGGACAGCACCTTCGAACTGCTCGACCACGGCACGCTGCGTTTTGCCTCGGCGAGCGCGATCACGCTATCCGATGCCTACGGAGCCAAGGTATGGAACAACCTCGAACGCTATCGCGATCGGGTGGTTTTACGGCCGCAGGAACTGTCCAACCATCCCGGTATGTCGCGCCGGCTGGGCGTGATCGCCATCAATACCGCGATCGAGTTCGATATCTACGGCAACGTGAATTCGACCCATATCAATGGCACGCACATGATGAACGGCATCGGCGGCTCGGGCGATTTCGCGCGTAACAGCCACCTGTCGATCTTTGTGACCACATCGACCGCCAGGGGCGGCGCGCTGTCGAGCGTGGTGCCTTTCGTCAGCCACGTAGATCACGTCGAGCACGATGTGGATATTCTGGTCACCGAACATGGGCTGGCCGATCTGCGCGGGCTCGCCCCGCGCGAGCGGGCCCGCGTGATCATCGATCGCTGCGCAGACCCGGTTTACCGCCCGGCACTGGCGGCATATTTCGACAATGCCTGTGCACGCGGCGGGCACACGCCGCATTGCCTGGAGCAGGCACTGGCATGGCATGTGGCCGCGCAACGCGACGGCTCCATGCGCGCGCTGGTCGACCAGCCGACATAGCAACGCGTTTGCCCGGCTTGCCAAGATGATCCGCGCTTGGCTAACGCTCGCGACATCGCGGCCGATAGTTGCTTGATAGATCGCTCGTCGCACCACAACCACTGGCGCGATGGGCTGCCGCTATTGATTCAAGACACCGTTTGCAGACATCGTTGAGCCCAAGCGGCCCCACCCAGGCCGGTCGGATCGCAGCCGTGCGATCGCCCGAGAATACGCCGCCGTCGGAGACATCAGCACCCATGAGCAACGCAACTCGCGCCCGCGTGGCCGATATCATGACCCGGGGCGTCCTCAGCCTTCGTGACGACCAGACTCTCTTCGAGGTTCGTGAACTGATGGGCGAACACCAGATTCGCAACGTGCCGATACTCGACGACACCGGGCGACCGATTGGTCTGGCCACACAGAAAAATGTGCTGCGCGAGGTGCTTACTGTTACCGATCAGCACGGCTACGCACAACTCGACCACCATCTGGCCCAGATACCGCTATCGCAGGTACTCGAGCCCGACTTCAACACCGTGTCCAGCGATACGCCGCTGGTCGAAGCCGGTCGTTTGCTGCTCAACTATCGCCAGGTGAGCTTGCCGGTGGTCGACGACGGCACGCTGGTGGGCATTCTCTCGCTGGTGGATTATGTGCGCGTGTTCGTCGACCGGCTGGAAGCCGAAGAGCTTTCGCTGGCCTGACCGCCCTGCTCGCCGCGATCGTTACGGCAACGCCACGCCGACACGCGCCACGATATCGTCGACCTGGCTTATCTCAGTGGTACTCAGCGAATCGCGCCAGCTCTCGATACGCTCGCGCGCGCTCAGATGTGCGCGATGGGCCGACGTCGTGCTGCTGTTGAAGCCGGTGGGGCGAGCGCCCCGGATATCCACCCCGTCATGCGCCAGCCGTTCGGCGAGATCGAACGCGCCGGTCGCCAGCGCTTCGTACGGGATCATTGTGTAGTGCTCGGCGTGGGCATCCACGAATTTTTCGGTGAATGCCCAGTAGGCGATCAGTCGCTGGTTGGCGTCGCCCTTGTCGAGCTCGTCGATCAGCGCCGCCATCGGCTCGAAGAACGCCGCACGCCCGTCGTCGATATCCAGCAACAGTCGGCGCAGGCCGATACGCTCGGCTTGGAAGTCGTTCCACCGCGCGCTCTTGTAGCTGGCGAGCACGCCATGCGGCCGGCGCCGGATATGGTAGACAGACAGGCCAAAGCGCTCGCGCAACGCCGGTACCAGCAAGGCGCCGCGTACGAATTTGGCCACCACACGGGGACGCGCTGCCAAGCCATGCTGCATGGCGATCTGAGGTACAGCGCGCGGCCGCCGGCCATGCGCGCTCAGATTGGAGCGCGATCGCTGAACACGAACATCGACGATGCGATAACACAGCCCCCGACTCACGTACTGCGCCAGCGCCTCGTCGAGCGCATACGGCATGAGATAGAGATCGGTATCGCGGCGATCCATATTCGCCGGGACGATCTTGTCCAGTACCGCGCGATACGCAGCCAGCTCCGGCTGAAAGGGCTCGAACACCGGTTTGGCACGCCATAGCTGCGTCAACTGTTCCAGCAAAAACGTGGTGCCGCTACGCCAGAAGCCGGTCACGACCAGGCTGTTGCCCGCACGCAGGAAATGGCTCATCGCCCAATCCACGGCACCGCCGCCCGCCAGCCCAAACCTGACGGATTGCCAATCGTTACGCTGCATCGTCGCTCTCATATCGGTTGCGCGGGCCGCCCGGTCGCGGCTTCACGCACGGGCATCAATCCGGCAACGCGAGTTCGTCGAAGCGTTCGGCCAGATCCTTCAGACGCTCGTGAAGCTCATCGCCGCCCATCGCCATGCCATGCCCAGTCATCGCCACGGACGGTTCCAGCGCGGCCAGGCGTTCGACCGATGCTTTCGCCTGGGGCCAGTCTTCGGTGAGATAGCGCGGCGGACCGCTGATTTCACGCTGCTGCGTAAACACCTTGTACAGCGATTCCTGCTGCACGGTGACGAACGCATCGCCGGCGATCAGTGCGCGGTCGGCCTGGCGAAACAGCGACACATGGCCCTGGGTATGGCCGGGCGTGGCCACCCAGCGCCAGCCCGGCAGCTCGGCGATCGTGCCGTCATCCGGCAACGCGCGTACATACTCGCCAAGATCGACGGGCTCGGTCGGAAAGAACGGCGATACCCGGGCCACCATGCCACCGCCCACGCTCGGGTCCGGCTTCGGGTAGGCCTTCTGCCCGGTCACAAACGGCAGTTCGTCAGCGTGCACATAGACAGGCACGTTCCAATGTTGCGCGAGTTCGACAACGGCACCCACATGATCGAAATGCCCGTGCGTGAGTACGATCGCCCGCGGCGGCACACCTTCGCCAAAACGCTGTTCGGCGGCTTTTCGAATCGTATCCTCGCTTTTGGGCATGCCGGCATCGACCAACACCCAGTCCTCGGGTGACGCCGGGCTGCCCACGAAATAGACGTTCACGATCTGAACCGGCAGGCAGTAAACGTCATCAAGCACTTCGTGACCGTCACCGCTGCGCAGCGATGTAACCGGCAGCGTCTTGTCGTGTAGCGGATTGAACGGCATGAGCGACTCCTGAACTTGCGCGAAGCTGTTTTCGGATCGCCTACCTTGCGCGCTGGAGAACCGGCGCGCCTATCCGTAGTTATGCGGCTGCCTTCTCACCACGGCCCGACAACGCTGAATGGCGCGCATTTCCATCCCTAAGAAAACAAGGTGCGCGAAATGCCGGCTGCACGCGGTACTTGCTTCAAGGGCGTTTGCTGCCTCAAATGACGGATGAGGCATGCATCACACAACGCGGGGCGAAACGGATGATCAAACTGCCGATCGGCCCACTCTGGATCGCCCTGATGTTCGCTTTGGCCCTGGCTTTCAGTGCGACCGCCTTCGCGGACGGCCCGCCGGTCAAGAAGAGCAAGAACGGTATATGTCATGCCGTGGGCACAACCTACTATTCGCGCACGAAGCATTACACGCCGTACGCGAGCATGGCGGCATGTCTGAACAGCGGCGGGCGACGCCCCAAGCGCTAGCAACACACGCGACGTATCCTAATTCGCTGCTGGCCGGCGCTTATCTGACAACCAATATGGGCGCCTCAGGATTTATCGGTATTTCACGGGCAGCCGGGGCCGTCCAAGGTGGCTGTCATATTCCCACCGGCGCGTGCCCGATCCCGCCGCGAACAAGGACGTTCAATATGCAAACCGATCGTTTCATCGCCCGCGTTTATGACGCCTGTCCGCAGCTCGATCCGGACGTTGTCCATCAGGGCACGCTGATCACGCTCGATACCCTGTGCGAGCATCTGCCGAAAGGCCAGACCAAGGAAATGGCCTCCCAACTGCCGGACGAGATATCAGACGCGGTCATCGCCGGCGGTAATCGCAGCGAAACAACCGACGTGCCCATCAGCCTGGAAGAGTTCTATTCCAAATTGATGTTTCGCGCCGAGCTGGAACAGGCCGACGTGGAAGCGCTGGCGCGCGCCGTCGCCCGCACGCTCAACGAAGCACTTAGCGAAGGCGAAGCCAAGAACACCGCGCTCGATCTGCCGGGCGAACTGTCGGATTTGCTCGCCAGCTAACCGACCCGTGGCTGCCAACGTGCGGCAACGACCGCACGTTGGCTCGCCAGTCGTGCGATAAGCCGGCAGCATGGTGGTTTTCCAACTGCTGCCGTACCCATGCCAAACCTGAGCCCATCTGGCCGCGCGCTTGTTGAGGCCAAGCGATGAGTCATCCGGATATTCTCGTCGCCGGGCGGATGCCGCCGAACGTACTCGACCAGTTGGAGGCTTCGTTTACCGTTCACTGCCTGCCCGAGGCGGCCGACGAAGCCCAGATGATGATCGACGCAGTAGGCGAACGGATTCGCGGCGTGGCGACCAATGCAGTCCAAGCGCCGCAAATCGAGATGCTAGAGCGCTTGCCCCGGCTTGAAATCATGGCGTCCTCGGGTATCGGCACGGACGCGCTCAATGTCGATTACGCTGGCAAACGCGGCATTCACGTCACGAATACGCCCGACGTGCTCACCGACGACGTCGCCGATGCCGCCATCATGCTCATGCTGGCCACATCCCGTCAGCTGGTGCTGGCCGATCGCAATGTACGAGCCGGGTGCTGGCTTAAGGGTCTGTCACTGGCGCGCCGAGTCAGCGGCAAGCGCTTGGGCATACTCGGGCTTGGGCGCATCGGCCAGGCGATCGCTAAACGCGCCGCGGCCTTCGATATGCCCATCGGGTATCACCAACGCCATATCAATCCGGATGTCTCGTACACCTACTACCACAGCCCGACCGCGCTCGCGGCCGATAGCGACTTTCTTGTCGTGGTCGTGCCCGGCGGCAGCGAAACCGACCGGATGGTGGACGCACTTGGCCCCGAGGGCATTCTCGTCAACATCGGGCGCGGCACGACCGTGGACGAACCCGCATTGATCGAAGCGTTGACCGAAGGCCGAATCCGCGGCGCCGGCCTGGACGTTCTCGCCGACGAGCCGAACGTACCCGACGCGCTGCGCACGCTGGATAACGTCGTTCTAGCGCCGCACTACGCCAGCGCCACGGTGGAAACCCGTCTGGCCATGGGCCAGCTGGTGGTCGATAACCTGCGCGCGCATTTCGACGGGCGGACGCTGCTGACACCGGTTGGGTAACGCCACTCAACGCCTGCCCAAAAGCCTGCGTTCACCGCGCGCGTAAAGTCAGCCGATCTTCTGCGCCACCGCGTCGAGCAACGACCCATCGGGATCGAGCCCGGCGACGATGCCGAGACCCATGGATTCGTGATCGTTCTTGTGCTGAATGAAGCGCGCGCGATAGGCGATCAGCGCGCCCACGCGGTTCGCGCTGCCGCAATGCACGAGCGCCGGCAGCGCGCCCGGCACGAGCGCTTCGTCCAACAGGCGCGCGTTCGCCTCGTTGATATCGTTCGGGCCGGCGACCGGGATATGCACATAGTTCATGCCGGTTTTCTTCACCAGCGCCGCCTCGTCGAAGTCCTTCATCTCGCCGTCCGACCGCAGATTGACGACCGTCTTCACGCCCTGTGCCTGTGCGGCTTCGAGCTGCGCTGCCGTGGGCTGGCCGGCGGTGATGATGCCGGGTTCGAACCGGTTCGCGTTTGCAAGGCCTTCCGTGTAATCCGCCATGTGCTTTCCTCTTGCCGATGCATCGAATGCGCGTGCGCTATCGATCAACGGGCCGTGATTCAGTGTCCCGACATGATACTTACCATCGGGCAATGTGAAAGTCCCAGCGCGGCCACACCGACGAACACGCGGCGCGTATTGGCGCGCCCGGTTTGCGACCGGCGCTTACGCCCCG
>NZ_AFNV02000014.1 GCF_000215955.2 Salinisphaera shabanensis E1L3A
CTCAGGTACTCGATACTACCTGTGGCCTGGGCCGCGACAGCGCCACCCTCGCCGCGCTCGACTGTACCGTCACCTCGCTCGAACGCCACGATGTTTTATTCGCGCTCTTGGACGACGCCCGGGCGCGCGCGCAAACCGCGCCGCCGGTATGGCTCGCCGCATGGCGTGATCTGATTCATGCCGATGCGTGCGACTGGCTGGCCCAGGCGCCAGATCGTGTATTCGATATCATTTATATCGATCCGATGTTCGATGCACCCCGGCGCAAGGCACGCCCGCAAAAAGCGCTTGCGTGGATGCACGAACTGGTGGGCACAGATACCGATGTCGCGTCATTGCTGGAACGCGCCCGCGAGCGGGCAGCGCGCCAGGTGGTGGTCAAGCAACATGCCCGGGCCACGTCGATCGCCCGCCCGGACCGTCAGGTCGAAGGCAAGGCGATCCGCTTCGATATCTATCTGAGCTGAACCCGGCTGCCTATTTATATCGCGGCGAGACCGGCCAGAAAGCGCTTGTAATTCTCTACATAGTGGGCCGCGCCGCGACGCAGTTTCTGCGCGTCGTCATCGCTGAGTTCACGCTTCACGCGCCCCGGCACACCGATCACCATGCTGTTGTCCGGTATTTCCTTGCCTTCCGGCACGAGCGCCCCGGCGCCGATCAGACAGTTGCGCCCTATTTTCGCGCCGTTGAGTACGGTCGCCTTGATGCCGATGAGGCTGTTGTCGCCGATCGTGCAGCCATGGAGCATGGCCTGGTGGCCAATCGTGCAATCGGCGCCGACAGTCAAGGGAAAGCCGGGATCGGTATGCAGCACGCACCCGTCCTGCACGTTACTGCCACGCCCGATCGTGATCAGTTCCTGATCACCGCGCAACACGGCGTTGAACCAGATGCTGGCATCGATTTCGAGCTTCACGTTACCCAGAACGGTGGCGTTCTCCGCGACGAAGAACTGCCCGGCGTCGGGCGTTTGCGGCGTGGTGGCGTTCAGTCGATACAACATGATTTTCCTCCGATTTCGGTTTTATAGCTAACGCGAGCCGCCCGGCTTGCGGGCGACGTCGTCGCGCACATACACCGGCAGCGCCTGCGATGCGGGCAAACCCTCGCCATGGCGCAATGCCGGCACCGCCAAGCGTGCAATATCGAGCGCGTGCGGCCAATGCTCGCTCGGCGTTAGTGCTTCGGGCGCCAGACTGCGCTCGGTGGCGACCACGCCCCAGCCGTTGCCAGCACGGGTGTATTCGTTGGCCGTCTCTATCTCGAGCATCTCCGGTCGGATGACGCGTTCGTCGCCCAGCGGCCGCGGCGTAGCACCGTCACCGCGCACGTAGTCGGCGGTATAGATTTCGCCCATGCGGGCGTCCTGAACCACGCGCACGCGATTCACGTGCTCGTCGTTGTGCAGACACCGCGCGGCGAGTGCCGCAAGCGTGGAAACCGGTACGACGGGTCGATCCACACCGGCTGCAAGACCCTGAATGAGACCGGCGGCAATACGCAGGCCGGTGAACGCGCCCGGCCCGCGCGCGAAAGCAAAACCGTCGAGATCGGCGAGCGTGAGTTCGGCCCGTTCGAGCAGTTCCGCAGCGAGCGGTAACAATCGACGCGCATGGGCCTGCGGCGCGATTTCGAAGTGCTCGACCTCGTAGCCACGTACACAGTCCACCACGGCCACGGATAGCGCTTCGGTCGACGCGTCCAGCGCAAGTAACTTCATGCGGGCGCCAGGCTGTCGAGAAATTCGCAGGCCACGGCCTGATCGCGAGTGATGGGCATAGGCGGCAGGCTCGCACGGATAGCCCCGCCGTAACGCGCCGTGAACAGCCGCGGATCACAAATCGCCAGCACGCCGCGATCGGCAGCATCGCGAATCAAACGTCCAACGCCCTGTTTGAGGGTGATGATGGCCTGGGGCAGCTGATAGTCCATGAACGGGTTTTCCCCGGCCTCTTTCATCGCCGTGAAACGCGCGGCAAGCACGGGGTCGGCCGGCGACGCGAACGGCAACCGGTCGATGATGACCAGCCGTAGCGCCTGACCGCGTACGTCCACACCTTCCCAGAAACTGCTGGTGGCCACCAGCACGGCGCCGTCGTCCTGGCGAAAATCGGCAAGCAGATCGGCGCGCGGCGCGCTGCCTTGCATAAGCACCTCGATACCAGCCGCAGCCAGTGCCTCGCCGTAGCGCGCGACTGCACGATAACTGGTGCATAGCACAAACGTGCCGCCGCCGGACGCTTCGATCAACGACAGCGCCTGAGACACCACCGCGTCATCGAAATCCGGCGTGTTCGGCGCCGGCATGGTACGCGGCGCATAGAGCATGGCGTTTTGTTCATAGTCGAACGGGCTGGGCAGCACCTGCTGGGTCACATCCGTGAGCCCCAGTCGACGACAGAAGTAATTCAGGTCGTTCTTCACCGCCAGCGTCGCGGAGGTAAAGATCCAGGCACCGGGATAGGCTTCGATCGCGCGCGAAAACGGCGTGGCCACGTCCAATGGGGTGCTGTGCCAAATCCAGGCACTACCCCGTTTTTCGAGCCAGCTGATGCGATCGGCATCGCTCGCACTGACCGTGGTCAGCGCGGCTTCCAGTTCGCCACAGCGGCGGGACAGCGCTTTCATCCGATCGCTGCGCGTGGCCACGGGTTCCAGGCCGGTCTTGAGCGCGATCAGCCCGGCCGCCAGATCGTCGCGCGCTGCCCGGCGTACATCTGTTTCCAGTTCTTCCCAACTCCGGTTGCCGGGCGCGTCGCCCAGCGCATCGGCAAATCGCCGCTCGGCGTTGCCGACATCCTTGAGCTTGGCTTTCAGACCCGGCATGTCACCGCCGAGCGTGTCCAGTTCCGCGAGACCATCGCGTACCAGATCTTTAAGCTGGCGCGCCGAGAGTGCCTGGCCAAAGAACCGGCCGGCAATATCGGGCAGGCGGTGGGCTTCGTCGAGCACAATCGCATCGGCGCCGGGCAATACTTCGCCGAACCCGGATTCTCGCAGGGTCAGATCCGCGAACAGCAGATAGTGGTTGACGATTACCAGGTCCGCCGCCTGGGCCTCGCGGCGCGCGTGTACGACCCAGCACTGGTCGAACAACGGGCATTCCTGGCCGAGGCAGTTGTCCGTGGTCGAGGTGATGCGCGGCCAGAGCGCGTCGCCGTCGCCGAGATCGCCGAATTCGCCCAGGTCGCCCGTCGTGGTACGGGCCGCCCAATCACGCACCGCGCGGATCTTGGGCGCAAGATAGAGATCGCCGCTGGCCTCGGTAAGATTGAGCCGGTGCAGGCACAAATAATTCGCACGCCCCTTGAGCACCGTGGCATGCACCGAGCGCCCGAGCACCGTCTGCGCCAGCGGTACATCCTTATCGTCGAGCTGGCTTTGCAGATAGCGTGTCGCGGTCGAAACGATAATCTTGCGCTGCGAAGCCAGTGCGGGCAGCAAATAGGCCAGCGTTTTGCCGGTGCCCGTGCCCGCCTCGACAACGAGCCGTTCGCCTGCATCGATGGCACGTGCGACCGCTGCCGCCATCTCGGCCTGCCCGGCGCGAGCCGCGTAGCCTGGCAAGGCACGCGAGAGCGCGTCATCGTCGGTGAAAAGCGCGGCGCCGGCCGCAGCACTCATCGCATGAGCTGCTGGCTGGCGCTGCGATAGCTGCTGGCGCGCTGCATGGCTTCATCGGCGCCGCTGCGATCGCCACCGACACGACGCGCTTCGGCAATCAAGCGCCAGTTGTCGGCGCGTACGAACGGATTGTCCCCGGCGACGCTATTGGATTTACGCGCCATCGCCTCGGCCTGGCCGCCCTGGCCCTGGGCGAGTTTCACGCTGGCCAGGCGCTGATAGACAAACGCGTTACGCGGTTCCAGATCGAGCGCACGCTCCAGCGTGGCCGCGGCCATATCCATGTTGCCGTTGCGCGCGAGCGTATCGGCACGCCCGAGCAGCGATAATACCGCCGGGCTGCTGGCTTCCTGTGCAGAGCGCGGCGGCATGACCTCGGGCTCGCTCGGCCGCTCCGGCACACGTTCTGGCTCGGGTGTACGCCCGGGCGACGGAATCGTGGGCGAGGCCGGGCCTTGTGGCGGCGGAAAGCTGGTGCGTTGGTTCGTGGCACAGCCCGCCAGAGCGACTAGCACCACAAGTGCTGCGATTCGTTGCATGATCCCAAACCTCTACTCAGATGGCAGCGTCGATCTGCTGGGGGTAACGACCGCAACCTTTGCGCTGACATCGTCAGGTGCTTGAACGCGAGCGACCGATGACGCGATCAGCCGAACAAGCGCTGTAGCCAGTTACCCTCTTCCTGTTCTTCTTGCCGCTGTTGCGGCTGCTCACGACGATAGCGATTTTCGCGCATGATATCGCTATCGCAATCCGAAAGCCCGTCCGGCACATAGCCGCGCACGAACGGCACTGGCGTAGTGCCGCTACAGCCGCCGTAATCATTGCCGGACGCGCCGTTGGGGTCGAACCGTAGGCGCAGCGGAACTTCCACTACGTCCTCGGGCGGCACGTTCATCAAGCCGCGCGGGTCGATATCGGCCATGATACCGGCCCACAGCTGCAACGCACCCGTCGCCCCGGTGAGCTGTGCGGGTTTGTTGTCGTCGCGACCGACCCATACCACCGCCAGTCGGTTGGCCGCGAACCCGGCGAACCAGCTGTCGCGTAGATCGTCCGTAGTACCGGTCTTGCCAGCCACATTGATCGAGCGATCGAGGGTTCTGTACATCGTCGAACCGGTGCCGTAGCGCGCCACGCGCTGCAGTATCCAGTTGGTCAGATAGACCGGCGATTCATCCACCGCGCGGCGAATCTTGAGCGGGTAGCGCGACAACGGCTCACCTTCGCGCGTGGTGACATCGCGAATGGCGAGCAAGGGCGTGTAATAGCCGCCGGCCGCAAGCGTGTTATAGATTTGTGCGACCTGCATGGGCGCCATATCCACGGCCCCGAGTGCCAATGACGGCACGGACAATGGATCGCCGTTGTAGCCAAGCTCTTTGAGCGTATCGATAACGTCGGGAATACCGACATCAAGCGCGAGACGTGCGGTCGACAGGTTATAGCTGTGGGTGAGCGCATAGTGCAGCGGCACTTCGCTGCCGTGCGTACTCTTGGAGTAATTCTGCGGCCGCCAGGTATCGCCGTTCGCCAGTTTGACCGATAGCGCACTGTCGTCGAGCGGCGTGATCAGATTGTATTTCGACGGCTCGGCGAGTGCGGTGAGATAAACCACCGGCTTCATCAGAGAACCGATCGGCCGACGTGCATCGAGCGCACGGTTGAAGCCGGCGAAACCGGCATCGCGACCGCCCACCAGCGCCAGTACGCGCCCGCCTTCGACGCTGGTAACCACGGCCGAGGCTTGCAGGCTGTCGCGCTCAATACCGCGTGCCGCTTCGACCTTGTCGAGCCCGTCCGAGACCCGTTTTTCAGCGGCGGCCTGGACCTCGGGATCGAGCGTGGTGAAGATGCGCAGGCCTTCTTCGGTCAGGTCGGCGTCCTTGTACTGGCCCAGCAGTTGGCGACGCACCAGATCGATGAAGGCCGGATACTGGCTGGTACTGCGCACCGTGCGTGCGGTTACACCCAGATCAGCCTTCTTGGCTTCACGCCAGCTGTCTTCTTCCAGAAAACCGGCGCTGTGAAACATGTCCAGCACCAGGTTTCGGCGGCGCAGAGCGCGCTCCGGATTACGGCGGGGATCGTAGTAGCTCGGGCCCTTGACCATGGCCACCAGCAACGCGATCTCCTGGGGCTGCAGCTCTTCGAGGGGCTTCTGGAAATAGAAATAGCTCGCCAGACCGAAGCCGTGAATCGCGCGGCCGCCATCCTGGCCGAGATAGACCTCGTTGAGATAGGCCTCGAGAATTTCCGGCTTGGAATAATGCGCATCGAGCAGGATCGCCATGAGCGCTTCCTTGGCCTTGCGCACCAGCGTCTGCTGATTGTTCAGATAGAAGTTCTTGACCAGCTGCTGGGTAATGGTGGAGCCGCCCTGGACCACACCGCCCGCGCGCAGGTTCGCGACCGCCGCACGCAGAATCGATTTCGGCGATACACCCCAGTGATTCATGAAATCCCGGTCTTCGACCGTGATCAGGCCGGCGGGCAACATCGGCGGCACATCGCCAAGCTTGACCAGAATCCGGTCTTCACCCTGCTTGGGGTAGATACTGCCGATCATGAGCGGGTCGAGCCGGATCAACGCCAGATCACCCTGTTTGTCGAGCGCGGAGAGCGAACTCACGCCGGTACTGTCGAAATTCAGCCGGATTTCGCGGGACGCCTGCTGTCCGTCCCAGAAATGAAACGCCCGGGTATGAATATCCAGCCGGCTAACGCTGCTGCGATACGTGCCCGACCGCGACAGGCTGGAACTGGCCCGATAGCCCTGGCGATCGAGCCGCGAGACGATCTCGCTGCGTGATAGGTCGAGGCCGGAATAGAGTTCGAGCGGGCTCGCATACACCTTGGCCGGTAACGTCCAGCGTGTGCCTTCGAACTGGGCACGAACCGCGCCGTCCAGATAGACCATGTAGCCGGCCAGTACCGCAGCCGCCATACAGCCCAGCAAGAACACATATGGCAGAAGACGTCGGAAGAACCCACGCTTCGCTTTCGTGCGCGTCGGTTTGCGCGCCTTGCGCTTGGGTGCAGCTCGAGTGGGTCGCTTTTTCTGGGCCAATTCCGCTATCCGCGCCAGTCAGGGACGCCGATAGTACCAAAGCTCAGCGCGAGTTTTGTGCGCCGCACCGACCGACGGTACGACACGGCAGCCAGGCAGTCGATTCAATCGCCGCGCCGACGCGCCGCACCCTCGTTGATTTCTTTTTCCATGGCCTCGAGCCCGATGTGGCGCACGTCCTTGCCTTCCACGAAATACACCACGTACTCGCTGATATTCGTGGAGTGATCGCCTATACGCTCCAATGCCTTCACCGCCCAGAGCACGTCAAGCATATGTCGTATGGTGCGCGGGTCTTCCATCATGTAAGTGATGCACTGGCGTACGATGCCCTCATACTCGCGATCGACATCCTCGTCCTGCTGGGCGACACGCAGCGCCGCTTCCGAATCCAGGCGGGCAAAGGCGTCAAGCGCGTCGCGCAGCATCTCGCGCACGTGCCGGCCCAGCATTTCGATCTGGTAGAACGCGCTCTTCGGGCGGTCGTAGCTGGCGAGATGCGTGGACATACGGCCGATCTTTTCGGCTTCGTCACCGATACGCTCGAGATCGGTAATGGTCTTGGCCACGGCAATGATCAGGCGCAAATCGCCAGCCTGGGGCGCACGTCGAGCGAGAATGCGCGTGCATTCCTCGTCGATCTCGACTTCCATGCGATTGACTTCGGTATCGCCTTGGACCACCTCTTCGCCGAGCGCGCCCTCGCCGGTGATCAGCGCGCGCACCGCGTCCGCGATCTGCTGCTCGACCAGACCGCCCATGGCGAGTACAAGTTCTCGCACATCCTCCAGATCGGCATCGAACTGCTTCGAAGTATGTTTTTCCAGCCCGACTTTATCCATAACGCTCTCCTGCCGGCCGTTGCCGTTCAGCCGTATCGGCCGGTGATGTAGTCCTCGGTCTTCTTCTCGCGCGGATGCGTGAACAACGAGTCGGTATCCGAGTATTCGACGATATTGCCGAGATGGAAGAAGGCCGTATAGCCCGCCACACGCGCTGCCTGCTGCAGGTTGTGGGTAACGATCACGATGGTGTAGTTCTCTTTGAGCTCATCGATAAGCTGTTCGACCGTGGCGGTGGCGACCGGATCGAGCGCCGAACAGGGCTCGTCCATCAGCAGCACCGACGGGCTCACCGCGATCGCGCGCGCGATACACAGGCGCTGCTGCTGACCACCGGAAAGCGACAGACCAGGCATCTGCAACCGATCCTTGACCTCTTCCCACAAGCCCGCGCGCTTGAGCGAATGCTCCACCAGGTCTTCCATATCGGTGCGTTTGCGCACCTGACCGAGAATCTTGGGCGCGTAGGCAATATTATCGTAGATGCTTTTCGGAAACGGATTGGGCTTCTGGAACACCATGCCGATATGCGAGCGCAGCTCGACGACATCGACCTCCGGCGCATAGATGTTCTGGTTTTCGAACTCGACTTCACCTTTGATGCGCACATCCGGAATCAGATCGTTCATGCGGTTGAGACACCGCAGGAACGTCGATTTGCCGCAGCCGGAGGGGCCGATCAGCGCCGTGACTTCGTTTTCTGCCACATCCATCGATACGCCGTGTAGCGCCTGCTTCTCGCCATACCAGACCTCGAGGTCACGGACCTTCATCTTCGTCTTCTGATTCACTCGCGGGCGCTCCGTGGTCGGCACTCGTACCACCTGGGTACTGTCGCCGGTCAAATCTCGTGTACGCATCCTAAGTCTCCGCCCAAGAAAAGGGAAAATTTTCAAACCGTTGAGTCGGCGCCCGCCTACCAGCGGCGCTCGAACCGATTACGCAGAATGACCGCCGTGGCATTGAGCGTGATCAACAGCGACAACAGCACCAGAATGCCGGCCGCGGTAAGACTCACATAGGCGCCTTCCGGCATGCCCGACCAGGTAAATATCTGGGCCGGCAGGACCGTTGCCGCCTCGGTCATGCTTGTTGGCGCATCCGGGATATACGCGATCATGCCGATCAGCAGCAGCGGCGCGGTCTCGCCCATGGCCTGTGCGATGCCGATGATCGTGCCGGTGAGAATGCCCGGCAGCGACAGCGGCAGGACATGATCGCGAATCGCCTGCCAACGCGAGGCACCCACCGCCTGCGCGCCCTGGCGGATATTCTGTGGCACTGCCTTGAGCGCGGCGCGCGTACTGATGATGATCACCGGCAGCGTCATCAGCGATAGCGTCAAGCCGCCCGCCAGCGCCGAGGAACGCGGCACGCCGAAAAAGTTGATGAAAATCGCAAGACCCAGCAAACCGAACAGAATCGACGGCACGGCTGCCAGGTTGTTGATATTGATCTCGATGCCCTGGGTAAAGCGGTTATCCGGCGCAAACTCCTCAAGATAGATCGCCGTCGCAACACCGATCGGGAAACTCACGAGCAGCACGACGATCATGACGTAGAACGAGCCAACGAAAGCCGACCACAGCCCGGCGTTGGACGGGATCTTGGAGTCGCCGGAAAAGAACAAGCCGGAATTGAAGCCATAACTTACGCGCCCTTCCGAATCGAGGCGGTCGAGTGTGGCCTTGAGTTCCGGATCGAGGCGATCGCTATAGCCTTTGCGGTACTGGTCGACATGCGCGGTGGCGGTCAGCCAGCGTGTCTCGGTCGTACCCATGAGCTCGGGGTTGGCATCGACCCGACGCGGAATGGTGCGATAGAACGCCCGCGAAATCAGCGGCGATACCTCTTCGCGTACCGATTCGTTGGTGAACTTGACCGTGTCTTCGTTGTAGGTGACTTCGACCTCGATCTCGGTCTGCACGAACGCCGAATAGCCCTGGCGAATCATGTCAGTGAAGAACAGCACGAGAAACGCCATGGCCAACACCAGCGCGCCGATGCAATAGGCCTTGAAGCGTTTTTCCGCACGGTAGCGTTTCTTGAGCTGGCGCGAAGGCGACAGCGTAATGCCTTGACTCATAATCGAATGCCCTTTGAGCGCTATTCGTAGGACTGGCGGAACTTGCGAATCACGATGATCGAGATCAGATTCAGCGTGAGCGTGACCACGAACAGCACCAGGCCGAGCGCGAATGCGGCCAGCGTTTCGGGGCTGTCGAAGGCCTGGTCACCGGTGAGCGCATCGACGATACGCACCGTCACCGTGGTCATGTCTTCGAGCGGGTTCCAGGTGAGGTTCGGCCGCAGACCGGCAGCCATGACCACGATCATGGTCTCACCCAGCGCGCGGGAAACACCCAGCAGCGCAGCGGCCATGATGCCGGGGAAAGCCGCCGGCAGAATGATCTGCTTGATGGTCTCGGATTTGGTTGCGCCCAGTGCATAGGCGCCTTCACGAAGACTGTTGGGAATCGAATTGATCACGTCGTCGGACAACGACGAGATGAACGGAATGATCATGATCCCCATCACCAATCCGGGCGCGAGCGCGTTGGTATACGAGGCATGCAAGCCGAAGAAATTGGCCACCTCGACCACCAGCGGACTGACCGTGATCGCGGCGAAGAAACCGTAGACGACCGTCGGGATACCGGCCAGAATTTCGAGCATCGGCTTGGCCAGCGTGCGTACGCGATAGCTGGCGTATTCGGACATATAGATCGCCGAAAGCAGCCCCACCGGAATCGCCACCGACATAGCGACCAGCGTGATCATGAACGTGCCGGCAAACAGCGGTACCGAACCGAATTGGGAATCAGCGGCTTGCTGGCCGGGGCGGAATGTCGCCACCGGCGACCAGTTGGTACCGGTCACGAAGTCCCAGACGCTGACCTGGCTGAAGAACTTCAGCGCCTCGAACAGAATCGAAATGATGATGCCGAACGTGGTGAGAATCGACACCAGCGACGCGGCAAAGAGCGTCCAATAAACAAATTTCTCGATCGCATTGCGTGCACGCAGCGTCGGCTCGACCTTGCGTAGCGCGATCATCAGCCCGACCGCGGCACCGAAGAGCGCGAAAGACAGCACGAACGGTGCAGACGGAACCTGCAATCCCAGCAACGCAGCCGATGCGGCAACGATACCGATTGCAAGGGCCGGCAGCGCCATCCAGGTCGCCACATAAACGCCGTACTGCGCCGGCAAAGAATGCATACGGCTGCCCGCGGCGTCCGATAACAATGCCTTGCGTCGCCCGAGAGCGAACGCGACAGCGGCCATCGGTACGAGGCCACCGAAGAAGACGAGCAGTATTTGGCTGGTTTCCAAAACGCGATCCTAGGCTGAAAAGCGAATGCGGCGGGCCGCCATGATAATCAAGATGGCGCCGGCACGCCGCTTATCGACGTGTACCGGCGCCGTGTCAGTCGAACGTCTAGCTTTCGAGATCCGAGGCCTTGAGCTTGGCACGCGATTCCCACTCACTACGCTCGGCTTTCAGACGATCCTCGGGCAGCGGGATGAGACCGAGGTTCTTCAGATAACCGCGGTCGCTCGCCATCTGATCCGACAGGAACATGTCGACATACTGCTCCATGCCTTCGACCTGATCGACGTGAGCGTTCTTGGTATAGAAGAACAGCGAGCGCGAAACCGGGTACTCACCCGAGGAGATCAGATCGCGCTCGGGCTCGACGCCGTCGATCTTCGCGCCCTGGATCTTGTCGCGGTTTTCTTCCAGATAGGAGAAACCGAAGACGCCGAAGGCATCCTTGTTCTGAGCAAGCTTCTGCACGATCAGGTTGTCGTTCTCGCCGGAGGGCACGTATTTGCCGTCCTGACGGATCGTGGTGTAAGCCTCGTCATAGCCTTCGATGTTCTCCGAACCGTGTTCCATGACCAGTTCTTCGAACGCGTCACGGGTACCCGAGGATGTCGGCGGGCCGTAGATCAGGATGTCTCGATCCGGCAGCGACGAGTCAATGTCGCTCCACTTGTTGTACGGGTTGTCGACCATCTTGCCGTCTTTCGGCACCTTGGCGGCGACAGCCAGGGTGATCTGCTCACGACTCAGATCGATCGCATCGTCGGTCTTGCTCTGCGCGAACACGATACCGTCGAAGCCGACCACATTCTCGGTGATGTCCTTGACGCCATTGTCCTGGCACATCTTGAACTCGGACGGTTTCATGCGACGCGAGGCGTTGGTGATGTCCGGCGTATTGGCGCCCACACCGCCGCAGAACAGCTTCATGCCGCCGCCGGAACCCGTGGACTCGACCACCGGCGTACGAACGTCGCTCGTCGCGCCCAGTTCCTCGGCGACATAAGACGAGAACGGATAAACCGTGGACGAGCCCACGATACGAATCTGATCGGCAGCCTGCGCAGCACCAGCGGTGGCGAGCAGGCCCGCAGCGATACCCGCCGCGCCCAGCGTGTGTTGCAAACGAAGTTTCATCAATGTCTCCCGGATGAAAGATTTCAGGCCAGCGGTTCTGACCTGCGGTGAGTGTGGGAGCAAACTTTGAACAGGGTATTGCCGATCGATGACAGATTTGTGACAAGCCGTATAAATAGGTCTTGTTCGCTGTTTTCTGGGCACTAGCGAGTCAATAGCCGCGGCCGCTCGACCCTTCATCCCAGCGGTTGCTGGCCGAGCGCGCCCGCGCTGTGCACCGGGGGCCGACACTAACCGAATCGGCGCTCTCCCGGGCGGCGAGGCGAATGCGCAACCCGTCGGGCGATTTCCAAGTCTGATGACGCGGCATTCACGGGCCCGAGTGCGTTTCGAAAACGTGTAGGCCTCGTTCGACACCGCGCCTTACGGCATCAAGCCGTTGCCAATGCCCTTATGCCCGACGAACCCTGCCGGAAACGCGTGGCGATAAATAGCAGCCAAAAAAAGACCCCGGGCAAGCCGGGGTCATGATCAAAGGGAGCAATCCGCTTCTTGTTTTCAGGGGAGTTTTTACAGGACCTGCTGGAACTGCAGGAACAGCGTGTTCTGATCCTCGCCGATACCGGCCGGGTTGATCACCTGCCCGTTCGCATCGTTCGCATACAGCACGTCACGACCGATTTCATAGGTCAGCTGGATTTTGGCGTCATGCTTGTTGAAGAAGTAGTTCAAACCGGCCGAGTAACGCTTGTCCATGTCGTCGGAAATAATGGTGCCGTCGGCATCGCGATAGCCGTCGTCCAGATCCAGCGCAGAGAAGCCGGCGGTGAACTCGAGCTTGCTGGGCACGATCATGTAGCCGGCCTTGACCATGTAGGTCATGAACTTCGCGTCGCCTTCATCGTTGACGAAGCCGATACCGTCGGTCACGCCGTTGTCGGAGAGAAAATCACGGGTGCCATCGGTCACTTCCGCGTTGGTGTACTGAATGGCAGCATCCGCGGAGAAATACCCCGAACGGAAAGCGGCATCCACGCCCAGGCCAGTGACGCTGTCATATTCGCCTTCCGGGCTGCTATCGGCTTCAAAATCCTCGAACCCGGCGTCACTGTCGTTGTCCCAGTAGAAGCCGTTGAGGCCAAGGCCGAACTTGGTTTCTTCACCGAACGCACCCTGAGCGAGCTTGAACCCACCCAACGGAGTGAAATCGATACGGCCGGCAAACATCTTGCCGAAGTAATCCGGATCGCCGCTTACCCGCGATTCGAAGTCCACTTTGTCCAGATCGCTTTCCAGGCCGGCGTTGAATACGCCTGCTGCCACCTGAAACACGTCACTCGGCGCGGCGGTATACAGAATACCGATCTGGCGATCCGGCACACCGAAATTGTGGTCACCCACCACGGTACGCTCGACGAACTGCTGACGCTTGGACGAGGTAAGCAACTCGCGCGAGTACGGCACGTTCATGTTGCCAACCTGGATCTCGCCGGCCGATAGCCCCGAATAGTTGATGAAAGCGTCCTTGACTTCCGGATCTTCCGACGTATCGCCAAAATCGACCTGCCAGATACCGTAAATGTTTTCCGTGAGCGTGCCTTCGATATAGAAGCGCATGCGGCGCAGAAAGAAATCGTCGCCCGAGTCGCTGCCTTCGCCTTCGCTATCGGCATCGACCAGACGGTACTGCGGTTGAAGACGGCCGCCGATCTCAAGCGACTTGTTGCCTTCCTCGTACAAGGTAATGCCGGCCGAAGCGAGCATGGGCATGGCGGTAACAGCCGCGCCGGCGAGCACGCCCATGGCGCGCAGTTGAAAACGGTTCATCAGTAGGTCTCCCTGGATTGTGTCTCGGCTTGTGCAGCCGCGGGAGAAACTACCTAAGACGTGTGACAGTCAGGTAACCGCTTTATGACGGTCATATGACGGTGCCGAACGAGCGCGCTGAGATTGGCTTTTCAGCCATAGGACGTCGAAGGTGAAACACTTGCAATAGCCGGCCTCAGGCGTGGGCAGCGCGGCGATACCGTCTGATCGGGCCGCCGTCGGGCAAACGATATATGGACACTCGTGCGCCTCGCCGGCCCGGGAGCGGACCCAGGTCGCGATCGGAACGGCTGCGTTCAGGCGGCCTGACGGTCGAGTGCGCGTTGTACCGGGAACCGGCAAGTAAACGTCGAACCAAAGCCCGGTTCGCTGTGGATCTCCAGCTCAGCTTCGTGATGCTCGAGGCAGTGTTTGACGATCGCAAGCCCGAGACCGGTCCCACCGCTGCTCGCTTGCCGCCCTGGATCGACGCGATAGAAGCGCTCGGTCAAACGCGGCAGATGCTGAGCTTCGATACCGGGGCCGTTATCGGTGACCGAAAAACAGGCCGCGTCCTCTTCTCGCCACCAGCGCACCTGGATCGTGCCGGCGTCGGTGGTGGTATAACGCACCGCGTTGGATAAGAGATTGGAAAACACGCTCTCCAATTCGCCCGGCCGGCCATACAGGTCCAGGTCGGGTTCGATATCCAGCACGATCTCATGGGTCGTGCTGTTCGCACGTCGGATATCGTCGACGAGCGATTGAATCATGGTCGGGATATCAATACGTTCCTGGCGCTGCTGCAACCCCTCGCTTTCGAGGCGCGCCAGTTTGAGCAGGCTGTCGATGATGCGGTTCATGCGCCGCGACTGTTCACCCATCTCCCGAATCGGCGCCTGCCAGCCGGTGAGCGCGCCATCGCTACCCGCCTCTTCTTCCATCATTTCCAGATAGCCGCGCAGTACCGTCAACGGCGTTCGCAACTCGTGGGATGCATTGGCGACGAAATCCCGGCGGGTATGTTCGAGGCGTTTCTGCTCGCTGATATCGCGCGCGATGAGCAGGCGCTGGTTATTACCGTACGGAATCAGCCGAAGCAGTAGCGTGTCCGCCTCGTTAACCGGCGACGGCACCTCGAGCTCGCCGATGTGCTCGGCCTTCATCAACTGGCTCGATACACGCGGATGGCGTAACAGATTCGCCAGGCGCTGGCCCAAATCCTGCGGGCTGCGCAGCGCCATCAGCGCACCTGCGGCCTCGTTGAACCACACGATTCGTCCTTGCGAATCGAGCACGACCGCGCCATCGGGCAGAGCCGCCGTCGAGGCCTGGAATTCGTGAACGATGCTCTTGAGCCGCTTCTTGCGCTTGCGGTTGCGCTGTTTGAGCCGGTACAGCTCGGTATAGATCTCTTGCCAGACACCGATGCCCTCGGACGGCTCGATTCGATCCGAGGCCAGCCAGCGATGCAGCTGGTAGGCATACATCAGGTGCATACCCAGATAGGCACACACGCCGATCAAAATGGCGACAAGCTCGTAGCCGGTCAGTAGCCCGACCACCGCGCACAGCGCAAGCCACGCGCCGATGATGAACAGTTCGCGACGCCATACCCGTGCCGCGCCCGCCGAGGGAATACTCATAACCTCGCCAGTCGCGATAGTGCGAGGCTACACCGCCTTGCTGGAGAATCGATAACCGCTGCCCCGCACCGTCTGAATGAAATGATCGAAACCGAACGGCGCAAGCGCCTTGCGTAGACGCCGAATATGTACATCCACCGTCCGTTCTTCAACAAACACATTCTGGCCCCAAACGCGGTCAAGCATCTGCTCACGTGAATACACGCGTTCCGGATTGCTCATGAAGAATCGGAGTAGCCGGTATTCGGTGGGTCCGAGCTTGACCGGTGCATCGCCGGCCGCGACCCGCTGGCTGGCGGCGTCCAGAACCAGCCCATCGAGCTCCAGCGTTTCGTCCTCGCCACCTGGCAGGCTTCGGCGTAGCACCGCGCGCACGCGCGCGACGAGCTCGGAGGAGGAAAACGGCTTGGTGATGTAATCGTCCGCGCCGAGATTGAGCCCTCGCACCCGGTCGTCGGCATCCACACGGGCGGTGACCATGATCACTGGCAACTGGGCGGTGAGCTCGTCGCGGCGCAGTTCGCGCGCGAACTCTGCGCCCGAAACACCCGGCAACATCCAGTCGAGCAACACCAGATCCGGACGCCGCTCGGCCATGGCAAGACGTGCGCTCTGCGCGTCCTCTGCTTCGCTGACGGCGAAATCCGCTCGCTCCAGGGCGAATCGAATCATGTCGCGGATCGGCGCTTCGTCCTCGACGATCAGAACATGCTTGTGCTGCATTACGTGGGGTCTCATGGGGACTATGACGCCGTAACGCTAGGCACTCGATATTACAGCAATATGACAACGCTGGCCGGGCGACCCATGAACCGTTCAGGCAGCCACGTTGCTCTGTTCGAGCCCGGCGGCAACGATCTCACGCGTGTTGTCCGACAACTCGGCTTCGGCGATACGCGCAAGCGCTGCCCGCATGCCGTCGGCCTGCGCCGGAACATGGCGTGCCCAGTTGGTGAGCATGCCGGCCAGCGCAGCAGCGAGCTGCGGGTTCAGGCTGTCCAGGCGCAGTATCTCGTCGGCAATCAGTGCATAGCCTGCACCGTCGGCACGATGAAACCCGACACGATTGCCGCGTACGAAACCACCCAGCAGCGCACGAATACGATTCGGATTGGTGAAATCGAAGCGCGCATCAGCCAGCAATTCCCGCACGCGTTCCACGCTGTCGTCACGACGCGTCGTCGCTTGCAGTCTGAGCCATTTGTCCATGACCAGCGGATAATCCGCCCATGTCTGCGCGAAATCGTCGAGCACGCGTTGGCGTTCGGGCGCGTTCAGATCGCGCAGCGCATCGAGCGCGGCCATGCGATCAGTCATGTTGTCTGCGCCGTCGTAGACAGCGGCGGCGCGCGCGGCTAAGCCCGGTGCTTCAATCGTCGCCAGATAATCCAGCGCAACTGCAAAAACACGTCGGCGCCCTGCTTCGGCAACGTCGAATATATACGCGCTACTTGCCGCATGCGTATCCGCGAGCGCCTGGAAACGCTTGGCGAACCGAGTGGCGATCGCTTCTTTCAGCTCGCGCCGTGCGGCATCGATCGCAAAAATATCGACAGCGTCGAACTGTTCGCCGAGCATCGCTTCACTAGGCAGCGTCAGCATTTCGGCAAGCAATTCACGATCGGCCGGTGGATTGTCGAGCAGTGTCTCTATCGCCTCGAACAACAGCTCGGGCGCCGCCACTGGCGCGTTGCCTTCACGGCGCGCCGACACATCGGCCACGAGTGTCTTCAGATACAGCGCCTGGGCCGCATCCCAGCGGCAGACCGGATCGCTGTCGTGTGCCATCAGGCGTGCGAGTGCTTCGTCGCTTTGCTCATATTCCAGGCGCACGGGCGCGGTGAAACCGCGCAGCGCAGACACGGTCGGCTCGGCGTCGAAGCCATCGAACGTCCAGCTTTGTTCGGCGCTGTTCAAGCGCAGCACCTCGGCTTCGCGCACGGGCGCACCCTCGGCATCGAACAGCGCGATTTCAACGGGGATATCGAACAGCGGCTTGTCGTTCTGGTCGGGCGTGGCCGGCGTGTGCTGTGACAACGTCAGCTGCAGCCGGCCATCCTCAAAGTCGGTCGCGACCCGTACCCGCGGCGTGCCTGCCTGGGCATACCAGTGCCGGAACTGAGCGAGGTCGAGGCCGGTGGATTCTTCCATTGCGACCACGAAATCCTCGATGGTCACCGCCTGGCCGTCGTGCTTGTCGAGATAATGACGCACAGCAATAATGAACGCATCACGCCCGGCCATCTGCGCGATCATGCGGATCACCTCGCCGCCTTTCTCATAGACGGTGATGGTGTAGAAGTTGTTCATCTCCACATAGGATTCCGGGCGTACCGGATGCGCCCGCGGGCCGCCGTCCTCGGGGAACTGGATTTCGCGCATGGTCCGCACCTGGCGAATACGGGTGACGCCAGGCGAGCCCTGATCGATCGCGAACTGGTGCTCGCGATAGACGGTGAGCCCTTCCTTCAACGACAGCTGGAACCAGTCGCGACAGGTCACGCGGTTGCCGGTGTAGTTGTGGAAATACTCGTGGGCGACCACGTCGCGCACGAGCGCGAAATCGCTGTCGGTTGCAGTATCCGCACGCGCAAAGATACAGGCCGTGTTGAACACGTTCAGGCCCTTGTTTTCCATGGCCCCCATGTTGAAGCTGCCCACGGCCACCGTGACGTAGCTGTCCAGGTCGTACTCTAGACCGTAGGTGTCTTCGTCCCAAGCCATGGCCTGCTTGAGCGAAGCCATGGCGTGGTGGCACTGGTCTTCGTTGCCGTGCTCGGTATACAGCCGCAAATCGACCTTACGGCCCGACGCTGTAGTGTAGCTGTCGCGAATCATGCCCAGATCACCGACCACCATCGCGAACAGATAACAGGGTTTGGCGAACGGGTCTTCGAAGACCGCGTAATGACGGCCGTTGTCGAGCGTACCGGAATCGACACAGTTGCCGTTGGCCAGCAGCACCGGGAATTTGTGTGCATCGGCGCTGATTCGCGTGGTGTAGCGCGCCATGACGTCCGGACGGTCCGGGAAATATGTAATCCGCGAGAACCCGTTCGACTCGCACTGGCTACACAGGATATCGCCGGAGCGATAGAAGCCCTCGAGCGACAGATTCTGCTCGGGGCCGATAGTGTTTTCGACGACGAACGTGAATATTTCAGGCGGGTTATGGATAACCAGCGCGTTGTCGCTCAACGCATATTCATGCGTATCCAGCGCGCGACCGTCGATGGCGGCCGACAAGAACTGCATGTCCCGGCCGTCCAGGCGCCATTGGGACGTATCGTTCGCGTCAGGGTTGCGCCGTACCGCGTACGTCGCCCGCACCTGCGTGCGATCGCTTCGAATTTCGAAATCCAGATCAACCGTATCGATCAGATACGCCGGCGGCTGGTAGTCGGCGCGATACTTGCGCTGGGTGTCGCCAGTCATGACAGGCTGCCTAAGAGGATGAATGGATACGTCGTCGCGAAGGCGCTTCTATACCAGTCGCACTTATCGCTTGCGAGTAATAACGCTACCCGCGGAGTAGCCCGCGCCAAAACCGCACAGCACGCCGACATCGCCGGCGACCATGTCGTCCGAGAACTTGTGGAACACGATCACCGGCGAAGCCGAACTGGTGTTGCCGTATTCGGCAAGCACCGACGGCATCTCGGCTTCGCTGGCCTCGCGGCCGAGCACGCGCTTGCAGATCAGCGTATTCATGTTGATGTTGGCCTGATGCAACCACAGCCGCTTGATATCGGCCGCATCCACATCCAGCTCGTCGGCATGCTCGACGATCATCTGCGCCACCATGGGGGCGACATCCTTGAACACGCGACGCCCGTTCTGCACGAACAGGCGATCCGCCTCGGAGCGCTCGTCCATCTCGGCGCGATTGAGAAAGCCGAAATTATTGCGGATGTTATTCGAGAACTCGGTCTTGAGCCGGGTACCCAACACCTCGAAGCCCTGCCCGTCTTCGACAGCGTCGGCGTGCTCGATAAGCGCCGCTGTGCATACGTCGCCGAAGATGAAGTGGCTGTCGCGATCACGGAAATTCAGATGCGCCGAACAGATTTCGGGGTTGACCATGAGCACCGTACGCGCGCTGCCAGACTTGATCATGTCGGCGGCGGTCTGGATACCGAAGGCCGCAGACGCGCAGGCCACGTTGATATCAAAACCGAAGCGCCCCGCGCCGAGATACTTCTGTACCTCGACCGCCAGCGCCGGATACGGGCGCGGCAGATTCGAACACGCCACCAGCACAGCGTCGATGTCTTCCGGGCGTTTACCGGCCTTTTCGAGACAGGGCTCGATCGCGGCCATCGCCATTTCGCATTGCAGCGACGGCTCGTCGTTGCCGCGCGTACGAATCCACGGGTGCATCACGTCCGGGTCGATGATGCCGCTCTTTTCGACCACATAGCGGCTCTTGATACCCGATGCCTTGTATATGAAATCCGCGTTCGAAGGCGAAAGCGCTTCGACTTCGCCGCGCTCGATCGCACTGGCGTTGTCGCGATTGTAATTCTCGACGTACGCGTTGAAGGCGGTGACCAGCTCTTCGTTGGAAACCGACTCCGGCGGCGTGTAGAGCCCGGAGGCCGAGATAACGACGTTGTTCACCTGTATTCCCCTTCCATGACCGACAAAGCAAGCATTGCGCGGCATTCTCGCGCGCGAGCGCGTGTGTCACAACCGTGTCTTATCGAGCGGCGCCACTGCGGGTGACGATCAGGCCATGCCGATCGAGCGCATCTTCGACGAACGGCAACAACTCCGCTTCACGCCGAACCGACAGATGCGAGCCGTGATACCAGTGCATCGCCGGCTCGCCCCAATGGCGCCACAGGCGCAACGGCTGTTCCGGGTCCACTAGCCGATCCGCGGTCGCAGCAAAGATATAACGACGTTCATAGGGAACGACCGGCGTCAGGTGCAGCGGCGACACCGGCGCCATTAACGCGCTGAGCTGCGCCTGCGACAGCCCCTGCGCTTCCAGGTAGCGCAGATGCAGCGTCGGCATATGCGCCCACAACGCTGCCGGAATATCGGTTAACGGAATGCCGGCGATCACGCAGGCGAGATCGGCTTCGAAGGCCGCAAGCAACGCCGCGTGATAGCCGCCGAGACTGTAACCGAGCGCGCCGATCGGCTGGTCCGGCTGTTCGGCTCCGATCCAGGCCTTGAGCCGGCGCAGATCCCATAAGCCCTGGGCCTGCGCGTGTACGAGATCGGCCATCGGGCCGTCGAGAAAATGGCCACCGGTCACACGCGCGATTCTTCGCGCACCGTGTAGCGGAAGGATCGGCATCGCCACGTTCATGCCGAATTTGAGGTGCAGACGTTTCGCCCGGAATAACGATAGATCGAGCTCGTTGATGCCCATGCGATAGCCGTGGATGCAGATCAACCACGGCCGAGGTTCGCCTTCATGGCGGAAAATACGCGCGGCCATACGCTGATTGGGGCGATGTGCCTGCCAGCGGGCCGCACCGGGCAGCGCCGTATCCGCTTCGAAACCGCTATCGAAATGCAGCCAGTCAAACCGGCAACCCTGGGCTTTCGATGGCGTGAGTCGAACATCACGCGGTGGCGCAGGCGTACGATGCCAGGATCGCCGATCGGCGCTCCAATGCCCGCTTTCGGCGAGATCGTGCAGCGCACTGAGCTCGTCGAAATCACGCTTTACCACCGCGCCACGTGGAATACGTGCGCCGGCGACGAACATACCAAGCAGCGCTTCGTCGGTCGCCACTTTTCGACAAACGCCCAGGGATAATGGCGGCTCGGGCACAGCGCGCGGTCGTACGGATTCCCGGGTTGCGACCCAGCCCGCCGCGAGAAAACACACGCTCCCACCGACAATCAAACCGAGCGAGACAAGGCCGAGCCATGGCCACAGCACCACCGCCAGGAATATGCTCGCGACCGCACCCACGGCGAGATACTGGGTAATCTGGCGATCGCCCGGCCAGAATGCGATCGCGGTCGCACAGCCGAGAAGCGGCACACCGGCGAGCGTAGCCAGAACCGCCACAACCAGGCCATGAGACCAGCCGAAGATCAGCCATGCCAGGCCGACGACCAGCGGAATAAGTGCGGCCGCCTGCCAACGCGGCTGATCGCGCATGCGGCGAGGTTCGCTCATTTCAACGCTGAGTCACCGCAAAAACGATCACGCCAATCAGAGCGACAAGCAATACGCCCTGGCCCAGCCACAGCGCCGGATGGCGCTTTTGCACCAGCCAGGTCGACAGCGCCGCGGCCGCCGTGAATATCGCGGTGACCAATGTGATCTGTACGACATGGTCGAACCCGCCCCCGGCATCGGCCACAAGCTGGGGATACGGCCACATCATCAGGCAGACGACGGCATAAAGCAGCGTCATCAGCGCACCGATGCCGAGCGCGATCCAGTTGAGAAAAGACAGGAGTTTCAGTGTCGGTCCCCGTGATCCTGAGCAGTCAGCGCACGATGAGACTGTGCGCCGTGGCATAGTACGCCGGCTTACCAATCAACGTCCACGCACAGGCTCGATATGTCCGAACCACGCGTTGTCTTCGCCCACGGCAAGGAAAGCGGGCCGTGGGGCAGCAAGATCCAGCACCTGGCCACTATCGCGCAAACCCAGGGTTTCGCGGTCGAGAGTCTCGATTACAGCGATCTTATGGATCCGCTCGCGCGCGTCGAACGGCTCGTCGACCACACCCCTGCGGGCGCGCCGCTGATATTGGTCGGCTCGAGCATGGGTGGCTATGTCTCGGCGATGGCCTGCGATGCGCTCGAACCGGAGGCGCTACTGCTGATGGCGCCCGCGCTCTATCTCGACGGTTATCCCGGCGAGCCGGCCGGCTGCCCCGACGACACCATCGTCGTACATGGCTGGGATGACGACATCGTACCGCTGGATTCCAGCTATACCTTTGCCAAATCGCGCCGTGCGGCCCTCCATGTCGTTGCCGACGGCCACCGGCTGGCCGAATCCATCGAGTTCATTGGCGCCTTGTTCAGCGCTCAGCTGAAACGCGCGCTCGATCGCGTCTGACCACACTCTTGAGTTCCCGGGCCCGCTGATCGGCATAGACCAGCTGGGCTGCACGGGCACAGTCCGCGATAAGGCGCGGGCCCTGATAGATCAGCCCGGTATACATCTGTACTGCCGTGGCCCCGGCTTCAAGCTTGTCGGTGGCATCGCGCGCGCTTTGTATGCCGCCCACCCCAACGATCGGCAACTTCGTGCCCAAGCGCGTGCGCAAGGCCGCAATGACCTGGGTCGAACGTTCGCGTACCGGCACGCCGCTCAACCCGCCGGCCTCGTTCGTCCAGCGCAAAGGCACACCATCGCGAGCGGTGGTGGTATTCGTTGCAATCACGCCATCGATACCGTGATGCAGCAGTCGGTCGGCAATGGCGTCGAGTTGTGATTCATCCAGATCCGGCGCGATCTTGACCGCCAGCGGTACATAGCGCGCCTCGGCTTCGGCCAGCCGATCGCGCTCGTCGCGCAGCGCGCCCAGCAGTTCGTCGAGGCTCTCACGGCCCTGCATGTCACGCAGACCTTTCGTATTCGGCGACGAAATGTTGATCGTGATGTAGTCGGCGATCGAATAAACCGCGTTCAGGCCTGCCAGATAATCCGCCACGGCACGTTCGGGGGGCGTAATCGCGTTCTTGCCGATATTGATACCCAGGGCCGTGGCGCCGCGACGCCGTTTCGCACGTTCGACCAGGGCCGCCACACCGTCGTTGTTGAACCCCAGCCGATTGATCAACGCCCGCTGTTCCGGCACTCGAAACAACCGCGGCTTGGCATTGCCCGGCTGCGGCTCGGGCGTGACCGTCCCCACTTCGACGAACCCGAAGCCCAACGCCGACAACCCGTCGATACAGCGCCCGTCCTTATCGAGCCCCGCAGCCAGACCGATCGGATTCGGCAACTGCAATCCCATGAGATCGACCGGCACATGCGGCACTTTGCGCGCATAGATTCGACGCGCAAGCGCCGCGCTGTGCGAAAGCGTACGCAGCGTGACGTCGTGTGCCGATTCCGGTTCAAGCGCAAACAACGCACTCCGGGCGAACGCGTACATAAACGCTCCTGCAAATTGAATGACGAGAACACGTCAGTTGCAGTGCATTGTGACGTTGATCGACTGACCTTGCGAGTTAGTACGTGCGCGGTTTTGCTTAGGCCACCGGATGTTCACGCGCGTTTTGCTGACATACCGAACGAATCACGTGCAATTCGAAACTTTGCAAAACGACCGGGCATACATAAATTTGATCATGCCCCGAGACAACGGGAACATTAATTTCAGTAGCACTTGTTCATCAGCCGGACGATGTCCATGACACGAGTGAACTACTGCCCACATTGCACCAATACAGCTGTTTTCGAATTCATCGCAACCGCGTGCAGCGTATTTTCAACCGCCCGCACAAGTGGCAGTGCGAATCATGCGAACGTATCAAGCGTGTGCCGGCCTATTGATTCGTTCTTGTACCGGGACATCGGCCTAAGATCCGTCTTGGCGTCGCACGAAACTTACGAGTGTCTCGTGGGCTTGCGCGCCAGCGCAGGCCACTGCCGGTCCTACAGCCACGAAGCCAAAGCGCGTAAAATACGCGCGGATGAGGTTAGCCGATGACAACAACGCCATAGCTTCGAAGGCGACGCACCCAAACACGTTGCGCCCGACGCCGGGTGCACGCATCAGCGTGGCCCCGATGATGGCCTGGACCACGCGCGAACAGCGCTATTTCATGCGCCAGATCAGCCGATCTGCCCTGCTCTATACCGAGATGGTCACGACCGGGGCACTGATTCACGGGGATCGCACGCGTTTTCTGGCTTATCACGCCGACGAGCATCCGATCGCGCTGCAGCTCGGCGGCAGCGATCCCGCCGCCATGGCCGAATGCGCGGTGATGGCCGAAACGCACGGTTATGACGAGGTCAATATCAACGTCGGCTGCCCGTCGGATCGTGTCCAGAATGGCACCTTCGGCGCCTGCCTGATGGGCGAGCCGCAAAAAGTGGCCGATTGTGTTGCGGCGATGAAGGCCCGTGTTTCCATCCCGGTGACCGTGAAGACGCGAATCGGCATCGATAATCAGGACAGCTACGAATTCCTCCATGCGTTCACGCGCGCGGTCGCCACCGCCGGTGCCGATGCGTTGATCGTGCACGCGCGCAAGGCCTGGCTGTCCGGCCTTAGCCCCAAGGAAAACCGCGAAGTGCCGCCGTTGGACTATGCGCGTGTCCATACGCTCAAGCGCGACTTCCCAGCCCTGCCCATGAGTATCAATGGCGGCATCGTCGATCTGGATACCGCAGCCGTTCAGCTCGAACACGTCGACGGCGTCATGATCGGCCGTGAGGCCTACAAAAATCCGTATGTGATGGCCGAGGTGGACCGTCGTTTCTTCGATGCCCATGCTGCCGTGCCGGCACGCGGCGATATCGTTGCCAACATGCGCGGCTTCATTGCCGATCACCTGGCAGCGGGCGGCGCGCTCAAGGACGTTACCCGGCATATGCTCGGTCTGTATCATGGCCAGCCGGGCGGTCGGGCCTGGCGACGCGTGCTCTCCGAGCAGGGTCATAAAAAGGATGCCGACCTGAACGTTCTCGACGCGGCACTCGCCCGCGTCGAACCAACCGAGGCCGTTGCCTGATGAAGTCCGTACGTAGTCTGCTCGTTACCGTTTTTTTCTCACTCGCACTGTCGGCGCCTCTCGCGTTCGCTGCCGGCGATACCAGCAAGGATGACTCCATGGTTGTTATGCATACCAATCTCGGCGATATCACCATCGAGGTTTTCGAAGACGACGCGCCGAAATCGGCCGCGAATTTCCTGCAGTATGTGCGTGACGGTTTCTACGACGGCACCATCTTTCATCGCGTGATTCCGGGCTTCGTTATTCAGGGCGGCGGCTTCACCGAGGACTATCAGCAGAAGAAGACGCGCGACCCGATCACCAACGAAGCCGACAACGGCTTGAAGAACGATCGTGGCACCCTGTCGATGGCCCGTACCAGCGACCCCAACTCGGCCACCTCGCAGTTCTTCGTCAATCTCACCGACAACGCGCCCCTCAACCCGAGCCGCGGCAACGCCGGCTATGCGGTGTTCGGCAAGGTCACCGACGGCATGGACGTGGTCGACAAGATCGCCGCCACGCCGACCGGTTCGGCCGGCCCGTTCCGCCAGGACGCCCCGCGCGAGCAGGTCGTGATCGAAACCGCGGAAGTCGTCGACAACTAGTCGACGGCCGGGCTTGATGGCGACGCACCTGCTCGCCGATGTACATCTCATCGGCGACGACGATCCCAATGCCCAACGCCTGATTCGCTACCTGGACGGCCCGGCCCGCGCGGCTGAGGCCGTCTATGTGCTGGGCGACCTGTTCGATGTCTGGGTCGGCGACGATGGCTCCTTGCCCATGCATGCACGGGTGATCGATCGTTTTGCCGCGCTCGCACGTTCCGGCGTGCCGTTGTATTTCATGCGCGGCAATCGCGATTTTGCCGTCGGCGAAGCATTCGTGGCCGCCAGTCATATGCAGATTCTTAACGATCCGATCGTGGTCGATCTGTATGGCACGCCCACCCTGCTCTCGCACGGCGATATTTTCTGTACCGACGACACCGCACACCAAAAATTTCGTGCCCGCTATACCGATCCCCGCTGGCGCGCGCGGATGATGAAACTGCCGCTCTGGCTGCGTCGACATATTGCCAAACGTGCCCGAAAACGCAGCAGGCGTGGCAAGGCGGCAAAACCCGCGCACATCATGGACGTCAACGCACATAGCGTTCGCGAGAGCATGCACAAGCACGGTGTCTCGCGGCTTATCCATGGCCATACGCATCGCCCGGACACGCACCCGCTGGAAATCGACGGACAGCCTTGCGAACGCATCGTGATCGCGGACTGGCGCCCGGCCTGTGCGCAGATACTGGTCGCCGATCCTGGCGGCGTATACAGGCGAGATATCGCGTCACTTTAATGACGTCCCAGCGCAAGCAGGCTCGGGCGGTGATAATGTGAAATTAATTCATTTCATAAACAGTTAACACCATGCCGAATTACACTCTGATCACCGGCGCCAGCTCGGGCATCGGCGAAAGTCTCGCGCGCGAATACGCTGAAGGTGGGTACGATCTGATCCTCACCGCGCGCCGCACCGATCGCCTCGAGAAACTGGCGGGCCAACTACGCGAGCAGCACGGTCGTACCGTCGAAGTCATCAGTGCGGATCTGGGCAATCCTGACGGCGTGGCCGAATTGGCCGATACGATTATCGCCCGCGGCTGGGCATTAATGGGCCTGGTCAATAACGCGGGCTTTGGCGACAGCGGCGCATTTTCCAAGCGCCCTCGCGAAAAGCAACTCGCCATGATCCAGGTAAATGTCACCGCACTGGTGGATCTTACCCATCGGCTATTGCCGACACTCGAGCGTGCCCAGGCGCCGTTCATCATCAACGTCGCGTCGGTCGCCGCCTTCCAGGCCGGGCCGAACATGGCGGTGTATTACGCCAGCAAGGCATTCGTACTGTCGTTTTCGGAAAGCCTGTCGGAAGAACTGCGCGGGCGCGTCTCGGTGAGCGCGCTATGTCCCGGTCCGACGGCATCGGAATTTGCCGAGCGTGCCGAGGCGAGCAAGGCCAACCTCTTCAAGATGGGCACGATGAGCAGCCAGAAAGTGGCCGCAATCGGTATCAAGAATCATCGCAATACGATCGTCGTGCCAGGCGTGCGTAACAAGCTTATGGTCTGGGGCGGCAAAATCACTCCGCGCGCCCTGCTACGGCGAATAGCTTACCGTATCAATAGCTGAATCGGCGGTAACGCCGTTAGGAATGCCGACGTGCGAGCCAGTCGAGTTCGTTTTCGGAGAACTTGGCTTGGCGACGCGCCGGGAAGTTGTACGGTCCCGGCGGACCGCCGTTCATATATTCGTCGAGTAGCTGGGTGAACGTGCTGTCCGGGTCGAGCCCGCGTGGCTCGGCGCAGTAGCGAAACCAGCGCGTGCCGATTTCGACATGGGGCACTTCTTCTTCAAGAATCACTTCGAGGATGGCCACGGTCTCGCTGTCGCCGGCCTGGCGCAGTTTCTCGATCATGCCGGGCGTGACATCCAGCCCGCGGGCTTCGAGTACACGCGGCACCAACGCCATACGGATCATCACGTCGTGTGCGGTTTTCACCGCCATTTCCCATAAGCCGTTATGGGCATCGAAATCGCCGTAGGTGAAACCGTAGTCGGCCAGGCGGTTGTTGAGCATTTCGAAATGTCGCGACTCGTCGGCGGCCAGACTCAGCCAGTCGGCATAGAACGCCGCCGGCATGCCGCGAAAGCGATACGCCGCATCGAGCCCGAGATTGATCGCATTGAATTCGATATGGGCGATCGCGTGAATCAATGCTGCCCGGCCGGCTGGCTTGCCGAGCCCGCGCTTGGCGAGTTTGGCCGGATGCACCAGTGCGGGCGCATCCGGTCGGCCGGGAACAATAACGGCCTCGGGCGTACCGCGCGCCTCGGCAAGCGCCGAACTGTCGCCTGCGTGCAGCGCGCGTGTCGCCGCGCATTTCTGCGCGGGGTCACGCATCATCAGCGCGGCATGGACGTCGTCGATTTGCACGATCACTCCAGCCCGCGTGCAAGATCGGCGATGATGTCTTCGACGTTCTCCAGCCCGACCGAAATACGGATCACGCCGTCGGTAATTCCCGCACGCGCACGATCCTCGGCTGAGATGCGCGCATGCGTGGTACTGGCCGGATGTACGATCGTCGTACGCGTATCGCCAAGATTCGCCGTGATCGACAGCATTTTCGTACTGTTGATCAGCTTGAACGCGGCCTCGCGCCCACCAGCGACCCGCAACGACAACACGCTGCCGAAGCCGCCCGGCTGCTGACGCGCGGCGAGCTCGTGCTGTGCATGCGATGCCAGCCCCGGATAGTAGACATGCTCCACGCCGGGCTGGTCATCGAGCCATTCGGCCACGCGCTGGGCGGAGCGACAATGGGCCTGCATACGCACTTCCAGTGTTTCCAGGGCCTTGTAGAACACCCAGGCATTGAACGGACTCATCGTCGGCCCGCAGGTACGCAGAAAGCGAAACACCTTGTCACCTACGATATCGGCATCGCCAACAACGGCGCCGCCGAGCGCTCGGCCCTGCCCGTCCAGAAACTTCGTCGCCGAGTGCGTAACGACATGGGCACCGAAATCGAGCGGGCGTTGCAAGGCGGGCGTACAGAAACAGTTGTCGACCACCAACAGAGCGTCGTTGTCGTTGGCGATCTCGGCAAGGGCCGCCATGTCGACGATTTCGGTCAACGGATTGGACGGCGTTTCCACGAACAACATCCGGGTGGCCGGCGTGATCGCGGCCTTCCAGGCCTCGACATCTTCAGGCGGGACGTAGCTTGTAGTCATGCCGAGCTTGGACAGATAGTTGTTGAACATGCCGATCGTGGAGCCGAACAGCGTATGCGCCGCCACGATATGGTCGCCGGCCTCGAGCGTGGCCAGACAGGTCGCCAGAATCGCGGACATGCCGGACGCCGTCGCCACACAGCACTCACCGCCTTCCATCGCTGCCAGACGCTTGGAAAAGGCATCGACCGTGGGGTTGGTGAAGCGCGAATAGATATTACCCGGTGCATCACCGGCAAAGCGCTCGGCGCACTCTTCAGCCGATTCGAACACGAAGCTCGACGTCATATAGATCGCGTTGCTGTGCTCGCCTTCCGGCGTACGGTGCGTGCCGGCCCGTACGCCACGCGTAGCGGTACCCCAGCTTTCGTCGAAATCATCGGTCATAAAAAATCTCCAGGCAGGCGGTTTCGGGCATAAAAAAACCCGCAGTCGCAATGCGATGCAGGCTTGCTGTCCCTCGACCGTTTAGCGGAATTTATAGGGCGCCCGCAAGCTGTTACAAATCGGCGCGCATGCATTATGAAGCGATTGGCTCCGATCGGCAACCATATCGGCGTTTACCTCTCCAACCGCTGCGTACCACTTATCCGGACGTAATAAACGGCTGTACCGGAGCCTGAATCGTCGCGCCTGTCTTCTACTTCGACGTACGTCAAAGCGTGTACCAGCTGCCCCAGTTTTTGATAACCGTAATTGCGAGCGTCGAAAGAGGGATCGTTCTTGTTGACTTGACTACCAACCGCAGACAGGGAGGCCCAGCCGTCCTCTTTGGAAACAGCGCTAATAGCCGACTCCATTAAGCGGCGTAAATCGACGTTCTTCGATTCGTCGCTGATCGAAATAAGCTCTGCGGCACTTAGAATTTCGGTATAAACAAAGCGATCACAGGCAGAAACGAATGCTCGAGGTGTCTTCTTTTCACCGAATCCGTAGACGGTCAAGCCGGATTCCCGAATTCGGGTCGCCAAGCGCGTAAAGTCGCTATCCGATGAAACTAGGACGAATCCGTCAAGATGCCCCTGGTGCAGTAAATCCATGGCGTCGATAATCAACGCAGAATCAGTCGCATTTTTGCCGCTTGTATACCGAAACTGCTGAATCGGCTGGATAGCGTGCTCGTTAAGTTGCTCTTTCCAACCTCTCAGATGTTCTGTAGTCCAGTCTCCGTAAGCACGTTTTACGCTCGCTAATCCGAACGAGGCAACTTCGCTAAGCAGTTCGGTACAACGCAGTGCCTGCGCGTTGTCGGCATCAATCAGTACTGCAAGTTTGTCGTACCGATCAACGACCATTAAAGCACCTCAAACGTTTGGGCCACGCTAACCGTCGTTATGCAGTTCCAGAACCGCGTTGTCCTTGGTCCGCCGGTCCTCGCGCGCGGCGTCGGCACGAAACAGTTCCAGCTGCTCGAGATAGGAGGCGCTGATATCGGCGGTGACATATTCGCCGGTGAATACCGAGTCGTCGAAACGTTCCAGATCGGCGTTGCCGACGTTGACTGACCGCACCAGATCGTCCATATCCTGATAGATCAGCTTGTCGGCACCGATGATTTCGGCGATCTCCTCTTCGCTATGACCATGGGCGACCAGCTCGGTAGCGCTGGGCATATCGATGCCGTAAACGTTCGGGTAGCGCACCGGCGGGGCCGCCGAGGCAAAATACACCTTGGCGGCGCCGGCCTCGCGCGCCATCTCGATGATCTGGCGCGAAGTCGTCCCACGCACGATCGAATCGTCGACGAGCAGCACGTTCTTGTCCGCAAACTCCAGATCGATCGGGTTGAGCTTCTGGCGTACCGATTTCGCCCGCTGCTGCTGGCCGGGCATGATGAAGGTGCGCCCGATATAGCGATTCTTGATGAAGCCCTCGCGATATTTCACGTCGAGCTGACTGGCCAGCTCCACGGCCGCGGTGCGGCTGGTCGAGGGAATCGGAATCACCACGTCGATATCGTGGTCGGGCCATTCACGCTGAATCTTTTCAGCCAGATACGTACCCATGCGCAAACGCGCCTTGTAGACATAGACGTCGTCGATCACCGAGTCCGGGCGCGAAAGATAGACATACTCGAAGATGCACGGCGCATAGCTCGGGTTATCGGCACATTGCTGCACGTGGATCTGACCGTCGAGCGTGATGACCACACACTCACCGGGATTGATGTCGTCGATGAGTTCGTAGCCCAGCGCGTCCAGCGCCACCGATTCCGAGGCGATCATGTAATCGGTGCCGACTTCGGTTTCACGCTTGCCGTAAACCACGGGGCGAATGCCATGTGGATCGCGAAATCCGATCAGGCCGTAACCAGTGATCAACGCGGTCGCGGCATAACCGCCGCTGCAACGCCGATGCAAGGCCGTGACCGCCTCAAAGATATCCGAGGGCGCCAGCTGTAGGCGTTCGCTGCGCATCAACTCATGCGCGAAGACGTTGAGCAGAATCTCCGAGTCGGAGTCGGTGTTCAGATGGCGCCGATCCGAACGGTACAGCTCTTCCTTGAGCTGATCTGCATTGGTGAGGTTGCCGTTGTGCGACAGACAGATCCCGTACGGGGTGTTCACATAGAACGGCTGCGCTTCCGCGCTGGTATCCACCCCGGCGGTGGGATAGCGCACATGACCCACTCCGGCGTTGCCTTGCAGGCGCAGCATGTGGTCGGTACGAAAGACATCACGCACCAAGCCGTTGTCTTTACGCAGAAACAGCCGGCCGCCACTGGTGGTGACGATGCCGGCGGCATCCTGGCCGCGATGCTGAAGCACCGTCAGCGCGTCATAAAGCTCTTGATTGACGGGAGTATGAGAAACAATGCCTACAATGCCGCACATAGCGAGACCAGTTCAGATAGAAGGGGAAGAATCTTCAGCCGGCGTTGCCGGCTCGGGATAGGTGATCGCGCCGGCCAGGTCCGGCGGCAGGAAATCGCGCGCCCAGAGCGCGCCGTCTTCCAAGTGGCCAATAAAAATCGATTGCTGCCACCAGGCATCGCGCGGCACCGGCGTCACACCCGCCAACAACACCAGCAGGATCAACAGCGCGATACCGCGCAGCACGCCGAACAAGCCGCCGATGGCACGATCGGTACCCGCGAACCCGGTCTGATTCACCAGGCGCGCAATCACATAGTTGATAATCGCGCCGAACAGCAACACCACGATGAAAATGACACCGAATGCGACCGCCAGGCGCGCGGAGCCGACCGATATCCAGCGCTCCAGAAACAGTGCGCCGGTATCGGCAAAGGAAAACGCCAGATAGAAGGCCAGAATCCAGGTCGCAAGCCCGATCGCTTCGCGCAGGAATCCTCGGAAGAAACCGATGATCGCGGACAGCGCGACCACGGCCAGTATGGCGATATCGACCCAGATCATTGCACCCGTTCACGCCGGCCGGATACGCATAGTCTAGCAAAGGGCCACCGTACCCGACCGTGCATGCTCACTCGGCTCGTCGAACCAGCGTGGCACGCCCGGCGCGACGCAGCTGGGCCGCCGCTGTATTCGCTGCGGCTTCATTCTCGAACGGGCCGATACGAACGCGATAATAGGTGGTGCCGTTGACATCGCCCGCGCGGTAGAACGCCTTGAACTCGCTGTTGAGCTCGCGCGCGACCTTTTCGGCGCTGGCCTCGTCACGAAAGCTTGCCACTTGAACCACATAGCCGCCCGAGAACGACGCATTCTGGCGCAGCGAACCAGCGGAATTCGACGATTCCGGCTGGGCAGTCGCCCCGGCCGGCTCCGACGGAGTTTCCGCCGCGGGCTCGGGCTCCGGCTCGGGTGCACGCACACTCTCGACCGGCGTGCGCTCCGGCACGCTGTTCGGCGATACCGCATCAGGCAAGTCGGGCGTCTCAACTTCGCTCGCAGCGGCCTCGGCTTCACGCTCGTTGGCGGCCGGTGCGCCGCTGGCGCTATCGGCATTGTCTTCATCAGGCGCGCTATTGTCGTTGGCATTGGCGGGTCGCGCCTCGCCGTCCGGCGCCACCTCGTAGACCCGCATCGCTTCGGTATCGCCATCACCGCCCTGCATGCAGCGCGCCAGCATCAGCGGCAGCGCGATACCCAGAACGACCAGCACTGCGGCCCCGACAACTCGTTTTTTCATCACATCCTTCATGACGGCATTGGCCTCCGGGCGTGCGCCACGGTAAGAAAGGAACCACAGACGACAATACGATCGCCGACCTGACTCGCGTGGCAGGCTGCAGCAAGCGCAGCCGCCGGCGAATCGAAACACCCGCCCTCGACGCCAACGCGCGCGGCCAGATCCCTGGCAGCCAGCCCCCGGCTTCCCAACGTGTCCAAGCCTGCGAAATAGAATCGATCCGCCACTTTTTCAAGATGCGATACGACCGTCTCGACCGGTTTATCGGCAAGCATGCCGAGAACGATATGGGTACATCCGGCCGCCGGCTGTTCAGCCAACTCGTCTGCGAGCACAGCGACTGCCTCGGCGTTATGAGCGACATCGTAGATGATCGCTACCTCGCCGTCGACGCGTTCGCGCCGGCCCGGCAGTCGAGCCTGCGCGCAGCAAGCCTTTTCAATGGACTGAGCTTCAGGCAAAGCGCCCGTCAGCGCATCGACCGCCGCCAGTGCGCCGGCCAGATTATCGGCGAGCACGCCGCTCGTCGGATGCAACCTGCGCGTGTGCGGGCCGCGAAAGAAACGCCAGCCATCGACGTCTGCTTCGATATCGAACGCATCGCCAATACACTCAAGCCGGGCGCCGATTGATTGTGCATGCGCGATCAGCGACGCCGGCGGCTGTCGATCGCAACACAGCGCCGGACGCTCGGTACGCATGACGCCGGCTTTTTCATGGCCGATGCTTTCGCGATCGTCGCCGAGCCAATCAATATGGTCGAGACCAATATTGGTAATTAAAGCGACATCCGCGTCGACAATATTGACCGCGTCCAGACGCCCGCCGAGTCCGACTTCAAGCACAGCGAAATCGACCGCCTGATCATCAAACAGCCAGAGCGCAGCAAGCGTGCCGTACTCGAAAAACGTCAGTCCCGTATCGCCACGGGCTGCTTCAACGGCACGAAACGCGCTGAGCAGCCTGGCATCCGAAACCGGTTCACCGTCGAGCCGAAAACGCTCGTTATAACGCCACAGGTGCGGCGACGTATACGTGCCCACGCGCCCATGCTCTGCGAGCAGGTTCTCGATGAGGGTGACACAACTGCCCTTGCCATTGGTCCCGGCAACGATCACGCGTTGGCCATGGCCCGAGGGCACACCCAGCCGACGTGCCACCTCGGCGACGCGATCCAGGCCCAGCTCCATTTCGCTGGCATGCAGCGTGAGCTGCCAGGCCAGCCAGTCGTCGACGCTGCCTTCTAAAGGCGCGGCCGTGCTCACGTTACATCGGCGGCCTGCTCAGGCGCAGCATCCTGATGCATGAATACGGATATCACCTTGTGAATCCGATCGCGCAGGTGCTTGCGTTCCACGATCATGTCGATCGCGCCGTGCTCAAGCAGGAATTCGCTGCGCTGGAAGCCTTCCGGTAGCGTCTGTTTGACGGTCTGCTCGATCACGCGCGGCCCGGCGAAGCCGATCAGCGCTTCCGGTTCCGCGACGTTGATATCGCCGAGCATGGCATAGCTTGCTGCCACGCCGCCCATCGTCGGATGGGTAAGCACCGAAACAAACGGTAGACCGCGATCGGCCAGACGCGTGAGCGCCGTACTCGTCTTGCCCATCTGTAACAGCGAGAACAGCCCTTCCTGCATGCGAGCGCCGCCGCTAGCCGAGAAGAAGATGAACGGGCAGTTGCGATCGATCGCGGCATGTACGCCGCGTACGAACGCTTCGCCGACGACGCTGCCCATCGAGCCGCCCATGAAACCGAAGTCCAGTGCGCCCGCCACCACCGGCATTTGCTTGAGGCTGCCCGCCATGACCAAGGCCGCTTCGCGTTCACCCGAGTCTTTCTGGGCTTGGCTCAGCCGTTCGCGATATTTGCGGCTGTCGCGAAACTTGAGTGGATCGCGCGGTTCGATGCCCAGCGCCAGTTCTTCACGATTGTCGGCATCGAGAAACAGATCGAGGCGCTTGCGCGCGCGCAGACGCTGGTGCGCATTGCACTTCGGGCATACCTCGAGCGAGCGCTCCATCTCGGCGCTGTAGAGCACCGCGCCGCAGTTGCTGCATTTGGTCCAGAGCCCTTCCGGAACCGTACTTTTCTTTGCCGCCGAGTCGTTGCGCATCTGCGACGGCATGAGTTTTTCGAGCCAGCTCATGCGCGGCGTGCCTCCCCTTTTGTGTTGTCCTGTTCGTCGATCGCCCGACGCATCGCCGACAGCGTATCGCGTAACGCGCTCTGCGTGGCGTCGCGGTCGGCCCCGTGTTCGGCGATCTGTCGCACCAGCGCACTGCCGACGACCACGGCATCGGCGACGCGCGATACGTCAGCGGCGTTGTCCGGTGTGCTTACGCCGAAGCCTACCGCCACCGGCAGCTCGGTTTTTGCGCGAATACGATCAATACTCGCAGCAAGCGACGATACGTCAAGGCTCGCCGAACCGGTCACGCCCTTGAACGATACGTAATAGATAAAACCGCCCGCGTTGGCACAGATCTTTCCGATTCGCTCGTCGCCCGTCGTCGGCGCAATCAGACACACCGCATCGAGACCGGCACTCTGCAGCGTGGGTGCGACATCGGGCGCCTCTTCCGCGGTCATGTCGACGATGAGTACACCGTCCACCCCCGCCTTGCTGGCACGCTGTGCGAATACGTCGAGCCCCAGGCGGTCGATCGGGTTGAGATACCCCATCAGCACGATCGGCGTTTCGTTATCGCGTTGACGGAATTCCGTCACCATATCAAGCACGCCCGACAGGCTCGTGCCGGCCGCCAATGCGCGCTCGCAGGCGCCTTGAATGACCGGACCATCGGCCATGGGGTCGGAAAACGGCACGCCGACTTCGAGCACGTCCGCGCCGGCTTCGACCAGCGCATGCATGAAACCGACGGTGGCATCCGGCGCCGGGTCACCCGCCGTGACATAAGGAATGAGTGCGGTACGCCCCTGCGCGCGCAGATCGCCCAAACGATTCGCCAACCGGCTCATAGCGACTCTCCGGCAGCCTCGGCCACGCTCGACATATCCTTGTCGCCGCGACCTGACATGTTCACGAGCACGACCTGATCGGGACGCATCGTTGCGGCCAGTTTCTTGGCATAAGCCACAGCGTGTGCGGACTCGAGCGCCGGCATGATGCCCTCGATCCGGGTACATTCGTGGAACGCTTCGAGCGCTTCGGTATCGGTGATATCGACGTAATGGGCGCGCCCGATATCCTTGAGCCAGGAATGTTCGGGCCCGACGCCAGGATAGTCGAGACCGGCCGATACCGAGTGCGTCCCGCTGATCTGGCCATTATCGTCCTGCATGAGATAGGTGCGATTGCCGTGCAATACGCCCGAACGCCCCGCCGAGAGCGGCGCCGCATGACGCCCCGTGGCCAGGCCATCGCCGCCGGCTTCGACGCCATAAATGTGGACCTGTTCATCGTCGAGGAACGGATAAAACATGCCGATCGCGTTCGAACCGCCACCGACACAGGCGACCAGCGCGTCTGGCAGCCGATCAAGGCGCTCGAGCATCTGACGCCGGGACTCGCGCCCGATCACCGCCTGAAAATCGCGCACCATGGCCGGATACGGATGCGGGCCGGCGACTGTTCCGATGATGTAAAAGGTGTCGTCGACATGGGCGACCCAGTCGCGTAGCGCCTCGTTCATGGCGTCCTTGAGCGTCTTCGAGCCCGACTCCACCGGCCGCACCTCGGCGCCCAGCAGTCGCATGCGATACACGTTGGTCGCCTGGCGACGCATGTCTTCACTGCCCATGAACACAACGCATTCCAGGCCCAGGCGCGCGGCAACGGTGGCCGTCGCCACGCCGTGCTGCCCCGCACCGGTCTCGGCGATGATGCGTGTCTTGCCCATACGCGCAGCCAGCAAGGCCTGCCCGATCGTGTTGTTGATCTTGTGCGCGCCGGTATGGTTGAGGTCTTCGCGCTTGAACCATATCTGGGCGCCGCCGGCTTTCTTCGACAGCCGCTCGGCATGATAGATCGGCGTCGGACGTCCGACGTAATCGGCCAGATCCTTGTCGAGCGCTGCCATGAAGGCCGGGTCGTTACGCGCCGTTTCATAGGCGTCGGCCAGCTCATCGAGCGGCGCCATCAGCGTTTCGGCGACAAAGCGCCCGCCATACGGGCCGAAATGGCCGCGTACGTCCGGCATATTGCGCCATGCGTGCGCCAACGGTGTTCCGGGATCGAGCTGCTGGGGTTCGGGTTTTGTCATGCTGTTCAAGCCTCTGGTCGATCGATACGCCAAAACGGGCACCTATCGTTCAATCGTTATTCGTGTCGCTTCAGGCTTCGGTCGCGCCTTCGCTCAGCCGACGTTCCATACCGCCCGGGCGTGCGCGGCCAACCGCCGCGGTGAATTCTCGGACGCGTTCGGCATCCTTTATTCCCGGCGCACTTTCCACGCCGCTGCTCACATCCACTGCATACGGCTGAAAACGGGTAATAGCTTCACCGACGTTATCGGCATGCAGTCCCCCGGCGATGATGATCGGCATGTCCGGCATCGCGGCCTCGCGCTGCCAGTCGAATGTCTTGCCGCTGCCGCCGGCCGCACCGGCCCGATTGGCATCGAGCAAGAGCCCTTGCGCATCATGATAATAATCGGCCCAGGCCCGCGGCTCGACGTTTTCCTCGCCCATGGGCACGCTCTTCAAAAACGGCCAGGCGAAGCGCCGGCAGAATTCGGCCGTCTCACGACCGTGGAATTGCAAGGCATCGGGGCGCAACTGATCGAGCACCGTCTGTACGGCGGCCGGGGCCGGCTCGAGAAATAGCGCGACGCGGGCGACGAACGGTGGCAGCTCGCGGCTGATCGCACAGGCCTGCTCGACGTCGATCGTGCGGGAGCTGGCCTCGTAAAAGACGAAGCCGATCGCGTCTGCACCGGCATCCACGCATACCAGCGCATCTTCCAGGCGCGTGACACCACAAATCTTGATGCGTACTCGTTTCATAGCCGTCGCGTGGGCGAATGGCCTTGGTTTGCCAATACGACAGTTTACCAGCCGTCGTCATCCAGCGCCGGCGCCGGGAGCTCGAAATCCGGCGGATAATGGACACGGCGCAGCGACAACCCCTGCGCGGGCGCGGTCATACCGGCCCGGCGCCGGTCTTTATTCGCGAGCAGCTGGGCGAGCCACGCCGGGCCGCGCTCGCCGCGGCCGACCGGCAACAGACTACCGACGATATTACGCACCATGTGGTGCAGAAACGCGTTGGCCCGCACTTCCAGACGTATCCAGTCGCCACGCCGGACGACGTCACAGCGCGTGAGGTCGCGCCATGGCGTCTTGGCCTGACAGGCTGCGGCACGGAACGCGCTGAAATCATGGTAGCCGACCAGATGCTGGGCAGCGGTTTGCATGGCGTCGACATCGAGCCGGTGATGCGAATGGTAAGCACGGTTGCGCCAGAGCGCACTGGGCGCGGTACGGTCGAGTATCCAGTAGCGATATTCGCGAGCGACCGCACCAAAGCGCGCATGAAATGCCTGTGGGACCGGAACAACCCACTGCAGCGCGATATCCTCCGGTAGATAGCGGTTGGTGCCCAGAAGCCAGGCACGTTCGCTGCGCTCGACTTCGGTATCGAAATGCACGATCTGGCCCTGGGCATGCACGCCGGTATCGGTGCGACCGCTACAGATGGTACGGATCGGCGCGGCGGCCAGGCGCGTAAGCGCTGCTTCGAGCGTGTCCTGTACGCTCGAAGCATGGGGCTGACTCTGCCAGCCGTGATAGGCAGAACCGTCGTATTCGACACAGGCGGCCCAGCGCACTACGGGCATTTCATACCGAAAGCCGGACTACGTGCAGCATGCAGCCGGGCTCGCGCCCCAACAAGGGCCGCATAGTACGAGCGCACGTCTTCAATCGGCTTGGCAGCCGGGTGTCTAAAAATATACAAAACGACTGTGCTCGCGGTTCTTTGAACGGATTCAACGCATAACGCGTACCCGTCCCAGCCGGGACAGGCGCATAGCCGCACGATTATGAACAGCGCCTAGAGCTTGTTCAACAGCTCCTCGGCGGTCGCGCGCTGGGCATCATTGCCATCGTTCTGGACCTCTTCAAGGAGCTCCCGTGCAGCTGCGTTGTCTTCCATTTCGATATACATGCGTGCGAGATCAATCCGAATTTCGATCGGATCGGTTTCCACATCGTCGTCGGAAGCGGCCTCGTCGTCGTCGAGATCGAATTCGCTCATATCGATCGTTTCGACCGATTTCGGCGTGTCAGCCGGCGGCGTTTGACTGGTGCTATCGAGATCGAAGGCCAGACCGGGCTCATTGCCCTGATCATGCTGGCGCTCATCGCCCTCCACGACCTCCTGATCCTGCCAGTCGAAACCATCGTCCTCGCGCAACGTCTCGTTACGTGACACAGCTTCCGGAAGATCGAGCCCGGCACGGGGGGCCTCGGCCTCTTCCGTATCGGGCAATGAGTCGTCGATAGTGAAATAGTGCGCATCCCGGCTCGCGTCATCTTCGTCGACCGCAGCCGGTAGCTCGTCGTCGAGACCACTATCGCGGCCGGATACGAAACTCTCGTACAACGCTTCTGCCGACTCCGGATCGGGCTTCGGCGGGACGGCTTCGTCGGCGCTTTCCGAGCTGTCACTATCCTGCAGCCCGAGCGCAAAGCGTGGATCCTGCGGCCGCAGTACGCGGCCCATTGACGCCACGCCAGCCCAACGCACGCCGTTGTCGGTCAAGCCCGTTCCAAAGCGCTCGATATTGGCCATGAAGGCGTTTTCGTCACCGGTGAGATAGTCGAGTTCCAGGCGCTTGTCTTGTAGCGCGTTGTCGTTCGGATGCTCGGCCAGACCCACCTCGAGTGTGTCACGCGCTTGTTCGAAATCGCCTGCCTTGATCTGGGCTTCGGCGCGTTCGACCCGCTGCGAAGGCCGTGCCGTATTCGGCGCCGGGGCGTCATAAGCCTGTCGCGACTCGGCCGGCCGCTCGAACTCTTCTTCGGCCGACGGCGGCACCGGCCGATCGCCCTCGGCCTCGAAGTGCAAGGGCACCGGCTTGTATTGACGGCGTCGACGCCAGGCCAAGAGCAAAGCAACCAGCGACAAACCGCCAGCAAACAGCAACAGGTTGCGCGGGCGCAACAAGCTGCTGGAGCTGCTTGAGCCGCTTGAGCCGACAACATCGATATCGTCCGCCGGCAACGGCTGGTAATCGTCGTCCGGTCGTGCGACTGAGTCGTCAGTTCCGGCTGTTTCGTCTACGGGGGCCGCTGTGTCTGCCGCCGTGGTGGCCGCCTCATCCGTGTCGACGGCTTCGGTCACCGCATCGTCGGACGCCGCGGCGGCCGGCGCAGGCTCGACACCCGCCGTGGCGTCTACGGCATTTTCAGCATCAGAACTCGCATCGGCATCGGCTTGAGCGGCCCCTGTGGCAGCCGTGGGGGCCACGCCGGTCGCAGCATCGACCGTGCCACCCGCACGGGTCGAATCGCTGCTCTGGTCCGAGGGCACCGTGCCTTGCGAGACCATCGGATCCGTATCGCCATCCACACCTGCGTCATCGTTACGAGTCGCCTGTGTCGCCGCACTGCCGTCGGCCCCACTGTCGGCAAAGTCGGGCATCGTCAAACGACCGAAACCGGCGGTACCGACCGCGCCGCCCAATTCCTGGCCGTCCACGCGCGGCGGTTCCAGCCGCAAGCGGGCATCGGTGGTGGGCGCCGCTAGTTCGCGCCCGGGCCCACTACGACCGGCCGCCGTGTCCGGGGCGGCTTGTGCCAGTTGCTCGACTGCCTCTGCCTGCTGTGCGCTCACCACCGCACGAGCCTCGTCAGACCCGATCGATCGAATACGCTCGACTGGCGGAATCGCCAGCACCGCACCGCGCAACAGAATATTCATGTTGTCGCTGAATGCCTGCGGGTTATTGCGATAAAGCGCGACCTGCATCTGGTCCAGCGTGGTGCCCGGCCGTCGTAGTCCCGCGGCAATGCGCGAAAGCGTTTCACCGGCCTGTACCGGGCCATAACGATCGGTACGCGGCTCATCTCGACGGCTGGGGGCTGGCGATGTCGTTTGCGCGGGGCTGGCGTTACTGGGAGAACGCTCGCGCGCGGCCGAAGACGGCTGTGCCACCGCCGCCGGCGCGTTCGCGGCCGCGGCGTAGCCGGCGCCCGTCCGGGCGGATCAAGCAAGACCGTATATTCGCGCAGCGCGCGGCCGCTACCAGTATCGGCTTCGATAAGAAAACGCAGGAACGGTTCACGCACCGGCGCGTCGGTGGTCAAACGCAGTAATACCTGGCTGGATTCGTTGCCCGGACTGGCCACGATGCGGATTCGATCCGCCAGGGCCGTACGCTCGATTCCGAAGCGCCGAAACATATCCACGCTGGCCATATCGACCTGTAGCGCGGTCTTCTCCGCAGGCGTGAGGGCCACCAGATTGATCGTGGCATCCAGCGGCTCGTTAAGCGCGGAGTGCACACGAATGGCACCGAAACCAAGCGCGGACGCCACGCCCGCGTTACATAACAAGGCCGCTACGGCTGCGCCCTGCAGCCTGCGCCTCAAATACGATTTTGAATCGACCACGGCGCCTGCATATCCCCCTGGATTCGACCCGCGCATTCGCCTTCCCGAAGAACTCGAATGCGCCGGCCGACGCGCATGCCGGCTTTCCGCCATGTCGCGTCGTGTATGTCTAGATGTATTTTTCTATCAACTTCTCGGCGATCTGCACACTGTTGAGTGCAGCGCCCTTGCGTACGTTATCGGCCACGACCCAGAAATTTAGACCATTTTCACAGGAAATATCTTCTCGGATACGCGACACGAAAACACCGTCCTGGTTCGCGGCGTCGGTCACCGCCGTTGCATAGCCCTCGGCATCCGCCGTGTCGACGACCGTCACCCCGGGCGCCGCCTGCAATAGCTCTCTGGCTTTTTCGGCCGACACCTTGTCGCGCGTTTCGATATGCAACGCCTCGGAATGCCCAAAGAACACCGGCACGTGCACTGCAGTCGGATTGATACGAATTCCCCGGTCGTCGAAAAGCTTGTGCGTCTCCCAGACCATCTTCATCTCTTCGCCGGTATACCCATTATCCAGCACAGCATCGATCCGAGGGAGCGCGTTGAATGCAATCTGCTTGGCGTACGCCGTGGGCTGCTTGATCGCCTGGCCGCTGAGCAGACGCGCACTCTGGTCCGCCAGTTCACGCATTGCCGCCCCGCCCGAACCGGATACCGCTTGATACGTCGCCACGTTGACGCGCTCGACATGGGCGAAATCGTGGATAGGCTTGAGTGCGACTACCATCTGAATGGTCGCGCAGTTCGGATTGGCGATAATGCCACGCGTGCGGTAGCCGGCGATCGCCTCGGGATTGACTTCGGGAACCACCAGCGGCACGTCGTCGGCCTGACGAAAATGCGCGCTATCGTCGATAACGACACAGCCCGCCTCGACGGCCCGAGGAACGAATTTCTCGGAGACCTTAGCGCCCGCCGAGAACAATGCAATCCGAACCTGTGCGAAATCGAATTCGGCCAGATTGCCGACGCTAATACTCTTGCCCTTGAAGCGCACGCGCTTGCCGGCAGAGCGCTCGCTGGCGAGAGCAAAAATCCGACCTACCGGAAAGTCACGCGCCTCGAGAATCTCGAGCATGGCTTCGCCGACGGCGCCCGTGGCACCCACCACGGCAACATCGTATGCCTCGGCCATCCAGGGTCCTGTTTCAAGTCCGTTTAAACGGGCTGGGAATGCGTTTCAGCGTAGCATATCGACGATCGCACCACCGATCTCCTGGGTGCTCGCCATCTGTGTTTCGTCGTCCATGATGTCGCGCGTACGCAGGCCCCTATCCAAGGCATAACCGACCGCATTCTCGACCTTGTCGGCCAGATCACCGCGATCGAGCGTATAGCGCAGCATCATCGCCACCGACAGGATGGTGGCGAGCGGGTTGGCTACCCCCTGACCCGCGATATCCGGCGCGCTGCCGTGCACGGGTTCGTACAGACCCTTGCCGTTGGTATCCATCGATGCCGACGGCAGCATACCGATGGACCCGGTCAACATGGCCGCCGCATCCGAGAGCACATCGCCGAACAGATTACCGGTGACCAGCGTATCGAACTGCTTGGGTGCGCGTACCAGCTGCATCGCCGCGTTATCGACATACATGTGCGTGAGCTCGATGTCCTCGTACTCGGCGTGCAGCTCGGTCATCACGTCGCGCCAGAGCTGCGATACATCGAGCACGTTGGCCTTATCCACGCTGCACAGGCGACCGCCGCGCGCACGCGCGATATCGAAAGCAGCGCGCCCGATACGCCGAATCTCGTCCTCGTCATAGCGCATGGTATTGAACGCTTCACGCTTGCCGTTGGCATTCATATGGCGCCCGGCGGGCTTACCGAAGTAGATGCCGCCGGTGAGCTCGCGCACGATCATGATATCCAGGCCCGACACGATATCGCGCTTAAGCGCGGATACATGCGCCAACTGCGGATACAGAATCGCCGGCCGCAGATTCGCGAACAACCCGAGTTCGCTTCGCAAACGCAGCAAGCCCGATTCGGGCCGATTGTCGCGTGGCTGATCGTCCCACTTCGGGCCGCCGATCGAGCCGAACAGAATCGCGTCGGCTGCTCGTGCCGCAGTCAGCGAAGACTCGGGCAACGGCACGCCTTCGGCATCGATTGCAGCACCGCCTACCAGAGCCTCCTCCAACTCGATATCCAGGCCATGATCGCTGGCAAGCGCCTCGAGTACGCGTACCGCTTCACGACATATTTCAGGGCCCACGCCATCGCCGGGCATCACGAGAATTCTTGCTGTCATGGATTCGCTGGTCCTTTTACCGAATGCTTGGCGAGCCGGGCTGGCGCCGACGTCATCTTACAGATCGCGGAAAAGCCACGGCTTTTCCTGAGCGCGCCTGGCCTCGAACGCACGGATTTCATCGGCATGCTGCAATGTCAGCCCGATATCGTCCAATCCCGAAAGCATATTCTTGCGCCGATAAGCATCCACATCGAACGCGTACTCGTGCCCGGCCGCGGTGACGATCTTTTGCTCGTAAAGATCGACGCGTGCAGTCATACCGATATCAGCCTCAGCCTCCGAAAACAAAGCGTCTACCTTTTCCTCTTCCAAAGCAATAGGTAACACGCCGTTCTTGAAGCAATTGTTGTAGAAAATATCAGCAAAACTGGGCGCGATGACGCAACGCATGCCGAAATCTTCCAGGGCCCATACCGCGTGTTCACGTGAAGAACCGCAGCCAAAGTTCTCTCGTGCAAGCAAAATACTTGCTTGACGATAGGGTTCGCGATTGAGGACGAAATCGGGATTTTCGCGGCGGCTGGCCACATCGGTTTCCAGCCCGCCCTGATCGAGATAGCGCCAGTCATCGAACAGATGCGGGCCAAATCCGGTACGGCGGATCGATTTCAGAAATTGCTTGGGAATGATCGCGTCAGTATCGACGTTGGAACGGTCCAACGGCGCGACCAGCCCTTCGTGAATAGTGAATGCTTGCATGATGTTATCTTCGCTACTTTGAAAAGGTGGAAGGATCGACGCTTATCGTTCGGCGGGTCGATGCGCGACGAAACGCAGCCGCACGTAGGGCGCAATCCAGCGGCCGTGCTCGTCTTGTAGAGAGTCGACGAGACGATCGCGTACCGCCGCGACATAGTCCTGTCGAGCGGCGCCCGGCTCGAATGCGGCCACGAACGGCCGTGCGAGCGTGGTCAGCCACTGACTCACGTCGCCGGGCAGTTCCGTCGGCCGCTCGAAGCTGGCCAACTGATCAACAACGAAACCTGCGTTTTCCAAGCGCTGTCGATATTCGGCATCGGTCGGAAAATACCAGGGATCGAGCGTATCCGGGTCGACGCCTCGCGCCTTTGCTTGCGCTCTGAGGGCGTCCTGAATCGGCGCCACATTGCCGGCGCCGCCGAATTCAGCCACGAAACGACCGCCCGGCACAAGCCGCTGATAAACGCCATCGATCACCACTTGCGGATCGCGTTTCATCCAGTGCAGAGCCGCATTGGAAAACACGGCATCGAACCGGCCCGAAATTTCAGCGCAGTCAGCCAGCGCATGGCCATCGGCCACAATGGCGTGAATCCCGCGCTCGCGTGCCGCCGTGGCCAGATCGGGGCTGGCATCGACGCCCAGCACATCGGCACCACGTTCTACGAGCGTATGGCTCAATACGCCGTCGCCACAACCCAGATCGAGGATTCGCTCGCCCGGCCTGGGATCGAGCAAATCGACGAGCGGCGCCGCCAGATCGGCCACAAAGCGCGCATCGCGCGCGTAGTCGGCCGCATTCCAGCCACCCGGCGTATCGCCGCTTGGCATAACAGAGCCGCTCACTGGGCGATGCCCAACTCGCGGATATCAACGAAGTGTCCATAGACCGCCGCCGCAGCAGCCATCGCCGGGCTGACCAGATGGGTACGTCCACCCTTGCCCTGGCGCCCTTCGAAGTTACGGTTCGAGGTCGACGCGCAGCGCTCTCCCGGCAACAGGTTGTCGTCGTTCATACCCAGGCACATGGAACAGCCGGCATCCCGCCACTCGAAGCCGGCGGCCTTGAAGATCTGATCCAAGCCCTCTTTTTCGGCCTGCTGCTTCACCAAACCGGAACCCGGCACCACCATCGCCAGTTCGATGTTCGGGGCGACCTTGCGGCCCTTGAGGTATTCCGCCGCCACGCGCAGGTCTTCGATACGCGCGTTGGTACAGGAACCGAGAAATATCTTGTCGAGCATGATCTCGGTCATCGGTACGCCCGGCGTGAGATCCATGTATTCGAGCGCGGCACGCCAGCCCTCCGCCTGATTCTCGTTGGCCGCATGTTCCGGGGCCGGCACACGGTCGGTCACCGGGCCCACCATTTCCGGCGACGTGCCCCAGGTGACCTGGGGTGCGATATCGGCGGCGTCGAGGACCACGACCTCGTCGTATTCGGCCCCCTCATCGGAAACCAGCGTGCGCCAGTACTTCTCGGCGCGGTCCCATTGCTCGCCTTCCGGGGCATAGGTCCGGCCGCGCATGTATTCGATCGTAGTGTCGTCCACGGCGACCATGCCGGCGCGCGCGCCCGCTTCGATGGACATATTGCAGATCGTCATCCGCCCTTCCATCGACAAGGCACGCACGGCTTCGCCGCCGTATTCGATCACGTAGCCGGTGCCACCGGCGGTGCCGATCTTGCCGATGATGGCCAGCATAATGTCCTTGGCGGAAATGCCCGGCGCCACCTGGCCATCGACGCGCACCAGCATGGTCTTCGAGCGCGATTGCGGCAGCGTCTGCGTGGCCAGTACATGTTCGACTTCCGAGGTGCCGATACCAAAGGCCAAGGCACCGAACGCGCCGTGGGTCGCGGTGTGCGAATCACCGCACACGATCGTCATACCCGGCTGGGTCGCACCCTGCTCCGGTCCGATGATATGCACGATGCCTTGACGCGGATCGCCGAGGCCGAACAGCCGAATGCCATGCTCGTTGCAGTTCTTAAGCAAAGCATCGACCTGGGCGCGTGAAATGCTGTCGGCGATGCCGCCGTCGCGATTGATGGTGGGCACGTTGTGATCGGGCACGGCGAGATTGGCATTTACACGCCAGACCGGCCGGCCGGCCAACTCTAAACCTTCGAAAGCCTGCGGCGACGTGACTTCATGGACCATGTGGCGGTCGATATAAAGCAGGCCGTTGCCGTCTTCTTCGCGAACCAGGTGTTCGTTGTAGAGTTTTTCGTAAAGCGTCTGTGCCATGACTCGCTCCGGATCTGGGAATGGCGCAGAGGTTAAGCGCACCGCGCGAATTACTCAAATGAATCTTTTGGATATAATCGATTACCTTTTGGCAATAGTCATGCAGCATGCAAACCGAAGCGATCCGGGCCTTCGTTACCGTCTGTGACCGGGGTTCTTTTCAAGCCGCAGCGGAAACGCTGCACCTGAGTCAGCCGACGATCAGCAAACGCCTTGCCGCGCTGGAAACACGGCTCGGCCACGATCTGTTCGACCGCGTCGGACGCGGCGTGGCGCTCACCGAGGCCGGGCATGCCTACCTGCCCCATGCCCGCGAGCTGCTTGCGGTGGTGCAGGACGGCCGACGCGCGCTGGATAATCTGGACGCCGACACCGGCGGACCGTTGCGCCTTGCGTTATCGCACCACGTCGGCCTCCACCGCATGCCCGAGGTACTGCGCGCCTATATCGCGCGCTACCCCAAAGTCGCGCCGGAAATCGTGTTCGTGGATTCGGAAGCGGCCTGTCGCAGTGTACTTAACGGCGAGCGCGAACTGGCCGTGATCACACTGCCGAGCCCGGCGCCCCCAGGCCTCGTCGAAGACTGCATCTGGGCCGATCCCATGAGCATTTTCGTGGGCCGCGATCACGCACTGGCCACTGCCGGGACGATCGACGTGGCCGATCTGGCGGCTTACCCGGCGGTTCTGCCGCCGGTGGAAAGCTATACCTACGCCATCATTGCGGATGCGCTGGGCCAGAGCGGGCTGGAGATCGAGCCGCGTATGACCAGCCACTATCTGGAGACACTGCGCATGCTCGCGGGCGTGGGCATTGGCTGGACCGTGCTGCCCACGTCAATGCAACATCCCGAACTGACGCGGGTCGAGTTACCGGACGTTGTGATCGAACGCCGGCTGGGCGCGATACGTCACCCGCGCCGCAGCCTGTCAAACGCGGCGCGCGCCCTGCTGACCATGCTGGACGCGCTTCGCGAGCCCAAAGCGCCCGCCTAGCTTTCGCGAACGATACGCCAGCCGCCGTCCTCGCGTACCAGCGTCACGCGCTTGCGTTCACGATCTTCGTACGTACTGGACTTGTAGTGCTGGTTGAAGCTTGCCTGTGCGCGATCGTCGCCCAGCAGACTCACCTGGATATCGCTGATCTCGACCCGGATCCAGGCCGGGCCCTTGACGGCCTGATCACGCGACTTGGCCCAGGCGGTCAGGCTGGTACCGCCCTTCGGCTGATAGTTATCGCTGTATGCATTCAGGTAGCGACGCACATTCTGTGAAGACCAGGCCTCGGCCCAGTCCTCAAGCGCCTGCTCGACGGCCTGACGCGCCTGTGCCTGGCTTTCTGCCTGCATCTGCGCGGGTGCGGAACCGGCGGACGCATTCGCATTCTCGGTGCCGGCCGTCTGCGCCGGCGGTGCTTCGGATGCCGTGTCGGCCGGGTTCGGCGCCGGCGCGTCGTCAGCCGGCGGCGCTTCGCTCACCGTCTGGCTGTCCACGCTTTCGGTCTGGGTCGGCGACGTGGCGGCAACCGTGAAGTCCACCGCGTCTGCATCACCCTCGCGCAGGATCTGCCAGCCGTCGCCGGTTTCCTGCATCAGCAATGTCTTGGACTCGCGATCCTGATAGGTATTCGACTTGTAGCGCTGGGTAAACTTGACCAGCGCCTGTTCGCCGCGCCGATCGATCTGCGTATCGCTCAAGGTGACGTCGATACGTGCGGGACCGCTCACACGAGCGCGCCGCTGCGCGGCCCACGCCGAACGGCTCATGCCGTCGTCCGGCACGAAGTCCGGGCTGTACATCGATAGATAGCCGTCGACGTCTTGTGCCGACCAGACTTTGGCCCAGCTCTGGAGCGTGGATTGCGGCGTGCTCGTGTCGACTTCGACCGGTGTCTTCGCGCGTGCGGTGACGTTGGGAACGGCCGGCGGCGTCGGCTTGCCGGATTTTGCCGAACCTGCACTCATGCCGCCGCCGATGAATTCGGCCAGCTGCTGGCTTTTCGCGCGGGCGATCGCGTTGTCGCTTTCCAGTTCGCCCGCGCGTGCATAGGCGCCCTGGGCCATCGCCACGTAGATATCGCCCAGATTCTCCTGGGCCGGACCATGCTGCGGATTGATCTCGACGGCTTTCTCCAGCGCCGCCTGGGCGCCTTCGAGATCGTTGTTGCGGGCACGCAGCACGCCGAGATTGTTCCAGGCCTCGGCCATTTCGGGATTGTCTGCAACCAAGGCGTTGAACGCATCCAGCGCCGCAGCGGTATCACCGCTACGCGCCAGGGCCAGCCCTTTCAGAAAACGCGCCTCGGCGTTGTTCGGCGTCTTGGCGAGCACTGCGTTAAGTTGTTGTACCGCGCTCGAATAATCGTTGCGAGACAAGGCATCGCGTGCCGAATCCATATCCGCATGAGCCACGCCGCCCGACAGTGCGGCAACGATAAGGGCCGTAGCGGCCGTGGTCTTGATTCTGATGGTCATCGGAACGAAATCCCCCGAGCGAGTTCTGTTGCGTTCGTATTATGCCGTTTAGTCATTGCGTTGCCAGACAAACATAGCCTTTCAAGCGCGTTCTGATGCGATCGGCGCCAGACCACTGGCCACGTCGGCATTCTGGGCGCGATGGCGCAGGGCGTGATCGAGCAGCACGAGCGCGAGCATGGCCTCGGCAATCGGTGTCGCCCGCAGGCCGACACAAGGATCGTGTCGGCCCGTGGTGCGCATCTGTGTGGCCTGGCCGCTGGTATCGATCGTGTCACCGGGAATGATGATGCTCGACGTCGGCTTGAGCGCCATGCTCGCGCGAATCGTCTGGCCACTGGAAATCCCGCCCTGAATACCGCCGGAATGATTGCTGGCAAATCCGTCCGGCGACATTTCATCGCGATGCTGCGAGCCGCGCTGGTTCACCACCGCAAAGCCGTCGCCGATTTCCACCCCCTTGACGGCATTGATGCTCATCAACGCCTTGGCGATCTCGGCGTCGAGGCGGTCGAATACCGGCTCGCCCCAGCCCGGAGGCACGCCGGTGGCGATGACGTTGATCCGCGCGCCGATCGAGTCGCCGTCTTTTCGCAGCGCGTTGATATAGTTTTCCAGCTCTTCAAGACGTTCTGACTCGGCACAGAAGAACGGGTTGTGGTTGGCCGCATCGAGATCCGTACAGGCCAGTTCGAGCGGCCCCATGGCCGCGAGATACCCCTGGATACGCACCCCGAAACGCTCGGCGAGCACCTTGCGCGCTATCGCCCCGGCCGCGACGCGCGTGGCAGTTTCGCGTGCCGAGGAACGTCCACCGCCGCGATAGTCGCGGATGCCGTATTTCTGTAGATAGGCGTAGTCGGCGTGATTGGGCCGGAACACGTCCTTGATCTTGGAATAGTCGCGCGAGCGCTGATCGGTGTTTTCGATGATCAGCCCGATCGGCGTGCCCGTGGTCTTGCCTTCGAAGACGCCGGATACGATCCGCGCGCGATCGTCTTCGCGGCGCTGCGTCACATAGCGGGAGGTTCCGGGCTTGCGCCGGTCCAGTTCGACCTGGAGATCGTCTTCACTGATTTCGATGCCGGGTGGACAGCCGTCGACGATGCAGCCGATCGCCGGCCCGTGACTTTCGCCAAAGGTCGTGACCGTGAATCGTTCGCCCCAGGTATTGCCTGCCATAAGTCTTAGCTCGTCGAAAAAACTACTGCGCGGTCGCGGCCTGTGCATCCACCCAGGCGTCGAGATCTTGTGCCTCCAGAACGCCGACACCCAAGCCGCCGCGCTCGAGTTCCACCCACGTTATCGGCAGGTCCGGGTAAGTCTGCTCCAGGACAAAGGCGCTGTAACCGACTTCCAGCACCAGCAGCCCATCTTCGCTGAGATAGTTGCGGGCGTCGAACAAAAGCCGTGCGACCAGGGAGAGATCGTCACTGTCACCATGAAAGGCGAAACCGGGTTCGTGCCGATATTCCGGTGCCAGGCCCGACCATTCATCCCGCGTGACATACGGCGGATTGGTCACGATCAGGTCGAAACGCTGTTCAGGAAGCCCATCGAACAGATCGGCCTTCACATACTCCACCTGGGGCCCGATATCGTGCTTGTCACTATTGATCCGCGCGACATCCAGCGCATCGCTACTGGCATCAGTAGCCACAACACGTGCTTCTGGGAAGGCCAGTGCACAGGCAATCGCGATCGCGCCGCTGCCCGTACACAAATCGAGGATCGAAAGCGGCTCGCGATGCCCGAGCCAGGGCTGAAATTCGGTTTCGACGAGCTCCGCAATCGGCGAGCGCGGCACGATCACCCGTTCGTCGACAAAGAATTCGAGACCGGCGAACCAGGCTTTCTGCGTAATGTAGGCCGCAGGCCGGCGTGTTTCGATGCGGCGATGAATAATTTCGATAACCGCATCGCGCTCGGCAAAGGTGAGCGTGCTGTCCAGATAGACGTCTGGCAGCGTCGCATCCAGCCCCAGTGTGTCGAGCACCAGATGGGCGGCCTCGTCCACAGCGTTGTCGCTACCGTGGCCGAACGCCAACTCCGACGCGGCGAAGCGCGATGCGCCCCAACGGATATAGTCCAGCACGCGCGTGAGCGTGGCAGCGATGTCGGTGTTGTCGTGGTGGGTCATACCTGCCTGTATATAGCCTGAAAACAGCCGTTACCCGGCCTGCCGGGCATTCGACCGATACGCGATCGTGGCGGCGCCAAGCGCCGTGTCGCGCAAGGATAAACCACATCTGTACTTTGCGCGGATGCAAAGCGACGCTACGCTGCGCGCATCCACTGATTCACGATATTCCGAATGGCTTCATCGAACCCGGCAAGCGCGGGTGACCGCCTGTTTGCCGCCATGCTGTGGCTATTGCCCACCCGCGCAATCTCGCGCGCAGCCCATGCGCTGGCGCGCGCACGAATGCCCTGGCTGAAACAAAGTCTGATCAACGCGTTCATGCGGCTTTATCCTGGCATCGATATGAGCGAAGCGGCCCAGCCCGACCCCAGCGCCTATTCGAGCTTCAACGCTTTTTTCACTCGCGCACTGACGCCTGAAGCGAGGCCCATGCCTGACGACCGCGAACGTATCGTGTCGCCGGTCGACGGTACGCTGGGCGCTTTTGGCGATGCCCGTAGCGGCATGATCTGCCAGACCAAGGGCATGGCCTACGATCTGCGTACGCTCGTGGGCGGCAGCGAAGCCTGGTCCGCCGCTTTTCTGGGCGGACGCTATGCGACCTTCTATCTCGCCCCGTCCAACTATCATCGCGTACATATGCCGCTGGACGGCTGTGTGCGCGAGATGCGCTATGTGCCCGGCCGGCTGTTCGGGGTGAATCCGCGCTGTGTCCGCGCTATTCCGCGCCTGTTCGCGCGCAACGAGCGGCTGGTCACGATGTTCGATACCGCGGTCGGGCCCATGGCCATGGTCCTGGTCGGCGCCTTCATCGTGGGCGGCATCCATACCCGGTGGGCCGGCCAGATCTGTCCGCCGCATCGACGCACGCCACGCAACGAGAGCTTCATCGATGCAACCCTGGAGAACGCCTACTATGCACGCGGCGAGGAAATGGGCCGCTTCTCGATCGGCTCCAGTGTAATCCTGCTATTCGGCCCAGGCGCGTTGGGTTGGGAAAACGAGCTGTTCAACGGCCAGCCCGTCAAGCTGGGCGATTCGATCGCACGTTTGGGCAACGGCGCCTGAAATAGCGGCTAGCGACGCGGCCAATCAAAAGCCAGTGCGTCGCCGATGCCGTCGAACCCGCAGATCAGCGCGAGTAGTCGGTCCACGCCGAGCGCCACCCCGGCGCTTGCCGGCATGCCCGCCTGCATTGCATTCAAAAGGCGCTCATCCAGGCCGGTTTGCGCTACACCGGCCTCGGTGCGCAGGCGCTGCTCGCGCTGCATGCGATCGCGTGCGATCGCCGCGTCCGTAAGTTCCTCGGCGCCATTGGCCAATTCCACGCCCTGCCAGAACCATTCGAAGCGGCGGGCGATACCCGCGCGTTCGGAGTCGCTCGCCACGAGTACGGCATCGTCATTCGGAAAATCGACGACGCACACGGGCCCTTGCCGGCCAAGCGTGGGTTGGACCGCCAGACTCATGATCAGATCGAGCCAGAAGGCGCGATCGTCGTCGTCAGCAGCTTGCGCGGGTGCGAGCTGCCGTCGACGCGCCCAGTCGGCCAAGACGGCGCCTTCGCTTTCGATCGGATCAATGCCGGTCACGGATTCAAACACCGCGCGGTATTCGCAAACCGGTGCGCAGGCAACGCCGGCAACCGCTTCGACCAGATCTCGAGTCTCGGCCACGATATCCATCATGCTCGCCTGTGGCCGATACCACTCAAGCATCCAGAATTCGGGGTTATGCCAGCGCCCGGCTTCGCCCGCGCGAAACACGGGCCCCAATTGATAGATCGCGCCCATGTCGGCGGCGAGCAACCGTTTGAGCGCATGTTCGGGCGAAGGCACGAGATAGCCATCGACCCCGACCGCCATGCTGGCCAGCCCGCGTTCGGCCGGTGCGGCACTGGCGATCAGCGGCGTACTCACTTCCAGCACTTCGCGGCGCGCCATGAAGCTGCGGATGTCGCCAAGCAGCCGGGCACGGCGTTCGAGCGTTGCCCGCTTGGCCCGCGGGCGCCAATCGGTCATCTCCACGACCTTACGAGGCTAGGCCACGCGCGATAAACGCTTAGCCTTCGTTGGCGCGCGAGACATACTCGCCCTTGCGCGTATCGACCTTCAGCGTTTCGCCCTCTTCGATGAACAAGGGCACACGCACCACCGCGCCGGTTTCCAGCGTGGCCGGCTTGCCGCCGCCGCCCGACGTATCACCGCGCACGCCGGGATCGGTTTCGGTCACGGTCAGGGTCACGAAATTCGGCGGATCGACCTGCAACGGCGTACCGTTCCAGAGCGTCACGCTGCAGGTGTCCTGGGCCTTGAGCCACTTGGTGGCATCGCCAACCGCGGCTTCACTGGCCTGATACTGCTCGAAGGTGTTCGGCTCCATGAAGTGCCAGAACTCGCCGTCGTGATAGAGATACTGCAGGTCGACGTCCATGACGTCGGCGGCTTCCACGCTATCGCCCGACTTGAAGGTCCGTTCGATGACGCGGTTGGTTTTCAGGTTGCGAATCTTGACGCGATTGAACGCCTGACCCTTGCCGGGTTTCACGAACTCGTTCTCGACAATGGCGCACGGGTCGCCGTCGAGAATGATCTTGAGCCCGCCCTTGAACTGGTTGGTATTGAAGGTCGCCATAAAAGCTTGTTTCTGATTGGTTGAAAACCGCACGCCTCATAGGCGCGGCCGGTTGGCGCAGCGCGGGTGGCGCTCTACACTGGTCGCCATGCATCACGCCCAAGTCGAGACCTTGCGCGCGCCTGCCCGAAAGCGCGCCAGTCTATCGCAAACCGGTCACGGCTGGCAGCAGGCCATGCGTGAAGCGGTGACCGATATCGGCACGCTTTGCGACCTGCTCGAGTTGTCGGACGCCCAGCGTGATGCGTTGATCGGCATACGAACCGGTTTCCCGTTGCGCGTACCGCGTAGCTATATCGCACGCATGCGCCGCGGCGATGTCGACGACCCTCTGCTACGTCAGGTTCTGCCCATAGCCGCAGAAAACGAACCTGTGCCGGGGTTTTCGATCGACGCGGTGGGCGATCACGCGAGCGCGCTCGGTGACGGCGTTCTGCACAAATACCATGGCCGCGCCCTGCTGGTGACCACCGGCGCCTGTGCCGTGCACTGCCGCTATTGCTTCCGGCGGCATTTCGACTATGCAAACCAGCATGCCGGTGCCCGTCAGGGCGAGGCCGCACTCGCGCATATTGCCGCCGATAAGAGCATCAACGAAGTCATTCTCTCAGGCGGCGACCCGTTATCGCTGAGTAATAACCGTCTCGATGCGCTCGGGCACGCACTCGACGCAATCGAGCACGTCACGCGTATTCGTATTCATACCCGTACCGCCGTGGTGCTGCCCGAGCGTATTGATGCGGATTTGATCGCCTGGGTCCGTGAACGCCGCCAGCAATGCGTGATCGTCATCCATGCCAATCACGCGCAGGAACTCGACGACACGGTTGCCCAGCGGCTGCTTGAACTGCGTGCCGCTGGCGCGACCCTGCTCAATCAAGCGGTTTTGCTCAAGAACGTCAACGATGATGTCGATACATTGATACAACTCAGCGAGCGGCTCTTTGCGCTGGGTGTGATGCCGTACTATCTGCACCTGCTCGACCGGGTGGCCGGAAGCGCGCATTTCGAAGTCGATGAGGCGCGTGCACGCATACTCATCGGCCGCGTGGCCGGGCGACTGCCCGGCTATCTGGTACCACGGCTGGCGCGCGAAAACGCCGGCGATGCCGCCAAGCAGGTTCTCGGCTACGACGCCGGGCCGAGTGCGGCCGATACGCGATGATGTTGAAGGGGTAACCATTGAACCAGCACACAACGGCATCACAGCCGGGTACCGGGGTCGGCAAGACGCTTGCGGTCATGGCGATCACGGCCGATGAGGCCGTCTTCGAGCGGATTCGTCAGGTGCTTGACGACAGCGACGATCCTGTCGATCTGATTCGCTCCGAGGATCCGAGCCAACTGGGCGAAGAGGACGCCATCTCCGGCGTTGCCGTGATCGGTCTGCATTGCCATACCGACAACGCACGCGCCCGCCGCGAGCTGGGGCTGGTTCATGGGCTTGCCGGACTCGCGCCCGTCGTCGTGCTCGACAACGGTGACGCGGGGCTTGAACGCGAGGACGCGTTCGCCGCCGGCGCCTGGGACATGGTGGCGCTCGCCGAAACCGATCTGCTGGAACTGCGCCTGCGTCAGGCGCTCGATATCGGGCGCGTGCGGGTCGAACTGCAGGACGCCGCACAGCGCCTCAACCAGACCCAGCGCCGCCTGGATGTGTTGCTCAGCCATGGACAGGATGCGCGCGCGACGCTCGTCGGCCAGCGCGTGGCTGACCCGAGCCCGGCATTCGCCCGTATGATCGGCGTCAACGATATCGAAAGCGCACGCGGCATCGACCTGCTCGAACGCGTCGCACCGCACGACCGCGACCGTTTTTCCAGCGCGCTCGACCAAGTCACCACCGAGCAGTCCGATGCGTCGCTGGTGTTCGATCTAACCACGCATCTGAACCATCGTCAGAGCGTGCGCGCACTATTGACCCCGGGCGTTGCCGAGAAAAGCGACGAGCGCCGCACCAACGTCGTACTGCAATCGGTGGACAGCGAACACCGAGCCGGAGACGCGTCCCGCGGGCCCGCGCTCGACGGCCGCATGGCGCTGCATTCGGTGTTGTCCCAAACCGTAAGCCGGGCCAAGGAATATGTGCTCGGCATGGTCTTCATCGCTATCGATGAAATTTCGGGGCTGCAGGATCAGTTCGGACTCGCCGAAAGCGATTTATTGCTTCAGGAAGTAGGGCTGTATCTGTTGCAAGCCATACGCGGTGAAGACCGTGTATTTCGTTTCGGCGCTGGCGAATACGTGATGATCATCGAACGCCATTCGGCCAACGAGATCGAAGATTTCGCACAGAGCCTGCATACCGCGCTTTCCGACGAAGTCTTCGGCGACGATCGTCAAAGCACGACAATGTCATCGAGCCTGTCCTATTGCGTGCTTTCCGGCGGCTCGTCCCAGAACGACGCGCGCTTGCAGCGCTTGATGGATACCGTATACGAGCTGCGCGATGAAGGCGGCGATGCCTGCCAGAAATGCGTCGTCGATAGTCCGAACGATACCAGCACGGGCGCACACGAGGCTTGGGCCCAGCGCTTGCGCGAAGCGCTCGACCAGGATCGATTCAGCCTCGCATACCAGGGCGTCACCAGCCTCGCGGGCGACAGCCAGCCGTATTTCGATGTGCTGCTGCGCTATGTCGATGATCGCAGCGCACTCGTACGCCCGGGCGAATTCCTGCCGGCTGCCGAGCAAGCGAACATGATGCCCGATATCGATCGCTGGGTCGTACAACGCGCAATCGACGTGATCTGGCAGCAGAAGGCAAAGAACACTGAAATCATACTGTTCGTAAAACTTTCGCCGGCCACGATCGAGGCCGGCGAGGCCTTCACGAGTTGGCTTGCGACTGCGATCGAGCAGCGTCCGGTCGAGCCGAGCGCGCTCATCTTCAGCTTCCGCGAAGACGATGTCCGCAGCAACGCCCGCCCGGCTACCCACCTCGCCCAGTCGCTGGCGGATGCGGGCTTTCGCGTGGCCCTAACCCATTACGGCAGTACGCCCAAGGCCGTTCAGGTTCTCGATCGCATGCCTGCCCACTTCATCAAACTCGCCCCCGATTTCGCGCGCCAGATGCTTGGCCGAGAAGAGGACGAACGCCTGGCCCATATCATCGCCAGCGCGCGCGAGCGCGAGATCCCGCTCATCGCCGAACAGATCGAAGACGCCAACAGCATGGCCCGGCTATGGCAGGCGGGTATCAACTACGTGCAGGGCCATTTCATCCAGGAACCCGACACCGAAGCATTGACTGACGATACCGCCGCCGAGCCGTACTAGCGACGGCACCGGCGTACATCAAGCGCGCTGAGCGTGAACGCTTTCGAGAGCCGCAATGCGTTCTTCAAGCGGCGGGTGGGTCATGAAGTAGCGCTTGATGCCAAGTGCTTTCTTGCCGGAAATACCCAGCGCCTGCATCTGATCGGGCAGTTCGGTGGCGATCGTGCCCGCCTGCAAACGGCGCAGCGCGCCGATCATCTTGGCGCGCCCCGCCAAATGGGCGCCGCCCGCATCGGCGGCGAACTCGCGCCGGCGCGAAAACCAGAACACGATCAGACTCGCCAGCACACCGAGCACCATTTCGGCAAAGATCACGGTCATGAAGTAACCGATGCCATGGCCACGCTCATTGCGCAGCACCATACGGTCGACGATATGCCCGATCACATGGGCAAAGAAGAAGACGAACGTGTTGACCACGCCCTGAATGAGCGACAGCGTCACCATATCGCCATTGGCGACATGCGTAACTTCATGACCGATCACAGCCTCGGCCTCGTCGTGACTCATCTGGCGTAGTAGACCGGTGGATACGGCGACCAATGCGTTATTACGACTCATGCCGGTGGCGAACGCATTCATGTCGGGCGAGTCGTAGATCGCAACTTCCGGCATGCCGATACCAGCCTGCCGCGCCTGCCTCGTAACTGTCGATACGAGCCAGCTTTCCATCGCGTTCGACGGTTGCTGGATCACCTGAGCGCCAGTCATGCGCTTGGCCATGAATTTGGACATGGCAAGCGAAATGAGCGAACCGCCCATGCCAAACACCGCTGCAAAGATCAGCAGCGACGGAATATCGAGATCCACGCCGTTGGCGGCGAGCAGACTGGTGACGCCAAACAGCTGAAGAATGACCGACAACACCAGCATGATGGCGATGTTGGTCAGCAGAAACAGCCCGATACGTTTCATCGACTACCCTGGAGTGCAAGATTCGAATGCTTAGATAGCGAACCCGCGAATAGGTTTCAATACCAAGGCGCGTTTTTTTACAAGCGAAGGCAGGGCCCGGTGTCTACCCTGCAGTTCACTGCCCCTTACCCGCTCGTACTCAGCGCTGTTCGACAGAAACCGACTGTACTTGCGTGAATCCGCGGGGTAGCCGTTTGCCGCGTGACGCGCGCGGGCCGCGATACGCATCGCGCTCACCGGCCTTGAGGGTCATGTGCCGCTTGCCGCTATAGATCGTCAGTACCGCGCTTGCAGGCAGCGCTGCAAGCGCGACGACCTGTTCGTCCTTGTTAAGCGAGATCAGCTTGTTGCCCTTGCCCTTGGAAAGCGCCGGCAGCTCGTCCACCGGCAGGCAAAGCAACTGCCCGGCGCTGGTGATGACACAGACTTCCGGATCCTCGCCCTCGATCGGCGCCGGCGCGAGCGCATCGGCGTTCTTGCCGACCGACAGCGCCGCCTTACCGCTCTTGTTACGACTGCTGATGTCGCCCAGCGTTGTCGCAAACGCGTTGCCCGCCGTACTGGCGAGCACGCAGCGCGTGTTCTCGTCGCCGAGTGCGACGCCTACGAAGCGGGCGCCATCGGCCGGGTTGAGACTGCCGGTGAGTGGTTCGCCCTGCCCGCGGGCCGACGGCAGCTTGTGGGCCGCGAGTGTGTAGCTGCGCCCGGTGGAATCGAGCACCACCAGCGTCTGGTTGCTCCGCCCCACCGCGTGGGTGAGATAGTCGTCGCCGCTGCGAAAACTCAGGCCCGCGGCATCGACATCATGGCCTTTCGCTGCGCGTATCCAGCCCTGGCGCGACAGCACCACGGTAATCGGCTCGCTGGGCAGCAGATCAGCCTCGGAGAGTGCTTTGGCCTGATCGCGTTCGACCATGCGGCTACGGCGCGCGTCGCCGTATTTCTCGGCGTCGGCCTTGATCTCGTCGCCGATCAGCTTGTCGAGCTTCTTGCGCGAGCCGAGGATCGCTTCCAACGTCTTGCGCTCGGCTTCCAGCTCTTCCTGCTCGCCGCGAATCTTGAACTCTTCGAGCTTCATCAGGTGCCGCAGACGCAGATCCAGTACCGCGTCGGTCTGCGTGCCGGTGAGCCCGAAGCGTTCCATCATCACCGGCTTGGGTTCGTCCTCGGTACGGATGATATGAATTACTTCATCAATATTCAGGTAGGCCGTGAGCAGGCCTTCGAGGATATGCAACCGGTCGAGCACGGCATCGAGACGATGTTCGAGCCGGCGCGTGACCGTCTGGCGGCGATAGGTCAACCACTCGGTGAGAATCTCGCGCAGATTCTTCACTCTAGGCGCTCCGTCGAGCCCGATTACGTTCAGATTGACGCGAATGCCCTTTTCCAGGCCGGTGGTGGCGAACAGATGCGCCATGAGCGCGTCGGTATCGACACGGTTGCTGCGCGGCACGATGATCAGGCGCGTCGGATTCTCGTGATCGGACTCGTCGCGCAGATCCGACACCATCGGCAGCTTCTTGGCCGCCATCTGGCCGGCGATCTGCTCGAGCACGCGTGCGCCAGAGGTCTGGTACGGCAAGGCATCGATCACGATCTCGCCGTTTTCAATGGTGTAGGTCGCACGCAGGCGCACGATGCCGTTGCCCTTGGCATAGAGCTCGCGAATCTCTTCGGCCGGCGTGATGATTTCTGCGCCGGTGGGAAAGTCCGGCGCCGGCAGATATTCACAGAGCGTGTCCAGATCGGCATCGGGGTTGTTGAGCAGATGCACGGTGGCATCGGCCACTTCGCGCAGGTTGTGGGGCGGAATATCGGTGGCCATGCCCACGGCGATGCCCGTCCCACCGTTCAAGAGCACGTTCGGCAAGCGCGCCGGCATGGTCACCGGTTCGTTGAGCGTGCCATCGAAATTCGGCTGCCACTCGACCGTGCCCTGGCCCAGCTCGGAGAGCAGCGTGGCCGCGTACGCCGTCAGGCGCGATTCGGTATAGCGCATGGCCGCGAACGATTTCGGATCGTCTGCGGTGCCCCAGTTGCCATGCCCGTCGATCAGCGGATAGCGATAGGAAAACGGCTGCGCCATGATCACCATGGCTTCGTAGCAGGCGGAATCGCCATGCGGATGGAATTTGCCGATCACGTCGCCGACCGTACGCGCGGCTTTCTTGGGCTTGGACGCCGCGGACAGCCCCAGTTCGGACATCGCATAGACGATACGGCGTTGCACCGGTTTGAGGCCGTCGCCGACATGCGGCAACGCACGGTCGAGAATGACGTACATCGCATAATCGAGGTAGGCCTTCTCGGCAAAGGTGCGTAGCGGTTGGCGCTCGCTTTCGTGTTCTGTGGTTGTCGCCATGATCTTTTAAATGCGTTCCAGTCGGAATGAGCCGCGCCTTACACCGCCTGCTCTTTGGCTCAGCGGTCGGCCTCATCGCCTTGCGCGGCTTAATTTCTACGTATCTAGACTTCGGCCTCGTGGCCCTTGGCTTCCAGCCAGCTGCGCCGATCCGAGGCACGCTTTTTGGCCAGCAGCATATCCATGAGCTCGTCGACTTCGGTATCCGGCAGGCCGTCTTTGTCGATCGATAGCTGTACGAGGCGACGCGTATCCGGCGCCATGGTGGTTTCACGCAGTTGCAGCGCACTCATCTCGCCCAGACCCTTGAAGCGCGTGACGCTGACCTTGCGCTTTTTCTTTTCGTTTTCGAGCCGGCGCAAGATCACATCGCGCTCATCGCGATCGAGCGCATAGAACACTTCCTTGCCGGCATCGATACGAAACAGCGGCGGCATGGCCACGAACACATGCCCGTGCTCGACGAGCGGGCGAAAATGCTTGACGAACAGCGCGCATAAAAGCGTTGCAATATGCAGACCGTCTGAATCGGCGTCGGCCAGGATGCAGATCTTGTGGTAGCGCAGACGGTCGAAATTGTCGCTGGACGGATCGAGGCCCAAGGCGACCGAAATATCGTGGATTTCGTTCGAGGCCATGATATCGGCCGGCTCGACCTCCCAGGAATTGAGTATCTTGCCGCGCAGCGGCATCACTGCCTGGAAATTACGATCACGTGCCTGTTTGGCACTGCCGCCGGCCGAATCGCCCTCGACCAGAAACAGCTCGGAACGCGACGGATCGTCGGTCACACAGTCGGTGAGCTTGCCCGGTAGTGCCGGCCCGGCCGTCACCCTCTTGCGCTTGACCTTCTTGGCGCTACGCGCCCGTGCCTGGGCATTGCCAATGATCTGGGCGGCCAGCAGTTCGCCGGTTTCCGCATGCCGGTTCAGCCAGAGCGAAAACGCGTCCTTGACCGCGTTGGACACGAAGCCACTGATATCGCGTGACGACAAGCGTTCCTTGGTCTGGCCAGAGAACTGCGGTTCGTTCATTTTGACCGACAGCACATAGGTACAGCCGGACCACACATCTTCCGGCGCGATCTTCACGCCGCGCGGCAGCAGATTACGAAACTCGCAGAACTCGCGCACGGCTTCGGTCAGACCGCTGCGCAGGCCGTTTACGTGGGTGCCGCCCGACGCCGTAGGAATCAGGTTCACATAGCTTTCAGCCACGCCGTCGACACCCGGCTGCTCGGGCGCGAGCCAGGTCAGTGCCCAGTCGACGGTCTGGCTGCCGCCGTCTTCTGCGCCGGTAAAAGCCGGCGTGATCACACATTCGATATCCTGCAGCGCGTCGGCCATGTAATCAGCCAGGCCGTCGGCGTACTGCCAGACGATATCCTCTTCAGCGGCTTCGTCGACGAAGTGCACCTTGAGGTTCGGGCACAGCACCGCCTTGGCCCGCAGCAGGTGCTTCAAGCGCGCGGTCGCGAAGCGCGGGCTATCGAAATACTGCTGGTCGGGGTCGAAATGCAGCTTGGTGCCGGTCTTGTTTTGGGCACAGGTGCCGATTTCGGTGAGCGGGCTTTCCAGTTCGCCGCCGGTAAAACGCATCTCGTAATGCGTACCGCCGCGCCAGACCTGCGCTACCAGCGAAGTCGACAGCGCATTGACGACCGATACGCCTACGCCATGCAGCCCGCCGGAAAACTGGTACTGCTTGTTGGAGAATTTCCCGCCCGCGTGAAGACGCGTGAGAATCAGTTCGATGCCGGGCACGCCCTGCTCGGGGTGCACATCGACCGGCATGCCGCGACCATTGTCCGCGACCGACAAGGAGCCATCGGCGTGCAGGACCACATCGATTTCAGTGGCATGGCCCGCCAGCGCCTCATCGACACTGTTGTCGATGACTTCCTGGGCCAGATGGTTCGGCCGGGCCGTATCCGTGAACATGCCCGGGCGTTTGCGTACCGGGTCCAGTCCGGACAGTACTTCGATATCGGCAGCGTCGTAGCGGCTGGCCATGAGCCCTCGTCTTACTTGAAATAGCCACGGTTTGTATTGCCATGAATGGCACAAACCGCTTGTCGGCGAATGCGCGGCACGTTAAGCCAAGGCGCCTGGGCTGGCAATAGAGCCGTACCCAGCACTGACGCCGCGCTCTTCTGTCGCTAGACTGTCCGGCCTATTGTTCACGCGACACAAACACAGTCATGGCGAAAAAAAGCGCGCCCTCGGCCGAGACCGATACCCAGCCCCGTCTTGCCGCCTTCGAGGATTCGGTCACCGAACTCGAAGGGCTGGTCGAAGCACTCGAAAGCGGCGATGTATCGCTTGAACAGGCGCTCGCAAAATTCGAGCGGGGCGTGATCCTGGCGCGTGAATGTCAACAAACGCTCAAGCACGCCGAATTACGCGTCGACCAGCTACTTGCCGATGGCGACGGCGAGCATATAGCCACGTTCGATACGCCCTCGGACACCCAAGCAGACGACCAGCGCTAGCGCATCTTGGCATGCACCTGCGCGCCGTGCACATGCGCGCCGTCGTCGTCGGCCGCGTTGAACACATGGACCGCGCCCTTGCCCGAGTGCTTGACGCTATAGAGCGCACGATCGGCATTATGCATCAGCCGGTCGGCGTTTTCGCCGTTTGCCGGATAGAACGCCAGCCCAATACTCACCCCCACGGTGATGCCGTTGCTGCCGCCCGCACAGGGTAGTGAAATCGGGGCGCTCAGCCGGGCGCGCAGTTCTTCGCAAATACCGATACAGGTCTCTTCGCTGTCGACGCTTTCGAGGATCAGCGCGAATTCGTCACCCCCAAAGCGTGCAACCGTATCGGTTTTTCGCGTGTGCTCCCGCAACCGGTCCGCGATGGTCTGTAAGGTAATATCGCCAATGCCGTGGCCGAACTCGTCGTTAACCGGCTTGAAACCATCGAGATCCATATAACCGAGCGCGAAGATCGTGCTGTTGCGTTTGGCCCGCTGCATGCTTGTCGCCAACCGATCAAGAAACAGCAGCCGATTGGGCAAACCCGTCAGCGCATCGTGCGTTGCCAGTTGCTGGGCACGATCTTCGGCACGCCGACGTTCTTCTATTTCGCGTTCAAGCTGGGTATTGCGCTCATCCAGCTCCGCTAGCGCTTTCTTGAGCGCGCGGCGGCTTTCGTAGAGCTCAATGAAATTACGCACCTTGGCCGACAGCAGCGATGGATTGAGCGGCTTGGTGATGTAGTCGACCGCGCCGACGTCGTAACCCTTGAGCCGGTCCATATCGTCGGTCGCGCCGGCGGTTACGAAAATAACCGGCGTATGCTGCGTCGACTCTTCTCCATGCAGGAATTCCGCGACTTCCATGCCGTCCATACCAGGCATTTGAACGTCCAGCAGAATCAGCGCGAACTCGGCGTCGATACATGCAGCGAGTGCCTCGTTACCGCTTTCGGCCTCGACGACTTCCACCTGCAGCGTCGCGAGCACACGCCGCATTGCCAACCGGTTGGCATACAAATCGTCAACGACCAATATGCGCGGAGGCCCTTGCTCGGACGGACTATCGACGATCGACATCAGGGTTCACCGTGCTAGCCGTGAAATGCCGCGCACGGCGTCTATAAGTTGATCCGGCGTATTCTGCCGGTCGGGTGCAAAAAGTTTCAAAGCGGCCTGCGGCATTTCGGGCGCACTGGCCGTCTCCGGGCTCTGTACGATCGTCAACCCGCCGAGGCGATGAATGGCCCTGAGGCCAGCCGCGCCATCCCCATTGGCGCCGGATAGCAGCATACCCGCCAGGCGCCTTCGATAAGTATCGGCCATGGATTCGAAAAGTACATCGATACTGGGCCGTGCGTACTGGATACGTGGTCCGGCACAGAGCGCGAACGTCGCCGCGCGCTCGACGAGCAGGTGATAACCGCCGCCGGCCACATGCACCTGATTGGGCGCGACCGCGGCGCTTTCCTGCGCTTCGATGACGGGTAATGCTGAATGCCGCGATAGCACGGTACATAGCTCGCCGATTTCCCGACTGGCCGTATGCAGACATACGACCACCGCCAGCCGCGTGGGCGAAACCAACCCTTCGAGTATTCCGCAAAGCACTTCGAGGCTACCCGCGGAGCCACCGATCGCCAGCGCAGCGTAGCCCGACTCGCTCATACGCCGTCACGTTTGAGCCGATAGATCCGATCCGTCGCGCTGACCAGTTCGAACCGATCCGCTACCGGCGAGGTGGCGCTCAACGCTTCCTTGTTGCCAAGTACGAGAAAGCCCCCGCGCACCAGACTGTCCGCGAACAGTTCCAGTACGCGATCCTTGAGCGGTTGTGTGAAGTAAATGAGTACATTGCGGCACATGATTAGATGCGCTTCGGCAAACACGCCGTCGGTGACGAGATTGTGATGCGCGAACACCACCCGTTCGAGCAGCTCGCGCCGCATACGCATGAGTTCATAACGGGCGTGATAGTAGTCCGACAGCCGAGCCTGGCCGCCGGATTCCATATAGTTGCGGCGGTATTCCGGCAGATTCTGGCGGTTGAAAATGCCTTCGGCCGCACGCTCCAGGGCGTAATCGTTGAAGTCGGTCGCATAGATCTGCGAGCGCTGGGTCAGGCCCGCCTCAGCAAGCATGATTGCCAGCGAATACACCTCTTCCCCGTAGGCACAGCCGGCCAGCCAGATATTGATCCGTGGCCAGGAGGCCAGCATGGGCAACACTTCTTCGCGCAGCCGCAGAAAGACTTCCGGATCCCGAAACAGCGACGACACCGGAACCGAAAGGTGCGACACGATTTCGCGTACCAGCGCCGGTTCGTAGAGGGTGCTGGGGATCAGATCGCCCAGGCGTTCCACGCCGAACTTGCGGGTCAGCTCGAGCGCACGCCGCTTGAGCGACGCCCGCGAGTATTCAGAGAAGTCATAACCATGGCGCAGCTTGAGCGCATGAATGAACACTTCGAGTGCAATATCGTCTGCTTCGAGCGCTGCTTCCGCGTCGGGATCCCTGGGTTTGATCATCGTTTAAAGCAACCGCGCCATGAGCTTGAGCAATGCCTGGATATCCAATGGCTTGGGCAGGTACTCGGTCGCGCCGGCCTCGATACATTTTTCGCGGTCGCCGGTCATGGCTTTGGCCGTCAAGGCAATGATGGGCAGCGTTTCGTATTCAGACTGCGCACGAATGCGCCGGATTGTTTCGTAGCCGTCCATACCAGGCATCATGATATCCATGAGCACGATCGTGACCTGCGGATTCGCCGCAAGCTGGTCGAGCGCCTTGAACCCGTCGCTGGCCATGAGGACTTTCAAGCCCTTTTCGCGCAGTGCCCGCGAAAGCGCGAAGGTATTGCGCATGTCGTCGTCGACCAGTAGCGCGGTTTGTCCCGCAAGATTCGGCGCAACAACCATTCGTGCCGCGGTCTCGCTGTCGACGGCTTTGGCCGCTGCCGTGTCGCTACGCTCGCTTAGCTGATGAAAGAACAGGGACACTTCGTCGAGCAGGCGTTCCTGCGCACGTGAGCCTTTGATCACGATACTGTCGGTATGGGCCCGCAAGCGGCGTGTTTCCTCTTCGGAAAGCTCACGCGCCGAATAGACCACCACCGGAGGCGCGTCATCGCGCTCGGCGATTTGTTCGAGCAGGTCGAAGCCACTGATATCGGGCAGACTCAAATCCAGGACCACACAGTCGAAGCCCTCGGCGTCAAGGCGCTGAATTGCCTCGGCGCCGCTGACAACAGCCGTGATATCCACACTTTCCGTTTGCAGCAGGTGATTGATCGCCGTATGCGCGCCGCGGTCGTCATCCACCACGAGGACTCGGCGTGCCTGGCGTCCACTCAGTACTTCCGCCCGCGCGAATAGCGTTTCCAAATCCTCCTTGGATACCGGCTTACTCAGATAGCCGACAGCACCGGCCTGCTTTGAACGTCCGTTGTCGTCTGCTGCCGATACGATATGTACCGGTATATTTCGCGTACGCTCGTTGGCCTTAAGCCGATCGAGTACGGCCCAACCGTCCATACCCGGCAGGCCGAGATCGAGCACGATCGCATCGGGCAGCTGCTGGCGCACCATATCCAGGCCACGATCCCCGTTCGACGCGGTACTACAGTCGAAACCTCGCTCCTCCGCAGCCTTGGCCACGATACGGGCAAAGTCCATGTCATCGTCGATGATCAGCACATGCGCACGCCCGCTCGAGTCCTGGCGGTCAACCTCGGAGGGCCGCTGTGCGCGTAACGTCGATCCCTCGTCGATCCGGCGGGTCTGCGCCTTGTCGCTGACCGTTGGCGAGATCTCGATGTCGGTATCGAGTACGCGCCGCACATAAATGGAAAACCGGCTGCCCTCGCCCAGTTCGCTCTCCACACTGATTTCGCCGCCCAGCAGACGGGCTAGCTCACGCGAGATCGACAGACCGAGCCCAGTGCCGCCATAGGTACGGCTGGTGCCGGCATCCACCTGCTCGAACGCCTGGAAAATCTGCTCGAGCCGATTCTTGGGAATGCCAATCCCGTCGTCGATGATATGGATTGCCAGCGCTTCCTCGGCGACCAGGTCTTTCGTGCGAAATACGGTGTCCGCGGCCGGCGCCGCAATTTCCACGCGCACCGTGCCCTGCTCGGTAAACTTGATCGCATTGCTCACCAGGTTGCGAATGACCTGGTCGAGCTTGCCCGGGTCGGTGACCAGCGTGTCCGGCACGCCGACGCCCACATACACCTCGAATGCGATGCCCTTGCGCTGTGCCACATGTGCAAAGTCGCGTTCGATGCGACGCACAATACCGTCGACCGGCGTGCGCTCCGGCGTCACCACCATTTTGCCCGCCTCGATCTTCGACAGGTCGAGGATATCGTTGATCAGGCTCAGCAGCCCCGTGCCGGATTCGTGGATAATGGCGGCAGCTTCCGACTCCTCCTCGTCGAGATGGCCCGAGGTGTTGTCCGCCAAGCTGCGCGAAAGAATAAGCAAGCTGTTGAGCGGCGTACGCAACTCGTGCGACATGTTCGCCAGAAAATCCGACTTGTACTGGCTGGTCTGGGCCAGCGCCTCGGCGCGCCGCTTGGTCTCCGCATGCAGCCGTGCCAGTTCCTTCTGCTGCTTGCGCATCAACTCCTGGCGCTGACGGAGCTCTTCGTTGGTCGCCTGCAGCTCATCCGACTGCACTTTGAGCTCTTCCTCGGAAGCACGCAGCTCTTCGGACTGGGCATTGAGCTCTTCGCTCTGCATACGCAATTCGCTGTTCGCATTCTTGAGTTCTTCCTGACGATCACGCAGACGCTGCTCGGATTCCTTGAGCGCCTCGGTCTGCGCGCGGCTTTGTTCGAGAAGCTCCACTGCACGACGGGTGCGCGCCAACGACAGCAACCCGAGACCGACGCTGGGTAAGAGCGTATCCAGAAGCCCCTGCTGGGCCTCGGACGGCTCATGCAGCATGCCCAGTTCCAGCACGCCGAGAATACTGCCGGCGGCTTTCGCGGGCGCAATCATTAGCACCTTGGGCACCACCTCGCCCAATCCCGATCGTACGGTCAGATAGTTCGCCGGCACATCGTTCATCACGATCTGCTTGCCGTTGGCGAGCACCTGCCCCACAAGGCCTTCGCCGACTTCGAACGTCTGGGCGACATCGCGGCAATAGCCATAACTCGCAACCAACGCGAAAGTATCCTCGTTATCGGCACCGGCGACCGGGGTGAACAACGCCGCATACCCCACGCCGAATAGCGGCGCGATTTCTTCGAGCAGCCGTTTGCCGACTTCCTGCTCGGTTTTGCATTTTTGCAGCGCAACGGTCAGCCGCGCTCGATGATCCCGAATCCACGCCTGACGATCCTGCTCGAGAATAATTTGCCGAAATTTCTCGAGCGCGTTGGCGACTTGCCCAATCTCGTCGTTACGCTCGCGAAAATACACGTGCAGGTCGCGTTCGCCTTGCGCCAGCCGTGTCGTCATTCTGGCCAACGCGCCCAGGGGCCGGGTAACACGCCGTACAACCGCACGGACGGTAAAAAGACCGGTCAGCAGGCCGAATAACAGCACGCCAAGCAATACCCATCGAGCGCGATCCTGGCGGTAATTGATCAGCGCGACGCTGCGATCAAGTTCATTCTGTACCTGAAAACGGAACTGATCCAGGGTCTTGCGCAAAGGGTCAGTCAAATTCGTACCCGCGCCTCCGGTGAGGTCGCCTCGCGCCTGCTGAAGATTGCCCTCTTTGACTTCCTCTATGACCGGCAATATTACGCTCGATTGCCATTCGCGCTGAAGCCGCTTTATCTCGTCTAGTCGATGACGTTGCTTAGCCGATTGCGCACTGTACTCATAGAGGGCCTCGAGCGCCGTCTGATACTGGCCCGTCATGCGATCGATCGTATCCACGAAGCGCGCATCGCCAGACAGTGCATAAGCACGAAGCGCACTCTGACTACGCGTAACCGCCTCCTCGAGTTCGGCGGTACGCATCAATGCGGAAGTGACATCGCCTGAGAGCACGCGGGCAGAACGCACATTCTCGAAGGCGATAAAGCTCACCGCGCAGGCCGTACCAAACAGTAGAAGAATGAATACGACCGATCCGACCAAGCCTTGCCGGATCGACAAGCGACGCCAGAACTCTGTCGATTCTTCGACCCATTTTTTGGTGTCAGGCATCGATTGCTTTACTCATATACGTCACGCCTCGGCGCGCCCCAAAATCCCGAATTCAACGCGTGGCGCATCGATCGAAATCGAGCCGAGCGCCGTCGCGGCCCTGCCAGCGTGCCGCATACCTTGCCGGGCTGCACGCGAGTTTTGCCAGACCGAACCGACGCCTGGGCGCTACACCCTGTTCTAGCCGCGCCTGGCGCGATTGCGCTAACGCTGGAAGAAAATCCAGTCCGGTCATGGCCTCGATCCGGTCAATCGATACGAGAAAACGGCTCAACGCTTCATCGCCACGTACTGACTGCGGCACGATAAATGCCATCGCCTGCCAATCCCCGGCCTCGGAACGCGCCAGCCAGATCCGAAAAAACGCGGCCGGCTTATCGGTAGTATCGGCAGCAATCGGGCCCAGCATTACCCAAAGCGGCGAATTGTGCGTGGCCACGTCGTCTATCTCTATTTCTTCCAACCGTTGCCAGACAAGCTGATTCAGACGCGGGCGTTGCGGCACGATATTGGTGTAGTAAAAGCTTTGCCGCTGCGCGTGTTCACCATACAGCTGACTCATGGCGTAGTTGGGCGCAAGATGGCCCCGATCGTAGCGGGGCCCGGCATAAATGCCGGTATCGGGTTCTTCGCCCAGCCGTGGATCGGCAACGAACGGCGGACGCCGATGTTCGACATAGTCGGCAACCGGTACGACACGATAAGCCACCCAGGCCGCTTGCGCGCGCGCCATGTCGTAGCCGATCACGAATCCGTCGTTGTCGATAAGACGTATATCTCGACTGGCGGTAAACGGCAAACCCAACTCTTCAGGCCATGCTGAAGGCGACGCCGGCGCGGCACTGGCAAATACCCAGCCCGCCAGCAGGCACAGCCTTACAAGCGCGGGAACGTTTACACGCTGAAACGGTCTATGTATCAGTAGTAACGCACGCTTTGGAAAACGGTTTATATGCATTGTTCAGGCAAAGATTTCTTTGCGAATAAAGCGTGATAGTCTTTCAATCATCTTCAATCCGAGATCGATAAATGAACGCGGAACGCACTCTTCGAACTTCGCGCGCGCAGACTGCGCTAGCCACCAATAGCGTACTGCGCAATACCTACATGTTGTTGTCGCTGACGCTGCTGTTTTCTGCAGTCGTTGCCGGCACGGCCATGGCGCTCAACGCCCCGCACCCGGGCATCATCATCACCCTGGTCGGCTATTTCGGTCTGCTGTTCGCAGTCGAAAAAACCAAGAACAGCGGCATGGGGCTGGTCAGCGTCTTCGCCCTGACCGGGTTTATGGGTTACACCATCGGCCCGATTCTCAATCTCTATATCAACAATTTCTCGAACGGTACCGAGATTGTCATGCTGGCGCTGGGCGGCACGGGCACGATCTTTCTCGGTATGTCGGCCTATGCGCTGGCATCGGGCAAGCGCTTCAATCAGTGGGCCGGCATGCTGTTCATGGGCATTCTCGTTGCCTTCGTGATGAGCATCATCGCCGTGGTGTTCTCGATCCCGGCGTTGTCCATGGCGGTTTCTGCGCTGTTCGTACTATTGATGTCGGGCCTGATCGTCTACCAGACCGGCGAAATCGTGCACGGCGGCGAAACGAACTACATCACCGCGACCGTGACGTTGTTCGTGACCATCTACAACCTGTTCCTGAGCCTGCTTCAGCTGCTCGGTGTATTCATGGGTGAAGAATAACGCATAAGCGATTGAATCGCGGGGCTTAAAGCCGCCCCAAGAACCCGAAGCGAAGTTTTCGCTTCGGGTTTTTTTATACTGAGTCACTGGTGTCTGGGTTCGGACGAAACCACCCCAACGTTTCGTTAAGCCGTACCACTTCGCCGACAATAAGAAGCGCAGGCCCTTCAATTGTCTCGCGGGCAACGCGCGCCGGCAAATCAGCGAGTGTGCCGACCAGTAACTGCTGGCGTATGGTCGTACCTTCTATAACCAGCGCCGCCGGCCAATTTTCTGCCAGCCCATGTTCGCGCAGCGCTTCACAAATACCCGATAAGCTCTTGACGGCCATGAAAAATACGACCGTCTGACCGGTGCGCGCTAACTGGGGCCAAGGCAATTCCAGTTCGCCTTGCTTGAGATGGCCGGTGACAAACGTGACCGACTGCGCGTAGTCACGATGTGTCAGCGGAATACCCGCATAAGCGGCACAACCGCTGGCCGCGGTGATACCCGGCACCACCTGAAAAGCCACTCCGGCCTCGGCAAGCTGGGCGATTTCCTCGCCACCGCGGCCGAATACGAAAGGGTCCCCGCCTTTGAGACGCAGTACCCGTTTGCCCTCACCCGCAAGCCGCACCATCAATGCGTTGATGTCGTCCTGCGGCAAGGTATGGCGCGATGCACGCTTGCCCACGTGAATACGTTCGGCCTGTGGATTGGAAAGATCTACGATCGCACGCGGAATGAGGCTGTCGTAGAGCACGACATCAGCACGCTGCATGAGCCGTAACGCGCGCGACGTCAGCAGATCCGGATCGCCGGGGCCTGCCCCGACCAGATAGACCTCTCCACGAACCGGCACATCGGGCCGGTCATCCGCCAAGGCCCGCTTCATGTCCCGCCGCGCTTCGGCAAGCCGGCCGGTAAAGACTTTCTCGGCGATCGGCCCATCGAGAACACGCAGCCAGAAACGGGCCCGATGCTGACGCGGCAGCGTCTCCTTGACCTGATCGCGAAAATCGCCCGCCAGACGCGCCAGGTCGCCGTAGGCACGCGGTAACCAGGCATCGAGTCGACTACGCAGGATACGGGCAAGCGTCGGCGCCTGGCCATCGCTGGAAATCGCGATCTGGAGTGCGTCGCGGCGCACGACGGCCGGCACGAGGAAATCAGATGCGCCGGCATCATCGGCGCGCTGGACAAGCACACCCTTGCTGCGGCCAAGCTCGGCCACCATGGCGTTGACCTGAGCGTCGCCAGTGCACGCGAAAGCGAGCACCGGCCCGTTCAGATCCGTATCCTCGAACGCGCGCTGGCTCAGCCGTAGTCGCCCGGCTTCGGCCCATTCATGTACGGAATCTGTCGCGTCAGGCGCGACCACCGATACATCGGCATCAACGTCCAGCAGACTCGCGATACGCCGAGTCGCCACATCCCCTGCGCCCACCACCAGTACAGGGCGTGACGCAAGGCGTACAAAAATCGGTAGAGTGGAAACGCTTTTCGACAAGGCAGAAGTTCTGGGCAGGCCCTCAACCGGGCGGGATCAGCGACATTACGCTATCAAAGAGCATGCTTGCGCCGATTACCAATAACAGAACGGATATGATCGGTCGCAACAGTCCATCCGGCAACCGTGACCCCAGGCGCGTGCCCAGATAAATACCGGGAAGCGAGCCCAGCAACAGGAAACCGAGCACCGGCAGATCGGTCGTGCCCAGACTCAAATGACCGACCCCTGCTACCAGGGTCAGGGGCACGGCATGAGCGATGTCCGTACCCACAATCCGGATTGCTGCGCGGCGCGGATACAGCAACAACAACAGCGTCGTACCCAGTACGCCCGCACCGACCGACGACAGCGTGACCAGCACACCCAGCACGACGCCACCGATCACGGTGATTGGTGAGCGCACCGCCAACAGACGCGGCGGCAGGCCCGATTCACCCATATTCTCCTCACCGAGGCGCGCCATGATGCGTTTACGCACAAGGGTGAGTACGGCAGTCGCGATGATTGCCACGCATAGCGTAATGGTCATCAGGTGCTCGACCCACGGATCGAGTCCGACGTAGTGCAGCCAGAATATGGTGAGCACCGCAGCAGGCAGACTACCGCTGGCCATCAAACCCACGACCGACCAATCGACAGTCTGCTGACGACCGTGGAGCCAAGTGCCGAAACCTTTGGTACCGGCGGCATACAAAAGATCGGTGCCCACCGCCGCGGATGGGGCAAAACCGAACAAGAGAATCAATAGCGGCGTCATCAACGACCCGCCGCCGACACCGGTCACGCCGACGGCAACGCCGACCAATAACCCGGCTAAGCTGAACGCAATCATCGCCTGCGCTACTCTCGGACCAAAGCAAGAAAGCGCGCAGGCTAGCAGGTGGCCGTCAAATCCGATAGAACTATATAATCATGGTTTAATAAGAATTCGGCATAACGTTAGCGGTCATCTCTTGCCATGAAACTGCGCCAACTCGTTTATATCAATGAAGTCGCCAAGCGACGGCTCAATATCACCGCAGCCGCCGAAGCCCTGCATACCTCGCAGCCCGGCGTCAGCAAGCAGATTCGCCTGCTCGAAGAAGAACTCGGCGTACTCGTGTTCGAGCGGAACGGCAAACATCTGGATCGAATCACCCCGGCGGGCGCGCGCATTCTCGAAACCACGCGTCGTATTCTGTCCGAGGTCGAAAACATTACGCGTACGGCCAGCGAATTTGCCGACGCGGATCGCGGCTCTCTATGTGTTGCCACCACTCACACCCAGGCACGCTATGCGCTGCCGCCGGTGGTCGACGCGTTTCGGCGCGAATACCCGGAGGTGTCTCTGCATCTCAACCAGGGCGCGCCGCCCCAAATCGCCGGCTGGGCCGCGGCCGGCGACGCCGACTTCGCTATCGCCACCGAAGCGCTCGAACATTTCGACGAACTGGTGATGCTGCCCTGCTATCACTGGAATCGCTGCGTGCTCGTGCCGCGCGATCACCCGCTGGCCGATACGCCGCGTCTGGAACTGGCCAAACTTGCCGAGCAGCCGATCGTGACCTACACCTTCGGTTTTACCGGCCGCTCGCATCTCGATGCAGCGTTCGAGGCCGAGGGCCGCACCCCCAACGTCGTGCTCACGGCCGTCGACGCCGACGTAATCAAGACCTATGTCCGACTGGGGCTGGGCGTAGGCGTGATCGCGAACATGGCCTACGACCCGGTCGCCGATGCCGATCTCGTGCGCCTGGACGCCAGCCACCTGTTTGCGGCCAGTACCACGCATATCGGCTTTCGGCACAATCTGTTTCTGCGTGGCTATATGCGACGATTCATCGAAATCTTCGCGCCGCACCTGACCAGCGCAACCATCGATGAAGCCCTCGCCGAATATCCGGGCGCGCGCTACGACGCACTGGTCAAGAAACTGTGGGCCGAGCTGCCTGAATTGTAGGACGGCGGCGACACATACCTCATGTCGCCACCCGATCCACAGCAAAATCCGAAGGCGCGATCGCCGGGCTCGTCCTGGGCAAACGGCTTCAGTCGGGCGTTATGCCTCGAGACGCTCGATACCACCCATGAATGGCTGCAATGCCGTGGGAATATCCACGCTGCCGTCGGCGTTCTGATAGTTCTCCAGTACGGCTACCAGCGTGCGGCCGATGGCCAGGCCGGAACCATTGAGCGTATGCAGCAGTACCGGCTTGCCGGTTTCCGGATCGCGATAACGCGCGCCCATGCGCCGGGCCTGGAAATCGGTGCAGTTGCTGCAGGACGAAATCTCGCGATAAGTGTTCTGGCTCGGCAGCCAGACTTCCAGGTCGTAGGTCTTGGCCGCGGCGAAGCCGATATCACCGGTGCATAGCGTCACCACCCGATACGGCAGTTCCAGCCCCTGAAGGATGGATTCGGCGCTGGCCGTCAGCGCCTCAAGTGCAGCCGCCGACTCGCTCGGCGCCACCACGTTGACCATTTCCACTTTTTCGAACTGATGCTGGCGGATCATGCCGCGCACATCGCGCCCGGCCGCGCCGGCTTCCGCGCGAAAACATGGCGAATGGGTGACGAACTTCAGCGGCAGCCGATCATGATCGACGATTTCATCAGCGACGATGTTCGTCATCGGCACTTCGGCGGTCGGAATCAGGTAGTAATCGTCGGGCTCGGCGAGACGGAACAGATCCTCGCCGAACTTCGGCAACTGGCCGGTGCCATAAAGCGATTTCGAATTAACGATATACGGCACGTTCAGCTCGGTATAGCCGTTGGCCGTATGGGTGGCCAGCATGTACGCGATCAGCGCGCGATGCAGGCGCGCCACGCCGCCCTGAAGCACGGTAAAACGCGCGCCGGTGAGCTTGGCCGCGGTCGCCGCATCCAGCCCATTGAGTACTTCACCGATTTCGACATGATCGCGCACGTCGAAATCGAACGCGCGCGGTTCGCCCCAGCGCCGGGTCTCGACGTTGTCATCCTCGCTTTCGCCGACCGGCACGTCGTCGGCGACGAGATTCGGCAGACCTGCGCGAATGGCGTCCTGTTCGTCTTGAATCGTGTCCAACTCGGCTTTGGCGGCATCGAGCTGATCGCCGAGATCGCCCACTTCGGCCTTGAGCGGTTCGATATCCTCTCCCGCAGCCTTGGCCTTGCCGATGGCCTTGGATCGCCGGTTACGCTCGCCCTGCAGTTCTTCGGTACGCGTTTGCAGCGTCTTGCGGCGCGCATCGAGATCGGCATAGGCCGCGGCATCGAAGTCGAAGCCGCGCTTTTTCAGCGCTGCCGCGACAGCCTGCGGATCGTTGCGGAGCAGACGGGGATCGAGCATAACGTCGTCGTCATTGGATTTGCGCGGCATTATATGGGCCACAGGCGCAACCTGCAGCCCGAGCACATCGCGCCGCCTTATTCATCGAACAAAACGGCCGCAAACGGCCGCGGGGGATTTCGCCATCATCAGCGCCTGGATACTGGTCACCAGTTCGATCGTCTATATCGGGATCCTGTTCGCGATCGCCCATTTCGGCGATCGCCGCGGACGTGCCCACAAGCGCCCCGGCCCGCGTCCGGTCGTCTACGCGCTGTCGCTGGCGGTGTACTGCACCTCGTGGACGTTTTTCGGCAACGTCGGCAGCGCGGCGACGCGCGGCTGGACCTATCTGCCGATCTACGTCGGGCCGATGTTTGCGTTGCTCGTGCTCTCGCCCGTCCTGCGCAAGATGCTGTTGATCGCCAAGCAGCAGAACACGACGTCGATCGCCGATTTCATTGCCGCGCGCTACGGCAAGTCGCAGGGGCTGGCCGCGCTCGTCTCCGGGATCGCGCTGTTCGTGGTGTTGCCTTATATCGCGCTGCAGCTCAAGGCGCTGACCATGTCGTTCTATACGCTCTCGCAGGGCGCGCAGGCTGCGAACGTCGACGCGAAGCCGCACGTGCCATGGGTGGATACCGGCCTTTATGTGGCGGTATTGATGGCGGTATTCACCATCTTTTTCGGTACCCGTCACGTCAATCCACGCGAATCGCATCAAGGCCTGATTCTCGCGATCGCCTTCGAGTCGGTGGTCAAACTTGCCGCGTTCCTGTTCGTTGGGCTGTTCGTGGTCTACGGCATGTTCAACGGTCTGGGCGATCTGTTCGCGCAAGCCGGCGAAGTCGAGAAGTTCAACCAACTGTTCGACGCGCCGCTTCTGGACGCGCGCTTCGTCACCACATGCGTTCTTGCCGTCGGCGCCGCGCTCTGCCTGCCGCGACAGTTTCATGTGGGCGTGGTGGAAAATACCGAAACGCGCGACCTGAACACCGCGCGCTGGCTTTTCCCGCTATATCTGTTGCTGATGTCGCTGTTCGTCATCCCGCTGGCGGCGGCAGGCCTGGTCCTGTTCGAGCCCGGCCAGGTCAATCCGGATCGCTTCGTGCTCGCGCTACCGCTGGCCGTCGACGCGCCCGGCGTGGCGCTGGCTGCCTATATTGGCGGCGTGTCCGCGGGCACCAGCATGGTGATCATGGCAACCGTCACGCTGGCCACCATGCTCTGTAATGAGGTGGTGGTTCCACTGGTTTTGCGCATTCCGCGGCTGGGGTTCATCGGCCGGCGCGATATCGGCAACGCGCTGCTGCATATCCGCCGCGCCCTGATCGTTCTGATCCTCGTATTGGCCTGGTGTTGCTATCGCTTGTTCGGCAATTCGGAAGCGCTGGCCTCGATCGGCCTGTTGTCGTTCGCGGGTGTCGCGCTGTTCTTGCCGCCACTCATCGGTGGGCTTTATATCCGCGCCATCGGCCGCCGCGGCGTGGTTGCGGGACTCGCCGCAGGATTGGGTGTATGGGCGTATACGCTCGTGCTGCCCAACCTGGCCGCCGTCGGCTGGTTCGATGCCGGCTGGGTGAGTACCGGCCCGTTCCATATCAGCTGGCTCACGCCCCAGGCGCTGTTCGGCTACGATTTCGGCGATACGCTAACCCACGGCGTGTTCTGGATTCTTCTGGTCGATATCGTGGTAATGACCGGCGTATCACTGAATAGCTCGACCAGCCTTATCGAGCGCGCTCAGGCCATTGCGTTCGTCGATCTCGGCCTGCAGCGCGCCCAACGACGGCGCGTGGAACCCCGCCAGCCCGCAATCCGCGTCGGCGAGCTCGAAGTGTTGCTGCAACGGTTTCTCGGCGTTCAAGCCGCGCATGCTGCGCTCAACGAATACGGGGGCAATCACGACCGCGAGATCCGGTCGAATCAGTTGGTCGATGCCCATCTGCTGCAGTTCGCCGAACGCCGTCTGGCCGGCGTTGTCGGCAGTGCTTCGGCGCGGCTGATGTTGGCATCCGGCCTGCGCCAGCGCGATCTGGCCATCGAAGACATGGTGCGTCTGATCGATCGCACCGCCGACGCCGTACAGTTTAATCGCAGCGTGCTACAGGCCGCGCTGGAAAATATCGATCAGGGCATTTCCGTGATCGACCAGGACCTGCGCCTCGTGGCCTGGAATACACGGTATTTGGAGTTGTTCGAGTACCCGCCCGGACTGGTGCGTACCGGCCGCCCGGTCGCCGATCTGATTCGGTTCAATGCGATGCGCGGCGAATGCGGGCCGGGCCCGGTCGAAGAACATGTCCGCAAGCGCCTGGCGCATATGCGCGAAGGCCGCGCCCACCGCTTTGAACGCCACCGACACAACGATACCGTTCTGCAGATGACGGGCAGCCCCATGCCGGGCGGCGGTTTCGTCACCACGTTCAACGACATCACTGCCTTCAAACGCACCGAAGCCGCGCTCACCCGGGCCAATGAACAGCTCGAAGCGCGCGTGGCCGAACGCACCGCAGCCCTCAGCCGCGCCAACGAAGGCCTACGGCGCGAAAACGATCAACGTGCCGCGGCACAACAAGCGGCCCAGCAGGCCCGACGCGAGGCCGAACGAGCCAATCTGAGCAAGACCCGCTTTCTCGCGGCAGCCAGCCACGACCTGCTCCAGCCACTCAATGCCGCCCGTCTGTTCGCGGCGACCGCGCGTGAGCGCGGGCATGCCGATCAGAGCGAAGCACTGACCCATATTCAAAGCTCGCTGGAAGCCGCCCAGGCACTGCTTGAACCGCTGCTCGATATCTCCAAGATCGATGCCGGCGCCTGGGACGTCAGCCCGACCTCGTTTCCGCTCGCTCGGGTACTCCAACCGCTGACCGCCGAATTTTCGGTGCTAGCCCAAGATGCCGATCTCGAACTGCATAGCGTGGCATCCAGTTGCTGGGTCAAATCCGACCCCGCGCTCCTGCGCCGCATTCTGCAGAATTTTCTTTCCAATGCCGTGCGTTACACACCGCATGGCCGCGTGCTGCTGGGCGTTCGGCGTAGCCGCGACTCGGTGCGCATCCAGGTGTGGGACACCGGTCCCGGCATCCCGGATGAACAACTGGGCACGATCTTCGACGAATTTTCACGCGGCGCGTCGACGAGCGTATCGGGCGACCGCGGGCTGGGTCTCGGTCTATCGCTTGCCGATCGCATGGCACGATTGCTCGGCCATCGTATCGAGGTGCGCTCGGAACTCGGGCGCGGCACGCTGTTCTGTCTGGAAGTCGAACGCGTCGCCGCCGGAAACGAAACGAGCGAGACATCCCGCGTGCTCACGCCGGTGGACGAGGCGCAGGCACTCACCGGCTGCCAGATTCTGTGCGTAGACGACGACGAGGCATCGCTTGATGCGCTCACCGGCTTACTTGAACGCTGGCACGCCGAGTGCATCACCGCGCCGGCAACCGATGCCGCCGCCATTGTCGCCGATCTCGATATTCAGATCGCCGTACTGGATTTCGACCTGGGTGACGATACACCGGACGGGCTTGCACTTGCGGCACAACTACTGCGCGTTCGCAACCTGCGCTGCTTGTTGATAACAGCCAATCGCGATCGCACGATTGTCGACCGCGCGCGCGAAATGGGCGTGACCGTACTCTACAAGCCGCTCGAACCCGCCAAGCTGCGCGCTACGCTTGCCACGCTTGCGCGGGGTTGATTCGTTTACTCAGTGTTCGCTGTTGCTTGGTGCGCCGGGTGAACTTCGGCCATAGCTGGCCCAGTCGATCTCCAGACTGCGCGCGGCAATCACCGCCTGGGTGCGCGTATGTACACCCAACTTGCGCAGAATGGCCGTGATATGCGCCTTGACCGTTGCCTCGGAAATATCCAGGTCGATCGCGATCTGCTTGTTGAGCAGCCCATCGGTGAGCATGACCAGTACACGTTGCTGTTGCGGCGTGAGCAGCGCGAGCTTATCGGTGAATTCGTTATCGCTATTCGCGACTTCATCGACCGCTTCCGGCGCCCAGCGGTCGCCCGCCAGCACGGTATCGATAGCATGCGCCATCGTCTCGGGCGATGCCGATTTCGGAATGAATCCGGCCGCGCCGTGATCCAGTGCCGCGCGGGCGACGCCGGCGTCTTCGTAGGCTGATACCACGATCACCGGCAGTGCCGGCGCCACACTGCGCGCATGAACCAGCGCAGAATAGCCGCGCGCACCGGGCATGTTCAAGTCCAGCAACAGCAAATCCAGATCGCTGGTGCGTTTCAAGATGTCACTGAGTTCCTCGAAGGAGCCCACGGTCTCCAGCACCGGCGAATCCAGGCATTGCTTGACCGCCTGACTGAGCGCGGAACGAAACAACGGATGGTCATCTGCAATTAAGACTTTCATCGCACCTCTAGGGGGTTGGCCGCCGTAGCCAGCACAGGTCGGCGACGATTGATGCGGTGATCATAAACGACATATCGAGGTCATACCTACGATCTATCGAGGATCATTGTGTTGCGTACCATACCGCTCGACGCTCAGAAGATACCCAGTACGGGCGCAAACCGGGTCATCCGAAAACACAGCGTTTCGCCGAATCCATTGTCAGGCCATGTTTCAGCGAAACCATATCGCAAAATCGGCTTTGCGGTCGTAGCATTGCGACAACACGGATTTTCGCACCACGATTACCATGCCACACCGTCATCTCGTCTTCGATGTCAACGAAACGCTGCTGGACCTGTCGCCACTGGACCCGGTTTTTGAAGCCGTGTTTGGAAACGCCAATGCACGCCAACGCTGGTTTGCCAACCTGCTGCACTGGTCCACGGTGACAACGCTCACCGGCGAATATCGCGATTTCAGCCAGCTCGCCGACGCCTGTCTCGATGCTCTGGCAGAGGACGGCAAAATATCGAGCGCCGACAAGAGCCGGATTTTCGAAACCATCGGTACGCTTGCGCCCCATCCAGAAGTCGGCGACGCGCTGGCGCTGCTGCGCGAACACGGCTTTCGCTTGGTTGCGCTAACCAACTCTGCGCAGAAGACGGTCGACCATCAGTTCGCGAACGCCCGCCTCACGCCGCTGTTCGATCATGTGCTTTCGGTGGATCATGCCCGCAAGTACAAGCCGCATCCGACCGCCTACACGGTGGCGGCGAACGCACTCGATTGCGATCTGTTCTCGCTGCGCCTGATCGCCGCTCACGACTGGGATATCACCGGCGCGATACGGGCCGGCTGCGCGGGTGCGTTTGTCGCACGCAATGGCGAAGTCATGAACCCGGTCGGTGAGACACCCGATATTGTCGGCACCGACCTGGCGGATGTGGCCGAGCAGATCATCGAACACGACATCTACACCCGCTAGACGGGTGTATTGCGGTAACCGGTTACGCAGACCGCGTTTCGCCTCGGCTGGTTCCGAGCGCCTATCGCTTGCCGTAATCAGCGGCCAGGTGAAACGCGGCGCCGAACCACGCGCGAATACGCCTGTGTACTAAGCCGGGGTTTATTTCCAGACTGCGCCGGGGCGCCTGCGGTGACACCCCAGCCTGCCGGCTGGGCTATTCGCGCTGTTTACCGGGCGCGCCCTGCGGATGACTCCGGCTTACACGCGGGTCGCGTGCCTGCACGTCGCGCTCGCGCAAACGCGCCAGTTTCTCGCCGATTTTTATTTCCAGCCCACGTGCCACCGGCTCGTAGTAGCGCGTGCCGGCAAGCTCCTCCGGCAGATAGCTATCGCCGGCGGCATAACCTTCCGTCTCATTATGCGCGTAGCGATAGCCGTCGGCATAGCCGAGGTCTTTCATCAGTTTTGTCGGCGCATTGCGAATATGCATGGGGACTTCCAGCGTGCCCCGTTCGCGTGCGTCTCGCCAGGCGGCGTTGAACGCCATATAGACGGCGTTCGATTTCGGCGCACAGGCGAGATAGACCGCCGCCTGCGCAATCGCCAGCTCGCCTTCCGGTGAACCCAAGCGTTCGTAGGTGTCCCAGGCATCCAGCGTAAGTCGCAGCGCACGCGGGTCTGCATTGCCGATATCTTCGCTGGCCATGCGCGTGACACGGCGGGCCACATAGCGCGGGTCGCAGCCGGCTTCGAGCATGCGCGAAAGCCAGTAGAGCGTGGCATCGGGATCGCTGCCACGCACGCTTTTATGCAACGCCGACATCTGGTCGTAGAAATAATCGCCGCCCTTGTCGAAGCGGCGCAGGCCCTCGCGCAGTACTTCGTCGAGATCGGCCTGGGTGATTTCGCCCCGGCCGTCGTCGCGTCCCGCCGCGATATCCGCCGCGAGCTCGAGCAGGTTCAACGCGCGCCGCGCATCGCCATCGGCACGCGCGGCGAGCTGGTCGCGCAGTTCGGCCGACATATCCAGTTCACGCGCACCCAGCCCATGCTCGCTGTCATCAAGTGCACGATCGATCAGTTCACGAACAACCACCGGCTCAAGCGCGCGCAGCACATAGGTACGCGTACGTGAAAGCAGCGCGTTATTGACTTCGAACGACGGATTTTCCGTAGTCGCGCCGACAAGCACGACGGTGCCGTCTTCGACATAAGGCAAAAGGCCATCCTGCTGCGCCTTGTTGAAGCGGTGCACTTCATCCACGAACAACAACGTACCGCGGCCTTCGGCTTCGCGCGCGGTGCGCGCTTCGGCCACCGCGGCGCGAATATCCTTTACGCCGGCCATCACCGCGGAAATCTGCACGAAACGAATATCCACCTCGGCGGCGAGCAGACGCGCGAGCGTGGTTTTGCCGGTACCGGGCGGGCCCCACAGGATCATCGAATGAATACGGCCGGCCGCAAGCGCCCGTGCCAACGGTTTGTCCGGGCCGAGAATATGCGTCTGGCCCACATAATCGGCCAGACGCGCCGGGCGCATACGATCGGCCAGTGGCCGACCGGCGCTGGTTACGGGGCTATCGAGGTTGATCTGTTTTTGCTGCGACACGGGCGTCAAGATAACCCAGCCAGCGCATTGCCCCAAAGCGCGCGAGCGCGACACCCGACAGAACCCCGAAGGCATCGGCCGTCAGATCCCGCATGTCCGCGCTCCGATAAGGCGTGAACGACTGTGCGACTTCGATGAATGCGCCGAACAGAATCATCACGATGATTACGCGCACATAACGCGGTGCCAGCAGATTGGCGAACCAACCAGACAGCAGTGCAAACGAGGCGAAATGCTCGAACTTGTCGAAATGCTCGATTTGCGGCTGCGGCGGTTGCGGCATCAGACAGGCATAGGTCAACACGCCGCACCCAAGCAGCCCAAGGGCAAGCCAGAGCCGGCCCAGCGCGTAATCGTCGCGCACGATGGGCATTACCGCCCCTGCCCGTTCATGCCACGGCCGTCGACCACTTCGACATCGTCGGGGATATCGAGCGTGAAACGGGACTCATCGAGTGTCGGATTGAGCTCGATATCGCTGAAACGGATATGCGTGGTCTGGCCCAGGTTGTCGTCGAGTTCCATCACACTCGGGACCTGATCCTTCAGACCGAGGCGGACTTCCTGAAAATCGGTATCGTCTGCGCGCGGCGTCAAGCGCACCCAGCTCATGCCGTCGCGTCGGCCCGCCGATACGATATTGAAGGCATCTTCGAGCGCCGCACCGCCAGTCAACAACAGCGCGGGCGTGGCCTGCAACGTGGCATCGATACTGCGGATGGTCACCTGGGCAAGATCAACGTCGTAGAAGCGAAAGGTTTCGCCATCGCTGACGATCACCTGCTGATAAGGCGCCGTATATTCCCAGCGGAAGCGATCCGGGCGCGACAGCAGAAACGTTCCGCTGGCCTGTTGCAGCGTTTGTCCGCTGTCGTCTTTCTGTTCTTGTTCGAACTGTGCGGACAGGCTGTCGACGTTGTTATAGAACGCTTCAAGATCGCCTACGCCATCGGCCTGGGCGGTTACGGCGGCACACAGCAGAACGAAGGCTACGAGAATTCGACGCAGAGGCATTACAGCGCTCTCCTTGATAGATGAAACGGGCGGATAGTCGCTGACGCATGCTAGGCGCCAGCCATGAATCACGCCTGAACTTCGAGGCTCGAACCCGTTTGATGAATTAACGGCAGCAGCGCTGCGCGAGTTCAATCCTCGGGCGGCGGCGGGGCGAGCACTTCACGTCCCCCGCTGCCCTCGGCCGCGCTGACGATACCGGCATTCTCCATTTGCTCGATCAGACGAGCAGAGCGGTTGTAACCGACGCGCAGACGCCGCTGAACATAGGAAATCGAGGCCTTGCGGGTCTTGGTGACGATCGCAACGGCCTGATCGTAGAGCGGGTCGGCTTCGGCATCTTCTTCGTCGTCAATGCCGCCCTCGCCGTCGGCGCCGCCGCCATCGAGAATTTCATCGATATAGTCGGGCGCGCCCACCTGCTTGAGATATTCCACCACCTTGTGGACTTCGTGATCGTCGACGAACGCGCCGTGCACACGCGTCGAAAACCCGGTCCCCGGCGGTAGATACAGCATATCGCCGTGGCCGAGCAGGCTTTCCGCGCCCTGCTGATCGAGAATGGTGCGCGAGTCAATCTTTGAGGCCACCTGAAAGCCGATCCGTGTCGGAATATTGGCCTTGATCAGCCCCGTGATCACGTCGACCGAGGGGCGCTGGGTCGCCAGAATCATATGCAGGCCGGCCGCACGTGCTTTCTGTGCGATACGCGCAATCAGCTCTTCGACCTTCTTGCCGACCACCATCATCATGTCGGCCAGCTCGTCCACGATGATCACGATCGCGGGCATCGGCTCGAGCGTCGGCACTTCCTCGCCCGCCTCGGCCTGATCGTTTGACTGGGCGTTCTTGAGGATCGGGTCCTCGATCGGCGTACCGGCTTCGATCGCCTTGCGTACCTTGGTGTTGTAGCCGGCTACGTTACGCACGCCCAGTGCGGCCATGAGTTTGTAGCGGCGCTCCATTTCGCCCACACACCAGCGCAGCGCATTGGCTGCGTCCTTCATGTCGGTCACCACCGGCGCCAACAGATGCGGAATGCCCTCATAGACCGACAACTCGAGCATCTTCGGGTCGATCATGATCAGGCGAACCTGCTCGGCCGTGGCCTTGTGCAGGATCGACAGAATCATGGCGTTGACCGCCACCGACTTACCCGAACCCGTCGTGCCCGCCACCAGCAGGTGCGGCATTTTGCCGAGATCGGCGGTAACCGGGTTGCCGCCGATATCCTTGCCGAGTGCCATGGTCAACGGCGACTTGTTGCCAGTATAGAGCGGTGATTCGAGGATTTCACGCAGCATGACGATCTCGCGATCTGCGTTGGGAATTTCCAGGCCCACCACGGATTTGCCGGGAATCACCTCGACCACGCGTACGCTGGTGGTGGACATGGCACGCGCCAGATCCTTGGCCAGATTCGAAATCTGACTGACCTTGACGCCCGGAGCGGGATCGAGCTCAAAGCGCGTGATCACCGGCCCCGGCTCCACCGCCACGACCTTGCCCTGGACATTGAAGTCCGCGAGATGCTGCTCGAGCTGCTCCGACATCCGCTGGAGCACCGACTCGTCCTGATCGTTCTTGCTCTCGCGGGCCGGATCGAGCAGCGCGGTCGGCGGAATCGGACTATCGCGCTCCGGATCGTAGGTCGGCACGTCCACATGCTCTTCGATCGGCAAGTCCAGCTGATTCGCCTTGACCGATTTCCTGGGCTTTTTGACCTGTACGCCGCTGCCACCGGCGGATGCGCCAGCCGCCGGCGAACCTGTCGCCCCCGCCGCGGGCCCGCCATTATCGAGCGTCGGGGCAACGCGGGATTTCTTTTTCTGCGCCGGCGCGGGCTTGGGTGGCGCTGCGGCCTTACGCTCGGCGCGGTTGGCCTGCCAGGCACGCACCCGATCGATCGTTTCTGTGAACCCACCCTGTAACAGGGTCAACACGAAATGACCGGTGCGCTCGGTCACGACCAGCCAGGAGAATCCCAGCCCCACCGACAGCGTGATCACGAACACGGTAATCAACAGCCAGGCTGCGCCCAGTTTGTTGATTACGCTGGCGAGCGCGCCCGCACTGGCCGCGCCCAGAATGCCGCCGCTGCCTTGCGGCATGACCTGGTTCTGATCCCCGAGTGCCAGCCAGGCCAGACCACAGCCGGACACCAGCCAAAGCAAAAGCGCGCTCGCGCGCACGCTTCGTGAGAAGACATCGCTCCGCTCACGCTCGCTGTTGGCAAAAACCAACCAGCCGCCGTAAAGCACGAGCCAGGGAAAGATGAAGCCGAGATAGCCAAACAGGCTCAGCAGCACATCGGCAAACCAAGCCCCCGGCGCGCCAAACAGGTTGCGAATCGCCGTGCCGTCGCCGAGACCGGACCACCCCGGATCGCGCGGGCTGTAAGACACCAGCGCTGCGAGCAGAAACAATGTGATCGCCGCAGCCGCAAACAGCACGGCCTCGCGCATCAGTCGCCCCAAGCGCTGACGGTAGCGACTGGGCGGCGCCTGCTCCGCACTTTTTTCGCGCGCCTTGGCACTGGGCTTGGGCCCTGCTTTACTGGCTTTGGTTTGTTTGGCGCCTGCCTTTGCCATCAATCGCCCTTCACGGCCGTGTGTCGAACACGGCATTGCCTATCGAACAGTCCTGTCTTCATCGCGCGAATTGTACCCGACACCATCGATCCCAGCGGAGCCATATCTCGAACACATCGGCGCAGCGCCTTGAATCGGCGCGATTTGTGCACCATTTAATTAGCAGCGATCAATATTCAGTTCAGTCGCGATCAACCAGCGGAGTACGTCATGTCCGTACATCACTTTCTGCTCACCCAGGATGGGGCGATCGAAGAATTCAGCGAAGACGAAGCCGCGGCTGTGGCCGAGGGCAAGCGCGAGCTGCCCCAGTTCGCCGATAAACGTCTGCGCTATGTTCAGGTCGCCTATGAAGATAAAGCCAACGAAAATGGCGAGATCCATGTCAAAACGCTGGGCGCGATCGTGAGTTTCGACGACGCGGGGCGTTTGCGCGAGGCCGGTACGGCCGACAACGAACAGGACAAACTCGACGCCTTCGAACACGATGCCTGCGTACAGTATGCGCTTCGCGATACCGTGGGGCAGCGCTACGCGCTGAATTAACCCGAACGATCACGCGCGGCTGCGACGCGCTGCCACGACAACCGTATACGCATCTTGAAGCGTATACGGTCTTCAATCGTTTCTATAATTTCCGATGTGATGCTGCCATGGCGCGACTCGTTCAAGTCGATTCCATCCTCGACATACCCGCCGCGAGCTGGGATGCACTCTGCGCCACCGGTCAGCCTTTCGTCCGCCACGGTTTCCTGGCCGCGCTCGAAGCTGGCAACAGCGTAGGAGAATCCAACGGCTGGATACCGGCCCACTGCCTTCTGGAAAACGACGATGGCCAGATCGTCGCTGCGGCGCCGCTCTATGAGAAGCATCATTCCTACGGTGAATTCGTCTTCGACTTCGCCTGGGCCAACGCCTATGCGCAAGTCGGGCTCGACTACTACCCGAAATTGTTGAACGCCATACCGTTCACGCCGGTTTGCGGGCCCCGCATACTCGGTGTCGATACCGCAGCGCGGCGCGCGCTAGCCCAGGCTATGGCCGCCCTGCCCGGCGAGCATGGGGCTTCGTCGCTGCACAGTCTGTTCGTAGATAATGACGCGGCACACGCACTGCGTGAGACGGGCGCTTGCGCCCGGCGCGGCTGCCAGTATCGCTGGTATAACCGCGGATATACGGATTTCGAAGCGTTCCTCAGCCAGCTATCTTCAAAGCGACGTAAAGAAATCCGGCGCGAACGCAAACGCATGCATGACGCAAGCGTGCATGTTCGCGTACTGCGGCCCGACGAGATCGACGACGATCTATGGGACACGCTCTATGCCTTTTACGGTCGCACCTACGCCATTCGCGGCCAAGCACCCTATCTGACGCGCGCATTCTTCAACGAACTGTGCGCGCGCATACCCGATCGGGTGCGATTTTTTGTAGCCTATCATCGTGAAAGACCGGTCGGGATGGCGTTCATGATGCTCGGCGACGATACGCTTTACGGCCGACATTGGGGCTGTGAGACGGACTACCACAGCCTTCATTTCGAGACCTGCTATTACGCCGGTATTGAGTACTGTATCCAGAACGGCCTGGCCTGCTTCGATGCCGGCGCCCAGGGCGAGCACAAGATTCGCCGCGGCTTCGAACCGGTGGCGACCTGGTCATACCACGTAATAGCGGATCAGAGGCTCGCGACGGCGATCGACGACTTCTGCGTCCGGGAAGCTCAGATGATGAAATCGTTCGAACACGAACAACGCGAACGCAGCAATTTCGCAGAACCCGCCCACTCGGACTCGTGAGCGGGCTGCGCGTGTATTGGCTGGACCCGAATACGCCTGACGGTGCCTTTCCCGACCCGGAACTGGCGCTGGATGAACCCAACGGCCTGCTCGCCATGGGCGGCGACCTGTCACCGCAACGCCTACGGCGCGCCTACGCGCAAGGTATCTTCCCCTGGTACAACCCGGACGAGTCGGTGCTGTGGTGGTGCCCCGACCCGCGCACGGTATTCGAAACCGACGCCGTTCACATCTCCCGCCGACTCAGGCGTACGCTTGCCAAGGCCGACTATGCCGTCACGCTCGACGAAGACTTCAACAGCGTGATCAGCAACTGTGCCGGCACACGCGCGGGCAATCCCGGCACCTGGCTCGGCCCGGAAATGCGCGCGGCTTATGCCAAACTTCATGCCCTGGGCGACGCCCACTCCATCGAAGTCTGGCGCGACGGCACACTGATCGGTGGTTTGTATGGCGTCGCGCTGGGGCGCATGTTCTTCGGCGAATCGATGTTTTCGCGTGAGAGCGATGCCAGCAAGATCGCGCTGGTCTGGCTTGCACGCCAACTCCATGCCTGGGGCTTCCCGCTACTCGACGGCCAGGTCGGCTCGGACCACCTTTATCGCATGGGCGCGATCGACCTCCCCCGCAGCAAGTTCCTCAAGATCGTACGCCAAGCGATCAGCAAACCCGGACCGTCCGGCGCCTGGCATTTCGATATCGACGCCCCCGCCAACCCGGACCATATCGGCAGCAGATAATCGGTTACGGCGCCTACAGGATTGAACCGCCGCCGTAAATCACCGATAATCCACCGGTTAAACCGTCAGAATCGAGATCAGGAGTCAATGGCCAAAGAAGACCACATCGAGATGGAGGGCACGGTCGTCGAGACGCTGCCTAACACCACCTTCCGCGTAAAGCTGGAAAACGGACACATCGTCACTGCCCATATTTCCGGCAAGATGCGTAAACACTATATTCGTATTCTGCGGGGCGATACCGTCACGGTACAGATCACGCCCTACGACCTGAGCAAGGGCCGAATCACCTACCGCGGCCGATAGGTGACGTTTCGCGTCACCTTCTGACGCGTTCGGATGTGCCCACTCGCGTCACTTCGACCGCAAACCCGCGTTCAATAAGAATTTATAAGATGGCACGCCACGTGCTATAACACTGGTGCGTCACCACTCGGCGTCCTAATTCACGCTCAATCGGGGGAACCCAATGCAGAAGCAACAAGGCTTTACTCTCATCGAACTGATGATCGTCGTCGCGATCATCGGCATCTTGGCGGCGATTGCTATCCCGCAGTATCAGAATTATGTCGCACGCTCGCAGATGTCTGAGGCAATGACTCTTGCAAGCGGCGTAAAAACAGATGTGGCAGAAATTTATAACACTACAGGCTCGGTTTCTTCGGCGGATAGCAGTACCGATTCTGCAGCCAGCCAAATCCCGCCGTCTTCACAAATTAGCGGCACTTACGTTGATAACGTTGCTGTCTCAGATGGTGTTATTACGGCAACACTTCGTGGTACCGGCAGCGACGTGAGTGCAGCTATCCAAGGCAAGAAAGTTCAACTTACGCCGGGCGTAACCACAGGGGCGGGGTTCACAGCCTTAAGTTCAGCAACTGCGTCAGAGGTAGGGTCCATTACGTGGGAATGCAAAAGCGACGCGGAAGCGAAATATCTCCCGGGGAGCTGTACGTCAGGGCTGTAAAAAATTGCCTTCTGCAAGCATTATATAATAGCTAGCAAGCCCACCTCCCGAGGTGGGCTTTTTATTGGTTCATCGCAGATTAGTGGGAAGAGTTGCGAAGAAAAGGGGCCAGACACGTTTTTGCTAGGAATGCCGCTTAATAGCCCAAGCACTCGCCGAACCCGCCGATGCCTCGCCTGCCCCGCTTTAATCTTGTCGACGTGCCGCAGCACGTGATTCACCGCGGCAATAATCGCCAGGCCTGTTTTTTCGAACCTGACGATTATCTGTTCTATATCGACTGCTTGAAGTCTGCCGCTGATCAGGAAAGCTGCGATATTCATGCGTACGGCTTGATGACGAACCATGTGCATATTCTCGCTACCCCGCGACGACACCATGCCGTTTCCCGCATGATGCAGTCCGTCGGTCGGCGGTATGTGCAGTACGTCAATAAACGAAACCAGCGGACCGGTACCCTATGGGAAGGCCGCTACAAAGCCAGCCTAATTTAGGCCGAGCGATATCTATTGACCTGTCAACGCTACATCGAGTTGAACCCAGTCCGGGCCAAGAGCTTGGCCGACAGACCTGAGAACTATCGCTGGTCCAGCTACCATGCCAATGCGCTGGGGCGCGGGGACGCGTGGCTCACGCCGCACCCGCTCTATTCCGATCTCGGCCGGACTCCCGTCAACCGGCAGGCACACTACCGCGCTTTATTCGCCGAGCCCCTCCCGCCAGAGGCGATACACGAGATACGACAGAGCGTAAATCAGGGCGTCGCACTCGGTGGAGAGCAATTCAGAGATCAGATCGAAGCCGCACTGGACATCCGAGCCCGACCGGGAAATCGCGGACGTCCGCGCAAACGCAAGGCATAATCGAAGCCAATCGGTAGGTCCTATTATCGTGTCTGCCCCCTTTAGAGATATCGAGATATTTAGCTATGGCGGCCGTTCATTGTTTAGCTGTAAGCACGGCTCGCTAGAATGGGCTTGCCGCCGATAAACCTTCCGGTGATCGCGACCAATTTGCAACAGTGCCATGGCGAGCGACTGTCGTTGGCATTTTCGGGAGAGCCACAATGACCCAGCCCTCGCCGCTTCAATCCGGCTTCACGCTGATTGAAGTGATGATCGTGGTTGCGATCATCGGCATTCTCGCGGCGATCGCGGTGCCGACCTACTCGAACTATGTCGCCCGCGCACAGTTTTCCGAGGCGCTCACTCTGGTTAGTGGCGTGAAAACCGCGGTGGCGGATGCCTATCAGAGCCGCGACGACCTCGACGGGATTGATAATGGCGTCGGCTCGATACCGGCGGCCAGCGCCATAACGGGCACCTATGTGGAGAATGTCGTAGTCGCCGATGGCATTATCACAGCCACATTCAAGACGGATAGCGCACTCGATGGCAAGACCATGACGTTGATACCCACGATCAACAAAGACGCATTGGCCTGGCAATGCACCACAACGGCGCCGCCCGCCAAGGCGCCTTCGACCTGTAACGAAGCGACGCCAAATAATATCGGTTCAGACACGGTGCCGATCACGGACTAGGTGTGATCTCTCAGTAGGTTGTTCATCCGGGCCGCAGTCCCGAAGCTGATGGGTGTTCGAAGTCCGTCAGTTCGAGGAGCAACCCGGATGAGAGAAAAGGGGTCAGACACAATTTCCTGCTAGGATCAAAACTCAAAACAAACAACCCGATAACCATGCCCCGCCTGCCCCGCTTCAATCTCGTTGATGTGCCACAACACGTGATTCAGCGTGGCAACAATCGTCAGGCCTGCTTTTTCGAGGCGGACGATTATCTGTTCTATCTCGAATGTTTGAAGGAGGCGTCGAAATCCGCCGGGTGCGATATTCACGCCTACGTGCTGATGACCAACCACGTGCATATTCTCGCCACGCCACGTCGCGACCATGCCGTTTCACGCATGATGCAGTCAGTCGGTCGGCGGTATGTGCAATACGTCAATAGGAGAAATCAGCGGACCGGCACACTCTGGGAAGGCCGCTACAGGGCGAGTCTGGTTGAAGCCGAACGGTATCTACTGACCTGTTATCGCTATATCGAATTGAACCCGGTCCGCGCCAAGAGTTTGCCCGATAAGCCGGAGAACTATCGCTGGTCCAGTTATCATGCCAATGCGCTAGGGCGTGGAGACGCGTGGCTTACGCCGCATCCGCTCTACTCGGATCTCGGCGGATCGCCAGCCGAACGGCAAGCGCGCTACCGAGCGCTGTTTACCGAAGCGCTGACGCAAGAGGCGGTACAGGAGATACGACAGACCGTGAATCAAGGCGTCGCACTCGGCGGAGAACAGTTCAGAGATCAGATCGAAGCGGCATTGGACATGCGTGCTCGGCCGGGGAGCCGCGGCCGCCCACGTAATCGCCGTAGTTAATGGTGCGATCGCACAGCAGATAGTTACGGCAGGTAATAACCGATCGACAATGCCGGCGTGTTTTAATTGTGTCTGACCCCTTTTAGTGGAGATTTTTTGATTGCTCTCAGACGGACTTGATTAGCGGCGTTCAGGGGTTGCCAGGCTGTTGTTGCCGCTTTTATTTGATTACCACTCGCTAGAAGTTGCCAGCCGCGATAACCCCCTTGGGTAACGGCTATCCATTCGCAGAAGTGCTTCGCCGAGCGCTCCTAAAAGGCGTTTCTCAGGAGAACAATAATGATCCAGGCTTCGCGGCGCGCGTCCGGCTTCGCGCTGATCGAGCTCATGATCGTGGTTGCGATCATCGGCATTCTCGCGGCGATCGCGGTGCCGACCTACTCGAACTATGTCGCCCGCGCACAGTTTTCCGAGGCGCTCAGTCTGGTTAGTGGTGTGAAGACCGCGGTAGCGGATGCCTATCAGGGCCGCGACGACCTCGACGGGATTGATAACGGCGTCGGCTCGATACCGGCGGCCAGCGCCATAACGGGCACCTATGTTGAAAATGTCGTAGTCGCCGATGGCATTATCACGGCCACATTCAAGACGGATAGCGCACTCGATGGCAAGACGATGACGTTGATACCCACGATCAACAAAGACGCATTGGCCTGGCAATGCACCACAACGGCGCCGCCCGCCAAGGCGCCTTCGACCTGTAACGCAGCGACGCCGAATAATATCGACTCAGACACGGTGCCGATCACGGACTAGGTGTGATCTCTCAGTAGGTTGTTCATCCGGGCCGCAGTCCCGAAGCTGATGGGTGTTCGAAGTCCGTCACTTCGAGGAGCAACCCGGATGAACACGCACAAGAATGCGCGTCTGACCGTTCACGGTCGAGCCCACTTGGTCCAGTGCATCGTCGATGATGGCTTGCGACCGGTCGAGGCTGCACAGGCGGTTGGCGTGAGCGCGCGAACGGCCTACAAATGGCTTCACCGTTATAAAGCGCACGGCTGGCCGGGATTGGTCGAGCGCAGTTCTCGGCCGACGCGTTGTCCGCATCAGCTGTGTTCGGCCAAGCGCGACCGGATCATCGCATTACGCCGAGCACGCCGGATCTATCGAGATATCGCCGAGACGGTTGGCGTGCCCGTATCGACGGTGGCTCGTGTGTTGCGCCGGGCTGGCTTGAACCGGCTCTCGGCGCTTCACCCGGCACCGCCGGTGCGGCGCTACGAACAAGACGCGCCGGGTGATCTGCTGCATCTGGACATCAAGAAGCTGGGGCGCTTCGAGCGCCCTGGGCATCGCGTGACCGGCGATCGGCAAGCCGGCCGCTCACGCGGCGCCGGCTGGGACTACGTGCATGTGGCCATCGATGATCACAGCCGAATCAGCTGGGCGACGATCAGGCCGGATGAGAGCGGCGCCAGCGCCTGGCGTGCGTTGATCGCGGCCGTGCGGTACTACCGCCACCTGGTGTAACTATCCGGGGCGTGCTCACCGATAACGGCGCCTGCTATCAGTCCTGGGTGTTCGCCCGTGCTTGCCGTCGTCTGGGTATTCGGCACCGCCGCACGCGGGCTTATCGGCCGCGTACCAACGGCAAGGCCGAGCGACTGATTCAGACCGCACTGCGCGAATCGGCGTACGCGCGGTCTTACCCACACTCAGATCAGCGTGCGGCTCATCTGCCGCGCTGGCTGCACCACTACAATTGGCATCGACCGCATGCCAGTCTCGATTATCAACCACCCGTCAGCCGACTCGGCTTGTCCGTGAACAACCTGGTGGGGTTACACAGCTAGCCGCCTCCGAGCGGGTTTTGGCACACGCGAGTTTTCCCAACACGCCTGTCCCGCCATACCCGAAGCCCTCCGGTTCAAATGCGTGCTGATCCAAGGTGGAAAGTTCGCCTGAAGGGCTTCTGCAGAAAGGGATTGAATCGCCCCGGGTTCGTCGGAGGCTCCAACTCTTGAGAGACTGGAGCCATGAAAGCAAGCAAACGTTATTCCCCTGAAGTTCGCCAGCGTGCGGTTCGGATGGTCTTCGATCATCAGGGCGAGTACGCCTCGCAGTGGGCGGCGATCGGCTCGATTGCGGGCAAGTTCGGATGCACCGCTCAGACGCTGTGTAACTGGGTACGCCAGGCCGAGCGTGATCGCGGGCTGCGCGATGGCCAGACCACAGAAGAACGTGAGCGCGTCAAAGCGCTTGAGCGCGAGAACCGCGAGTTGAAGCGCGCCAATGAGATCCTGCGCAAGGCCTCTGCGTATTTTGCCCAGGCGGAGCTCGACCGCCGAGGCAAGTGATGGTCGATTTCATCGACGACCATCGTCGGGTTTACGGTGTCGAGCCGATCTGCCGGATAGTGCCGATCGCACCGTCGACCTATTACGACGCCAAGACCCAGCAGGCCGATGCCACGCGGCGTTCGGTACGCGCCCAGCGCGACACCGCCGTGTCCGAGGCGACCCAAGACCCAAGCCGGCCTATGCCGTTGATTCGCCTTTGCTTGTCAGCCCTGGCGCTGCAGCATGAACGTTTGGTAGGTCAGCTTCTGGAATTCACGATCCAGGAACGCCAGGCCAACGAGCGACGAGATCATCAGCGAGATGGCGAAGCCATAGCCGTAAAAGATCGCGCCCAGGTACATGCTCAGTAAGGTGAGCAACACGTTGCTGACGAAGAACAGCAGACAAAGCCCCAGCGCGATCTTGAGCTTATCGAGATAGAAGATCACGTTGAGAATCGCCATGAACAAGACCTGCATGCCCACGGCAACGATATCGATATTGAACAGCGGCACGTAGTACGGTGAGAAGCCCAGCCAGTCGATCAGCGATGGTGCGATCAGCAACAGCGCGACCACTGTGATGCCCTGAATCTTGAAGATGTCGTAGACACCCTGCTGCACGGTCTCGACCATGCGATCGAGGCGCAGTTCGATATGGCCGAGCGTATCGCCACCGCGTACGGCGTCGTAGTAGGCATCGTAGCGTTCGGCAAAATCGGTTTCCAGGCGAATCAGGAACACGGCCATGCCCGGCACGATCGACAGATACGCGAGAAAGATCGGAAAATCGTAGATCGGCGACGCACGCAGCGGCCCGATGACCTGCTCCGAAGTGGCCGGGTTATACCAGAACAGAAACTTGTCGGCCCAGATACCGAGGTTGTAGAACAGCCCGGTAAAGGCAAGCGAGCGATACGTCATCTTCGCATGACGAATATCGAAGGCTGCGATCTTGTCGCCTGGGTAATAACGCAGGACCAGGAACAGCAGAATATAGAACAGGATGCCCTGGCCGATCACGAAGCCGCCAAGCAGGCCTTCAAGATCGTAGCGCCGCAGCGCCATACCAAGCATGAAGGTAATCGCATAGCCGATGAAGAACGCCCAAAGCACCTGGCGATAGGCTTTCATGCCCGTAATGAACACCGTGATGCACCAGATATTGGTGAGCAGCACGAAGCCGACGAACATCTCGACGCGATACAACAGCGGCGTATCACCAAACAGCGTGATCAACACCGTCAGACCGATCGCGGCGGCGAGCACGTTCATCATCGTGAGCAGGCCGATCAGGTTCGGCAGAATCGTGCCGTCCTTCTTCTCGAACAGCCGGTCGGCAACGAAGCGGGTGAACAGCAACTGCGCGATGCCTGACAGGCTCAGCGAAGCAGCCACCAGATAGGTGACCGACACCAGAAACTGCCAGATCTGTTGCGAACGATCCGGCAAAAGCCCGAGCGTGAGCAGCCCGATCGCCATAATGACCAGAATCGACAGAACCCACGGCCCGGAGCTGATGATGCCCGCGTAGCCATACGCGCGCAGCAGACCGAAGTAACTGTCCTTGCGTAGCAGCTTGCGCAGCTCGAAACCGATACCGGCCATGCCCTACTCCCCTGCGGCGGCTACCGGCCGCGCCCGCTGATCGGCCGCTTCCGCGTAAAGATGTTCATAACGTTCGAGCATGAGCTGCTCGGAATAATGCTCGTCGACACGACGGATACCCACGGCCCGCGCCGACTCCCAGGCCTCGCGATCGGTCAGCAGATCGAGAATGGCGGCCGCCGTCTCGCCTGGATCCGCGATCGGCACAATACGGCCGGCCGCATGCGCCGGGTCCGGGGGTGTGGTCAGAGACGTTGCGCGTTCTTTTGGATGACCGTGTACCAGTTCGTAGCACGAACCCACGTCCGTACACACCACCGGGATACCGGATGCCATGGCTTCGAGCGCGACCAAAGGCTGCGCTTCGCTGATCGAAGTCAGCGTGGCCACGCGGATACGCGCGAACACGTCTTCTGCCTTCTGGAAACCACGGAACTGAACTGTCCCGCCGAGATCGAGCTGGGCGGCGAGATCACGACATTCCTGTGCGTATTCCGGATCTTCCGATTCGGGACCCACGATCCAGCCCTGGGCACCCGGCAGGCGCGACGCGACGATGCGCATGGCGCGTACGAACGTCTTGATTTCCTTGATCGGCGCCACGCGGCCGATCAGGGCGATAATCGGCGCAGTATTCTGGTGCGTCTGTTCGCGCAATGGCGAGAAGCGCGCGATATTGATGCCGTTGGGGATAACCCGGGTGTGTTCGGCCGGCGCCCCATCGATGATCTGGCGCTCGCGATTGCCTTCATAAAGCGTGGTAATCGGATTCGCCGCCGCATAGGTCAAACGACCGATCCCATCGAAGAAGCGAATCCAGAGACGACGGATATAACTTACGTCGTGGCGAAAGCCATGCGTAAGCACATCGTCGTAGGTTCTGATCCAGTCCGCTTCGGTCAGATCAATCTGGCGTTCCTTGGTATAAATGCCGTGTTCGGTAACGATGAACGGCAGATCGTGCATATGACGCGCGAGCGCGCCAAGAAAGCCCGCATAGCCGGTCGAGATCGAATGCAGGCAACGAGTCGGCGGCAGATTACGGGCAATACGCGCCAGCATGAACAGCGGCGAGTGCATGTTACGGACTGACCAGAAGTAATCTAGAAACGACGGATCGGTGCAGTATTTGCGGTAATACTCGACGATCTGTTCCCAGGCCTGACGGCTATAGAGAAAATCCTCGTGTGCCAGGCCGCCCTTCTTGCCTAACAGCTGCGCGACTTCACAAAGCTGCTTGTTCGGGTCAGAGGTGCGCGGATCCTTGAAATACTGGTGTAGGCCGTCGCTGGCCTCGAACGCCTTGCGGTTGCCTTCGAACTGGCGCGGCTCGTCGACGCCCTGGCCTGCATCCATCAGATAATGGCATTCCAGATGCACGACGTTGTCAGGCTTGTCGTACAGAATGCCATTATACGCGGCTTCGCTGCCGCCCATGAAAACGATCGCGAATCGGCGATGCGGCAAACCGCGGATCATCTGCTCGACCCAGCTCGCAACACCGCCGCGCACCATGGGATACGTGCCTTCGAGCAGCAGCGTGACGTCCGCCGGCGGGTCGTTCGGTCGCAGGGTGGGCCATTTCATAACCAGTACTCCATTACCGGCCGCATAACGGGGTTGTTTGATGCACGGGCGCTCATGCGCTCCAATGCCGGAGCCACGTCGCGGTAATCGCCGCGCACGAAAGCGAGTTCTGCCCAGCGCGGTGCGACGTCGTCGTTCGAAAGGCCCTGGCGCTCGGCTCGGCGCAGCGCATCCTCGGCCTCGTCATAGTGACGTAATTCCATACAAATTCGGGCGCGTAACAAGGACCGCTGTGCGGAATCATGCCGCTCGATGGCGGTATCGATCGCGTCGCGCGACTTGGTCAGCATCAATTCCTTGACGCTCCCCTTGGCCAGCTCGAGATAGGAAAACTCCCAGAAAAGCAGCGCACGTTCCTCGTGCAGCTCGCCGTCGGGATCGCCGCTCGCGGCGATGGCGTCGCGCACTTCATTGAGCTGGCTTTCGAGATCACGCTCGATGGAATTGAGCATCGCGTAGGCGAGCAATCGGACTTCGTCGGCCGAGTCACTCAGCGCCGAGCGCAAGATCGGTACCGCTTCGCGCCGCGGCAAATGGCGACACGCCATGATGGCCTGCTGGCGACGGTTACGGTCGTCGAAATGCGTGAGCACCGACGACAAGCCGTCACGCATGAATACATCGTTCGGGTCCACCGTGACCGGCTGGAACGGCAGATCGGGAATCGCCAGTGCATCCCAAGCCTTGGGCTTTTCACGGTAGGCGAAGTACAGCCCCGCCAACATGCCGATCGTCAGACCGATCGCGCCCAATGGCGGCGTGAATAAACTGGCGGTCGCAAGAAACGCGAATCCGCCGCCGACCGGGCGTTTGTAATTGGGCGGCAGCGCCAGATAGAGGCCGACGATCAGCACAGCACAACCGACGACATGCACCAGCAGAATCGTAATCAGCCCCACCGGGGCATGCCAGCCGATGACGAACGCCCAGGTTGCCAGCGCCTCGACCAGCAACCCGATGGGGATGAGAATAAGACTAAGCAGGCGCATGTTGCTCGGCCTGACGGCGGATACCGGCGACCAGATTCGCCGCCGACTGCTTGCCGTCGACATTACGCTGATGGAATACCAGCCCGCTTTCGGCCACGTCGACGCCGAAACGCTCGTTGAGCAACAGTGTCATGCGTTCACGATACGCGGCCGATCCACGCTCAGGCGTTAACGGCATGAGCACGTAAATCAGCCGGGAGTTACTTCCGAGATTCGTGGTCCACGCATAGTCCAGCGCCCGAAGCTGCTCGTAGATCAGATCGGTCAGCGTTTCGCTGCCCACATTACCGATGTGGCTCGGCACTTCGAAGGCGACCAGCAACGAATTCAACTTGTAGCGTGCGGCATAACGCGACCAGCGCTTGAGACGCTGTTCGAACTGGAACCGCGCCAGTTCCGCATCGGCCGGCGTACGCTCGTAGGCCTCGGTGATGATATCGCCGAGATTGCCGCCGAGTACCGACAGCAGATGCAGATTGCCCCGCTCGAACTCGACGAACGGCATTTCCGTAACCGTCACGATCGCCCAGATCTTGTCGTTGACGTCGATGAGCGGAATCACGGCCAGCAGAGGCTGAGCGCGATTCTGCAACTCCTCTTCCATCTCGCTCTTGAGGCTGATCATGCTGCGCTGCTCGAGGCAGGCCTGAACCATCGGATCGCCTGCGATGTCCTGATCCAAAGGCCGGCCACCGATAAACGCCAACGGTTCGCGCTCCACCCGTTCATGTTCGTCCACACGATAAAGCGCGCCCTGTTCGACACGCCCCTCATGCGAAATAAAGCTCAACAGATCACTCGCACGCTCGGTCAGGATATCGTCGCCCGGCTCGACTACGTCGAAGCGCTCGGCAAGCGCCAACAGAACGTCACGCAGGTTGTGCGGGTTGGCAGCCAGGCGCTCAGCGAGCTGGTCATGCGACACGCGCAGCACATGAAAATTACGCACGAACTCTTCAAGGCGGGTGCCCTGATATTCGTTGATGATCTTCATCTGCGTGATGCGCCGACGCCAGATATCGGTGAACTCGCCGGCCACCATGCCGGTGAGCAGCACACCGATGGCGTATTCGATCGGCAGATCCGTCTCGGCCCAGCCGGTACCCGAGGCGACCATCATGATGGCCACCGTGAGCAGCGCCGATGCAAAGCCGAACAGGAAGCCGTAGCGCAATCCCGCAAGCAGCGGGCCCAGGATGAGCCAGGCGAATGAACTCGCGTAGAACAGCGGATCGTCAGCGTTGAACAGCCAGCCGGCCAGCGGCACCAGCAGCGTAAGCACAGCTGTTTCCAGCATGCGCACCCAAATTGGCGGCACCTGGTAGTTCACGTCTTCAATTTGGGTGACCATAGGCAACCTTTCGTACTATCGTGCCGGCTCGAAGCGCTTCGAACTTTAAAGCGGCATATCGCTGACGAGACTGCTCATCAGCTGCTGCGCGGTACCACTGACGGTGGAATAACCCCAACCGGCCTTGGAGCCCGAGGCACTCCAGACCGTCGCGCCGGTATTCACGTCGATAACGCGAAGACTGATACCCACGGCAGGCTCGCCGTCCAGGCCGGTCTTGTACTGCCATTCCTCGACCGCGCCGGTCACGCCGTACTGATAACCCTGACGGCGGGCCCAGCTCAGCGCCTGATCAAGTGCGGCGTTCTGGTCGAATTCCGGCAGGCCGCCGTTGTCGCTACGCGGGGCCGGCGTGAGCATGTTTACGCCGCGCTGGTGTAGCAGCGTGGTCAGAATCGATTCGGCGCGCTCGCCTGCTTGCGGCGTTTCCGCATAGTTGGCGATCGGCAGCAACGCCCACCGCGCGGAGCCATCGAGTTGCTGACTGCGGTGCACATCAGTGACCGCACAGCCGGACAGCATGGCGACGGCAAGCGCGAACAGACTTGCGATAAGAGTAGAGCGTTTCATGGTGGTGGTTTCTCCCTGCCTACGAGTGACGTTGTGTTGAGCGTTCATGTATTGGGCGCATCAGCGACCGAGGAAATATTGGTATTTGATGGAGCCGCTGTAGGAATTGTCCTGTGTCTGGCTACCTGTCTGATCGACGCCGAAATTCAGGCTCAGCTCATCACTGCCCAGAATACGGGTGCCGATCGCAAAGTTCGCACTGATGCCAATGTCGTTGTCCGGCAGCACATAACCGGCATCGATATCCAGTTGATATCGCGGCGATGCCACCAACGGATACTCCTCGCCCGGAATACCGCGGGCAAAGGAAAGCCCGGCCCCCAGAAAGGTATAGCGCGTGGGCACGACATCGTTGAGATCGGTATCTGCGGGCAAACGCGCGGCCATATCCGACGGCAGATCGTCCTCCAGGAAGTTCTGCTCGGTACTCGCGAATACACGTGCCTGCACCTGATGGGTCGGACCGACCATCAAGTAATGGGCAAGCGACGCTTCCACACTGTAGCCGTCGCCGAGATCATTGCGTTCCTCGCGCGAGTAGAACTTCGAATACGTCGCGGTCAGCGACAAACTGTCGCGGGCGTTCAACACCCAGTCGACGTCGAAGCCGAGATCATCGCGTAGTCCGAGCACGCGGTACTGTCCGGTCTCGTCGGGCAGCTCGTTATAGTTGATGAAACCGGCTACCGATACATTATCGGTGAGCTGATAATCCTGCCGAAGGCCGAACTGAGTGGTGTTTTCAGCATCGGTGGAGATCGCGCCGACGCGCACGGTGGTCGTGCCACGACGCTCGCGCCAATTGAGCACGAGGTTTGCGTAGCGTTCGTCCTCGAGCCCGTCCATGTCGACGAAATCATCGTCTGCAGAGAGTTGACGCGCACCCAGCTCGACCCGTGTGGACAGCTTCTCGCCACTCAAGCGCAGAAACACGCTTTCGGAATTGACCTCCAGATCGCTGATGCTGCGCACGATCAGTTCGGTACCGAAGTTCTGCGGCATGGTCTGATAGAGCTCCGCGGCATAGCGCGGAACCGTATCGATGCCGGTAACGTACGGCTCGCTCGGGCGTTCGTGATCCAGGGCGAGCGTGAGCGCACGAGCGCGGAAATCGAGCTGGCGCAGTGCGGTAATCCGGTCGGCAATACCAATATCCGCATTCTCGCGGGAGCGCGCCAGGATGCGTTGCATCGCTACCTGATCATTGGCCTGTAGGGCCACCGCCAGCTGCTGCCAGTCTTCGGTCGTGACACGACGACGATGCGCCTGCAGCAGCCAGTAGCGTGCGTAGCTCGGTTCCTGCTCGCTGAGATAGTAACCCAGCAACAGTTCGATATCGGTCGCGGTCAAATCGTCGCCGGAACGCCCGTTAAGCGCGCTCCCCAGCAATGCATGGCGCCCATCATTGCCAAGCATTTCAGCCTGCACGGCGAGAATACGGCGATTCTGCTCACGTTGCGCACGGGTCAGCTTGCCCTGTGCCTGCAAGTCGGCCAGCAAGCGCGGCCGCAGCTCCATGAGTGCGTACTCACGCATGCGTCGCGCCGAGTCGAACCGCCGGCCCCGCTCAAGTGCATCGGCGTAATCGAGCACCAGCAAATAATTATCGGGGTCGTAATGCACGGCCCGGTCGTACCACCGCAACGCGGTGTTGGTCTGTCCCAGTTCGCTATTGGCCAAGGCGAACACCGACCACATACTCGGACTGTTCGTGGCCTCGTCCGACCATTCGTTGACGTAGCGCGCCAGCTCTTCGTCGTAACCGCCCTGCGCGAGCGTGGACAGTAACGACGTACGCACACCGGTATTGTTCGGTGCCAGTGATAGCGCTTTGAGATAGGCCCTGCGTGCTTCGCCCAGTTTGCGTTGTTCGAACTGATAGTCGCCGTAGTACTGCCAGTAGTATGGCGACTGCGCAAACAACGCCGGCCGGGTTTGCGCCATCGCGATTAATTCGCGCGTGAGTTCTGGTCGATCCTCGCGCTGTGCCGCACCGAGCATTGCCACGATAATGTCGGCATGCTTGTTTTCGCGCCAGTCGCTGCGTGCGACTTCCATCGCCATATCCATGTGATCAGTGGCGACCGCTGTTTCCACAAGTCGGATATAACCGCTGGAATCCAGCTTGCGCGCCAGATACAGCTGATAGTAAGCCTCACGGGCGGCCTCTGGCTGATTCTGATTCCAGGCCAGTTCGCCCAGCGTCTGCCAGTAATACACCTGGTCTGGCGTGTCCGCAGGGGGCTTGTCAGGCAGCGATCGCAAGACCGCTATCGCCTTATCCGTCTGCCAGTCCTCGGCCAGCAGCCGTGCTCTGGCCTGGGTTTCGTCAAGCCGTCGCCCGAACCGGGAGGCGATGTCGTTCCAGGTCGCAAGCGACGTGTCCGTATTCCCACGGTACGCCTGCAAGGTTGCCAGACGCACCCAAAGATCGCGATCCTGGGAGCCACTTTCTACCCAGTTCGACAACACCGCGATCGCGCGATCCGGGTCACCCTCGCTGTTGAGCACGTTGACCAACAGACGACGCTGACTCGCATTCAGCGGATGCCGCGCCTGGATTCTCTGGAGTGCACCAAGCACCGCCGAGGTATCGTTGAGACCCGCCCCAAGATCGATAATCTGATTGTCGTAGTCGTCGTTGCCACTCCGGCGAGCAAGCCACTTGTAATTGGCGAGTGCTGCCGCGGGCTGGCCGGCCCAAACCTGCACCTGGGCCAATTGCGCCCGCAAGGCAACATTGTCGGGATTACGTTCCACCAAACGTTGCAAGCCGGCAAGCGACTCATCGAGCCGGTTATTCGCCAGTGCGATCTGGGCATTGCGCTCGAGGCCCTTTTCGTCATCCGGACGCAGTTCGACGTAGCGGCGCGACCAGATCTGGGCCTGTGCCAGGCGGTTGTTCGCCAGCGCCATTTCGATACCGATATCCAGGAACGTCGGATCGTCCGGGTAAGCATCGATGAACTCGCCCGCCATGCGCAGGCTGCTGCCATCGTTGGTCTGCTGCGCGGCGTCGAGTGCGGCCAGTGCGGCATCCCGACGCTGGGATTCGTCGTCGGTCGCCGCAAACGCCGACTGCCATGCCTGGGCAGCACGCATGGGCGCGTCAGCTGCCAGCCACCAGCGCGCGGCCTCGCCGTAGCGTTCGTAGGCGCGTGCCGGATCCTGTGCGGCCAGGCGTTCGTAAAGATCGGCTGCCCGTGCCGGCCGCCCGAGTTCCAGCCAGCGACGGGCGAGCGTTTCGAGCTGGTCGGGCGTGAGCGAGTCGTTACGCTCAAGCGCGTTCATCTGGGCGATCAGTTCGCCCTGCTGCTCATCACGACGCGGGTCGTCGGCCTCGAGCCCGTTGAATGCCTGCCAGGAAATCTGGTGATACAGCCAGCGAGCGTTCGCGTCGGTGCTGTCCGACAGCGGCTGCATCACTTCCATGGCCTTGGGGATATTGCCGGCCGCGGCGAGCTGGCGCGCCAGCTTCAAACGCAGCTGATCGTCTCCGGGGTTGGCTTCCAGCAAGGCCTCGAGATAGGTGATCGATACGCTGCTCGGGTCGTCCCGGCCCGCGTCGCCCTGGCTGAGCGACAGAAAGCGGCGCGCCGGAAACAGCAGCACCAGCGCGACCACGAGTACCACTGCGATGATCAGCAGCGTGAGCGGCCGAACAAAGCGGGTGCGTTTGGGCAGGTCTTTTTCTTGTTTGTGTTCAGCCACAGTCGATCCTTACAGGTCCCGACGTACTGCCTGTGTAGCGCAGCGTTACCGTATTGCCCCCGCCTCGACGCGAAGCGCCGTTTGCCGAGACACGACAACCGGCCGTACCGGCCAGTTCGATCTCAAGCGGCACGTGCTCGGCCGCCATTTCCAGCGTTACGTCGCCGCCGGAGTGACGCCACTGCGTGATGCGGCCGTTCGAACGGTGCACGTAAGGTACGGAAGGGGCGCCACTGGCGAGGTTCAGCTTGACCCTCGGTTCGCCCGACAACGCCACGTAACGTCCTTGCGTCAGGTCGCGCACGCCAACTACGCCACGTGAGGTGCGCACATCCGGCCAGCCGAGTCGTTCGGGCAAGCGCACCGTGCGCATCTGAGTCGCACCGGTGATCTGCCAGCCGCCATCAAGCGTGCGCGCGACGCCTACGTCATACCAGTTACGCGCGATGCGGCTATAGGTGCTCGCATACACCGGCACGGTCTGTTGCGACAGCGCATAGCTGAACACCTGATTGAGCGCCTTCAGAGACGCCGGGTAGGTCGCTGAATAGAAATGAAAATATATATCGATCGGTTTAAGGCGGCGCGGTTCGTTCGTGATCTTATAACTTTCAATCACACGCCGATAACCCCAAAGCGGGCCGGTCATGTTGTTGGTGTACACGTTTTCGTTGGTCTGAGGCGAATACACCTGAATATGATCACCGAGCGGACGCAGCATGGGCATGACGTCGGTCAACGTCGGGTTGTCCGACATGACGTGGGTATCGGCCCCATTGATATTGGCGATGCCAATGCGCTCCGCAATAGCCAGCGCCTTCTCCGGCGGCAAGGCATTACCGCTCCACAGCACTGCCTTGACTTTCTTCCCCGGCGGCGCCAAGTGATCGTTGATATAGCGGGTCGAGCCGGCTATTTCGCGTTCCAGATCAAAGCGATAATTCTTGAGCGGCAGGTTGTACGCATAGCCGGCGGCCGTGCGCCCTGCACCGGTTAGCTCACCCTCCGTCAAACCAAGCCACTCAAACGGATGGCTATATGTATGGGTACCAATCTCGACCCACGGTAGCTTGAAGATTTCGCGCGCAATGGGCTCGACCTGATCGGTCAGTTCCGGGTATAGGCCATCCGGACCGATCTCACCCGTTATTACCGAAACTGTGGTCGGAACGCGATACTTCTTGAGAATACGGTCGAGCAACAATTGCGCATTGAACGGGCTGCCCGGCGCACTGGCGCGGCTATTAAAGGCATCGCCGTCGACTTCGGTCATCCAGTAGCGCGAGCCGTTCTCGGTGGTCGCGTCAGCCACCGGCATATCCGGCAGCGCGAGCGCGGTCTTGATGAACTTGAAGGGATCGAGAATCCAACGGGATTGATCGGCCAACCCCTGCTGGATGGCCCAAGGCGAAAGCGCCACGCCACCCCAGTCGCCGGTCGCAACCGGAACGAACTCGGCGCCGTTACCGTCGCGAACCTTCAGGTGAACGTTGACCTTGTCGTCAACCACCGAGTAGCCCGATCCGCTCATAGCCGGCTTTTCCGGCATGCCTTCAAACCCTAGAAAATCGTCGTGATCGACCACCGCCAGGCCTTGATCCGTAATCGAGGGCACCGCCTGCAGACCCATCAACTCAGACAGTTCCCCGGTCACCGGTATACCCGGATCCCCAAGCAACGCGACCGGCACGCCGTCACGCATCTGTTTGAGCAACCAATCACGATAGTTCGCTTGGGCTCCTACGCCAGTCAAAAACCAGCTCACCACCCCGGCGTAGCGGCCACGAAGCGTGTCGTCAGGCAAGGCCCCGTCTACGTCCTTATATACCGCGCCGTAACCTAGGTATTCCAGCGGCATCGCGATATTGAGATGTGCGCTCGAATAAGCCAGTTCGCCGTAATCGCTTTCCGAGGCGTCGTACAGCACAAGCACCTTGCGAGGCATCGGCTCGATCGAGCCCACGCCCACCTGATTGAGTGCGCCGTTACTCACCCACGGCACGATGCCGTCGTCCGCGATTCGACGAGCCGTAGCGCGCGCCGTGTCGCGATCGGCCGGATCGACATAGTCGATTGCGATGGCCGGCAAACCGTAGTCGTTGCGCACTTCGCGCAAGCGATCGAGCACGTACTGCGTATCTTCGGGCTTGACGTCCCGATAACTCTGCGTGCGCACGTCCCACGACTTATATAAGGACTCGGCGGCCACGCCGACGATATCGCTGCGCACCTGGTCGAGGATCTCGAAACCGCGGTTGAGCAGCAGCTTGACGCCGGGAAACTCGGTGCGGATACGCTTGATCAGCGCGACCAGCGCCTGCTGTTGCGCCTTGACCGACTCGTCGTCGGTCGCAAACAGGCGATAGCTGTCGAGCGTGTCGAGGAACACCGCGCGATAGCCTTCGCTCCATAGCGGGCGAATGCGCTTATTAATGATGTAATCGCCCCACTCCTTGCGAGTGAGATCGGCGGCCTGGCTATTCCAGCCCTCGTTGCGCGCTTTGAAGGCTTCGTTCGGCAGCGTCTCACCAGCCCGCCAGTGCTCGGCTTCGCCAAGGCTCACATACGCAAACGCCTGGGTGCCGTACTGCTCCAACGCGTCGAGCTGCCCCTCGCCCATGTGCTCGGACTCGACCACAGCCCAATCGAACTGATCGAGCATGGCCACCGGCACATCATTGCCGTAATAGATCGCCACGCTTGGCTGATTATCGACATCCGCATTCGCATTCACGGAAAAAACCGCCAAAAACGCGGCCAGCAAAGCCACGCCGGTGCACCGCCATACCCGGGCGCGGTTCGTTGCGACACACGTTTCGTCGAACAACAGGCGAAAAGTGCTCACGCACGAACTCCTTCACAAAAACTCTTGCCAACACAACGTCGGCCAACGAAAGCGCTCAACCCCGGTTCAACAACCGGCAAGCCGCGCGCAGCGAAGGCTGACAACGGCATCGCAAACTTACCCGTGCGCCTCGGATAAGAATCCGTATCAGCGCATGCCGCAGTTGCGGGGGCATAGACTTCGACTTGAGAAAACGGCCGCACGTAATCGACCTTATCGCGCTCAAGCGTAGCAACGACGCGCAACACCAAGGAACTTCGAAACAGCCGACGAACCGCGGCAGCGCGCTTCAATATCCCGGAACTGCGAGCAAGCGATGCCAAAACGGCACCGGGCCGAATAGCCTCGACACCATCATCCACCACAAGCTCGGCGCCATAGTTACGCGCCATCGTTGCTCCCTTAAAACGTCCCCCGGGGCAGCCGGTTACCAGCGATACCCAACGCACAATAATCTAGCACGAAAAGCGGCAGGCAACCGAAAATTCGCGACTCCGAAAAGAAATTATTTAGGATGCCCCGACAAGATCCGCCAGCGCAGAACCGAGCCGGGTGTTTTTCGGCCCAAGGCGACCGAGGCAAAGAGGCAGGCTCGACTGCGGCACCGGGGCCAGGCTAGGTCGCTGCCGCCTGTCTGACCATTCGCTGGCGCACCCGCCCCCACAGCAGATTGGCTATTACACAGTAAGCGGCGAACACGCCCAGGAATGCGACGCACCGGGCAGACTCGCTGACCCCAAGACTTTCGGTTACGAGCCCAGTGGCCATGAACGCGCCGGCAACCGCAAGCCACGCATACAACGCCCAACCCGGCGTCAGGCCGAGTCGCTGCAACAGATGATGGAAATGGTAACTGTCCGCAGCTAGCGGGCTCTTGCCACGCACCATCCGCGAAACCATCAGATAGACCGTGTCGGCCAGCGGCAGACCAAACAGCCACACGGCGGTAATCGGCTCAATGACCGCCTGCGGACCTTGCGCTGCCTGGATTGCGAACCAGGTCAGAATAAATCCCAGCACCAGCGACCCGGCATCGCCCAGGAAGATGCGGGCATGTTTTTGCCACGGCATACGCAAATTGAACGCCAGAAAGCCGAGAAGACTGCCAAGCGTCACGCACAGCAGCACGACATTTACCGCGCTCGTCCCAGCGGCCAGCGCCAGTATCGTGCCGACAATCATGACGGAGAACCCGCCGGCCAGCCCATCCATGCCGTCGACCATATTGACGGCATTGATCACGCCCACCGCCGCAAAGATGGTGAACCATATGGCATGGCCACCGAGCTCGAAATCCGCCGCGCCGAATATTGCGCCAAGATTCTGTAGATATATTTCGCCCAAAAAGCACATACCCGCACCAACGGCGAGTGTCTGCATGGCTAGACGCACCGGGGCCGGCACATGCTTTCGGTCATCAAGCGCGCCCAGCACGAGCAACACGGTAATTCCAAACGCGAAACCTGCGAACTGGCGCGACGGCACCGCCCCCATGCCGAGCAGCACGACCGTGGATGCAATAGCGACACCGCCGCAAAGCGGCGTAGCAAGGGAATGCCCTTTACGGCCGCCCGGGTGGTCAACGTGGCCAATCTTGTGGCACAACGGCCGCAATATGAGAATCGCGACAGCGCTCAAGACGAATGCAACCAGACCGAGTACCAGATTAAATATCACTTGATAATCGCCGTTCGGCCCTCGGTATAAACCAGTCTGCTACGTATCGCGGGCTACATTATAACGATGATTATGACAATTGCTTGAACCGCACCTGAACGCGAAGCCAGCAGCTGACCCGAAAGCCTCGGCACAGCCCGTTCAATCTGCGCCCTATGCCGCCCTGCTCTCAGGCTGCGAACGATCAAACGAAGCGCGCAAAGGCAATAGCCGCTTAGTCAAACAGCAGGCGTCGCGGCGCGATTTCATATGGAAACCAAGGCGAACCGGCACCAACACCGTAGGTGGATGAGATGGATCCGCTCCTCC
>NZ_AFNV02000013.1 GCF_000215955.2 Salinisphaera shabanensis E1L3A
GCATTTGCCGGGCCGACGTGGCGACTGGCTACGTCAACGCGTGGCCCGCAACGGGCGCAACAAGGCGGCCGTGGCGCTGGCGAACAAGAACGCCCGCATTCTCTGGGCGCTGATGTACAGCGGCGACCGCTATCGCGCGGCCTGAGCCATGCGTGTACAGACGAACATCAAAGCCACACATAGCAATAGCCAAGGTCTGTGTATGCACTGACACCCGATCACGCGGTGCCCTGAATCTGGTCACCGCCACGTGTCGGCAATCGCGACTGATGAACAACAGGTCAAACCGACGCCCTTGAAACGCCGACTAATCCGTAGGCCTGCGAGGCCGATAGGTCGATTGCGCGCTCGGGCGTACGAATACTCATCAAGGCCCGGCACCCAAGGATGTGCCAACTCCGAGGCCGAATATACGGACGCCGCCTGCTCTGTTGATGATCGAGGTTGCTTACCGGAGCGGATCCATATATGGCTTATACCCAAATAGCGCGCTATCTCATAGGTGGTCGAACATTGTCGTAGCGCCTGTTCCAGACATCGATATTCGGTTGCCGCGAGCGCGTTCGCGAGCGGCGCTTCCCGGCTCTCGGACGTGGGCGAGCGTCCCGCTTGCGCAGTGCTCTCGGTCGGTTGGTCTTCAGGCACGACGAACCACAGGCGCTCGAGATGGTTTTCGAGTTCGCGAATATTGCCCGGCCAATCGTGTCTCATCAGATAACCCCAGTGCTGATCGTGGAGCAACGGCGGCTCGCCGTGGCGATCGGCCAAACGCCGCATAATGGTTTCGACGAGATGCGGTATCTCGGCCCGTCGTTCGCGCAAGGGCGGAACCGTGATTGGCACGTTGAGCCGGTTAAAAAGATCGGCGCGAAACGAGCCGCGCTCGACAGATGCCGCTAGATCCCGATTGGTCGCCGCGACAAGGCGTATATCCACACGCCGTACGCGATCGTCGCCCAACCGACTGAACTCGCCGGATTGGAGCACGCTAAGCAGTTTGGGCTGCAGGGCCAAAGGCAGTTCGGCGACTTCGTCGAGAAAGAGCGTGCCGCCATCAGCCTGTTCGAGATAGCCCGGCCGGCCGTCAGCCGGCGCCCCCGTGAATGCACCCGCGACACAGCCGAACATCTCCGATTCGAACAACGTGGCCGGAATTGCGCCGCAGCTCACCTCGACGAACGGGCCGTCGGCGCGTGGACTGACGTGATGTACCCGTCGCGCTAGCGACGTCTTGCCGACGCCCGACTCGCCGAGAAGCATTACTGTGGCGACGCTCGCGATCGCCGGCCTGACGCCGCTGATCGAACAGCGATCGCGCCACGGCGCCGTCACCACCGCCGCGCTGAGTCGCGCGATCGGGCTCGAAGACAAACCCGACCTCGCGCCATTCGTACGTTTCTACGACACGATCGACCGTATTCTCCCCGAGGCCATCCTGGTCGGGGATTCCACGACGCCGGTCTACGCGGGCAACCATTTCGTTCAACGCCCGCGGGTTCGCCGCTGGTTCAACGCCTCTACCGGTTACGGCACGCTCGGCTATGCGCTGCCGGCCGCCGTTGGTGCGCGGCGTGCCTGCCCCGGTCAACCCGTAGTTGCGCTGGTCGGCGACGGTGGCCTGATGTTCACGCTCTCCGAACTGGCCACCGCGGTGGACGCACAAACGCCCATTATGGTGATCGTCTGGAACAACGTCGGCTTCGAGGAGATACGCGCTGCGATGGATGCCGCAGGCGTCGCACGTTGCGGGGTCGACCCCGTGCCGCCTGACTTCGAAAGCCTGGCCGACGCATTCGGGTCGGCCTACGCAGCAGTTGGCGATACGGGCGCGTTGGAAGCCGCGCTGCTCGCGTTTGTAAAAACACCGCGTGTCACGCTTATCGAGATCGATGCCGAGGCCTGGATGGCATCCGGGTAACCCGTCTTGTAATGCCTTGGCGCGTCGTGGCGTGAGCCAGCACCAATGGCTCGATCAGGGCGCGCCAACGACTTCAGCCTGAGTCACCACCCTATCCCCGAACTGGCGGTTACTCGGTCGATACGCCGGCGCGGTTCGCGCACGAACAATGCACGCCCCGTGGCATAGTAATGGAAGCCCGCCGGTCGTAACCATCCCTTAACGCAGCGTTAGCGCGGAATCTACCTGGTGAGCCACACCTGTTCGATCGATTGCTTGTTCGGATTCAATGACCGATACCAACGTCATTCTCTTTTTTGTCGGCCTGCTACTTTTTCTGAGTGTGGTCGCCAGTTCGTTATCGCGCTTCGGGCCGCCGTTGCTGCTTATCTTTCTGATAGTGGGCATGCTGGCGGGCCAGGACGGCCCTGGCCAGATCGATTTCGACAACGTGCCGCTGGCGTTTTTCATCGCCAATCTGGCCCTTGCCATCATTCTGCTCGACGGCGGGTTGCGGACCCACCTGCAGACGTTCCGCGTTGCGCTGTGGCCGGCCTTGTCGCTGGCCACCTTCGGTGTACTGATATCGGCATCGCTGGCGGGCGCATTCATCGCCGTGTGGCTGGACCTCGACTGGCGCTATGGACTGCTGCTGGGCTCGATCGTAGCCAGTACCGACGCGGCAGCCGTGTTCTCGCAGCTGCGCAGTTCGGGCGTCACGCTCAACCAGCGTGTCAGTGCCACACTCGAAATCGAGTCGGGCACGAACGATCCGATGGCCATTTTCATGGTCACTTTCCTGCTGGCCACAATCGATGCGAGCAAGGGCTTCAACGCCTCGAGCATCGCCAGCGAAATCGTATCGCAGTTCGGTATCGGTATCGCGGGCGGCCTGTTGCTGGGCTATGGCCTGTCTTTTCTGGCCTCGCGCATGCGCTTGGTGGAAGGTCTCTATGCACTGCTGGTCGCCTCCGGCGGTCTGATGGCGTTCACGGCGATCAATCAACTCGGCGGCAGCGGCTTCCTGGGCATCTATCTGGTGGGCCTCATCGTCGGCAACCGGCGCAACCACGCGTCGGAGCATGTCTTCCGCGTGATGGACGGCCTGGCATGGCTCGCGCAGGCCGGCATGTTTCTGGTGCTCGGGTTGCTGGTCAATCCGCACCAACTCTGGGCGCACGCCGGATCGGCGATCCTGGTGGCCGCCTTTCTGATGTTCGTCGCCCGTCCGCTGGCCGTCTGGTTAAGCCTTCTGCCCTTTAATTTCCCGTCCCGTGAACAGGGTTTCATTGCCTGGGTCGGCTTGCGCGGTGCCGTGCCAATTGTGCTGTCGCTGTTCCCGCTCATGGCAGAACTCGAGGGCGCCCAGTTTCTGTTCGATATTACCTTCGCGGTGGTACTGGTATCGCTTATCGTCCAGGGCAGCTCGCTGGCCTGGACCGCGCGCCAACTCAAGCTACAGGTGCCCCGAGAACCGGGCCCGACCGCCAGTTTCGGCTTTCTAGGCCAACGCGGGCACAGTTATGTATTGCTGGCTTTTCGTATCCAGACCGCATCGAGTCTCGCGGCTACCCAGGGCGACGCGCTACACCGCTTTGAGGGCTTGCGCTGCATCGCCGTAACACGAGCGGCGCACCTGCTTTTCCCCAAAGAGCATTTCGTATACGCGGTAGGTGATCTGCTGTATCTGATCACACCGGCGCATCATAGCGATGAACTCGGCAAACTATTTCGCGGTGATACGAAACATGCGCCGCAAGCGCGCCGCTTTTTCGGCAGCTTCACCTTGCGTGGGGATGCGCCGATATCCGAACTGGCCGGCATTTACGACCTCGGCCTGGCCGAACGGGACTGGGATCTTTCGATTGCGGATTACATGCGCCGCCGTCTCAAGCGCCGCCCGGTCGAGGGTGATGTGGTCGATATCGACAGCCTGCGCCTGACCGTACGTTCGCTACATGCCGGCATCATCGAAACGGTCGGCCTGCAGCTGCGAGAACCCGAGGAGGCCGAGGGCGACCACAAGTCGCACAAGCGCCGGAACCGGCGTCATTGATGACCGGCTAGCGTGGCTGGCGCGGGCGATGGGCGCCGCCGAAGCCGTGCCCCTGGGCCAGGCAATAAGCCAACCACTTGTTGAGCAGCAGATTGCGCGGCCATTGGCTTTTGAGCACTTCGTCGTCGATCTCGGGCACGCCAGCGAGCGCGACATAACGCGAGCGCGCATCGCATGAAATCGCTTCGGCAAGCTGCGCATCCTGATAGATACGCAGCAACAGGTCCGGGTCGGCGTGCGGGTTTTCGTCCGCCCCGAACCAATAGGTCAGATGCACGGTCGTGGTGTAGCGACAACGCTCGACCACGCGCAGGTACAGCGTTGCATCCGCGCCATGCGATTCGGCCGCGTCGAAGGGCAGATCCAGTTCTGGCACCAACCGTTCGAAGCGCCGATAGTTGCTCTCGTAGAGCCCCATCAGGCCCGTAAAGCTGCGGGGCTGCGCCGCGGCCAGCCAGTGATTGCGTTGTAGTGTGGGCATCTGTCGGACTATACGGCAGGGCCGGCGCTTTTCAAGTCGACCGGACCAGCGCCCAACGCGCCTAGAACGAGCGACGCCGGATGTTCTTGTCCTGCATGATCATCGTCGCGATCTCTTCGATCGACTTGTTGGTCGTCTCCGAATAAGACAGCCCGTGGCGCTTGTACAGGCTTTCCGCCTGGCGCAGCTCATAGGACACCTGGGGCAGCGCGGCATACTGGCTGCCCTTGCGGCGCTCGCTACGAATCTGGTGCAGACGCTCGGCATCGATCCACAAGCCGTAAAGCTTGTCCTTATGCTCGGCGAGTGCCGGCGGCAACGTGCGTCGCTCGAGATCCTCTTCGGTCAGCGGATAATTTGCGGCATACACGCCATGCTGCATGGCCAGATAGATACACACCGGTGTCTTGCCGCAACGTGACGGCGCAACCAGAATGACCTGCGCCTTGCGATACCCGTTTTCGCCGACACCATCATCGTGGGTCAGCGCAAAGTTCATTGCATCGATACGCGATTCGTAGATGTCCTCGTCGGCGATGCCGTGCGCGCGCCCCTCGCGATGGGTCGACTTGGTGTCGAGCGCGCCTTCGAGCGCGGGCACGAACTGATCGAACAGATCCAGAAACACCACGTCGCCTTCGCGCAGGATCTCGCGCACTTCCTCGCTGACCGTGGTCGAGAACACGATCGGTTTCATGCCGCTCGCGGCCCCCGTGTGCTCCATGTATGCAAGCGTCGAACGCGCCTTGTCGGGCGTATTGACAAAGGGCAACGTCGACTGGCGAAACGAGCCTTCGTCAAACTGCGTCAACAGCGTGGCGCCGAGCGTTTCGGCCGTGATGCCGGTCCGATCGGACAGGAAGAATATGGAGCGTTTGGGACTGTCGTTCGTCGTCATGGTCGCTATCGTGCACCAGCGCTTGGCGCTCGACCAGTGATGCGCAATACGTTTTTCGACCCGGCCAGACGCTCGAATGTGTAAAATCGCGCTTTCAAACGTTTACCTGCGAGGACGGAATCTTGCAAAGCGAGCACGTGGCCTGGTTCAGCCAGTTGGGAATGAACGACGTCGAGACCGTCGGCGGCAAGAACGCATCTCTTGGCGAAATGATCAGCCATCTGGCCGATGCGGGCGTGAATGTGCCCGACGGTTTCGCCACCACCGCCGATGCCTATCGCCAGTTTCTCGCCCACGATGGTCTGGCCGATCGCATCAACGCCGCGCTCGATGCGTTGGACGTCGATGATGTCGATGCCTTGGCCGAAACCGGCGAAAAGATCCGTACGTGGGTGATCGACCACCCGTTCCCGCCCGAGCTCGAAGACGCAATCCGCGAGTCGTTCGAAACGCTGGCCGGCGACAACCACGATATTTCCGTCGCCGTGCGTTCATCGGCCACAGCGGAAGATCTGCCCGACGCCTCGTTCGCCGGCCAGCAGGAAACCTTCCTGAACGTGCGCGGGCTCGACAACGTCATGCTCGCGATCAAGGACGTGTTCGCCTCGCTGTTCAACGACCGTGCGATCTCCTATCGCGTACACAAGGGCTTTGAACACAGCCAGGTCGCGCTATCGGCCGGCATTCAGCGCATGGTGCGTTCGGATACCGGCTCTTCCGGCGTGATGTTCACCATCGATACCGAATCCGGTTTCGATCAGGTGGTATTCATCACCAGTTCCTGGGGCCTCGGCGAAGCCGTGGTTCAGGGTGCGGTGAACCCCGACGAATTCTATGTCTACAAACCCAACGTCGATGCCAAGCGTCCGGCAATCCTGCGTCGTGTAAACGGCGGCAAGGCGGTCAAGATGGTCTATACGGCCGACCGCAGCCATGGCAAGACCACCGAATTCGTGGACGTGGACGCTGCCGACCAGAGCCAGTTCTCGATCGGTGATGCCGACGCCGAAGCGCTGGCCGCCCAGGCGCTGATCATCGAGCGCCACTACGGTCGCCCGATGGATATCGAATGGGGCAAGGACGGTGAGACCGGCGAGCTATATATCCTGCAGGCCCGCCCGGAGACGGTGAAATCCAACAGCGGCGGCACGCTGGAGCGCTACCAGCTCAACTCCGCCGGCCGCGATATTCTGGTGGAAGGCCGTTCGATCGGTCAGCGCGTGGGTGCCGGCAAGGTACGCAACGTCAAGTCCATCAAGGAAATGAACAAGGTCCAGGCCGGCGATATCCTGGTCACCGACATGACCGATCCGGACTGGGAACCCGTCATGAAGCGGGCTTCGGCCATCGTCACGAACCGTGGCGGGCGTACCTGCCATGCGGCGATCATCGCGCGTGAACTGGGCATTCCGGCCGTGGTCGGCTCGGGTGACGCGACCGAAAAGCTCACCGACGGGATGGCGGTCACCGTGTCCTGTGCTGAGGGCGACACGGGTTATGTCTACGACGGCGAGATCGACTTCAACGTCGACGAGGTCTCGCTCGACAAGATGCCCGAGATCGCGACCAAGATCATGATGAACGTAGGTAACCCCGAGCGTGCCTTCGACTTCGCCATGAGCCCGAATGCGGGTGTGGGCCTGGCGCGGCTGGAATTCATCATCAACCGTCAGATCGGCGTGCATCCGCGTGCGCTGCTCGAATACGCCGATCAGCCGGATGATCTGAAGAAAACCATCGACGCCCATATCGCCGGTTATTCGAGCCCGGTCGAGTTCTATATCGATCGCCTGGTCGAAGGCATTGCCACCATCGCGGCCGCTTTCGCGCCCAAGCCGGTGATCGTGCGCCTGTCCGACTTCAAGTCCAACGAATACGCCAACCTCATCGGTGGCGAACGTTTCGAGCCGGACGAAGAAAATCCGATGATCGGCTGGCGCGGCGCTTCGCGCTATCTGGCCGAGGATTTCACCCCCTGCTTCGAGCTGGAGCTGGCCGCGGTCAAGCGTGTACGCGACGACATGGGCCTGAAGAACGTTCAGATCATGATTCCGTTCGTACGCACGCTCGGCGAAGCCAAGGGTGTATCCGACCTGCTCGCCGCGCACGGACTCGAACGTGGCAAAGACGATCTCAAGATCATCATGATGTGCGAGCTGCCGTCGAACGCCATTCTCGCAGACCAGTTTCTCGAGTACTTCGACGGCTTCTCGATCGGGTCGAACGACATGACCCAGCTCTCGCTCGGTCTGGATCGTGACTCGGGGCTGATCTCGCACCTGTTCGACGAACGCGACCCGGCCGTCAAGGTCATGTTGGAAAAAGCGATCTCCGCCTGCAAGCGCAACAATAAGTACGTGGGCATCTGTGGCCAGGGCCCGTCCGACTATCCGGATCTGGCGAAATGGCTGCTCGAGCAGGAAATCGAGAGCATGTCGCTGAACCCCGATACCGTGGTCAGCACCTGGCTCTATTTGGCCGGCGAAAGCGTTTAGTTCTGCGTCGTCGGGAGAGCGTATGTCCGCCAAGTTGCCTGTATTCGTCGATGCCGACAGTCTGAACGCCGTGATCGGCGACCCGGATGTTCAGATTGTCGCCGTCGATAGCCCGCGTGATTATGCGCAGGTGCATATCCCCGGTGCGCTGCAGATCGCGATGACCGATTTCACCACCAGCGCACCGCCGGTTGCCGGGTTATTGCCGGATACAGAACGGCTCGCCGAGGCCTTTTCCGATGCCGGGCTTCGTAACGACGCGCATATCGTGGCCTACGACCGCGCCGGTGACTCTCAGGCGGCACGCCTTTTGTATACGCTCGATGTCATGGGCCACAGCGCGATCTCGCTGCTCGACGGCGGGCTCGCCGCCTGGCACCAGGCCGGTCTGGCGCTGGAAAACGGCCCGCCGCAGCACGGTGCAAGCTCGTTCAAGGTCGAACGTCAGGCCGACGGTATCGCCGACCGTGAATGGATTCGGGCCCATCTGAACGACGACGACGTCGCGTTTCTCGATGTGCGCAGCGCGCCCGAATACGTGGGTACCGACGTACGCAGCGCCCGCGGCGGCCATATCCCCGGCGCAATCAATCTCGACTGGAACCTGCTCAAAGGCGACGATGGCCGCCTGCGTCCGCGCAGCGAATTGCTCAAGATCGTCGCGGATCACGATATCGAAAGCGAGCGGGATATCGTCAATTACTGCCAGAGTCATATGCGCTCTTCGTATACCTATCTTGTGCTCAAGCATCTCGGCTTCGACAAGGTGCGCGGCTACCCGGGCGCTTGGTCCGACTGGGGCAATGCAACCGATACGCCGGTCAGCGACACGCGCGACGCAAGCTGAACATGCCCGGCGGCGAAACGCGGGGTGTAAATAACGACAGCGCCCGCCTCGTTTCCACGGACCGCCGCTATGATGAACCTGTTCTAGTCACCCTCGGCACGCTCGGGCCAAGGCAAACGCCAGCCAGAATGCCCACTGTGCTCGATCAATGCCCGCTGTGACCGGCGCTGTGACTAACCTGCGCCGCGGCGCTTTGTTGGCGGTTTCGGGCGCGGCGGCTTTCGCCATGGTCAGCGCCTGCGTAAAGCTGGTCGGCAGCGACCTGCCCAACCCCGTGGTCGTATTCTTTCGCAATCTGTTCGCACTGGCGGTACTTCTGCCCTGGCTCGCCAAACGCGGACCGGCGGCTGTATCGATGCGTACCGCACGGCCCGGCATGCATCTGCTGCGCGCGGCGACCGGGCTTGGCGCCATGTATTGTTTTTTTTTACGCGATATCGCAGATGCAATTGGCAAGCGCGGTCTTGTTGAATTACAGCCAGCCGCTGTTTCTGCCGTTCATTGCCTGGATCTGGCTCGGGGAACGCCCGGCAGCCCGCATTTTTCCGGCCGTGATCATCGGTTTTTTAGGCGTACTGCTTATTCTCAAACCAGGCTTGGGTTGGCAGGGCCAAGCCGGATGGGCCGGGTTGGCCGGTCTGGCGGCCGGCATACTCGCGGCGACCTCGATGGCTGCGATTCGCCGCATGTCGGATACTGAACCGACCGTGCGAATCGTGATGTACTTCAGCGTGCTCGGCACGCTCGTGTCGGCGTTTCCGGCGATCGCGGTATGGCAAACGCCGACGCCGGCCCAGTGGTGGGCTCTGTTTGGCGCAGGCGGTATCGCCACCGCAGGCCAGCTGCTGCTGACAAGAGCCTACAGCCTGGCCCCCGCGGCGCATATCGGTGCCCTGATCTATACCACCGTGCTCTTCGCTGCATTGATTGGCTGGATCGTATGGCAGGAAACGCCAGATTTATTGAGTGCGATCGGTGCCACCGCGGTAATCTGCGCGGCGCTGATCGTGGTCGTGACTCGTCGCCAACGCACCTAACCACAGCCCATGAAACAGACGGCCCGCACCTTCGTTGACAGCCTCTTCGGGAACTTGGCTGCCGGCACGCGCCGCATTTTCAGCTCAGGCGGCTATCGGGGCCCGGTCAGCGATCATTTCGATGGCACGCGTTTTCATAATGCCCGCCCGATCGAACACAAGCTGGGCGACGTGGTGCGCTGGTGGCGCACCCGCGACAATCAGCCATGGCAACGGGTGGAACACTTCGACCCGCCGCCACCGCCGCCGGAGCGGGTCGACTACGGTCTGCGAATCACCTGGATCAATCATGCCACGGTACTCATTCAGACCGCAGGCCTGAACATACTCACCGACCCGATCTTTGCAGAGCGTGCCGGCCCTGTCCCGTGGGCGGGTCCGCGGCGTTACCACCCGCCGGGTGTCGCGTTCGACGATCTGCCGACGATCGATATCGTTTTGATCAGCCATGCCCACTACGATCATCTCGACCGGCAATCGGTCAAACGTCTTGTCGCGGGTTTCGATCCACTGTTTGTTGTACCGCTGGGCCTCGATGAGCGGCTCCAGCGCATTGGCGTTCAGCGAGTGGAGAGTCGCGACTGGTGGCAAAGCATGGCGTTGAGCGACAACGTACGGCTGACTCTGACGCCGGCCCAGCACTGGTCCCGGCGCGGCGTATTCGATCACAACACAACGCTGTGGGCCGGCTACTGGCTGGACACCCCCGGGGGCGCCGTCTATTTCGCCGGTGATACCGGTATGGCAACCCATTTCAACGACATACGCCAAAGACTGGGCGCGCCCCGTGTCGCCTTATTGCCGATCGGCGCCTATGAGCCTCGCTGGTTCATGGCACAACAACATATGAATCCTGCCGATGCGGTCGACGCCCATCGGATTCTGGACGCTCAACAGAGCATCGGCATTCACTTTGCCACCTTCAAGCTGACCGACGAGGGACAACATGCACCGGCTGAAGCACTGGCAGTCGCGCGTGCTGCCGCCGGCCTGGATCCAAAACGATTTATCGTGCCGGAGTTCGGCGAAGCCGTGGACGTTGCCACGGAGATGAACGGCTATCTGCCGCCAGAGGCGTCTTAGCGGCAACGACAGATCAATCGCCGCCGGCTCGTCTAATGACGGCCGCCGGCCTCGGCGACGGCAACCACACGTGCCTGATGGTGCAACTGCCATTCCGCGAGCCATTCGCGCAGCTTATCGAACGGCATCGGCCGGCCCATGTAGTAGCCCTGAATGATATCGCAGCCCAGTTCACGCAACCGTATGCTCTGGTTTTCGTACTCGATACCTTCCGCGACAGCGCGCAACCCGAGTGCATGCCCGAGTTCGATGGTGCCCTTGACGATCGCGAGGTCGGTATCGGATTCGAGCATATCGGTCACGAACGAGCGATCGATCTTGATCTCGCTCGCCGGTAAGCGTTTGAGATAAGTAAGCTGCGAATAGCCGGTACCGAAATCGTCGATCGAGATATGAATGCCCATATTCGATACCCGCGTCACCACGTCCATGGTGCGCCGCTGGTCGGACATCAGGGTGTCCTCGGTGATCTCGATGGTCAGCACTTCGGAGGGCACGTCATACTCGGCCAGCAGGGCAGCCAGTAGATCGGGAAATTCCGGGTCGAGAAGCGAACGCGCAGAGAGATTCACCGATACACCGATCGACCATCCTTCCTTGCGCAATGCGGCGTTGTACTCGAGGGCTCGGCGCAACACCCATTTGGACAGGTCGTGCATCAATCCAGCACGTTCGGCCCGTGGAATGAATTCGCCCGGCGGCAGAAAACCGCGGCGCGGGTGCTGCCAGCGCACCAGCGCTTCTACACCGTGGACTTCATCGGCCTGAATATCGATCAACGGTTGCAGATAAAGTACGAGCTGGTCTTCGTCGATCGCCGCCCGTAACTCGGCGCTGAGACTATGCATCTCCGCGTCTTCGATTGGCATCGCGCTTTGCACAAGCTCGAAACCACCGCCGCTTGCCTTTGCATGCTGCATCGCACCATCGGCAGCGTTGACGAGCCCGTAGGAATCGCTGGCGTTATCGGGATAGACGGCGCCGCCAATACTGGCGGCGAGGTTCAAGGAGAGCTTGTCGAGCGTACACGGCGGCGCGAGCACATCCTGCATACGTTCGGCCAGCTCCTCCAGCGCCTTGGTCGACTGCAGTGCGCCGATGGATAATCCGAAACTGTTACCGCCAAGCCGCGCAAGTACCGCCCCGGTATTTTCGACCGCATTGGATAAACGGCGCGCGACACTTTTGAGCACACGGTCGCCGTTGGCCGCGCCGAATTGGTCGTTGACCTCGGAAAAGCCGTCCAGATCGAGCACGATTACGCCGACGCGTGTGCGGTTGAGCTGGGCAGTACCGAGGCTGGCCTCGAGCTGCTGCAGAAAATAGGCTCTATTGGCCAGACCGGTCAGCGCATCTTCCTGCTCGAGACGGCGTGCCTCGGCCTGCAGAGCGAGTTTTTCGCTTTGCTCATGCTCCGACTTCTTGCGAGAGGCATTGCCGGACTCGTCAGCAGACATAGCGGCGACGCCCTGCCCCCAGAGCGCGAAGACAAACGGCATCACATCCAGCGCAAGCAGCATCGGGTTGTGGAGCTGCGCCGCCAATAGATTGGCAAAGGTCAGTGGCGCGCCCGACAACATGACCGCAGCGGCCGTCGCCAGCAGTACCGCGAACAAAGCGATTGCAAATCCGTAGATCGCGTAGCTTGAAATACCACCACGAAAGACCGATTTCAAACGCGACAAATACACTGCACTCGACTGCTGCAAAACGGCCTCCCCCGGGGCGAGTGGTTCGACTCTAGCACCGGCAGCTCAAAAACATATCCAGTTTCAACTCGTTGAACCGCGCTACCCGATTCGATGAACCGATCATGGCCGGCCACGGCCGATCGGCACACCATCGGCTTCCAGCGCGTTCACGAGCGCTCTGAACGCATTATCGGCCGCGACCGGGCTTCCCCGTACCCCAAATTCGATAGATCGTTTACCGCTGGCGCTGGGCAAACAGGCGATACGAACATCGGGGTGCGCATCCATGACGTGTTGCATAAGATCGATGAGCGCGCTTTCGGGGGTGTCGAGCACTTCCAACAGCCGCTCGACGTTGCGCTCCTCGCGCTGAAGATGCGCGTAGTGCGTATCCAGAACCCACTCGACCATGGGCCAGGCCATATTCGGGAACCCCGGCACGAAATGATGGTGGCCAAACGAAAACCCCGGCACCTGATTGACCGGATTAGGAATTACCCGGGCGCCCACCGGCCATTCCACCATATGAATACGTTTGGGATAGGCTTCGTCGCCAAATCGGGCTTCCAGTAAGGCCCGCCCTTCGGCATTGAATTCGAGGGCGACACCAGCAGCAGAGGCTGCGCATTGGCGGGTTCGGTCATCGGGCGTTGCACCGATACCGCCGAAGCTGAACACGATATCGCTGCTGCGCATCGTTTCGCGCAGAGTCTGTTCGAGAAGGCCGGCATCGTCGCCCACCATACGTGCCCACGACAGTTCCATACCGCGCGCGTCGAGAATCTCGATAACGCGGGGCATATGCTTGTCGCTGCGCTTGCCGGACAGCAGCTCATCGCCAATCAGCACGATGCCGATACGCTCCGGCGCAGAACATGGCCTGTGATCCACTCGGTACGAAGCCTCTTGAATATTCGATAGATACAAACAAACAGGCCACGTAAAAACGTGGCCCGTTCGTATCACTTCATGTCATGCCGACATCAGGCCTCGGGCAGCCAGCCGGACTGCTCGATGGCACCGAAAATATCGGTTTCGGTGGTGATGCCCATCGGCTCGCCATCCTTGCCCGCTACCAACAGACGACTGATATTTTTCTCGGCGATGGTATTGGCCGCTTCCCGCAGATGCGTTTCCGGGGCGACGGTCACCACCGGACGCGAAGCAATCTCGCCAACGGTAATATCGGTCGGCGATTTACCTTCGCGCACGATCTTGGTGACGATATCGCGACGGGTCATGATGCCCCACTCGCCGGAATCGTTCGGCTCAACCACCAGCGAAGACACCTCGTTCTTGCGCATCTCGTGCATGGCGTCGTGCACGCTGGTGTCGTCGGTGACGGTAATCAGCGTACGCGTCATCACATCCGACACGCTCGTGGGCGTGCGTCCGCTGGCGATCATCTCTTCCATGGGCTGCAGCAGACGACGGATTTCACGCTGCTTGCGCTCGCGGGCGAGTTTTTCGCTGCGCTGCTTGCGCTTGGTTTCCAGGTCGATACCGCCGTTGATCTGCTCGATCAGCGCATCGGCGAATTCCTTGGTGCCGACTTCGGTGGCGCCTTCCATGTTGCGGGCGAAATCGTAGGTCACGATCTTGTCCGCGAGCACTTCCGGATAGGCCAGCGAAATCAGGTCGGCAGCTTCCTGCCAGCCGATGTATTCGAGCATGTTCACACCCGAGAACAGCAACGAACCCGGGTTGACCTTGTTCTTGTCGGCGTACTTGGGTGCGGTGCCATGGGTCGCCTCGAACACGGCGATGTTGTCGGACATGTTCGCACCGGGTGCGATACCGATACCGCCGACCTCGGCCGCCGCGGCGTCCGAGAGATAGTCGCCGTTGAGGTTCATGGTGGCCAGCACGTCGAAATCATCCGGGCGCAGCAGCATGAGCTGGAAGATGATGTCGGCGATGCGATCCTTGATCACGATCTTGCCTTCCGGCTGACGACCGTTGTACTCGGAGTAGAGCTGGTCCTCGGTGATCGTGCAGTGGCCGAATTCCTCGCGGGCGACTTCATAACCCCAGGCACGGAAGGCGCCCTCGGTGAACTTCATGATGTTGCCCTTGTGCACCAGCGTCACCGATTCGCGGCCGTTGTCGATCGCGTACTGGATGGCCTTGCGCACAAGTCGCTTGGTGCCGAATTCGGAAATGGGCTTGATGCCCAGGCCGGCATCGTCGAAAAAGTCGGCCTTCATTTCCTCCTTGAGGAACTTGGCGAGCTTCTTGTTCTCGTCGGTGCCCGACTGGTACTCGATACCGCAGTAGACGTCTTCGGTGTTCTCGCGAAAGATCACCACATCGACCTTGCCCGGGTCCTTGAGCGGAGACGGCACGCCGGCGTAGTGGCGTACGGGGCGCACGCAAGCGTATAGGTCCAGCTCCTGACGCAGGGAGACGTTGAGCGAACGAAAGCCCTCGCCCACCGGCGTGGTCAGCGGGCCCTTGATCGCGACCCACAAGTCCTTGATCGCTTCCAGCGTTTCGGCCGGGAAGTAGTCGCCGTCGTAGACCTTGGCCGCCTTTTCGCCCATGAAAAGCTCGGCCCAATGGATCTTGCGCTTGCCGCCATAGGCTTTCTCGACTGCCGCGTCCCAGATGCGCAGACAGGCCTTGGTGATATCGGGGCCGATCCCGTCGCCCTCGACATAGCCGAGAATGGGGTTGTCCGGCACATTCATCTGATCGTTTTCGACGGTGATCTTCTGACCGTCTTCGGGCAAGCGCACGTGCTTGTAGGCCATGGGCCACTACTCCTTGTATATCTCGCGACAAAAAGCACGCCGCCGGCGATTGCCGGCGGCGCTGGAATTCGTATCAGCCCTTGTTGGCTGCGTTTTCGAGCATCGTCTTGAGCTCGCCGGACTGGAACATGTCGATGACAATATCCGAGCCGCCCACCAGCTCGCCGTCGACGAACAGCTGCGGGATGGTCGGCCAGTTCGAGTAGATCTTCACGCCCTGGCGATAGATCTCTTCGTCGTCGAATACGTTGACCGCCTTGAACGGTACGCCACAGGCCTTGAGCGCCTCGGCGCTGCGTGCGGAGAAGCCGCACTGCGGGAAGTCCGGCGTGCCTTTCATGTACAGCACGATCGGATTGTTCTCGACCTCGTTCTTGATGACTTCCATTGCTTTCGCGCTCATGGCGTTATCCTCTGATTCGAAAATCTGTTTAGCTGATCGCGATTATAACGCGCCTGTCGAGGCCTCGTTACGACGAAGTGCCGTAACCGCCGCCGCCGGCCGAGGCCACGGCCAGTCGTTGCCCGGCATCAGCCGCGCCCGTGCATTTGGGCGCGAGTGATTCGCCGTCGAGGTGATTCTCGCCAACTGCGCCATCGCCGCCACCGTCGCGCCCCCATGGCGCATGCCGACGACGCTCGGCGAGCACGGTGTAGCTCGCCTGTTCGAGAAACTCGATCTCGCGAATCAAACCGTCGCCGCCGCGTTGCGCGCCGGCCCCGCCGCTGCCGCGGCGTAGCGCATAGCGACACATACGCAGCGGAAAATGCCGCTCGAGCACTTCCACAGGCGTATTCAACGTGTTGGTCATATGGGCCTGAACGCCGCTTGCGCCAGCGCGATTCGGCCCGGCGCCGAGCCCGCCGCCCATGGTTTCATAATAGTCCCAGGGCGTATCCGACCGATGCGAACCCAGCGCGACGTTGTTCATACTGCCGTGGCTGGCTGCAGGTATGCGATCGCCGATCGCCTCGGCCAGCGCACCGAGCACGGCATCGACCACGCGCTGGCTGGTTTCCACGTTGCCGGCAGCGACAGCGCGCGGATGACGGGCATTGAGCAGCGAACCCGCCGGCGCGCTGATTTCGATATCGTCGAAAGCCCCGGCACAGGCCGGTACCTGTCCTGGCATCAAGCAGCGAAACACATACAACGTGCCGGCGGCGGTCACCGAAAGCGGGCAGTTGACGTTGCCCGCCGTTTCATCGGCGCTGCCGGAGAAATCGACGGCGATACGCCCGTTGTCGATATCGACACAACAGGCAATCGCCAAGTCGGTATTGCCCTGGCCATCGTCATCGAGCACATCGCTGAATTCGTAACGCCCGTCGGGCAACTCACGCAGAGCGCTGGCCGCGAGCTCGCGCGCATAGTCGTTATATTCAGCCAGACGCGTCTCGAACGCACCCACATCCGCAGATTCGCCATCGCCGATCAACGCAGACAGCCGTTTCAAGCCGATCCGGTTGGCCGCAATCTGGGCGCTGAAATCACCGCGCGCGATCGGCGGGTTGCGCAAATGGTCGAGCCAGCCACCGAGCACCGACTCATCGATGCGGTCCTCGTCGACCAGGGCAACCGGCGCGATCACCAGCCCCTCGTCGTCGAGACTTCTGGATAGCGGCATGGACCCCGGCGAGTCGGCGCCGATGTCCGCATGATGCGCACGATTGGCCACGAAGGCGACCAGCTCGTCGTCCACGAACAGGGGCGCAATGAGGGTCACATCCGGCAAATGCGTGCCGCCCAGATAGGGGTCGTTGAGCGCGATCATCTGGCCTGGCGCCCAGTCGCGCGCGGCGACGATATCGGCCATTGCATAGGCCATACTGCCCAGATGCACCGGAATATGCGCGGCCTGCGCACACAGGCGCCCGCGCGCATCGAAAACCGCGCAGGAATAATCGAGCCGATCGCGGATGTTGGGCGAGAACGCCGCCTGCGCGAGACTCGCGCCCATCTCCTCGCAGACCGCGGTAATCCGGCTGGCGAAGATCGCCAGTTCGATGGCGTCGGCGGGCTTGGATATCGCTTTGTCGTTCATGCGTCGAGTCTAGCAATGCCGCGCTCGACGTGCCTTACGTATCGGCGAGGCTTGCCGGCGCTTTGAAAAATGGCGAGTAAACCCTATATAACTAGTCGGCGTTGATTCACTCATCTCAATACAAGGGATACGTCATGGCATTTGAACTGCCCGATCTACCTTATGACTACGACGCGCTCGAGCCGTATATCGACGGTCGTACGATGGAGATTCACTACGAGAAGCATCACAACGCTTATCTGACCAAGTTCAAGAAGGCTATCGAAGGCACCGAGCTTGAAGATCAGGATCTGGAAACGATCCTGTCGAAAGCCGGCCAGCACGGCCCGGGCGTTCGCAACCAGGGTGGCGGTTTCTACAACCACATCCTGTTCTGGGACAGCATGTCGCCCTCCGGCGGCGGCAAGCCGACCGGCGGCCTGGGTACCGCGATCGATTCCAGCTTCGGCTCCTTCGATTCCTTCAAGGAAGAGTTCACGAACGCGGCCACCGGCCTGTTCGGTTCGGGCTTCGTGTGGTTGGTGCCGCAGGGCAACCAGCTCAAGATCGTGTCCACCCAGAACCAGGACAACCCGATCATGGACGTGGTGTCCGAGTCCGGTAAGCCGGTGATGGGCCTGGACGTCTGGGAGCACGCCTTCTATCTGAAGTACCAGAACCGCAAGCCGGAATACGTGGATGCGTGGTGGAACGTCGTCAACTGGGACGGCATCGCCAAGCGCTACGACGAGCAGGTCGGCTAGAACGATCCGCAGTTTGCGCTAGAATACGGCCCCGTCGCGATGCGGCGGGGTCGTTTTTCGTTTGGGGGATCGGTGTAACGGCTAGCCGGTTTCGGCCGTCGACAACCACCCCATCAGGACGCCCTATGGCCATTTCGCATCTGATTCCGACTTACAAGCGCCAGCCCATCGCATTCGAACGCGGCGAAGGCGCCTGGCTGTTCGATAGCGATGGCAATCGCTATCTCGATGCCTTGTCCGGCATTGCGGTCAATACGCTCGGGCACGCCCATCCGGCGCTGGTCGAGGCGATCGCCGATCAGGCCAAGCGGCTGCTGCACACCTCGAATCTCTACGAGATCGACGTACAGACGCGACTGGCCGACCGGCTCTGCGACATCTCCGGCATGGACGCCGTGTTCTTTGGCAACAGCGGCAGCGAAGCCAACGAAGCCGCAATCAAGCTCGCCCGACTACACGGCCATAATCGCGGCATCGACACGCCGGTGGTCGTGGTGATGGAAGGCTCTTTTCATGGGCGCACCCTGGCCGCGCTCGCCGCCACCGGCAACGCGAGCGCACAAAAGGGCTTCGAGCCGATGCCGGAAGGTTTTTTACGCGTGCCCTATGGCGATTTCGACGCGATTGCCGAACTCACCGACGACAATATCGCAGCCGTTCTAGTCGAGCCGATCCAGGGTGAAGGCGGCGTACGCGTGCCGCCGGCCGACTTTCTCGCCGGCGTGCGCAAGCTCTGCGACGAACGCGACTGGCTGATGATGGTCGACGAAGTTCAAACCGGCGTTGGTCGCAGCGGACATTGGTTCGCGCATCAGGCTGCCGGCATCAAACCCGACGTCATGGGCCTGGCGAAAGGCCTGGGCGGCGGCGTGCCGATCGGTGCCGCATTGGTCGCCGGCAAGGCTACGCCCTTGTTCGGTCCCGGCAGCCACGGTTCGACGTTCGGCGGCAACCCGCTGGCCTGCCGGGCTGCGCTGGCTGTACTCGAAACCATCGAGGCCGACGGATTGCTCGCGCATGTACAAGCCATGGGCGATTCGATTCGCAGCCAGATCGAGGCGCGCGTCGACGGGCTCGACCATGTCAAAGACATACGCGGCGCGGGCTTGATGATCGGCATCGAACTCGCCGAGCCCTGTGCGCATCTCGTGGATGCCGCGCGCGAACAGGGCATTCTGCTCAATGTCACCGCGGGCAATGTCATTCGCCTGCTGCCGCCATTAATTATCGGCCCGGCCGAAGTCGAGCGGCTCGTCGATGGCGTGTGCTATCTCATCGAGAGCGTCGCCGCACCGACAACGAATTCCACTGGTTCCAACAAAGCAAGCTGACCATGACCCTGCGCCACTTTCTCAGCCTGGATGATCTGGGCGCCGACGGCATTCGCCGTGTTATCGACAACGCCATCGCGCTCAAGCAAAAGCCGCTGAAGAAACAGCCTTTCGTGGGCCGTACGCTCGGCATGCTGTTCGAGAAGGCCTCGACACGCACGCGCGTATCGTTCGAGGCCGGCATGACTCAGCTCGGCGGCCATGCAATCTTCCTGTCGCCCGGCGACACCCAGATCGGGCGCGGCGAGCCGGTCGAGGACACCGCCCGTGTGCTTTCGCGCATGGTCGATGTGGTGATGATCCGCAACCACTCGCACGATGTGCTGGAGCGCTTTGCCGCTTATTCCAGCGTGCCGGTGATCAACGGTCTGACCGATCGGCTGCATCCGTGTCAGCTGCTAGCCGATCTGCAGACCTACCAGGAACATCGCGGCGATATCGCCGGCAAAACGGTGGCCTGGATCGGCGATGGCAATAATATGTGCCATTCATATCTGCTGGCGGCGCGCCTACTGGGTTTCGAGCTGCGTATCGCCACGCCCGAAGGCTACGGACCGAACGCGCAGATTCTCAAAACCTGCGGCGAACGCGCCGTGATCTGCGAGGATGCGCCGCAGGCGGCCGATGGCGCCGATCTGGTGGTCACGGACGTGTGGGCGAGCATGGGCGACGAAGCCGACCGAGAAGTGCGTCTCGCCGACTTCGCCAACTTCCAGGTGAACAAGGCACTGATGAGCTGGGCCAAGGACGATGCGCTGTTCATGCACTGCCTGCCCGCGCACCGCGGCGAGGAAGTCAGCGCCGAAGTCATCGACGGGCCGAACAGCGTGGTCTGGGACGAAGCGGAAAACCGCCTGCATGCCCAGAAAGCGCTCTTGCTCGATTTGCTCGACGCAGGCTGACAAACCGCGTCGCACGGGGCCGGGCTTTCCTACGCCCGGCGTGCCAGCACCAGCGAGTAGGCACCGCCCTCGGCCTCGAAGTGGCGATCCATAGCCAGACCTGCCGATTCGAGCAGCGCGGCCAGGGTGTCCGGCGTGAACTTGTGGCTGAACTCGGTCACGATCTCTTCGCCGGCATCGATATCGATCGCGGTGTCCAAGGTTGCCAGCGTCACCCTGTGGGCATGGCCCGCGCCCAGACGCATCTCGATGCGCGCCTTGTCGCGATCGAACAGCGCGCGGTGCCGATAATCGTCGACCGGGAAATCCGCCTCGAGTTCGCGGTTGAGCACGCGTAACACGTTGCGATTGAAATCCGCAGTGACACCTTCGGCGTCGTCGTAAGCGGCTTCAAGTGTGGCCGTGTCCTTGACCCGGTCGACGCCTAGCAGAAGCTGATCGTCGCCGCGCATGAGACCGGCGATCTGCTCGAGCATGGCCCGCGCTTCGCCCGGCTCGAAATTGCCGAGCGTGCCGCCGAGAAACACTATCAGGCGACGGCCATCTTCAGGCAACGGTACATTGGTCAGTCCGCCCGTGTAGTCGCCGATAAGCGCATGGAGCGCGAGCCAGTCGTAGTCGGCGACCAGTTGTGCGCCTGCATCCAGCATCATCTGCGCGCTGACATCGAACGGCCAGTACTGGCACGACTGATCCAGCGCATCGCAGGCGTCGAGCAGATGCCGGGTCTTGCGGGAGCTACCGCTGCCCAGCTCCAGCATATGATCGGGCGCGGCGTGTTCAATGATCTCTTGCCCATGCGCTTCAAGCAGCGCGGCTTCGGTGCGCGAGGGGTAATACTCGGGCGTGGCACAGATAGCCTCGAACAACGCCGAGCCACGGTCGTCGTAAAAATACTTGGGCGACAACCAGCGTGGCCGCGAAAGAAGCCCCGTGCGCACGTCGTCGGCCAGCGAGGCCAGCGGCTGCTCGGGCGCGACTTCGCTACTGGACAGTCGCGCCCCGGTCTGGGTAATGGCCATAGAGCAATCATCCGCATTGCGGATCGTTGGGCGTGTTGATTTTCGAAGGTTATCATCGGGCAGTAATCCTCATATCCCGGACTTATACGGATGTGCCGAATCGCCGGCTTCATCGGCACCGACCCGCTGCCGCTACGTACATTGATATGCGACCCGCCCCACGGACTGAGCCATCAATCCTGGGCGGCCCAGGAAATGGTCAGCGCCACCGTCAATGCCGACGGCTGGGGCGCGGCCTGGTTCGACGACGCCGGAAAGCCGGCCGGCTATCGCCAGATTCTGCCGATCTGGGCGGACGCAAATCTCGATTCCCTGGGGCGCAGCCTGCGCTCACCGGTATGGCTGGCCAATGTCCGCAGTGCCACCGCCGGGTTGGGCACCGACTATGCCAATACCCAACCTTTCTACGATGAGGGGCTGTTATTCACCCATAACGGTTTCATCGATCGTTTCGCACATACGCTGCGTGCCCGGCTGCGCGCACAGGTTGCGCCCGAGATCGAGACCACGATCAACGGCAACACCGACTCCGAATATCTGTTTGCGCTGTTGCGCCAACAAACGGGCCCGCTGACCGAGCGTCTGCGCGCCATAATCGGCCTGATTCGCACATGGCTGGCCGATACGCCCGACGTAAGAGCGCTGCTCAACGTGATCGTAAGCGATGGACAACAGATGGTTGCAGTACGCGCTGCCGTGAATGGCGATGCCCCGTCGATGTATTTCCACCCTGACTGGCACGGCGGCATAGCCATCGGCTCGGAAGCGTTCGACAACCAATCGGGCTGGACATACGTAGCGTCTGACGAAATGATCATTGCAGAACCCGGCGACGCGCCGCGAAGAGAATCGCTATGACCGCCAACCCGCCCTCTCGTATCGCCCAGCTGCGACAGGCGAGTGTCGCCATGCTCGACGGGCTGACGCCTGCGCAGCAGCGCTGCCAGAGTCACCCCGAACTCAGCCCCATGCTCTGGCACGTCGGGCACGTGCTGTTCATGGAGACCTATTGGCTGGCCGAGCGCGTGTTTGGCGATACCTCGGTCACGAACGCCTGGCGCGATCTGTACGTGCCGGAACTCGCGGCCAAGGACGAGCGCAGCGCACGCCTGCCCGAAGCGCCGGATTTGCGCCGGTGGGCGAGTCAGATCGCCGAACAGAACGACGCTAATTGGCAGCACGCGCGCAACGTCGACCATCCGTTGCTTGCAGACGGCTATCTCGCCGCCTTTGTGCGCCAGCACTACGCTCAGCATCTAGAAACCATGCGCTTGGTGCGCACACAGCTGGCGCTGGCCGAATACACACCCGCGCCGACCGCCATCGAAGCCGAGTCGCCCGATACCGTCTTTGAAACGGTGGGCGCGCATGTCGTCGATATCGGTACGGCAACGATCGACGCCTACGACAACGAACAGCCGGTATTCACGGCCTATCCGGAGACGTTTGCCATCGCAGCGCGCTGTGTAACCAACGCGCAGTGGCTCGGGTTCATCGACGCCGGTGGCTACCAGAATGCCGACTGGTGGGATGATGCCGGCTGGGCATGGCGCGAAAGCGCGCAGGTCGAACACCCGCAACACTGGCACGCGCTCGAGAATGGCTGGTTCATACCGACGCCGGAATTCGCTGATATCGCTCAGGCGCCCGTACACGGCATCGGCTGGTATGAAGCCCGCGCCTATGCCCGGTATGCCGGCGCCCGTCTGCCGCGCGAATTGGAATGGGAAGCGGCACGCCGCGCCGGTGTATTGAGCGGCGTCGGACAGGTCTGGGAGTGGTGCGCCGATGCCTTCTACCCCTATCCCGGCTTTTGCGCCTTTCCCTACGACGGCTATTCGATGCCGTGGTTCGATGGCGGCCATTTCGTGGCCCGTGGCGCCAGCCTGCATAGCGAAATCGAAATACGCCGGCCCGGCTTTCGCAATTTCTATCCGCCCACTCATCGACATATCCACGCGGGCTTGCGACTGGCCTATACGTGATCGCCCGAGCGCTCGTTGACACCCTGGAATGACTTATACTGCGCGCCGGTGTTTGCACCCGAGATAAGCCATGCCGGAAAAAGATCTCACCCTGCCGGATGACATCCAGGATGTTGTCGAACGAGCGCTGGCAGAGGATATCGGCGACGGGGATCGCAACGCGGCTCTAGTCGACGAAACCCTACAGGCCAGTGCGCGCGTGGTAGTGCGCGAGAACGCGATTCTATCCGGCGCGCCCTGGTTCGAACGCAGCTTCAAAGCCCTGGATGAGCGGGTACAGATCGAGTGGCTTTCGAACGACGGCGAACGCATCCGTTCCAATACCACCGTCTGCGAAATTCGCGGGCCCGTACGGGCACTACTCACCGGCGAGCGCACGGCTTTGAATTTCCTGCAGCTACTCTCGGGCGTTGCAACATCCACCTTCGAGTTCGTCGAACGGGTCAAGGGCACGAATACGCAGATCATCGATACGCGCAAGACCCTACCCGGTCTGCGTAGCGCGCAGCGCTATGCCGTGCGCTGCGGCGGCGGCATGAACCATCGCTTCGGACTATTCGACGCGATACTGATCAAGGAAAACCACATCATGGCGGCCGGTTCGATCGAAACCGCCGTTAGCCGAGCGCGCGACAGCGCCGCCGGCCAGTTCGTTCAGGTCGAGATCGAGACACTGGAAGAACTCGAACAGGCCCTGGAAGCGGGCTGCGACGGGGTATTACTCGACAACCTCGCCAGTCATGTACTCGCCCGTGCGGTCAATATGGCCGATGCGCATCGGCGCCGCTTTCGGCGCGATATCGTCATCGAAGCTTCGGGCGATATCAATCTGCGCAACGTGCGCGAGATCGCCGATACCGGCGTCGACCGCATTTCGATCGGCGGCCTGACCAAGCACCTCCGGGCCACCGATTTTTCCATGCGCATGCACACTGACTGAACACTTCGGCGTTGGGGGCCGAGGCCGGCCACAAGCCGCCCTCGCCCCTTAGGTCGAAAAAAGACAGCGCCCTGCGCTGCCTTTTCACGGGTCAGAAGCGGTAGTCCACGCCCAACATGACGACCGGATACAGGGGCAGCTTGTCCAGGTCTTCCCGAATGCCGTCCTGTTCTTCTTCAACCGCATCGCGCACGACCGGGTTGGTACTCGACGCGCCGCGCAGTTCAACGTTCACGTCGGGATCGCCCAGATAGAACACGCCGATATCGGCACTGAAGCCCAAGCCGCCCTCGGCACTGGGCGACTTGCCCCAACCGATACCCACATAGGGCGAGACCGAATCGTAGCGCGCCGTCGCGTCCAGCCGGTCGCCGCGCACGAGAATGCCTTCGTTGTCGCCTAGATCACAGGCCAGCTGCTCACAGGTCGCGCTGCCGTCGATCTTGTCATCGTTGAGCATGACGCCGCCAGTGAGGCGGAATACCCCACCGAAGGGGTGGTAGTCGACCAGCAACGCACCGTGCAACAAATCGACGTTGCCGCTGTATTCGAGATCGCTGCCGCCATCGGCATCGAAATCCACGTCGGCGCTGGCGCCGGCAACCATCACACGTGTCTGGACACGCTCAGTCCATGCATAAGAAACCTGCCCGCCCACCCCGAGCGTGCCGGCCACGGCACCGACGCCCACATTGCCGGCCTGGGCACCGCAAGCCATCCCCACGAGGCCAGCCGCTGCCAGCCACTGTATTTTCTTCATCGAATCGCCCTCGTGTATCCGCGCTGCCGACTGCGGCGCGTGTCTGGGGCGATATCGGCTAAGCGCGCAGTCTCTTTAAACCGGCGGCAAGGTCGTCGATCAGATCGTCCACCGCTTCGAGGCCGGCATGAATACGCAATGTCGGCCCGTCGTGTTCCCAGCGTGTCGCGGTTCGGCTGCGATTCGGGTCGACCGAAAGGATCAGGCTTTCATAGCCGCCCCAGGAAAACCCCATGCCGAACAGTTCGAGATGATCGAGCATAGCCGCCAGGCGATCGCGTGCGACCGGTTCCAGCACGATCGAAAACAGACCGCTGGAACCCGTGAAATCGCGGGCAAACAGCGCATGCTGCGGGTGATCGGCACGCGCCGGATGAATCACGCGCGCAACTTCAGGCTGCTCGGCCAGCCAGTCCGCCAGCGCGATGGCATTGGCTTGATGCGTCGGCAAGCGCTGACCGAGCGTGCGCAGGCCGCGCAGACCCAGATAGATATCATCCGGGCCGGCGCAATAGCCCATGCCGGCGGCCGTTTTGCGCACGTTCATATAGTGCGTTTCGTTACAGTTGATCACGCCAAGCATGGCGTCCGCATGGCCGACCAAATACTTGGTCGCCGCATGGATCGAGATATCGACGCCGTGCTCAAACGCATTGAAATACAGCGGTGTCGCCCAGGTGTTGTCGGCCATTACCGTGGCATCGTGGCGATGCGCTGCGTCGGCCAGTGCCGGGATATCGCTGATTTCGAAGGTCAAGGAGCCCGGCGCTTCTACGAACAACATGCGCGTAGCGTCGGTGATGCGCGCTTCCAACGCCTCGGCGGAGATCGTCGGATCGAAGTACTCGGTCGTCACACCCAAGCGCTTGAGCAGTCCGTCGCAGAGTTTGCGCGTCGGCCCATAGACATTGTCGGTGACCAGAAAATGTGCGCCTTGCTCAGCTTCGCTCATCAAGGCCGCGGTGATCGCCGCCAATCCGGAGCAGGTAGTCACTGCGCCGAACGCGCCTTCCATCTCGGCCACCGCATCTTCAAACGCAAACTGTACCGGCGTGCCGTTGCGGCCGTAGTAAACGCCTTCGAACGGGTTCGCCGCTGCGCGCTCAAGCGCGTCCAGCGATTCGAACAACACCGTAGAAGCATGGTAGACGGGCGGGTTGACCATGCCCTGCTGAGCAGCCGGATTACGTCCAGCGTGAACAAGTCGGGTAGCGGTTTTCATGCGTAGCTCGGTTTTTTTGTGTTCGCCGATACGGCCCGGGCGGGATCGGGCGCTCTATACTCGCTCGAACCCTTCGGTTTGAATCATCGCGCGCCGTGAATCGACATCTTGAATCTGTATTGTCCCATACCGCCGAGGCTATTCTTGCGCGGCTGCCCCACCCGTCGCCCGGCCACCGTGCACTGGCCAATGCCCGTATTGTGTCTCACCGCGGGGAGCGCGACGGGCGACACGTGCAAGAAAACACGTTCGCCGCGTTCGACCCGGTCATCGCTGCCGGCGTAGCCGGCATTGAATTCGACGTGCGCTATACCCGCGATGACGAACCGGTCGTCGTTCACGATGCCGACTTGAAACGTGTTTTTGGTTTAAGCGATGTCATCGCCGATACCCCTTGGCAGACCTTGCGCCGCCGGGCACCGCAAGTGCCTCATTTGCGTAGCTTCCTCGAGCGCTATGCATCGCATGCGCATCTGATGCTCGAAATCAAAACCCGCGGCTCGCATCACGCAGAACGGCGTCTGGTCGACTTGTTGTCGGGTCTGACCCCGCGACGCGACTTTCATGTGCTGTCGCTGGATACGAACCTATTCGATGCCATCTCGGAACTGCCGGCGAACTGTCGGTTACCGGTAGCCAAGTTCAATCTGAATCAGTTGTACAGTTGGACATTAGCCCATGAATGTGCGGGCCTGGCCGGACCGTTTGCGTTGTTGCGATCGCGCCATATTCAGGCACTGGACGAAAAACGAACGCTGGTCGGCAGCGGCTTCATCCAAAGCCCCGCGATGTGCCTGCGCGAAATAGCACGCGGGGTGAACTGGGTATTCTCCAACCATGCGGTGCGCCTGCAACGGGGGCTTGATCGCGCACGCGAACGCGCCAAGCCGTAGGTCATGACTCGTTGCGTCATGACCGACCGAAATAGCCTACCCCCGCCCCACCACCACGAATTCTGTTAGTCGGGCCTATTGCCCATGCTTTGCTAGGGATATAGCGCCAAGGTCCATCAGCCCATAATGGTTTGCAATCTATGGCCACACGCATACAAATCGAAATACGAGCGCCTCAGACGTCGTTTTGCGTCGAGAAATATTTTTATAAACAAGATTATTATCGATTAATTATTTTAAGCATTATTTTTTAATTTATCTGAAATTATCACCCCTGCATACCCATTCTATCTCCATCCCAAGAGGCTGTGTAGACGCTATTTTGTTCTCAAAACTAGTTTCTCCCCGGCAAAAAACTCGTTGGCGAACTTTCCAATCGCGCACTAGGAACAGATGCATTTTGGGGTGGGTATTTGGCGTGAAATCGCCTGTTATAACGTTTGTCGTGCTCTTGCTGTTCTTCGTTTTGCTCATCGGGGGCGCCGGCTACATTTACGTGGCCAGCCAGATGAGCGCCGAGATGGGCTATCTGAAAAATCAACAAAGGGAAGCGCTTTCGACAAGCTCGGAGCGCGTGGTCGAACGCTTACGGGACGCGCTCGATGACATTCTGCTCTTGCGTGAACAGATGCGTATAACCGGTTTGCTTGCGTGACTCGGCCACGACCCGGGATAGCGTCGCCCGCCAGTTCGCGGCCTATATAAAAACCCATCGAACCGTGCGCCAGATTCGCTGGATCACCCCCGACGGTATGGAACAAATCCGCGTCGAAAGGGACGGTGATGCACCGGTCCAGCGCACCGGCAACGCGCTCCAGGACAAATCGGCTCAACCCTATGTTCAGGAAGCGCTCAGCCTGGATTCGAACGACCTCTATGTCTCACCCATGGAGTTGAACATAGAAAACGGCCGTATCGAAACGCCCCACAAACCCGTGATGCGCTTTGCCCTTGGGCTGCATGATATTCAAGACCGGCCCTTGCGGCTTCTGGTCGTGAACTTCCTAGCGGCACACTGGCTGGACGCTTTCCACGACTCACCGCTCAATATGGCGGGTGAGCTGATGCTGTTCAATCAACGGGGCTACTGGTTGATCGGCCCGAGCGAGCGCGACGAGTGGGGCTTTGCGCTCGGTCACGATGCCACGGTCGCCCGCCAATACCCGTTCGGGTGGCAGGCGATTCGTGAACACGATAACGGCAGTGCCGTTACCGCCGGCGGGCTTTGGTCCTGGCGCACCATCGACCCACTCGCGGTGGTGTGTAAGGGTGCAAGCGAGCTTCACGAGTCCAGTACTGTGAGAATACTCAGTCGCGACGATTAGCTATGGCATGCCATAGCCTATCTTCCTCGCGCTCGTTTTGAAGCGATTCGGCAACAAATCGTATGGAAGCAGGCCGCGCCGCTCATGCTTGCCATGCTACTTCTAGCCCTGTTGGTTGCCTTGGCGGTATCGCGCTATCAAGCCACCATCGCCCGGCTCAACAGATCTCTCGATCACCGCGCCGCCCTCGCGGAATCGGCAAACCGCGCGAAGACGGCTTTCGTCGCGAACATGAGTCACGAAATCCGCACGCCCATGAACGCGATTGCCGGGTTAACCCATTTGATCGAGCGCCACGCGCCTGACGACAATCTGCGCCAACTCGCACTGAAGATGAAGCGCGCGAGCGCGTCGCTGCAGAATCTGATCAACGACATCCTCGATTTTTCCAAGATCGAGGCTGGCCGGGTCGAGCTCGAACACGAGCGTTTCTCTGTCGTGGACATACTCGACAATGTCGCCACGATCATGACCCTCAATATTGGCGATAAGCCCCGGGAGTTGGCGATCACGCCACCGAATCCGCCTGTTGATCCGCTACGCGGCGACGGCTTGCGTCTTGAGCAGGTGCTCATCAATCTCGCCAGCAACGCTATCAAGTTCACCAAGCAAGGATACGTCAGCGTACGTATCACGCCCCTCGAAATCGAGGACGACTACACGACGCTTCGATTTACGGTTCGCGACAGCGGTATCGGGATTGCCCCGGCGCAGCAGGCAGAAATCTTTGCCGAATTCACACAGGCGGATACCTCGACGACACGCCGTTTCGGCGGAACCGGGCTGGGGCTCGCGATCTCGCGCCATCTGGTCGGGCTTATGGGCGGCTCGCTGAACGTGGAAAGCGCGCCCGGCTGGGGCAGCGAATTCTGGTTCGAACTCGTGCTTGCCCGCGCGCCGTCAACTGAACGACGTTTGACGGGCGATCTCGACGTGCTGGTCGTCGACGACAACGAGCTCGCGCTCGAAGCACTGACACATACCGTATCGAGCCTCGGCTTTACTGCCACAACATTCCCGTCGGGCGCCGACTTGCTCGCCCGTCTCGACGCCGACGATGCCAACGCGCCGGTGCGAAAACGCGCGATACGTCTCGACTGGCATATGCCGGAGATGGACGGCGTCGCCGTACTGAAAAAACTCGATGAACGATATGCGCGCGATGACGAGCGGCGCCCGACCGTCGTGATGATAACAGCAGCCGCACGGGCTGACCTGATCGCGATGCCAGCGACCGAGATGGCCGACGCGGTACTGGCAAACCGATTACGCCATCGTCGCTCTACGATGCGCTGGCACCGTCGCTGGGCGTCGAGACCCGTACGAAGCGCAGAACCCAAAGCGTGGACACGCTCACCGGCGTACGAATCCTCGTGGTCGACGATAGCGACATCAACCGGGAGGTCGCACAACGCCTGCTCACGGAGGAAGGCGCTGTGGTATCGCTGGCCGAACATGGCGAAAAGGCGGTCAACTGGGTCGCGCGGTTTCGGGACGAGGTCGACATCGTGCTCATGGATGTGCAGATGCCGCATATGGACGGTATCGAGGCGACTCGCCAGATTCACGCACTTGAGGGCTGCGCCGAACTGCCGGTTATCGCGGTCACGGCAGATGCGTTCGTGGCGCGCGACGAACATGCGCCCGCGGCAGAGTTCGCCGAATACCTGGCCAAACCGCTCGATCCGGACGAGCTCTTCAGGGTGGTCAATCGGTGGACCAACGAGAGGCCTTCGATCACGCAAGTTTCCCGGCCAAAGCCGGATCGCAATCCCCAAAGCGCCCTCCCCGGGCTCGATGTGGAAAGCGGGCTCAAGACTTGGCGCGATAGCGCGGTTTATCGTCAATACCTGGTTCGGTTCGCACGCGAGCACGGCAACGCCGCACGCCAGATTCATCAGGCATCCGATATCGCCCAGGTTCGGGAGCGCGCCCACAAAATCAAGGGCGTCGCTGCCAATCTTGCATTGCCCGACGTTGCAGAGGCCGCCAGTCGAATCGAGGCCGAAGCCGCCAACGACAGCCTGCGTGCCCGAAACCTGCGCGAGCTCGCCCGCGCATTGCGGCGAGCGCTACGGTCGATCGAGCTTTATACAAAGACCAGCCCCCGCGAAAGACAGCCACAGCCCGACGCGGATCCGCAGCGGCTGGAGCCGTTACTGCGCGAGGCATACAGCGCGTTCGATTCCGACGACCCAAGTGAAGTGGAACCGGTACTGCAGCGGCTACGGGGGCGTCTGTCGCCGGAAACACTCGAGCCACTCACGCTCGCCCTGGAAGACTTCGACTTTGCCACCGGGCGGCAAAGAACCATAGCAATGGCAGGTGATCTGGGCATCGCGATAGAGGACGATTGAAGCCGATGCAACCTATTCTCATTGTCGACGATCAGCCCGAAAATCTGGCGGCGTTACGCCGGATTCTCAGCGACGAGCGCCGATTGATCTTCGCGCGGCGGCGAGCAAGCGCTGGCAATGGTAAAAAAACACAAGCCGGCCCTGGTCCTGCTCGACATCCAGATGCCGGGCATGAACGGTTATGACGTCTGCCGGTCGCTGAAAAGCGATCCGGAGACCGCGAACATTCCCGTGATCTTCGCGACGAGCATGGCGGATGTGGGCAACGAGGCCCAAGGCTTTGCCGTGGGGGTCGTCGACTACATCATCAAACCGCTGTCGCCCCCGATCGTACTGGCCCGTGTACGCACCCACCTGTCGCTCGTGCAGGCAACGCGTCTCGACCAGAGCTACCGTGATGCACTGCACATGCTCGGCCACGCCGGCCACTACAACGATACCGATACGGGCGTACATATCTGGCGCATGGCGTATTATGCGACGGAGCTGGCCCGAGCCTATGGCCTGGATGCCGACCAGATACATCTAATCGAAACCGCCTCCCCGTTACACGACACCGGCAAGATCGGCATCCCCGACTCGCTGCTGCGCAAACCGGGAAAACTCACCCGTGAAGAGTGGCGAATCATCCAGCCCCATACCCGGATCGGCTACGACATCCTCGCGAAAAGTCATGCACCGGGCTTCAAGGTCGCCGCAGAATCGCGCTGCATCATCACGAGAAATGGGATGGAAACGGCTACCCCGATGGACTGGCCGGCGAGCAGATTTCAGTAGCCTCCCGACTCACCGCAATCGCCGACGTATTCGATGCACTGACCGTCACCCGATCCTACAAGGAGGCCTGGCCCGTCGACCGCGCGCACGAAACGATGCTGCGTGAAGCCGGCAAGCATTTCGATCCCGACATGATCACCGTCTTCGATTCGATTTTCGATCGCATTCTCGAGATCAAGGCCGAATGCGACACCTGGGAGGCCAAGTGCGACTCCGCGTTCGTCGAAGATATTCGGTTCGTCCCGCTTTCCGACCTGGACTTATAGTGTCGGGCTCAGCGCGGCGCGCCCGTGCGGCGCATACAAATCGAGCTCCGGCCCGACTGGCACGATACCGGTCGGGTTGATGGTCGGGTGACTACGGTAATAGTGTTGCTTGATATGGTCGAAGTTGGTGGTTTCGGCGATACCCGGCACCTGGTACAGCTCGCGCAAATAGCCCGAAAGATTCGGATAGTCCGCGATGCGGCGCAGGTTACACTTGAAATGGCCAACGTACACCGCGTCGAAACGGACTAGCGTGACAAACAGCCGCCAATCGGCTTCCGTGATTCGGCTGCCCGCGACATAGCGCTGTTCGGCCAAACGTGCGTCAAGCCAGTCGAGGGTTGCAAACAGCTGTTCGAAAGCCTGTTCGTACGCATCCTGCGTGGTGGCAAACCCAGCCTTGTACACGCCGTTGTTCACATCGTGATAGACGCGTTCGTTAACGGCATCAATCTCGTCGCGCAACTCGCTCGGGTAATAGTCGCGTTCGGGATGCGTCGCGACCGAGTCAAAGGCGCTATTGAACATGCGCACGATATCCGCGGATTCGTTCGACACGATGGTTTCATATTGGCGATCCCATAGCGTCGGCGTGGTCACACGTCCGGTATAACCGCTGGCCGCCTTCTGATACAGCTCGAACAGATGATCGAGCCCATAGAGCGGATCCCGGATCGTGCCCGGCGCATCAGAAAAGCTCCATCCCCACTCGCCCATGTACGGATCGACGATCGATACATCGATCGCCGATTCGAGGCCTTTCAACTTTCGCAGGATCAGCGTGCGATGCGCCCACGGGCAGGCCAGCGAGACGTAGAGGTGATAGCGTCCCGCTTCGGCGGTAAAACGCGAGTCCGGATCGGCGCTTACCCAGTCGCGAAAGCCGGCCGATTCACGCACGAACTTACCGCCCGTGGAATCGGTGTCATACCACTGGTCTTTCCATTGGCCATCGACGAGCAATCCCATGAGTCACTCCACGCGTTTTTGAGGTATAGAGGCTTGCGACACCGATTGCGCCTCGCCGTCGAGCGCACAGAAACAATGTGCATACAGATGTCGCGGATCATTGAGACCTGTACGCAGCCAATCAAGTGCCGGTGCATCAGTCACCTCGGACAACCAGGCGGGCACGACCGCCGATTGCACGTTCGAACTCAGAAATTCGCGGATCGCTGCACGCCAGTCCGCCGGTGGCTGCATCGGTTGCAGCGTGTAGTCATCGACGCCAAGCCCCGCGAGCTTCGCAGTGGCCTGTTCGGCGTCGAGATACCCGCCCAGCTGGTCGACCAGCCCGATACGCTCGGCATCGATACCGCTCCAGACCCGACCCTGCGCAATCTTGCGCACGGCGTCTTCCTGCATGTCACGGGCATTCGCGACGCGTGACACAAACTGGTCGTAGCCGTGCTCCACGCCGGCCTGCAACATCGCCTTGACCGGTTCGGACAGTGGCTGGTCGAGACGAAGCGCGCCCGACAGCGGCGTGGTGCCGATACCGTCGGTATGAATGCCCAGCTCGTTAAGCGGTTTGGCAAACGTCGGTACGATGCCAAATATGCCGATGGAACCGGTGATCGTGGCCGGCTCGGCCCATATCTGGTCGGCGTTCATGGAAATCCAGTAGCCGCCCGACGCCGCCACCCCGGCCATCGAAACGACTACCGGTTTGCCCGCATCGCGGGTCAGTTCCACTTCGCGGCGAATGCGCTCGGAGGCTGTTACTGAGCCACCGGGCGAATTCACACGCAGCAACAGCGCGGCCACATGATCGTCGCGACGTGCATCGGCGATCATGCGGGCAACCGTATCGCCGCCGGCCGAACCCGGCACGCTTTCGCCATCGACAATGCCGCCTTCGACCACGACTACCGCGATACGGCTTTCGGTCGCTGGCGCGGTCTGTTCCGCATCGGTTGCATTCAGATAATCGACATAGTGAATCTGACGGAAACTGCCATGGGTTTCATCCGTGCCGACCTGATCGCTCACCGCGGCTCGAATATCCGACAGCGGCGCCACATCGTCGACCAGACCGGCATCGCGGGCCACGGCCGCGGCATCGCCGCCGGCGCGCACGAGCGCGTCCGCGTACGTCTCGGTATAGCGGTTGATATCGTCAGCGGCGAAATCACGATCGGCACTGACTTCGTCCCGATAAGTCTGCCAAAGCGAATTCATCCAGGACTGGTTCGCGGCACGCGCCTGAGGCGACATGTCGTTGCGGGTATACGGCTCAACATAGGACTTGTATTCACCCACGCGAAACACGTTGATCTCCACGCCGAGCTTATCGATCGCGTCCTTGTAGTAGTTGCGATACACACCGTAGCCGGGAAGCAGCACGTAGCCCAGCGGATCCATATGGATGGTGTCGGCATGGCTTGCCAGTGCGTACTGGGCCTGATCGTAAGACGGCGCCCAGGCGTATACCGGTTTGCCGGAGCGCTTGAAGCGGTCTATCGCGGCGACCAGATCCTGTAGCTGCCCAGGCTGAGCACCGCCCAGTTCATCGAGCTTGAGAAAAGCGAGCTTGATGCGGCCATCGTCGGCGGCACGATCCAGCGACTCGATCAGATCACGCACAACCGACTGCGGCTGCGGCTGTGAAACCACGGCGCCTACGAGCGAGCCGACACCGTGGTTGCGCTGTTCGACCAGATCGCCGCTCGGCGCCCAGACCAGCGCCGTGTCTTGCTCTACCGTCACGTTGGGCGTGCTGAAAAACGCGAAATACACGCCCACCGGGATCAGGACCAGTGTCAGGATTAGCAGTAACGCATAGAACAGCAGAATCGTGCGCCAGATGCCACGAAAAAGACGACGAATGAGCGAGGGTTTCTTGGCCACAACAACTCCGGAGGATCAGCCCGAAGATCTGTCAACGGTCCGATCGATGAACGACAATGCTGGATGCAAACGCGCGCGACGCGTGGCAGTGTAGCCGCTCGCATTGCCCTTCGCGACTTGAATCGGGCGCCCAGGCGCCACATGAAGGTGAATCTAGAACGCCAATTCTGCGCCAGGATCGACCATGAGCAAAGACGACAGCAAACCCGTGATTCATCACCGCCTGATCATTCTCGGGTCCGGCCCCGCCGGTTATACCGCAGCGGTCTATGCCGCGCGCGCCAACCTCAACCCCGTACTGCTCACCGGTATGGAGCAAGGAGGCCAACTCATGACCACGACCGACGTGGACAACTGGCCCGGGGATCCCGACGGGCTGCAGGGCCCTGGCCTCATGCAGCGCATGGAAGAACACGCCAAGCGCTTCGATACCGAGATCCTGTTCGATCATATTCATACGACCGATCTGTCCAAGCCACCCTATCGGCTCGAAGGTGATCGCGGCATCTATACCTGCGATGCACTGATTATCGCCACGGGCGCGACTGCGCGTTATCTGGGTCTGGAATCGGAAACCGCATTCATGGGCAAAGGAATTTCCGCCTGCGCCACCTGCGACGGCTTCTTCTATCGCAACAAGAACGTCGCGGTCATCGGCGGCGGCAACACGGCGCTGGAAGAAGCGCTGTACCTGTCCAATATCGCCGCCCACGTGACCGTTGTGCATCGGCGCGACAAGTTCCGCGGCGAAAAGATTCTGGCGGACAAACTCTTCGACAAGGTGGCCAACGGCAATGTATCCATCATCTGGGACCACGAACTCGAAGAGGTGCTCGGCGACGAAATGGGCGTAACCGGCGGGCGTATCAAGCACCGCGACAGCGGCGCGACCCAGCAGCTCGACGTCGACGGCATTTTCATCGCGATCGGCCACAAGCCCAATACGGATATCTTCGAAGGCCAGCTCGATATGGCCGGCGGCTATATCAAGGTCCAGAGCGGTACGCAGGGTAATGCCACGGCCACCAGCAAACCGGGCGTATTCGCGGCCGGCGACGTCATGGACCACGTCTATCGCCAGGCGATCACGTCGGCAGGTACCGGCTGCATGGCTGCGCTCGACGCCGAAAAATATCTGGATGCGCTTACCGAAGACGAAAGCGTGCGCGAAGCGCATGTCGAGAGCCAAGTTGCACATCGCGAAGTCTGACTCGAAAGCACGGCACGTATACGGCACTGGCCGGGCGTGCCGTGCCTGAGGCATGATTAAAGCATGACAGCCCTAACCGCTATGGCGCGTGCACGACGCGCTGGTGCCCTCGTGCTGATCGCCGTCGCTTCGCTGGCCGGGGCCGGCTGCAGCAGCGCGCCGCGCAGCAGTGAACACGAGATCGCCCCGACAACAGGCACACGTACCGCTGTCGCCGATGCAGCGATGCAATCGCTGGGAAGCGCCTATCGCGGCGGCGCGACCGGACCGCGTGCCTATGACGACAGCGGCCTGGTTTATGCTGCGTACCGCAGCGTGGGCGCAGCCCTGCCCCGCGATATCCAGGCCCAGCTCGATACGGGTAAGCCAATCGAGTTGGCCCAGGCCGAGCCTGCTGATCTGTTGTTTTTCCGGGTCGAGGATAGCCAGGGCGGCGACCGGCTGGTGGTGGGTCTCTATACCCAGCCAGGCGAGATGCTCATGGCCAATCCCGGGTTTGGCGGCAAAAGCGGCGTGGCGCTATTCAATACCGACGACGAGTTCTGGGAACAGCGGTTGATTGGCGTAATTCGACAGCTTCCCTGACTCCCGCGTTTTACCCCGATAACAGACACAAAAACGGCGCCTCGCGGGCGCCGTTTTTATTGCACCGATGCGACCGAACGCATCGCGCTTTGGAAAAGTGCTTAGAGCTTTTCCTTGATTCGGGCCGACTTGCCGCTGCGCTCGCGCAGGTAGTACAGCTTGGCGCGACGCACGTCACCACGGCGCAGCACCTTGATCTCGGCGACGTTCGGGGAAAATGTCTGGAAGACGCGCTCCACGCCTTCACCGTGCGAAACCTTGCGAACCGTGAACGCCGAGTTCAGGCCGCGGTTGCGCTTGGCGATGACGATACCTTCGAAGGCCTGCAGGCGCTCGCGCTCGCCTTCCTTCACGCGCACTTGCACGACCACCATATCGCCGGCCGAGAAATCCGGAATATTCTTGCCGCTCTGCTGCTCGGCTTCCAGTTCGTCGATGATGTTGCTCATGGTCAGTCTCTAGTAGCGTTCTTGGAGGCCACGGGGGCGTTGAAAGACGCGGCAGTATACCGGAACTCGTCGTGTTTTTCGCCACCCGTGGCGAGGTTTTCGTTAATTTCTATTCGAACGGGCCGTGATGCTCATCCCGCCGCTGCGCAATGTACTCTTCCAGCAGGGCCTTTTGCGCCATACTCAGATCGCAGCGCGCCAATAAGTCCGGGCGACGCCGCCATGTCATCCCCAGTGCCTGCTTCTCGCGCCAGCGTTCGATACGGGCGTGGTCACCGCTGAGCAATACCTCAGGCACGGCGTGCCCGGCGAACATCGGCGGGCGCGTGTAGTGCGGATGATCGAGCAGACCGTTCACGAACGAATCCTGTACTGCCGAACGACTGTCGCCAAGCACGCCAGACAAAAGCCGCGCCACGGCGTCGATGATCATCATCGCGGGCAATTCGCCGCCGGAAAGCACCACATCACCCACCGACAGTTCGATATCGACATAGGCGTCGACAAAACGCTGGTCGATACCTTCATAGCGACCGCATACCAGTATGAAGCCGTCGCTTTCCGCCAGGCTCTGCGCTCGGCGCTGGTCGAACGCTTCGCCTTGCGGCGACGGCATGATCACGGGAACGCGATCCTGGCGCGCGGCGCGAACGCGCTCGAGCGTCGCTGCCAACGGCGGCCCCTGCATGACCATGCCCGGACCGCCACCATAAGGCCGATCGTCGATACGGCCACTGGCATTGTCGGCATCCTCACGCGGATTCCAACAGGCCAGCTCAAGACGCGATTCGCGCAAACCGCGTCCGACTACGCCGAACTGTTCGAGCTGGCCGACCCATTCCGGGAACAGCGTGACGACGTCGATACGCATGGACGATCAGAAATCCGGATCCCAGTCCGCAACAATTCTGCCGGCATCGAGGTCCACATCGTCGATGATTTCACCGACCACGAAAGGCACCAGCCGTTCGCGCTCGCCTTGCAGCACGAGCACATCGTTGGCGCCGGTCTCCATCATCGCCTTGACGCGACCGAGCGGCTTGCCATCCAGCGTTACCACATCGAGGCCAACCAGATCGAACCAGTAATATTCGCCCTCTTCGGGCTCGGGCAACTGGTCTCGTTGGACAGCGATCTGGAGATCGATAAGCGCCGCAGCATCGTCGCGATCCGCCAGCGGCGCCTCGCCGTCCGCGATCTGCGCGACCAGCGTCTTACCTTGCTCGCGCGCATCCAGAACGCGAAAAGGCCGCCAAGAATCATCTTGACGGCCTATCAGCCAATCATCGTATTCAAGAAGATTGGCAGCCGGTCGGGTATAGGAATAGACCTTGATCCATCCCTTGACACCGAACAGCCCGCTCACATGGCCGAGAACGACAGGTCGATCCGCCATGCGAGCAGGCCTGCGGAGTTATTCCGCGGCGCCGGCCTGGTTCTCGTCAGCCTGCGGGGCGGCTTCGGCGGACTGATCGCCCGTCGCACCGGCCGGCACGGTCTGGTTCGGCGCTTCCTTGGCCTTGCTCACCGGCGGTGCGGCGCGGGCCGGAGCCTGACCTTCACCGTGCCGATTGAAGCTCTTGACCAGGTTCGTTACACGCTCGGAAAGCTGTGCACCATGGCCCTTCCAGTACTCGATACGCTCGATATCGAGACGCAGCGGCACTTCGCCACCGATCGCGACCGGGTTGAAGAAACCCAGGCGTTCGATATAGCGGCCGTCGCGCCCATTGCGCATGTCGGTCACTACGATGTGATAGAAGGGACGCTTCTTAGCGCCGCCGCGCTGCAGCCGAATTTTGACCATAGCCGTTTATTTATGCCGTTGATATGAATGAACGATGCAGAAAGCGGGAATGAATTCTCCGCTCAAGCTCGTACAAAGATCGCGCATTGTACGCCAATAGCTGAAAAAGGAAAGCACCGAAACCGCCAGACTTCGCCGGCGCCGGCGGAATCGATCCTCGCCTAGCGCCCCATGCCCGGCGGCAACGTGCCGCCACCGCCCATGCCGGGGGGCATACCGCCACCACCGCCGCCCATGCCTTGCATGGCGCGCATCATCTTCTTCATACCGCCGCCCTTGAACTTCTTCATCATCTTGCGCATCTGCAGATGCTGCTTGAGCAGGCGGTTGATATCCTGAACCTGGGTCCCCGAGCCACCGGCGATCCGGCGCTTGCGCGAGGCCTTGATGACATCCGGAAACGCCCGTTCCTGCGGCGTCATGGAGTCGACGATCGCGAGCATGCGCTTGACCTGGGTGTCGTCGGCTGCCGCGGCCATGCCTTTGGGCATCTGTGCGCCGCCCGGCATTTTTTCCATCAGCGCGCCCAGGCCGCCCATCTCCTGCATTTGACGCAGTTGATCAGCCAGATCATTGAGATCGAAGCCCTTGCCCTTCTGCAGCTTCTTGGCCAGCTTCTCGGCCTTCTGCCGGTCGACCTTCTGCTCGGCCTCCTCGACCAGCGACAACACGTCGCCCATACCCAGAATGCGCGAGGCGACGCGGTCGGGATGAAACGGCTCGAGCGCTTCAAGTTTTTCACCCACGCCGAGAAACTTGATCGGCTTACCGGTGATCTGGCGAACGGACAGCGCTGCACCGCCGCGCGCGTCGCCGTCGACCTTGGTGAGTACAACGCCGGTCAGCGGCAGCGCGTCGCCAAAGGCCTTGGCGGTGTTGGCCGCGTCCTGGCCGGTCATGGCGTCGACCACGAACAGCGTCTCGGCAGGCTTGAGCGCTTCATTGAGGCCGCTGATTTCGGCCATCATCTTTTCATCGATGCCCAGACGGCCGGCGGTATCGACAATGAGCACGTCGTAGAAGCCCTTGCGCGCGGCGTCCATGGCCGACTGGGCAATCTTGAGCGGCTTGTCGCTCGACTGGCTCGGATGGAAATCTACGCCGACATCGTTGGCCACGCGGGCGAGCTGATCGATAGCCGCCGGCCGATACACGTCGGTGGACACCACCAGCACGGATTTCTTCTCGCGCTGCTTGAGGTAGCGGGCCAGTTTACCGGTGGACGTCGTCTTACCCGCGCCCTGCAGGCCGGCCATAAGCACCACGGCCGGCGGCTTGACGCGCAGATCCAGACTTTCATTGGCCTCGCCCAGCAGCGCTGTGAGCTCATCCTTGACGATCTTGATCAGCGCCTGCCCGGGCGTGAGGCTGGTCATCACCTCGTTACCAACCGCGCGGGCGCGAATATCCTCGACGAACTGCTTGACCACGGGCAGCGCCACGTCGGCCTCGAGCAGCGCCATGCGCACTTCGCGCAGGGTTGCCTTGATATTGTCTTCGGTCAGACGTCCACGACCGCGGATGGTCTGGAAGCTGCGATTGAGCCGATCACTCAGACTGTCGAACATGCAGGCGCTCGATCGATGAAACTGTGAAGGCGCCCAGTATAACGTCGCATCGCGTCGCTGCATTCCCAACACGGCTTATCGCGGCTCGCCAGGCGCGCGAAATACGGCACAATGGCGGTTATGGCTTTCGAGTCCCTTGCATCATAAATGGCGCTGGTCGTAATTGAAGTGCTCTTCACGGCGCTGGCCTATGCCGGTGCTACTGCCGCCGTATGGCGACATCTGGCCCGAGGCGCGGCCTATTGGCATGTGACCGCACTCGCCGGGCTGGGCCTTGTCGCCCAGATCGGCTCGCTGGTTCATCTGAGCCTGCAATCCGGCATGCTCGTGATCGGGCTGGGCACGGCGCTGTCGCTGTTCGCCTGGCAGGCGGCACTTTTATTGTGGCTGTTCTCGCTGCGAGAGTCGGTCGGCGCACTTGGGCTGGTCATCTATCCGTTCGCGGGCCTGTGTGCGATTACCGCCCTGCTCGTACCGGACGCGCACAGCGCGACAGAAGCACTGGCCTGGCCACTGCAGCTACATATTCTCTTGTCGATACTTGCCTACGGGCTGCTGACCCTCGGCGCAGTCCAAGCGATCGTGCTCGCCTTACAGCACCGGCAACTGCGCCGCCGGCCGCCGTCGGGGTTGTTCACGCGCCTGCCTGCACTCCAAACCATGGAGATGCTGCTGTTTCGCCTGATTGGCGCGGGTTTTTTCCTGTTGAGTCTCGCCATCGCTACCGGCGCGCTGTTCATCGACGACCTGTTTGCGCAACATCTGGTACACAAGACCGTACTGTCACTGTTCGCCTGGGCCTTCTTCGCGGTGCTGTTATACGGGCGCCGGCGCTATGGCTGGCGCGGGCGTGTGGCGGTGCGCGGCGCACTGGCCGGCTATGGCTTGCTAGTTATGGCCTATTTCGGCAGCAAATTGGTACTGGAGCTGATTCTGGGCCAACATTGGTAACGCGCGCGGCACTCGTGCCGATAGTCTAGAAATACCACGCGTACTCATTTGATTCAGGGCTGACTTCTTGGACGCCATTTCCTTGCCGGTGCTATTCGGCATACTGCTCTTGATGCTTGTGTTATCGGCCTTTTTCTCGGGCTCCGAGACCGGGTTGATGACGCTCAACCGCTACCGCATGAAGCACCTGGCCAAAACCGGCCATGGGGGCGCATCGCGGGCCGCACACTTGCTCGATCGGCCGGACCGACTCATCGGCCTGATCCTGTTGGGCAACAATCTGGTCAATATTGCGGCATCCGCGGTCGCTACGGTGATCGGCATCCGCTTGTTCGGCAACGTGGGCGTGCTCGTAGCAACCGTCACGCTCACGGTGTTCGTGCTGATCTTTTCCGAAGTCACGCCGAAAACGCTGGCCGCATTGCACCCCGAGCGTGTGGCCTACCCGGCTTCGTATGTCTACACGCCCCTGCTGCGTGTGGCATGGCCGCTGGTCATGGTGATCAATCTGGCCGGCAACGGCATCCTGCGCCTGTTCGGTGTCTCGGCCGACGATGCCGCCGCGCATTCCCTGTCCTCCGAGGAACTACGCACCGTGGTGACCGAGGCAGGCGCAATGATTCCGCGCCGACATCAGCAGATGCTGTTGTCGATCCTGGACATGGAAAACGCCACGGTCGAAGACATCATGGTGCCGCGCAACGAAATTGTGGGCATCGATATCAGCAAGTCGTGGCCGGAGATTCTCGAGCAACTCGTACACAACCAGCACACGCGCCTGCCGATCTTCGACGGTTCCATCGACGAGCTGGCTGGCATCGTACATATGCGCCGTGTGCTTGCATTGGTCTCGGATGACAACCTCGACAAGGACGCCCTGCTTGGCCTCGCGCGTGAACCGTACTTCGTGCCCGAAGGCACGCCGCTCAATCAACAGCTGCTGAATTTCCAGAACCAGCAGCGTCGAATTGGTTTTGTGGTGGACGAATACGGCGATATCCAGGGCCTGGTCACGCTTGAGGATATCCTCGAAGAGATCGTGGGCGAGTTCACGACCGATCCTGCCACGCGCGTAAAAAACGTCTATATGGACGGTGACGACAGCTATCTGGTCGATGGCACGGTCACGCTGCGCTCGATCAACCGTGCCATGGGCTGGAAGCTGCCGGTGGACGGACCGAAGACGATGAACGGTCTGATCACCGAGCATCTGGAAACCATTCCTCAGCCCGGCACCAAGCTCAAGGTCGGCAAGTACATACTCGAAATCGCACAGACGCGCGCAAATCTGGTTCAGACCGTGCGTGTAAAACCGCCCAAGCGCCGTGTGCGGCGCGCACCGGGCGAGGATTTGAATTCAGACGACAAAGCCAGCAAAGCTGACACCGAGCGTTAGTCGGCAACCGGCCCTAGCTGATCGCGTCGATCGCCTCGCTCAAACGCGCCACGCCGACGACTTCCATATCCCCAACACGCTTGCTGCGCGGCATGTTGGCCTTGGGCACGATCGCGCGGGTAAAGCCGTGCTTCGCGGCTTCGGACAGCCGCTCTTCGCCGCCCGGCACCGGCCGGATTTCGCCGGCGAGGCCAATCTCACCGAAGATGACCAGCCGCTCGCCCAGCGCGCGGTCGCGAAAACTCGACAAGGCTGCCAGAACGACGGCCAGATCAGCCGCGGTCTCCGTGACGCGCATGCCGCCGACCACGTTCACGAACACATCCTGATCGCCCAGTGGAATACCGCCATGGCGATGCAAAACAGCCAACAGCATGGCCAAACGCTGGCTATCCGGGCCCAGGGCGACACGGCGTGGGTTGTGCAGCTGTGACTCGTCTACCAGCGCTTGTACCTCGACAAGCATCGGCCTGGACCCCTCACGCGTGACCATCACCGCGCTGCCCGGCACGGCGGTTTCATGACGCGACAAAAAGATCGCGCTTGGATTGGTAACCTGTTTGAGTCCGGCGCTGGACATTGCGAACACGCCCAGCTCGTTGACGGCGCCGAAACGATTCTTCACCGCACGAATCACCCGAAAACGGCTGGACGCCTCGGCTTCAAAGTAAAGCACGGTATCGACCATATGCTCGAGCACGCGCGGGCCGGCGATGGTGCCTTCCTTGGTCACATGGCCGACCAGAATCAGCGCCGTGCCGGTCGCTTTGGCAAAGCGCACCAGCATGGACGCCGACTCGCGCACTTGCGACACACTGCCCGGCGCGGACGTCACCGCCTGCGAAAATACCGTCTGTACCGAATCGATTACCACGAGTCTGGGCGCCTGCGGCTTGGCCAGGGCCAGCACACGCTCGACGCAGGTTTCGGCCAGCACCGCGAGTTCCGCCTGATCCACGCCCAGGCGTTGGGCGCGCAGGTGTACTTGTTCCAGCGATTCCTCCCCTGTGACATACAGGGCGGGAATCGCGGCCGAGAGCTGGGCGAGCACTTGCAACAACAAGGTCGATTTGCCGATACCGGGGTCGCCACCAATCAGAATCACCGAGCCTGGCACGAGGCCGCCGCCGAGCACGCGATCCAGTTCGGACAATCCCGTGGGTGTACGCGCGGTTTCCGCGGGACGAATCGCGTTGAGGCGCTCGACTTGGGGGGCAGCATTTCCGAAGTTCGTCGGTGCGCTCGCGCCCGGTTTGGCTGGGGCAGCCGCCACGCTTTCCACCAGCGTGTTCCACGCGCCGCAATCGCTGCACTGGCCTGCCCACTTCGCATGGCTGGCCCCGCAGGACTCACAAATGAAAACCGTCTTGTTGCGAGCCATTAATACCTCGAAAATCGTGGCGGCGCGGGCTACGCAAAAGCGCTTGTAAAGCGTTCCGATCCGCGCGGTGCGCGATGCTTAATCGCACGAATCCCTTGTCGCGAAGTCTGAACAGACTTCCGACGCCCGAAAACAAACCGGCATACTAGGGCCTGCTTTCAACGGATGCACGCGTCGCGAGCGGTTTGTGTTCTTCGCGCGCGCCATGCAGAGAGGTTTCGATGCACGAACGCCTGGATATCGATTTCATAAGCCGCAGTACCACCTGCCGTGCCTGGTTCTATCCCGCGCGTACCGATGCCCTTCGAACAGCGGAAGGCGTGCCGTGTGTCGTGATGGCTCACGGTCTCGGCGGCACCCGCGACGCCGGGCTGGAACCCTATGCCGAGCGCTTTGCGAGCGCCGGTCTTGCCGTATTCCTGTTCGACTACCGCCACTTTGGCGCCAGCGACGGCGAGCCCCGGCAGCTGCTCTCGGTGCGTAGCCAGCTATACGACTGGAAGATTGCGATTGCCGTTGCCCGACGTCAGGAAGACGTCGATCCCGAGCGCATCGCGCTATGGGGCAGTTCGTTTTCGGGCGGCCACGTCATCGCCGCGGCCGCGCGCGACGGGCAAGTGGCCGCGGTTACCGCCCAGGGGCCGATGATGGATGGTCTGACCGCTGTGACCAACCTCGCGTCCTATGCCGGCATCGTGCAGCTGCTCAAGCTCACCTGGGCCGGCATTCGCGACGCAATCAACAACCTCGCCGGCGCCGATCCGTACATGATTCCGATCGTCGGCCGGCCGGGCACACTGGCAGCCATGAGCAGCGCGGACGCATACGACGGCTATATGGCGATCACGCCGGACGACTGGCGCAACGAAATCGCCGCACGTTTTGCACTCACGCTCGCATTCTATCGGCCCGGCAAACGCGCCAATCGGCTTCCCTGTCCGGCGCTGATCCAGATCTGCGACGAGGACAGCGTGGCCCCGCCCTGGGCCGCCGAGGCGACTGTGCAGCACGCCGGCGATTACGGCCGCGAGCGCCATTACAAGATCGGCCATTTCGATATCTACCGCGGCGCCGGCTTTCGCCAGTCCAGCGCCGACCAGATCGCGTTCTTCCACGAACATCTCACGCCCGGAGCGCTCGACCAACGCCGCCGCGAACGCGGTCGGGCGAAACGCGAAGAACGCGGTCGGAGTCCGATTAGTCTGCGTTGAGCCGTAGCTTGGGATTTGCGTTGATATAGTCGCGGCGTGCGCAGCGCTCTAGCGTCGAACCTCGCGGCCTTGGAACTGGAGGCTCGATAAACGCTAAGGCTCATTTGGGCTTGGGGTTTCGTACTGAGGTTCGCCACACAACATGCGAAAAATGCCTCATAGCCAAGCACCGCAGCCGACTAGCTCAAATCACCTCAAACCGTACCCGAGGCGTCAGCCGACAAAACAGCTCATAGGCAATCGTATCGGCATGCCGGGCGACCTCGTCCGGGTCGAGGCCGCCGCCCCAGAGCGTCGCCCGGTCGCCGACCTTGGCATTCGGCGCATTGCGCAGATCGACGGTGATCATATCCATCGAAACACGCCCGACCAGCGGCACACGCACACCGTCGATGAGCACCGGTGTACCCGACGGCGCATGGCGCGGATAGCCATCACCATAGCCAATGCCGATCACGCCGATGTCCATCGCCTCTGGCGTACGCCAGGTCGCACCGTAACCGATAGTCTCCCCCGCAGCGATAGGGTTGCGGGCGATTAGCGGCGCACTCAAATGCATGGCCGGTTTGAGGTCGTAGCTGGATGCATCGCGATCGCTCATCGGCGAACTGCCGTAGAGCATGATGCCGGGCCGCACGACATCCGCGTGCGCAGCCGGCCAGCCCAGTACGCCGGCGGAATTGGCAATCGAGCGCAGTCCGGGACGGCCTGCGGTGACCTGCGCAAACACATCGAGCTGGGCCTGGGTCTCGGGGCGCGACGGATCATCGGCGCAGGCCAGATGAGTCAGCCAGCCATTGATCTCGATACGTTCGAGCGCCGCCAGACGGGTCACAATCGCATCCACCCGGTCCGGCGCAAAGCCCAGCCGATGCATGCCGCTATCGAGCTTCACCCATATCTTGAGCGCCGGGCCGACATAGCGTTCCAGCGCTTCGATCTGGGTTTCGTGGAATACGACGGGCTCGAGGCCATATTCGCCCGCCTGCTCGCAGACGGTGGCATCGAGCTGCTGCGAGAGCATGGCCACCGGCTTGTCGATACCGGCCCAGCGCAGCTGCAACGCTTCATCGAGACTGGATACGGCAAAGCCGTCTGCCGCCGCGAGCGCGCCGGCCACGGTCACCGCGCCGTGGCCGTATCCGTCGGCCTTGACCGCGGCATACACGCGGCTGTGCGGCGCGAGCGCACGTACACGCGAGAGGTTGTGCGCAAGCGCATCGCGATCGATTATCGCGCGGGCCCGAATCATGACGTGGCTTTGTTCGAATCGAGAAGCATCATCATTCCATGAAATCGTCGTCGTAGTGTTCCTGGAGGTTCTCGAAGCGCGTGAAGTGCGACAAGAATGCGGTGCGCGCGGTGCCCAGCGGGCCATTACGCTGCTTGCCAATAATGATCTCCGCCACACCCTTGTCGGCCGTATCCTCGTTGTAGACCTCGTCGCGGTAGACGAACATGATCACGTCGGCGTCCTGCTCGATACCACCCGATTCACGCAGATCCGACATGCGTGGACGCTTGTTGTCGCGCTGCTCGACCTGACGGTTGAGCTGAGACAACGCGATCACCGGTACGTCCAGCTCCTTGGCCAGCGCCTTGAGCGAGCGCGAGATCTCGGAGATTTCGTTGGTTCGGTTTTCACTCGTGCCCGGCACCTGCATGAGCTGCAGATAGTCGACCATGACCAGGCCGATATCATGCTCACGCTTGAGACGCCGCGCGCGAGCGCGCAACTCGGATGGTGACAACGCCGGCGTGTCATCGATGAACAGCCGCGCATTCTCGTTCATGATGCCAATCGCCGAGGTGATCTTGGGCCAGTCGTCTTCGGTGAGCTGGCCCGAGCGCAGACGTGTTTGATCGATACGCCCCCAGGACGAAATCATACGAATCACCAGCTGCTCGGCCGACATTTCCAGTGAAAACACGGCCACCGGCACCTTCTCCTTGATGGCCACATTCTCGACGATGTTCATCGCGAAACTGGTCTTGCCCATCGATGGACGCCCGGCCAGGATCAACAGATCGGCGGGCTGTAGGCCGTTGGTCATTTTGTCGAAGTTATGCAGTCCGGTCGGCAGCCCCGAGAAGGAGCCCTCGTTGGCGACAAGCTTCTCGATCCGATTGACCGCCTTGGTGAGAATCGAGTTCAAACCCTGGGGGCCTTCGCCGCCACGACGCCCTCGCTCGGCGATTGCGAAAATTTCCTTCTCGGCCGACTCAAGCAGATCGGCCGCAGTCAGCCCCTGGGTATCAAAACCCATACCGGTAATCATGTCGCCGGCGCGTATCAGCTGACGCATGATCGATCGTTCGCGAACGATGTCTGCGTACGCCCTGATATTGGCCGCCCCAGGGATATCCGCTGCGAGATTGCCGAGATAGCTCGCACCACCGGCCTTGTCGAGCAGACCACGGCTACGCAGCCATTCGGTCAACGTGACCAGATCGCGCGGCTGACCGGTATCGGCCAGGTCTGCCAGGCCGCGAAACAGCAGACGATGGTCTTCGCGATAGAAATCCTCTTCGTTGATACGCCCGGCGACCTCGTCCCAGGCGCGCTCGGACAGCAACAATCCGCCGATCACCGATTGTTCGGCCTCGATGGAATGCGGGGGCAGCTTGGCTTCGGCCATGGCTTATCGCCTGTTTACGCTAACGAAGAAAGACTCGCCGGCGCGCGCGCGGCGAGAGTGAAGCTGGAGTTTACGCAAGGCACCGACCAAAAAAAACGCCGCCCAAGGGCGGCGTTTTCGATCAGGCACAGAATGCCTCGACTGATCGCTGCGATCAGTCTTCGCGCTCGCCCAGCGGCGCATCGGCTTCGGTACCGGTTTCGTCAGCCGGCTCGCCGGCATCTTCAACACGTTCGCCTTCCATTTCGTCGGCGCTCGCATCCAGATCGGCATCTTCGGCGGCTTCATCAGCCGCACGACGCGGCGGCATGTTGATGCCCATGTCGGTCTTCTGGGCGACGATCACGGTGACCTCGACCTCGACCTCGGCATGCAACTGCAGAAGCGCCGTGTACTCACCGACGACACGAATGGTGCCTTCCGTAAGTGTGACTTCCTTCGGATTGACCTCGACGCCGTCTTCCGTGATGGCGTCCGAGATTTCCTGCGGGCCAACCGAGCCGAAGAGCTTGCCTTCGTCACTCGCACGCATGGCAATGACGTATTCCTTGCCCTTGAGCTGATCGGCACGCGCCTGGGCCCGGTCTTCACGCTCTTGGGACGCGGCCTGCAACTCGGAGCGACGCTCTTCGAAGACAGCCAGGTTGGCCTTGGTGGCCGGCAGCGCAATGCCACGCGGCATCAGGTAGTTACGGCCGTAACCCGGACGAACGCTGACGGTATCGCCCAGGTCGCCGAGGTTGCGGACTTTCTGTAGCAGAATGACTTCCACGGGTGCCTCCTAGGACGAATGCCGATCGGTGTACGGCAGCAGCGCGAGGAAACGCGCACGCTTGACCGCGGTGGACAGCTGGCGCTGATAGCGCGCTGCGGTACCGGTGATACGACTGGGAACGATCTTGCCGGTTTCGGTGACGTACTGCTTGAGGGTCTCGATATCCTTGTAATCGATTTCCTCTACGCCTTCGGCGGTGAATTTACAAAAGCGACGGCGACGGAAAAAACGGGCCATGTTCGAAACTCCTTAGCTGGCGTTGGCAGCAGGCTTGCGTTCGCCGCGATCTTCGGCGTTCTTGGCAAGCGGTGACGGGTCGGTATCGGCCTTATGACGGGCGATCACCAGATGACGCAACACGGCGTCGTTGAAACGGAACGCGTCTTCGAGTTCCTCACGGGCCGCCTGCGAGCACTCGACGTTCATCAGAACGTAATGCGCCTTATGGATCTTGGTGATCGGGTAGGCCAGCTGACGACGGCCCCAGTCTTCATGACGATGAATCGTACCGCCATCGTTTTCGATCATGCCGCGATATTTTTCAACCATCGCCGGCACTTGTTCGCTCTGGTCCGGATGAACCAGAAACACGATTTCATAGTGTCGCATTGTGTTTCCTTTCGGGTTGCAGCCCCCGGTACGATCGACTTCGATCTGCCGTGGAGCAAGGACTGCGGCGAGAACGCCGCGAGGCGCGGTAGTCTAAGGGCTTGGCCCGCCTAACGCAACGCGGGGCCTCGCGGATATCAGACCTTTGATATGGCGCGGCGCTGGCGCAGCGCTTCGAACAGGGCGACGCCGGTCGCCACCGATACGTTCAGACTTTCCACATCCCCTGCCATGGGAATCGAAACCAAAGCATCGCACTGACGGGCGGTGAGTTCGCGAATGCCTTTCTCTTCCCCGCCGGCCACCAGCACGAGGCGCTCCGGCAGCGCTTCGTCATAAAGAGAATGGTCGGCTTCGCCGTCGAGGCCGACAGCCCAGAAGCCCTCTTCCTGCAAACGCGCGATCGCGCGCGTGAGGTTGGTAACCGGCACGAAGGCGACCCGCTCTGCCGCGCCGGCGGCGACCTTGCGCACCGCAGCGGTCAATCCAGCTGCGCGTTTGCGCGGTGCAATCACGGCAGTGACCCCGGCTGCGGCCGCGCTGCGTAGACAGGCGCCGAGGTTGTGCGGATCCTGAACCTGGTCGAGGGCGAGCACCCAGGGGCGCTCGACGCTGGCCAGCAGCGCCGGCAGATCGGATTCGCGTTGTTCCTGTGCGAGCGCCTGTTCGGCGATACAGCCCTGATGTCGTACGTTTGGCAGCATCGCATCCAGCTTGCCCATGTCGGCGCTTGCAATCGCCACACCACGCGCACCGGCAGCCTGTCGCAATGCATCCGCGCGACCGTCCCGGCGCCCGCTGGCCAGCCAGATGCATTTCAAGGCGCGCTCTTTTTCGAGCGCGCTCATCACCGCGTGAAAGCCACCGATCAAACCCTGGTCCTGCGCGTCCGTCATCCGGCCACCCTCTTCGTCACGATTCAACAAACTCAGGCCAGAACTGAAGAAGCCCGGCAGTACCGGGCTTCTTCAATCACGGGCACCAGCCAATCCGATTCGATTACGAGCCCAGATACGGCGGCTCGGAGAAGGCCTGCGATTCCTGGCCTTCCACGATCGGCTTGATCACGACGTCCACACGACGATTCTCGGCACGGCCGGCCTCGGTGTCGTTGGTCGCAATCGGTTGCGATTCGCCGCGGCCCCACGTCAACACGCGCTGGGAATCGACGCCGCGACCGGTCAGGAACTGCGCCACAGCCTGAGCGCGCTGCTGCGAGAGCTTCATGTTGTACTGCTCGCTGCCGGTGCTGTCGGTATGACCCACCACGTGAATCGCGGTCTTGTCATAGTCTTTCAGGGTTTCGGCGATCTTGTTGAACGTCGTCTGGGCATTGCCCGACAACGTCGAGCTATCGACCGCGAACGAGGCATCGCTGGCCACACCGATCTTGAGCGCATCGCCATCGAGACGGGTGACATCGAGCATGTCGCGTGCCTGCTCGGCCGACAGCTTCTGGTCGAGTTCTTTTTTCTGGTTATCCATATACCGACCGGTCGCGCCGCCGGCCAGCGCACCGACCGCAGCGCCGATCGCGGCGTTGGTGCCGGACTTGTCACCCAGCTGCGAGCCGGCGATTCCGCCCAGCACAGCGCCCACACCGGCGCCAATCTTGGTCTTGCGGTTCGGATCGCCTGCACAAGCGGTCACGAACAGGGCCGTGCACAACAGTGCGACCAACATGATTGCGGAATTCTTTCGGGTCATGGACCGGTTCATCAACGTTTACCTCGCTTACTTTGACGGCGCGACTTGCCAGACGACTTGCTCTTGTCGGACTTGCCGGCATTGGGCTTGGACGCCGGTTTGCCGCGTTTGCTGGCCGCGCTATCCGGCTCGACCAGTTCGAAATCGATCTTGCGCTCGTCGAGATCGACTCGCGCAACCTTGACTTTCATTTTGTCGGCCAATCGGTGTACCACGCCTGAACGCTCACCGCGCAGACAGCGCGACTGGGCATCGAAATGGTAATAGTCGTTCGACAAGCTGGAAACATGCACCAGGCCCGTGGCGTAGATGCCGTCGAGTTCGACGAACAACCCGAACGCGGTCACACCAGTGACCGTGCCCTCGAACGTCTGACCCAACGAGTCGCTCATGTATTCGCACTTGAGCCAGTCGTCGACATCGCGGGTGGCATCGTCGGCACGTTTTTCCGCTTCCGAACACACGGTGCCGAGACTTTCCATGGCGCCGATGTCGTAGTCAAAGGTCTTGGGCTTGCCGCGCGCTTCCAGATGTTTGATCGCCCGATGCGCCAGCAGATCCGGATAGCGACGAATCGGCGACGTGAAATGGGCATAGTTTTCCAGCGCCAGGCCGAAATGGCCATCGTTATGCGGGGTATAGACCGCACGCGAGAGGCTGCGCAGCATCACCGTCTGAATCAGGTGCGCATCGCTGCGATCGGCTACCGAGGCCAGCAAGGTCGCGTAGTCGGCCGCCTGCGGATCGCTACCGCCCGGCAAGGACAAGCCGCGCTCGGCAAGAAAGGCACGCAAGTCTTCAAGCGCATCCGCAGCAGGGCCGCTATGCACGCGGTAAAGTAGCGGCATGCGTTTTTTCGACAGATGCGTGGCCGTGGCGACGTTCGCCGCGATCATGCATTCCTCGATGATCTTGTGCGCGACATTGCGCTCGGTCGGCACGATGCGCTGGATCTTACGATCCTCGTTGAAAATGATGCGTGTCGCCGTGGTTTCGAACTCGATCGCGCCCCGCTCGCGGCGCTCGGCGAGCAACGCCTCATAGAGACCATTCAGATTAGCCAGCGGCTTGGCCAGATCGCGATAGCGTTCCGGCATGTTCTCCGGGTTTTCGAGCCAGTCGGCCACCTGCTCGTAGAGCAAACGCGCATGGGAACGAATCACCGCCGAATAAAACCGGCTCGAGCGCATGCGGCCCTGTTTGTCGAGACGCATCTCGCAGACCAGTGCCAAACGGTCGACATCGGGGTTGAGCGAACACAGCCCGTTGGACAAGGCCTCGGGCAGCATCGGCACGACATGATCGGGGAAATAGACCGACGTCGCGCGGCGCTGGGCTTCTTCGTCCAAGGCCGAGCCCGGCTTGACGTAGGTGGAGACATCGGCGATCGCGACCCACAGGCGCCAACCGCGAGGCGTCTTGCGCGCATAAACCGCGTCGTCGAAATCACGCGCATCGGCGCCGTCGATGGTGACCAGCGGCAGATCACGCAGGTCGGTGCGCCCTTTCTTGTCGGCCTCGGCGACGGCATCGCCGAATGCCTCGGCTTCCGAGAGCGCTTCGCTCGGCCACTCATACGGAATGGCGTGCGAGCGCATGGCGATATCGATCTCCATGCCGGGCGCCATTCGATCGCCCAGCACTTCCACCACCGCGCCAATCGGCTGCACGCGCTTGGACGGCGGCTCGACGATACGCACGGTCACCATCTGATTATGTTCGGCGCCGTTGCGGTCGGCGTCCGGCACACGGATATCGTGGGCGATACGGGCGTTATCGGGCACGACGTGACATACGCCGCGCTCTTCGACAAACCGGCCGACCACGCTTTCGTTGACGCGCTCGAGCACCTCGGCAATACGGCCTTCGCGGCGACCGCGATGGTCGCGCCCGACGATACGTACGACCGCACGATCACCGTGCATGAGCAGGCGCATCTGACGCGGGTTGAGAAAGACGTCGTCCTGCTCGCCGTCATCGGGGATGAGAAAGCCGAAGCCGTCCCGATGGCCCTGTACGCGCCCACGGACAAGATCCATCTTGTCGAGCGGGCCCAGCGCGCCGCGTCGATTTTCCAGCAACTGGCCGTCGCGCAACATGGCGCGCAGGCGGTGCTCGAACGCCTCGGCGGCGTCGTCGGTCAACGCATAAAGCTCGGTAAGCTCGGCCCAGGTCATTGGCCGGCCGGCATCGGCCAGGTCGTCGAGCACAAGCTGGCGGCTTGGCACCGGTTTGGCGTAACTGCCTTTTTCGTGTTTGAACTGCGGATCGCGGTCGCGCCAGTCGGCGCTACCGCTCGTTTTCTTATTCAATATTTTGCTCCATATCCGCGCACGATACCGCAACTGCGCGCATGCACAAGCAACGATTGATTACGGTGATTGACAAGCGCCGGGGCAATCGCTAAATTGCGCGCTCTTCGGGCCCAGGTGGCGGAATTGGTAGACGCGCTAGCTTCAGGTGCTAGTGACCGAAAGGTCGTGGAGGTTCAAGTCCTCTCCTGGGCACCAAGCTCGAATTAAAGACTCGCGATACGGTATATCCGACCGCGAATCGATCGAAAGCTGCGCTCGAGAGCGCGGCTTTTTTTATGCCTGTTCAGGTTGTGCAGCTGAGACCAGCGCGCTTAAATGCGTTTTAATACTGCGGCCGCCATCATCAGCAGCCGCAGCAAATAGCCATACCTAGCTGGCGAACGGATCGCGCAACACGATCGTATCCGCACGATCCGGACCAGTGGAAACGACGTCTATCGGCGTACCGACGATTTCGGTCAGACGGTCAAGATAGTTGCGGGCGGCTTGCGGCAGCTGGTCGTACTCGCGCACGCCCACAGTGGACTCTTTCCAGCCCGGCATTTCCTCGTAGACCGGTTCGCAGCGCGAGAGCGCATCGGCGCCCAGCGGCGGCACCGTGATGATTTGGTCATCGCAGCGATAGCCGGTACACAGCTGGATCGCGTCCAGGCCATCGAGCACATCCAGCTTGGTGATGCACAAACCGGACAGGCTGTTATTAAACGCTGCGCGGCGCAGGCCTACGGCATCGAACCAACCGCAACGGCGTGCACGGCCGGTCGTCGCACCGAACTCCGCGCCCTTGGAGGCAAGATGCCGACCGTTGGCATCGTCGAGCTCGGTCGGGAACGGGCCAGAGCCCACACGCGTGGTGTACGCCTTGACCACGCCCATCACATAGTCGAAATAGACCGGGCCCACACCGGTGCCCGTGGCCGCTCCGCCCGCGGTGGTGTTCGACGACGTGACATACGGATAAGTGCCGTGATCCACATCGAGCAGCGCGCCCTGAGCACCTTCGAACAGGATCGATTCGTCGGCCACATAGGCTTGGCGCAGCAATTCGGCGACGTCGGCCACCATCGGTGTCATTTCCTCGGCGAAGCGCAGGCAATCGTCGAGCGTGGCCTGAAAATCCACCGGCGCCACGTTGAAGTAGTTCTTGAGCACGAAGTTGTGGAAATCCAGCGCTTCGCCGAGCTTGGAGGCCAGCATCTCGCGCCGGAACAGATCCCCCACACGGATGGCACGCCGGGCCACCTTATCTTCGTACGCCGGGCCGATACCGCGCCCGGTGGTACCGATCGCGGTCTTGCCGCGCGCGGCTTCGCGCGCCTTGTCCAGGGCAATATGGCTGGGCAGGATCAACGGGCAGGCCGGGCTGATGCGCAAGCGGCTGCGCACCGGCACACCGCGCGCCTCGAGCGTGGCCATTTCCTCCATCAAGGCCTCAGGGGAAAGCACCACGCCGTTGCCGATGTGACAGGTGACGCCGTCATGCAGAATGCCTGAGGGAATCAGGTGCAGCACCGTTTTCTCACCGTTGATTACCAACGTGTGACCGGCGTTATGCCCACCTTGAAAGCGAACCACGTGACGCGTGCGGTCGGTAAGCAGATCGACGATCTTGCCCTTGCCTTCGTCGCCCCACTGGCTGCCGATGACGATGACACGTTTGCCCATGACTAATCCTTGCTCGGGGAGGTCGTTGAAGACAGCGGCCGCACGTCCCAGCGGCCGTCGATATATTCGAGTGTGCGATCACAGCCATCGTCGATGGCATCGCCCGTATCGGGGGTGGCAACAATGACGCGTTCGCCGGTCGCGCGCAGGCGACGCACGCTGGCGAGCAGTTCGGGATCGCTGCCGGCCGGCGCATGAATCGCACCGCCCTGAACGCCACCGTCGAAATGCCCGAGCGCCGCCAGCAGGTTGAGGTCGGCCGAAAAACCGGTGGCCGGCCGTGGCCGGCCAAAGGCTGTACCGACGTTGTCGTAGCGCCCGCCGCGGGCCAGCTCGCGGCCGAGCCCCGGCGCAAAGGCGGCATATAGCAGACCGGTCTTGTACCGGTAGCCACGCAGCTCGGCCAGATCGAGAAACAGCGGCACCTGCGGATAATGGTTGGCGAGCAGTTCGATCATTTCGCCCAGCCGATCGAGCGCGGCGTCGATACCGGGGTCAATTCCGGCAAGCGCATCCCGCGCGTCGGCAAGGACACTGGGCGCGCCGTTGAGCTCGATCAGATGACTGAAACGTGCATGGCTCTGCGCGTCGAGCCGGCCGGACGCGGCCAGCGCATCAAGATCCGGCCGCGACTTGCGCTGCACCACATCGAAAAGCTGGGGCTCGAGATCGCTCGGCATTTCTGCGTGCGCGACCAGGCGTCGATAGATCGCGACATGGCCCAGATCCAAGCAGGCATTATCGATACCCATCAGGCCGAGCGTTTCGAGCATGAGCGACACGATTTCCAGATCGCTGTCGATATGCGCATCGCCGAATTTTTCTGCGCCGACCTGCAGCGGCTGACGCGAACCGCCCGGTTCTTCTGGGCGCGTACGCAGAATGCTGCCGATATAGCAGTAGCGGGCCGGGCCCGTCGCCGCCAGACGATGCGCATCGATACGCGTGGCCTGCGTGGTCATGTCCGAGCGGACACCCATCATGCGGCCATTGAGCTGATCGGTGAGCTTGAAGGTCTGCAGGTCGAGCTCATGACCTGCGCCGGTCAGCAGCGAGTCGAGATATTCGATCAGCGGTGGCCGGATGAGGTCGTAGCCCCAGCGCCAGTACAGATCGAGGAGTTGTCGGCGGGCGGATTCGAGGCGCCACGACTCCGGCGGCACCATTTCCTGTACGCCCTCGGGCAGAAGCCAGCGGTTGGATTGCATCGCGTTTCGACGTCTTTAAATCAGTGAATGAATTGCAGTAGCACCGCGCCCAAACCGATGAGCACCCCGCCGAACACGCGCAGGCTGCGGCCGTCGACATCCGACAGCCGCAACATCATCTCACGCCAGCGCTCGGGAGCGAGAAATGGCATCAAGCCTTCTATCACCAGCACCAGCGCCAGCGCGCGCAACAAGTCCGGCCACATGCCAGCGGCTACGGGCTCGAAGCGGCGTTCGACGCGCTCGGGTTGAAGTAGCGGAACAGCTGGCCGTCCGGACGCAATAGCATCAGATCGTCGCTGCCCAACGCATCACGATAGAGCTGCAGACTCCGATAGAAGCTGTAGAACGTCGGATTCGCCTGATACGCATTGGCATAGAGTTCTGCGGCACGTGCATCGCCCTCACCACGAATCACCTGACCCTGGCTGTAGGCATCGGCCAGGATGATCGTGCGTTCGCGCTCGGCGTCCGAACGAATCTCCTGGGCCGCCGCGTCACCCTGGGCGCGTAATGTACGAATGACTTCCTGACGCTCCGAGCGCATACGCTCGTAAACGGACTCGCTGACTTCTTCCGGCAGATCGAGACGCATGATGCGTACATCCTCGATCTCGACGCCGAGTTCCTTGGCGTCCTGATTGGCCTGAACCTGGACCGCCGCGACGATTTCGTTGCGATCGTCGCCCACCGCCTGACGAATCGTGCGCTTGGAGAATTCAGCCAGCAGATCGTTCTCGACGATTTCAGTCAGCAGGTCGCGCGTGCGCTGCTCCTGACCCTGCGTCGACAGATAATAGTCGACGGTATCGTTGATCCGCCACTTCACATAGAAGTCGACCGCGAGGTTCTTGTTCTCCGAGGTCAGCACGCGCTCGATCTCCTCGGTGAACGTCATGACACGACGATCGAAGGAATGCACGGTCTGAATGAACGGAATCTTGAAATGCAGTCCCGGCTCGTAGTTCTGGCCAACGATCTCACCCAGCTCGACCACCACGACGCGCTCACGCTCGTCGACGATGAAGGCAGAGTCGAGCGCGGTATAGCCGATGATGAGAACGACGATGATCGCGAAAATATGCTTGGGGCTCATGAGTTGCGGTCCCGGCTGCGAAGACTGTCGGACGAACGGCTGGTGGACGACGGTCTGTTGTCGTTCGAACCGCTGTCGGCCGTGCCGGCGCTATTGCCGCTGTCACTACCCTGGCTGCCGTTCATGCCATCGTTGGCCGCATTCTCGACCTGTTTATTACGACGCGAATCGTTGAGCATCTTTTCCAGCGGCAGATACATCATCGGCCCATTGCCGCCCTGCTCCGCCAGAATCAGGTTGGCGTTGGACAACACGTCGCCCATCGTTTCGAGATACAGGCGTTCGCGGGTCACGTCCGGCGCCTTCTCGTACTGTGCGAGCAGATCGGTGAAACGCTGCGCTTCACCCTTGGCGCGTGCTGTCTTCTGCTCGCGATAACCGCGAGCATCCAGCATGATCCGAGCCTTCTCACCCTGGGCGCGGGCCACGATGTCACGTGCGTAGGCGCGCGCGATATTTTTCTTGCGCTCTTCTTCCTCTCGTGCCTTGATCGCTTCTTCGAACGCGCCCTGAACCTGCTCGGGCGGCTGCGAGTACTGCACGTTGATCGCTACGACATCGACACCCGCATCGTAGCTCGACAACGTGCTCTGCACGATCTTGCGTACGTTCTCGGGCAGCGCGGCACGCGAACGATCGGTGATCTCGGGATAGCTTTCCTGCTGCGCCTTGATCTCGTCGACCAGCTTGTCGTCGACACCCTGCAACGCGTCCTTTTCGGCTGGCTGACCGGAGCCTTCCTTGAGATCGACGTTCTGCAACGCACGATCCTCGAGCTCCTCGACCTGTACGCCTTCCTGGATCACCTGATTCATGCGACTGGTGCCCACGATTTCACGCACCGCGGAACGCAGCACCTGCTCGACCGTCGCATCCGGTTCGCGCAGCTGAAACAAGTAGTTCATCGCATCCGAGATGCGATATTGCACGGCCACTTCGACCTCGACGATGTTCTCGTCCTTGGTCAGCATGACCGCGCGGTTCTTGGCGCGACGCACCTGCTGCGTATCGACCTTGTAAACGCGGTCGACCGGGTACGGGATACGCCAGTGCCAGCCCGGGCCCTGGGTCTGGGTATAGTCGCCAAACCGCAGGACAACGCCTTTTTCGCCCGGCTGCACGACATACAGACCGGTCGCAAGCCAGATCACCAGGGCGATCGGGATAATGAACAACAAGATCGCCGGGCTCGGACCACCCGCGCCGCCGCTGCCACCGCTTTCGGGGCCGCCACTGCCGCCCTTGTTACCGGACATGCGCGCACGGAACTTGCGCCAGATCTGGTCCAGATCGGGCGGGCCGCTGCCGTTGTTCTTGTTGCCACCACCCCAGGGGTCCTGACCCTTGCCGGGCTCATTCCAGGCCATATCAGCAAGCTCCGGTTTCAGTCGTGTACAGATCGCAATTGCGCGCTACGTCGGCACGCCCGGCGAGGGCCTGGCGCGCTGGCGCTGAAATTGCCTGGGCCGCCCGTCGGGGCGATCGCGTTATCGATCGTTCATTTGCCATGAGCAAATCTGTTATTTCCTCTACATTGCCAGGCGCACACAGACCGCGGCGTGACCACACGCGACTGGAACGGGGGTTTAAACGCCGACGTCGGGCGAAAGCGCGATTCTATCGACCCCCCGTACCCCTGTCGAACGCCTGTGGCGCATACATCGAAGGCGTTCAAGTCCGCGCCCCTTGAACTGTCGTAACTCCTACGCAGACGTGGGCATTGAAGATGCCGGGCCTGACGAGGCCATACGCGCCGCGCGGCGCTCGACGAGCACGTCTTCGAAAACCAGCCCTGCCTGGGCCACAATACGCTCCAGATCGCTTTGCGATGCGGTCACCGTGAGTCGGCTCGCGCCGTCGTCATCGTAGCTTTCGTCATCCACGACACCCAGCTCGAACAACGCCGAGCGCAAACGCCCGGCCGCCGCTGGCACCTTGAGCACACCCGCGATCATATCGGGGTTGCAGAAATCAGCCAGCACCGCGCGCAGATCGTCCACGCCTTCGCCACTCGCCGCCGACAACCACACACGTAGCGGCCTGCCATGGGCATCTGTTTCTATACGTGCGGATTCGTCCTCGATGAGATCGACCTTGTTGAAGACCTCGATCTGGGGCACCTCGCCGGCGCCGATCTCGTCCAACACGTTATTGACTTCGCGTGCGTGCGCGCGGCGCTCGACATCCGCCGCATCGATAACGTGCAGCAGAACATCGGCCTCCCGAGTTTCCTCGAGCGTCGCCTTGAACGCGGCGACCAGTTCATGTGGCAGATCGCGAATGAACCCCACGGTGTCGGCCACGATCAACGGCTCACCCACCGGAACGTCCATACGCCGTAGCGTGGGATCGAGCGTGGCGAACAGCTGGTCGGCCGCGTAGATATCTTCGCCGGTCAACCGATTGAACAACGTCGACTTGCCGGCGTTGGTATAGCCCACCAGTGACACGATCGGTGTGCGGGCACGCCTTCGCGCAGAACGCCCCTGTTCCCGCCGTGCGCTGACCTTCTCGAGACGCTGGCGCAGCATCTTGATGCGCTCATTGAGCAGACGTCGATCGGTCTCGAGCTGGGTTTCACCCGGGCCGCGCAAACCGATACCGCCCTTCTGGCGCTCCAGATGCGACCAGCCGCGCACCAAACGTGTCGCCAGGTGCTGAAGCTGGGCCAGCTCGACCTGCAGCTTGCCCTCGTGCGAGCGCGCTCGGGAGGCGAAGATATCGAGAATCAGACCGGCCCGATCCAGCACGCGCGCGTTCAGTCGCTTTTCGAGATTGCGCTCCTGGCTCGGCGAGAGATCGTGATTGAAGACCACGAGTTCGGCGCTGTGTTCGACGACAAGCTCGGCGATCTCGTCGACCTTGCCGCCACCCACGAAATAACGCGGGTCGGGCGTACGTCGACTGCCGCCAACATGCGCAAGCACCTCGCCGCCGGCCGATGTCACGAGTTCATGAAACTCGCGATCGGCCTCGTCGTATTCGTCGAGGCCGAACGCGAGATGCACGATCACGGCCGCCTGTCCGGTGGGCGGTCGCTCAAACATGCCGACTACTCATGCGGGCTGTATCAGGAATTGCCGTCGACCTCGTTATCCTGGGTGTCGTGGCCCATTTCCTCGTGCATTTCCGAGCGCACGTTGCGCGACGGCACGATGGTAGAAATGGCGTGTTTATAGACCATCTGATTGACTGCGTTGCGCAGCAGCACCACGAATTGATCGAACGATTCGATCTGACCCTGGAGCTTGATGCCGTTGACCAGATAAATGGAAACCGGCACGCGCTCCTTGCGCAAGGCATTGAGGAATGGTTCTTGTAGTGTTTGGCCTTTTGCCATGGATTCAGACTCCGAAAAAAGCAAGGTTATAAAATTCGTATCGTTCGATTATATCACGGGGTCAGCGGCCAGACCTGCTGCCCTTATATGGCTTAGCGCCTGATTTGAAATGTTTTTTTCTTCGCTACCCAGCCACGTGACATCGTCCAGAGAGCGCAGCCAGGTCAGTTGCCGCTTGGCCAGCTGGCGCGATGCGAACACAGCCCGCTCGATTCCGTGTTCGAGTGTCATCTCGCCATCCATCACCTGCCAGAGCTGGCGATAACCGACCGCCCGCATGGACGGCAATTCGAGGCTTAGATCGGGCCGCGCATGCAGCTTTTCAACCTCGGCGTACAACCCCTGTGCCAACATCGACTCGAAGCGTTGCGCAATACGCTCGTGCAACGTCTCACGCCGACGCGGCGACACCGCGATCTTGCAGATAGACCACGGTAGCACCGCAGCGTTCCGGCGCACGTTGTCGCGGGCATGCAATACGCTTGGCGCGATGCCGGTGAGCTCATGAATCTCGAGCGCGCGCTGTATGCGTTGGGCATCGTTACGGTGAATGCGCTGCGCGGTTTCCGGGTCGATCCCCTGCAAGCGTTGATGCAGAGCGTGCCACCCCTCGCGCTCGGCCTCCGCGGTGAGGCGTGCGCGCAGCGCGTCGTTACGCGAAGGCATTTCGCTAAGCCCATGCTCGAGCGCGCGAAAATACAGCGAGGTACCACCGGTCAGTAACGGCAAGCGCCCCGCCGCATGAATACGCTCGACCTCGGCGAGCGCATCGGCGCGAAAATCCGCTGCCGAGTAAGGCTCGGCAGGATCGCGAATATCGATCAGCGCGTGCGGTGCGCGTGCCAACGTTTCGGCATCGGGCTTGGCGGTACCGATATCCATGCCGCGATAGACCATCGCCGAATCCACCGACACGATTTCGGCATTGAGACGCTCGACCAGATCGACGGCCAGCCCGGTCTTGCCCGACGCGGTCGGGCCCAGCAGAAAGACAACACCGGGTTGCTGTGTGGCCATGCTTACTTGCCACGCATGAATAATCGATCGAGGCCGGCCATATCGACCTGCACCCAACTCGGCCTGCCGTGATTGCAGTGCCCAGCGCGATCGGTGTGTTCCATATCGCGCAACAGCGCATTCATTTCGGTGAGCGTAAGCCGGCGCCCGGCCTTCACGGCCGCCTTGCACCCCATATCGGCCAGCACGTCATCGATCCGATCGCGTACCCCCTGCGGCCCGCGCAACCCCTCACCGAGCTCGCCCACCATGTCGTAGGCAAGCGCGACGTAATCTTCATTGGCCAGCAGTGCCGGCACCGCACGCAGATGCCCGCTCTTGGGCCCCGCCCGGGTGATTTCCAGACCGACGGCGGCCAGCGCTTCGGCATGAGTCTCTACTGCCGCGGCCTCTTGTTCGGAAAGCGACAGTGTTTCGGGCACCAGCAGATGCTTGGACTGAATCTGGCCGGCCGAATACTCCTGCTTGAGGCGCTCGTAGAGCACGCGCTCATGTGCTGCATGCATATCGACAAGCACGAGACCTTCCTTGTTCTGGGCAAGAATATAAATATCGTGCAGCTGGGCGAGCGCATAGCCCAACGCCGGCACGTCGTCGCCCTGTTCGACCGCGGCAACGTCGGCAACAGCGCTTGCCGGCGCCGAAGCCGCAGCCGGCATGGCCGGCATCTGAAATTCATAGGCGGCGCGGGTCTGGGCAATGCCGGCAAAGGCGCTCGTTTGCGCTTGCGTATCGAACGCGTGCTGGACTGGAGCACGCGAGGCCGCGGCGCTTTGATCGGCCGCGGGGGCCGCCGCGGTGATGACCGGCAGCTCGACCTCCCGTGCGGCATGCGGCTTGGCCTCCACCGCGGCGAGCGCCCGGCCGACGCTCCGAAAGACAAAATCGTGTACGAGTCGGGATTCGCGAAAACGCACCTCGGCCTTGGCCGGATGGGCATTCACGTCCACCTGCCGGGCATCGAGGGTCAGATAGAGCACATACGCCGGGTGACGCTGGTTATGCAGCAGATCGCGATAGGCCAGCCGAACACCGTGATTGAACACCTTGTCGCGGATCGGCCGATGGTTCACATAGCTATATTGACGATCCGCCTGCCCGCGCGAAAATCCCGGCGTAGCAATCCAGCCCGACAGGCGCATACCAGCGGCCTGTTCATCGACAGCGACCGCATGGTCACCGAATGCGCCGCCGATCAGCTTGTCTACGCGTTGCTGCATTGCGTCGGGGCCGTGAGCGGGCGCGATACGCGCTACTTCGGTGCCGTCATGGTGGAGTACAAAACCGATATCGAAACGCGACAAGGCAAGCTGGTTGAATGCTTTGCGGATATGCGCGAACTCTGTCGCCGGCGCGCGCAGAAACTTGCGACGTGCCGGAATACGAGCAAACAATTCCCGCACCTCGACCCGCGTACCGCGATCAAGCGCGGCCGGCCGCGGCTCGGCACTCGTCGCCGGCGTAATCGCATAAGCCCGATCGGCATCTACTGCCCGCGAAGTCAGCGTCAGTTGTGACACCGACGCGATGCTGGCGAGCGCTTCGCCGCGAAACCCCAGGCTGGCCACCGATTCGAGCGCATCGAGGCTATCGATCTTGCTGGTGGCATGGCGTGCCACGGCGAGCCCAAGATCGTCGCGTGCAATCCCGTTGCCATCATCGGCGACCACTATGCGGCGCAGACCGCCGTGCTCGATGGTCACATGAATCCAGCCTGCGCCCGCATCGAGGCTGTTTTCCATCAGCTCCTTGACGATCGACGCAGGGCGTTCGACCACCTCGCCGGCGGCGATCTGGCTGATCAACTGGTCATCGAGTCTGCGAATCGGCATGGCGCGGGGTCGCGGGCGGTCGGCGTCAAAGCACGTTAGTTTCAGCCAACTGCGCTTGGTTCGCAAAGATTGCCACCGAGGCACAGCTTGCATGCGCCGTCCCGCGACGGCCGCAACGGCGCACGCCGGGGTCGCGCCAAACTGTAACCAGTCGTTAACTTGACTCATTCAAGTTAATCGCCGATTATTGCGTCGCCATGAGTCGAGAAGTGACACCCATCGTCCAACAACTGCGTGCCCGCGGCATGCGCGTGACGGCTGCGCGTTCGGCGGTACTCGAATGGCTTGCTGACTATCCGCATGCCACCGTCGAGCAAGTCCACGAGGGCGTAAGCCAGCGTATCGGGTCGCTTTCGAAGCAGGCGGTCTACGACGTACTCAACGCCTTTATCGACGCCGATCTCGTGCAACAGATCAAACCGGCCGGCCACCCGGCCCGCTTCGAGCGCCGCACTGGCGACAATCACCATCACCTGGTGTGTCGCAGCTGCGGTCGTATCGAGGACGTCGACTGTTCGATCGGCGCCAAGCCTTGCCTGACCCCCAACCATGACCACGGCTTCGACATCGACGAGGCTGAAGTCATGTACTGGGGCGTGTGCAAGGCATGCCAGACGGCACCCGTAACGTCGGACGACGATCACTGAACGACCAACTAGAAGGAATTGCGGCGTTCGCGTCGCATGCACACCACCTGGAGGGTAGAACCTTGACAGACGAAATCAACAAAACGCATACCACCGCCGGCGGCGAGCCGTATCCAAGCGACGAGCATTCGCTGACCGTCGGCAACGACGGCCCGATCGTGATGCACGATCACTTTCTCATGGAGCAGATGGCAGCCTTCAACCGGGAAATGATCCCGGATCGGCAGCCCCATGCGAAGGGCGGCGGCGCTTTCGGTCAGTTCGAAGTCACCGAAGACGTCAGCAAGTACACGAAAGCCAGTTTCCTGCAGAAAGGCGCGACGACCCCCATGGTCGCTCGTTTTTCGACGGTCGCCGGCGAATCCGGCAGCCCCGACACCTGGCGCGACCCGCGCGGCTTTGCACTGAAGTTCTACACCGAAGAAGGCAACTTCGACATGGTGGGTAACAACACCCCCGTGTTCTTCGTGCGCGACCCGATGAAGTTCCAGCACTTCATCCATTCGCAGAAGCGCCGTGCCGACAACGGCCTTCGCGACCACGACATGCAGTGGGACTTCTGGACCCAGTCGCCCGAATCCGCGCACCAGGTCACCTGGCTGATGGGTGATCGCGGCGTGCCCGCCACCTGGCGCCACATGAACGGCTACTCCAGCCATACCTATATGTGGGTCAACGCCGAAGGCGAGCGTTTCTGGGTGAAGTACCACTTCAAGACCGATCAGGGCATCAAGTGCCTGACCCAGGAACAGGCCGACCAGATGGCCGGTAACGATGCCGACTATCATCGTCGCGATCTGTTCGAGGCCATCGAACGTGGTGAGTACCCGACCTGGACCCTGCAGGTTCAGATCATGCCCTACGAAGACGCCAAGACCTATCGCATCAACCCGTTCGACCTGACCAAGGTCTGGCCGCACGAGGATTATCCGCTGCATACGGTGGGTCGCATGAAGCTCGACCGCAACCCGACCGATTTCCATACCGAAATCGAACAGGCCGCATTCGAGCCCAACAACATGGTGCCCGGCACCGGCGTATCGCCCGACAAGATGCTGCTGGCACGTACCATCTCCTACGCCGACGCCCACCGGGCCCGCCTGGGCGTGAACTACAAGCAGATCCCGGTCAACGAGCCGAGATCGCCGGTGAACAGCTATACCAAGGGCGGCGCCATGCGTATGCGCAACGCTACCGACCCGGTATACGCGCCCAACACCAAGGGCGGCGCCCATGCCAACCCGAACGCCTACCCGGCGAATAACGTCTGGGAAGCCGACGGCGCCATGGTTCGGGCGGCCTACACGCTGCGCAAGGACGACGGCGACTTCAATCAGGCCAACGATCTCGTCAACAAGGTGATGAACGACGAAGAACGCGAGCGCCTGGTACACAACGCTGCCGGCCATCTCTCCGACGGCGTCGGTGAAGACGTACTACAGCGTGCGTTCGAGTACTGGCGCAACGTCGATGCCAACATCGGCGAGCGCATCGAGAAGGCAGTTCGGGAAAACCTGAAGTCGGCCTGATCGACCCGTCGTAGCAACGACGGCAACGATCAAGGCGGCGCATCGTTTGATGCGCCGCCTTTTTTATGTCCGCCAGCTACCGTACTGCGAACCGACCCGCCGACCCTTGCCGTCAGCGCTCGGGCGCGTAACGCTCGACCAAAGCCAGCCACTTCGCATGCGAACGCGATTGGCGCGCTGCCAGTGCGCGGCTTTGCCACCAGAAGCGCCCATACCACGCCGCAGCAGAGCCGCCCAGATCCACCGTCGTCACGCCTAAGCCCGCACTCACACTCTTGAATGGCCGACGCCTCACGCCCGACTCGATATTGTGTGCAAGCACCCGCGCCTGCCTGTTGCTATCGAGATACCGGCCTTCGCTACCCAGCACGCTCGCACACGCGCCCGCCGCATAGATTCGAGAATCCGAAGGCGACTGCAACCGGCGTGTGACATACAGCCCTTCGGCCTGGGCCGGGAGGCGCCCGGCATGCACGAAACGGGCAGCCGACGCGGGGCTTGCAACCACCACGTGATCGGCAGCAAAACGGCGGCCATCGCGACTGCATATGGCGCCATCGACCTTCTCGACAATAGAGGTCTGGGCCACGATCTCTATGCCGCGCGCGGCAAACTGGCGCCGTATCCGGCGCTCGAGTGCGAGTGGTGCGCCTGGCAGCAATCGCATCTGAGGCACAAACCAGCTGATTCGGAGCGATGAAGCCGCTGTATTGCAGGTCAGGCCCGCCACTGCTTCCAGCGCACGCGCGCCGTCGCCCACAACGGCAACACGTCGAAGCGCCCCGCCCCGACTTTCGACAGCCAGGGCATCGGCAAGCTGCAACAGGGCACTGACATCCACCGCCGACCACAAAGCCGGTGGCGCGTGGCTACCGGTGGCGACGGACAATCCCGCTTCCAAGCCGACGTTGAGCGACAACGTATCGAACGACAGCATCTCGCCGCTGGCAAGCCAGAGCCGTCGATGACGGGCGTCCATACCGATTGCACGATCGGCACGATAGTGCACGCCATGCGCTCGACACAGACCGCGCAAAGGCAACTTGAGCGCAGTGCGCGTGAGTTGCCCCGCCAAGACCTGAGTCGTCAAACCGCCGTACCAGAAGCTACCGGGGTCGATCAGCGTGATCTCAAACCCTGCGGCTTTGAGACGTTCTGCATACGACAGTAAGGCGATATGTGCGTGGCCGCCGCCGACCAACACCAGCGGCTTCATGCCGAGGCCGTCGCGCCGCCCATCACCACGACCCAGAGTGCGAATGCGGCCACCACGATCAAAATGCCCAGCAACCGATGCGTCAGCCCAAGCGGCAGCAGATGATGAACGCGCCGGGCGATACCCATACCTGCCGCCGTACCAAGCACATATAAACCGGCGGTATAGCCGGGCACGTTCGATACGAACAAAAACTGCCAACCTGCCGCCAGGGTCGCGATCACCGAGCTGGCCAACGCCAGGGTGCCCACGGCCATATGCGGCTGACCAGGTGAACGACGCTCGAACATACGCCAACCAATCCACGAGCCGGGCGCCGCCACCAGGGCCGTCAATACGCCGCAGCCCGCGCCAGCAAAGAGTACGCGCAGATTGTCCGCCATGCTTCTGTGTACGACGGCCGCGGCATCATCAAAGCTACGCCGCGGCGCATGTAACAACGCAGCCGGCGGCGGCGCAATTCGGTTCGCATAGGCGCGCACGGTAATCAACAGCAGCGGGCCGAATACGATCGAGGCGATCAAGAACAGCGTCGCCAGCACCATATCGGGCAACGAATGCGCCACCGTGCCCAGCATCAACGCCACAGGCAAGGAACCCGCCATCAGCCAGGCGCTCGACTGCACATCACACTGGCGTGCGCGCACGGCGTCCCCGGCAGCGATAGCAGCACAAATCCCCAGTGCAAACAACGCAATCGGTAGAGCGCGATGAAAACTGACGCCTGCGAACAACACGAGCAGGGGCACGGCCAGAAACGCGCCCGCGAACGCGGTCAGGCCATAGGCCAGACCCGCGGCGATGCCCAGTAAAAGAACCACCTGCTGCCTCTCTTTGCCACGCCGGGCGCGGCGTTGATCGAGCGCGGCCGTTCGCCGCGCTGTGTCGCTTTAGTTTAGGGCGTGCCGGCGATCGGCGCGACTGATTCCTGCCGCGAACCGAGGGCGTCCTTGTACGCGCCGCATCGCCCACTCGCTGGCAGCACGGTTTGCGCGCGGGCACGCTGCAAGCCCGGGACGGGACAAAGGCGTCCGCCGGCTGCCTTAACGCAGGTCTGCGACCTGCTGGTTGCCGGGCGCCGGAATCTGCAATTCAGCACCCACTCGGATGGTATTGCCGTTCAGGCTATTCGCGCTGCGCAAGCTCGCCACGCTGACGCCGTAATCCTGCGCGATCTCCGAGAGGGTTTCGCCCGAGCGCACCTTATGAACCTGGCCCTTGGCGATGAACGTCGCCGGCCGGTAGCTGGCGAAGTAACCCTTGATGCCGCGCAGCATGGCACTGGCAAGCTGACGCTGGTAAGCCGCGCTTTTGAGCTTGCGCTCTTCGTCCGGCGTCGAAATGAAAGCCGTTTCGACCAAAAAGGACGGGATATCCGGTGACTTGAGCACCATGAAGCCCGCCTGTTGGACCTTCGACTTGTGTAATGGCCCCAGACCATCCAGTTCGCTCAGCACCCGGCCACCGGCATCCATGCTTGCTTCGATAGAAGCGCTTTGCGACAGGTCGAGCATGAACGAGGCAAGACTGTCGTCCTTATCCTTGAGACTCACGCCGCCAACAAGATCCGAAGCGTTCTCGCGCCGCGCAAGCCACCGTGCGTGCTCGCTGGTCGCGCCGTGGTGTGACAATGCATAAACCGATGCGCCGGTTGCACGCGCACCCCGCGGCGCAGCATCCGCATGGATCGAGATGAACAGATCGGCCTTGGCCTTGCGTGCTTCCACCATGCGCTCACGCAAACCGACGTAATAGTCGCCGTCACGTGTGAGCACGCCGCGCATGTTCGGCTGGTCGTCGACCATGGCTTTCAAGCGCCGTGCGATCTGCAGCACGACGTCTTTTTCGTTGGTGCCGCCACGCCCGTGCGCGCCCGGATCCTTGCCGCCATGCCCAGCGTCGATGACGATCACGATGTCGCGCGACGGGCGTTCCGGCGTTTTTGCCACGCGCGACGGCTTGGCTTGACGGCTCGGCGGCTCGGAAACCTGGGCAAGCGCGTTGGCATTCGCCGCGGCCGTGCCGGCGCCATCGCCGTGACTGCCCTCGGCCGCGTTCGATTCCCGATCTGCAATCACCGTCGGCGGCGCCCCGCCACCTTTGGGCTTGAGATCGACGACCAGGCGATACCCATGGTCGCCATCAGGGTCGAGCATGAAGCTTTTCGGCGTGACCTGGCCACCAAGATCAAGAACGATTCGCAGATCCTTACCATGGCGCACCCCCGTGCGCACACGCTTGACCACGCCGCTGCCATCGATATCGCCGTTGACGCTATTGAGCGCCTGGGCGTTCGGCAGGTCAACCACCAACCGCAATGGGTTGTCGATCATGAACAGATCGGGGTTGGTGGGACCACCCAGATCGAAAACCACGCGCGTTTTGTCGGAAGATGCCCATAACCGAACATCCTGCAAAGTGGCCTGTTTCGCCACGGCGAGTGTACTCAGGCTCACCAGGAGCCCGAAAACAAGCCATTGCATGCTCGCGCGCATAGTTTCGCTGCCTAGACCATCGTGAATAATATTCCCCGATTGCGAGACTAGCGCCGTGCTTTTTTCTGCGCAACTACTTTTTATCAATCAAAACAGCTGATAGGCGCCTTTACCTTCATATCCACTTGAAAGCACGAGCCTATCTCTAGGTGTCAAGCCGCGAGAGAAGCTGCGTGCCCACGGTACTGAGTGCCTGAAACTGCGCACAACGCGCCTCGCCGTCGTACTGCAAGGTGATATCGAGATCCAGCGGCGGCAAAAACCCGGCCCCACGCTCAGCCCATTCGATGAATACCCAGTCCTGGGTCGTATCGACCTCTCGAACACCGAGAAATTCCAGTTCTTCCGGATCGCCCAGACGGTAGAGATCGAGATGAAAAAGCGTGCGTGAAGCGAGTGGATAAGGCTCCACCAGCGTATAGCTGGGCGATACCACCCGGCCCGTATGACCCAACCCGCGCAATGTCGCCCGGGTAAGAGCCGTCTTACCGGCACCCAGTTCACCGGCCAACGACACAACCAAGCCACGATCGAGCCACCGTAACGCCTCAGCCAGGCGCAGACCGAGCGTATCGGTGGCGTCAGCATCAGCCAGTCGGATCATGAACGACCAGGATTGACGAAGCTGCGGATGGCGTCGAATAAATCGGTGGGCAGCATCCCGCGCTGGCCGGCGGCTGCCGCTGCCTGATCGCCAGCGCGTGCGTGAACATAAACACCGAGGCTCGCCGCAGCGGACGTGTCCAGGCCTTGCGCGGCGAGCGCTGCGATCACGCCGGTCAGCAGATCGCCCATGCCCCCCACCGCCATGCCTGGATTGCCATCGGTACACAGCCACAACTCTTCCGGCGTGGCAATCAGACTACCCGCGCCCTTGAGCACCACAGAGCCGCCGTAGCGTTCTCGCAACGTTTGTACCGCCTTCACTCGATCATCAAGAACCTCGGGGGTCGGCCAGTCGAGCAAGCGCCCGGCTTCGCCGGGATGCGGGGTGAGAATCCAGTTGTCGCGTTCGAAGGGCTCGCGCGCGAGCCGGTTCAGCGCATCCGCATCGACCACGAGCGGCTTGTCACAGGCCATGACCTGATGCCAGAGATTTTCGGCCCAGGCGTCGCTGCCCAGGCCCGGCCCGATAGCGATGACGTCGCAGGCTTCAATCAGCGTCGAGATCGACTCCTGTTCGCTCACGCCCAGACACATCAACTCGGGGCGTGCCTGGCTCATGGCGCCCGCATGATCCGCGTGGCATACCACACTCACGAGGCCGGCACCGGAACGCAACGCCGCTTCTGCACTCATGCGGATCGAGCCGCCCATGCCACGGTTGCCACCGATGCAGAGCACGTGGCCATTGTCGCCTTTGTGCTGGTTACGCGAGCGCGGCCGAAGCGCTTTGCGCAAACGTCGATGGGTCAGCCGCCTTGCGACATAGGGTTGCTCGAAATAAAGCGCGTCGGGTGCATCCAACGCGCTGAAGGCAATATCACCGCAATGCGCCGGGCCTTCGCCAGTGAGCATGCCCAGCTTCAGCCCGATAAAGGTCGCGGTGGCATCGGCACGTACTGCATGCGCCCAGACGTGCCCCGTGCTGGCGTCGATACCTGATGCAATATCGATCGCAAACACGCCGATTCCGGCGTCGCCGGCTTCGTTGATGCGCTCGATAGCGGCCGCAAAATCGCCTTCGACATCGCGGTTCAATCCGGTGCCGAGCAGCGCATCGACCACCACATCCGCCTCGATTGTCGCGTTCGAGAAGTTTTCGACCGTGCCGCCCTTATCCATATAGCGCGACAAGGCCTTGGCCGCATCGCCACTATACTGTTCGGTGCCGACGAGGCTGATTGCATGCACCTCCCAGCCGCCCTCGCGGGCAAGATCGGCTACGAGCAATCCATCCGCGCCGTTGTTTCCCGGCCCGCAGAAGACACAGAGCGTGCCCGGCATCGCCCAGATATGCGCAAGCTCTTCATAGGCGGCGCGCGCAGCCCGCTGCATCAGTTCGAAACCGTCGACATCGAATTCTTGGATAAAGCGACGATCAAGAGCAGCCACCTGCTCTGCGCCATAAACAACTTCGGGCAGATATTCGCTGGATTCGGTCATGCTCTCATTCTAGCGTCATCGCCGACATCACGGCGATGGCCTCGGAGGCGGCTTTTCAGTCGTGCTCGTTCCAGGCACGGCGTACTCGATTCATCAAGGCAGCAGTCGAGGCGTCGTGGTCGACCGCATCGACACCGCCGTCCAGCTCGCCCAGCAGCTGACCCGCCATGGTCTTGCCCAGTTCGACGCCCCACTGGTCAAAACTGTTGATATCCCAGAGCACACCCTGAACGAATACCTTGTGTTCATAGGCGGCTAGCAGTGCGCCGAGATGCCGGGCATCGAGCCGATCCATAACAATCGTCGAACTCGGACGATTGCCGTCGAATCGACGCGCAGCCAACAACTGTTCGAGCGCGAAGCCACTCGCCCCTTGCGACGTCAATTCGTCGACAAGCGCCTGATTATCGCGCCCGCACATGAGCGCCTCGGCCTGGGCGATACAGTTCGCCACACGCTGGCGTTCGCGCTCATCGCCCGCCGCATCGGGATTCGACAACGGCAATACGAAATCGACATCCGCGGCAAGTACGCCCTGATGAAGCATCTGGAAGAACGCATGTTGAGCGTTCGTACCGACGCTTCCCCAGACAGTCGGCACCGTTTCGATCCGGCTGGGCTCTCCGCCACGGGTCACCGACTTGCCGTTGCTCTCCATTTCAAGCTGTTGCAGATAGGCCGGCAAGGCAGCCAAACGCTGTGCATAGGGCACGACCACGTGGCTTGGCAGGCCCAGGAAGTTGTTGTTCCAGACACCAACCAGCCCAAGCGTGGCCGGCAGATTCTCTTCCAGCGGGGCCTGGAGGAAATGCTCGTCCATGGCATACGCGCCGGCCAGCAGTTCGTCGAACACCTCCATGCCAAGACCGAGCGCGATCGAGATACCGACCGCCGACCACAACGAAAAACGGCCGCCCACCCAGTCCCAGAAACCGAACATGCGATCGATGCCGAACGCGCTCACGGCTTGCGAATTGGTAGAAACCGCAACGAAATGACTTGCGATATCAGCCTCGGACGCCCCGTTGTCGAGCAGCCACTGGCGGGCGACCTGGGCATTTGCCAACGTCTCCGCCGTAGTGAACGATTTGGACGTTACGACGAACAACGTGCGCTCGGGATCCATGCGCATGAGCGTGTCGTCCAGATCCGCCGGATCGACATTGGCGACGAAATGACAGTGGATGCGCTGGCGAAGCGAGGCCAGCGCATCGCAAACCAGACGCGGCCCGAGATCCGAGCCACCAATACCGATATTGACGACATCACTAATGGGCGCGCCGGTATAACCCGTCCATCGCCCTCGGCGTACGTCGTCCACGAACGCTGCCATTTCGGCACGCACCGTATGCACTTCGTCGTACAACGGCGCGTCGGCCGGCCGACGCAATGCAATATGCCAGGCCGCGCGTCCCTCACTATTATTGATCGGCGCGCCGGAAAACAACGCCTCGCGAGCAGCGTGAAAATGCTGGCTTTCAGCCAGGCGGCTCAACGCTTGCATGACCGCCTGATCGATACGCTGCTTGGAATAATCGAGCGTGATACCCGCCGCTTCGAGCGTAAAACGCTCTGCGCGGCGCGGATCGTGCTCGAACATCGAGTCAACGCGTGCGCGCTGCATCTGAGCGGCGAGCCGGCCCAGCTCTCGCCAGGCCGGCTTCTGACGTATATCGCTCACCAGCTTAGCCGGCACAGAAGCCGGAGACGGCTCAGGCCGCCTGTACCGGAATGGCGTTACGTGTATGCGTGACCTGATTGTTCTCGTCGAGATAGATCAGGCGCGGTTTGTGCGCGCGCGCTTCACCCTCGGGCATGCGCGCATAGGCACAGATGATCAGTCGATCGCCGGGGCTGGCCTTATGTGCCGCTGCGCCGTTGACCGAAATCACCCGTGAGCCGGCTTCCGCGCTGATCGCATAGGTGGAGAAGCGTTCACCGTTGGTGACGTTGTAAATCTCGATCTGCTCATAGGGAAAAATGCCAGCGGCATCGAGCAGATCCGCGCCGATCGCGCAGGAGCCTTCATAATCGAGCTCGGCGTGCGTGGTGCAGGCGCGATGAAGTTTTGCCTTGAGAAGCGTCACTTGCATGACTGATTCCTGTGATCCGAAAACGGGGAAATTCGCCTAAAGACTAACGAAAAACGTCGCGCTCGACCACTAATTCGGTGTGGCCTCGACCGCCATATTGTCGATCAGGCGCGCGCGCCCGAGAAACGCGGCGGCGAGCACGCGAAAGGCGCACATATCGGTACTTGGCGCCATCAGTTCGGGCGACCGGATCTCGAAATAATCGGTTTCCAGCCCGGCCTCGTCCAGCAAGGCCCGACCACGCGCTTCCAGGTCAGCGAAATTCCGGTCACCTTCGAGCAGGCGCATTCTGCAATCTTCGAGTGCGGCCGACAGTGCCGGCGCGCACTGGCGCTCCTCGGCACTGAGATACTGGTTGCGCGACGACAGCGCAAGTCCATCCGCTTCGCGCACGGTCGGCACGCCGACGATCTGAACGGCCATGCAGAGATCGTCGACCAGCCGGCGAATAACGGCCAACTGCTGAAAATCCTTTTCGCCGAAGAAAGCACAATCCGGGCCGACGAGATTCAACAGCTTGGTCACCACCGTGGCCACGCCTTCAAAATGACCCGGCCGGCGGCTGCCGCAGAGCATGTCGGTGATGCCCTCCACCCGCACGGTGGTCGCCGTCGTGCCGCCATGCGGATACATCTGATCCACGCTTGGTGCGAATACGGCATCGGCGCCGGCTTGTTCGAGCGCACGCACATCGGCATCCAGCGTTCGCGGGTAGCTGTCGAGATCCTCGTTCGGCCCGAACTGAAGCGGGTTGACGAAAATACTGACCACCACCCGTTCGCATCGAGCGCGCGCCGCTGCCACCAGGGCAAGATGTCCCGCGTGCAGATTGCCCATTGTCGGCACGAGCCCAAGCGTGCCATCGGCGCTGGCGCGCCATGCGCGCAGATCGTGCGCTGTCTCCAGTCTTTGCATTACAGCCGCGTTTTAAGAGAAAGCGTGTTCGGCGCCGGGATAGCGGCCGTCCTTCACTTCGGCCACATACTCGGTGACTGCGGCGTCGAGCGTGTCCGCGTTGTCCATGTAATTCTTCACGAACCGCGGCTTGCGACCCGGCGACAGACCGAGGATATCGTAGATGACCAGAATCTGACCGTCGGTGTCCGGCCCGGCACCAATACCGATGACCGGCACTTTGGCGTTCGCGGTGATTTCGGCACCCAGCGCCGACGGTACGCATTCGAGGAGAATGACGTCCGCGCCGGATTCCTCAAGCAATTTGGCGTCGCGGATCATGGTCTGTGCCGCATCGCCGCGCCCCTGAACCTTGAACCCACCCATCTTGTGCACGAGCTGCGGCTGCAAACCGATATGGGCACATACCGGCACGCCCCGCATCGACAGATGTTCGATCGTGTCTGCCTGAATTTCGCCCCCTTCGAACTTGACCATCTGCGCCATGCCCTCACCCATGAGACGGCGTGAGGTTTCCAGGGCGTCGTGCTTGGTGCCGTAGGAAAGAAACGGCAGATCGGTCATTAGGAACGCGCGCGAAAGCCCGGCGGCCGTAATACGGCTGTGATAAACCATGTCATCGACGGTGACCGGCACCGTGGTCGAATTCCCCTGAACCACCATGCCCAGCGAGTCACCCACGAGCACCACGTCCACGCCGGCGCGATCTTCCAGCGCGGCAAAGCTGGCGTCATAGGCAGTCAGGCAGGCGATCTTCTCGCCCTCGGCCTTCATGCGCGCCAAATCGGAAACGGTGACGGGCTTGGCGTCACGCTGCTGCAGATGCGGGTAGGGACTGGTCTTCATGGCGCGGGACTATACCAAAGACGTGTTGACATGCGGTGGCCTGTGAACAAGTCAGCGCTACAACGCACCGTTATCGAGCACCACATGGGACGCGTCGCTGGTCAGCGCCTCGACGACCGCACGATAGTCCGACTCACGGGCGACCAGATCCAGCGCCGACGCATCGACTCGAATCAGCCGCGTCGCGTCGTAGCGCGCGAACAGCGCTCGATAGGCCGCCACGACCGTACGTAGATAATCTTCGGTAAGCGGGCGCTCGGCCAGGCGATCGCGCTGGGCGATTCGCGCCATGAGCACCTCGACCGGCGCATCCAGATAGATCACGCAATCCGGCGTCGGGGCCGCCCACGACAGCCGCGCATAAATCTCTTCATACAACGCCAACTCCGGCCCCGAGAGGGTCAGGCGCGCGAACAACGGATCCTTGTCGAACATGAAATCGGCAATACAGCCACCCTCGAACAGATCGACCTGGCGCAGCGCATCGATCTGGCGAGCGCGTTGCAGCAGAAACGACAACTGCGCGGCCAACGCGTTGGCGGTGGGATTGTCGTAGAACGCGGCCAGAAACGGATTGTCTTCCGGCGCTTCGCGCAATTCTCGTGCGCCCAGCGTGGCGGCAAGACGCGTGGCAAGCGTGCTCTTGCCCACGCCGATCGGGCCCTCGATCGCGATATAGGCCCCCGCCTTCATTTTTTTATCCCAGCGCTCGACACCTTGCGCGTCGATCACCCGGGCCAGATCGGCCACCCGCCCAGCGCTGCCGAGCGTAAGCGCCGGTGCGATCTCGGCCAGCGGCACCAACACAAAGGCGCGCTCGAAGGCGCGCGGATGCGGCAGTTGCAACGCCGGATCGCTGCAACGCAGATCGTCGTAGGCCAGCAGATCGAGATCGAGCGTACGTGCGCCCCAGCGCACGTCGCGCACACGCCCGTGCTCGGCTTCGATCGCGTGCATCAAATCGAGTAGTGCCCGTGCGCCGAGGCTCGTCGCGAGCGCCGCACAGGCGTTGCAGAACATCGGCTGGTCGGGCGGCCCGCCGATGGGCACGGTGCGGTAGAGCGACGACATCGCCAACACGCGCACGCCCGGCGAACGATCGAGAGCGTCGATCGCGGTGGTGACTTGATCGGACGGCGATTCCAGATTGCTACCCAGACCAACCCAGGCAACGCTCATCGCAAGGCAGTTGAACTCGCCGTTGCCGGCATCGGCCGGTTTTCCGACGATCGCCTCAGGCGGATTCACTACGACGGCGTCCGCCGCGGCGACGTTTACGCGGCTTGCCCGGCGCGCTAGCGCCCGAGCCCGGTGCCGGTGTGGACGGGTCGTTCTGCGCCATCGTCCACCAGTCCGCCAGCTCCTGATCCACCTCGCCGACCGCGGCCCGCAACAATAGAAAATCGTAGGCCGCGCGAAAACGTGGATGCGCAATCATACGCGCAGGCTGCTTACCCCGGCGCCGATGAAAACGCGGCTGCAAATGCCAGATCTCGCGCATGGGAATCGAAAAGCGTTTGGGAATAGAAACGCGCTGAATCTGTTCGCCTACGACCGCGCTCTGCGCACTGGCAAGTGCCGGCGCCGGTGCCATACCGTCGCGCTCGAGCGTCGCGGCATGCTCGCGCACCGCCGGCCACAGCAAGGCTGCAAACAGGAAGGCAGGCGTAACCGGCTTGCCGGCTTCGATACGCGCCGCCGTATTGGTAATAGCCTGTTCGATGAGTGCTTCGCTGGCCGCGCCCGAGGGCGAATCCAGCACGGCCGAGGTCTGCGCGAACATCGGCGTGAACAGCCCGTATTCGCGCAGCATACGAAACACGCGTGCGCCGGCCGGGTTCATCAATAGCTTGAGCACTTCATCGAACATGCGCGCCGCCGGCACATCGGCGAGTAGCCCGACCAGTTCGCGCGGCGGACGCGCGGGCTCGTCAATTGTCAGCCCCAGCTTCGCGGCGATACGCACGGCACGAATCATGCGCACCGGATCTTCGCGATAGCGCACGGCCGGGTCGCCGATCAGGCGCAAACGACAGGCGGCCACATCGTCCATGCCGCCGACGTAATCGTGCACACAGTCGTCGGCGATATCGTAATACAGGCCGTTGATGGCGAAATCACGCCGGCGCGCGTCCTCGGCAATCGAGCCGAACACGTTGTCGCGTAATACGCGGCCCGCGTCATCGAGTTCACGCGTATCGGCGTCCGGCTCGGATGTGCCCGGATCGGCCCGGAACGTCGAAACCTCGACGATTTCCCGGCCGAAGCGCACATGCGCGATACGAAAACGCCGCCCGATAAGCCGTGCCTTGCGGCCGAACACTTCGACCACCTGCTCGGGCTCGGCATCGGTGGCAACGTCGAAGTCCTTGGGCGGTACGCCCAGCAGCAAGTCGCGCACGGCGCCGCCAACCAGGCAGGCGCGAAAACCCGCCCCATGCAAACCTTCGAGCGTGTCGAGCGCGGCCCGACTGATCTGTTCCCGCGCGATGCCGTGCTCGTGCGCTTCGATAACGCGTAACTCGTTGATGGTGTCGCCCCGAAATTGAAAGACTGAAAACGTTTTGCGCCTAGTTTACAACGGTTGGGCGCTCAACTGGTCCACGGCTGCTAAGCTCGCTTGCTGTTGTCGCCCGTCAACTCCAACAGCGCCGCCATGAAATACAGCGAATACGTTCAACACGACGCCCTCGGGCTGGCCCGCCTGGTGGCCGAACGCCAGGTCGATGCCACGGCCCTTCTCCATCTGGCCCGCGAACGACTGGCCGACGTCAATCCACAGCTCAATGCGGTTGTCCATCGAATGGACACGATCGCCGATGCGCGCGCGAAAGAAAGCGTGGACGGCGCGTTCGCGGGTGTTCCATTCCTGATCAAGGATCTGTTCCAGGACTATGCCGGTGTGCCCAGCGGCTACGGCAACGCGGCGCTCAAACGTGCCGGCTTTGCGCCACAGGAACATGCCGAAATCACGCGCCGTTTCATGGCCAGCGGCGTCAATATCTTCGCCAAAACGAATACGCCCGAATTCGGCGCCAAAGGCGTTACCGAGCCCGAAGCGTTCGGCATTACCCGCAACCCCTGGAATACAGGCCACACCCCCGGTGGCTCGTCGGGCGGCTCCGCGGCGGCCGTGGCCGCCGGGGTCGTACCCATGGCCGGTGCCAACGATGGTGGCGGCTCGATTCGTATCCCGGCCGCCTGTTGCGGCTTGTTCGGACTCAAGCCCGGCCGTGCACGCGTGCCGGGCGGGCCAGCGCGCAGCGATTTAATGCACGGCGCGGCGGTCGATCATGTAATCACCCGCTCGGTGCGCGACAGCGCGGCCATGCTCGACGCGATCGCCGGCTATGAAAAAGGCGCCATCGTACGCCTGGCCGAACCAGAGGCCGGCTACCTCGCGGCGATCGAAACAGCGCCGAAAGCCCTGCGTATCGGTGTGCTCGATACATCGCCGCTGGATATCCCGCTACACGAGCAAGCGCATGCGGCGATTGACACGACCACGAAACTGCTCGAGTCGCTTGGCCACACGGTCGAACGCGCCGCACCAGCCATCGACGGATTGCAACTCGGACGTGATTTCCTGTCGATGTGGTTCGTGCAGATGGCGATCCAGGTCGACGACGTACGTGCGCGCACTGGCGCCAAGGCCGACGAATTCGAGCTCGACACACGTGCAATGGCCCATGTCGGCCGCGCGTTTTCCGCGACCGAATATATGCAGGCATTCGAACGCTGGCGCGGTTATCGCTATGCGCTGGCCGAGTTCCATGCCGAATACGACCTGCTGCTCACCCCGACACTGGCCAATCCGCCATCGTGCATCGGCGAGTCGGTCACGCCGAGATGGCAACAGATGGCACTACGTCCCCTGCTACGGCTGCCGACGGGGCGGGCACTCATCCGCTCCGGCATCGTGGAACAGATCGCACGCGAGAATCTCAAGCATGTGCCCTTTACCCAGCTTGCCAACCTGACCGGCGTACCAGCCATGTCGGTGCCGTTGCATATGACCCCGGACGGCCTGCCCCTGGGCAGTCAGTTCGTCGGCGCGCCGTCGAGCGAGTCGCTGCTGCTGCGTCTGGCCGCTCAGCTCGAAGAAGCCGCGCCCTGGTTCGATCGTCTGCCGGTAATCGGAGGCCACTAATGGCGTTGTCGGCCTATCCCGCCGGACTGGTGCGTCGTATCGCCGCCGGCGTCTACGACCTGTTCCTGCTGGTCGGACTGCTGCTACTCGCCGGCCTGGCCTTGTTGCCGTTCAATCACGGCCATGCCGTCGACGGGCACAACCCGTTGGTCCGTCTTTATTTTCTGTTCGTACCCTATCTGTTCTTTTCGTGGTTCTGGATGCACGGTGGCCAGACGCTGGGAATGAAGGCCTGGCGCATGCAGTTGCGCAACCACGACGGTGGCCCGGTGCAATGGCATCAGGCCATACTGCGCTATCTCACCGCCTGGGTATCCTGGCTTTCGATCGTGGGCATGCTCTGGTGTCTGGTCGATGCCCAACGGCGCAGCCTGCAGGACATCGTCAGCCGTACCGAACTGGTCGTACAACCACGGCAGCGCTGACGCCCTTGCGCTAATCCAGACGTCGCATCCATACAAGCGTCGCGATCGCGAGCAAAATAGTGGGCAGACTGGCTGCCAACCACGGCGGCACACCGTAGACCGGGCCGCTGGCTGCCACGATCTCGTTGACCAGGAAGAAAACGAGACCGATCAATCCGCCCACGAACAAGCGTTGGCCTGCGCTCGCGCTGCGCAGCGAACCGAACGCGAACGGCAGCGCAAACACCACCAGTACCCAAACCGTGATCGGGTTGACGATATTGCGCCATAGCGCGAGCCGGTAATCCTCGGCGTTGATCTCGTTGCGATCGAGATAACCGATATAGCGCCAGAGCCCGGGGCTCGACAGCTCGCTGGGGTCGGTCACCGCCAGTTCGAGCACATCGGCATCGATATCAATATCGATATCCAGCGTCTGCGGTGCTCCGGTTTCGGTCGATTCTTCGTTGAGGGTCGTGAACTTCGGCTCGTCCAGCACGAGATGCCCATCGCGCAGCGTCGCGCTCGGGGCCGACAGCGCCTGCTCGAGCTGGCCGTCGCCCGTCATGCGAAAGACATCGATGCCGTCGATACCGCCGCCCGGCAGCGTGCCGTCGATACGCACAACGATATTGCCCTGGCGCAGCCAAAGCCCGTCTTCGATGGAATCCGCAACGCGGCCATGGCGCGCCTGTTCGCGAAGGGCATCGGCCGCCCGCACGCCCGCCGGCCCACCGTATTCGCCGATCGCCAGCGACAGCAGTGCCAGCGCGACGCCGGCAACCGATACCGAAACCGCGAGACGCCGCATGGATACGCCTGAGGCACGCACCACGATCAGCTCACTGCCTGCAGCCAGTGCACCCAACGCCAGCAGCGAACCCAGCAAGGCCACAACGGGCATGACCAGATACAGATTGCTCGGCATCTTCAGCAGCGTATAAGCGATGACCTGCAATACGCCGAAGTTGCCGTCGCCGATATTGTCGGCCTCGCCGATGAATACAGACAGTGCCACGAGTGCAGCCACGACGAGCGCGACCACGGCGGTGGCCACCAGAATCGTACGACTGATATAGCGATCGATCAGATTCATGCGCTTGCTCCCGCAACAGAGCGCCGCCGCGCGAACACGCCTTGTTCTCGCGCGATCATGCCGATCGCGATGGCCAGCGCAATCAGATGCACCCACCACAGCCCGATCGGCGCCGGTATGGCGCCGTCCTCGATAGCGACGCCGGCCAGATGCACGGCGTTGATATAAATGACGTAAACGAGCACCCCCGCGATCACCCGGCCATAACGGCCTGCGCGCGGCGGCACCCGGCCCAGCGGCAACGCGATGAGCGTGAGGATAAGCACCGACAGCGGCACCGACACGCGCTTCTGCCATTCAGACGCCGCTTCCGGATCGTCGCTTGTCATGAGCAAAAGCGTCGACTGCGCATCGACATCATCACTGGCCTTGCCGGTCGGCGGCGCGAGTTGCACGCCATGCTCGCCGAACTGGATGACACGGTAGGCCGCATCGCCCGGATTACCTTCGTAGCGCCAGCCGTTATCGAGAATGAGGGTCACCGCGCCGGTGTCGTCGTCGATCTGCTGGCGCGCGCGCTCGGCGGTCACGATGGTTTGCGTGGCCTTGCCCGCACTCGACTCGCGTAACACGCGGATGAATACATCGCGCAAATTGTCATCGCTATCGCGCTTTTCCGCGTAGAACACCGCATCACCGTCGAGAAAGGTACGAAACCGCCCGGGCTCAAGGGTCTGAATGACCGTGTTTGCGCCTTCGGCGCCGACGCGCGCCAGAGCGCGCTCGGCGTGCGGTGCAGCAACGATCGACATCGTCCCGGCCAGCGTCGCGACGAGCAGTGCTACGACGATGAACGGGGTATACACCTCGCGCAGGCCGGCACCGCCGGCGAACAAGGCAGCCATTTCGTTATCGCGGCAAAGACGCCCCAATGTCAGCAAAACCCCGAGCAGCATGGATACCGGCAATACGATTTCGAGATTTTCGACGAGTTTGAACAGTGCCAGTTCGAGCACCGTATTCACAGGCAGCTCGCCGGCCGCCGCGTCCGCGATGAAGCGGGCAAAACCCAAACCAAGTGTAAGAAAAACAAGAACGCCGGCGACCACCAGCCAGGTGCGCCCGACCTCGGCGAACAGATATCGAAAGATGATGCCGGTCATGACAGGCCAAGACAGTTCGACATGCAGAATAGTTTAGTATTAACGGTCGTCGCCCCAGCGGGGGTGATATTTTCGCCGCTTTCTGTAAACTGCGCCGCCATACAATCACCGAGCGACAAAGCGTGTCTCGTGCGTAACCCTTTAAAGGGCAGAAACTGCAGACGCTTTGTGCGGTCTGAACTCACAGCCTTGCAGGAGTAGTCCATGGAATATCTCGTCAAAAGTGGCAGCCCGGAAAAGCAGCGGGTCGGCTGCGTGGTCGTCGGTATCTTCGATCGCCGCAAGCCTTCAACGCAAGCCGAGGCGCTCGACGAGGCCAGCGGCGGATTGATTGCATCGGTCATGCGCCGAGGCGACATGGACGGCAAGCTCGGCCAGACCACGCTGCTACACGGCCTGGATGATCTGTTCTGTGATCGAATCCTGCTGGTGGGCTGTGGCAAGGAGCGCGATTTCAACGCACGCTCTTACCGACAGGCGTGCCAGGCCGCTGCCAAAGAGCTGGATACGATGGGCGGTGTGGACGCCGCGATCTATCTGACCGAGCTCAACGTCAAGGGCCGTGACGATTTCGGCTGGCAGGTCAAACAGGCGCTGCTTGCCTTCGAGGACGTGTTCTATCGTTTCGAAGCCTGCCGCGGTCCGGACTATGAAAAACACAGCCGCAAGCTTTCGCGCATCGTCTATCAGGTGCCACGGCGCTCGGACCTGCCGGCTGCCGAACGCGGCGTCGACGAGGGTGTGGCCACGGCCAACGGCGTGAAGTTCGCCAAGGACCTCGGCAACATGCCGGGCAATATCTGCACGCCCACCTACCTGGCCGAACAGGCGGTGGCACTGGCCGACGCGCAGAAGAGCATCAAGACCAACGTGCTCGAAGAATCCGATATGGAATCGCTGGGCATGGGCGCGCTGCTGGGTGTCTCCCGCGGCTCGCGCCAGCCGGCCAAGCTCATCGTCATGGAATACATGGCCGGACCGAAGAACGCCAAGCCGATCGTGCTGGTTGGCAAGGGCGTGACCTTCGACGCCGGTGGCATCAGCATCAAGCCGGGTGCGGCCATGGACGAGATGAAATACGACATGGGCGGCGCGGCCAGCGTATTCGGCGCGGTGCAGGCGGCCGCCGAACTGGGTTTGCCGATCAACGTCGTGGGCGTGGTACCGGCCACCGAGAACCTGCCCGACGGTGACGCCTACAAGCCGGGCGACATTCTCACCAGCATGTCCGGTCAGACCATAGAAATTCTCAATACCGATGCCGAAGGCCGTCTGGCCCTGGCCGATGCGCTGACCTACGTCGAGCGTAACTACCAGCCGGATGCGGTGGTCGACATGGCAACGCTCACCGGCGCCTGCGTGGTCGCCCTCGGCTCGCATGCGGCCGGTCTATGGTCCAACAACAGCCCGCTGCGCCGTAGCCTGCGCGATGCGGGCGACCTGGTCGGCGATCGTGCCTGGCCTATGCCGCTGTGGGAGGACTACCAGTCGCAGCTGGATTCCAACTTCGCGGATATGGCCAACGTCGGCGGCAAGGAAGCCGGCTCCGTTACCGCGGCCAGCTTTCTGCACCGCTTTGCGCGCAAGCTGCGCTGGGCACATCTGGATATCGCCGGCGTGGCCTGGAAATCGGGCAAGGAAAAAGGCGCGACCGGGCGGCCCGTCGGCCTGCTCGTTCAGTACCTGATCGAGCGTGCGAATTCCGGTAACGCCTGATCCGGTGTGGGCGAGCGCAATCGAGCGTCTGCCCATGACCGCCGAGGCGTTACGCCCGGCCTACGCGAACCGCATATGTGCCGTACAAGGTGGCCGTCCCAGAGCCACGGCTTTCCCTGCAAGTTAGGGAAAGCCGGTTCCGGGAGGCCTCTGCCGATGAGCGAATCCGAGGTTTATTCGTGACCGAAGTCTTCTTCTATATTCTGGAAGACGAGGCCGACGATGCCAGCGCACGTTTTGCCTGTCGCCTAACCGAAAAGGCGCACGAAAACGGGCATCGGGTCTATCTGCATGTGGCTGACGACGCGTCGGCCGAGGCGCTGGATTCGCTGCTCTGGGTGTTTCGGCAGGGTAGCTTCGTACCGCATGCACAGAAAGGCGCACTCGAATCCGACGACGATCTCACGCCCGTAGTGATCGGCAGCGGCGAACCGCCGTCCGGCTTCGACGACGTGCTGATCAACCTTGGCGGCGAGGTCAGCCGTTTCTTTTCGCGTTTTGCACGCCACAACGAAATCGTGGCGCCCGCCGATGTCGATGCGGCGCGCACGCGGTATCGTTTCTTTAAGGATCGCGGCTACGCGCTGACCACGCACAAGATCGCGGCCGGCTAGCGCTTTTCTTCAATTTACGAACGACAGGCCCGGATATCGGGCTAAAAGGCTTTTGTGATGGCCGAGCTGGACAAGACCTTCGACCCCCATACCATCGAGGCGCGCTGGTACCCCGTATGGGAAGAGCGCGGCTATTTCGCGCCCGATTACGATGCGCCGGGCGATCCCTACTGCATCATGCTGCCGCCGCCGAACGTGACCGGCAGCCTGCATATGGGCCATGCCTTCCAGCACACGCTCATGGACGCGCTCACCCGCTATCACCGCATGCTTGGCCAGCCCACGCTCTGGCAGCCGGGCACCGACCATGCCGGTATTGCCACGCAGATGCTGGTCGAGCGCAAGGTCGAAGCCGAAGGCGAATCGCGCCATGAACTCGGTCGCGAAGCCTTTACCGACCGCATCTGGGACTGGAAAGCCGAGTCCGGCGGGCATATCACCCGCCAGATGCGCCGGCTGGGCACCTCCGTGGACTGGTCGCGCGAACGCTTCACCATGGATGACGGCCTGTCCGAGGCCGTACGCGATACGTTCGTCGCCATGTACGACAAGGGCCTGATCTATCGCGGTCAGCGTCTGGTGAACTGGGATCCGGTGCTCGACACCGCCGTCTCCGATCTTGAAGTGGAGAATAAAGAAGTCGCCGGCCATATGTGGCACTTCAAATATCCGCTCGAGAACGGTGCCACCTACGAATACATCGAAACCGACGAAGACGGTAACGAAACCTTTCGCGAAACCCGCGACTATATTTCTATTGCCACCACGCGCCCGGAAACCATGCTCGGCGACGGCGCAATTGCCGTTCACCCGGACGACTCCCGCTACGCGCCGATCGTGGGTCTGCGCTGCGAGATTCCGGTCGGCCCGAAAGCCCAACGTCGTTTGATCCCGATCATCACCGATGAATACCCGGACCCGGACTTCGGCTCCGGCGCGGTCAAGATCACCGGCGCCCACGACTTCAACGACTATGAAGTCGCCAAGCGCAATAACATCCCGATGTATCGGTTGATGGACAGCAAGGCGGCGCTGCGCGTCGACGGCGAAGCCTACGAACAGACCGCCGCCCGCGCGGCTGAAATCGTGGCCAGCGGGGCCACGCCGAACGCAGTCGACGTGGATGCGATCAATCTCGTACCCAACGAATACCGCGGCCTGGATCGCTACGAAGCGCGTCGGCAGATCGTCGAGGCCATCGACGGCGACGGCCTGATGATCGCGGTCGAGGACAAGGCCATCATGCAGCCTTACGGCGACCGCTCCGGCGACGTGATCGAGCCGATGCTCACCAACCAGTGGTTCGTCGATGCCAAGACGCTGGCCAAGCCGGCGATCGAGGCCGTCGAAACCGGGCGCATCCGGTTCGTGCCCGGCAACTGGGACAAAACCTACTACGAATGGATGCGCAACATCCAGGACTGGTGCATCTCGCGCCAGCTGTGGTGGGGCCATCGTATTCCCGCCTGGTACGACGCCGACGGCAATATCTATGTCGGCCAATCCGAAGCCGAGGTGCGCGAAAAGCACGGTCTGAGCGCGGACATCGCCCTCGCTCAGGACGAAGACGTTCTCGACACCTGGTTCTCTTCCGGCCTGTGGCCATTCTCCACGCTCGGCTGGCCGGAAAAGACGAAGGCGCTAGAAACCTTCTACCCCACCTCCGTGCTGGTCACCGGCTTCGACATCATTTTCTTCTGGGTCGCCCGGATGATCATGATGGGCATGGAATTCATGGGCGATGTGCCGTTTCGCGAGGTTTACGTGCACGGCCTCGTACGCGACTCCGACGGCGCCAAGATGTCCAAGTCCAAGGGCAACGTGCTCGACCCGATCGACCTGATCGACGGCATCGACCTGGAATCGCTGGTGACCAAGCGCACCGCGAACATGATGCAGCCACAGAAAGCCAAGGCGATCGAAAAAGCTACGCGCAAGGCCTTTCCCGACGGCATCGCCGCCCACGGCACCGACGCGCTGCGCTTTACCTTTGCGGCGCTGGCGTCGCCGGGCCGCGATATTCGTTTCGATCTGGGCCGTGTCGAGGGCTATCGCAATTTCTGCAACAAGCTCTGGAACGCGGCGCGTTTCACGCTCATGCAGATTCCCGACGACTACACGCCGGCAGGCGACGACGCGGTCGAACTCTCGCAGGCCGATCGCTGGATTGTATCGCGCCTGCAACGCGTCGAGCGTGAAGTCGCGGCCCAGTTCGACAACTATCGGTTCGATCTCGCCGCCAAGGCGATTCACGACTTCATCTGGCACTATTTCTGCGACTGGTATCTCGAGCTGATCAAGCCGGTGCTCTCGGGTGAGTCCAGCGATGCCGCCAAGGCCGGCACGCGCCGCACGCTGTTGCGCACGCTCGAAGCCACGCTGCGCCTGGCGCATCCGTTGATGCCGTTCATCACCGAAGAAATCTGGCAGCGCGTCGCGCCTCTGGCGCGCGGCGAAGCGCTCGCCAGCGACGGCGAAAGCATTTCCGTACAGCCGTTCCCGCGTGCCGATGAAGCCCGTATCGATGAGGCCGCCGAAGCCGAAATCGAGTGGCTGCGCCACGTGATCGACGGGCTGCGCACGATTCGCGGCGAAATGGATATCGCGCCCAGCCAGCCCATGCCAGTGATGGTCGCCAACGCCAGCGACAGCGACCGCGAGCGCCTGGCCACCCATCGGGCCGCAATCGACTTTCTCGCTCGTGTGGGATCCATCGACGAAATCGCTGCCGACGACGCCCCCGATGCGGCCACGGCACTCGTGGGCGAAATGCAACTTCGCGTGCCGCTTGCCGGTCTGATCGACAAGGAAGCCGAGCTCGCCCGGCTGGACAAACGCCTCGCGAAGCTGGAAAAAGACCTGAACGGCATCCGCAACCGCCTGGCCAGCGAGTCGTTCGTGGCCAAGGCGCCGGCCGATGTGGTGGCCAAGGCCCGCGAACAGCAGGTCAACGTCGAACGCGAGGCCAGCGAGCTGGCCGAACAACGCGCCCGCATCGCGGCCTTATAGACCGCTTACCGGAGAGAATCCATGGCTCTGCGACTTCTAATTCTGTTCATCGCCCTGCCCATTATCGAGCTGTTTCTGCTCATCAAGATCGGCGGCATGATCGGATTCTTCCCGACCATCGCGCTGGTGATTCTGACCGCCGTGATTGGTAGCCAACTGGTGCGCCGACAGGGTTTGACGGTGCTCGCGCGAATTCGCGAGTCGCAGGCGCGTGGCGAGATGCCGGCGCTGCCGATGCTCGACGGTGCGGCGCTATTGTTTGCCGGTTTCATGCTGCTCACACCCGGCTTCATTTCGGATGCGCTGGGCTTCGTGCTCCTCGTGCCCGGCCTGCGTCAGCAGATCGCGCGGCGTCTGGTGTCCCGCGTCGTGATCATGACGCCGGCCGGCGCTGCGGCCGCGAACGAGCGCTATGCCGGCCGCGGTGCCGGCAACTCGTCGACAAAGCGTTCGCCGCAGTCGGTAATCGAAGGCGACTACGAACGCAAGGCGTCCGATGCCCGAGACGAGCACGATCCGCGCGACTGAGGCGCCGAAAGCCGATTGAGCACGTCATGCTGGCTTTGACGAACCCGTTGCGCCGCGTCGCAGCCGCGGGCGGTGCATCGTTTCGAGCGGGCTCCGACGTAAGAACCAGGAATTGCGTCGTAGCCGACGCATGGAGCGTGTCCATGCCGGCACGTATTCGGTAATCTGGTTTCTATTGCGCTTTCCGAGCTTCGTACGCCCATGCCGCCGACTGTGTCAGCCGACGCCACGCCTGCCCCTGAGCTGGGTGTAACCGATATCGCGGAATCGCTTGCCGCTATACGTACGGCAACAGCAACCCGCGTGTTCGGCAAAGATGACCGCATTCGCCTGGCCCTGGCCTGCCTGCTCGCCGACGGTCATCTGCTTATCGAAGACGTGCCGGGTGTCGGCAAGACAACGCTCGCCCATGCCCTGGCCGACGCCTTGGGCCTGAGCTTCGCGCGTATCCAGTTCACCAGCGATCTCATGCCCAGCGATATTCTGGGCGTATCGGTCTACGATCGCGGCCAGGCGGCATTTACCTTCAACGCCGGCCCGATATTCGCGCAGCTGGTGGTCGCCGACGAAATCAATCGCGCCAGCCCGCGCACGCAAAGCGCGCTGCTTGAAGCCATGGCCGAACGCCAGGTCACCATCGAAGGCCGCACGCGCGCCCTCCCGCAGCCGTTTACGGTAATCGCCACCCAGAATCCGCTCGATCATAGCGGCACATTCGCCCTGCCCGACAGCCAGTTGGATCGCTTTCTCATGCGTATCGAACTCGGCTATCCGCCACAAACGGCGGAGCGGCGTTTGCTCGCCGGCGAGCGCGACACGAACACCCCGCTCGCACCCTTGGCTGATGCCGAACAACTCGGCCGATGGCAGGCAGCCGTGCGATCGGTACACACGCGTGACGCCGTGCTCGACTATCTGCTCGAACTGATCGCGTTCAGTCGTCGCCGCGGCATATTCGAACAAGGGCTGTCACCGCGCGCCGGCCTGGCGCTGCGCCGCGCCGCCCAAGCCTGGGCGTTACAGGACGCACGCGACTACGTCATGCCCGAAGACATTCAGGCGGTTCTGCCGGCGGTTGTCGACCATCGTCTGACCCGTCGTGACGCCGGTGAAGGCCGCGCCTCGGCGCTGATGCGCGAACAGATCGGCGTGATCTAGGGCGGCTTTTCGAACGTGGCTCGTCTTCGCCGCCATGCCCGCGATCTGCGTGCGCGTTTCATCGAACGCCGCAATCCGCCCAGCGGCCTGCCGCTGACGATATCGCGCCGCCGCGTCTACATCCTGCCGACGCGCAACGGTGCCGTGTTTGCCATTTTGCTGCTGGTGATGCTGCTGGGTGCCACCAACTACAGCAACAGTCTCGCGTTTGCGCTCACGTTCTGGCTCGCCGCTATCGCCCTGGTGTCCATGCACCATGCCCACGCCAATCTCGTCGGCCTGCGCCTGAGCACGATTCACGCGGGGCCGGTGTTCGCCGGCGATACGCTGAAGTTCGATATCACGCTCGATCATGCCAATGCGCGCCGACGGCGCGCGCTACGGATCAGCGCGGATGGTCAGGGCGCGACAACGCAGGTGGATATCGCCCCGGGCGAGACCCAGACCGTTACTGTCGAGCACGTCGCCAGCGAACGCGGGCGTTGCATGTGTCCGCGCCTGCGCGTCGAGAGCATTTATCCCGTAGGGCTGTTTCGAGCCTGGAGCTGGCTGCAGCCAAACACGCAGGTACTCGTGTATCCGCGCTGCGCGGGCCATGATCGGCTGCCCGGCGGCGCTGGCGCCAAGCAATCGTCGCGCCGGCTGGTCCTGCTCGGCACCGACGAATTTCTCGGCCATCGCGATTATGTCGCCGGCGACTCGCCGCGCCATATCGACTGGAAGGCCAGCGCACGCAGCGACGATCTGCGCGTCCGCGAATATGCCGACCGGCAAAGCGACGCCGTATGCCTGACCGAAGACCGCGTGAGTGCAGCTGATCGCGAAACAAGGCTATCGCAGCTCGCCCGCTGGGTGGTCGTGGCTGATCGTGCCGGCGTGGCCTACGGCCTGCAGGTGAACACGAAACAGTTCGGGCCCGACCAGGGCCCGGCCCATCGGGTGGCCTGCCTGCGCGCTCTGGCCGTCGCATGAACAGCGCCACGACGACAACCACGAGCCGATTCGAGAACGCGCCGGATGCGGGCCAGCGGCTGCGTTTGATTGTGTGCCTGAGCCTGATCGCGATCCCGCATGCGCTGCATCTGCCGATCTGGGTGCTGGGTCTCGCGGTGCCGATCATGACTTGGCAGTTCGTGGGTGCGCTGCGCGAATGGCCGCTGCCCGGGCGCTGGGTCCGCTTCGTACTGGCCGCCGCGGCGTTCGGCGCCGTGTTCGCCGGTTTTGGGCGGGTAAACGGCCAGGAAGCGGGCGTGTCGCTTCTCGTCCTGCTGCTCGCGCTCAAGCTCTGCGAGATTCGTACCCATCGCGATGCGATGGTGTTTCTATCGCTTGCCTGTTTTCTGCTGGCAACCCAGTTCCTGTTTTCACAAAGCCTGGCAATGGCGCTCTATCTGGTGGTGGGCACCTGGGTGCTGGTCGCAGCCTTTGTGGATATCGCCAGTGCCGGTACGCCGCGCTCCACGCTCGGCGAAAGCGCAAAGCTGCTCGCCCAGGCGTTGCCGGTTGCCGTTCTGCTGTTCGTGTTGTTCCCGCGTATACCTGGACCGATCTGGGGTTTACCGTCGGATGCCGGGGCGCAGGCACGTACCGGGCTGTCCGAAAGCATGTCGCCGGGCAGTCTGACGAATCTTGCGCTCGATGGTGGCGTTGCCTTGCGGGCACGCTTTGTCGACGGCGACGTGCCGCCCGCGCAACGCTACTGGCGCGGGCCCGTGCTCTGGGATTTCGACGGTCGAACCTGGTCGCGCAACGATGCGGACCGACGCTTGGCCGGCGGTCGGGTCGAGCCCGGTTCCGGCCGGCGTCAGCGCGTGGATATCACCCTCGAACCCACGCGCCACGATTGGCTGATCGCGCTCGACGTGCCCCTGGCCGCCGATACATCGAGCACGCTCAACGCAGGTGCGACGCTGAGCGTGGAAGACGATGTCAATGCACGCATGCGCTATAGCACGACATCCGTCGTCGGCGGCGTACTCGATCGCGAACTGGATGCCCGCGCGCGTCGCCGTGCGTTGCTGCTGCCGGTCGAAGGCAACGAACGCGCCCGGCGCCTGGCAGCACGCTGGCACGCGCAGTACCGCGAGCCGGCCCGCATTGTCGAGGCGGCATTGCAACGCTTTCGACAACAGCCCTATCGCTACACGCTCAGCCCGCCGGCAACCCGAGAGGACGCCAGCGTCGACGATTTCCTGTTCGATACCCTGGCCGGTTTCTGCGAACACTACGCCGGCGCATTCACGTTTCTCATGCGCGCCGCCGGCGTGCCCGCGCGCGTGGTCACCGGTTATCAGGGCGCCGAGCGGGCCACGGTCGGCGACTACTGGCTGGTGCGCAATTCCGATGCCCATGCCTGGTCGGAAGTGTGGCTGGCCGGGCGTGGCTGGGTGCGTGTCGATCCCACAGCCGCCGTGGCGCCGGGGCGTATCGAAGCCGGTGTTGCGGCTTCGATCGCCGATCGCTCGTCGCTGCCTTATATGGCACGTGCCAGCGGCGCGACCTGGTATCGCGTGCAGATGCTCTGGGACGGCATCAACGCCGGCTGGAACCGCTGGTTTCTGGCCTATGGCCCACAGCTGCAACAACGCATGCTCGACCTGCTTGGCCTGGGCGGCGGCTGGGGCCGACCGCTGCTGGCGCTCACCGCGGGCGTGGTCGCGCTGCTGGCGCTGGTCTCTGTCGGTATGGCCTGGCGTAGCCGTCGCGCTGTCGACCCGGACGCGGTGGTTGCCGCCTGGCGCAGTGTCTGCGCGCGCCTCGCCAGAATCGGTTACCCCAGGCGGGCCGATGAAGGCGCGCGTGCCTACGCCGACCGGATCGCAGCGGTGCGGGCGGATCTGGCAGACGATATGCAATCGCTTGCCGCACAATACACGCGGCTGCGTTATGCCCCGGCCCACGCCAGCCGCCCACACGAACGCGATACGTTCATCCGTGCAGCGCGTGCCTTTCGGCCCGGCAAACGCGCGCCCGAACGTCGCCGCCCATCGAGAAGCGCCTCATGAACGACCCACGCCAATTCTGCCCCGTCTGCGCGAGCCCGCTCGTGCGCCGCGAAGTCAACGATTTCGAGCGACTGGTCTGCTCCACTGATACCTGCGGCTATGTGTTCTGGGATAACCCCGTTCCGGTCGTGGCCGGTATTGTCGAACACGAAGGCCAGCTGGTCTTTGCCCGTAATGCTTTGTGGCCGGAAGGCATGTACGGCCTGGTCACCGGCTTTCTGGAGCCACGCGAAACCCCGGAAGAAGGGATCGTGCGCGAGGTGGCCGAAGAGCTCGGTATCCAGACCCGGATCACACGCTTTGTCGGCGCCTATGGCTTCGCCCGCAAGAACCAGCTGCTGCTGGCTTTTCATCTGATCGGCGAAGGTGAGATCACGCTGGATCCGGAGCTGGTCGACTATTTCCATGTCGACAAAGCGAAAGCCGAGTACTGGCCCGGCGGCACCGGCATGGCCGTACGCGACTGGCTGCGCAGCCAGGGCTACGATCCCCAGCCGCGCGAATTACCCGAGGCAGTAAAAGCGTGGATGAACAGACCGCCAGATCAATCCTGAGGTTCTGTACCGGGCCGATACGATGCTCGGCGCGAATTGGGTGGCGTGGCTAGCTCAGTGCGGCCGCACGGCGGTTACTTCCACCTCGACCAGCATCCCTGGCCAGGCCAGCGCGTTGACCTCAATCAGCGAGTGCACCGGCATGTTCAAGCCCGCAAAATACTCGCCCTGGACGCGCTCATAGACGTCCTTGTGCCGCATGTCGCTGAGATAGGCCACCACCCGGGCCACGTCGCCAAACCCGGACTTGTTGTTTTCCAGAATGGCGGCAATCCGATCGTAGGCATAACGGACCTGCGCCTCGACATCGCCGGGGTGGCGGATTTCGCCGGTATCGATATCTTCCGAACCCATGCCGGATACAAAGATCATATCGGCCACACCGATATTGCATACCGCGCAATCCGCAAACAGGTCACGATTCCAGGGGCTGTACTGCTTATCCATCGGTTTTCAAACTCATTCGTTTTCATGGAGGTAGCGCAGACTAAGACCTCAACCAGAGTTCAGGTCAAGTATGGCCGTCATGCAGCGCATGTACACCGCTTGGCACGCTAGCCGGCAGGCGGCTGAAGCCGGGTTGATCTGTACGTCCGTGCCAAACGACCCGCGGCAGCAATGAACGCGTCAGTCGATATGGACGGGCACTGGATGAGATCGCAAACCGCACCGACGGGCACAAACCGGCGATGGCAGAACAGCGCAACGCTATCCTGCACCGTCGAGTCACGGCCTCTGGTCGCCTGCCCGCCGGAGGTCTCCGCTATTGATCGGCAAAGCTGCTTCCCGCATAGCCGACAACAGGGTTTCAAGCCGTTCGTGGCAGTGGGTGAACTGCTCTGCCGTACGACCGAGCACTTTACGACTGGTTTCGTCGCCCAGCGCAGACAGTTCGCCGCAATCTTCGCGCATGGCACCGCTGACCAGCCCAAACGCCAGGACCACCGACTCGATATGTGCTGCCACGTCGTCGGCCGCAGCCGGGTGTTCATTCAGCCCGGAGCGTGCGGCTACCTGGCGAACGCTACCCTCCACCGCGCCGCCGAGTTCGACGATACGTCGACCGAGCTGATCCACCTGCTGCTCGATGAGCGCAACCGCCTTTGCGAGAAGCATCCGTTCCGACCGGTGGCCTGGCCCCGCTAACATCCAGGCGACCTGGCGCGACTGACTCTGCATGTCCAGACAATCTGCAATGGATTGATTAAGTATGCGGCACGCCCGGCCGCTCGGCGTCGATCGCACGGCACGGGATCGGTTAAGCGAATACGAACGGTCGCGTTCGTCGTCCCCGCGGGCCAGCACCCGCAACTCGCCGCGACCGAACAAACGATCCATATCGTGTTTCAGCCGACGTCCGATCGGCTATGCTGCAGAGAGCACATTATCGGAGCGCAATGGTGCGGTATCGGATTGATTTGCAGGCGCGCTGGCCGGTTCATGTTTCATGGCGATCTCCAAACAATTAGGTACAGGCAGGGATACAGATAGGAATTTCGTATTCATCGTTGGCGCAGAACATCGGTTTTTTCAGGCTGGCCGACGCCGCCCAGGGCCTTGTAGATACCGGCCACGCTAACGTTGACCGCGGTTTGCGCAGCAGCGACAGCGTCGTCGACAGCCAGCTGTCGCGTTGCGCATCGAGCAAATTGAGAAAGTCCAGACTGCCGGCGCGGTATTGCACGGCGGCCAGCTCTGCGGCATGGGCCGCGGCATCTGCCTGCTCGACCAGGCTCGACAGCCGGCTCTGTTGTTTCGCGTAGGCGGTCAGGCTGTTTTCGGTATCTTCGAGTGCGGTGAGCACGGCCTTCTGATAATCCGCGAGCGTGGCATCGGCCTGTGCTTCTCGGGCTTCGAGGCAAGCGCGTAGCGACCCGAAATCGAAGGCGGCCCAGCTGACGCTCGGTGTGACGGACCAGGCACGCGCGCCATCGGAACTGAAGTTGAACAGGTCGGCGTAATCACCTGAAATGAACCCCACGAACCCGGTCACGCTGACCCGCGGAAACAACTCGGCCGTGGCCACGCCAACACGCGCAGTGGCTGCGGCAAGGCGTCTTTCGGCCGCATGCACGTCGGGCCGCCGACGCAGCAGGTCGGTGGTATCACCGATCGGCAGCGCTTTTGCATAGGTCGCGATGCGCTCGGGCTGAAGTTCATCATCCAGCGCGCCCGGGCGTTGCCCCAGCAGGACAGCGAGACGGAATGCCGCTCGGCGCTCGCTGGCCTCCAAGGGCGGAATACCGGCCTCGATTGCCTTGAATTGAGCGCGGCTGCGATAGACGTCCACCTGCGAAATCGTGCCGATCTCGTAGCGCACGCGTGTCTGGTCGAGCGTTTGGCGCGCGTTCTCCAGGTTGCGCCGGGCGACCGCGATTCGGCGCTGCGCGCCGCGCAACTCGAAGTAGTTGCGTGCCACTTCGGCTGCCACCATCACCTCGACCGAGCGTAGCTGTTCCTGTTCTGCACCCAGATCCGCATACGCGGCTTCCACCGAGCGGCGCACACGGCCGAACAGATCGATCTCCCAGCTCGCATCGAGGCCGAGGCTGTACTGCTCGGTTTCGACCGGACGATCGCTCACGCCCGGCTGTTGCCGGTCGCTGCGGGTATAGCGGGCATCGAGCGGCACATGCGCCGCATAGTCGTACTTCTCGCCGGTGAACACGGCACGCGCCGTGCGGACACGGGCCAGCGCCCGTTGCAGGTCAAGATTCGCGGCAAGCGCCCGGGCGACCAGTGAATCCAGCGCGGCGTCATCGCACTGGCGCCACCAGGCTGCTTCCGGCCTTATCGCCACGAATTCACCTTCATCGATGGCTCGCAGTTCGGCCGGCGGCGTGCTCGGAGCGGTGTAGTCGGGGCCCACCGCACAGGCGGTCAGCCCCAACAACGCGACAAAGATCAGAAAACGATATTTCATTGCTGTTCTCCGGCCGGCGGCGCCAGTCGATCGGCACGTGTCGTGGCGTCGGCACGCCCTGCCCGCCGGCGCGCCAGTGAGCGCGTGGCCTTGCGCACCAGCAGATAGAACAGCGGCGTCAGCATCAGCCCGAAGAAGGTCACGCCGATCATTCCGGAGAACACGGCCACGCCCATGGCACGGCGCATTTCCGCGCCAGTGCCGGTGGAGATGACCAGGGGCACGACGCCCATAATGAAGGCCACCGATGTCATCAGAATGGGGCGTAGTCACAGGCGGGCGGCATCGAGTACGACCCGCAGCGGACCGGCACCTTCGGCCTCGCGGTCGCTGGCGAACTCGACGATCAGAATCGCGTTCTTGCTCGCCAGGCCAACCAGCACGATGAGCCCGATCTGAGTGAAGATGTTGTTATCCCCGCCCGAAATCTGCACGCCGAGCAGGGCCGAGAACAGCACCATCGGCATGATCAGGATCACGGCCAGCGGCAAGCCGAGACTTTCGTACTGTGCCGCGAGCACCAGAAATACCAGCACCACCACCAGCGGAAAGATGAGCATGCCGGTATCGCCGGCCAGAATCTGCTGGTAGGTCAGGTCGGTCCACTCGAAACTCATGCCGTTGGGCAGGGTCTGCTGGGCCACCCGTTCCATTGCAGCCTGCGCCTGACCGGTACTGAAGCCCGGCGCGGGCCCACCGTTGATCTCGGCCGTGGCGTAGCCGTTGTAGTGCATGATCCGGTCCGGGCCGGACGAGGCGTTGAGCGTGACGAACGCCCCCAGCGGAATCATGTGGCCGTCGGCATTACGCGTCTTCAGGTGCAGAATATCGTCCGGTTCCAGACGAAAGTCCGGCTCGGCCTGCACATTGACCTGATAGCTGCGCCCGAACCGATTGAACTGATTCACGTACAGCGAACCCAGATACACCTGCATGGTGTCGAACAGCTGCTGCAGGTTCACGCCCTGGGCAATCGCCTTGTCGCGATTCACGTCGGCATCGATCTGCGGCACGTTCTGCTGGAAGCCGGTGAACAGCCCGGCCAGCACCGGGTCGGCGTTGCCGGCGGCAACCAGTTTCTGGGTTTGCTCATACAGGGCCTTCGAGCCGAGATCGGCGCGGTCCTGTATCTGCATACGAAAGCCGCCGATCGTGCCCAGGCCGTTGACCGGCGGCGGCGGAAACACCGCCACGAAGGCATCCTGAATACCCGCGAACTTCTGATTGAGCGCGCCGGCGATCGCGTTCGCGCTGAGGTCGGCGCTGGTACGCGCCTCGAACGGATCGAGCGACACGAATACGATGCCGGTATTGGGACTATTGGTGAAGCCGTTGATATTCAGCCCCGGGAACTGAATCGCACTCTCGGCACCCGGCTGTTCGGCAACGATATCGCCCATGCGGCGGATGACTGACTCGGTGCGATCCAGGGTGGCCGCATCCGGCAGTTGCGCGAAGGCAACCAGATACTGCTTGTCCTGTTGCGGCACGAAGCCGGTCGGTGTCTGGGTGAAACCCAGCCAGGTCAGTCCGATCAGGCCGGCATAGATCAACACCGCAATGCCGCCCATGCGAAAGACCCGGCCGACACCCCGGACATAGCCGGTGGAGGCCGCCGCGAAGAAGCGATTGAAGGGCCGGAACAGCCAGCCGAACAGCGCATTGATCGTACGCGTGAGCCGATCGGGTGCTGCGCCCTTTTCCTTGAGCAACAGCGCCGACAGCGCCGGACTCAGAGTCAACGAATTGAATGCCGAAATGACCGTGCTGATGGCGATCGTGAGCGCAAACTGCTTGTAGAACTGGCCCGACAGGCCACTGATGAAGGCGGTCGGCACGAATACAGCGCATAGCACCAGTGCCGTGGCAACGATCGGCCCGGTGACCTCGCGCATGGCCTGGCGCGTCGCATCGACCGGCGTGAGCCCATTCTCGATATTACGCTGCACGTTTTCGACCACGACGATCGCATCGTCCACGACAATGCCGATCGCCAGCACCAGGCCGAACAGCGACAACGCATTCAAGGAAAACCCGAACAGATACATCACCGCGAACGTGCCGACGAGCGACACGGGCACCGCGATCAGGGGAATGACGGACGCACGCCAGGTCTGCAGGAACAAGATGACCACCAGCACGACGAGCACGATCGCTTCGATGAGCGTGTGCACCACATCGCGTATCGACTCACGCACGAACACGGTCGGGTCGTAGACGATCTGATAATCCACGCCCTGGGGGAAACTCTTCTTGAGCTCCGCCATCTTCGCGCGTACCTGCTCGGAAATCTCGAGCGCATTGCTGCCCGGGCGCTGGAAAACAGGAATAGCCGCCGCCGGAGCGTTGTCCAGCAGCGCCCGCTACGCATAAGTATTGGCGCCCATCTGTACGCGGGCGACGTCTTTCAAGTAGGTTATCTGGCCCGCCTCGCCCGTCTTGACGACGATGTTCTCGAACTCTTCGGCGGTGCTCAGCCGGCCCTTGGTATTGATCAGCAGCTGAAAATCCGCGCTGCTGTGCGCCTGCGGCGCGCCCAGCTGGCCGGCCGCGACCTGGATATTCTGATCGCGAATAGCGGCCACCACGTCGCCCGCGGCGTCGATGCGATCGTCTCGGAGGCCGACACCAACAAGATGAGCTTCTACCGGGCATTCGCGTCGAAAGACGATCTCGTCGCGGCTTATGTCCGCCACGAAGTCGAACAAGGCCTCGCCCATTGGGAAACCACGCTCGAACAGTACAAGGACGACCCGCTGGCGCAGACCAGAGCGCTTTTCAAAGCCCACCTGATCGAGACCTGCGCCGAGTCCTCGCGCGGCTGTCCGCTTTCAAACGTCGCGGTCGAGCTCTCCGAGACCGAGCATCCGGCCAAGGCAATCATCGAAGAGTACAAAACCGATATGCGCCAGCGTTTTCGGCGACTCGCCGCCGAGCTGGGAACGCCGACGCCGGACGCACTCGGCGACACGTTGATGCTGCTCTGGGAAGGCGCCTATCTATCCCCGCTAACGTTCTACGATCGGCACGCCCCGGCACAGAACGTGGTGAGCGCGGCCGAGGCAGTGATCAAGACCTTCGTTCCCCAGCCGCAGACGGCCCCCTAGCCGGGCACAACCATCCTCGCGAGATCCGCAAACAGGCGCCCGGGCGCCAAACCGCGTTTCCCCACCGGGTTATCCGCGAGAGGCCACCTGTTCAGTCATGCAACACCAGACAGGGCGAAGTTCACTCGGGGCTGGGCGCGGCGCGGGCGTCAACCCGGGTGAGCAGCCAGCCGCCGGCCACGAACAGAATCAGCACCGACAGGATCGACAGACGCGCACTGCCGGTGGCCGCCGCTGTGACCCCGACCAGCAGCGGCCCGATCACAGCCGCGAACTTGCCCATCATGTTGTAGATACCGAAATACTCGCCTGCACGGCCCTCGGGAATCAGCCGGGCGAAATAAGAGCGCGATAGCGACTGCACCCCGCCCTGCACCAACCCGATCACCATCGCCATGACATAGAACTGCCATTCGTAAGCGAGAAAATAGCCCCAGGCAGTGACCGCGGCGTACACCGCCAGACCGAGATAGATCGCCTTCTTGGTATCCCAGCGCGAGGCCAGCCAGCCGAAGGTAACCGCGGCCGGAAAGCCGATGAACTGCACCAGGAGCAGTGCCGTGATCAAGCTTGTTTCGCCAAAGCCCAGATTGAGACCGAAATCCACGGCCATGCGAATAATCGTATGCACGCCGTCGATATACAGCCAGTAAGCGATCAGGAAGGTGAGCACGGGTTTTTCGTCGAAAATACGCCGCGCGGTCCGACGCAACTCGGAGACCCCTTCCCGCATGGCTTGTCCGGCACTGGGCGTATCCGCGTCACGCTCTTCTTTCACCCAGAGAAACACGGGCAAGGCAAACAGCGCCCACCAGACGGCCACGCTCAGAAACGACCAGCGCACGGCGGCCGCACGATCGGCAAGGCCGAACATTTCCGGCCAAAGCGTCATGGCCACATTCACCGCCAGCAACAAGCCGCCACCGAGGTAACCCAGCCCGTAGCCCAACGCCGATACGCGGTCGTAATCTGCCGGCGTGGCCACATCCACAATCAGGCTGTCGTAGAACACCATCGCCAGAAAAAAGGCAGCCGATGCGATCACGAACAGCGTGAGGGCAAACAACCACTGCCCTTCGCCGACAAAAAACAGGCCCGCAGTCGCTGCCACGGATAGGCCGGTCGCCAGCGCCAGCCACGGTTTCTTGCGACGACTGCGATCGGCGACCGCGCCCAGCAACGGCGCGAGCACCAATACCACCAGGCTGGCCAGCGCGCTGCCTACACCCAGCTGCAGCGTGCTGGTTTCTGCCGGATGGCCGGAACTCCAGAAGCTTTTGAAAAATATGGGAAAGAAGCCGGCCACGACCGTGGTCGCAAACGCCGAGTTCGCCCAGTCGTAGAAAGCCCAGCCGAACTGGGCCCGGCGGTCGCGCGATTCGCTCATACCTCAAGTCCGTGTGGTTCTAGACAAGCGCCAGTTCGAGCAGCAAAGCGTCTTCGCGGCCGTCCGGGGAAGGATAGTAGCCCGGCCGGGAGGCAATGCGTTGAAAACCGCGCCGTTTATAAAGCCGGCGTGCCGCCTTGTTGGATGGACGTACCTCGAGCAGTACCCGCTCGGCGCACTCATGCTCGGCCTGGGCGATCAGCGCATCGAGCAGCCGATCGGCCACACCATGACCGCGCGCATCCGGCGCCACACACAGGTTGAGTACGTGTGCTTCACCGACCGCAACCGATAGCAGCGCATAACCGACGACGCGCGAGTCGAGATCGGTGGCCACCCAGCCGCGATAGCCCACGCGCAGACAGTCGCGAAAGATACGTTCGCTCCAGGGATAGCCGTAGGAAACCTGTTCGATCTCCAGCACCGCGGGCACGTCACGCACGTGCATGCCGCGCACTTCGACAAGCTGGCGTGGCTCGACGCTCATGCCTGGGCGATCCGCCGTGCGATCTGCTTGAGATCGATCCAGGCCTTGGCCTTCTGCCCGGGGCTACGTAACAGAAACGCCGGGTGATAGGTCACCAGTACGTCCAGCTCGCGGCGCGGATAGCGATGCAGCGTGCCCCGCATCTTGCCCAGGCTTTGCTTGCTGTCGAGCAGCGTCTGGGCCGCGACACGGCCAACCGCGACCACCAGCTTCGGATTCATCAGCTCGATCTGGCGCTCGAGCACCGGCCAATCGGCAGCCACTTCATCGGCGTTCGGATCCCGGTTATTGGGTGGCCGGAACTTGCAGATATTGGTGATATAGACATTCGTCTCGCGCGAGCAGCCGATCGCAAACAGCATGCGGTCCAGCAATTTGCCTGCACGGCCCACGAACGGCACGCCTTGGGCGTCTTCGTTCGCGCCGGGTGCTTCGCCCACGATCAACACATCAGCATCGCGCGCGCCGATACCGAATACGGGTCGGCTTGCGCCGCGATGATCGCAGGTGGCAAGCCAGGCTTCGAGTTCGTCCCAATCCATTTGCGAGACATCGCCGGGCTGACCATGCGTGCTCGGCTCGACAGGTGGTTCGGGTACGGGATCGGCCGGTTCGTCGCGCTGATCGTGTTCCGCCACCGCATCCGATGCCTCGGCACGAGCGCTCGCGAATGCAGCCGGCGCCTCATCCAGTGACGCATCTGCCTGTGCAGGCGCGGCCTCGCCCTGCTCGACCGAGGGTGGGGCCGGCGAACGCTCCATTGCTTGTTCGTCCGTTACGACGTCAGCCGCCGCCGCAACCGCGGGTTCATCAGCCACGTTACCGGTGGACGCATGAATACGATCGGGGCGCGGCCGCCAGTCGACCAACCCCAGTGCATCCAGCATGCGTTTACGATCGCCGGGCGTCATGGCTCGCTCCTGGCATTAGCTCAATCGGGTCTGGGCCCCGGCCACCACGAAAGTGCCGCGTTCAGCCCGGCGTATGGCGACGACGGCGTCGGCGCAGTGCCTGTATCGGACCGGACAAGGCATAGATCAGAAAACCCAGAAACAGAATACGCGCCGGGTCGATCACGATCGCCACGAACACGACCAACATGATCAGAATATAGCGAAACGGCACGCGCTCGCCGAAATCCAGATCCTTGAAACTGGCATAGCGCACGTTCGACACCATCAGCGCGCCCGCCGCGATCGTGAGCGCCAGCACCGGCAACACCAACGTGCTGCCATCGATACCGAAATCGGCACTGGCCCATATGAAACCGACGAGCAAGCCAGCTGCTGCAGGGCTGGGCAATCCAAGAAAGACCTTCTTCTCGGTCGCGCCGCCGCGGGTGATATTGAACCGCGCCAGGCGCAGTGCAGCCGCTGCGGTATAGAAAAACGCGGCCAGCCAGCCGAGTTTGCCCGCCACATTGCTGTAGTAAGCGAGACTTTCCAGGCTGTACACATACGCCAAGAAGCCCGACGCAAGGCCAAAGGCGACAAGGTCGGCGAGGCTATCGTACTGAATGCCGAAATCGCTTTCGGTATGGGTCATCCGTGCGACGCGACCATCGAGCATATCTGTGAGCATGGCAACGAAAATCGCCACCGCTGCCACGACAAAGCGGCCCTGGGTGGCGGCTATGATCGAGTAGAAACCGGCAAACAGGGTGCCAGTCGTAAAGAGGTTGGGCAGCAGATAGATGCCCCGCTTGCGGCGGCTGTCCCGCACGGATTCGTTATCACTCATGGCCCAAGTCTAAAGCACCGAGCGGCGCAGACCTATAGGGCCAGAGAATCCCGTTGCAACATCTTCGCCGTCAGTGCCACGGGTGGTCGGTTTATGCACGAGCTTGGCGAGCACGCAGGCCCCACCGCGCACCGAGTCGCCGAGTTCGACTTCGACCCGTGAGTTCACCGGTAGATAGAGATCGACCCGCCGCGCCAACCGGCGCATGCCGCAACAGCGGCCCTGACCCACGCGTTCGCCGTAATTGCTGCGACAAGGGCGCCGCCCGAAAAGCCGCCCCTCACGGATGACGATGACAACATGGTCGCCCTCGTCGGTGCGTATGTGCGACGCACAGCCGTCGAGGTTTTCGACCGCCTCGCCCGAAAGCTCCACCACGGTGCCTTCGACCGGCGAACGGATCAGATAGTTGGCCAGCAGGCCGACCCGTAACGACAGCTTGATGGCCTCGCGGTCGAGAAACGGGTCGTAGCATTCCCGCCGATGGATCACCTTGCCGTCGACCGGCGCGATAATCGCCAGCGGTTCGGCCGGCACGTTGCGTGGCGAGTCCCGAAAATAGAGACCCGCCATGACCAGCAACACCAGGATCGGGCTGGCCACCCAGAAGCTGACTACGGCGTTCACGATAAAGAACGCCACAGCCAGACCCACCAGTACGGCCCAGCCTTCCGGCACGAGATGAAAGAGCGTCTTGCGCCGCATGCGGCGGAATCCGTTTCAGTGTGGCCGAGTCAGCGCGCCAGGATCAGTTACGCGACTTGTCGACGATCTTGTCCTTGGCGATCCACGGCATCATGCCGCGCAGTTTGTCGCCCACACGCTCGATTTCATGCTCGGACGCCAGACGACGGCTTGCCTTGAGGGTCGGGTTGCCGGCCTGGTGTTCGCCGATGAACTCGCGCGCGAACTTGCCGGTCTGGATTTCCGACAGAATCTTGCGCATTTCGGCCTTGGTTTCGTCCGTGATCAGACGCGGGCCGCGTGTGATGTCGCCGTACTCGGCCGTGTTGGAGATCGAGTAGCGCATGTTGGCGATGCCGCCTTCGTAGATCAGGTCCACGATGAGCTTGACTTCATGCAGACACTCGAAATAGGCCATTTCCGGCTCGTAGCCAGCTTCAACCAGCGTTTCGAAACCGGCCTGGATCAACGCGATGGTGCCGCCACACAGCACGGCCTGCTCGCCGAACAGATCGGTTTCGGTTTCCGCGCGGAAGCTGGTTTCGATGATGCCGGCACGACCGCCACCGTTGGCCACCGCATAGGCCAGCGCTACGTCCTTGGCCTGGCCGGAGGCGTCCTGGGCCACAGCGATCAGGCTCGGCACACCGCCGCCCTTTTCGTAGGTGGCACGCACGAGATGGCCCGGGCCCTTGGGCGCGATCATGATCACGTCAAGATCGGCACGTGGCTCGATGAGCTCGAAGTGCACGTTGAAGCCGTGCGCAAAGCCGAGCGCTGCGCCCTGCTTGATGTTCGGCTCGATCTGCTCGTTATAGAGCGCGACCTGGTGTTCGTCCGGGGTCAGGATCATGACCACGTCGGCGCTGGCCGTCGCGTCTTCGATGCTGGCGACCTTCAGGCCGGCGTTCTCGGCCTTCTTGGCCGACGATGAACCTTCACGCAGGCCGACGACGACGTCGACGCCGGAGTCCTTGAGGTTGTTTGCATGGGCATGCCCCTGCGAGCCGTAGCCAATAATGGCGACTTTCTTGCTCTGAATCAGGGACAGATCGCCGTCCTTGTCGTAATACGCATTCATGCTCAAGGTCTTTCTCCTGCTTTTTAAACAATACAGCGAACTACGCGCCGCAATATTCTGAATGGACTAGAAATATTCGGCCGATTCGGACGTGGGCACCTGATAGTGCAGTCCTTCGGCACCGGGTGTCATGGTTACCGCGCCACTGCGGGCGAGTTCCACGAGCACATCCGCCTGCTCAAGCGTGGCTACGAATGTGTTCAGCCCCGCGCCGTCGCCGAGATAACGCAACGTTGCCAGATCGCCGTGGCGGCTGATCTCGTCCACATCATAAGGATCGGCCAACGCCTCGATCGACACGCCGCTGTCCTTGATACGTACCTTGATAAGCGCGAGCTCAAGTTCCAGATGCGCGTCGCCGGTCATATCGAGCACGTCGATCACGTCCACCAGTTTGAGCAGCTGGCGATTGATCTGTTCGACCACGTCCTCGGTGCCGGTGGTGGCCAGGGTCAGGCGCGATACGGTGCTGTCTTCGGTAGGCGCTACGTTCAGGCTTTCGATATTGAAGCCGCGCTGCGAGAACATACCCGCCACGCGCACCAGCGCGCCGGCTTCATTGGCCATCAGAACCGATATGACGTGTCTCATCCCTTTCCAGCCTTTATTTCAGGCAGCTTCGCGCGCGTGCAAACGGCGCAAAATACGCCCAATACCCGAGCGAAGCAACCGAATCGCCCTTGTTTGCTCAACGCGCGCGCCGATGCGTCTTTCTTGTGCGCTATAATCGCCCGTTTTCCACGCCGTCATAGGGTGCACCCATGCGCAACGCCCAGTCTGCCGCCACGCCGACCGATTCTCATCCACTGTCGGGCGCCTCGCTCTCCGGTGCGGAGATGATCGTACAGGTGCTGGCCGACGAAGGCGTGGACACGATTTTCGGCTATTCCGGCGGCGCCATTCTGCCGACCTACGACGCCATCTTTCGTTACAACGCCGACAATCACGACCAGATGCCGCTGATCGTGCCCGCCAACGAACAGGGCGCCGGCTTCATGGCTGCGGGCTATGCGCGCGCCTCCGGCAAGGTCGGCGTGGCGATGGTCACCTCCGGCCCGGGCGCGACCAACTGCGTGACGCCGGTGCGCGATTGCATGGCCGATTCGGTGCCGATCGTGCTGATTTGCGGCCAGGTCGCGCGCGCCGCGGTCGGTACCGATGCGTTCCAGGAAGCGCCGGTGTCCAATATCTTTTCCAGCGCGGCCAAGCACGTATTCATGGTCACCGATCCGGACAAGCTGGAGGCCACCGTGCGTACCGCGTTCGAGATCGCGCGTTCTGGTCGCCCCGGCCCGGTCGTGATCGATATTCCCAAGGACGTGCAGAACTGGGAAGGCAAATATCGCGGCCGCGGGCTGCTGGCCGTGCCCGGTTACCGCCAGCGCATGCGCGCGCTGCGTGAAAGCCAGCTCACCGACGACAAATGCGCCAAGCTGTTCGAACTGCTCGGCGAAGCCGAGCGTCCGCTGATTTATGCTGGCGGCGGTGTAATCAACGCCGACGCGGCCGGACAGCTTTCTGCGTTCGCCCAGGCGTTCGGGATCCCGGTCGTGACCACGCTCATGGGTATCGGTGCGTTCGACACCACGGACGCGCTGTCGCTGCATATGCTCGGCATGCACGGCACGGCGTTCGCCAACTATGCCGTGGAAGACTGCGACATGCTCATCGCCGTGGGCGCGCGCTTCGACGATCGCGTGGCCGGGGTGCCGGACAAGTTCGCACCGAACGCCAAGTCGCTCGTGCATTTCGATGCCGACGCCTCCGAGATCAACAAGGTCAAGGCGGTCGACTGGCACCACGTGGGCCTGTTCGCACCCAGCCTGTCGCGGGTGCTCGCGTATGGCCGCGAAAACGGTTTCTCGGCCGATTATTCGACGTGGCATGAGGAAGTCGCCGCGCTCAAGCGCGACTTTGCGATGAACTACGATCGCGATACCGCGCTGATTCAGCCGTACGCGGTCATCGAAGAGATCAACCGCAACACCGAAGGTCGTGCGGTCATCGCCACCGGTGTCGGCCAGCATCAGATGTGGGCAGCACAGTATTTCGATTTCTGCGAGCCACGGTTGTGGCTGACCTCCGGCTCGATGGGCACGATGGGCTTCGGCCTGCCGGCCGCGATCGGCGCCGCGTTCGCGCGTCGTGACAAGCTGGTCATCGATATCGACGGCGATGCCTCCATTCGCATGAACATCGGCGAAATGGAAACCGTCACCACCTACAACCTGCCGGTGAAGGTCGTCGTGCTCAATAACAACGGCGACGGCATGGTTAAACAGTGGCAGAAGCTGTTCTTCAAGGGCCGCCTGTCCGCCTCGGACAAGTCGCTACACAAGAAGGACTTCATCAAGGCCGCCGAAGCCGACGGCTACGAGTATGCCGTGCGTTTAAGCGATCCGGCCGACATGGAACGCGTGGTCAAGGAATTCCTCGAATTCCAGGGCCCGGCCTTCCTCGAAGTCGTGGTCGATCCGGATGCCGGCGTCTACCCGATGGTCGGCCCCGGCAAGAGCTACAAGGAAATGATCACCGGCGATCACATCAACAATCGCTACGATCCTTCGGGCGGCGAGCGCGAGATCGGCGCCTCCGAGATGTTCTAGCCGGCTCTCGTTCGAACGAGGCGGATCACAACGATCCGCCTCGTCGACGACCGGACTCTTCGCGTGGCGGTCGCTCTACCCGTTCTCGCGTTCGGCCTGCGCCACGCGCTCTCGCGACCCATGCCCACCTGGCGACCACCTGAGCCTGCGCCCGCCGTCCCTGCAATGGCCCATCGCCAAAGCGGGCGCTACCGCGGACTTACAACTTGCACGGTTGCAAACAACGGACCGGCGGCTACGAGATAGCCCCCACGGGCCGCCTATCGATCACTGGTCGTGGTCATGGCCATGGCCATGGCCATGGCCATGGCCATCATGATCGTCCGCGGCACCGGCAATGCCGGTCCAGGCAAGACCCTCGGGCGCGAAATCGAGTGCGATCGTCTCGCTATCGAGCGTCAGCGTTTCCAGATCGATTCGATGAATGGACTGGTTGGCCGCATCGGTGACGAAGGCGTGATGCGACGCGCCGCTGAATGCCAGCGCTGGCGCTGTATTCGTATTCTCACCGAGTGGCAGCGCCAGGCGAGCGGCCACGCGCCAATCGCTCGTCTCCAGCACGTGCAAGGTGTTGGCATCGTCGAGAATCAGCGGATGCTCGCCGTGCGAGTCCAGCGCATATCGAACCGCATTGACCGGCTGTCCGGGACTGCTTTCGGCGCCACCGCGCCAATCCACTTCACTGACACTGTCTACTGACGGATCGATCTCGTACAGGTTGGTGCTGGGCGATGCGAACGCGGCGAAATGATCAAGACCGTGATGGCCGAGCACGCTTGCCACGCGTTCGCTCATATCGAGCTTCGCCTCGTGGAAATGATCGCCATGCAACTCCGCCACGAGCACGCCATCCGTGCAGCCGAAAACGGAGAAGCTCTCATTCGACGCGCCGCCGTGCAGCCCCGGGCACGCCGTCGCAAGCGCGCCCTCGCCATGGAAATGATCGCCATGCAATTCGTAGATATCGATCCCGTCCGGCCGACCGTCGCTGCCGGATACACCACTGGCCAGAACCAAGCCATCCAGCGGTTCGGCGATGCCGTGATGCGCCGGCGACAACGACTGACTCGCGACCACGCCCCCGGCGGCCAGGCTTTCGTCGGTCAGCAGGGCGAATCCGGCCAGCGCACCAGCGTCCACATTGCCGTCGTAGAACACAGCGGCCTGACCGTCATTCACGCGATAATGCGTCGGCCGAATACCGGAGAGAATGAAGCCGAGCATCGCGGGATCATCCGCATGCACGTGATCGTCATGCAAATGCAGGCCACTATCGAGCACCTGGATCTGGTCGTTGTCACGCTGAAACAACAGCGCGTACCGATGCTCGGGGCTGGCATAGATCGAGCTCGCCGGATACGTCAGCGCATAACTGCCGACGATGGCCTCGTCTTCCAGGTCGTAGACATGCACGCGAGAGTTGGTGCCATCGGCATGGGTAATGATCAAACGCCCGGCGGAGTCGATACCGCCGTGGTCGTGATCATGATCGTGCTCGTCGCTCTCCCCGGGCAGCTCTGAGCTGCCGGTATCGTTGTTGCACGCCGTCAAAGCAAGACTCGCGCAGAATGCAGCGGCTATGAACACGCCGCGACGATAATCGAATTTCATTGACCGGATTCCCTTTTTATTTGTTATAACGTTTTATAATGAAGTTTTTTTAGAACTCGACGCGCGCGCCGACGGTCAGGTTGCGGCCCGGCTCGGGCACCGTGCGCGCCAGAAAAGAGGAATGGTTGAAGATTTCTTCGCCGAGCAGATTGCTGCCACGCAGGTAGACGCTGTAGCGCTGCTCCAGGTCCAGGTGGTAGCTGGTGATGAAATTGAGCATGTTGTAGCCCGGCGTCTCGCTTTCGAAGTCCGCGATGCGACGCTGATCGCGTACCCGCAAATACTCCACCTGCGCTTCAAAATCGCGCCAGGTGCCATCCACGCGCATGCCGACACGGTCGGCCGGAATACGGGGCAGATCGCCTTCGGGGCCGGTCAGCTTTCCGCGCACAAGATCACCGAACAGCGTGGTTGAAACGAGATCGTTCCAGCGATAGGTCATTTCCAGCTCGCCGCCGACGAATTCGGCTTCGTCCTGCGTGTACTTGATCAGGCGAAATTCCTCGATCTGATCGAGCGTGCGCGCATACACATAGTCATCGACACGGTTGTAGAACGCCCCCGCATCGAAGGTGAGATCACCTGCCAGCTTGCGCAGGTTCAGACCCACGTTGTGCGACGTTTCCGGCTCCACGTCATGTCCGCTGCCCGGCCCACCGCAGGTGAACTCGGAGCTGAGCAGGCCGCACTCGAAGGTGTTGGTGGCCAGATGCACGCCTCGTGCATAGGTTTCCTGGGCATTGGGCAGGCGCTGCGAGCGTGAAAGCGACAGCGCCAGGTTGTAATCCGGGCGGAATTCCCAGACCAGCCCACCGGACAGCGACGTCGCGGTGTTATCGACATCGGGGCGGCCGCGCACGTCATCGACCGGGCTGAGATCCTGCCATTCCTGGCGCGCGCCGAGCTCCGCACGCCATTCGTCGTTGATTCGATAACGTTCGACAGCGAACAGGCCGACGATTTCGGTATCGGTCTTGGGCATCGTCGCTTCCAGGCCCGGGTATTGAACTGGGAGTCCGAATACTGGGCGCCCACGACGCCCGCCCAGCCCCTGACCGGCGCATGCTCGACCTCGACACGCGTGTCGTAGCCCTTGTTGCGGAAGGTCGTGCCGATCTCACCGTGCTCGATTTCGTCGTGGCGGTAGTCGCTGCGACCAAACCGCATCTTCACGCGTTCGATATCGGCGATCGGATCGCGGTATTCGCCGCGCACGTCGACACGCTGGCTGTCGAGATCGACGAACGGTGCATCGTGCGCGCCGTGACCATGGTCGTGGTCGTGCACGTCGTCGCAGGCCAGGGTGCTGCCCAGCGCCGAGCAGCCTTCGAATTCATGGCTGTGGCCAGGCAAACCGTAAGTATCCGCACGACCGGTGTACGCCACCCCCAGATAGCCCTTCTCGCCTATCCACGACGCACCCAGCGAGCCGACGCTGCTTTCGGCGAACGTGCCATCGATCGTGGGCCGAGTGAAACCGTTGACCTCGTAGTTGTTGGCATCGCGATCGGCGCCTTCGGCACGCAAGGCGAAGTTGTCGCCCGCCCGCATGGTCACGCCGAAGGCCGCCGCGCGCTCGTCGGCCACGGTATTGCCACGCACCGAGGCAAAACCCTCGAACGGGCCGTCGGGCATCTCCTTGGGGATCTTGCTATCGATCACGTTGACGACGCCGCCAATCGCGCCACCGCCGTAAAGCAGTGTCGACGGCCCGCGCAATACTTCGATTCGCTCCGAGAGCAGCGGGTCCACGGTAATCGCATGGTCGGGCGATATGGCCGAGGCATCGAACAGGGCCGAACCGTCGGAAAGCACGCTCACACGCGGCGACGTCTGACCGCGAATCACTGGGCGGCTCGAACCGGCGCCGAACGTATCGGAATGCACGCCAGGCAAGCCGTCCAACGTGTTACCCAGCGTTGCGGCACTGCGCTCGAAAAGTGCCTCGCCTTCGAGCAGATCGAACGATGCCGGCGTATACGCGGGATCGGTACCCAGCGGTAGCGCCGAAACGGTCATCAGGTCGAGTTCCTCGACCATAAGATTCGCAGGCGCGGTTTCGTTTTCCGCAGCGATCGACATCACAGGCACGCAGGCGCCTATCCCCCAGCCGATTACCGGCAGGACTTTCTTGACTACAGCAGGCATGACTCCCTCGAATAAAAGCGCGCCCCAGCGCGATTGCAGCAACGTTATATTATAACGTTGCTTAAAGCAATCAATTTTAACGGCCGCCGCAGCGGCGGGGGCGGCGCACTCACCGGTCTCATGCAAGAGTGGAGATGCTTATCTCGCAGAACGGTAGCGGGTGGATGCGCCAACACAGCAGCCAGCGTCGGTACCGTGTGACGAGGCAATCGAACGCGCAGCTCGAACCGCGGCAATCGCCCCTGGGGCGCTGAATCGAACCGATGGGAAGGATTCGCGGGCCGACGCCGAATCCGCGAACCTGTTACCGCCCGGCACCGATACGCCACTTGCGTCCGCCACGTGACGTGCTATTGCCGCGGCAAATGCCTGCCCTCGGTGCCGTGCTTTCGGCATGGCCGAATACCGGATGGATACAGTGGAGACCGGCCGCCTGCCCTGCCCCGACCAGATCGCTATAGACCACGCGATACCAAAACCCGACGTGGTGGTTGAGAGCCCTGATCAGGGCAGGCAAAGAAGCGGGCGCAAGTGTCGACGCCTTGCTGGCATCGACCACGGTGGCGGCCTACATCAATCCCGTTGCAAGGTTGGGCTAGCGAGAACTGACGCGATGGCGGCGCAGAGCACGCCGGCCAGGCCCACACACAAAAGGGGCGACTCAAACCCCGCAATCGGCCCGGCCGACATCGATATCGCCCAGCTCGGTTCCGTCGTCGAGCCGGTATCGATAGGCGATCCGAAACTCTTTCTGCAGCATGCGCCGCAGCCGGCCCTTCTCGCAGATGATCTGCTGGATGCCGGCGCCATAGCGGTCCATGAAATTCTCCGAGTCGAGATCGTTGGCCAGCGGCGGCAGCAACGTGTAGTTGAACTGCAGCGTTTCGCCATCGACCGTGGTGCTCTCCAGGCGGGTGCTCTCATCCACCTGCGAGGGCAGATCCGTATTGATCTGTTCGGCGACATCATGCAGAAACGCGCTGCGATCTTCGGCCGATTCGCCAACGAAGTACGGGGCGACCACGTAGCCGATCAGCCCGAGGGCGAACAGAATCACGAGGCCGCCGACGACCGCGGCGAGTTTGGAGAGATTGCTCATAGCGACCGATTGTTCCTTGTCGTGTCGGGTTGTGCCGCCCTGCCACGAGCGGGCGGCCGATACGCAGGGTACACAGTAAAGGCCGCCGCGCGCGTAACATGAATGGCTTTAGCTGCCCGCTTGTCATCGCACGGCCATCGGCGCAAGCGAGCGCCGCTATCAGCCCGGCAGGCGGATACCGCTCATGCCGGTCGATAGCGCGTATCAACCAATACGAAAGCGCAGAATGCGCTGGCGTAGCGATTCGGCCTGTTCGCGCAGCGACTGGGACGCAGCGGCAGCCTGTTCGACCATGGCTGCGTTCTGCTGGGTCATCTCGTCCATCTGAGCTACGGCCTGATTGACCTGGCCGATACCGTGGGACTGTTCGCTGGTCGCATTCGAAATATCGGTCATCAAGCCTTGCGTGCGCTCGACATGTTCGCCCAGTGTCGCCATCGATTCACGTGCCTGCTCGACACGCTCCGAACCTTCGCGCGCTTGCTTGACCGAGCGTTCGGTCAAACCGGTAATGTTCTTCGCTGCCTCAGCCGAGCGGGCCGCGAGTTTGCGCACTTCTTCGGCGACCACCGCGAAACCGCGCCCGTGCTCGCCGGCACGCGCCGCTTCGACCGAGGCGTTGAGCGCGAGCAGGTTGGTCTGGAACGCAATGCCGTCGATCACCGTCGTGATCTGGGCAATTTCATCGGCATCGCGACGGATATGGTCCATCGCATCGACGACATCGCCCACCAGTTGCCGACTGTTATCGAGCGCCGTACGGCTGTCGGTGGCAATCGAACTCGCATGCCGCGTGGTTTCGGCATTGTTGGCCACTGTCGCCGTCAACTGCTCCAGGCTTGCCGCGCTTTCTTCAAGCGACGCCGCCTGTTGTTGGGTTCGTGCCGACAAATCGGCGTTCGCCTGTGCGATCTCGCGGGCCGCACCTTCGATCGACTCGCTGCCATGACCGATACCGGCGATCAGCTCTGCGAGATCCCGGCGCATGTTTTCGACACTGCCCATCAAACTGTTTTCACGCGATGCGTCCAGCGTCAACGCCGTCGCGAGATCGCCGCGTGCCACGTTTTCGAGCTGCGCCCGCGCTTCATACGTTTCACCGCCGAGATCACGATAGATCGCGCGCGCGAGGTATACGAGCATCAGAAGCATCAACAGGCCGAACGCGCCCAGCACCAGCGCATACTTGAGCAACTCACGATGAAACGTGGCCGCAATGTCATCGATATAAACGCCAGCCCCGATCGTCCAGTCCCACGGTTCGAAATGCTCCACCAGACTCATCTTGGGCAGCTCGGGGCCGTCGGCGACACGCTGGGTCGCGTAATAGACGAAACCCTTGCCGTCCGCGCGCGCGATTTCGAGCATACGGCGATACATGAAGACGCCGTCCTGATCCTTGACGTTCGACAGATCTTCACCGGCAGCCAGACGCGGGTGGGCAACGGCCCGCAGGTCGGAATCGATGGCAAAAACGTAATTATTGTCATTTGCGCCGAAGTGCATATCGGACAGCGCTGCCGCAGCCCGGCTTTTTGCTTCGTCGACGCTTATCTCGCCCTGGTCGACGGCGCTTTTGAGTCCGTCCACGATATTAACCGCCATGCCCACGCTATCGCGCAGGCCCTGCTGGCGGGATTCATACAACCGGCTGCGCGATTCCCATGCCACGTCTGCGACGACGCCCGACAAGCCGAGCACGAGCGCAGCCGCGACCCAGCAGATCTTGTGCTTGAGCGGCGTGTTGCGTTTGGTCTTGTGTTTTTGCCCGGCCGAACCGGCCGTATCGAAGGAAGCGGTATTGTCTGACACAGCGGGCGCGAAACCCGCGTCGGATGCGACGGTATTCATTATTACCTTATGCGCTTTTATATTGTGCGCAATATAAATGGCACCGTTAATAGCGGCCGCGAATACAAAATCTTTAGTCGCACGCCGTCATTCAATGCCGTGCCCCAAGGGCCCGCGGGTGCGACAATAGCGTTCAAGCCCTCCGACACCGGCCGGGCCTGCCGGCGTACAAACTGCCGACAGAGCCGCCCGATCCAGCTGTCTGCCTAGGAACCTGCGTTGTCGAATAAAACCAAACTACGTGTGGCGCTGCTCGCGATCGCCGTACTCGTTTTCATACTGGGCTCGACCGTATTCGACTTCGGACAACTGTTTCGCGATACGCGCAGCCAGTTCGAGTCGCTCGGCTGGGCTGGCCCCGTCATCTTTGCGTTGATCTACGGCGCACTCGGCGCACTCGCTGCGCCTACCGGCCTGGTGGAATTGATCGCGGGTGCGATATTCGGCTTCTGGACAGGGAGTGCCGCGGTTCTGGTCGGCGCGCTCATTGCCGCCAATATCGGCTTTGTCTGCGGACGCTGGCTGGCACGGGACTGGGTATCGAGCAAGGTGAACAGCAACCGCCTCGCCCAGCAGATCGAAGCCGCGGTCGAACAACGCGGGTTCTGGATCACGGTGCTGATCCGCTTGTCGCCCGCGGTGCCCTTCAACCTCACCAGCTACGTACTCGGTGCCAGCACCATTCGCTGGACGACGTTTCTGGTTGCGACCGTGCTCGGCATGCTGCCGATCAAACTGTTTCTGATCTGGCTCGGCGCCAGCGGCCAGAAACTGCTGGGCGCGACCAATCCGGCTGAATGGGGCACAAACGAATGGCTGCTCTACGGCGGCGGGCTGGTGGCGACCATCGTCGTTGTGGTGCTCATCGGTTGGACCGTGGCACGTACCAGTCGGCGCGTGCTGCGCGAGGCCGAGCAACAGCGCGGCGATTAGGGCGTTATCGTCGGTTGTCGCACGCGCCGTTCAAATAACGCGCTACGACACACCGACAGACCATCAGTGGCCCGCGCTAGCTTTATCTGCACACCATAGGCGCGTGTCTATCGATTGTGGACGGGCGGCGTTGCGTCAGTAGCCTTTTCGCCCCTTCTCAAGCGCCTTGATACGCGCGGCAGCCAGAGCCAGCTCGTACTCGGCACGTTCGCGATCGATACGCTCGTGTGCCTCACGCAGGCTCGCCCGTGCGCTCTCGCGTGCTTTTTCGGCCGCGGCTTTGTCGATATCCGCCGCTCGCTCGATCGTATCGGCAAGCACGGTCGCGAGCGTCGGCTCGACTTCGAGAAAACCACCGGATACGAAGTAATTGATCGACTCCTGACCGGAATTGACCAGGCGCACCACGCCGGGCTCGATACGCGTCAGCATCCGTGCATGCCCCGGCGCGATACCGACATCGCCGTACGCCGCCGGCACGACGACCATATCGGCCTGGCCGGAAAAGATCGGCCCCTGAACGGGGCATACGATTTCGACCCGAATCTGCTTGCTTTGATTGTCTGCCGCCATGGTATTAGCGGTACCTCACGCCGGAATACTGCGTACTCACCCGTGTGCCGGCATGGCCGGCCACGATCGCTTCGATATCAGCCAGCGAGCCAATGACAGCTGTGCCACCGGTCCGGCTCGCATAACGACAGGCCGCACCCACCTTCGGCCCCATCGAGCCCGCGGCGAACTGGTCGGCGTCGAGGGCATCGGGAGAGGCCTCGGCGATAACCTGTTGATCGGGCTTGCCCCAGTTCACGTACACGCCGTCCACATCGGTCGCGATAAGCAGCAGGTCGGCTTCCACCTGCTCGGCCAGCAGCGCTGCGCAATAATCCTTGTCGATAACTGCTTCCACACCACGCAACTGACCGTTGTCGTCGTAAACCGTAGGAATACCGCCGCCGCCGGCACAGATGACCACACTGCCCTTCTCCAGCAGCCATTTAATGGGGCGGATCTCGAACACACGCTGCGGGCGCGGACTGGCGACCACGCGTCGAAACATGTCGCCGTCGGGCGCGATTGCCCAACCCTTGTCGGTGGCCATGCGGTCAGCCTGTTCGCGCGTATAGACCGGGCCGATCGGCTTGCTCGGATGCGCGAACGCCGGATCGTCGGCATCGACTTCCACCTGGGTGAGAATCGTCGCGAACGATGCTTCGGCCGGTAACAGATTGCCCAGTTCCTGTTCGATCACATAGCCGATCATGCCCTCGGTCTGCGCGCCAAGTACATCCAGCGGATAGGGCTCGACCTCTTCATAGGCGGCGCCCTGCAATGCTAGCAAACCCACCTGCGGGCCGTTGCCATGGGCGATCACGACTTCATGTTGGGGCATGATGCGGGCGAGCTGTTCACAGGCCACCCGCACATTGGCGCGTTGATTTTCAGCGGTCAGCGGCTGGCCGCGACGTAATAGCGCGTTGCCGCCCAGAGCGGTGACGATACGCATGCAGATACTCCGATAGGATCGGCCCGTGCCGATCACGACTTGCGCCACGGCCGGGTACAACCCGACCGTGGCTGGTAAAGGATGAGGGCTGGATACGAGCGCTAGATATCGCCCAGCGTGGCCACGAGTACCGCCTTGATGGTGTGCATGCGATTCTCGGCCTGATCGAAGGCGATACAGGCGGGCGACTCGAACACCGCCTCGGTGACTTCGATGCCATCCTTGAGCTGCGGATACTGCTCGATCGTCTGCTTGCCAACCTTGGTATCGGCGTTATGAAACGCCGGCAGGCAATGCATGAATTTCACCCGCGGGTTGTTCGCCTTGGCCATCAGCGACTGATTGACCTGATACGGCATGAGCATGTCGATACGCTCGGCCCAGGCCTCGATCGGCTCGCCCATCGATACCCAGACGTCGGTATGGATGAAATCCACGCCCGCGACCGCTTCGGCCGGGTCTTCGGTGAGCGTGATACGTGCACCGGACTCGGCCGCGAACTTCTCGCAGGCCTCGATATGCGCCTGCTCCGGCCAGAGCGCCTTGGGCGCTGCGATACGCACGTCCATGCCCAGCTTCGCGCCGATCATCAGCAACGACTTGCCCATGTTGTAGCGGGCATCGCCCAGGTAGGCATAGCTGATGCCGTGCAATGGCTTGTCGCTGTGCTCGCGCATGGTGAGCACGTCGGCGAGCATCTGGGTGGGGTGATATTCGGCGGTCAGGCCATTGAAGATCGGCACGCCGGCAAATTCGGCAAGCTGCTCGACGGTGTGCTGATCCGCGCCGCGGTATTCGATGGCGTCGTACATGCGCCCGAGTACACGCGCGGTGTCCTTGATCGTTTCCTTATGCCCGATCTGAGAGGAACTTGGATCGATATAGGTGACGTTCGCGCCCTGCTGATAGGCCGCCACCTCGAACGCACAGCGTGTGCGCGTAGAGGTCTTTTCGAAAAATGAGCGCGATGTCTTGTCGCGTAGATGCTTCTGCTCGCTGCCGGTATAGCGTGCGCGCTTGAGATCGCGCGACAGATCGAGCAGATAGACCAGCTCGCGCGTGCTGTGATGCATCAGGCTGAGCAGATGACGGTTATGCATGTTGAAGGCCATGAGCGGCACTCCCGATTAAAAGAATTGAGGACGAACCAGACGGCGGATCAGTAGTCGACCGCGTCGCGCGCGATCGGGCAGGTCATGCAATGACCGCCGCCGCGACCGCGACCGAGTTCGCTGGCATCGATGGTGATAACTTCCACACCGGCCTTGCGCAGCAGCGTGTTGGTATGGGTATTGCGGTCGTAGCCGATGACCACGCCCGGCTCGACGGCGACCACGTTGTTACCGTCATCCCACTGTTCGCGTTCGGCTTCGTAGCTGTCGCCGCCGGTGGCGATCGTGCGCAGTTGTTTCAGGTTCAGTGACTCGGCAACGGTATCCACGAAGGACTTGTCTTCACGGCGCACGTCCAGACCGGCTGGCTTGGAATCGTCGGGGCGCACGCTAAACGGCGTGATCGCATTCACCGCTTCCGGATAGATCGTGACCAGATCGCGATCGCAGAAACTGAATACCGTATCCAGATGCATGGCCGCACGGGACTTCGGCAGGCCGGCGACAATCACGCGCTCCGCGGCGCCGTGGTCGAACAGGGAACGGGCTAGCTGACCGATGGCCTGGTGCGAACTGCGTTCGCCCATGCCGATGAGAACCACACCGTTGCCGATCGGCATGACGTCACCGCCCTCGAGCGTGGCCATGCCGTGGCCTACGGTCGGGTCGCCGTACCAGATATTGAAATCGGCGTTGGCGAAGGTCGGGTGGAACTTGTAGATGGCCGCAGTCAGCAGCGTTTCCTGGCGGCGTACTTCCCAGTACATGGGATTGAGCGTGACGCCGTTGTAGATCCAGCAGGTGGTATCACGGGTGAACAACGCATTGGGCAACGGCGGCACGATGAAGCTCGCATAGCCGAGGTATTCGCCGAACATGCGTACCAGCGAGCTGCCCAGGCTTTCCGGCACGTCGCGTGCCGACACGCCGCCCAGCAGATACTCGGCAAGCTGACGCGGGGGCTGCTCTTCGAGCCATGCACGGATTTCGCCCATCAGGCTGACGCCGACCTGATCGGCCGTGATCTTGCGATCCAGAATCCAGGCGCGTGCCTCGGGGTTGCCGAGCACGTCGGTGAGCAGATCGCGCATTTCCAGCACGTCCACGCCACGCTCTTGAAGTTTGTTGACGAAATCGAAGTGATCGCGCTTGGCTTCGTTCACCCAGATGACGTCGTCGAACAACAGATCGTCGCAGTTCGATGGCGTCAGGCGCTGGTGCGCCAGCCCCGGCGCGCACACCATCACCTTGTGCAGCTTGCCGATTTCCGAATAAACGCCGAGAGGTTGCGACATGAGAACTCCTGTCAGAGAGATAGGATGAAAGGGTTAAAGCGAGAGAAAACCGGCATAAAGGCCGTAACCCGCCAGAACGGCGCCGGCCAGCACGAGGGCGAAAATCACCCACTCGAACGGCTGAAAAACCGGCTTGGATTGCTCGCGCCGAGCCTTGGCGAAAAGAGCCGCACCCGGCGCATACAGCAGTGCCGAAAGCAGCACGTATTGAATGCCGCCGGCATAGAGCAGCCACAGGCTGTAGGCCAGCGCTACAGTCGCGATCGCCATATCCTTGCGCCGGCGTCCGGGCTGGCCTTCGTAGGTTTCACCGCGCCAGCTCATCAGCAATGCGTAAGCGGCCGACCACAGGTACGGCACCAGAATCATCGACGTGGCCAGATACAACAGGCTCAGGTAGGTCGATTCGCTGAACAGCGTGATGACCAGAAACAGCTGGATGAAACCGTTCGACAACCACAGCGCATTGCTGGGCACATGGTTCGCGTTCTCGTGCTTGAGAAAGCCCGGCATGGTGTGGTCGCTGGCCGCGGCGAACAGAATCTCGCCGCACAACAGTGTCCAGGCCAGCAGCGCCCCGCCTAGCGAAATGAGCAGGCCGATACTGATCACAAGTGAACCCCACGTGGCCCACCAGATGTTCAAGCACGCCCGCCATCGACGGGTCCTGCAGGTTGGCCAGCTCTGGCTGGCTCAGCACGCCCATCGACAGCACGCTCACCGCCACCAGCAACAGCAGCACACCGAGAAAACCGATCACCGTCGCCTTGCCGACATCGCTACGGTTCTGTGCACGGGCAGAATAGATGCTCGCGCCCTCGATGCCGATGAACACCCAGACGGTGACCAGCATCATGCCGCGCAGCTGGGTCATGAAGCTGCCCAGGTCGGTATTGCCGGTGCCCCAGAAATCGTCGAAAAAGACCGACGGCTTGAAAGCGAACGCCACGATGACGATGAACAATAAAATCGGCACGACCTTGGCGATCGTGGCAACCGTATTGATGAATGCGGCCTGCTGAATGCCGCGCAGTACCAGAAAATGCAGCAGCCAAAGCAGGATCGAGGCACAGACAACGGCCGCGACCGTATTGCCCTCGCCGAACATGGGAAAGTAGTAGCCCAGCGTGCTGAAGACCAGCACCAGGTAGCTGACGTTGCCCAGCCAGGCGCTAATCCAGTAACCCCAGGCCGACGAAAAGCCCATGTAGTCGCCAAAGCCGGCCTTGGCATAGGCATAGATGCCGGCATCCAGATCGGGGCGTCGGTTGGAGAGCGTCTGAAACACGAATGCCAGCATCAACATGCCGGCCGCGGTGATCAGCCAGCCCACCAATACAACGCCTGCGCTGGCGCTCGCGGCCATGTTTTGGGGCAGACTGAATATCCCGGCGCCAATCATCGAACCGGCAACCAGCGACACCAGTGCGCCCAATCGAAGCTTGGGTTTTTCGTCGGCCATGAACTGCTTTTCCAGAGAGATTTGGATAAAGCCTAGGACGACCCTCTAGGACCGGCTTTGACGTAGATCAAACCGTGCGCGACTTAATTGACGTCTATAATTATCTGATTTAAAAATATTTATTTTTATCAGCCCGTTGCACCGCCGGTCATGCCCACGCCTGTACGCGTCATCGAACGGCGTTCTGCCCTGTTCGATTTCATGGCACCAACAGCGCTCGCAGCGGTGCTTAAACCGGCTTGCCGGATCACCGCACAACGGTTGGACACGAGCCGCCATGCGGCCAAGCCGCGATAAACCCGGCGGCCTTTCCAATTGCAATCGCGGGCCGCACCCGCCGAGCGACTATGCGACTCTAGTCGCAAATGCGAGACAGCAAAGCCGTTTTCCCGCAGGCTCTGCGATCTAGACGGCGACGGATAAGCGTGGCCCGGTCGACAACTCCGAGCCAGACACGCTCGCTCGCCAGCCGTATCGCACCGTCGACTCGAATCGGTCGGCAACACCATTCAGAAGGAACGACCCGATGGGCCTGATCGGCATCTTTCTTTCGCTCGCGCTGCTCATGTATCTGGCCTATCGCGGGATCAACGTATTGATCCTGGCCCCGTTGCTGGCACTACTGGCGACCGTATTCGCCGGCGGGCTGCCGATACTCGCGACCTATACGCAGGTGTTCATGCCGGCGCTGGGCGACTATCTGGTCAAGTTCTTCCCCCTGTTTCTGCTGGGCGCGATCTTCGGCAAGCTCATGGCCGACTCGGGCTCGGCGCGTACGATCGCCGAGTGGTTTACCAATACCATGGGCGCACGCCATGCCATTGCCGCCGTGGTGTTCGCCTGCGGCGTACTCACCTACGGCGGCGTGTCGTTGTTCGTGGTGGCGTTTGCGGTCTATCCCATCGGCAACGAACTGTTTCGGCGTTCGCACACGCCCAAGCGTCTGCTGCCCGCCGCGCTCGCGCTAGGCTCGTTCACCTTCACCATGACCGCGTTTCCCGGCACGCCGGCGATCCAGAACGCGATCCCCATGCCCTACTTCAATACCACGCCGTTTGCCGCCCCGGTCTTCGGCACGCTGGCCGGGCTAGGCATGCTCGTATTCGGTACGCTGTGGCTCAATCGGCGCCGCGCACGCGCGGCCGCCGCCGGCGAAGGCTACGGCTCGCATGGCGCCACAGACGCCGATGCACAGGAAGAACGGGCCAGCCGCCCGAGCATGTGGCTGGCAATGGTGCCAGTGCTCGCCGTGATCGCCCTCAACGCCCTGTTCACCTATCTCGTCATCCCGTGGATGGATACCAGCTATCTCGCCCAAGAGGACTACGGTAGCGCCGAGATCGGCGCGGCCAGCGTCAACAGATTGCGCGGCAACTGATCCAGCAGCGACCCGGCCAAACCGTTGGAATTGTGCAGGTTGGTTCCGTTCTGGTTATTGAGTGCGGCCCACTGATCCGGCGCATCCCAGCCCATCCAGTGCTGCCCCCAGCTGGCTTCCTCGCCGCCGAAATACAGGCAGCCCAGACAGAACAAACCAAAGAACAACAGCAGACGCGTCGCCCAGCGAACTAATCTGTCGTAACACCAGCAAGCCCGTAAGCAGCGCCAGGACCAGCACGAGCACCGTGCCCTGCTCCGTGGCCCCGGACTCGTGAAGTATGTAGCGGTCGAAAAACTCGAACGGCGTTACCGCCCGCAACACGTAATGCCCGAAATACAACACCACCGGCACACCGACCCAGAACCAGGCCGGCACGTGGCTGTCACGCAAGTCCTTCATTCGTATGAGCTCTCGCTGTAAGGACACGAAAACCGCGGACTATACCCGCCCCAATGAATGTATGCAGCAACGAAATGCGGCCATGGAGCGCTGCCAAACCAGGAACCGATCGCCCCGGCATGCCTATGCAAGGCCAGGCAAACCTCAGGCTGCCTGCAGCGAACGCGTCGCAATGATCGGCGCCCCGTCCGTCACGATCACCGTATGCTCGAACTGGGCCGAACGACTCGCCGGATCGCCCACCAGCGTCCAGCCATCATCCGTTTCCGAGACGAACGTGCTACGCGTCGACAAAAACGGCTCGACCGCGATCACCTGCCCGTATTCCAACCGGCGACGGTCCTTACGATCGTAAAAGCCGACAATGGCCTCGGGATCTTCATGCAACGACCGGCCCAGGCCATGACCGGCCAGGTTCTTGATGATCTTCAACCGATGCGACTTCGCCACGTCCTCGATCGCCTTGCCGATCATGTTGATCGGCGCGCCGGCACGCACCTGACCCAGCGCGCGCTCTAGCGCCAGTTCCGTGGCCCGGCATAGCGTTGCCTTCTCATCGGCCACAGGCGCAACGACGGTCGTACCACCCGTATCCGCGAAATAACCATCGCGCTCGGCCGACACATCGACATTCACGATGTCGCCCTCACCGATCACCCGCGCGCCCGGCACCCCGTGGGCGGCCTCTTCATTCACGCTGATGCAGGTAAAGCCGGGAAAGTCGTAGCACTTCATCGGCGCCGAGGTAGCCCCCAGCCGCGACAACATCTGCCCGCCCATTTCATCGAGCTCAAGCGTCGTCATCCCCGGCTCGACCGCCGCCAGCATCGCGTCGCGAATCTCGGCGACGATGCGGCCAATGGCGAGAATGCCGTCGAGGTCTTTCTGGTTTTCGATGGTCATGGGCGGCGTGGAGCGCTGTGTAAACGCGCATGATACCGAGCGCGTGGGCCGGACGTCGTGCTTATCGACCGTAAAATCTGTAGGTGACGTTTGCAGTCATCGCGAAGCGAGAGGCATTAGCCCTCGCCACGCGCATCCGATATGCAACCGCTTTACTCGACAGTTATTTCCGAACGAATTCAAGCAAGACACTAATATACTGTCCCCTGAATTCGGAATGTACTGTCGCCTGAATCCGTGATCCTCAGTAAAGCCGTGGTTACTTACTGTGCAATCACGCTCATAAAAGGACCGACTCACTAGCAGAGTTGCGCGATTTTTTGCATAATTCCCGCGCTGAAACCCCATTTCCCTCTGGCGAGGTCGCCGTCAATGTTACTTCGGTTCGGTTGCTCCAACTTTCTCTCGATACGCGATTACCAAGAGATATCGCTAGTAGCGACGAAGAAGAAAGACGCAGCGGCGCAACTTCGCGAAGTGCCCGGCTTAGAGCTAAAGATTCTCCCCGCGGCCGCGATATACGGAGCAAATGCATCCGGTAAAACTAATTTTATTCAAGCAATCGATTTCCTTAAAGAGACGATCTCCGGACAAAATGTTGCCAGAGACGCCAGCGAGGGTGTAACGCGGGCGCCGTTTAAACTCGGCAAGCAATATGCTCTACAGCCGACTGAGGTGGATGTCGATTTCATACATGAAGAAGTGCACTATCACTACGGGTTTGCTTGTAACGACGAAATCATCTTAGAGGAATGGCTTTACGCTTTCCCCAATAATCAAAGGCAGGTTTGGTTTCATCGTAACGCTAAAGAAGGTACTGAATACTATTTGGACGTCAGCTGAAGGGTCGAACAAAACGATTTCGGATCTAACCACTCCAAACACGTTGTTCTTATCGTCTGCGGCGCGTAACAACCACCATCAGCTATCTCCCATTCATTCTTATTTCAAAGGTCGGATCGCGTACAGGTCGTCGGAATTAAATAGGCCACAAAATTACGAGAAATTTCTTTTAAACGAGAAATTTCGAGCCGAAATTGTGTCATTTATGAAAAATGCTGACATAGGCATTGATGACATAAGAGTTGAAGAAGAAGATCTTGATGAAAAGCATCTTGCAATCCATAGAGACCTCGAAGAACTGTTCAGCAAGCATCTCTCATCCTTTCCGCAGCTTTCCGAGAAAGACAAGCTAAGAAAAATACTTTTTTCTCATAAGTCAGCTGACGGATCGAATGTCGACCTTGATATGGAGCTAGAGAGTCGTGGCACTATAACGCTCTTAAACTTGCTTGGACCAGCGCTAGATGCCCTTGCTAACGGAAAACTGCTTGTTGTAGATGAATTGGATAGCAGCGTGCACCCTCTTCTGTCTAGGCGTCTAGTTCACCTGTTCAACGCTATCGCTGATCGTACGAATAGAGGGCAGCTTATTTTCACAACGCATGATACGAACCTGTTAGATAAAAAAGTGCTAAGGCGAGATCAAATTTGGTTTACTGAAAAGTCGAAGGACGGCGCTACATGCTTGTACCCCCTCTCGGATATCAAAACTCGAAAAGGGGACAACTTCGAGAAAGGATATTTGTCCGGTCGGTACGGCGCTATCCCGTATTTGGGTACTTTCGATAGCGCGAACGAATTAGTCGGATAATGGCTGCCAGAAAACTTCCTAAAACGAAAACGCTTCGAAGGAAGCGCGAATCCAAAGAACCGAAGCAAAAAATTATTATTGTTTGCGAGGGCAAAACCACCGAACCAGATTATTTCGATCAGCTTTATCGCTATGTTAGGAATCCGCTAGTTAAGGTGGAGGTTTGCGAAGCTGCTGGCGAGCCAGCGACGATCGTGGCCAAAGCTAAATCGCTAAAAGCGGAGCAGCTAAGAAAAGCGAAGCGCTCTGGCAACAGCTTCGAGGGTTTTTTTTCGGTCTGGGCTGTATTCGATCGCGACGAGCATCCTAAGTATCATGAAGCGCTAGATTTGGCGCGTGCGAGTGATATAGAGCTTGCTATTAGCAACCCTTGCTTCGAAATTTGGTTGCTATTTCATATTTGCGATTATCAAGCACCAATCCATCGGCATGATCTTCAGAAAAAGTTAGAGGAAGCTTGTCCCGGTTATTCAGCCAAAAAGAAACGGATTCAATATTGTGCTATTTCCGATGCTTACGAATCAGCTGAAAAGAGAGCAACTTCCAGTATTGTTAATAGAGAATTGGAAGGAGACCCGCTTGGCAACCCGTCAACCACGGTCCACCATTTAACCAACGCCATTATTAGCGGCGGTTAGCTGTAAAATATTAATTGAAGAAAACATTTAGGGGGCTGCTGAAATAGCCGC
>NZ_AFNV02000012.1 GCF_000215955.2 Salinisphaera shabanensis E1L3A
GATGAACAACCTACTGAAAGATCACAGCTATGACGCGATGGCTTCGACGTCTTCGACGAGCGCGAGTTCGCGACTGCTCATCATTTGATCAATGTCCACCAGAATGAGCATGCGGTCATCGACACTGCCCAGCCCCAGCACATGCTCGGTCGATGTCGCCACACCGAAATCCGGCGCCGGCTTGATCTGCTCGGGCGTAAGCGTCAGCACATCGGATACGCTGTCCACGACCACGCCAACCACACGCTCACCGACGTTGAGCACGATCACCACGGTGTGCTGATCATAGGCGGCATTTTCCAGGCCGAATTTGATACGCGCATCGATAATGGGAACGATGCTGCCGCGCAGGTTGGTCACACCCTTGACGAAATCCGGCACGTTGGCGATTCGGGTCACCTGGTTATAGCCGCGAATCTCCTGAACCTTGAGAATATCGACCCCGTATTCCTCGCCGCCTAGAGCGAATACCAGCACTTCCATATCCGCGGTCGCATCACGCGGGGTTTCATTAGCAATGACTTCAGCCATGTCGTTTACTCCGTGTAACGTCCATGTATAAGGGATCAGGCGGGCGCTACTTGCCGCACCTGGGTTTCGCTCTGACGGCCTGCGCGGGAAAGCGCAACCACGTCGAGAATCAGCGCGACGCTACCGTCGCCAAGAATGGTGGCCGCCGAGATACCCACCACCTTGCGATAGTTGGTTTCCAGATTCTTGACCACCACCTGGCGCTGGCCGACGAGTTCGTCGACAAGCACCGCGAAATGGCGGCCTTCGCTTTCGATCACCATCACGATGCCGCGCAGCACATCCGTCTGGGCACCATCGATATCGAATACACGATGCATCTCGACGAGCGGCAGATATTCGCCGCGCACATACACGAGTTGCTTGTCCTGCGACACACGCTTGAGCTGGTCGGCCTGAACCTGCATCGATTCCTTGATGGCGCCCAGCGGCATGATGAATACTTCTTCACCGACGCGGATCAGCATGCCGTCCATGATGGCCAGCGTCAGTGGCAGCACGATACGAATCGTCGTGCCCTGGCCGGCCGCGGACCGAATATCGACATGCCCGCCGAGCTCCTGGATGTTGCGTTTGACCACATCCATGCCCACACCGCGCCCGGAGACGTCGGTGACCGCTTCGGCGGTCGAGAAACCCGGCGCGAAAATCAGCTGCCAGACTTCATCGTCGCTCATCGTGTCAGTGACCGATAAACCGTTCTGACGCGCCTTCGACAGAATGCGCTCGCGATCAAGGCCGGCGCCGTCGTCGGAAATATCGATGAGAATGCTGCCGCCCTGGTGCTGGGCAGCCAGCGTCAGCGTACCTGCAGCCGGCTTGCCGGCCGCCGTGCGCCGTTCCGGGGTTTCGATGCCGTGATCCAGGCTGTTGCGCACCAGGTGGGTCATCGGATCCATGATGCGCTCGATCAAACCCTTGTCGAGCTCGGTCGATTCGCCTTCCGTCACGAGATTGATTTCTTTACCCAGCTTGCGGCTGAGATCGCGCACCAGACGCGGGAAACGATTGAAGGCATAGTCCATGGGCATCATGCGCACGGACATCACCGCTTCCTGCAAATCGCGGGCGTTGCGCTGCAGCTGATTAAGGCCCTCGAGAAGCGCGCTATGCGCTTCGCTATCGAGCCCGCCGATGGTTTGCTCCAGCATCGACTGGGTGATCACCAGTTCGCCTACCAGGTTGATGATTTCATCGACCTTCTCGGTCGATACGCGCAGCGAACTGGATTCGCCGGCGGACTTCGCAGCGGCTTTCGGCTTGGCAGCCGGCGCCGCGGGCGTTGCGCTGGTCGGCGCCTTGGCCTCGTCTGAGGCAGCCGCGTCCTGCGCCCGGCTTGCGTGCTCTTCGGCAACGACCTCGCTCACGGCCTGGGCTACAACAGTCTCAGCTTGCGCAGCGGCATCCTCGGCCGCCGCGCCATTGAAATGCAGCTGGTCGGCATCGACAACGAAGCACAGCACCGATTCGATATCCTCGGCGCTGGCGTGCCCAGCTAGCGTCACTGTCAGCGTGTCGCCTTCGAATGTCTGACTTTCGATATCGCCGAACAGGCCAAGCTCTTCGACAAGTGCCGCGCATTTGCTTTCTTCGATTCCACTGATCGAAACCTGGCGTACCGCGCCTGCGGGCGGCGCAGACTCGGGTTGCGCAGCCTCGGCGGTTTCACTCGCAGCAGCCGCCGCGCCTGAATCGGCCGCCAGTGCACCGCTACCTTGTTCGTCGAGCGTTCGCAGACGTTGTGCCATATCGTCGAACGCCTGCTTGTCCGGCTCGGCCGAGGCACGATAAGCATCGATCTGGCCCTTGAGTACATCGCGGCACTCGAGAAACAGATCGACCGCTGTACGATCCAGCACCAGCTCACCGTGACGCGCGCGGTCCAGCAGGTTTTCCAGCAGATGCGTGGTTTCCTGCAGATGCGTGAACCCGAACGTTCCGGCACCGCCCTTGATGGAGTGCGCTGCCCGGAAAATCGCGTTCAGATCTTCACTGTCCGGCGTCTCGATATCGAGATCGATAAGCAGACGTTCCATTTCGTCGAGCAGTTCGTCTGCTTCGTCGAAAAAGGTCTGGTAGAACTCGGCGATATCTAACGTCATGCCTGGTTATTCCGCTGTCGCTCGTGGTCGAACCCGAAAACTGATGTCCTAGGACATATCGTTCGATCGAGACATTGCTTTAGGTTTCGATCGGATATGAATCGCAATTACACGTGATCAGCCGGATTTCGCGTCGGCCGGCGGCTCGTTCGCGTCCACCTTGACCATGCGCTCGTTGGCCCCGCTGTGCGTGTCGGCATCAGCGGACAGCGCCTGCGGGGGCGCCGCGCTTTCATCCTCGATCCGCATTTGCGCGTGTTCGTTTAGCACCAGGATGCTGATACGGCGGTTGGCTGGCGCGGCCGACGATTCCACGCCCGGCCGACTCGCCGTTGCAGCCGCGCCGATCACGCGCAAGAGCTTGTCGGCTTGCATGCCGCCCTTGATGAGCGCACGCCGTGCTGAATTGGCACGATCGGCCGAGAGTTCCCAGTTGCTGTAGCGGTGATCGCCGGAAGCAAAACGCAGATCGTCCGTATGCCCGGTCAGCGTGATCGGGTTGGGAAACTCGTTCAGCTTGGGCGCGATCTTGTAGAGCAAGGCGCTGATATAAGGCGCAAGCTCGGAACTGCCCAGCGCGAACATCGGCCGCTGCTTGGTATCGCTGATCTGTATCAGCAGACCGTCTTCGACCACCTTGAAGCTCAGCTGCGAGCTGACGTCGTCCAGCCTCGGATCGGACTTGATCATCGACTCCAGGCCGCTTTGCAGATCACGCAGGGGCCGATGGCTGGGACGGTAATTGGTAGCATTCGGCGTGGTCAACGAGACCTCCCCTTCCGAATGCATCGGATCGTCGCCGCCACCGGGAATGGCACTGTTGCTGGCGGAAGCCTTATCGCCGCCCATGATCGCCACCTTGAGCGGCGTACGAAAGTATTCGCTCATTTCCTTGAGCTCAGCCGAACTCAGCCCCGACAAGAGCCACATCACCAGAAAGAACGCCATCATCGCGGTCATGAAATCCGCATAAGCGATCTTCCATGCACCGTGGGTTGCGTGACTCGCCGCCTTCTTGCGGCGAATGACGATCGGCCGTCGATTCGGATCGCTCACGGCGCGGCCTGCGCTGTGCCGCCCGACTTGACGCTGCGCACATGCTCTTCAAGTTCGTTGAACGAGGGGCGCTCGCTGGAGAACAGCGCTTTGCGACCGAATTCGATCGACAGCGGCGGCGCATAGCCGTTGAGATTCGCCAGAAGCGTGACCTTCACGCTCTGCATGATCTTGACGACTTCCTCGACCTGCGATCGCACACGCGCCGACAGCGGGCTCACGAAACCGTAAGCAAGCAGAATACCCAGGAACGTACCCACCATCGCGTGCGCAATCAGCGGGCCGATTTCCGATGGATCGAGCGCCGCCGACCCGAGCGCATGGACCACACCCATGACCGCCGCAACGATACCGAAGGCCGGCAGTGAATCGCCCATGGCCGCCAGGCCGTGCGCTGGAATCTCGGCTTCGTGCTGGAAAGTTTCGATCTCGTGGTCCATCAACGCCTCGATTTCGAAGGCGTCCATGTTGCCGCTGATCATCAGGCGCAGGTAATCAGTCAGGAAATCCATGATCAGCTTGTCTTCGACAAGCTTCGGGTACGCCGAGAACAGCGTGCTTTCACGCGGGTTCTCGATATCCTGCTCGAGCGACATCATGCCGGACTGTCGCGCCTTGGCGAGCAGCAGGTAAAGCAGGGTCATCAGATCGACGCAGATCTCTTTGGAATACTGCGAGCCACGCAGGAGTTTCGGCAGCACACGAACGGTCGCGCCGATGCCCTTGCCGTTGTTGGCGGCCACGAACGCGCCGATACCGGCGCCAAAAATGATGACGAGCTCTGCCGGCTGATACAGCGCCCCCATATGCCCGCCGACCATGGCATACCCACCGAGCACGGACCCGATGACGATGACGTAACCCAAGAGTATAAGCACTGTCGCCTTCCCTGACTGGACATGGCCGTAAATACGGACCGGCAATCTCTAGGGAGTGTTAGCGGCCGACAGGCCAATAGCTTGAATGGGTCGATGCCGAGAACTGCGGTCGTTACCGCGCGCTTATTCCTTCGGCTTGCGACTTTTCGTCTTCTTGAGCGTTTTGCCCGCGCGGGATGGCGGCTGGCAAATACCGCAGACAAAATCCTGATCGAGACTGTAAGCGCGGTTCACGAACTTGCCTTTGCAGCGATTACACACCGACAGCATCATCATGTCGCTTTCGAAGAAGCGCACCAGCATCCAGGCTCGAGTCAAGCTCAAAACCGGCTTGCCATCCTCCTGTAACGGCGTCTGTTCGTTGTAAAGCCGATAAGCATTGACCACGGCTTCCATGCGACTGCGCTCCTTGCGCCGACGCAGGTAGCAGTAGGTGTTGTAAAACAGCGACGAATGAATGTTCGGCAGCCAGGTCACATACCAATCGGTAGAAAACGGCAGCATGCCCTTAGGCGGCGAGACCCCGTGGATTTCCTTGTACAGATTGATCAGACGACGCCGGCTGATGTCGGTTTCGGTCTGCAGCACCTGAAGTCGGGCACCAAGTTCAATCAGCTCGATCGCCAAGCCGATCTGCTTGGCTTCGTCGATGACGCTCTTGTTCGTCGTCGTATTCATGCGGCTCGTTAGCTACCCTTCACCACTGCCGCTTTTGCGTTCCGCTTCGCGGTCCGCCTCACGACGTGGCTGCTTGCGGCGAGCCGGCGCCTCCGTATCCCCACCACCGTCGCCTTCGCGGCGGTCGCCAGCGGACCGACGCTCGCCGCCGCGGCGATCGCTTTTACGCTTGTTCTGCGATGACAACAGAATGCCGGCGTGCAAGCGCCGCATATCGTCATCGCGCGGCGCATTGACCAGCGCAAACAGTTGTTCCGCGCTGTCGAGGGAGAAATGACATAGGAGTTGGTTGCACCGGGCGAGCTTGGCGAGATCTGCGACCGGGATCTGGCTCAGCAGATCCGCCATGTCTTCATCAATCTTGAGACGGAACATCGCCAATTCGCGATCAGTATTGATCAACCGCTGCATCAGAATCAGATAGGACAGATTCAGATCGCGAACATCATCGAGTAGATGCTCAACACTCATTGGTGCCTCCCCGAGAATACGCCGCGTTGTGCAAAGCGAACTCTTGAATTTCTGGCGATATCTCCCGCTCGAAAACTGTGGTTATCCTTTGCATCGACGCGTTGCCCTTTCGCGCCGACCGATAACACGCTATCAGCAAGGAACCCCTATTAACTTTGCCTTTACAAAAATGTCGCGCCAATTGCTTATTCCGGAACGCTATATTGTCCAAAATGCTACACGGCGTAGTAAAAAGCAAAAGCGCGCAGCGACGAACTGTCGCCGATAGACGACAGCCTATTATTCTATAATGGATTGTGCGCTATTAACACGACCGAAAATCGATCGCGCCGAACAGGGTTTGCGCTTAATCAAGCGATTGCGCGTCGGCTGCCGTTTCGAGCCGGTAAACCCAGGCCAGTAATTCGGCCACAGCCGTATACAGCTCGGGCGGGATGCGCTCATCGAGATCGACACGCATGAGTAGACGCACCAGCTCAGGCGAGCGATGCACGTGGAGACCGTGTTTTTCCGCTCGATCCATGATCGCCTGCGCAATATCACCGTACCCCTTGGCCACGACCCGTGGGGCATCATCCTGTTCGGCATAGCGCAGGGCAACGACGCCTGCACGATCATCGCCAGGCCGAGAACGATCGACCGCGCTCATAGGACATCAGCCTCGATCAGTTCGACATGCGCTCGGGTGAACCCGGCCTGTTCGAATCGCTCCTTCAATTCGCTTGTGGCGGGCGAAACCGCGGCCGCGCCCCGTGCGCTCGACGCGAAGGCATAGACCTCGATTCCACCGCTTGCGAGATTGAGTGCGACTTCAATCTTGCCCAGCTTGGGAAGGTCCAGATGCAGCCGCGTCGAAAACGACGCCTGCTCTTGCGAGGCCGTCTCGTCGCCTGAGTCTCCCTCATCGACGTTTTCGTGAATCTCCCAGTGCATGTCGACACCGGGCCAGGCCGCACCATGCCAGCGAAAGACCGGATTACTGAGTACATCGAGCTGCTGGCGTACGACAGAAAGCAGACGCTCGTCGACGACTTCGCCGCGCGCGCCATCACCGCGGGCGTTCGATGACGTGTCCTGGAATGTGCCGGGCGCGAGCAATGCGTTGGCGACCGAATTCGACAGCGTCTGTCGAGAGGTCGCCGGTACCGGTTGCCCCTGCGCCCTGGCCTCATTCGAGGCAGTCGTTTGCGGCTTTTGATTGTGCGGTTCTTCGAGCAGCTCCGCGAACGGGCGCTGCCCGTCGAACCACTTGCTCAGGTGCGATTCATAGAACAAACCGCTGTGCGCTACCTGCTGCCCGAGTATGGCCGCCAGAATAGGCGTTGCCGGTACGCGTGCTGCCCCGAAAAGCGCCGCGGCATGAGCCGGCGTCGTATGCGCAACCGGGGCATCCCGGCGCGCCAGAAGCGAGGCAATCAGCCCACCCTCGCGACTCAGCTGTGCACGCGCCGATTCACTGTGATTGCCGCCTTCACTGCGAGTGGCCGGCAGGTAACGCTGGCTGTGCGTGATCTCACGCATAGCCGGCTTGTCCGGGCCCTGGCGTGAAGCCGGGTTATTACCCGTTGCGATCTCACCATCCGCCGAGCCACGGCCACGCAAATTGTTTGCGCCCGTACCCGGCGTGGGCCGATCAAACCCATCGGTTCGCACGCGGGCCACGGGATCGACCGGACCGAGCGGCACATTGACCCGTCCGCCGGTAAACCGCGCCATATCCGCACGGCGCCCGAGCACCTGCGGCAACAGCGTGTCGAGCATGGGCGTGATCGTGCTCACAATGGCATCTTTCGCTAGGGCCTATCTCGCAGTGCGCACGGCACTAGCAAATGGCTGCCTTTTCGTAGGCCTTTTTGACACGACGCTGGGAGCGCGCCTGCGAAATAGCACCGGAAAGTTCGTCCATACGCAGTTGTAGCCGATCTCGCAGTTCCTGCTCGGTCGCTGCGATCTGTATCAGTACCGCACGCTTGGCTTCGCGAAACGCGTCGTTCACCGCGACGTCATATTCGATACTCATGAGCGTTTCCACCTGACACAGGTGTTCGCTCTTCATTTCCACGAGGTTTTCCCACTCGCCGGCGACCGCGATCTCGATCATTTTCTTGTTGAGTTCAAGAAGCGCGGCGTAGCCAGCGACGATATCCTGCTGCTGCTCATTCATGATCTCAGGCCTGCTGTAGCGAGGAAACGGGCTGCGGCGCTGCCACCGAGGGCATGCTCGGCACGTTGCCTATTTGCTTCCATGCCGAACCGATATCGTCGAGAAGCGTATCCACCTGGGCGATCAGCGCCGTATCGCTCTTGATATTGGCACGAATCAATGTACGGGTCATATAGTCGTAGAGGGCATCCAGACGCTCGGCGATTTCGCCGCCACGTTCGATATCCAGCGCGGCACGCAGACCGAGCTCGATGATATCGATGGCTTTCGACAACGCCTGGCCCTTGCCGGCCTGGTCGCTCTGGGAAATAGCCCATTGAGCACGCCCGAGAGCGCTGCGTGCGCCGTCGAACAAAAGCACGATCAATTGATGCGGGCTGGCGCTCATCGCGGCGGTTTCGACGCCGAGTGTCTTGTATGCGCTTGCCGCCCGGTTTGCATAAGAGGCCATGAGCGTTCCTTGCTATGAATGCCTAATCGCTCGATTGGTTGAGCGATGCGAATTGCTGGGTGAGGTAGTTGCTGGTCGAGTTGATCGACGCCATGATCGAGTCGAGCTGCACGAACTGTTTCTGGTAGCGCGCGATGGTCGAATCGATCGATTCCTGCTCGCGTTCCATGCTGTCGGTTAAATTATCAATACGGGTTTTCATCCCGTCGCTGGCCGATTGGAGCAGACCCTGCTCGCCGGCAACGGCCTCGAGCGTGGACACGAGCACCTTCGACAGACCGTCGTTATCGCCCGTGCCGCCCATTAGCTGGCCGATGTCGGCGAGGTTGTTTGCCAGAGCCGCGTCGAGCTTTTCGTCGTCGATCTCCATGGTGCCGTCGCGCTGCAGGCTGATGCCGATTTCCGCCAAACTGGAAAAGGCACCGCCGCTGATCGGCGTATTCAGTGCGCTACGCACGCGCGTCTCGGCGGTGCGGGCAGTGGAATCGCCCAGCAGAACGCCGCTGACCTTTTCTTCCGCGTCGAAAGCCGTGAGCTTGTCGGAGAGCGAATTGACGCTGTTATAGGCCTTGACGAATCTCTGCAAGGCCGATTTAACCGAATCGGTATCGCGCGTGGCTGTCAGAGCCTGCGGCTCGGTCGTGGTCTTGCTGAGCGTAAGAGTCACGCCCGCAATGGCTTCCTCGACACGATTGGTCTGGCTGACGATCGCAATCCCGTTCACCGAAAGCTTGGCGTCACGCGCGGCGACGGTCTCGCTCATCGCGCTGCTGCCCGCGGCGCTGTCATAGCTCAGCAGATCGCCCAACGGCGTCGAGCCGTCACCATTTGTCTCTGCCACGCTTACAGAAATTTGTGACGCCGTACCCGTGGTATTGGACGAGAGCACGAGTCGGTACGGCGTACCGCTGCCGTCGTTGACGATCGAGGCATTGACGCCGATATCGGCCGCATTGATGGCATCGCGGATACCGGACAGGCTGCTATCCGCGCTGTCGATATCAATATCGACGGTTTCGCTGACGTTACCGCCAGTATCCCCGAGAGACAGCGTAATCTTGCCGCCGTTACCGATCTTGTCGTCTACGCTGGCCTCGCCGGCGCTGACCAGTGACTGGCTGCGCGCCAGCTGATCGACTTCGATGCTGTAGCTGCCCGGGTCGGCCTTTTCGCCGGCAACCGCGGTGAATGCATCGCTATCGGTGGTGGTCTTCACACCATCGTAGAGACTCGCCTTGCCCAGGGCTTCGGCCGAGGTCTGGAAATTGGCGAGCGAACTCTGCAGCGTGCCGTAGGCCGACAGCTTGGTGTTATAGCTGCTCGCCTGTTTCTGCAACGGCACCAGGCGCTGCTGTTCGGAGCTTCGAAGTCCGTCCAGCAACGAACTCAGGTCCAGACCCGAACCGATTCCAAGTGAAGATGTGACTGCCATGGCGTACCTGCGAATAACACGTGCTCGATACAACGAGCTTGGTTGCAGAGCCTATCGGCGCCGGGGTGCGAATCCTTTAACGTATTACGACAATGACGGAATTTTTTTTCCGGCATGGCTTCGTGGCGTATGCGCGCTACGTTTCAGGGCGATGTAGACCACGTCCGCGCAGGCTCGTCGGCCTGCTGCCCCGCCGGGCACTCGATCGTTCGCGTGGTGTAGGTTCGCCCGCTTTCCCCACGACATATCGTTGCTCGATCCGGCTCGCCGTCGTAGCCATCGAGCCGATAGTTGTCGGGCACATAATTCGATGGCCAGTGCTCGCTTTCCGGATCCATATAGATCTGGATTTCCGGGCCCGAATGTCGATACCCCCCGCACGCATGGGGATCGTATCCACCGTGGCCGTGAACACTCGCCCGCGAACCGGCTGACGGTGCGCCTGCGGGCTGTGCCAAGAGAGGCGAGATACCGAGCGGCACAAGCGCGAGCATCAGCAGGCTGGCATACGCCGTCATGGAGTTTGACCGTTTCATCTTGGGATTAACGGCCCGATGCCTGCTTACTTGAGGCCACTCGCCGTTATCCGGATCAGGGCTTGTCAGACGGGCCATTACGGCCATTGTTCGAACCCTGTTTTTCACGCCATTCGTCGAGGCTCTCGCTGTGTTTCTTCGGCCCCGGCGCGAACAGCCCGGAGACCGTGCGGCCTAGATTGCGGTTGAAGGCACGCACGTTGTCGTAGACGCCTTCGCCGGTATTCTGTTTTCCGAACCAGCCGGAAATGGTGCGATGCGCGGTCTGCAATCCTACCGTGCCGGTATCGACCACCTGTTCGACGCTTTCCTGGCGGCGGCGAAAACGCTTTCTTGCGTCGACCAGAAGGCCCGCATCGCCGTAGCCGGCCGCCAGTACCCGAAAACGCGCGCGGGTGTCGGCAACCGCCATATTCAACCGTATGGCGGCCACGATCAGGGCGACGAAGGCAATGGATACGGCGACAATGACCATCATGAGCCGGTCGGATGGAAGATATCCAGATGCGCCTCGACCCCTTGAGATGCCAGCTGCTGTTTCATCTCCCGGGCAACAATTTCATACACCCGGCGTCGGATCATGCGCGGCGCCACGCCCACCAGGGCTGCTCCCCAGCGCGATCGCGCCCGGGCCAGGGTCATCGGATTGATGACCTCCACGATAATACGGCTGCCGCTGACCTCGGCCAGCACGCCGGCCAGCTCTTCGTTGGCATGTTCCAGATCGTGGGCGAGTTGGGAAATCTCGGCGTTAAGCGCGTCGAGACGACGGTACGCACGCCAGAGCAGATAGCCTACAACCGCCAAGGCTAGCGCGAAAACAATACTGATACCGACTGCAAGCGTCATGGACTGTCTTCCGGACCGTGCCAATAGTCGATGTCAGTGTGACGTGATCCATTGAGCGATGGCAACTGCCGTATGCGAGCGCGCTCGGTACACTCACGATATTGTCTTGATGCGCTGACTGGACCCGACACATGAGTAGCACGCGCGACGTACGAGATCTCGAAGGCCGTCGTATCGGCGTTCCGGAATCCCGCCAACTCGATCTGTTTGCCGACATGATCGAGCGGCGTGGCGCACAAGCCGTGCGCTGCCCGTTGGTCGATATCCGCGATACGCCGGATGAAGCGCATGTCGGGCGCTGGCTCGACGAGGTCATCGAGCACGGCCTCGACGACATGATCTGGCTAACCGGCGAAGGCGTGCGCCGGCTGCGCAGCTTTGCCGAGCGCGACACACCGGAACGCCTGACCCGCCTCGTCGAGCGTCTCGATCAGGCGCGCGCTATCACACGCGGGCCGAAGCCCGGACGAGAGCTGCGCGCGCTCAAGCTGCGCAGCGATCTTGCCGCGACCCAGCCAACCACGGCCGGCGTAATCGAAGCGCTCGCCGATATGGACCTTACCGGCCATCGGGTCGGTGTGCAGCTTTACGGTACCGACCCGAACCGACCGCTGATGGACTTCCTTGCCGATAAACAGGCCGAGATCCACGCGGTCGCACCCTATATCTATGCTGACGAAGCCGAAACGCCGCAGGTGCTGGATTTCATCGATACCATCGTGGCCGGCCAACTGGACGCCGTAGCCTTTACCAGCTCGCCGCAGATCAAGCGCCTTTACAAAGTGGCGCGCGCCAACGAACGCGCCGACGCGCTCACGCCGGCCCTGAACGGGCTTTGTGTGGCAGCGGTTGGCCCGCTCGTGGGCGAACGCCTCGAGGCCGAAGGCGTGCAGGTCACTCTCATGCCCGACAGTAACTATTTCATGAAGCCCCTGGTACGGGCGATGGTGGCGCACTTCAACGCGGCTTCCAGTTGAACGCGTAAGATCGCGTCTTCGTTCAATACGTTCCAACCATGGCCAAGAAACGATCCGCCCTGCCCGCTGCCTGCGCCCTCGGCCTGCTCGCACTGCTGCCCTTCGCGGCGGGGGTCTATTACGCCTACGATGGCTATTCGCTGAATGCGCGCACGGCGCTGCGCTGGCTGTTGCCCTATCTCGCCACAATCGTTGCCTTTATTGGCGGTGTGCAATGGGGGCGTATGCTCTCGGCCGGACGCGCCTCCGGGCTGGACATGACACTGGCCGTAGTCCCTGCCATCGTGGCTTGGGGCGCCTTGCTCACGGCGGCCCCGTGGCGTGCCGTCCTGCTGATCGTGGCCTTGCTCGCCGCCTGGCTCATCGACGAACACGGCGCCCGGCGCGGGTGGCAAAGCCGTGGCTTTCTACAACTGCGCCGACTGCTCACGTTGATCGTGACGCTATGCGTCGCCGCGATCGCCTGGCGGGTGACCGGTGGCTAAATCGCGCGATACCACGCCGCTGGGCATTACCGAGCATACGCTTGCAGCAGCCGATGACGGTTACTGCAAACTCACTGCGGTGCATGCACAAGGCGTTACAACAATCGCGCCCACGGTTTTGGTCTCAGGCATGTTCACCGGACGGCGATTCTGGCTATCGGACAAGCAGGTCGGCATGGCCGCGTATCTCGCGCGCCGCGGCTATCCGGCGTTCATCGTGCAACGCCGCGGGCTATCCGACTCGCCCCGGTGCGCCGCACGCGCGGGCCTCATCGACCACGTCAAATACGACCTGCCAGCCGTCCAGCGACAGGTCAGCGAGCGCTACGCGCAGCCGGCTTTCTGGATTGGGCATTCATTCGGCGGTGTGATGAGTGCGATCGCTTGTGCGCGCTATCTCGAAACGCAGTCGATCGCGGGTCTTGTGCTGTTCGCCAGCCAATTCGAGGTCGGCAAGCGCATGCTCGACTGGCCCGCCAATCGAATAACACGCGGACTGGCTTGGCTACTCGGTTATTTCCCGGCACGCGCGGCCGGTCTCGGCCCGGAGAACGAACCCACGGCAGCGCTGATGGATGCCACCCACTGGGTCGAAACCGGTCGGCGCCAGGCCTATCTGCGCGACATGCTGAGAGGCATCACGCAGCCGGCACTTGCCGTTTCCGGCGCGGCCGACCGTGTCGACCCGAGCGCGGGATGCGAGCGTTTCATTAGCCATTTTTCGAGTATCGACAAGCATTTCGAACGTGCCGGCACGGCCAACGGCTACAGCGTGGACTTCGACCATCCGGGGATCGTGGTGAGCAAGCCCGCACAGACCGAGGTGTGGCCGTTCGTTGCCGATTGGCTAGACAGCCGCGCAGCGGCGCGGCGGGCATAAAAAAGCCGGCCTGAAAACAGGCCGGCTCGCCATCTTTCGAGACGCGTCGAAGACGCTTATGCGCCGATCAGACTCTGGCCACACACGCGCAGCACGTTGCCGGATATACCGCCCGCGCCCGGCGTGGACAAGAAGGTGATCGCTTCTGCCACATCGCGCGGGGTGCCACCCTGCGACAGCGATGACAGACGCCGACCGCCCTCGCGTACACCGAACGGCATTTCGGCAGTCATCCGGGTTTCGATGAAGCCCGGTGCGACCGCATTCACGGTGACGCCGCGATCGCGATCGGTCTCGCCACGGCGTTCCACGAAACCAATCAGGCCGGCCTTGGTGGCGCCGTAGTTGGTCTGACCGCGGTTACCGGCGATACCGCCGATCGAGCATAGACAGATCACGCGACCGTGTTCGTTGATGACATTTTCGGTCGACAACAACTCGTCGACCTTGATGATGGCCTGCAAGTTGATGCTCATCACCATGTCCCAGTAGTGATCGGGCATGTTGGCAAGCGTCTTGTCGCGGGTCACGCCGGCGTTGTGGACAACAATATCCACGCCACCGAATTTCTCCTGGAAGAAATCGGCGATCTGACGCGGCGCATCATCGGCGGTGATATCCAGCGGCAAGGCCGCGCCGCCGAAACCAGCGACCGTTTCTTCAAGCGTGTCCTGATCCTGCGGAATATCCAGACACACCACGGTGGCGCCCTCGCGCGCCAGACGCTCGGCGGTTGCCGCGCCGATACCGCGCGCGCCGCCGGTGACCAGCGCCACCTTGTCCTTCAACGGCTGCGTCGCCGGCAAGGCCTCCGGCATACGTCCGGTCTTGGTCACGGTCAGCGGCTGACCGTCGACAAACGTGCTGTAGTCGGACAGTAGAAAGCGCAGCGGCGTCGCGACGCGGTCCTCAGCCCCCGGCTCTACATAAAGCATGTTCGCAGTGGAGCCCAACTGGCCGATTTCCTTGGCCAGCGAACGCACGAAGCCTTCAACGGCACGCGCCGCTGCAGCGGCGGATACGCTTTCCATCGCCGAAGGCAGGCTCGACAGAACGACGATGCGCGCGTTGCGCGTGAGCTTACGCGCAATCGGATGAAAGAAGTCATAGAGTGCATTCAGCTCGCCAACATCCGTCATGTTCGTGGCGTCGAACACCAACGCATCGAACTTCTCGTCGTCTGCCGGCGTCGGCTTATCCGCGCGTTGCACGTTCGCGCCGGCGGCCTCCAGCGTGGTGCCGATCGTTTCGATCACGCCCGCGTTAGCGGTCGCGCCGGTCAGAATCTTCTCGTTGTCGAGAAAGCGCTCCTGGTAAGCGCCTTCATCACGCGCAAGCTCGGTTGGCGTGGGCAGACCCAGCGTCTTGATGACGTTTCGAACCGTCGAGTTCGACGAGGCCCGGACTAGATAATCACTCATTTCGACTCCTCGATTGTATGGCGCCGACTCGGCCTCACAGCCGGTCATCGTGCACCGCAACATGATTAAGTTTAGGGTACCCACTTGTCAAAACAAGCCTCGTAACGCCCTATTTTTGGCAAATATCTCTTCCCGCATCCGGACTTTCGCCCGCACGGCGCCGATACGGGGCCGTGTTCGCTGCGCCCTGCGTGCGCACGCGCCTTGATGTAGCATCGTCCCGACATGGGTTTTTCGAGCGGCATGGCCGCTCGCGCATCGCGCCGGCGAATGGCGCGCGAGGCCTGGACGACATGACTCGTGACGACGATCGCCTGCCGCTGGATTCCCGCACTCAGGCCGTGATCGACGGCCTGCCGCCGGACGAACGTGAGCACCTGCAGATCTTGATGAAAAAGGCGGCCCGCCATCAGCGTACGATGCTCGAAAAAGCACTCGACGAGGCTGTCGGCATGGTGCCCGCGCCGCTACGAAAACGCGTGCAGAAACTATTCCTGGGCTCGTCATGAGAAATCCGGCCATACAGGCGGAGCTGGTCAAGCTCGCGCGCGTTCTGCAAACCGAAATCTCTGAACTCGAACATCTGGACTACCTCGAAGCCGAGCGTTTGCGCACCTTGCGCGAAGGCATAACAGAAGCGCTTTTCGAAAAATTTCGGTCGACGTTCACCGGCTTTGCGCGGCTGTCCTCGATGTTGCCATTGGCCATCAGTGCGCGTATTTCAGAACGCGTTCTGGGGCCGACGCTGTCGGGGCGAATTGCTGGTGAAATGCCACCTGAAAAAGCGATCGATCTGGCGGCGCGTCTTTCTGACAGTTTTCTGGCCGATACCTGCCTGCATATCGACCCGGTTCGGGCCAAGCCGATTATCGCCGGCTTCCCGGTGGATCGCGCGATCGCGATCACACGCCTGCTGCTCGAACGCGGCGAAATGATCACGATGGGCCGCTTCGTGGATGTCCTGCCGCAGCAAACGCTGTTTGCAGCAACCGACGCCATCGAGGATGAGAGCGATCTGCTGAAAATCGGCTTTTTCGTCGAAAACAGCGCCCAGCTCGATCGTGTCATCGAGCATCTGGATACGCGTCGACGCGAGGCGATCGTCACAGCCGCAGCCGCCGAAGGATTGTGGCCCGAAGTGATCGCAACGCTGCTACGCATCGGCCAAACGTCGCGCCTGGCGATGGCCGAACTGGCCATGGCACAGGAGGCAGCGATACTGGATTCGCTCATTCGTGCAGCGACCGAAGATGATTTGTGGCCAGCGTTGTTACAGATTGCCGATGAAATGCCGAGCAGCGTGATTGGCACGCTTGCCCATGAACCTGCCTTCGCGGAAGCGGCTGTGGTTCGCAGTGTGATCGACTCGGTCATAGCCAACGATCTCTGGACCCGGTTTCGCAACCAGACGCCCTCGATGGGTGCGACGCGTCTGGCCCGGGTGTTGGAGGTCGCAGCCGACGAGCGCAAACCGTTTCTGTGGGAACTGGACCGACGCCTGCACGAAGGGGACAGCGACCTCGCAGCACTGCGCGAAGCAAGCGCGCAACTCCCACCCGCAACGCGCGCTCGCGCGCACAACGCTTGTGCCAATGGACTCCTCGCCGCGACGCTCGCCGCCGACGCTTGAAACGCGGAACCTAGCCGTATTCGGCTTCGACTTTTTCCACCTCGGCAACGTACGCCTGCATCGCGTCTTCGCTGCTCTTGCCTTTCATGTCCGCCCAGGCTTGCCATTTGTAGCGCGCGATCGGGTTGAGCATACCGGGCTTTTTGCCCTGTACGTCGCCGTCGACCGCTTGGCGATAGAGCGCATACATCTTCAACTTGTATTCGTTCGACGGCTTGAAACCGCCGTCTTCAGGGGCGCTACGGACTTTCTCGACCGCCTCTTGAAAGCGGCTTTCCAGATCGGACATGTCAACAAGACTCCGTGGTAATGAGTTAATGCGTGGCCGACGTCAGACGCGGCGCGAGCCATTCGGCGATCGCGGCGTAGACATCGTCGTGATGTACGAGCGCAAAATGGTTCATGCCATAGAAAATACGGCCATCCTGATCGCGTGCGGTAAAGCGCCGGCTCGGCACGTCGGCATGGCCGACCGCACTGGACACCGGCACGAGCAAATCGCCGAACCAGCGGCCTAGCGGATCGTCACCGCGCCGGCCCAGCGTGGCCGCAACCAGAAAATGACCGACATGATCGGGCGAGGCGAGCGCTTCCGGCGGCGTGGGCGCCGGATCGGTATCGCGCTGCCAGTCCTCGTCTCGCAGATGCCCGTGACTGAGATCCTTGACGCCGGCACTGCGTATCTCGCCGATCGCCGAGAGCGGCTGTGTATAGGGCAGCCGGGTCAGCGTATGGGTAACCTGGCGGCCGAGTCTTTCAAGCGGGGCGCCGAGGTGCGGCGAACCCAGCAGAACCATATCGGTGAGCGCGTCGAGCCAATCGTGGCCAGCCTGCTTGCCGTAATGACAGGCGCTACGGGCCACCAGCCCGCCCATACTGTGGCCGACGATCGTCAGCCGTTCGATCGCTGCCGGATAAAAGGTATACAGCGCCTGCAACAAGGCGGCGAAATCGCGGCCGTTCTGTGAAATATGGCGACCGCTGTTGTAGCGCAGGCGCAACGCCGTATAGCCGAAATCGTGCGCCAGGCGCTGGCCGAAGTCGTCACGACCGGCCTGGCGCCATTGCTGGTCGTTCATGCCCAGACCATGCACCAGTATCACCACCCGCGATGTCGGCTCGTCAAGCGCAGCGCGCAGGCCCTGCGCCGACACCTCGATATCACGGCCGGCGTCATCGACAAGCGTCATGGCCAGCGCAAGCTCGTTGTCGCTGCGTTCGAGATAGTCGCCGAACGCGCCGTTAAGGGCGCTGTGTATACCCAGCGCCAGACGCTGCGGCATATCGCGCTTGCGCCCCGGCACCAGCGTCTCGGCCAGACCGGACGCTTGTCGTACGCCAAAGAAACTCAAGCGGCCGATATCGCGTACGCGACCGTAAACAAAGTCGCTGCCCCGGCCGATCGGCCGGGCAGGCGGGGCCAGACGACCCACGGCCTGGGTCACGGTCTGATGAATGCCGTTAACAATATTCACCGATCCGACGAAGGCATCCGACGCCATGGACAATCCGCCGCGCAACCATACGCCGCGATCGGCCACCGAGCGCCTGGCCAGCGGTTGATGAGTCGGTTCGGATGACTTGCGTTCGTGGGGCGGCGTTCTCGAATCAGACATGAGGGTTCAACCTCGACATTGCCAGGACAACGTGCTCAAAAGCTGGCCGAGCGCGAGCAGGTGGCCGCCGAGAATCGCCTTTCCGGTCACCATCAACGACGCCGCGATATCGCGATCCGGATCGGCCCAGCCCAGAATATTCATGAAACCCAGATGGCCGTATGCGTTGCCGGTCATTGGCCCGTACAAGCCGAACGGGTTCACGCCCAGCATCATCCCTTCGCTGTAGCGCATGGGGATCTTGAGAGTATGGTCGTAGCGCAGCCGTACCGCGGGCTTTATGGCACGTCGGATGGTGGCCGGCGCCATGATCTGGCGACCTTCGTAGACGCCACCGTCAAGCATCATCTGATAGAAGCGCGATAGCTCCTCGGCCGTGGCATAGAGATTGCCGGCCGGCACCACCGCGTCCATGAAATAGTCGCGATTTGAGACATCGACGACTTCGGCAAAATCGGCCGAAAGCGCTTGTTTGGCCAATAATGAAATGGGAAAGCGCACCGGCTGGCCGGCAATATAATTACGCGCTGCCCGCGCCCGCGACGACGATTCCAGCCCGAAGGTGAAATAGCGCATGTTCAGCGGCTGGCGAAATCGCGTGTCCAGATAGTCGGTAAACGCCATACCGGTCACACGCTGAATCACCTCGGCGAGAATGAAACCACCGGTAATCGCATGATAAGCCAGCCGCTTGCCACCCTTCTCGGCGGGTGCGGCACAGATCAACTCGATACAGCGATCCCAGTCGAGAAGCGTTTCCGGCCCCTTGTCAGCGGCGTTCACATGGAACATGGGAAAGCCGCCCTGATGCGAAAGCACCTGGGCAATGGTCGTGCGGTCCTTGCCACCCCCCGTAAATTCCGGCAAGTAGCGGGAGACGCGATCATCGAGATCGATACCGCCCTCTTCCGCCAGTTTGTGGACCAGCATGGCGGTGATCGCCTTGCTGGCCGAAAACAGACACACCGGCGTATCGGGCTCGGCCAGCCGTGCGTGCGGCCCGCGACTTTCACCCGGGCCGCCGCCCTGGGCATAACCGATCGATCGATTAAGCACGATCTCGCCACGCCGGCGAAGACAGAACGTCACCGCCGGATAGGCGCCCGTACGATAGAGCGCTTCCACGCTCGACCAGATCGAGTCGACCGCGTGGGCGGTGAGCCCCGCGGCTTGCGGGGCCACCTCGGTGGCTGCGTCGACTGCGGTTATTCCAGCCAGACTGCCGTCGCCCACTTCGACCAGTCGCGAGCCAAGCAAACTCCGGGTCATGAGGCGATACGCAGATCCGCCGGCCGGCCTTCAGCGCGCCGCGCCTGTTCGGAGAGCGGATTCGCGAGATATTCCTTGCTGAAGTCATCGGTCAGCAGCACGTCGTAGCGCAGACGATCGTATTCGCGAATCTGATCGGCCTGATCGGCCGACAACAGTTGTTTGGAGACCGCGTCCTGCAACTGCGTTTCGACCGTTTCGCCTTCGATCTCGCCGTGCTTCACGCCACGCAGGAATTCGCTGTAGAAGCTGTCCACTTCCTGGAGTTTCTCGAAAGCGGTCATCAGACGACCGGTGGGATCGTTTTCGCCGCGACCGATATACAGGTCATAGCTCATGCGTTTGCCGAACGGCGTATCCAGCTTCATGTTCAGCATCATGTCGCAAAGCGCCGCGTTCTGGCTATCGGTCGGGCCCGAGAAGCGCCGGCCGCTGGGCAGTGCAATCAGCTTGAGCACCGGACGCACTGCCTTGATCGGATAGTTGCGCACGAACTCGTGGAACGCATTTTCGATCTCGTGCAGGTGGTACTCCAGAGCCCAGGTCGCATGGACCTTGTCTTCGTCGGTACCGCCATTGACTTCGAAGCCCTTGAGTGTGGCGGACGCCATGTACAAGTGGCTGAGCACGTCGCCCAGACGCGCCGAAGTGGACTCCTTGAGCTTCAAGGCGCCACCGAGCGTGCCCATGGACAGATCGGCGCAGAAAGCCAGCGCGGCAGAGAAACGTTCCAGATGACGATAGTAGTCGGACATCGCATTGTTGACAGGTGATTTGGCCAACCGTGCGCCGGTGATACCCAGCGTAAAGCCGCGCACCGCCCGGTTGATCGAATATCCGATATGGGAAAACAATAGGCGATCGAACTCTTGCAGACCAGCGTTGAAATCCGGGTTATGCGCTGCTTCCATCTCGCTATAAACGTACGGATGGCAACGAATCGCACCCTGGCCGAACACCATGAGACTACGCGTCATGATATTCGCGCCTTCCACGGTGATCGCCACCGGCAGGGCCTGGTAAGCCGCCGCCAGATAGTTGCGCGGGCCCATGATGATGCCGCGCCCCGAGTGGATATCCATCGAATGATTGATGATCGTGCGCATCATTTCGGTGGCGTGATACTTGATCATCGCCGTAACCACGCTCGGCGTGCAGTGATCCACGCCCGAGGCCGTCAGATTACGCACGTTTTCGAGGATATAGGCATAGCCGCCGATTACGCCCAGACCTTCCTGTACGCCTTCGAAGTTGCCGATCTCGGTGCCGAACTGGCGACGGATACGCGAATACGCCGCGGTGATGCCATACATCCCTTTGCCGGTGGCCGTAGAAAGCGCCGGCAGTGAAATACCACGCCCCGCCGACAGACACTCGACGAGCATGCGCCAGCCCTTGCCAGCCTTGTCCGGACCGCCGATGATCGAATCGATCGGCACGAACACGTCCTCGCCCTGGATCGGGCCGTTCATGAACGTCGCACCTGGGAAATGACGACGGCCGATCTTCACGCCGGGCGTATCGGTGGCCAGCAGTGCACAGGTAATACCGTAGTCGACGGTTTCCGGATCGCCCAGCAGGCCATCCGGGTCCTTGAGCTTGAAAGCCAGGCCCATCATCGTCGCGACCGGCGCCAAGGTGATATAGCGTTTGTTGAAGTTCAGGGACAGACCCAGCACTTCCTCGCCGTCGACGGTGCGCTTACACACGATGCCGGTATCGGGCATCTTCGTCGCATCCGAGCCGACCTCCACGCCCGTCAGCGCGAAACACGGCAGTTCCTTGCCGGACGCAAGACCGGGCAACCATTTTTCCTGCTGTTCCTTGGTGCCGTAATGGGTGAGCAGTTCGCCCGGGCCGAGCGAGTTCGGGACCATCACTGTCACGGCTGCCGTAAGCGAACGTGTGGCGATCTTGGCCACCACGCAGGACTGGCCATAGGCCGAAAAACCGAGGCCGCCGTGCTCTTTGGGAATGAGCATGGCAAAGAAGCCGTTGCTACGGATGTAGTCCCAGACGTCTTCGGGCAGGTCCTTGAGCTCGAAGTTGACCTGCCAGTCGTCGATCATCGCGCACAGCTGCTCGGTCTCGTTGTCGAGAAACGACTGCTCTTCGGCGGTCAGCTTGGTCAGCTGAAAATCGTGCAGCTGCTTCCAGTCAGGACGGCCACGAAACATCTCGGCTTCCCACCAGACATCGCCGGCTTCCAGCGCTTCCTTTTCGGTCGGGCCCATTTCCGGGAGAATTTTGCGGAACACGCCATACAGACGTTTGGTCATCAATGCGCGCCGCAGCGGCACGATATTGAAGATAGCCAGCGGCACGCCGATCAATACAGCAACGACAGCCACACCGATCGGCCCAAGTACGCCGACAGCCCATAGCGCAGCCACGACAGCGACCGTTACGCCGGTAAATACCGGCAGCGATACACCGCGGTAGAGCAACGTCCAATACAGGCCAACCAGCACTAGTGCGACAATAACTGCTGTCATGACTTTAAGCTTCCGTCTTTGAACGGGTTGTCATCGCCGCCGCCGCCCTCATCTCTAGATAGCGTGACGGTACAGCCCGTTTTCGAAAAAGAATGGTTTTCAGATAATAGCAAGACGACTCTGCTCGTCAAGCAGGCATAAGCACGTGAAAGAAACAGATCCGAAGTCATCCACTCGCAAGCCGCGCCGCCGCGGTTATCGCGGATTGAGCGCTGAACAGCTCAGAACGCAGCGCTATCAGCGGCTTATAGCCGCCGGCACGGACTTGTTCGGCGAACGCGGATATGCCGCCACCCCGATCGAGGCCGTGTGTTCGCATGCCAAGGTTTCGACGCGCCACTTCTATGAACAGTTCGAAGGCCGCGAATCGATTTTGCATGCCGTGCACGCCGAGCTGGTGCAACGCATGGACCAGATCGTGCGCGCGTCGTTGACCGAAACGCGCACGCCGCTGACCCAGCGTGTCGCCGACACCATCGAAGCTGCGGTCTATTTTCTGCTCGACGACCCCAGGCGCGGACGCATTCTCTGTATCGAGGCAGTGGGCGTATCCGAAGTCATGGAGAAAAAACGCCGCGAAACCACGCATCAGCTGGCCGAAATCATTCGTCGTTACGCCGAACTGATGGCTGACAACGGCGTATTGCCCACGCGGGACTACCATCTGCCGTCGGTCGCGCTAGTCGGCATGTTCAACGAGCTGATCGCGGAATGGCTCACCGAAGATACCGGTCTCACAGCGACGGAAATGGCACGCGAAGCCAAGATCATGTTCCGGGCGATGATCTTTGGTGCCCAGCATTACGAAGCCACCGAATCCGGCGACGACGCGTTCGACGCCGCCGCCTCGGAATAAAGCCGCAGGGCTTGAGCCCGGGCGGCAGACGAGCGCCGCCCGGGCACGCGGCGACTACAGGTTGATATCGCCGTCAGCGAGCGCTTCGCGCGTGGTGTCGTCGATCGCTTCGTAGCGGTCGGCGCCGGACTTGAGCATATAGACCGGCTCATCGCCTTCCGGGCTATAGCTCTGCTTCTTCAGGTCGACCTTGCGATACTTCATCGTACCGGTGACTTCCTGTTCCGGACGCAGGCGGATGAATACCGGCACCGCGTAGTCCGGCAGTTCGTCACGCAGATGGCTCACCAGCGCCGCCCAGTCAATATCTTCCAGATCGCGTACCGGCGTGATCGCGGCCATGCCGGCCCGGCCGTCGCTATGGGGCACTTCCACGCCGTAGACCACCGATTCCTCGATCTGGCTAAAGGCATTGAGCGCGTTCTCGACCTGCGTGGTCGCCACGTTCTCGCCTTTCCAGCGAAAGGTATCGCCCAGCCGGTCGACGAAGGCGATATGACGCATGCCCTGGCGACGCACGAGATCGCCGGTATTGAAATAGCAGTCGTCCTTCTTGAACACGCCGCGAAAGAGCTTTTTCTCGCTCGCCTCGGGGTCGGTATAACCTTCGAAGGGCGCGAAATCGGTTACCTTGTTGAGTAACAGACCGGTCTCGCCTTTCTTGACCTCTTTCATCCGGCCGTTGTCGTCGGTGACGGGCTCTTCGGTCTCCGGGTCGTATTCGACAACGGCAAACGGCAGCGGACAGAAACCGGCGGTACGATCCATGTTGAAGCCATTCACGAAGACCAGGTTGCCTTCGCTGGCGCCATAGAACTCGCAAACGCGCTCGATGCCGAAACGGGCCTTGAACTCGTCCCAGATATCCGGGCGCAGGCCGTTGCCGATTACCGCGCGAATGGCATGGTTGCGGTCGTTTTCGTCCGGGTCTGCCTGCAGCAGGTAGCGGCACAACTCACCGATATAACAGAACACCGTGGCCTTGTGGCGCCGCACATCCGGCCAGAAGTTGCTCACACTGAACTTCGGCGCCAGTGCAAACGTCGCCCCGGCACATAGCACCGACGACCACGACACCGTCAATGCGTTGTTGTGATACAGCGGTAGCGGGCAATAGAACCGATCATCGGGCGTCAGGCGCAGCCCGGCCATACCCAGGCCTGCGCCGCCGCGCAGCCAGCGCACGTGGCTCATGCGCGACGCCTTGGGCATGCCGGTGGTGCCCGAGGTGAAAATATAGAAGCAGGTATCGCTGGAAGAAACGTCGGCGGCATCGTCGAGATTGCCGGTCGGCTGGTTGGCGGCCTCGGCAAGAAAATCCGTCCAGCCTTCGGGCGCGGGAGATGCAGCGGCACGGCTGCTGTCCGGCACCAGCCATAGCGGGCTCAGACCGGCGATGCCGGACTCGCCACGAATTTCCTCGAACGCATCGAACAACTCATCGCCAACCAACATCGCTTTGGGCTTGACCGTGCCCAGGCTATGCGCGAGCACATCGCCACGCTGTTTGGTATTGCACATCGCCGCCGCCGCGCCGAGTTTGGCCAGCGCGGCCACGATGAACAGCGTCTCCGGCCGGTTGCCGAGCAATACGCCCACCACATCGCCTTTTTCGATGCCGCCCGCCTTGAGCACGCGTGCGTAGCGATTGGCATTGGCATTGAGCTGGGCGTAGGTATAACGCTGGTTTTCGAACGTGATCGCGTCATGCTGCGGCCGACGCCCGGCATGGCCCTCGATCAAAGTCGCAATCGTGATGTTGTCCTGGAATTTGGACTTGAGCAGGATACCTGCGCCCATGAGCAGCCGGTCGACCCCGCTGAGCTTGTCAGCGGTGGGTTTAAGTACGTCCCAGACACTCAATGTGTCGCGCTCGGATTCACTCATCGGCCGGTCTCCTCGTGGCGGTATGAATTCTGTATAGCGAAACGATCCCTTTTCAGCTTTACAGCTTAACAGCCCGGTGCGCGTGCGGGCAGCAGCGTGCGCTCTAAGCGCCCTGGGTCGGCGCGCTCGATACGACCTCCGCCGGGCGGCAGTCCTGCCAGAGCGCCTTGCCATAGTCGCTCATATGTACGCTAAAGCGCTGAAGCCGCGGGTAAAGCTTCATTTCACGCCGAACCCGGTCCATGGTCTTGCGCAGCTGCGTGTCGGCGAGCAGCAATTCATACTGATCCGCCAGGCGATCATCTTCGGGGCCGGCTTCGAATACGCCCAGCGCCAGCATTTCACTCATGTACTGGGGCACATAGTCGCGCAGCAACACGCCGGCATCACGCCCCAGCGAACTGGCATTGGCGAGCACCACCACACTCACCGGCCCGGCCGGCAGGCGGCCGGCGGCGACATTACACAACGGCGCGATTTCCCGATCGGCGAGCAATGCCATCATCGCGACCTGGTCGGGCACCAGCCGCGACAACGTCTGGCGATACATCCAGACGCGCGCGGCTTCCGGATCGACCCCGCGCGACTGCGTGATCAAGCGCGCCATCATGTCCCGCGGTGCAGGGCCTTCGACCGCCGGGCCACGCGTACGCGCTCGCTCCTGCGGCGCGTCGGACATCGCATCCAGACGCTGCTTGAGTTCGGCCATGGCCCAGGTCTCGGCGTCCTGAAAACGGCGTACCGCAGAGCCTGCCACCGGCCATTCCTCGGCGGCACGCGCGGCCTGGCGCAGGAACTGGAACGCTCGCGGGGTACGCACAGTCAGATTCTTCTTGCCGGCCATCGTTTTATCTCCAAATCGAATCGCCCGCCTGCTTGGCGAGCCGTCATCAGCTTCAACCCAAGCCGGGAATACCACCAAAACGTTCCATGAAAACGCTCGAGAACAGCGCGATCAGCTGGAACCAGCCAACGGCCAGTCCGAGTGCGGCGCCGACCGCGATCAATATCCACTCGTCTTCCTCGAATGCCGGCCGAAGCATGCCCTCGAACTGAAGCGGGGTGAGATTCTGCAAGCGCGTGATCAATGTTTCCTGAATCGCCATCGCATCTTCGGCATAGCCCGTCATATGCGAAAGCGTTTCCGGCATACGAGCGACGACTTCGGCCACAGCCTCCGCCTTGATTCGCTCGTAATCCTCGTTGCCCAGCGTCCAACTCACGAACGGACGCGCCACGCTGGCGCTGGAATCGATCGCACGCTGCACCTCGGTCTGTACCAGCGCGAACAGTTTATCGGCATACGGGCCGGTGAGAATCTCTTCGAGAATATTGGCCGGGGTGAGAATCTGCGTGGCCACGAGGCTGCCATAGTCCGCGGCCACCTCTTGCTGACGCTTGAAGAACAGGCCCTGGATCGTGAAGCCCGCGATCCGAAACGGCTTCTTCGGGTTGAAGATCATCTTCAGCGCCAGCCAGTTGGTCGCCCAGCCCACCAGCAACCCGAACAACGGCAACAACCACCAGGCCTGGAAGAACACCCAGATCAGCATCTGGATCAAACCGAACGCAAACCCGAAGTAGGCGCCGGAACGGCCGATGAAAATGAATTCGTTGCGACCGGTCTCCAGAAAGATGCGGTTGAGCAGATTCTTTTCGCGCACCAGCACACGCGTGATCATGCCCTTGAGATCGAACATGTAGCGCACGTTGGTGCGCACTTCGTTCATCAGCTCGCGGATGATCGTCGGCGCCTGGGCGCGCACGCGGCGCTTGATCTGGCTGCGCACGACCAGCGGCAGCGCCTCCCACAGCGTGGGGTGGTGGCGATGCATCACCGTATCGGTAATCTCGTCGGTCAGCTCGATCATCGGACCTTCGAGTTCATCGGCGACACGATCGGGATCGAGCCGGCCAAAGATCTCGGCTTCGGTAATCAGCGACTCGGTGATGGTATCCACCGAAATACCGGTCATCTTCGAGGCCTTGCGCGGCACGATGCCCTGCCAGCCGAGCCAGGGTTTATACAGCCCCCAGAACTCGATCGGATGAAACATCATCTTGATCGCCACGACGTTGGTCACATAGCCGACCACCGCGCTGATCACCGGCATGGAAATATATTTCCAGGTCTCGACACTCAGATAGAGAAAACTGCCGTCCATGCATCGGTGTGGCGCCTATCGCTGCACGGGCGCCATGCTCCTCGAACTTGTCGTCGTTATTATGATGCGCACATCGCGAGCGGCGTATCGTCGCCGCTGACATCAAGCGATGTCGATCATAACAGCCGCACACCTTCGCGCCGGCAACGACGCCAGACAAATCGCAAAGCGGCGTCTCAACCGGTGGTGCCGGCCTCGGGCGCCCCGCGCAGCCGAGCATTAATGCGGGCCAGCTCGTTGAAATCGAGCACACCGGCGGCTTCGCGTAGCCGCAGCCGCGCCAGCGCATGGTCGTACCAGGCCTGCTTGCGATCGGCCCGGCGTTGCACCAGCGTGATCTGTGCATCGATCACATCGAGAATAGTGCGATTGCCCAGCCGATAGCCCGCCTGCGCAGCCTCGAGCGCCGTCTGCCCGGATGCGATCGCCCGATCGAGCGCTGCCAGACGGCGCTCGGTGGTCTGTACGTTGCGATAGGCCTCGTTGATATCGATAAGCAATTGGCGACGCGCGGAAATCACATCCAGACGCGCCTGCTCCGCGTTGTATTCGGCCTCTGAGACCGCCGCTCGTGTTGCACCACCGGAAAAAAGCGGCATCTGCAGTTCGACGCCGATAGAGCGGGTTTCATCGACGAGATTCGCCTGCCCGCCTGCGCCGAGTGGAAACAACTGCTCCTGGCGACCGACGCGTCCGACCAGATTGACCGTCGGCAAGTGCCCGCCCCGCTCGGCGCCGATATCCTCGCGCGCCGCCCGCCAGGCTGCTTCCGATGCCGCCACCTGGGGCGAGCGTTGCAGTGCGACCGCAAGCCACGCATCGCGGTCTCGGCCTGCACCGTCGACGGCCATATCCGGCATGGTTTCGGTCACATCGATACCGGACAACGCATTCGGCGTCCGCCCAGTCAGCGTGATCAATGCATCGCGCGCGCTGGCGAGCTGGTTCTCCGCGTCGATCGCATCGACCATGGCGCTGTCGAGACTGGACTGTGCTTCCTGCTGGTCGGTGATCGGATCGAGGCCGGCCTCGAATGCGGCCTCGGCGCGATCGAGCTGGCTCTGGATCGAACGCTGCTGTTCACGGGCCGAGTTCAATGCATCGCGCGCGGCCAGCACATCGAAATACGCCTCGGCCACACGCACGATCAGCGCCTGTTCGGCATTGGAAAGCGATAGCACGGCCTGATCGCGACGCGCGTCGGCGGCATCCTTGGCCTGCCAGGCGGTCCAGTTGAACAGTGGCTGAGTCAGATCGAGCGAATAGGATTGCTGATCGGACGTCGTCGGGCCGTCGTTGCCACCGAAGAAACTCAGCCCGCCGCCGGCGCCGGCATCGCCGCCCTCCGGCGACTCGAAGGTCTGCTCCTGTTCGACACGCGTATAGCTCGCGCTGGCCGACAGCGAGGGCAACAGCTGCCCGCGCGCCTGGCGATAACGCGCATCCGCCGCGCCGGACTCGGCCTGGGCGGTGAGCAGTTCGGTATCGTTACGCAGCGCCTGGTCGTAGGTATCGAGCAGGTTCTGACCGGCCTGGGCCGGCAAGGCAACGGCGAGCGCCAGCAGAGCCGCACCCATGGTTGGCCGGCGGTATCGGCATACGGATCGTGTCATGCAGGATCTCCGCGACGTTTCGACCAGCGCTCGCCCACGCGTGCGCCGAGCACCAGCAAACAGGGTGTAAGCACCAGCGTGAGCAGCGTCGAGAACATAAGGCCGCCGACGATGGCCGTGGCCAACTGTGTCCACCACTGGGTCGAGGGCGCCCCGAAGGTAATCGAACGACCGATGATGTCGACGTTCATCTGCAACACCATCGGCAGCAGGCCGAGAATCGTGGTTACAGTGGTCAGCACCACCGGGCGCAAGCGTTCCGCGCCGGTTTGAATGACCGCGTTCCACGCGTTGAGACCGGCCGCACGATTCACGTTATAGGTATCGATGAGCACGATGTTGTTGTTGACCACGATACCGGCGAGTGCGATGACGCCGATACCACTCATCACCACACCGAACGGCTGGCCTGCGATCAACAGCCCCAACAGCACACCAACGGTGGAAAAGACCACGGCCGAGAGAATCAGAAACGACTGATAGAAGCTATTGAACTGGGTCAGCAGAATCACGCCGATCAGCGCGACGGCTACCCCGAACGCCTTGGACAGAAACGCTTCGGCGTCGCGCAGATCCTCGTCCTCGCCTTTGAACGCGATATCTACACGCGGATTGAGATTGGCGGACTCGACGTTCGCGCCGATCCACTCGCGTAGTGCTGTGAGCTGATCGGCAACGAGCTTGCCTTCGGCCACGCCGGATTCGACCGTTACTGTTCGCTGACTGCCGGTACGTTCGATATTCTCCACCTTGGGCGCAGCCACACGCGTCACGAAATTGGACACCGGCACCTGACCGTCGTCCGTTTTCAGGCGCAGGTTATCCAGTGATTCCAGATTGCGCGCGTCTTCGGGAAAGCGCACGCGGATATCGATTTCGTCGGTGGCATCGTCCGGACGATATTCGCCCACCTTGATGCCCTGGGTGACCAACTGAATCGCCTGACCTATCGAGGCCACATTCGCGCCGTAGCGGCTGGCTTCGGCGCGATCGACATCGATACGCCACTCAAGGCCCTGGCTCGAACGCGTGTCCTGGATATCGGTGAAGCCGCCGACCGAGGCCATGCCGCGGCGCACGAAATCGGCGGCGTCATCCAGTGCCGGCATATCCGGCCCGGAGATCTGCAGTTCGACCGGCTTTGCCTGGGTCGGGCCCTGGGCCTGTTCCTGGACCTCGGTACGAATACCCGGAATGCCGGCAATACGGTCCCGCACGTCGGCCATGATTTCACCCGCCGGCCGGCGTACCCCCCACGGCTCGAACTCGAGCTGGATCTGGCCGATCACATCGTCGGCCGTGCCCTGGCGAAACGACTCCTGGCCGGCGCCGGTACGGGTGTAGACCGATTCGAAACCGGACATCGTCAGCACGCGGTCCTCGACCTGACGCACGAGTCGGTCGGCTTCCGAGACGGATTGCTGACCGCGGGCATGAATCTGGATGACTGCGTTGTCGGGGGCGATATCGGGAAAGAATTCGACGCCCTTGCCCAGACTCGCGTAGGCGAAAATTGCAGCGAAGAACAACAACACTGCGCCGAATGCGGTCTTGCCGGCGTGACGCGCGAAAAACGACAGGGTGGCGACATAGGCCCCGGTCGCGCCGCGCAGCTTCTGGCCGGGCTGCCAGACGGTTTCGGCACCGCCCGGCGCGGAACCACCGATGACGGCACCGAGGGTGGGTACGAAGATCAACGCCATCAGCAGCGATGCACTCAACACCGCGATCAGCGTGATCGGCATGTAGCGCATGAACTCGCCGACCACCCCCGGCCAGAACAGCAGCGGCGCGAACGCGGCCAGCGTGGTCGCCGTCGAGGAAATGATCGGCCACGCCATGCGTTGGGCGGCGTGCATATAGGCTGAGATCTTGCTTTCGCCCTCGGCAAGAAACCGGTCGGCGAGTTCGACCACCACGATCGCGCCGTCCACCAGCAGCCCGAGCGCCAGAATGAGGGCAAACAGCACGACGATGTTCACCGACAGACCGAGCGCGGCCAGGGTGAGAATGCCCAGCAAAAATGAGCCGGGAATGGATACGCCCACAAGCGTACCCGCACGCAGGCCAAGAATACCCACGATCACGATCATCACCAGCAGAATGCCGCTGACCACATTGTTCTGAAGATCGCCCAGCAGTCGGGTAACGTCTTCGGATTCGTCCTGCGAGTAATTGACCTGGATCGCGTCGGGCCAGGCCTGCTGCAGACGCGCGACCGCATCGCGCACCGCCTGATTGGTATCAATGATATTCGCGCCGATGCGCTTGGTGACTTCCAGCGCGAGCGTGGGTTGCCCGTTCAGCCGTGCAAAACTCTCGCGATCGGCAAAGGCCCGTCGTACGGTCGCCACGTCGGCGACAGTGACAACCTGATCCTCGGCGCGCTTGATCGCGGTATTGCGCAGCGCGTCGAGATTGTCAATCACGCCCGGCACCTTGATCGAAAACCGCCCCGTGCCGGATTCGAGCGCGCCTGCCGGCACAAGCTGATTGTTCTGCTGAACCGAGTCGAACACCTCCTGGAGCGACAAGCCGTAGCTTTCCAGCTTGAGCGGATCGATATTGATCTCGATCTGTTCTTCGCGATCGCCTGCGATATCGGCCTCGAGCACGCCGGGTATGGACTCGAGTTCGTCCTGGACATCCTCGGCGAGTGCGACCAGCACGCGCTCGGACACATCGCCGTAGAGATTGACCACGAGCACGGGGAACAGGGCCACGTTCACTTCATTGACCGTGGGCTCCTCGGTTTCATCGGGTAGATCCGCCTTGGCGATATCGACCTGATTACGTACATCGTCGAGCGCGGTATCGGGATCGAAACCGGCCTCGAATTCGAGAATCACGCTGGCATGGCCTTCCGAGGCCGTCGCGCTCATCTCCTTCAGGCCTTCGATCGAGCGCAGCTCCTGCTCCATCGGCTTGACCAGCAAACGCTCGGCGTCCTCGGGCGAAATGCCCTGATGCGTCATCGACACATAAATCGTGGGAATCGTGATATCCGGCGACGATTCCTTGGGAATATCGCGATAAGCGACACCGCCCGCAAGCAGAATCACGATCAGGCCCAGCACGACGGTGCGCGGCCGCGAGAAGGCCGCAGCGATCAGCGCATTCATGAGTCCGAGTCGGCGCCATTCGCAGCCGGCCGTGCATCATCCTGGGTTGGCGCGGCCACGGCTCCACCGGCCGCCGCATCCGCATCGTCCGCGATGCGGACCGGGTCACCCGCGCGCACGAACCCCTGGCCGGTGGTGATCAGACGTACCGTCTCGGGCAGCCCGCCCAGCCATAGCCGCTCGTCATTGCTCTTGACGATATCGGCGGTATGAAAGGCCACGCGCCCGTCTTCGCCGATCGTCTTGATCCCCATGTCGCCGGCTTCGTTGAGCGTGAGCAGATCGGCGGCCACGTCGTGGGCCTCGACCTCTTCCAGCGGCAGGATCAGCTTGGCCGAGGCGCCGGAGACGAGCCGCCCGCTCGGGTTGTCGACTTCCAGCTCGACCGGGTAGGTACGCGTGGCTTCATCCGCTTCAGTGGCGACATAGCGCACCGTACCGTCGACCGTTCGGCCGTCGATCAGACGCGCATGCCCGCTCTGGCCCGGCTCGACAAAAGCGACATCCTTTTCTGCCAGATCACCCCGAACCACGAACGGATCCTGCTGAATGACACGGGCAATTTCATCACCCACCCCGACGTAGTCACCGATTTCGACCGGCCGGGTTTCCAGTACACCGGCAAACGGCGCGCGGATGACGGTGTTGTCGATATCCTGCTGGATCTCGGCGAGCTGAGCCTGCGCGGCTTCCAGATCGGATTTGGCCTGGGCGAGATCGGTCCGGGTCTGATACCCCTTCTCCGACATCTTGCGTACGGCTTCGTATTGCAATCGGCGCTGCTCGACCACGGCGCGCGCCTCGTTGCGCGATGCGCTGCGGTCGTCGACGGCGATACGGGCCAGCACATCGTTCGCGTTCACGCGGGCGCCGCGTCGGGCCTGAACCGACTCAATACGCCCCGCGGTCTGGGCGCGCAGGGTCACGGCGCGATCGGGGGCGGTACGGCCGTTGAGTTCGACCTCTCGCCATACGGACTCGGCGGTCGAGGTGCGCACCGCCACACTTACCGGCTCGGCCTTATCGGCTTTCGGCGCCGCCTCGGCGGCGGATTGGTCTGTATTACCGACCATGCCGGACGCCAGCCAGGCCGCGAGCACGACCACGATAACCAGAACGATCCAGATCGGACGGATATGCGGCATGCGGCTCATGATCGGCCCTGGGGCGGCTTTTCGTCCGCCCTCTGGGCCAGACGCTCGATCAACTCACGGATATTGTCGCGCGCGTTGTCGATAAAGTGGTGCATATCCGCAAGGCGGGCCTGCGCATCGTCCCAGTCGGCCGGCAGTTCGCGTTCTGCCTGAGCCAGCGATGTGCTCATCGTTCCCATGCGTTCGACATAGCCTTCGAGCAGTCGCAGGTAGTGGCGTTCGGCAAGCTGATAATAGTCTTGGCGATCGCCGGGTACGGCGGTGGCTTCGAGCACGCCCAGATTACGAAGAATACGCGCATTCGTGCTCACGCTCGCGCGCGAAACCTGCAGCGAATCGGCCAGGGCCGCCAGGCTTGCAGGTCCGCCATGAATAATGAAATACCCCAGCATTCGGCCGGCGATGCGCGGCATGCCATCACTTTGGGCAGCCAGCCCCATGCGTTCGATGAAGGCGCTGACGGCCTGGTTTGATTCGCTCATGGCGCAAGAGCCTATAGCGTCCGATTCGTTCAATCAATACTGAATGAACCGAATTTTATATTCGAGTTTGCATCCGTACCCAACTACAGGTCTATTTTTTGGGCATTCATTCGCGGCCTCGCTCTACGGCTCGAACATCGCAGAACAAGGGATGAATTATGAACTGGCTATCGATGCTGGGAGAAACGCTTTACACCATCGCCGGCATGGGCTGGAAAATGCTCTGGGCGCTGGTGGTGGGTTTCGCGATCTCCGGTGCCGTACAAGCGTTCGTCCCCAAACGTCGCATGGCCCAGGTCATGGGCGATGATGGCCCGGCGTCGCTGGCACGTGCCGGCTTTTTCGGCGCGATCAGTTCGTCGTGTTCGTACGCAGCGGCGGCAATGAGCCGTAGCGTGTTTCTGCGCGGCGCCCACATCACCGCCGCTATCGCTTTCATGATCGCCGCCACCAATCTAGTGATTGAACTGGGTTTCGTGCTCTGGTCGCTGATGGGCTGGCAGTTCGTGGTTGCCGAGTTCGCGGGCGGTATCGTGCTGATCGCGATCATGGCGCTGCTCATGAAGAGCTTTGGGCCGGCCCGGGCTTTCGAGCGCCTACGCGAAGCCGCATCCGATAACGACGACGTCAGTAATGATGACGTGCCCAGTTTGTTCAGCCTCGACGGCTGGCGCATGGCAGCCGCGCGCTTCGCCATGGACTGGTCGATGATCTGGAAGGATATCGTCATCGGTATCGTCGTCGCCGGCGCCGTGGTTGTCTGGGTGCCCCAAAGCTTCTGGCAGGCGCTGTTTCTCTCGTCGGGCGACCAGGTCAGCTGGCTACAGATGATCGAAAACGCTTTGGTGGGGCCGCTGGTCGCGGTGTTCAGCTTCGTCTGTTCGGTGGGCAACGTGCCCATGGCCGCAGCCCTGTTCAATGGCGGCATATCCTTCGGCGGGGCCTTGGCTTTCATCTATGGCGATCTGATCGTGATTCCGATGTTGCTGGTCTATCGCCAGTACTACGGCACCAAGCTCGCCGTTCAACTCGGGGCGATCCTTTATATCGCCATGGCGCTGACCGGCTTTCTGATCGACGTCGTCTTCACCCTCGGCGGCTGGGCCCCAGAAGCAACAGCCGTGAGCGTCGGCTCGATGGAATTCTTCAAAATCGACTACACGTTCTGGCTGAATCTGGTTTTCACCGTAATCGGCCTTGGCCTGTGGCGGCTGTCGAAACAAGCATCGCAGCCGGCGCACGGTTGCCATCACCACTAGTCCGGCACGTATCTGCCCGGCCTGGAGAGGGTGTGTTCAGGCCGGCTGACGACGAGTGCCTTGCGTAAACACCGGTTAGCGCCGAGTATTTCGATCACAAGATCGCAGATCGGACGAGGCGGTGAGCAACGATACGAGCGGCATAGAAAAACCGACGCCGAACGACTGGTTCAGCATTCCCGAACACGGCGAGAACAGTAATGCCGAAACGCGGCTCGCCGAGCTCGAAGGCTACATCACGCCCAGCAGCCGATTTTTTGTACGCAGCCATAATCCAACGCCGACGATCGATGCAGCCAGCTGGCACCTGCGCTTGTACGGCGACGGCTTGGCCGAGCCTATGGAACTCGACTATGCGGCACTACAAGCCATGCGGCAGACCGAGATAACCCGCGCGATCGAATGCGCCGGCAACGCACGCGCCTTCTTCGCCGAACACTACGGCCAACAGGCCGGCGGCGCCCAGTGGCATACCGGCGCCATCGGCGTGGCACGATGGGCCGGCGTGCGTCTGCGCGACGTACTCGAAAACGCGGGCGTGACCGCCCACGCCTGCGACGTATTACCGGTTGGCCTAGACCACAAGGCATTCGCCCGTCCGCTGCCGATCACCAAAGCCATGGCCGACGATACGCTCATCGCGTTGCGCATGAACGGCGAGCGGCTGCCGGCAGACCACGGCTTTCCCGCCCGGCTGGTCGTTTCGGGCTGGCTGGGCGCAGCCAGCATCAAATGGCTGGGCGAAATCCAGGTGTCGACACAACCTCTGCACACGCACTGGAACACGCGTGACTACACACTCGCCGGGCCGGCCTATCCGCCCCAACCGCCTGCCGACGGCATTCCTATTACGGTCATGCCGGTTATGAGTGTGATCGAACTCGATTGGAACGCCGAACTGAGCGCCGGCACCCGGACCATACGGGGGCGTGCCTTTTCCGGCGAGGGACGGGTAGCCCGCGTCGAGTATGCAGTCAACGACGACCCGTGGCGCAACGCAACGCTCGAAGAACCCAATATCGCCGCGGCCGGCGTGCGCTGGGTGTTTTCCTGGACGGCCGACCCCGGCGAACATGTCGTTCGTATCCGTGCGACCGATGAAAACGGGCACGTCCAGCCGGAAACCGTTCCATGGAACGATCATGGCTGCCTCTACAATGCGATCATCGCCCATACCGTACGTGTGACCGGCTGACCCATGCGTCGACACGAACCCTACGACGACATCGATCCAGATACGCTCATCGCCCGCGACTGGCTGGCGCTGTCTCGTTCGCGGCTGGCCAACGAGCGCACGCTGCTGGCTTATATTCGTACGAGTCTGTCGATGATCGGCCTTGGCGCCATACTCGCAAAATGGATCGAACACCCGAGCGCGCTCGTCGGCGGTATCGTTCTTGGCGGTACCGGCGTGTTCGTCCTGATTATAGGCGGCGTGCGGTTCGTTCAGGAAAACCGGCGCTACCGGCGTTTGACCAATCAGCCGAATGGATTGGGCACAGACGGGTTTTAGCGGCTGACTTCGCCCCCATGATCGGGAACCCGTCTGCCGCAACCGCGGCCGATACCTGTTCGAGATTTGTCGATGACCTACGCCTCCCCCACCGCGCCGTCGCGAGTCGACGCCGTTATCTTCGATTGCGACGGCACGCTCGTCGATAGCGAGCTGCTCAACGCCCAAGGCGTGGCCGAAATGTTCGAAGCCGATTACGGCGTCGTACTCGACGCACGGGCTATCGAGTCGGAATTTCGTGGCGGCCAGTTCGAACAGATGATCGATACGCTGGCCGAGCGCCACGGCGTGACTATCCCCGCCGACTTCACACCGCGTTATCGCCAGCAGATGATCGACCTGTTCTATCGCGAACTGCAGCCGATGCCGGGCGTGCGCGCAGCAATCGAGGCGATCGATCTACCCAAGTGCGTCGCATCGAGCGGCCCCGAGAAAAAGCTGGCTGCTGCCCTCGATGCAACCGATCTGGCCCGCTATTTCGGCGACTTCGTTTTCAGCGCCTATACCATCGGCGTATGGAAGCCCGAGCCCGATCTGTTTCTCACCGCAGCGGCCGCGCTCGATGTCGCCCCCGAGCGCTGCGTGGTTATCGAAGACAGCGATGCCGGTGTTCTGGCCGGTCATCGCGCCGGTATGCACGTGCTGGGCTACGACCCGCACGGTGCGATCGGCTCGCATCCGGAGATCGCTCTGACTCGCTTCACGCATTTCGACGAGCTGCCCGGGTTGATCGCTCGATTGCACCAGGGCGGCGAGCACGCCGGCTGAGAGGCAGGCGCAGGCGCCGGCTCCGGTTGTAGCTTAAGGGTCGCAGCCGCAGTCACTCTTCGCCAAAGTGCCAGTACTCGATCGCGCGGCGTACGCAAAACACCGGCACCGCGTGTTCGTCCACACTTCGAATGAGTGTGTCGGCCTGGCCACCGTCGAGTACGAACATCAGCTCTTCCGGCTCATCGGCCTGCTCGAAGAAATGCGCGGAGTGGGTATGACCGCTCATACCCGTTCCTTCGGCGTCCACCCGGCGAGTGCTGCGCTCGATACCCTGGTCGCGTGCAAGCTCCGCCACCGTGTCCAGTGCCGGCTTACCGTGATGACGGCGCGAGCGCGGCGCCATGAAGATCAGTTCGAAGCCTTTCATAATCTGTTGCTCCCGTTCATCGTCCGATCTGGCGCAACAACGCCACCGCGCCCATGCCCAGACCGGTCATCACGAGCGAGCCGGCCACGTGCGCGGCGATGCCCACAAAGGCCCAGCCCAGACGCCCGCTCTGGATCTGGGTGAATATCTCGGCCGAGAACGTTGAAAACGTGGTCAGTGCGCCGAGGAAGCCGGTAACAATCGCCAGTTTCCAGAACGGCGAAAGCTCCGGCATGGCCGCAAACGTGGCAATGGCCATGCCGATCAGCCCGGCGCCGAGCAGGTTTGCTACGAGCGTGCCGGGCGGCAACGCCGGGAACAGCGCGTTGAGTGCAAGACCCAGCGCCCAGCGCAGATTGGCACCGCAGGCCGCACCGAGCGCGATGGCCAGAATGGAAGCGGGTATGGACATTCGCTTACAGCACCATAAACCAAAGTCGCAAGGTTACAAGCATGAGCTATGGCTGTCCTGCATGCATTCGACGAAGACGACCGGCGCCCGTTCACCGCGGATTCAGGCCGCCAAAGTAACCGTGAATACCGAAGGCGCACGGTCGCCTGGATCTACAAACGACGAGGAGAACTCATGTACAAGCAATTTGCCATCGCCACGGCTACCGCTCTGGCGCTGACCGGCGGCGTCGCAATGGCCGATACGGCCACCGATGCGGATACCGCCACGGGTACGAACGCGGGCGTGAACGCCGATGTCGGCGTCGATACCGGAGCCAACACCCAATCCGGCTCGGCCGGCGGCATGAATGGCACCGACGGCACGGTAGGCGGCCAGGCCGGCGGCAGCACGTCGATCGGCGTCGATACGGATACCGATGTCGATACGTCGACCTCATCCGGGGCCGAACCCGCTATGAACGGCGATATGGACAACGATACGGGCGTGTCGTCGGATACGTCGGCGGCGGCCAAGGCCAACGCCGGTGCCGATACCGATACCGATACCGATACCGATACCGATACCGATACCGACGATTAACTCTCGGTCGGCACGAAAGAAAAAGCCCGTGTCGCATGCGACACGGGCTTTTTTACGCGAGCGCTGGGCGGCCTGGGCCTGCAGCGGTCAGTAGCCCACCATCATATGCCGTGCATACAAGCTGTAGAACAGCCACAGCGTACCGCCCACCATCACGAAGATGGTAAACACCGAGAACAGCACCGATATCGTATTCCAACGCTGTTCCTGCGACATATCGAGATGCAGGAACAAACGCAGGTGCACGCCTAGCTGCAGGACGGCCGTCACCGCAATGACGAGCAGCATCACACCAGGCGAGAACGCCTCGTAATACACCGCGCCGAAGGGAATCAGCGTGAGTACGAGAGCGAGCAGATAACCCGTGATATAGGCGCCCGCGGTCGGCGCGTGGCCGGGGGTGGCGTCGTCGGAATGGCTCATGCGCTGCCTCCTTGAATCAGTCCGGGCAGGTAGACGGTCGAGAACACGCAGATCCAGACCAGATCGAGAAAGTGCCAGAACAGGCTCAGCCGTGCCAGACGCGAACCGATGGCCGGCGTAAGCCCGCGCAGCGCGATCTGCGCCACCATGGTCAATAGCCAGATCATGCCAAAGAACACGTGCGCGCCATGGGTGCCCACCAGCCCGAAATAGGCCGACAGGAAACCGCTGCGATCGAACGAGGCGCCTTCGTGGATGATATGCACGAACTCGCTGACTTCGTGCCAGAGGAAGAAAGCGCCCAGCACGAAGGTGGCCAGCAGCCAGCCGATGATGTGGTTCTTCTTACCCTGGTGCAGGCTGACCATGGCCAAGCCGAAGGTGAGACTGGATGCCAGCAGGGCCATGGTTTCGAGAAACACGCCATGCAACGAGAAGATCTCGCCGGGAGTCGGTCCGCCGGCATATCGCTGTGACAGGTTCACGTATGCCAGAAACAGCATCGAGAACAGAACCACGTCGCTCATCAGATAGGCCCAGAAACCGAAGTTGACTTCAGTATCCGCCCGAGCTGCGGCGCGAACGCGGTTTAGATCGTGGGATGGGCTTGACGCCATGAACTATGCCTCTCGAATACCTTTCGTGTCAGCCCGGCACGCCGGACGTGGCCCGGGTTGTCGGTTCGATGAACTCGCCGTTGGGCGTGCGCTCATCGCCATACTCTTTGATGTCCTTCATATGCTCAAAGACATCAGCGTCCTGAAGCCGGCGATGGAAGGCATCTTCATCGGCCTCTACCTCGGCGGCAGGAATCACGAACTCGGTCTCGTCGTTAAAGCTGCGCACGATCACCGCGGCTACAGTGCCCAGCACACACAACCCGGCAAGCCACCAGATATGCCAGACGTAGGCGAAGCCGAAGACGAACGATAGCGCTGCGATCACGATGGCCAACGGTGTCGACTTCGGCATATGAATATCCTCGTACGCCGACGGCCGCTGATAGGCCCAGTCGTTAACCTTCATTTCCATGAACGCATCGCGATCACGCACTTCAGGCACCACCGCGAAGTTGTATTCCGGCGGCGGCGACGGGATCGACCATTCGAGGGTACGCCCGCCCCAGGGATCACCGGTCAGGTCGGCATTCTTCTCGCGATCGCGCCAGCTCACATAGATCTGCATGAACATGGCGAAGATGCCATAGGCCACGATGATGGCCCCGATGGCCGCGATCACCAGCCAGAAATGCCAGGCCGGGTTGTCATAGGTGACCATGCGCCGCGGCATACCCATGATACCGAGCATGTACAACGGCACGAACGCCACATAGAAGCCCACGAGCCAGCCCCAGAAGGAATGGCGGCCCCATTTCTCGTCGAGACGGAAACCGAACACCTTCGGGAACCAGTAATAGAAGCCGGCCAGCAGCCCGAACATCGTGCCCGGGATCAGCACGTTGTGGAAATGCGCAACCAGAAACAGGCTGTTGTGCATCTTGTAGTCGGCACCCGGAATGGCCAGCAGCACGCCGGACATGCCGCCCATGACGAAGGTGATCAGAAAGCCCAGGGTCCACAGCATCGGCAGCTTGTACTCGATACGACCGCGGAACATGGTCCAGATCCAGTCGTAGATCTTCACGCCGGTCGGGATCGCGATGACCATGGTGGCGATACCAAAGATCGAGTTGCGCAGCGGATCCTGACCCATGGTGTAGAAGTGATGCACCCATACGCCGAACGACAGGAAGGCGATCGCCATGGTCGCCCACACCATCGAGGTGTAGCCGAACAGACGCTTGTTGCAGTAGGTGGTCACCACCTCGGAAAAGATGCCGAAGGCCGGCAGCACCAGAATGTAGACCTCCGGATGGCCCCACAGCCAGAACATGTTGATGTAGAGCATCTGGTCGCCACCCATGATGCTGGTGAAGAAGTGCGTGCCCACCGAGCGATCGAGCGCGAGCAGGGCCAGGGCCGCGGTCAGCGCCGGGAACGACACCACGATCAGAATGCTCGTGCACAGCACCGTCCAGGTAAACATCGGCATGCGCATGAGCGTCATGCCCGGCGCGCGCTTCTTGAGTATGGTGGTCACGAAATTGACGCCGGTCAGCGTGGTACTGATACCGGATATCTGCAACGCCCAGATCCAGTAATCCACACCCGGGCCCGGGCTATGAGCCAGCCCGGAAAACGGCGTATAGCCCGACCAGCCCGCTTCCGAGAAGCTGCCCACCAGCAGCGAGATCATCACCAGCGCACCAGCGGCTGCGGTCAGCCACACGCTGATCGCGTTGAGCAGCGGAAAAGACACGTCGCGCGCGCCGATCTGCAGCGGAATCGCGATATTCATCAGTCCGACCAGAAACGGCATTGCCATGAAGAAAATCATCATGGTGCCGTGGCCGGTGAACAGCTCCGCGAAATGGGCGGCCTCGAGATAACCGTCCATGCCCGGGCCGGCGCTCGCCTGCTGGGCACGTACCATGGCCGCGTCGATAAAGCCGCGCAGCAAAAAGATCAAGGCGATCACGATATAGATCACGCCGATCTTCTTGTGGTCTACCGTCGTGAACCACTCGCGGTAAAGATAGCCCCACTTGCGGTAATAGGTCAGCGCGGCGACCACGGCCAGCCCGGTGCCGATCATGATCACATTCGCGAACACGATGATCATGCTCGAATGGTGGAAGGCGTCTAGGGTGAGTTTTCCAAACATGTCTTCTCCCGGCTCGCGGCGGGCTAGTGGGCATGCCCGTGCTGGGCAATGTCGTCGGCGGTCAGATCGCTTGGCACTGCATCAAGCGGAATTTTTCCATCGCCGACCTGGAAGCGGTGCATGACATAGCCGAACAACCCGTCCGGTACCGACGAATATAGAATCGGGTCGACATTGCGGCTGGGCTCGACCAGGCTGCGATAGGCACTCAGATCGAGCGGCTGCCCCGAGCTGCGCGCCTTGTCGATCCAGCCATCGAAATCGGCCTGGGACAGTGACTCTGCTGTAAAGCGTTGATCGGCGAACCCGTCGCCGCTGTACTGGTAGTTCTTCCCGAAGAACTCACCTTTCTCGTCCGCCATGAGGTGCAAGCGCGTACGCATACCCGACATGGCCATGACCTGGCTGCCCAGCCGCGGAATCATGAAGCCGTTCATGACACTCGCCGAGGTCAGATCGATCTGCAGCGGCGTATCCACCGGCATGGCCATCTCATTGACCGAAGCCACGCCGTAGTCGGGGTAGATGAACAACCACTTCCAGTCCATGGCGATGGCTTGCACGCGTATCGGGTCGTTCTCGGCTTCGATCGGTTTATAGGGATCGAGATCGTAGGTAGAGACGACGGTCACCAGCGCCAGAACAAGGATGATCGCGATCGGCCCGCCCCATAGAAAAGCTTCGAGCAGGTTCGAGTGGTGCCAATTCGGTGTGTAGGTATTCTTTTTGTTGTTGGCACGATAATGCCAGGCAAACCAAAGCGTGAATCCGACAACCGGCACCAGCACGAACAGCATCACCATGAAGGTGAACAACATGACGTTGCGCTGGTAGGCCGCGACCGGCCCGGCGGTGAAGAACGTCACCAGCTCGTTGAGATAGAAGGTGTCGATAAACCATTGCGCGCTACAGCCGCCAAGCAACAAGGGCAGCGCGACGATCAGCGGCACCCGCAGGCGACGCATCGTTCTTCCAAACGTTTCGATAGACATTACATGCATTCCAACGGGTGACCGCGCTCAACGTATCGAGCCGTAGCCCACGCTACGATCTTTCCTACGTCAGTTCCACCAGATCTGTTGCAGGCTATTTCCTGTGTAACGATCATTGTGCAGTGCAACCAATGGTACCCATTTCGCCAACAAAACGACAGCGAACGGTTTCGCTTTTTTACACTGGCCATCGCGCCCTGAGCGGGTGGCGGGCAGACCCGCCAAGCCTGCGCGCCGTGCGCAAATGATGCTGGCGTACATGTCCTGCATGTCTGGCGCGGGCTGATGGCGCCACTTCGATCACAGTGCCGTTGGTTTCACTGCCTTGCTGAGCCGTGTCCGCGACCCGCTACGGGGAGACCGAAAATCAGCTCGTCATCGTATCGTCTGGATTCATTCTGAAAGACGCACGCGGGCGCCCCGGCAAACGAATCAACCGATGAGAACGGCACCGATCAGGGCCACCACACTGATCCAGATCGCGACCGCCAGGCCCAGAGCGAGCGGACGCCAACCCAGGCCGATCACCGAAGACAAGCGGGTCTGCAACCCCATCGCGACCATGGCCGCAGCCAGCAGTGCGGCATCGAAACGCAGCAGCCCCGTGTGCAGCGGCGCTGGCATGCTCGCCAGGGAATTGATGCCGACCACGATCACGAACAACACCACGAACAACGGGAATGGCGCTGCGCGATCGCTTTCGCCGCTGGCCGCTGCACGCTGGCGCCACCATAGGGCCAGCACTGCACAAACCGGTACCAGCAGCGCCACCCGTGACAGTTTGTAAAGGCTCGCGTGCACGCCCGCAGTCTCGTCGAACGCGAACCCGGCAGCCACCGCCTGGGCGACTTCGTGAATGGAACTGCCTGCCCAGGCTGAATACATCGGTTCACTCAAGCCGATAAGCGGCGCGATCGCCGGATAGACGAACATCGCTATGGTGCCGAAGACCGTGACCATCGCTATCGCGCAGGCAACATCCTGTTCACGCGCGCGAATCACGCCGTCGACCGCGACGACCGCCGAGGCGCCACAGATGCCCGTACCGCAGCCGACCAGCACACTCAGCGTGTCGGGCAATTCGAGCACACGGCCGAGCGCAACGGCTAACACGATGGTGCTGCCCACCGCGACTGCCACCAGCGTCAGCCCACCGATACCAACCGACAACATATCCTGGGCCACGACCCGAAAGCCCAGCAAGACGATCCCGGCTCGTAGGAGGTAGTGCAGCGTCCAGCGAATACCGGGCTCCACTTGCGCCGGCAACGCCACGCACAGCCGCAGCACGACGCCAACCAGGATGCCGACCGTCAATGCGCTCAATGGCACGACACGGTTGAGCACGGGCCAGGCCGCGATCACATAGGACAAGCCTGCCAAGGCCAGACAGAGCGACAGACCAGGCAATATCTGCGCAAATCGATTCGTCGCCTGACGAACCGGAAAAGCTAGCGCCCATGTATCGGACAATGACATACGCATTACAAGGCTTTTGCGTGGTTGTATAAAGCTCTACGCGCTCGGTATTAATTTAAATCGATTTATATCAAACTAATAGTTTGGCTATGCCGAACAATAAACCCGTGGCTGAGCGTTTGCGCTTCACATTGCGACAACTCGAGATATTCGCTGCGGTGGCACGAACCGGCCAGGTACGCCGCGCCGCCGATGTCTTGCATCTGAGCCAGGCGGCCGTCAGTCAGGCAATCGCAGAGCTGGCCGACGCGCTGGGCGTCGCGCTGTTCGAACGCCACGGCCGCGAGATTCAGCCCACGGTCGCCGCGCGCCAGCTGCTCGCACTCGCGATCGAGCCCATGGACGCCCTGGCACAACTACCGGAGCGTCTCGCGCCATCACCGGGCGGCTCCGCCGTGCTCAGCGGCACGATCCGTCTGGCCGCTTCGAGCACCATCGCCCGCTACGTACTGCCTGCCGGCCTGGCTCGAGTACGGCAAAGGCATCCGCAGCTGAACATACGCGTGTTTTCCGGCAACAGCGCCCAGGCCGAAGCGCGTGTCGCGAATCTGGACGCCGATATCGGCCTGATCGAAGGTCCGCCCCAGCGCGACGATCTCGATATCGCCCACTGGCATACCGACACGCTGCAGGTGATCGCCCCGCCCGGCTATGACATTGAGGCGATCGAGCTTGCCCATCTGGATCGTCATGCCTGGGTGGCACGCGAGCCGGGCTCGGGCACCCGGGCGGTCTTCGAACAAAATCTGGCGCTTGCCGGCTATACGGCGCCGCCCGCACATCTGATCATCGATGACAGCGGCGCAATCGTGCGTGCGGTCGCCCATGGGGCCGGGCTCGCCTGCGTTAGCGGCCTCGCAGCCGAGCAGGCCAGCGCCTCCAACCCGATACAGTTTGTCGCGCTTGCCGGGCTTTCACTGGCCCGCCCGCTCTGGCGCCTGCATCGCGCCTCGACCGCCAGCAGCACATCGCTGCTGAAACGATTCGAGGCCGAACTGGACGCAACGCTGGATCGACCCACCAAACTGAAATCGTGATTTTCAGTTTTTGTTCAGCCTTGGCGCCTACCATCCGCTCCAGTATTTCCAAGTAACCGAGGACATCACCATGGCAGTACGTAAGACGAGTGCCATTGCTTTGACCGGTATCACGCTGGCTGCAACCAGCACCTTCGCGCTGGCGCAGCAGAAGCCGGACGGCCTTTATTCCGCGGATCAGCTGCTGGACGCCGAGGTCTACGCCCAGGGCTCGGACAAGCAGGTCGGCGAGATCGACGACGTTATCCTCGACAACAACATGACGATCAAGTCGTTCGTGGTCGAGACGGAAAACAACTTCGGAATGGATGGCAAATCCTATGTCGTATCGCCTGACCAGCTCAGTGTCGAAACGATGCAGGGAGAAAAGGCCACCGAACCGCAGTACCGCATTACCTTGATGGCCGACGGCCAGGCCTTGAGCAGCTATCCGGTCTACAACGACTCCTGGTGGAACAACACGCAGAGTCAGGCAGCCGATGCCTGGGACCAGACCAAGCAGTCTGCAAACAGCGCGTGGACGCGCATCAAGGACGGCACAACGGAACTCATCGACGATACGCGTGACGCCATCGGCGGCGCAGCCGACGAGACCGGCGATGCCACCGACAATGCCGCAGACGAAACACAGGACGCGGCCGAAGACGCCAGCAACTGATCATTGCCGGCGATCATCGTGTGTCGAGGAGGGGCTATTCGCCCCTCCTTTTTTTTGTGCGCGCTCTATACAACTCGGTCGAACACTGGGCGCCCGGCCTGACCTGCGACAGCACACACGGTATGATCCGGACCTGTCGCCCACCCTGTCGGCCCGAGGAGTCGTCGTATGAGCCCACAGAACACCGGCCGCTCCAGCCTGTTTGGCGCCCTGTTCGTTCCCGCCCTGATTCTAGGCGTTCTGATCATTCTGGCGATTCTGGTCATCAGCTTTCGCGGTGGCGACGATCGCGCGTCCTCCGGCGGCGACAACAAAGCACGCACGCTCTCGGCCGACACCATGAGCGCATTCGACAATGAATACGATGCGATCGGCGAGTCGGTCGGCAGCCCGGACGCACCGGTCACCATTCGCGAGTTCGCCGATTACCAGTGCCCCGCCTGCGGCGCATTCGCCCCGACGGCTCAGCGCATTCGCGACGAACTCGTCGAATCGGGACAGGCGCGTTTCGTGTTCTTCGATTTCCCGCTGCCCATGCATGCGCACGCACAGGAAGCCGCGGTCGCCGCGCGTTGCGCAGCACGTCAAGACAAATTCTGGTCGTATCACGATCGTCTGTTCGAAACCCAGCGCGACTGGTCGCAGCGCGACGACCCGACCTCGATGTTTCTGGACATGGCCGTCGAATCCGGCGTGAATGCCCGGCGCCTGGAAGCCTGCATGACCCAGGGCGGACCCGACGACGTGATCGCGCGCAATCAGGATGCCGGCAAGGCCATCAGCCTGCGTGCCACGCCGACCGTGATCGTAGGCGACCAGATGTTTTCCGGTGTGGTCGGTTACGACAAGATTCGTCAGGTCGTCGAGCAGCAGGCCAGCGCCAGCGACTGATTGGCCCCGAGGAGAGCGCTCGCCTCAGACGCTCTCCTCGACTTGGTCGGCAACGCGCCGGGTCAGTGCCTTGCGGTCCAATTTTCCTACCGCGTTTTCAGGCAGCCGATCGACCACCATCACCGCCTCCGGCCGATGGATACGCGATAACCGCGTGACGACCGCGTCGCGGAGGCGTTCGGCATCGACATCAGCGCCGGCACGAGCCACCACGAACACCACTGGCACCTCGCCCAGATCGGCACCCGGGCGCCCGACCTCCAACTCCAACCCGCTAGCGTAAGCGCTTGCGCTATAGCTCATCTTCAATGGCAGCCAGGGTATCCAAGAGCGCACGCCAAGCGGCCTGGGCGCGTTCGTCGTTGTCGTCCGATTTGGCGAGGCTGCGAAACCAGCGGGCGAGCGCCTTCTGGCGCTCTCCGGGCAGCGCACGCGCGATACTCGCCGAAGGCTCGTCATCGCTTGCCAGCGCATCGCCGCGCCTTGCATGTGCCCGCGACAGAATCTGGCGATAGCGGATCAGGAGCGAATCCAGCAGTACCCACGCGAAATTCGGATTGCGTGGTGGACCGACGGTAATGCGCTGGCCACCGAGCGGGCCGATACGGGCTAGATCGAGCCTTAGCGTGGGGATGGCGTCGCCCTTGAAAAAGGCGAGTGCGCCACCACCCAGCCCGCCGAGCAACGCACCGATGCCCAGCGAATGCCCGAACGTGGCCGCATCGACACCGATACCGGCACTCGCGCCCACGGCTGCGCCAACGAATGTCAGCTGTTGGCGTGTGAGCCCCAGCCGGCGCCAGGTTTCGTCGCTGGCCAAATCCAGATCTTCACTGAAGCCGGTCATCGCTTCGGCCTGGATCGCGGTATGGCGATACAACGCGAGCAGATCGTTCGCGGCCTCTCGCTCGAGCGCGGCGATGCGATCGAAGTAGCGGCGGCTGGCCTGCTTTATTGCCGCGCGCTTGGCGGCCTCGGCGGCCGGCGCATCTTCGCCGTAGTGCCCCCGTTCGCGCAGTTTGAGCGCGCTCCGAAGAAAGTTCTGAATACGTTCGGCGGCCTCTTCGCGACGCTGCTGCCACTCGGCGTCGAGTAGCGCCGTGGTGGTTTCCAGATGGGCGCGGTCGCGCTCGTCGATCTGGTTGAGCGCGGCAAGCAGATCGCGTCGTGTGGCAAAGCGCGCGCGATGCGCATCGAATACGCGCACCAGATTGAAAGCCTTGCCGAGATGCTCACGCCATTCGGCTTCGCGCGCACCGCCATCTTCGCCGCGCTGATTGAGCAGCGCCAGGCGCGCGCGCCCGGAAAACCGCAGGATCTCGATCTCGGCAAGAAAGCTGTCGTAGACCGGCACGCCCGGATCGATCACATACAGAATGCCGGCGCCCTGGAGCAGTGGTTCCAACAGCCGGCATTCGTCCTCGAACGCGCCGGTGTCTTGATATTCGTCGACGAACGCCTGCAACGTGGCCAGGCCCGGCGTGCCGGTTTGACCACCGTGCAGCGCCCGGATCGCGCGTAGCGCCTCGATCGGTTGCTGAAAACCGGGCGTATCGATGAAACGCAGCCGCTCGGCGCCATCGAGCACCAGCGACAGACGCTGACAACGGGTCGTTTCGCCCGGCTCGGGGGAAATGCGGATGATGCGGTCGTCGTCTTCTTCCAGCAGGGTCGCAAGCACCGCGGACTTGCCCATGTTCACCTTGCCCACCACGGCAAAACAGGGAATGTCGGCGACTACCCACTCGGCGGGTTGGGTCGTACGCATCGCCATATCAAAGACCCGGGTCGTAGGCGACGATTTCGGCCGCGGGATCGCGCAGGCCGTCGATAAAACGGGTCCAGCGCTGCAAATGGTCTGAATCCGGTGCGCCGGGGCCGCGCTCGGCGCGGGTGAAGATCAGCCACGTTACCGGCGTCTGCGAACCGACCGCCTTGCGCACGCGCGCATGCAACGCGCCGACCTGACGCGGCGACAAACCCCAGTCCTCCGCAGCGAGTACAACGTGGTCGGGCTGCGCCGCCAGCGCCGTATCAGCCGCAGCTTCGGCAGCCTCGTCGAGCACGCCGATCCGCTGCTCTTCGTGCGGATTCACCCGCAGCGAGCGCAACAGAAAACCACGAATCGAGGCGGCCGATATACCGCTACCACCGACATCGAGCACCAGCGCACTGTCGGCCACGGGTGCCGCCACTGCGCCGCGTTCGATGCGCGTCAGTGCTCGCCAGAGACTTCGATGACGCGGCGATTGAAAATCCAGTGCGGCGAGCGCGCGCCGTTCGATCCCGGCGTAGCACAACACCAGCAGCACACGCGCCAGTAGTCCCCATACCAGTAACGACATGAGTAAAAACCGCCACCACACGGCCGTACTCGCCGGCGTTGCCGGCACGCGTCGGCTACCATCGACATAGCGTGCACGACTGGCTTCGATCTCCGCGGCCGTCGGCGCTGCCGCTGGCCAGACACCGCGCCAGGGCGCCGCAACGACGCCGGTCGCCGACGCCACCAGCCCGCTCGTCTGCGGGGTAGCTTCCCAGTAGAAGCGCACATCAAACACCAACAACGAACCCACGAACGCCAATACCAATCCGATATTGAAACCGACCGCGCCGATCTGCAGCGTGCGCGCGAGCGCGGCCTGCAATGCACGACGCGGCACAGCGGCATCGGTTAGACGCTCACGTAGCAATCGAAGCCGTTGCCGGCTGTCTTCGCCGCGCGAAGGCGCCGCCAACGACATCACCCGGCCCGCGCAGCGAGCGAGCAGCGTCGATGAACCACTGCCTAGAAAGCGGGCGAACATGAACAGCGCGAACACCAGCCAGGGCAGCACCAACGTTACCCCGAAAAACAGAATGACGTGCACGCCGGGATTCGCGCCCGCACACAGGCCAGCCACCAACGCGAAGCCGATCGAGGCCATGCCAACCAACAAAGCGACCTGGACCAGGCGCAGCCCTTGTTGCCAGAACGATCCGGTTTCGATCGCTCCGGCCTCACGCCGATACACCAACCACGCACGCAAACCCGCACGCCGGCGAGCGCGCTCATCGCCATGGGGCAAGTCGGGCCGGATATCGCGGTTGAATATCAGCCGATCATGTTCGAGCGCCGTCTCGTCGACGCCGGCCAACAGGGTCTCGAAATCGATGAGATCGGCCAGCGTCCAGCGCTGGCCCGCAGCATGGGCAGCATTCATGCACGTATTAGAACATCGCGCGCGGCCGAAGCGCGCGTCAATCGTACGCTCGCGTAAGCCAGCTAATGCTCAAGCACGAAAAAGATGACTTCTCGAAACAGGAACGCCGCAGCGCCCCAGGCCAGAAGACTGACGGCACCCAACCCGACGAACCAAAGAAGACGACGCGGCGTTTCACGCATGGCGGCTCCTTGCGAGACCCAGGCTAGTGATAGCCCATATCACGACCGGCCTTGCCGCGAAAAATCCAGTACGACCAGGCCGTGTAGAACAGTATGAATGGCAACAGAATCACCAGACCAACGATCAGAAAGCTCTGCGTCTCCGGCGGCGACGCGGCGTTCCAGATAGTCAGATGCGGCGGAATGATATGCGGCCAGAAGCTGGCTGCCAGCCCGCCATAGCCCACCGCGAACATGCCCAGCGACAGCAGAAACGGCCAGTACTCACGGCGCTCGGCCACGCTGCGGTATAGGAAATACGAAACCACGACACCCAACAGCGGAAACGGCACGAGCAACAGCGCGTGCGGGAAACCGAACCAGCGTTCGGCATAGTCGCCGTCGAGAAATGGCACGTACACGCTGACCAGCGCCATGAACACGATCACCGCGGTCAGCAACGCCCGCGACCAGCCATAGGCTCGATCCTGCAAAAGACCGGTGGTTTTCATCACCACCCAGGTCGCGCCCAGCAGTGCATAGCCGGCGATCAATGCAACGCCGGTCAGCATGGTGAAACCGGAGAACCAGTCGAACGCGCCCCCCACATACTGTGCGCCATTGGCTTCTATACCTTGCACGATCGCGCCGAGCGTCACCCCCTGGAAGAACGTCGCAACCAGCGACCCCAGCGTGAAGGCGAGATTCCAGCCCAGCTTGCGGCGCGCCTTGAAGCGGAACTCGAATGCCACGCCGCGAAAGATCAGCGCGATGAGCATGCCGGTCAGCGGCAGATACAGCGCCGGCAGCAATACCGTATAGGCCGGCGGAAATGCGGCCAGCAGCGCTACGCCACCCAGCACCAGCCAGGTTTCATTGCCGTCCCAGATAGGCGCGACCGAGTTCATCATGATGTCGCGCTCGGCTTCGCCATAGGCCACGCCGCACAGAATGCCGATGCCCAGCACGAAACCGTCCAGCAGCACGTACATGAATACGCCGAAGGCGATGACGGCAAACCAGATCAGCGGCAGAATTTCGATGCTCTCCATCATTCTTCTCCGACCGGTTCATTCGGGTACGACAGCGGCCGTGCCGGCGTGGCGTACGGATCGGGCACGGGCTGTGTCGGGACCTTCTCGGGCCCGGTCCGAATCACGCGCATGATGTAGTACAACCCCGCCCCAAATACGATGCCGTAAACAATCACGAAGGTGATCAGCGTGGCCGCCACGCTGGGTGCAGCAACCGGCGACAGCGAGTCGGCGGTCCGTAACAGACCGTAAACCGTATAGGGCTGGCGCCCGATTTCCGTAGTGAACCAACCGGCCAGCACCGCCAGAAAGCCCGACGGCGCCATCGCCACCAGATAGCGATGGTAGCCACGCGCATCGAACAGGCGGCCCCGCAGTGCCAGCCACAGCCCCGCCACGCCGGCGATGAGCATGAGAATGCCCAAGCCGACCATGAGCCGGAACGAAAAGAAGATGGGCGCCACCGGCGGGCGTTCGTCCCTGGCGAAATCCTTCAGCCCGACCAGCTCGCCATTCCATTCGTGCATGAGAATGAGGCTCGCCATATTCGGCACGGATATCTCGTAATGGTTGGTCTCTGCGGCTTCATCCGGCCAGGCGAACAACGCCAGCGCCGCGCCCTGTTCGGTTTCCCAGTGCGCCTCGAGCGCGGCGATCTTGGCCGGTTGATGCTCGAGCGTATTCAGGCCATGAAAATCGCCGGCGACGATCTGCAGCGGCGTGACGATCGATACGAATGCCACCCCCATGACCAGCATCACCCGCGCGGCTTCATGCGCGGTGCCTTTCAATCGATACCACGCACCGACGCCCAGAATCACGAACGCCGTGGTCAGATACGCCGCCAGCACCATGTGCACGAGTCGATAAGGGAACGACGGATTGAACACGATTGCCCACCAGTCGGTGGGATAGAACACGCCGTTGCGCAACTCGTAACCGGCCGGCGTATGCATCCAGGAGTTGGCCGATAGAATCCAGAACGCCGACAACATGGTGCCGAAGGCGACCATGGCGGTAGCAAAGAAATGCAGCTTCGGACCGACCTTGTTCCAGCCAAACAGCATGATGCCGAGGAAGGTCGCCTCCAGGAAAAAGGCAGTCAGCACCTCATAGGACAGCAGTGGCCCGAGCACCGGTGCCGTGGCTTCGGCGAATACCGACCAGTTCGTGCCGAACTGGAAGCTCATCACGATGCCGGACACCACACCCATGCCGAACGATACGGCGAAAATCTTCACCCAGAATTGATACAGGCGGCGAAACACGTCGCGCCCGGTGAACAGATGCATGCCTTCGCACATCGCCAGCCAGCTCGCCAGGCCGATGGTGAAAGCCGGGAACAGGATGTGGAACGAAACCACGAACGCGAACTGAATCCGCGACAGGATTTCTGCATCGAGCGCCATGGAAAACTCCTGCAGGGGCACGTCGGGCGCGATCGCGAGCATCGCGCGCACACCATACTACGAAAGGATGAGGCCGGCGGTTGCACGCTCCAACGGTCCGGGCCGCTACCGAATGATATTCGCATTCCCATCCCCGGCACGCGAATACACAAGTTGCACGATCAACCGGCCAAGCCCGAACACTTCGTTATGGCCCGCGCTTGAGACTGGCGCGCGTAACCCTGATTATGACGTCATGGCCAGCCAGAACCACCCACCCGATCAAACCACGCCCGGCGTCACCGACCGGTATGCGCGGCCGCTGCAGGATCTGCGCATCTCGCTGACCGACCGCTGCAACTTTCGCTGCACCTACTGCATGCCGCGCGAGCTGTTCGGCAGCGAGCATCTGTTCTTGCCGCGCCGCGAGCTGCTGGATTTCGAAGAAATCGAACGCCTGGCGCGTATTGCAGCCGGCCTGGGCGTCACCAAACTGCGCCTGACCGGCGGCGAACCACTGCTGCGCCGCGATATCGACGTGCTGATTGCACGGCTGGCGGCGATCGACGGCATCGACGATATCTGCCTGACCACCAACGGCTCGCTGCTCACCGAACAGCGCGCCCGTGAATTGAAAGCCGCCGGCGTAAACCGCGTCACCCTCAGCCTCGACGCCATCGACGACGACGTCTTCAAGGCCATCAACGATGTGGGCTATCCCGCCTCGAAAGTGCTCACCGCCATCGACAACGCCAAGGCCGCCGGCTTGACGCCGGTGAAGGTCAACTGCGTGATTCAGCGCGGCGTCAACGAAGACCAGATCCTGCCGATGGCCGAATACTTCCGACACTCGGACGTGGTGCTGCGCTTCATCGAATTCATGGACGTGGGCACCTCCAACGGCTGGCGCATGGAAGAAGTCGTCCCCGCCCGCGAGATCGTCGAAACGATCCGTACGCGTCACGCCATCAGCCGCCTACCCGCGAACGTGCCCGGCGAAACCGCCAACCGCTGGGTCTACGACGACGGCGCCGGCGAGATCGGCATTATTGCCTCGGTATCGCAGCCGTTCTGCGGTGGCTGCACCCGCGCACGCCTGTCCGCCATCGGCGAACTCTATACCTGCCTGTTCGGCGTACACGGGCGCGACCTGCGTACCCCGCTGCGCTCGGGCGCAAGTGATGACGAGCTGCGCGCGCTACTCTCCGGCATCTGGGCCGCCCGCGACGACCGCTATTCGGAGCAGCGCGGCGAAGAAACCGCCAACCGGCGTGGCGATGCCGATGGCAAGGTGGAGATGTCGTATATCGGGGGGTGAGCTTCGGCGCGTATGCGCGGTTTATACGACATGCTTTATCCTTGAACAGGTCGCGCGTTTGCCTCAGCGACGATCGCAAACGGCACGCAGACGAGTAGCTCACGACTCGAAACTATCGTCCCCAGGAGGCCACGATGAATTCGCTCGATGATCTCGAACGTCAGGCCAGGGCCTTAAGCACGGCCGAGCGTGCTCGCCTGGCCGAATTACTGCTGGAGTCGATCCAGCCTCCCGTTTCGACCGTGGAAGCCGACTGGAATCGGGAGATCGAAGCGCGGGTTGCGGCGTTCGACCGCGGCGAAGTATCAAGCCAGCCTGCCGCCGATGTGTTTGCCGAAGCGCGCCGCCTCGTGCGGTGAAACCCACACGGTTTATAGCTGCGGCGCGGGACGAGTTCCTCGCGGCGTTGGCCTACTATCGAGACATTGACCCGGAGCTGGCACGGCGCTTTAGCCGGGAGGTCGAAGAGGTACTGCAGCGAGCGGTCGCCTTCCCCGAGTCGGGAAGCCCGAGCGCTGCAAATACGCGTCGCATGTATTTACGAGATTTCCCCTTTGCCCTGGTGTATCGGGCGACAGACAGCGCAATCGTTGTTTTCGCTCTGGCCCATCATTCCCGACGCCCCGGCTATTGGCGCGACCGCGGAACACCACCGTAAACATCCGATGAAACCTAATTCACGGTACGCATGACACCCGCGACTCAACTTCTGGACGAACAGAACGTCCCCTACCAGCTGCATCAGTACGAGCACACCACCGCCCATAGCGATTACGGCATCGACGCCTCGCAACAGCTCGGCGTCGCGCCCGAGCAGGTGTTCAAGACGCTGGTCGCCGAACTCGACAACCACGCACTCGTGGTGGCCATCGTGCCCGTCTCCGGGCGGCTGCACATGAAAAGCCTCGCGGCTGCCGCGCATGCCAAGAAAGCCTTCATGGCCGACCGCGCGAAGGTCGAAAAGACCACGGGCTACGTGCTTGGCGGCGTCAGCCCGCTGGGCCAGAAGAAGGCGCTGGCCAGCTTCATCGACGAGTCCGCGATTGCATTCGACACGATCTTCATCAGCGGTGGCCGGCGCGGACTGGAAATCGAGATCGCGCCGTTCGCCCTGGCCGAGGCGATCGACGCGGGCTTTGTCGCCATCGCCGATACTGCGTAGTCCGCCGCATGGCAGCTAGCTGCCAGCCTGCTATGGTCGACCCCAGAATTTTCGGCCACGACGCCTGCTCATGCGTTGTCGTTTGACCTGTCCTGCGAGCTTGGCGTGAGCCGGCTCGACGACTACCGCAACAAGCGCGATTTCACCCGCAGCCGCGAACCCGCGGGCGACGATCACAGTCCCGCCAGCGAGTGGCCGCGCTTTGTCGTGCACAAGCACGCCGCCTCGCATCTGCATTTCGACCTGCGCCTGGAAGAAGACGGTGTGCTGCGCAGCTGGGCGCTGCCCAAGGGCCCGAGCCTGAAACCGGGCGAAAAACGCCTTGCCGTTGCAGTCGAGGATCACCCGCTCGACTACGGCGATTTCGAAGGCACGATCCCGAAAAAACAGTACGGCGGCGGCACGGTCATGATCTGGGACGCCGGCCTGTGGCGCGAAACCAGCCAACGCAAGAAAGACCGCATCGATTTCGAACTCGCCGGCGAAAAACTGGCCGGGCATTGGACGCTTGCCCAGATGGGTGGCAAGGCCGGGGACGGCGGCAAGAACTGGCTGCTCATCAAGCGCCGCGACAAGCACCAACCCATCGACGAACCCGACGAGGCCGATACGAGTGTGGCCACCGGCCGCACGATGGCCGAAATCGCCGACGGCGCGGCCGCCAACCACGAACCACAAACGCCTGCCCCCACGCTCGATCTCGACCCCGGCGCGCTCCACGGCGCCCGTAAACGCGCGCTGGCCCGCACGCCCAAGCCGCGGCTGGCTACCTTGTCGGACAAAGCCCCCGCCGGCGACGACTGGCTGCACGAAATCAAGTTCGACGGCTATCGCATCCTCGCGCGCCTGGAGAACGGGCGCGCAACGCTGCTCACCCGCAACGGCAAGGACTGGACCGAGCGCTTCGGGGCCACGCGCCGCGCCGTCGAAGCCCTGCCCATCGATCACGCCCTACTCGACGGCGAAATCGTCGCCCTCGATCGCGACGGCATCAGCCGCTTCGGCCCACTCCAGGATGCCATCGCCAACCGTCGTACCGACCGGCTCGTCTACCAGGTGTTCGACCTGCTCCACGCCGGCGAGCACGACCTAAAAAAGGTCGCGCTGGTCGAACGCAAACGCCTGCTCCAAAAGCTCTGCGACGCGGCCGAGGCCAACCGGGCGCTGCGCTATACCGACCATATCCAGGGCCAGGGCCCGGCGTTTTTCGAACAGGCCAGCGCGAGCGGGCTGGAAGGCATCATCAGCAAACGCGCCGACGGCGCCTACAGCGGCGGGCGCAGCAAACAGTGGCGCAAGATCAAGACCAGCCATGACGACAGCTTCGTGGTCGGCGGCTATACCGAACCTTCGGGCTCGCGTGCCGGCTTCGGCTCGCTGCTGCTCGGCACGTACGACGAGCAGGGCCGCTTCGCCTATGCCGGGCGGGTCGGCACCGGCTTTTCGGACCTCCAGATCGAAGATATTTCCTCGCGGCTCGACCAACTCGGCGTGTCCAAACGCCCCTTCGTCGAGCCCGTTCCGGACGCCGACACCGCCCACTGGGTCCGCCCCGAACTGGTGGTCGACGTCACGTTTACCGAACGCACGGCCAGCGGCGTACTCCGCCACCCCAGCTTTCGCGGCCTGCGCGAGGATCGCGATGCCGATTCAATCGGCGCCGGCCCGCACGCCGCGCCAGAGCACAACGGCGAATCGACCGGCCCAAAGAAACTGCCCCGCAGCGAGAACGCCAACCGAAAACGCCGCGCCGTCAAACTCGAAGGCATCCGCCTGACCCACCCGGATCGCGTGGTCTACCCGGAAACCGGGCTCACCAAGATCGAACTCGCCCGCTACTTCGTCGCCATCGCGGACTGGATTCTCCCGCATATCGCCGAGCGCCCGCTGTCGCTGCTGCGCTGCCCCGACGGCCAGCACGGTGAATGCTTTTTCCAGAAGCACCCGCGGACGGCCTTCCCGGACAGCCTGCCGACCGTCGCCATTGCGGATAAAAAAGCGTCCGACGACACGCAGGATTATGTCTATGTACGCGACGCGGCCGACCTGGTCGCCCTCGTTCAAGCCGGCGTGCTGGAAATCCACCCCTGGGGCGCGCGTATCGACAACGTCGAACGCCCCGATCAGCTCGTCTTCGACCTGGACCCGCATACCGACGTCGAATGGGCGGAAACCTGCCGTATCGCCCGCGACCTGCGTGCCTATCTCGAAGAACTAGAGCTGACCGCTTTCCTGCGCACCACCGGCGGCAAGGGCCTGCACCTGGTCGTCCCCATCGAACGCCGCACGAACTGGGACGACGCCAAAGCCTTCGCCCGCGCCGTCTGCCAAACCTTCGCCGCCCGCGAACCCAAACGCCTGACCACGAACATGGCCAAACACAAACGCCGCGGCAAGATATTCCTCGACTACCTGCGTAACGGCCGCGGCGCGACCGCCATCGCCAGCTACTCGCCCCGCGCCCACGCCACGCCGACCATTGCCGTGCCGATTCGTTGGGACGAGCTGGCCGACCTAAACAGCCCGGATCACTACGATATTCAGCGCGTACTGCAGCGGCTGCAGAACCTGGAGAAAGATCCCTGGCTTCACCTCGGCGAGGCTAGCAAGCGGATCACCAAAGCGATGCAGGATGCGGTCAGTTAAAGAGGCTAACGACGGCTTCGGCGGCCAGTCCTTGCTGGAAATTATCCGCAAATGAACGCGAATTAACGCGAATTAACGCGAATTGGTTCCAGCGTTCGGAAGGGCTCCGTAGCAAGGTTCGAACTCTGAGGCTGTATCTGTATCGCGACGATCGGACGGTGCCAAACGCACCGTCGACGTCGAGACAGATAAATCGAGCCACCGAACACGGATGACCAGACCGTTACCGGACTTCCCAGCGCCTTGTCTACCGCACCACCCGGGATTAAACTAACTTAACTTAGTTCAACCGGAGCACGGCATGAACACCTTCAATATCCACGAAGCCAAAACCCATCTCTCACGCCTTATCGAAGACGCTGCAAACGGTGAGCCCTTCATTATTGCCAAGGCCGGCAAGCCGCTGGTGAAAGTCAGCGCCCTAACAGCCTTCGACGATAAAACGCCTTCGCGCATCGGCTTCATGGCCGGCGAGTTCGACGTGCCCGATGACTTCAACGAGCTGGGTAAGGAAGCTATCGAAGACACGTTCTACGACCAATCGTGATCTTCCTGCTGGATACACACCTGCTGCTCTGGGCCGCCGCCGGTTCTAACCGGCTACCGCCAAGAGCGGCCGACCTCATTCAGGATGAAGCAAACCAGCTGCTATTCAGCGCTGCCAGCATATGGGAAGTAGCGATCAAGGCCGGACTCAATCGGCCCGACTTCAAGGTTTCCGCTGGACGGCTCCGCCGCGCCCTGTTCGAGAACGGCTACGACGAACTGCCAATCAGCGGCCGCCATGCCGCCGCCATCGCTAATCTGCCCGATATTCACAAAGATCCGTTCGATCGAATCCTGGTGGCACAGGCGCAGGTCGAAGACCTGACGCTGTGTACCAGTGATAGTGTCTTGACGAGCTATCCGGGCAGTATCGAGCTGTTTTAGCCATACCTATTAGAGAATTGCTCAATTGCTCGAGGGAAGGGAGAAGTGTCTGTCCCCTTTAGGTCCCAAGAAAAGTCACAGGCTTGACGCTAAATCGCTAACGAGTTGACTAGCAAGCAAGATAAGACCTAGAGAACCGGGTATCACTGCGGCTATCCAAAAGCCGAATCGTGTGTTGGCGATCGCACGTGAATTGGTGAATCTTTCAAACCACCCGCTCTTCCGGGAGTCGACGAACTCTTCTACTGTCGAAAAACTCATTTTCGCATGCTTTCTCAATGCGAACGACAATGCAGTTGCACGCGCAGACTCCCATGTGATGAACGCCACCGCTGAGATAAGCATAGATAGTGCAGCAAGCGTGGCTAGTACATGATGAGCCGAGGTCGTCAAGTTCCAAAGACCAAAGAATGCGGCGTAGCCCGCAAGCTGAACACCGCGGAAATAGTGGTCTGCATTCTTGAACGTCTGTTCAACAAATTTCTTGTGTGCATCTAGGTTGCGCTGTTCTGTTTCGCGCTCCTTCGCTTGGTCGGCACGTTCACGCTCTATTGCTTTTATACGAGATTGCTCTTGAGCTGCGGCGACGAACAAGTTCGGTTTTGCTAGCGCGCCAGCGATGAAGTTGTAACTATCCTCGAGAATGTTCGAGAGTCGGCGTTTCTCGCTCGAGGTTAACTCGGCTCCATCGTTGAGGGCCTGGAGAAAAGGATAGATCGCGCGTTGTAGTTCTTCGCCGGAAAGCTCGCTCATGAACTGGCCCCAAAAAAGTTTGCCACCTATCGTAGGTGCAATCGACTCTCCAAGAGTCCGCAATATGGAGAAAATCCAAGTCTCGCATAGCATGCGACGCCATAGCTGACCCCGGTTACAAATAATACTAACGTGCAGATACAGCCCAACAAACGCGAGTTCCGCATCTCATGGGCGCCACCGCCCCCTCCCCCACAACGTCCCTTCAGCACCCCAACCTAGTCTCAAATAAATTCGCGTCCATCTGCGTTCATTTGCGGACTGTGTCTTCCCCGGTTTTCCGTCATAGTCAGTTGAAAGCCTTCCCGGCCAACAGCGAGACGAGCCCATGACCGCCCGAGCGATGTGGAAAGGTGCGATTCATTTCGGCGGCATGCGCGTGCCGGTGAAGTTCTATGCGGCGGTGGCCGACAAGAGCGTGCATTTCCGGCTGCTGCATGAGAAAGACCAGGTGCCGGTGAAGCAGGCGATGGTGAATCCGGAAACGGATGACGTGGTCGCCCAGTCCGAGGCGCAGTATGCGTATGTGACCGAGGATCATGACTGGGTGGTGCTCGACGAAGAGGACTTCGACGCGATCGAGCCGGAGGCCTCTCGCGAGATCGATATCCTGCATTTTCTGCCGGCGGGGGTGATCGACCATCGTTGGTATCTGCGCCCCTACTATCTCGGCCCGGACGGGGACGAGGCGAGCTATGGCGCGCTCATCAAAGCGCTCGAACAGACCGGCCGCGAAGGCGTGGCCCGCTGGGTGATGCGCAAGAAGACCTACGTGGGCGCACTGCGGCTGTACCACGGCTATCCGGTGATGGTGTCGTTGCGCCATGACGGCGAAGTCGTGTCCATCGACGAGTTGAAGGCGCCGAGCGGGCGCAAGCTCGATGACAAGGAACAGGACATGGCGGCGCAGCTCATCGACATGCTCGCCGAGGATTTCGACCCGGCGGACTACGAGAACAGCCACCGCGAACGCATTCTCGATCTCATCGAGACCAAACGACGCGGCGAGAGCGTCAAGCTCACGCCGATCAAGCAGCGCGAGCCGTCGGACAACGTGGCCGAGGCCCTGGAAGCCAGCCTGAAGCGCGAGCGCAAGAGTGCCTAAGCAAAAGCAGGACGACAAAGACGACAAGGACTACCACGAGGCCGAGCACCACGGCCCGCGCCCGTTCTGGTCCGGCACGATCACCTTCGGGCTGGTGAGCCTGCCGGTGAGCCTGTACGTGGCCACGCGCTCCAAGCGCGTGAAGCTGCGTATGGTTGATCACGACGGCGAGCCGCTGGCCAAGCGCTATTTCTGCCCGGCCGAGGAGATCGCGCTGGAATCCGACGAGATCGTGCGCGGCTACGAGGTCGAGAAAGACCAGTTCGTGGTGGTGGAAAACGAGGAGCTCGACGCCATTGCCCCGGAGAAATCGCAGGAGATCGACCTGCGCCGTTTCGTGCCGGTGGACCAGATCGATCCGATGTTCTTCCAGCGCGCCTACTTCCTGGCGCCGAACCAGGGCGCGATCAAGCCCTACCGGCTTCTGGCCCAGAGCATGGAAGACAGCGAGCGGGCGGGCATTGCCACCTGCGTGATCCGCGGCAAGGAATACCTGCTGGCGATTTTGTCGCACCAGGGCATTCTGCGGGCCGAGATTCTGCGGTTTGCCGAGGAGCTGCGCACCCCGGCCGATATCGGCCTGCCCGAGTCGATCGATGCCGATAACGACCTCACGAAGAAGATGGTCAAGTCGATCGAGGCGAACGGGCGCAAGACTCTGGATCGCGACGCACTCACCGATGTGCGCTCGGAACGTATTCGCGAGCGCGTGGACGACAAGCTCGAAGCCGACGAGGACGTGATCCACGAGGCCGAAGACGACGATATCGAGGATGCCGACAGCGACGAAGAGCCGGTCGATCTCATGGCCGTGCTCAAGCAGAGCCTGGAACAAAAGAGCGGCGACTCGGGCAGCGACAAGCACAAGAAAAATAACGGGAAGAAGCGCAAGAGCAAGCCGCGGAAATCGAAGAAGAAAGCGCAGAAAAAGAGCGGCGGCGACCAACCAAGCACCGATATGACGCGCGATGAGCTCTACGATCGCGCCCAGCAGCTGGATATCCCGGGACGTAGCCGTATGACTAAAGAAGAACTCGCTGCCGCGATCAACGACGCCTGAAAAAGCAAGAAGAAAACCCTTGTATTTTTATCGAGTTACGGACGCATAAAATCGGCGCCCATAGTCACCCAGTATCAATCGGCCCCATCGGCACGAAAACTGCGTTTGCCTGCGCCCTGGAACGGACTACGCTGGTAGCCAGGGGGCGCCCGCACCGACGACGGCTTGCGGGCCGAGCCGTTGGCAGGCCGGATTCCAACGCAATCAAGACAACAACAAGTACATCGATAAAACAGGGGGCTTCATGACGGCCGATCAGATTGGTTTTTCCTTACTCATGCTGGCGATTTTGCTATACGCCGGCAAATGGGTACGTATGCACTGGGGGCCGGCCCAGAAGCTGTTTCTGCCGGCCTCGATTCTGGCCGGCGCCATCGGGCTGATTCTCGGGCCCGGCGTACTCGGCGCCATCGCGGCTGCGGTAGGCGGCGAAGACGCGGCCATGGCACAGGGCGTGATTCCCGAATCAATGCTCTCGATCTGGAGTGACCTGCCGGGACTTTTGATCAACGTGGTGTTCGCCACGCTGCTGCTCGGCGTGCCGCTCCCCAACTTCAACCGGGTGTGGAGCCTGGCGGGGCCGCAGCTCGCGTTCGGCATTACGCTTGGCGCGGGTCAATACGTGATCGGCATTCTCATCGCCGCGCTCGTTCTGGCTCCGTTTTTCGGCGTGCCGATCATGGCCGGCGCGCTCATCGAAATCGGCTTCGAAGGCGGCCACGGTACGGCGGCCGGCCTGCAAGGCACGTTCGCAGAACTCGGTTTCGCCGACGGCGCCGACCTGGCCGTTGGCATGGCGACGGTCGGCGTGGTCTCGGGCATCGTGTTCGGCATCATCCTGATCAACTGGGGCGTACGTAGCGGCAAGAGCGCGGTGCTCGACAAAAGCGTCGACAGCATTCCGCACGACCAGCGCCGCGGTCTGGTCGCCCATGATGATCGCCCGGTATCGGCCGGCAACATGACGGTGCGCTCGGAGTCGATCGAACCGCTGACGCTGCATTTCAGCTTCGTCGCCATGGCCATTCTGGTGGGCCTGGGCATTCTCGAGGCCATGAGCTGGGTCGAAAGCGTGACCTGGGGTGCGGGTGAAAACGGCGTCGAACTATTGAGCGCGGTGCCGCTGTTCCCCTTGGCCATGATCGGTGGCCTGGTCGTACAGCAATTGCTCACCCGCTTCGACAAGCACAACCTGCTCGATCGCGACCTGATGGTGCGTATCCAGGGGTTCGCGCTGGATCTGCTCATTGCGGCGGCCATCGCCAGCCTGTCGCTGACCGTGATCGCCGATCATTGGGCGGCTTTCCTGATGCTCGGCCTGGCCGGCATCGCCTGGAACGTGGGCATGTTCCTGTGGCTCGCACCGCGGGTCATCCCGAAGTACTGGTTCGAGCGCGGCATTGGCGATATCGGCCAGTCCATGGGTGTGACCGCCACCGGCCTGATCCTCATGAAGATCGCCGATCCGGACAACAAAACGCCCGCCTACGAGGCCTTCGGCTACAAGCAGATGGTGTTCGAGCCGTTCTTCGGCGGCGGCCTCGTCACCGGCCTGGCCTTGCCCATCATCTACAACTTCGGCCCCTGGCCGTTCTTTGGGGTGATGCTGGCGCTGGTGGTGTTGGGCATCGGCTCCGGGCTGCTCTACTTCGGGCGCTTGAAGCAGGACTACTAGCTCAGCGCTCTATGGCGCGATATTCGGCCAAGACGGCTGGATATCGCGCTTTTGTTCTCGGTCGCCGAGCAAGTTGTCGTCAAGACTCGCAGCTCACACTGTTTGTTTCCTAAACCAACCATAAAGGTGAATTTGGCCTTCGGGTTTCGCACTGCAGCGCGAAACAAAAGGTCCAACAAACTCGTGAGTACCGACACCCTCGTGAACCGTTCGAGTTCTTGCTCAGTCGTCGAACTGACGAATAGCCGCCGACAAACTCTGCCGATGCCGGTCGATCTCCGCCCAGGGACAATCCCGCTGGCCAAGTCGACGAAAGATATTCCCCAGATGAAACCGCTGTGGCCCGATTTCGGCGTCGCTCAGCTCGTCCCAGTCCAGCGGCGTGGCGATCGGCGCGCCGGGTTTGGCGCGTAGCGAATACGGCGCGATGCCGGTCTGGGCATAGGCATTGCGCCGAATATCAAGATACAGCCGCCCGTGACGTTTGTCCTTGCGGTGGGCGGTGGTGAAATTATCCGGGTGTTCGTCGGCAAGTTGCTCAGCCACACGCTCAGCGAAATCCCGCACCGTGTCGAAATCGGCGCTGCGATCCAGCGGGACCACGACATGCAGGCCAGAGGAACCGGTCGTCATCACGAACGCCTGTAGCCCGAGCCCGTCGAGACGCTCGCGCACGCAACGCGCCGCCTTCACCACGAGATCGAAGTCGTCGCCCGGCGGATCCAGATCGAAGATCAGCCGGTCCGGATAGTGCGGCTTGTCGGCGCGGGACAGCCAGACATGGAATGCGATCGTGCCCTGATCGACCAACCAGGCTAGCGTGTCGGCATCGCCCGCAAGGGCGTGGGTGATCTCGCCGTCTTCCTTGTCGACGGTCACCCGCTTTATCCAGTCCGGATAGTGATCCTGAACGCTTTTCTGGATGAAATTCACCCCCGCGATACCGTCTGGGAAACGATGCAGCGTCAACGGCCGGTTCTCGATATGGCGCAACATCTCGGCCGAGATACGCTGGTAGTAATCGGCGAGATCGCCTTTCGTGTAACCCGCATCGGGGAAAAACACCTTGTCGGCGTTATCGATTTCGATACTCATGGCGCATTTTCGGGTTGTTCGCGCACGACTTCGCGTGCGTCCTTGTCGTCACGCTCGCCGAGATAGCTGGGATGACGCAAGCGGCCGTCGTCGGTCCATTCGGTGAAGGCGAATTCCGCGACGCGCTCGGGCGTAACCCAGTGCACGCCGGCCTGATCGGCAGGCGGATCGATAAAAGGCGACGTCTTACGCTCGATTCTGTCGAGTGCGCTGCGCAGCCGGCGCAGTTCGTTTTCATCGAAACCGGTACCGACACGGCCCGCGTAGCGCAGCGCTTCATCCTCGTCGTAGTAGCCGACCAGCAACGCCCCCAGCCCGCTGCGGCTGCCCTGTGGATTGGTGAAGCCGCCGATGACCAATTCCTGGCCGTGGCTGCACTTGAGCTTAAGCCAGCGCTTGGAACGACCGCGCCGATACGGGCTGTCGGCCTGTTTGGCGACAATCCCTTCCCAGCCCTTGGCGCGTGCTTCGGCCAGATAATCTTCGCCGCTGGCGTTGCGATGGGCGGTGTAGCGCAGCGCCTTGCCGAAGTCGAACTGGCTGCGCAGCAACTGCTTGCGATCGCGCAGGGCGACACGGCGCAGGTCGAGACCGTCCAGCCACGGGCAGTCGAACGCATAGAAATAGACCGCAACATCGCTTGCGCGCGCCGCGTCCGGGTCGCTGATACCGGAACGCTGTTGCAGCCGCGAAAAGCTCGTGACTTTGCCGTCGAAGGCAACAACCTCTCCGTCGAGCACGAAGCGCCGATGCGGCTGCGCGGCAAAGCACGCCACCAGCTCCGGAAAATGGTCGGTGCGCGACTTGCCGTTGCGGGTGAGCAGTTCGACATGATCGCCGTCGCGAAATACCAAAAGACGGATACCATCGAGCTTGCGTTCGAAGATCCATTCGTCGTGCGAAAACGGCGTGTCGGACAACGTTGCCAGCATCGGTTCGAAATGACGCGGCATGGCAAGCCGACGCGCGCTGTCGAGCACGTGCTCGGGCAGTTCGTCGCGCCAGTCAGCCATCGTCGTTCGACTGCGCCTGCGCGGCGATGTCGTCGATAGTGCGGTCGCTGAGTACCGAGCCAGGCTCGCTGTTCACCGGCTTGCGACGCGCATCCGCCTGGTCGTCGTCCATTTTCACGAGCAACCACTGGCGCTTGCCGTTCTCACTGCGAAAGTGGGTCAATGAATAGCCGCCGCTGAGTTTTTCGCCGTGCAGCACCACAGTGAGATGACCGTCTTCGAAACAATCGGCCAGGCTTTTTACGATACGGCCCTCGTCGTCGCGCTTGGCGTTTTCAAAGGCGCCGGTATCCCACACCAGAACGGTGCCACCGCCGTATTGATCGTCCGGGATCGTGCCTTCGAAGTCGGCATAGTCGAGCGGGTGATCCTCGGTCTCCACAGCGAGGCGTTTTTCGCGTGGGTCGGTGGAGGGCCCTTTCGGTACCGCCCACGATTTCAGCACGCCGTCGATCTCGAGGCGGAAATCATAATGCAGCGTCGAAGCATCGTGCTTCTGAATCACGAAGATCGGCGTATCGCCGCGCTGGCCAGCGGCGGCCGTGCCCGCGGGCTCGGGGCTGCGCGAAGAATCGCGGCGATCACGATAGCGGGCAAGCGTGTCTTGTCTGGCCATGTCGACTCCTCGCGTGTTACCTGATTTTTAGCCTGTCGCGCCTGTGCTGCCTATTCGCAGTTTTACCCATGCGCGCGCGGGCGGCGCAACCAGACCGGGCGACTCGCCTGCCAACGTTTGAACGCCTAAACTCTCGCTTTTGCGGATCTTTTGTATGAACCACAGCGATTACATGGCCCAGGCACTGGCCCAGGCCCAGCTCGGCCTGGATGAAGGCGGCGTGCCTATCGGCTGCGTACTGGTACGCGATGGCGAAGTGGTCGGCGTCGGCCACAACCGCCGCGTACAGCGCGATAGCGCCATCCTGCATGCCGAAATGGACGCGCTTGAAGCTACCGGGCGCCGCCCCGGCGCGTTCTACAAGGACGTCACGCTCTACACCACGCTCTCGCCCTGTGCCATGTGTACCGGCGCGATTCTGCTCTACGGCATTCCGCGCGTGGTGATCGGCGAAAACGAAAGCTTCATGGGCGAAGAAACCCTGCTGGCCGAACGCGGCGTCGACGTCGAGGTACTCGGCGATGCCGGCTGTCGCCAGTTGATGGTCGATTTCATGCGCGACCGCCCGGATCTGTGGAACGAGGATATCGGCGTCTAGCCACGCTTACTGCCACAGCGCCCGTGCGCCCGCGGCGATATCTATCTGCGGCGGGCTCGGGCTATGCGGTGTCGATGCGGCGCGCGCTTCGACACCGCCATCGGTGACCGCTTCGAAATACCGCATGACGCGCGGGGTGAGAAAGCGACTGGTCGCGCCATAGACATGGCGATCGCCGTGGCGATGCTGTTCGGTGACGTAGTAGCGCAGCGGCGACACGATCTCCAGCGTGTTCTTGGCCCGCGTGAAAGCGACATACATCAACCGGCGTTCTTCATCGAGCGCCGCATCGCTGGATGTCGAGTACTCGTTCGGAAAGGTGCCGTCCGCCACGTGCAACAGATAGACGCTGTCGAACTCCCGCCCTTTCGCGCTGTGCACGGTCGATAGCACCAGATAATCCTCGTCGAGGTGGGCATCGTCGTTGTGATCCCCGGTCGCCGACGGCGGATCGAGCGTGAGATCGGTCAGAAACGTGGCTCGATCGGCATGTTGGCCGGCCATACGCACCAGATCGTCGATATCGCCCGCCCGGGCCGTGGTCGGGGGCTCGAAGCGTTCGTCTAGGGTGCGCTTGTACCAGGCGGCCAGCGGTTCGACGCCGCCCGGCCAGTCGGCATGCACCGCGTCGGCAAGCTGGCCCGCCAGCGCCTGCCATACGCCACGATCGCCGCGCGGCAGGCGAAAGCCGGCCAGGGCCGCGAGCGAGTCGTTATGCGATTGCACATGCTCGAACGCTTGGCGGGCGGTGCCAGGGCCCACGCCCGGCACGAGCTGGAATACCCGATAGGCAGCGATCTCGTCGCGCGGGTTTTCGGCGAGGCGCAGCAGCGCGAGCAGATCCTTCACATGCGCGGCTTCAAGAAACTTCAGCCCACCGTACTTGCGAAACGGAATATCGCGCCGGATCAGCTCCACTTCCACATCGTTGGCGTGGTGCGAATTACGAAACAGCACGGCCTGTTGTGTGAGTGCGACCCCGGTTTCCCGCCATTCGAGCACCCGATCGACCACATAACGGGCTTCATCCACGCTATCACGCACGGTGACATGACGCGGCTTCATGCCGGCCCCGCGATGGCTGTACAGGGTCTTGTGATAGCCCGCGCTGGCCTCGCCAATCAACGCATTGGATGCATCGAGAATCGCACCGGTGGAGCGATAGTTACGCTCCAGGCGTACGGTCATACACCCCGGGTAATCGTTGGCAAAGCCGAGAATATTGGCGACCTCGGCGGCGCGAAAGCCATAGATTGCCTGGGCATCGTCACCCACCACGCACAGCCCGCGGCCGTCCGGGCACAGGCGCTTCAAAATCGCCGCCTGGAGGATGTTCGTATCCTGGTATTCGTCGACAAGCACGTGGTCGAAGCGCGCGGCCACGGATTCAGCCAGGCCGTCGTGGCCCATCATCATCGCCCAGTAGAGCAGCAGATCGTCGTAGTCGAGCGTGGCCTGTGCGAGCTTGCGTTCGGTATAGGCCGCGAACAGGGCTTTGAGCCCGTCGTGGTGATCCACGCACCAGGGATAGCGCGTAGCCAGCACATCCGCGAGCGTGGCCTGGCGATTGACCACCTGCGAATAGATGCCCAGGCAGGTGTCCTTGCGCGGGAACCGCGTCTTGCCCGCCCCCAGATCGAGACGCTGGCGACAAACATCGAGCAGATCGGCGGCGTCGCCACGATCGAGTATCGAAAACTGTTCGTCCAGACCCAGCGCGCCGGCCTCTTCGCGCAACAGCCGGGCGCCGATGGCATGAAACGTCCCGGCCCACGGCAGCTTCAAACCGGCGCCTTTACGCCCGCGCGCGGCGAATGCGGCCTCGACCACGGCATGCGCACGCCGTGTCATTTCGTCGGCGGCACGGCGCGAGAACGTCAGCAAAAGAATACGCCGCGGATCCACGCCAGACAGGATCAGATGCGCCGCCCGGTGCGACAGCGCCTGGGTCTTGCCACTGCCTGCGCCGGCGATCACCAGCAGCGGGTCGGAATCGAAACGCCCATCGACACGCACACCGTGGGTCACGGCCTCGCGCTGGGCGTCGTTGAGATCGTCGAGATAAGCCGTATCGGACATCTGACGAGCTTGACCCAGCCAGTGGGTCAGATCGTGACCCACCGCTTAAGCAGATCACGTCCCAGAGCCACAGTGTTCGCAGGCGCATTCGGCAGCAGCCGGCCGAGACGTTAAACTACGGGCCGCAACCCGCGCGCGCGTTTTGTGTCGCGCAGCGAAACACGAGGAAAACGATGTTCGAATCGATTGAGCGAGTGCCTGGCGATGCCATTCTTGGGCTGATCGAGGCCTTCAAGAGCGACAAAAACCCGAACAAAGTCGACCTGGGTGTCGGCGTCTATCGCGACGAGCAGGGCACCACGCCGATCATGCGCGCGGTCAAGGAAGCCGAAAAGCTGCTCATCGATAATGAGAAAACGAAGGCCTATATCGGCTCGCACGGCGATCCGGAATACGGCGCGGACATTCTCAAGACCGTGTTCGGCGCCGAAAGCGACGTGCTGGCCGCCAATCGCGCGAGCGCGACCCAGTCGCCCGGCGGTACCGGCGCCCTGCGTCTGGCCGCGGGTTTCATCAAGACCAATCTGCCGGGCAAGTCGATCTGGCTGTCCGACCCGACCTGGCCGAACCATCTGGGCGTGTTCGGCGCGGCCGGTCTGAATATCGAAAAATATCCCTATGTCGACGCCGACAACCGGCTCGATTTCGACGGCATGCTCGCCGCCCTCAAGCAGATCCCGCAGGGCGACGTGGTGCTGCTGCATGCCTGCTGCCACAACCCCACCGGCTTCGACCTGTCGCAGGACCAGTGGCAACAGGTGCTGGCCGTTCTGCAGGAGCGCGAGCTGCTGCCGCTGGTCGACTTTGCCTATCAGGGCTTCGGCGATGGCATGGATGAAGACGCCTACGGCGTGCGCCTACTGGCGAACACGCTCGACGAAATGCTCATCACCCAGTCCTGTTCGAAGAACTTCGGCATTTATCGCGAGCGCACCGGCTGCTTCATTGCCGTGGCCAAGGACGCCGACGACATGGCCGACGTACGCTCGCAGCTGGCGATCACCGCGCGTGAGAACTATTCCAACCCGCCCGGTCATGGCAGCGCCATCGTAGCCACCATCTTCAACTCCGACGAGCTGACCACGATGTGGCGCGAGGAACTCGACGAAATGCGCGGGCGCATCAACGGCCTGCGCAACGATTTCGTGAAAGGCCTCGCCCCGCATGGTCTCGACCAGCGCTTTGCCCATGTCGCCGAACAGCGCGGCATGTTCTCGTTCACCGGGCTCACGCCGGCGCACGTGGAGAAACTGCGCGACGAGCACAGCATCTATATGGTGAAGTCGGGCCGTGCCAACGTGGCCGGTTTGAACAGCGCCAATCTCGAGTATGTCTGCAACGCGATTGCCGACGTCGTGAAATAGACTCGTTGCCGCCCGCGCGGGCGGCGATCGACCTAGCGCATCACGAAGCCCGCCATCCAGCGGGCTTTGTCGTTTCAGGCAACCGTTGGCTCACCGCAATGGCCGAGAAACCCGCCTCCGAACAATCACGCTGGACAATCCCGTTCGCACTGTTCGTTGCCGTGCTGGGCGTGTCGTCCTCGGCGCCGCTGGTCAAACTCGCCGATGCGCCGGCACCAGCTGTCGCCGCTTATCGCATGCTCTTCTCGGCGCTCATGCTGCTGCCCGTTGTGGCCTGGCGCCATCGCGCCGAGCTGGCGGCCATGCGGCGCAGCGATCTGCTGCGCTGTATCGCGGCCGGTGTACTGCTGGGCTTTCATTTTCTGAGCTGGTTCACATCGCTGGACTACACCACCGTGGCCAGTGCGGTCACGCTCACCACCCTGCAGCCGCTGTTCGCGTTCGTGCTGGCCTATGTCATGTTCGGCGAGCGTCTGCGCTTCAAGGCGTTTCTCGGTGCGGCCCTGTCGATCGCCGGCGCCATGATCATCGGCTGGGGCGATATCGCCGTGTCCGGTATGGCCCTGTTTGGCGATGCGCTGGCCCTGCTCGGCGCGGCGCTGGCCACCGGTTATTTCTTCGTGGGGTTTCGTGCCCGCCAGCACCTGTCGCTCAACGCCTACACCTTCCTGATCTATTCGGCCGCGGCCGTGGTGCTGTTCGCCTACTGCCTGACGCTGGACGTGCCCCTGGGCGGCTATGCCCATAGCGACTGGGCCGTGTTCGTGGGGCTGGCGATATTCCCTACCCTGCTCGGCCACTCGGTGTTCAACTGGAGCATGCGCTGGGTGAGTGCGACCGTGATTTCCGTGGTCGTGCTCTGCGAGCCGATCGGCGCCTCCGCGCTGGCCTGGCTGATCTTCGGCACGCTGCCTCAGATCAGCCACTATATCGGCGGCGCAGGCGTGCTCGTGGGCGTGCTGATCTTCATGCGCTATCGTAATCCGCCACCCTCGGTAAGCGGCGCGGGTTAGCGCTTAGCCCACGCGATCGTATTCGCGGAGCTTGAAACGGCGCATCGACAGCGCGTATTCCGTGGCCAGCCCGGGAAACAGCGTATGGTTCTCGCCGTGTTCGTCGAGATACCAGCTCTGGCAGCCCGAGGTCCAGGAGGTATAGCGCATGCGGTTCTGCAGCCGTTCGTGATAGCGGCGCATGACCTTGGGCTTGACCGCAATCGCGGTCAGGTCGCGTTCGAGAAGCGTCGAGATCGCTTCGGTGATATAGCGCGCCTGCGCTTCGGTATAAATAAGCACCGACGTATGGCCCGGGCCGGTATTCGGCCCGAGCATGAAAAACCAGTTCGGCACGCCGGCCGTAGCCACGCCCTTGTAAGCCTTGCCGCCCGGCCCGCGCCAGATATCGGCCAGCGATACGCCGTTTTCGCCGATGATCGGGAACGGCGGGCTGGCGATATTGATCTTGAAACCGGTGGCGGTAACGATCACGTCGGCCTCGATCTCACGCCCGTCGCTCAGCCGCAGGCCGTTCTCGGTAAAGCGCTCGACGCCGGCAGTCTCGAGATCGACGTTGTCGCGCGTGAACGCCGGATAATAGTTGCTGGCAAACAGCACCCGCTTGCAGCCAATTTCGTAGTCCGGCGTGAGTTTGTCGCGCAAAACCGGATCCTTCACCGCCGAGCGCATATTCCATAGCGCGAGTTTTTTCATGCCCGTCGCCAGGGGCGAATCCAGAATGACCGCCGGGCCGACCAGGCCTTCGGTGATGGCGAGGATTGCGCGCCGAAACGCGGTCTGGGCGAACGGCAACCGCCGGAACGTGGCCTTCATCAGCTCCGGCAGCGCCTTGTCGAGCTTGGGCAGCACATAAGGCGCGCTACGCTGAATGACGGTCAGGCGTTCGACATCCGGGGCGATCGACGGGATCACCTGAATAGCGCTGGCGCCGGTGCCGATAATCGCCACCTTCTTGCCGGCCAGCGATATATCGTGGTTCCAGCGCGCGGTATGCATGATGTCGCCGGCGAAATCGTCCATGCCGGCAAAATTCGGCGTGGATGGCTCCACGAGACCGCCCACCGCCGAAATCACGGCGCGAGCGGTGTAGCGCGTCCCGTCTTCGCTGGTGAGATGCCAGACGCCACGCGCGTTGTCGAACTCGGCCTTCGCAATGCCCACACCGAAGTGCAGGTGGGCCTGCAGGCCGTATTTCTCGGCACAGCGCTGGATATAGGCATGGATCTCGGCCGAACCCGAATAGGTGGTCGACCAGTCCGGGTTCTGTTCGAACGAGTAGGAGTACAGATGCGACGGCACATCACAGGCACAGCCGGGATAGGTATTGTCGCGCCAGGTGCCGCCCACATCGGCGGCACGCTCGAGAATCACGAAATCCTCGATGCCTTCCTGCTTGAGACGAATACCGGCATTGATGCCGGAAAAACCGGCACCGATGACGATCACGTCATGGGCGATCGCGGTGCGTTCACGTTCTGGGGCCTGGGGCATGATGCATTTCCGTGCCAATCCGACACGGCAGTAGATAACGTGACATTACACGCTGTCAACATCAACGCCCCATCCGCCCCCAGGGCAAGACCAGATTAAGCAGTACACCCAGCACACCGGCCAGGGCGATGCCTTCGAGCGCGAATTCGCCCGCCGAGAAGCTCAAACCACCCACGCCGGTGACCAGAATGATGCCAACGATCGACAAATTGCGCGGCTCGGTGAGTTCTTCACCGGATTTGGCCAGGCTGTTCATGCCCACGACAATAATCGCGCCGAATAGCAGGACGATGATGCCACCCATAACCGGCGTCGGAATACTCGCCAGCAGCGCGCCGAGCTTGCCGACGAAGGCGAATACGATGGCGAAACCCGCAGCCCAGGTCATCAGGGCCGGGTTGTATGCCTTGGTTAGCGTGACAGCGCCGGTCACTTCGGAATAGGTCGTATTGGGCGGCCCGCCGAGGGCGGCCGCCAACGACGTGGCCAGGCCGTCGCCGAGCATGGTGCGATCGATGCCGGGGTCTTTGAGATAATCGCGCCCGGTGACCGACCGAATGGCCACGATATCGCCAAAATGCTCGATCGCCGGCGCGATGGCCACCGGCACCATGAACAGCACCGCCTGCCAGTTCCATTCCGGGGCCACAAAATTCGGCATCGCAAACCAGGGCGCGGCCGCGATCGGGGCGAAATCCACCAGCCCGAACGGCAGGCTCACCAGATAACCGGCGACCACGCCACACAGAATGGGCACCAGCGAGAGAAAGCCGCGCGCGAACAGCGATACCGCCACCGTCACCGCCAGCGACACGAACGAGACGATCATCGCGGCGGAAGGATCGACCAGCTCGGTATTGCCGTTGCCATCGAGGCCCATGGCCAGATTGACCGCCACCGGCGCGAGCACCAGTCCAATGACCATGATCACCGGCCCGGTCACAATCGTCGGCAACAAGCGCGTGATCACGCCCACGCCGCGCAGCCGGATGAATAGCGACAACAGCATGTATACGCCGCCAGCCGCCATGAGCCCGCACAGCGTGCCCGGTATACCCCAGGTCTCCACGCCGTAGATGATCGGCGCGATGAAAGCGAAGGACGAGGCCAGAAATACCGGCACACGACCGCGCGTGACGATCTGAAAGACCAGCGTACCGAGCCCGGCCGTGAACAGCGCCACGTTCGGGTCGAGCCCGGTAAGCAGCGGCACCAGCACCAGCGAGCCAAAAGCCACGAACAGCATCTGTGCACCGAGCAGGCCGTCGCGTGCACGGAATCGATACGCGCTCGCCGCGCTATCGCTTTGTTCTGGCTCTACCGACATGACCCCGCCCCTTGCTCATCGGCCCAATCGCGCGCATCTGCGGCAGCGCGCCGCTACCGTGCGTTATTTCGTGCCGTACATCCGGTCGCCGGCATCGCCCAGGCCCGGCCGGATATAGCCGTGGTCGTCGAGCCGCTCGTCGATGGCCGCCGTGAAGATCGGCACGTCCGGATGAGCTTCGCGCAGGGCCGCCACGCCTTCGGGTGCGGCCAGCAGGCACAGGAACTTCATGTTCTGCGCGCCCTGCTTTTTTAGATGCGTGATCGAGGCGATGGCCGAGTTGCCGGTGGCCAGCATCGGGTCGACCACGATTACACGGCGCTCGCCGATATCCTGCGGCACCTTGCAGTAGTACTCGACCGCTTCCAGCGATTCCGGGTCGCGGAACATGCCGATATGGCCGACGCGCGCTGAGGGCATGAGTTCCACCATACCTTCCAGCAGACCGTTACCGGCACGCAGGATCGACACAAAGCACAGCTTCTTACCGGCCAGCGTGGGCGCTTCCATCTCCTGCATCGGCGTTTCGATCACCTCGGTGGTGAGCTCGAGATCGCGGGTAATTTCGTAGGTGAGCAGGTGGGCGACTTCACGCAGCAGGCTACGAAATTTCTGCGTGGACGAGTTCTTGCGCCGCATCAGCGTGAGCTTGTGCGCGATCAGCGGATGATTGATGACGGTAACGTTCTCGTCCATGGGCAGCTTCCTTCTTCGAAGACGGTTTCGCGGGCGAACGCGCGCATTAGACCTGATCCGGCGCCCGATCGGAAACCCCGGTCGCGCCGCGCGCATCCATACTACGTACTGACGGCCCCGAATCGGCGCTGCAAGATTCGTGCTATGACGAATCGCGGCGAAAGCGCGCGGCCTGATCGATCAACCAGTGCGCGAACGCGCTGGCCGCAGCAGGCACATCACCGCCAGCTGGCATGATCAAATCGTAGGAAAACGGCGAATCCATCACATGGCGCGTACCGAACGGCGCGACGAGCACACCGCTGGCGAGCCGGTCGGCCGCCAGCACACTGGTTGCGAGCGCCACACCGTGCCCGGCGATGGCCTGATCCAGTGCCAGGCCGAACAACGAATAGCGCCGATGTACGTCGATGGTCACCTCGTGGGCACCGGCGGCCTGCAGCCATTCGCGCCAGCCCGGGAACAGCTCGGCCTGGTTCGACAGCCACTTCACATGCAGCAACGTGTGGCCGGCCAGATCGGCCGGCGTGTCGAGTGCCGGCCCGTGCGCCAGCAGCGAGGGCGCACAGACGGGGAACAGCGTTTCCAGCATCAACGGCTGGCTGCGTACGCCCGTCCACGGCCCCTGCCCGTAGCGGATGGCGAGCTGGGCACGATCCTCGTGCCAGCCCGGCTCGACCAGCTGGGCGCTGGCCTCCAGCGCCAGGGCGATATCCGGGTGGCGGGATTCGAAATCGGCCAGCCGTGGCAGAAGCCAGTGCTGGATGAGCGACGGCGAGGCGCTGACGGTGAGCTGGGCGCCGCCGCTGCTCGTCTTGCGTGCGGCTTCGACGCTGCGCGCCAGCCGTGAGAACGCCTCGCCGGACTCGTCGGCCAGCCGCGCGCCGCGTTCGGTCAGACTTACGCCCTGGGCATGGCGCACGAACAGATCCGCGCCGAGCAGGGTTTCCAGCTGCTTGACGTGGCGGCTGACCGCGCCGGGGGTGACATGCAGATCGAGTGCCGCGGCCTTGAAGCTTTCATGGCGTGCAGCAAACACGAAGGCACGCAGCGCGTTCAACGGCAGTCGATCAATCATCGCAATTGAGTTTTCCTGAGCCTGACAGCCCAGTTTAATGGTTTGCGCGCACTGTTCGCCGATGCTCTCCTAGGCGCCTCGTTTTCCCACCGGCAAGCCGATGAGTACAGGCGCAAACAAGCTCTCGAACACGCAACCGGCGCCCAGCCGACGCGCGCTCGACATGCAGGGCAGCCTGCTCATGCTCGTATTCTGCCTAGCGCTCGGGTTGCAGCAGGTTGCGATCAAGTGGGTCGCGGTTGATATCGCGCCGATTGCCCAGATCGCGATTCGCTCGCTGCTCGCCGCGGTACTCGTGATCGGCGTCGCCTATGCCCGCGGCGTGCGCCTCGCCGATGCCCGGGCAGTGTTCTGGCCGGGCGTGGCCGTGGGCATCGGCTTCACGGCAGAATTCTGCTTCGTTGCCCTCGGGCTCGAGTACACCACCGCATCGCATATGTCGGTGTTTCTCTACACCGCACCGGTATTCGCCGCGCTTGGACTACATTTTCTCGTGCCCGGCGAGCAATTGAGCCTGCGCCACTGGACCGGGATTGGCATCGCCTTCGGCGGCATCGTGCTCGCCATGGCACCCACGGGCGGCGCTACCGACGGCCCGGATGTGGCCTCGCTGATCATCGGCGACATTCTGGGCACGATGGCCGGCATGGGATGGGCGGCCACGACCGTGGTGATTCGCACGACCGCGCTATCCGAGCAGCGGCCGACCCTGACGCTGTCTTTTCAGCTGGTCATCGCCGGCGTGTCGTTGTTCGCGCTCGCCGCGGCGCTCGGCCATATCGGCGACATTCGTGTCACCGCGCCAGTGCTGGTGAGCATGAGCTTTCAAACCTTCGGTATCGCCTTCGGCGTGCTGCTGCTCTGGTTTGCCCTGCTGCGCCGCTATCTCGCGTCGCGCCTGGGTGTGTTCTCGTTCCTTTCGCCCGTGTTCGGCGTACTTTTCGGGGCGCTGCTACTGGGCGAAGCGCTGACCTGGAACTTCGTCGTCGGCGGTGTCGCCATCATCGCGGGCGTAATCATCGTCAGCGCGCCCACACGGCGTACGACGCGCTAGGGGCAGGCCGTGAACGGCCGCACCCACCCGTTTCGCGGTCTAGTGCTTGGTCGCATAGGCCGCGTCGGTCTTTTCCACCAGGTCGTCGATGAGCTTCAAGTGGTGGCTGTTGTTCTGCTGCCAGGGGTGGAAGCCGTAGCGGAAATACGCCGCCCATTCGGGAATCTGACGACGCAGCACGCCGGGTGAAGAACCAAACAACGTGTTGAACACTTTCAGATGCCCGCGCCAACCCTCTTTCCTGCATTCGACGCTGGCCCGACTCATTCGATAATAGAAGTAGGCGACCAGGGGCCAGAAAATCGCTGTCGCCACGACCATACCGGTCGCACGTTCCGCATAGGCACGCGGGCCACGGCCGATGCACCGATCATAGACGTCGAAGGCCACCGACTTGTGCTCGATCTCTTCGAGCGCATGCCATTGCCACATGCGTTTGTAGTCTTCCTGTGAGCCCTCCATCGTTTCCGGGTAGTCAAGAATCGAGTTGCCCATGAGCGCGGTGAAGTGCTCCAGCGCAATCGTGGCCGATAACGGAAAGGAGCGCGGCGTACGCTTCTTGATGAAATCCAGAAACGACCACACGAACGCATCGAGCTGGGCGGCCGGCAGCCCCTGGCGCTCCATGAGATCGTTGTATTCCTTGTGCTCGCGGCTATGAATGGCTTCCTGGCCGATGAAAGCGGTGGCGGCCTTCTTCAAGTCCGGATCCGGAATTTCTTCGCGATAGTCGCGCACGGCATCGATGAACATGCGCTCACCGGCGGGAAAGAACAGGCTCAACGCGTTCATGAACTGGGTCATGTGGGCGCCAAGCACGTGCCAGTCGTGAATGCGGTCCTCTGGTGGCAGAAAGTGCAGATCGCGACGCTCGGGCACGACATCCGGCTTTCCGTCGTCGGTGTGTTCGATAGGTTCTAGAGCTGTGGCCATGACGCCTCCGGGATGAATTTTTCTGCCACCGACGACTGTCATCGATGACAGACTTTAAAAATCCTCCGTTTCAGATCGCGAGTCAATACCGCATTTTTACCAATGCCACCCCGTGGGTGACCATGTATGCGAGCGCGGCCCGTGTGCGAGAGCCGATCTTCAGACATAAAAAAGCCCGACCCTGACCGACATGCCGAGGGCCGGGCTTTTGGCGAAAGCGCGCTAGCCCATCTTGGCCAGTTCACGCCCGGTCTGGATCGCTTCTTCACGGGTCTTGGGCGTGCGATCGGTGGTGCGGGACTCGGTATTGTCGTCGAAGCGCACTTCGATCTCCCAGCCGTTTTCTTTTTCGATGCCGATGGTTTCAAAACCACGGGTGTCGTCGCGTTCCAGGGTTTCCCAGTCGGTCAGGTTCTTGGTCATAGCTTGATTACAGTCGTTTTAAATGAACGGGCGAATCGTAACAGGCCGGCGTGCGTGCTGCGCCCGCTGTTTGACCGCCCTGGCCGCATGCTCAGGCCGAGTGTGCTGCATCTCTTCCCTTTGTACCGCCGACGCCGCCGGTCATGAACAACGCGACCGCGATCAACGCACCGAGACCGTCGCTAATCCAACCCGGATAAATGAGCGCGAGCGCGCCAATCAGCGCAAGCACGCGCCAGGGCGCGGCCAACGGGCGGCGCAGATACCCCTCTACCGCGACGGCGAGCAGGCCCACGCCCACCACGCCGGTCACCGCGACCGTCGCCACATTCATCCAGGTCGCATCGATCATGAGCATGCTGTGGGCAAACACGAACATGTACGGCACCACGAAGCCGGCGATCGCCAGTTTCATTGCCTGTACGCCGGTGGCATTCGGCGAGCCGCCGGAAATTCCGGCACCGGCATAGGCTGCGAGTGCGACCGGCGGGGTGAGATTGGCGAAGATACCGAAATAGAACACGAACATATGGGCGACGAAGATCGCCGTGTCGTTGGATCCGGCCAGTTCCCGAAATAATGGCAGATTGAGCAGAATCGGCGCGGCCATCGTTGAGGTAATGATGTAGCAGGGAATACTGGGCAGGCCCATGCCGAGCACGATCGAGGCGCCCATGGTTAGTGCCAGGGTCACCAGTAGACGCAGCATTTCCGACGGAATCGCCTGACCGAGATTCACCACGGCATCCGCGGCATCGAGAGCAATGCCGGTGAGCGTGGCAATCCCCACGACGATGCCCACCGCCGCACAGGCGATCGCCACCGGGATCGAGTTGCGTACGCCTTCGGTCATCGCATCGCGACAATCGACCAGGTTCATGACTTCCGATTCCAGACCGAGTCGGTTACGGATGGCGTTGATCGCCATCGGGACGGCGATAATGGCGAACAGCCATAGCCGCGAAGCCGGCAAGCCGGGCAATGGTCGGGATTCGATCAACGCCCAGATCTGGGGCTCGAACACGAGGGCGACGAGCACCGCCGCGAGACCCACCACCAGATTGCGCGTACCACAGATCAGAATCGTCGCCGCAATCGACCAGAACGCAGCAAAGAACGGCGCCCGGCCGTCGAAGATCAGCCACAGCAGCACGACCATGGGCAGTAAAAGGTGCCCGCGTTCGAGCAGCACGCTTTTAAGTGGCGTGAGCTCGGAGCGCGGGATACCTTCCAGGTCGTTGCGCATGGCCCTGAGATGCACCTGAAACAGAATACCCAGATAGAACAGCAGCGCCGGGATGATGCCGGCGAGCATCACCTGGGTGTAAGGCACCGCCAACACCTCGGCCATGATGAACGCGGCCGCGCCCATGATCGGCGGCAGAATCTGCCCGCCGACACTGGCCGCCGCTTCCACCGCACCGGCGAAATTGGCGCGATAGCCGGTGCGTTTCATCAGCGGAATAGTGAACGCGCCGGTGGTGACCACGTTGGCAATCGCCGACCCGTTGATGGAGCCCAGAAAACCACTGGCGACCACGGCCACCTTGGCCGGCCCACCGCGGCTCGGCCCGGCCAGCGCCAGGGCGAGATCGTTGAACAGCCGCCCCAGCCCGGATTTGACCAGAAAAGCGCCAAACAGAATGAACAGGATGATATAGCTCGCGGATACGGCGATTGCCGTGCCCAGCAGACCTTCGGTGATATAGACCAGATGCGACACGATCTGGCGCGTGCTCGCCAGCACGATGGATTCGGTGAGCTGCGGATAGAACGAGAGCTTGGCGTAGAAGCCATAGATCAGAAACACGATCGCCAGCCCCGGCAGCCCCCAGCCGGTCACCCGCCGGGCGGCATCGATGACCAGCGCGAGCGCGGCCAACCCCACGATCATATCCAGCGTATTGATACGCCCCGCCGAGGCGATCACCCGATCGGCCGAGAAAACCATATAGATGCCGATCGCAAAGGCGGCTACGGCCAGGATCACATCGCCCACAGCCACGCGATCCCGCGCGCCGCGCATCGCCCACGGGTAAAGCACGAAGGTGAGCCCGAGCAGCACGTACAGATGAATACTGCGCTGGACGACGTCGACAAGCGGCCCGGAAAACGACGTATACAGATGAAACAGCGCCAGCAGCACGCTCAGCGCGATCACGAACTGCATCACCCGTTTGGGCAGCGCGTGGCGCACACGGCTTTCGCGATCGTATTTTTCCAGTGTTTCCGGGTCGGCGACGGCTGGTTCGACCGCGTCGGGTGCTTGCTTGGCTTGATTCATGGCTTTCCTGTATCCGGGGCCCGCCATGCGCCGACGATGCCGGCCCACATCCCGATGACCGTGCCTTGGCGCACGGCAAAACTCATAATTGGCGCTTCGCCATTCTGCGACAAAGCAAACCAGCGACCGCCATAACGCATCCGGTAATGCTCGGCGCTCGCGGCCTGAACGGCCAGCGGGTCCACAACCCGCTCGATGGCATCCATCACCACCCAGCCGTTCTCCAGGCGCGTTTGATGCCCGGCCCGCTCCGGCACACCGGCGCCGAAGGTCTTGAACCGGGTTGATACCAGTACGATCGATCCGTCGTCGATACGAAAGGTTTCGACCCAGTTCTCCTTTTCTACCGAATGCATCCAGGCCAGTGAAAACCGGCTGTCGCCCTGCACCACAAACGCGTAACGCAGCCCCTCGGCGTCGCGCACTGCAAGCCAGGTTCGCGGCCAGCCGACCAACCCGGCAAGCACAATAAGGAGCACCGCGCAGACCCCGTAAAAGCCTGCACGAAAGTGGGCCACGAGCCGGCCGTGGCGCTAGCTGTCACTCCCCTCGGTGTCATCCTCGCCCGTTTCGTCTGCGTCGCCGCTCTGGCCGTTGTCGCTGTCATCGGCGTCGGATTTACCGTTCAGGCTGTCGTAGAACGACTGCGCGCCCGCTGCCAACGGCACGACCACATCGTCGCCCATACGTGAACGGTCGAACTGCTTGAGCGCGCCTACCGATACCTTGTCGGTACCCAGATAATCGTAGAAGCGTTTGGCCAGATCGCGACTGACCTCTTCCGACATCGAGGCGGGTGCGATCAGCAGGTTGCGGATTGCGACCGTATTCACTGCGTTATCGAGGTCGTAGCGCTCGCGCGCGCCGGCCGGGATGTCATAGGTTTCGTAGTAGGGATACTTCTCGAGCAGCTTGTCGGCGGTCTCGCCGTCGACGTTGACGAACGTCACGTCGGTGTTCTGCATCAGCCCGGTAATGCTCGAATTGGGCACGCCGGAGGTGAAGAAGGCGGCATCGAGATTGCCGTTGCTCATTTCAGTCACGCTGTCGGCATAGCCGGTATGGCTCACCCGGGCGAGATCGTCATAGCTCATGCCGGCAGCTTCCAGAACCTTCTGCGCGCTTTGTTCGACGCCGGAGCCGACCTTGCCCACGCCGATGCGCTTGCCTTTCATATCGGCAACGCTCTGAATACCGCTATTGGCGGTGGCCACGACCTGCACCACATTCGGATACAGCCCGGCAATGGTCTTGATATCGGCGGTGCGGCCCTCGAACTGGCCCTGGCCGTTGATGGCGTCATAGGCGACGTCGCTCATCACGATGGCCAGCTGGTTGGTGCCGTCCTCGATGTTGTTGATGTTCTGTACCGATGCGCCGGTCGAGACCACCTGCACCTGCGCCACCTGATCGCTGTCCTCGAACACGCGTTTGAGCGCACCGCCGATCGGGTAATAGCTGCCGGATGTGCCGCCGGTGCCAAAGATCAGACTCACCGGCTCGCTGGACTGGCTATCGGTAGAGCTGTTGGCATCGGTCTGGCCAGCGTCGTCGTCGCCGTTGCCGCAGCCGGCCAGCAATAAACTCATGCAGGCCAGGCCCGCTATCCACAGACCGCTTTTGGTGGCCATATATCGTCCCCTGTTCAATCGTTGTTCCATGGCCGGCCAATGAACGCCAGCCCAAACACCAGAAATACCAGACGCCCACGAGGCGTGGCAATTAGGCCATGGTGGCATCTTCGAACAGCGCGTTCTCTGTGAGTGAATTACGTCGCGCCGGCAACGCGCTCGGCGTGGGTATATACGTTGAAACGATCGCCGCGCAGAAACCCCACCAGGGTCACCCCAAACTGTTCTGCCAAGGTGACTGCATAGCTGCTCGGTGCCGACACCGCGCATACGATCGGCACACCGGCCATCACGCTTTTCTGCAGCAGCTCGTAGCTGGCCCGGCCCGACAGCATGACGATGCAATCCGACAGTGGCAGCCGATCAGCGAGCAGCGCCGCACCAATAAGTTTGTCCAGGGCGTTGTGGCGGCCCACATCTTCACGCACCGACAGCAGCTCGCCTTGCGAATCGAACAAGCCTGCCGCGTGGATTCCGCCGGTGGATTCGAACACGCCCTGTTCGGCGCGTAGCCGGTCCGGCAACGACAACAACAGCGCGGGCGCGACTCGGCCGGGCTCGGCCTGTGTCGGTTGTCGCGCCCCCGGCGTCGGTGGCGAAAAACTGGGTTTGCCACAGACGCCACAGGCGCTGGTCGCCAGCGTATTGCGCTCGACGCGATCGAGCCGCGCCCGCGCTTCGGGCTTGAGCATGAGCCGGATGACGTCCGCCTCGCCCGGGGCGGCACGCAGGTAGACGATATCGTCGCGCGAGCGAATCACGCCTTCGCCGTGCATGAGGCCAGCCGTGAGCTCGGCGTCTGCGCCGGGTGTACGCATGGTGATCAGCGGCTCGGCCCCGGCGACATGAATTTCGAGCGCACGCTCCACGGCGAGCGTATCGTCGCGCGCAGCGAAACCGTCGCGCATATACGCCTGAATACGCACGGACTCGCGCGCGCAACCGGTGTCGCGGGCGCTGGCGGAATCGGCAGGGTTGGCGCTCATTGGCCCACGGTAACCGATCGCTCACGCCTTGGGCAGACGGCGTACCGCGAACGCGGCAGAATCTGTGTATTCTGCACGCGCGCAGTCCCTCTCGGCGTGGTCCAGCCGAATCCGGCACGGCGCATGCAACCGTTCAAACCTCCAGCCGTGCACGATCTCGACATGGATCTTTTCGCTGTATTCGTTCAGACCCTCAACGTCACCCTGCCGGTGTTCTCGATGGTCTTTCTGGGCATTGGCTTGAAACGCATCGGCTGGATCGACGATGCCTTCATCAACACGGCCTCGACCCTGGTGTTCAAGGGCAGCATGCCGACACTGGTGTTCATCAGCATCGTCAAGGCGGATTTGTCACAAGCGTTACTGCCGGGGCTGATGCTGTATTTCACGGCAGCGACGCTGGCGTGTTTCGGTCTGGCCTGGCTATGGGCGATCTGGCGGGTCGAACCCGTGGAGCGCGGTGTGTACGTACAGGGCGCGTTTCGCGGCAACTGCGGCATCGTCGGCCTGGCGCTGGCGGCCAGCATGTACGGCGATTTCGGACTGTCCGCCGGCGGGATCCTGGTCGGTTTGGTGATTCTGCTCTACAACGTATTGTCGGTGGTGATTCTGGCCTGGTATCAGCCCGACCAGAAAGCCGACTGGCGCAGCATCAGCCGCGGCATCATCACCAACCCGCTGATCATCGGCACGCTAGTGGCTATACCGGTCGCCGCCGCTGGCCTGCCGATTCCCGAGTGGGTGATGACCTCGGGCGAATATTTCGCCCGTCTCACCCTGCCGCTGGCGCTGATCTGTATCGGCGGCACGCTGTCGCTGGGCGCGCTTTATGAAGCCCGCGGCATCGCGTTTTCCGCGTCTGTTATCAAGATGGTGGTCTTTCCTGGCGTGGCCACGCTCATTGGCTGGCTGTGCGGCTTCGACGGGCGCGAGCTCGGCCTGCTGTTTCTGTATTTCGCCGCGCCGACCGCGGCGGCCAGCTTCATCATGGTGCAGGCCATGGGCGGCAACGCCCGCCTGGCGGCCAACATCGTGGCCGTGACCACGCTGGCCGCCAGTGCCACGATCACCGCCGGCGTGTTCGTTCTCAGCGCGTTGGGGATGATCGCGACCGCATAACGCGGCGGCTTAATCGGCGGCGTCGTCGCCCTTTTTCGCCTTCTCGCTTGCGTTCTCTCGACGCGCCTCGGAAAAAGCCTTGGCGCCGGCGATCAGCGGCGACAGCGTGGCCCATAGTTCCTTGTCGTGCAGCAGCTTGAACACGCCGGTCACGCCCGGTGGGTTGTAGGGCGTATCGTCGCTGACCGGTTTGGCAGCCTCGGTCATGCCGGCGTTGACGGCTGAAAAGGTGCGTTCCAGCTGGTCGGGGTCGATCTTGCCCAGCTGCTGGGCAACCACCAGCAGATTGCGCATGCCGGCATGGCCCTGCGGCGTGTTCATGCTCTCCACGGCAATGCTCGAAATCTGCGGGAACGCGCCGGCGAAATCCTTGAGCCAGCGAATCAGCCCGGAATCGTAGAGCTCATCGAGCAGACCGTTGATTTCGGCGACCCGCCCTTCCAGGCGCTCGAACTCGGCCAGTGTGTCCTGACGGTATTGTTTGGCCTCGGCGGGCCGGTAATGAATCTGTTCTGCCATGGCGAAGTCCTGAAAAATCGATATGCGAAGACGAATGCGGGGCCCTGATCAGAGCCCGCTATCGGTCGGCCGGGCCTTGGGCGGGCGCTTGTAGTCTTCGCGCTTCCACTTGGCATTGACCTGTACGCCCGAGACCGGGTTCGGCGTGGCATTGCGCTGATTGTTTGCCTTGAGCGGCGCATGCCCGTCGACGCTGAGTATTTCCATCTTCACCGCCAGCTCCTTGTAGGCCGGCGTGTCGGTGTCCTTGTCCGACTCGAAGCTGGTGAGCACGTTGATCGCTTCGATGTTCTTCTTGCCGTGCATGGGCATATACATCTGCTTGCCCGCCACGCGATCGGTGACTTCGACGCTGGCCTTGATCGCGCCGCGACGCGACACGAGCCGTACGATGCTGCCGGGTTTTACGCCGCGCTCGGCCGCGAGCTCGGGTGACACTTCGACAAAGCTGCCCGGAATCTTGAACACGATGCCGGCGGTCTCGTCGGTGAGGTTGCCTTCGTGGAAGTGCTCGAGCAAACGACCGTTGTTCAGGTGCAGATCGTACTCGTCATCGGGCTGGTCGGTCGGCTCGGTCCAGTGCACCGGGTGGAAACGGGCCATCCCGTTCTCGAAATGAAACTGGCCGTTCGAATACAGATTGGCCTGGCTCGTGCCATCGGCCGCGACCGGCCACTGCTGTGAGTTGAAGCCTTCGAGCCGATCGTAGTGGACGCCCGCGAACATATCGGCAATCGAGGCGGCCTCGTGCATGATTTCGCTGGGGTGGCTGTAGTTCCAGTCCGCGCCCATCGCACGCGCCAGCTCGGTATGAATAAGCCAGTCGGGTTTGGAATCGCCCAGCGGCTCGAAGACCTTGTACAGGCGCTGAATACGGCGCTCGGTGTTGGTGAACGTGCCTTCTTTCTCTACCGACGGGCTGGCCGGCAGGACCACATCGGCGAACTCGCAGGTGCGCGAGAAGAACATGTCCTGCACGACCATGAATTCGAGCTTCTCGAAAGCCGACTGCACATGCAGCGCATCGGAATCGACAATGCCCATGTCTTCACCGGCCACATAGAGCGCTTTCAGGTCACCGTCGTGCATATGGGTGACCATCTCGTGGTTGTTCAACCCCTTACGTGTGGTGAGTTCCACACCCCAGGCCTGCTCGTAGCGGGCGCGCACGGTGTCGTCGGTCACGAAATCGTAGCCGGGGAAACGCCCTGGCATGCAGCCGAAGTCGCTCGCGCCCTGCACATTGTTATGGCCGCGCATCGGGTAACCGCCGGTAGCGAAGCCGCCCATGTTGCCGGTGAGCAGCAACAGGTTGCACAGCGCGGTGGCGGTGTCCGACCCCATGGTGTGCTGGGTCACGCCCATGGCCCAGATGCCGCAGATGGTCTTGGCTTCGAGCACCATGTCGACAATACGATCCAGCTCGTCCTGGCTCAGGCCACAGCGCTGCTGGGCGAATTCCATCGTGAACGGCTCGAGGCTTTTGACGTAGTCGTCGTATTCTTCGACAGACTTTTCGATGAAGGCGTCGTCGGCACGCCCCAATTCGACGATGCGCTTGGCCACCGCATTCAGCCAGATCATGTCCGTACCCGGCTCGGGTTTGACGAACATATCGGCACGCTGCGCCATTTCGTTCTTACGCAGGTCGGCGACGATATGCTTCTGGCCGTGCAGCTTCTTGGCGCGCTTGAGCCGGGTCGCGATCACCGGATGGCTTTCAGCCGTGTTCGAACCCACGATGATCAACAGTTCCGAGGCAGCCAGATCGGCAATCGAGCCGGTGTCCGCGCCGTAGCCGACGGTACGCCAGAGGCTCTCGGTCGCGGGCGCCTGGCAGTAGCGCGAGCAGTTGTCGATATTATTCGTGCCCATCACCGCGCGCGCGAACTTCTGCATCAGATAGCCTTCCTCGTTCGTGCATTTCGAGGAGGCGATATAGGCCAGAGCGTCCGGCCCATTGGCCTCGCGGATTTCGTTGAAACGACGTGCGATCAGCGCATAGGCTTCCTCCCATTCGGCTTCGCGGAAGGCGCCGTTTTCACGGATCAGCGGCTTGGTCAGGCGATGTTCGCTGTTGATATGGCCCCAGCCGAACTTGCCCTTGATACAGGTTGAAATGCCGTTGGCCGGTGCTTCCGGCTGCGGCTGCACCTTGAGCAGTTCGCGCCCGCGCGTCCACATCTCGAACGAACAGCCCACACCGCAGTAGGTGCACACGGTCTTGGTGCGTTTGAGCTCGGTTTCGCGCATCGCCGCGTCGACTTCCGAGACGGCAAAGATCGGCCCAAAGCCCGTGGTGTGCTCAGCCGCCTTGACCAGTTCGATCGCCGAGCGGCCCAGCTGCTGGTAACGCCCACGCGCCTGTGGCGACAGCGCGGTCATCGGCCCGACATTGCCGATCATGGTTTTTTCCAAGAGCGCGTTGCAGGGGCAGACCGTCACGCAGTGCCCGCAGGAGACACAGGAGGAATCTTCGATCGGGATATCGTCGTCCCAGATCACGCGCGGGCGGTCGCGGCTCCAGTCGATCGACAGCGTTTCGTTGACCTGCAGGTTCTGGCAGGCCTCGACACAGCGGCCGCACAGGATGCACTGGTCCGGATCGTAGATATAGAACGGGTTCGAGTAGTCCTTTTCGTAGGGCTTGCCGCGAAATTCGTAGTGCTGACCCGGCACTTCCATGTCGCGCACGGTGTTGTGCACTTCACAGTTGCCGTTGTTGTTGTCGCACACCGAGCAGTACAGATCGTGATTGGAGGCGATGCGGTCGATGCCTTCGTGACGCGCTGCATGCGCGGTATCGCTTTCGATCGTGACCTCAAGGCCGGGTTTTACCGCCACGCTGCAACCGCGCACAAGATTGCCGTCGATCTCTACAAAACAGGTATCGCAGGTTTGCAGCGGGCCCAGGCTGGGGTGATAGCAGACATGTGGCAGATAGATGCCGGTGCCATCCAACGCCTCGGGCAGCAGCTGGCCGGGGCGTGCCCATACCGTACGCCCATCAACCGTGATTTCGATCTGTTCGGCGACGTCATCCATGCATAGTCTCCTAAGTCGGCCCTGATACATTGCATCTTCGCACGATCATGTTGCACGCAAGATAAAGGCCATAAAAAAGCCCGTCGTGCGAGGCACGACGAGCTTCAGACGATGGCGGACGCTGCCTACTGGCCAGCGTTCAGCCGGTGAACAGACGTAGCGCCTTCACCAGCGTTTCGCAAAAACCCCAGAGGGCGGGGATCGTGACCAGGGCCCAGAGGGCGGCGATCTGCCATGTCGGCGTCGTGGCCGCAGATGTGGCTTCGGTATTCATCATTGTCTCCTGCATGATGCAGCAAATCAAATCCGTAAATTCATGGAGCGCGCAACGCGGCGTGTGGCCTATTCGGGATTACTGGGGTCGCCTTCGTGGTGGTGCTTGTCGTCCACCGGGCGCACGAGCAGGTTGCAGACCAGTCCCACGGCCAGCAGAGCCACCATGATGTAGAGCGTCGTGGTATAGGCATCCGCGGGCGCCACGCCGGCGTCGATACGCCCTTCGCGCAGCTGGTTGAGCAGCACCGGCCCTGCCACGCCGGCCGCAGCCCAGGCCGTGAGCAGGCGGCCATGAATGGCGCCGACGTGCATGGTGCCGAAGATATCGCGCAGGTAAGCCGGCACGGTGGCAAACCCGCCACCATACATCGACACGATGATGCAGCAGGCCAGCACGAACAGCACGATGTTGCCGCCGGCCGCGATACTCGGCACCGCGGCATAGAGCAGCATGCCGAGCACGAAGAAGATGACGTACGTCATCTTGCGGCCGATGTAGTCCGAGGTGGAGGCCCAGAAGAAGCGCCCGGCCATATTGAAGATCGACAACACGCCCACGAAGCCCGCAGCCGCGGCGGCGCTGGTGCCGACCATTTCCTGGGCCATCGGCGAGGCTTGCTCTAACAGCGCGATACCGGCGGTGACGTTGAGAAACAACACCATCCAGATGAAATAGAACTGTGGCGTTTTCATCGCCTGGTTCACGTGCACATGATTGCGCGTGATCATCTTGTCCTGTTTACCGTCCTGTTCGGGATCGAAGCCCTGCGGCTGCCAGTCCTTGGCGGGGATACGCACAATCAGCGCGCCGATCATCATGAACAGGAAGTAGATGATACCCATGGCCACGAACGTGGAACCCACGCCGACCGTGTCGGGCCCGGAAAACAACCCCATCAGCGATGTCGCCAGCGGCGAGCCGATCATCGCACCGCCACCGAAACCCATGATCGCCATACCGGTGGCGAGTCCGGGCCGGTCGGGAAACCACTTGATCAGCGTGGATACCGGCGAGATATAGCCGATACCCAGGCCGATGCCGCCGATCACGCCGTAGCCCAGATAGACCAGCCAGATCTGATGCCACCACACGCCAAAGGCCGACACGATAAAGCCACCGCCGAAGCAGGCTGCGGATAGCGTCATGGCCTTGCGCGGGCCGACCCGCTCCAGCCACCGGCCGCCAAAGGCTGCGGACAGACCGAGTGCCGCGATGGCCAGTGAAAATATCCAGGCCAACGTCGACTGCGACCAGTCTGCCGGCGCGGATTCGGTTACGCCGACGATCTGTGTCAACGGAATCTTGAATACCGAAAATGCATACACCTGCCCGATACACAAGTGGATACACAGCGCAGCAGGCGGGACCATCCACCGATTGAACCCCGGTTTGGCAACCGTACTGGATTTATCGAAAAAACCGGCCATATCTTCCCCCAGACAAAGACTCGGTGCAGGCAGCACGCATGAGCTTGACCGCACCCTAGCAGCTGCATGCCGTATGCAACCGCTTCTCCGACCAAAGTTGAGTCACGCGCCGATACGGTGGATCCGCCGCGGCCAGGTTCAGTCCACAGGATGGCCCCAGATCGTCTGAGCGAACGGCTCGACCGTCACGATCTCGCCGGCCGGCACGTCGTTCTGCGCAGCAGGCAGCACGATGAAACAGTCCGCCGTGCTCATCGAACGCATCACACCCGAACCCTGGTGATCGATCGGATCAACGGCCAGCCGGCCGCTATCGGTTGTCACCAGCCGTGCGCGCAGGAAGTTCTCGCGGCCCGGGCTTTTGCGCAAATCGGCCAGCGTGGGCAGGTCCAGGCGTACAGGCGCCGCCGGATGCCCGCCTGCCATGCGTACCAACGCCGGGCGCACCAACTGAATGAAGGTGACTGCGGTGGATACCGGATTGCCTGGCAGGCCGAAAAAGCGTGCATTGCCCAGCATACCGAAGGCCAACGGCTTGCCTGGTTTGATGGCGACCCGCCAGAAGTCCACCGATCCTTGTTCACCCAGAACATCCAGCACGAAATCGGCTGCGCCGACCGATACGCCGCCGCTGGTCACGACCGCATCGTAGGCGGCGGCTTTCTCGAATGCCGCCCGCAGCGCCTCGGGCGAATCACCCACCACGCCCAGATCGATGCCTTCCATACCCAGCTCACTGAGTAGCGCGGCCAAACCGTGGCGATTGCTGTCGTAGATTTCGCCCGGCTCGATCGGCCCGTCGATCGGGCGCAGTTCGTCGCCGGTCGAAAAGAAAGCAACCCGCGGCCGGCGCACGACGCAAACCTCACTCACACCGACCGACGCCAGGACCGCGATATCGGACGGGCGCAGATAAGAACCGGCGGCCAGCACCGTGGCGCCCGCGGCAATATCCTCGCCCGCTGCACGAATATTGCTGCCGGGCTTCGGCCGCTGCGCCACCACCAGTCGATCGCCCTCGGCATGCGTGTTTTCCTGCATTACCACCGTGTCCACGCCGGCAGGCACCACGGCGCCGGTCATGATGCGTATACACTGGCCAGTGCCGAGCGAACCGGTATAGGGATGTCCGGCCATACTCTCGCCGACGATCTCCAGCGCGCCGCCGTCTTCCGCCATGTCCGCAGCGGCATAGCCGTAGCCGTCCATCGACGAGTTGTCCGCGCCTGGCACATCGATATCCGAGACGACCTTTTCTGCGAGTACGCGGTGCAAAGCCGTCCGTAACGGCACGCGTTCATGCTCGCGAATCGGCGTCATCGTGTCGACGATCCGCGCGCGTGCCTGTTCGAGCGGCATGGGTTTGTCTTTTGGCGTCGGACGAAAATCCGACGGTTCGGAGGGTTGCGGCATCGAATAAGTCTCGGCAGTAAAACGAAGCGACGGCGCTTAGCGTGTGCTTGACCACGCCTGCACATCACGCGGGGCGTTGATATTGGCAAACGTGCTCGCCTCGGGCCAATCCACTTCGCGAACGGTTAGACCGCCCTGCCAATCGGTCACACGTGCCATGCCGGCCGCAAGCGCTGCCTCGAGCGAGGCCAGAACGCGCGTATGCATCAGCGCATGTAACGGCTGGCGGCGCTGCCCGGCACGCGCGCAGACCAGGTCGATATCGGGCGTCATGGCCGCGGCAAGGCGCACCCCGAGATCACGCGGCAGTGCCGGCGTATCCACCGGCACAACCAGAAGATAAGGCGTTGGCGCCGCGCGCAGAAGACTGGCCAGGCCCATCAACGGGCCGGCATAGCCCGGTTCGCGATCGACAACAACTTCATGACCGAATGTGCGATAGCGCGCCAGCGAACGGTTGGCGCTAATCAGCAGATGACCCACCTGGGGTTGGAGACGCGCTAGGGTGTGCTCGATCAACGCCCGACCATCAACCCGATACCAGCCTTTGTCTAAGCCGCCGAGCCGCCGCGCGGCGCCACCGGCCAGAACGCCGGCCGTAATCTGGCTGCTGTCAATTTCCATCGTCGTGATTCTGGGCCGGCACGCACGACGAGGCAACGAACTGGGCGTTCGCTTGTATACGTGTGTGCCACGGTATGATCGCGAAGGCACCCATCAAAGGACACCTTCTGCCCATGCGACGCAGACTTATCAGCTTCATTGCCAGCGGCGCTCTGGCCGCCGCCGCGACGACCGCCGGCGCGCAGAGCCTGGGCGATCGCTTCAAGCAATTCGTGGGCGGCCTCGACGGCGGCGACGCCAGCGCACAACAACTGCCCGAAAGCGAAGTGGTAAGCGGCCTGCGTTCAGCCCTGGCCGACGGCGCCTCGGCGGCCGTCACGCAGCTCGGCCAGACCGACGGTTTCTGGGGCAACGCCGCCCGGCGCATCCCGCTGCCCGGCTGGATGGGCCAGGCTTCGTCGGCTCTGCGTGGCGCCGGTTTTGGCGATCAGCTGGACAGTTTTCAGCTGTCGATGAACCGAGCCGCCGAACAGGCAACGGCCGAGGCCGGCCCGATCGTGCGCGAAACCATCAACAACATGAGCGTTCGCGATGCCTACGACATCCTTCAAGGGTCGGACACAGCCGCTACCGAGTATCTGCGCAAGCAGGCCGGCGACGATCTCGCCGCCAAGTTCGAGCCGATCATCACCAACACGACGGCGCAGTCACAGGCGGTATCACGCTACGAAGCACTTACCTCGAGAGCCAAGCCCATGCTGGCATTCGTGCCGGGCATGAATCTGGACGTCAACGACTATGTCACCCAGCAGGCCCTGGACGGGCTGTTCGCAGTGATCGGTCAGCAGGAACAAAAGATTCGCGCCAATCCGGCCGCCGCCGGTAGCGCCATCGCCAAGAAAGTGTTTTCGACCGTCTCCCGATAGCGCTAAGCGTCGAAACGCGCGCTGCGCTTGGGCGCTAGGCGTTCGAGAAAGGCTTGCTGATCGGCCAGGATACGGCGGTTCGCAAGAATCAGCCATTCTGCGAGATTGGGCTCATAAGGCAACGCGAGCAGCGTCATGCCGGCTTGTTCCGGGGTGCGGTCGTCCTTGAACCGATTGCAGCCTTCGCAGGTCGACACGACGTTCGTCCAGGCATGTTCGCCGCCCTTGGAACGCGGCATCACATGCTCGATCTGCATCTGCGAGAAACTCAAGCGGGTACCGCAGTACAGGCACAGGCCGCCATCGCGGTGAAACAACTCACGCCGCGTCAGCGCCGGCACCAGATTACGGGCAAAACGATGCGAACGATCGCGGACCGCGATAATGGAATCGATCTCGATCTGGCTGCGCAGGCCGGTCGAACGCGAGCGCCCGCCGCGCAGACAAATCTTTTCGCTGCCCGCCTCCCAGGCGATCTTGTCGGTAAAGTACAGGCTGACCGCTTCGCGCCAGTCCACCCATTCCACGGGCAGGCCGCCGGCATCCAGTTTAAGTATGCGTGGAATCGTTGCTGCCACGACGCCTCATCCTCTATTGCGACCGCGCCATCGGGCCACGGCACCGGCCGGTCGGTTTATCGGCTAGCCTCACACGGCGATATGACCGTATGTTGACGCGCATGAACCTTGTTTTACCGGATATTTATGATAGCGCGCAACGCCCTGCGCGCCCGGCTATTCATAACCATACCGCCGCACTCACAACGCCGATGCGACCCGGCCGCCGCGCATGGCTCGACCGATGAGTCGGCGTAGCGCACTTCTGCTTGCCGGCGTTGTCCTGCTGACCCTGTTGTGGCTGTTTTTCGGCTATCGATCAGGCGGCGACTTGAGGCCAAGCGAAGCCGCGGCCGGGCGGGTAGCGGTCGAAACACGCCCCGCCGAGCGCCGCTCGATCACCGACATACGCGAGTTTTCGGGCACGCTCGAGGCCAGCGCCACGCTGACCGTCGCCCCTAAAGTGGGCGGGCAGATCGCTTCTATTGCGGCCGATATCGGCGACCCCGTGCAAAGCGGCGATGCACTCGTCCGACTCGACGACCAGGAATACCGGCAAGCGCTGGCCGAGGCCGAGGCGCAACTACAGGTGGCGCGCGCCCAGTACGAACAGGCGCGCAGCGATGCCCGCACCGCCGAGCGCACGCTCGGGCGAGTGCGCTCGCTCAACGACAAGGGCATTGCCGCGACCGCCGAACTGGACAGCGCCGAGGCCGATGCCGGCAACGCCAAGGCTGCCGCCACAGTCGCCCGGGCGACGATTGCGCAGGCCGAGGCCCAGGTCGAGACTGCGCGTATCCGGCTGGGCTATACCGATATCCGCGCGCACTGGACGAACGACGAACAGCCGCGCCAGATTGGCGAGCGCATGGTCGAGCCCGGCGATACGGTAGCGGCCAATACGCCCCTGCTGCGTATCGTGGCCGTGCGCCCGCTCACGGCCGTGATTCAGGTACCGGAAGCGCTTTATCCGATACTCGAGGTCGGCCAGTCTGCACAGCTGCGTATTGCCGGCGCGCAAACGGCGAACTTCGAGGCCGAGATCGCGCGCATCGCGCCGGTGTTTGACCCGGAAACCCGGCGGGCACGCGTCGAGCTGACGGTGCCCAACGATGACGGCCGGCTTGCCCCCGGCATGTTCGTGCAGGTCGGCCTGGTCGCCGATCGGATGCCATCGGCACTCGTGGTGCCACGCGCAGCCTTGGTACGCCGCGACGGTCGAGAAGGCGTTTTCGTCGTCGATACGACAGCGAACGTCGCCCATTTTGTTGCCGTGGACGTGGCATTTACGCAGGGTGATGACGCCGCGCTGCGCGCGCCTGACACACTCGACGGGCCGCTGGTCACGCTCGGCCAGGCCCAGCTCGAAGACGGCATCGGCGTGGCCGTGGACGACGACGCGGCCCGTTCCGCCGATAGCGCGACCGACGGCGCATGATGAGCCTGCCGGCATTTTCGGTCGCGCGCCCGGTCGCGACCTCCATGATCATGGCGATCGCGCTGTTGCTCGGCGCGGTCGGCTTGAGCCGGCTGCCGGTCGATCTGCTGCCCAGTATCGAAACACCCTCGCTCACGATCTCGGTCGATTACGAAAACGCCGCGCCCGAGACCATGGAAGAACTGGTCACCCGCCGCGTGGAACAGGCGGTCGCAGCCACGCCGGGCCTGGAAGAGATGGAATCCACCTCGGTGGAAGGCACGGCCGACGTGACCTTGCGTTTCGGCTGGGACGTGGATATCGATGCCGCGGCCAACGATGTGCGCGACCGGTTGTTTTCCGAACTCGACGAATTGCCGGAAAACGCCAGCCGTCCGCGCCTGCGCAAGTTCGATACGGCCGATCTGCCGCTGATGGGCCTCGGCCTGGCCAGCAGTATCGATCCCATCGAACTGCGCCGGCTCATCGACAATCAGCTCTCCTATCGGCTGCAGCAAATTCCAGGGGTGGCCGCCGTCGATATCTGGGGCGAGCCCGAGCGCGAGATTCAGATCAATCTGGATATCGACCGGGTGCGCTCGCTAAATCTATCACTCACCGATATCCGCGATACGCTGGCCGCGGCCAATCGTAATCTGCCGGCCGGTTCGATCGAAATCGGCAACCAGGAACTGGTGCTGCGCACGCCCGGGCGGTTTTCCGATCTCGACGATCTGCGTCGTGCGGTGGTGCTCGTACGGGACGGCACCCCGATCACGCTCGGCGAACTGGCCACCGTACGCGATACCCAGCAGCGCGCCGACCGACTGGTACGGATCGGTGGCGAGCGCGGCGTGCGCATGGGCGTACGCAAGCAATCCGGCGCGAATACGGTCGAAGTGGCCGAGCGCGTGACCCGCGAAGTGGCCGAACTCAATCGTGAGTTCCCGCAGGTACGCATCACCCCATTTTTCAACACGGCCGACTATATCAACCGCTCGATCGCCAACGTGTCGCGCGCGCTTTTATACGGAAGCGTGCTGGCATTCGTGGTGCTGCTCGTTTTTCTGGGCCATTTACGCGCCGCGGCCGCGGTATCGGTCGCCATTCCCGTATCGCTGGTTGCCACGTTCGCGCTCATGTACGGCTTTGGCTACACCATCAATCTGATGACCCTCGGCGGCCTGGCGTTGGGCGTGGGCCTGATGGTGGATTCCGCCATCGTGGTGTTGGAAAACATCCAGCGCCGACGCATGGAGCTGGGCGAATCCGATCATGTGTCGGCAGTGGCCGGCAGTAACGAAATCGTCGGCCCGATCGTGGCCAGCACGTTGACCACGCTGGCGATCTTCATACCGATGCTGTTCGCGCGTGAGCTCACCGGCCAACTGTTTCGAGAGCTGGCCATCGTGGTGGCCCTCGCCCTGGCCTGCTCGCTGGTGGTGGCACTCACCATCATGCCCATGCTCACCGCACGTTTCGTGGGCACACGCCGCGCGCCGCAAGGCGCGACGATGCGCCGTTTAGCGACCACCGGCGCCCAGGTATACGACCGCGTGGATACGAGCTATCGCCGCCTGCTCGAACGCGCACTCGCCGCGCCCCGGCGCGTGATCGCCGCGGCCGTGGTCGCAACGCTGCTGGCGCTGATCGGCTTCACCCAACTGGGAACCGAATTCATGCCGGCCACCGACGAAGGCGAGGTACGCGTGGGCCTGGAAATGCCGCCCGGTACACGGCTGGAACTCATGGATGACCAGGCGCGTAAGGCGGAAGCAGTGGTACGCCGTATCGTGCCGGAGGCCGTGTCCGTGGTCACGACCGTGGGCAGCGGCGGCTATCGCGCCGATGCGGGCGCGGAAGCGGATATTCGTATCGAACTGCCGTCAGCCGGTGCACGAGCGCGCACCAGTCAGCAGGTCGCCGCCGATCTGCGCGCCGCTATCGGCAACCTCGCTGAAACCGAGGTGCGCGTGCGGGTACGCCAGCCGTTCTTTTTCCGCATGCTGGATGTCGGTAGCGCCGACGAAAGCCTGGAAATCGAGATTCGCGGCTATGATTTCGGCGTGCTGCAAGGCTTATCCAAGCGTATTCAGCAACGTATCGCGAGTGTTGACGGCATTACCGATCTGCGCGCCTCGCGCGAAGGCACCGCCCCCCAGCGCGACGTGATCATCGACCGCGCGGCGGCGGCCGATCGCGGTGTGACCGTCGAAGCCATCGGCCAGACCGTGGAAACTGCGATCGCCGGTACCAATGCCGGTTACTTTCTCGACGACGGCGACGAGGTGCGCGTACGCGTGCAACTGGACAACCCCAGGCAAGTCACACCCGATCAGATACTGGACCTGCCCGTGCCCGCCGGCGACGATCGACGCGTGCGCCTGGGTGATGTCGCCCGGATTGTGCAAGCCACGGGGCCGATCGAAATCGATCGCCGCAACCAGCAACGCCTGGTGAGCGTGAACGCCAATATCGCCGGCCGCGACCTCGGCTCTGTGGTCGAAGACGTACAGGCCACGCTCGACGATATCGCCATTCCGGCGAACTACGACGTGCAGCTCGTGGGCGAATACGAAGCCCAACAGGCCGCGTTTCGCGAGATCGGCGTGAACGTCGCGCTCGCCCTGCTGCTGGTCTATATGGTCATGGCCTGTCTGTACGAATCGCTGATCGATCCGCTGATCGTGATGGTCACCGTGCCGCTGGCGCTGATCGGCGTGGTCGCCACGCTCATACTCACGGATACCACGCTGAATTCGCAGTCGTTGCTGGGTTGTCTGATGCTTATCGGTATCGTGGTCAACAATGCGATTCTTATCGTCGATCAGGCCAATTTGCTTCAGCACGAAGGCATGAGCGCCACCGATGCCGTACGCGAGGCCGGGCGACGCCGGCTGCGTCCGATTCTGATGACCGCCGCGACTACTATATTCGCGCTCGTGCCGCTGGCGATCGGCCTGGGCGAAGGCTCGGAATCGCAGGCGCCGCTGGCGCGCGCAGTCGTCGGCGGCATGACCACGGCCACGCTGATCACGCTGATCGTGATTCCGGTGGTCTATACCGGCGTGCATCGGGCCTGGCCAAACCGTGGCGGCACACCGGCATGATCAAGACACGGCGATCGCGATGGACGGCCCTCGCACTGCTGGCCTGTACCGCGCCGGCCAGCGCCTTGCTCAACCCACAAGCGCTTGTGTGGCCGGAAAAACCGCTACCCGGTCAGGCTAACGCCGAGCACAGCACGCCGGCGCAACCCGTGCGGACCAACGACGATCTCGCCGCGCTCGGCGCGCTCGGCGCGCGCAACCGGCTCGAACTAAGCGTGGAAGAGGCCGTGGCGATGGCGGTCGAACACAATCCGTCACTGAGCGCACAACGTCTGCAACCCTTGATCGCCGGTACGTTCGCGGCGGTCGAACGCGCCGTGTTCGATCCAAGCGTGTTCGCGCGTATCGAAACGTCGCGCGAAGTCGCCCAGCGCGTGTCCGAGGATATTCAACAGAACTTCGATGTACGCAATGACGGCGAAGCGGCCCGCGCCGGTATCCGCCAAACCCTGCCGACCGGCACCGAACTCGAACTCAGCCTCGAACAGGACCTGAGCGAATCCAACCGCTCGCCGCGCCAGGCGAGCACGCGCGTCGGCCTCACGCTCACTCAGGCTCTGCTCAGCGGTTTTGGTATGTCCAGCAACCTCGTGGCGCTGCGCCAAGCGCGTGCGGATACGCTGGCCTCGGCCTACGAACTGCGGGGCTTCATCATCTCGCTCGTGGCCGATGTCGAAACCACCTACTGGGATTATCTCGGCGCACGCCGACGTATCGAAATTCTCGAAAACGCGCTCGACGTGGCCGAACGACAATCCGATGAAGCCCGACTGCGTATCGAAGCGGGCACGGTCGCGCGTGTCGAACAGGCCGCATTCGCTGCCGAAGCCGCACGGCGCCGCCAGGACCTGATTGACGGCCGCGCCGAAGCAGCGCGTTTGCGTATTCGGCTGCTGCAATTGATCAGCGCGCCCGATACGTTGCATTACGAGCGCGCCATCGAGCCCTCGACCGAGGTCGTCACCGATGCCACGCCGCTCGATCTTCCGGCCGACTACGCAGCCCTCGCCGAACAACGCCGGCCGGAGCTCAACCAGGCCCGCCTCGATGTCGCACGTAACGAACTGGAAGTGGTCGCGACACGCAACGGTCTGTTGCCGCGCCTGGATCTGTTCGTCACCCTCGGCCAGACCGGTTTCGCCCGCAATTATGGCGGCGCCTATGAAAATCTGGACGGCGGCGACACCTACGATCTATCCGGCGCGCTGGAATTCGAATATCCGCTGGGCAATCGCGCCGGTCGTGCGCTCGAGCAGCGCGCCAAGGCAAGCGTACGCCAGGCCCGTGCCAGTCTCGACAATCTGGAACGCGTGATCGAGGCCGAGGTGCGCTATGCACTCATCGAGGCCGAACGCGCATCAGCGCAGATCGAAGCCAGTGCCGCCACGGTACGCCTGCAACGCGAAACCCTGGAAGCCGAACAGGCGCGCTTCGACGTCGGGCGCTCGACCGGGCTGCTCGTCGCGCAGGCACAACGCGACCTGCTCGCCGCCGAGCTCGATCGTATTGATTCCTTCATCGCCTATCGCCAGGCCTTGATCGACTTGCATGTGGCCGACGGCAGTCTGCTCACGCGCCGGCTATTGGACGCGCCCGGCGAGCTGCCGCCGACCCTGCCCTGGCGCGACTGACCCGCGCGTCGGCTTTGTTCGTGTAACGGACCGGAAAGGCAAAAGAAAAAGCGCTGGCGACCGATAGTAGTCAAACACTAGGATTCGCCGCTCACCCGCGGCGATGGTTTGATCTTCGCGAGCGTGTGATGAAGCTACTGGACAACATGAGCGTCAAGACCAGCTGGGCACTGGTACTGGCGAGCTTTACCGGCCTCATACTTCTGGTCGGCGCGATTGGCGGTTACACCATCTGGTACAGCCAGGGCGCGCTTGCGAAGGTGCGCGATATCCAGGTCGAACAGAAATCGCAACTCAACCAGGCCAATAGTGCCCTGCTCAACCTGCGCCTGCATATCCAGGACAGCTACGAAGCGAGTCTCGCGCCGGGGACGACGCGTGCCGCACGCGGCGATCTGGCCAGCGAAGCTGCGGCCGTCGACGCCCTCTTCCAAGGCTTTTTCGCCATGGACTTCGCGCCGCGCTACCAGGCGCCGGTAGCGCAAATCCAACAGGCTTATCGGGCGCTCGTCGACAATGCCATCACGCCTCGCATTCGCGCCCTCGCCGACGGCGATCGAAGCGCCTATCTTGCCCTCAGTGATGAAGCCGAACGTCTGACCCAGCGCTTTTCCACCCTGGCCGTGGGTTATTTCGTGCTGGTAGAGGAACAGGGCGGCGCGCTTTACGACACGTTCCAGAACACCGCCATTGGACTCGAATTCGCCATGGGCGGCGCGTTCATTGTCACGGTGCTATTGATCGTAGTGGTGGTCTGGGGCATTACCGTGAACGTAACCCGTCCGATGAGCCGCCTTGTCGACCACGTTGAGCGTATTGCCCAGGGCAACCTGCATGGCCGGATCGAGCGCCGCGGCGACAACGAAATCGGCCGCCTTTTCGCGGGCCTTACACACATGCAGAAAGCGTTGGCCGATACCGTGGGCCAGGTCCGTGAAAGCAGCGACGCGATTCATTCGGATTCGCAAACGATCGCGCGCGGCAACAGCGATCTGTCGGCGCGTACCGAGCAACAGGCGGCGTCACTGGTCCAGACCGCTTCCAGCATGGAAGAACTGACCTCCACGGTCGATCAGAATACCGAGAATGCCCGCGAGGCCCGCCAACTCACACACGAGGCGTCCGCCACGGCCGAACGCGGCGGAAAAATCGTCGACGAAGTCGTGGAAACGATGCACGGCATCAGCCGTAGTTCGCACGAGGTCAGCCAGATCATCGACATGATCGAGTCGATCGCGTTCCAGACCAATCTGCTCGCACTCAACGCCGCGGTGGAAGCCGCCCGTGCCGGCGAACAGGGCCGCGGCTTTGCAGTCGTCGCCGGCGAGGTACGCAGCCTCGCGACCCGTTCGGCCAAGGCCGCAGAAGAGATTCGCGGACTTATCGACGTTTCGGTTACTCGCGTCGACGCCGGGTCGAAGCTGGTGGATCAAGCAGGTAGCGCGATCAGCGACGTGGTATCAGCAGTCAAACGGGTCGATCAGATCATGACTGAAATCGCCACCGCCTCCGAAGAACAGGGTCGCGGTATCGGCCAGGTGAATCAGGCCGTCACCGAACTCGATCAGGTCACCCAGCACAATGTGCGCCTGGTGTCTGAAGCCTCCAGCGCCGCCAACGCGCTCGAAGCCGAGGCTCGCACGCTGCGCGAGGCGGTGGCGGTGTTCCAACTCGATCTTACCGGGCCAACGCTCGCGTCCAGCGCGCCATCCGAACCGGCGCCGGCCAGCGCCCAGCCCATTCGCACGGCAGCCGCGAGCGCAAAGCCGCCAACCGCCAAGACGAACGTATCGTCGCCCGCCGACAATTCCGATCTGGAATGGCAGACCTTTTAACCCGGTTAATCGGTCCTTTGAAAGACCCGCACAGCACATAGAAAACCGGCCGGCGCTTGGCGCCGGCCGGAAGCCGCGATCGTACAGCGATTCAGTAGAAAACTTGGGCGCAGGCGCATTGGAGGAGAACAACACGGCGCGAAAATCACTGTACGCAAGTAGTAATGCAAAACCGATGCCAGCCTATCCGGCATGCGCCGCCTGGCTGTTAATCAAAGGCCAGACGAACCACTTAAAAAACTGACGAAACAGCAGGTTGCCACTCTTACCGGCAACCCGCCTGACTCGGGCTCAGCGCTCGATCGCCAGCGCGACGCCCTGCCCGCCACCAATGCATAGCGTAGCCAGACCTTTCTGCACGTCGCGGCGCATCATTTCGTGGATCAGCGTGACCAGAACACGACCGCCCGATGCACCAATCGGGTGCCCCAGGGCGATCGCGCCGCCGTTGACGTTGACCTTGTCGCTGTCCCACTCCAGCTGGCGGCCCACCGCGACCGACTGGGCGGCGAAGGCTTCGTTGGCTTCGATTAGATCCAGATCGGCGACCTGCCAACCCACGCGCTTGAGACAACGCTGCGTAGCCGACACCGGCGCGATGCCCATGAGCGCCGGATCGACGCCGGCATTGGCATAGCCGGCGATACGACAAAGCGGCGTCAGCCCGAGGGCTTCGCATTTTTCCCGCGTGGTGACGACCACAGCGGCTGCGCCATCGTTCAGGCCCGAGGCATTGCCCGCGGTGACGGTGCCGTCTCGCGTGAAGGCCGGTTTGAGACCACTCAGGCCTTCTGCCGTGACCCCCGGACGCGGGCCTTCATCGCGTGCGAACGAAATCGCATCGCCTTTCTTCTGTGGTACTTCGATAGGCAGCACTTCGTCCTCGAAGCGGCCATGCTTGAGGGCTTCTTCAGCGCGTTGTTGGGAACGGGCGGCAAACTCATCCTGTTCCTGTCGGGACACACGATATTTTTCGGCCACGTTTTCGGCGGTCTGGCCCATGTGATAACCGTTGAAGGCATCCCAGAGACCGTCTCGGATCATGGTATCGACCAGTTCCCAGTCGCCCATGCGCTTGCCGTTACGGGAATTCGGCAACACATGCGGTGCCGAGCTCATGTTCTCCTGGCCGCCGGCAACGATCAATTCAGCATCGCCGAGTGCCACCGCCTGGGCGGCCAGCATGACCGCCTTCAGGCCACTGCCACAGACCTTGTTGATCGTCATCGCCGGGGTGACATCGCCGAGCCCGGCGCGGATCGACGACTGGCGGGCCGGATTCTGGCCGGCACCGGCGGCAAGCACCTGGCCCATGATCACTTCGTCGACCTGATCGACCGGAATATCGTGACGGGCGAGCAGCGCACGGATGGTATGTGCGCCCAGTTCGGTGGCACCGATACCGGCCAGGGTGCCGCCGAAGCGGCCGATCGCGGTGCGGCCAGCGGCAGCAATAACGATGTTGTCTTTCACTTGGCGATACTCCTGAACTTAAATTTGATCACCGCATAGCGGCGCGATGGCCGCCATGTTACGAAAAATCGGGGCGATAGGTGACCCATAGCAGAACATCACGCCGGTTGGCGGAGACACACGGGTCGGCCAAGCGCCGACCAAACCGCCCAGCGCCTCGACCGAGCAGACATAAAAAAGGCCGGCACCGGCGCGCGTCATGCGCAACACCGGGCCAGCCACCCCCTGCGATCGTCAGCGACGGCGCCCGTTCGGCACCGCCACTTCAAACAGCCTCGACGTTAGCTGCCCTTGGCCTGCAGCTGATCGATGATTTGCGGATTTTCCAGCGTCGACACGTCCGATGTGATCTCCTCATCGCGCGCCACGGTACGCAGCAAACGACGCATGATCTTGCCGGAACGGGTCTTGGGCAGGCCGTCCGCGAAACGGATTTCCTCGGGCTTGGCAATCGCACCAAGCTGTTCGGTTACCCAATCACGCAGCTCTTTTGCCAACTCGTCGCTGCCGCCGTCTTCCTTGAGGATGACGAAGGCCACGATGCACTCGCCCTTGACCTCATGCGGGCGGCTGACCACCGCCGCTTCGGCGACCGCCTTGTGCGCCACGAGTGCCGATTCGACCTCCATGGTGCCCATGCGATGGCCGGAGATATTCACGACGTCGTCGATACGACCGAGGATACGGAAGTTGCCCTGTTCGTCGCGCTGGGCCGAGTCGCCCGCGACATAGGTATGCTCGTCGAACATACCGAAATAGGTTTCGCGGTAGCGCTCCGGATCGCCCCAGATCGTACGCAGCATATAGGGCCACGGCTTGTTGATCACCAGAATGCCGCCGGCGTTGGCATCACTGACCCGTTCACCGGATTCATCGATGATATCGGCGGCGATGCCCGGCAGCGCCTTGGCGACCGAGCCCGGTTTGGTGGGCGTGGTCGCCGGGATGGGCGTGATCATGTGGCCACCGGTCTCGGTCTGCCACCAGGTATCCACGATCGGGCAACGTTCCTTGCCGATCATTTCGCGATACCACATCCAGGCTTCGGGGTTGATCGGCTCGCCGACCGTGCCCAGCAAACGCAGACTGTCCAGCGCATGGCGCTGCGGATACTCGTCGCCCTGCTTCATGAGCGCACGAATCGCGGTGGGTGCGGTATAGAAGATGGTGACCTGGTGGGTATCGACCATTTTCCAGAAGCGATCGGCTTCCGGATAGGTCGGCACGCCTTCGAACATCACCTGGGTCGCACCGCAGGCGGTCGGCCCGTAGGTGATATAGGTATGCCCGGTGACCCAGCCGACATCGGCCGTGCACCAGAACACGTCGCTGTCGTTGAGATCGAAAACCCAGCGACAGGTACAGATTGCGCCGAGCAGATAACCACCGGTGGAATGCTGGATGCCTTTCGGTTTACCGGTGGAGCCGGACGTATACAGAATGAACAGCGGATGCTCGGCATCCACCCATTCGGGATCGCATTCGTCAGCCTGACCGTCGACGGCATCGTGCCACCACAGATCGCGGCCGTCGGCCATGGTCACATCGGCGCCAGAGCGCTTGTAGACGATGACCTTCTCGATGCTCTGGCAACCTTCCGATAGCGCCTTGTCGGCTGTTTCCTTGAGCGGGATCAGCTTGCCGCCGCGGTAATTACCATCGGCCGTGATGAGCATTTTCGCTTCGGCATCATCGATACGATCGCGCAGCGACACGGCCGAAAAGCCGCCGAACACCACGGAATGAATCGCGCCGATACGGGCACAGGCCAGCATGGCCACCGCCGCCTGCGGGATATTGGGCAGATAGATGACCGCACGATCGCCCTTGCCCAGGCCATTGGCCTTGAGCGCATTGGCAAAGCGACATACACGCGCATACAGCTCGCGATAGCTGATGTGCTCGACCTCACCATCGTCGCCTTCAAAGATGATGGCGGTCTTGTCGCCCTTGCTGTCCAGATGCCGGTCGAGGCAGTTGTAGGAGACATTGAGCTCGCCGTCGGCGAACCATTTGAAGAATGGGGCGTCAGATTCATCCAGAGCCTGATTGAACGGCTTGTGCCAATCGATCTTGTCGCGTGCCTGATCGGCCCAGAAACTTTCGTGGTCGGCTTCGGCCGACTTGTAGAGAGCCTCGACATCGGCCGCCTTCAGCGTTGCTTTGTCGAGGAACGCCTGTGGCGGATCGAACTGTCGATCCTCTTTCAGAACCGATTCGATCTTGTTGTCACCCATAGAGTCTCCCGATGCGGATTTTGCAAACACGAATCAGCATACGCACTTGCAAAGCCTGTCTGCATAAGACGAAAGGCGCATGAGGCCGATCCGCTCCGGTTGGCCGCAGCGATTGCGCCGGAACAGCACGCGAGGCCTCTCGGTAATAATAATCGTTCGCATTTGGCGGCGGTTTGGTTCATACTCCCGCGCCTTATCGCGCAATGCCTTAAACGTCCCACAGTCGAGAAAACTGTCATGACATCCGATAGTTCCGCGGTCTTCGATCTGGCCGGTCTGGTCGATCTTTTACGCCTGGGCGGCCCCGTGGTGGCCGTGCTGGTGGCCATGTCGGTCATCGCCCTGGCGATCGTGCTGCTCAAATGCTGGCAATATGCGAGCGCTCGTGTGGGCAAGCGTCGCTTCATCAAGCCGGCACTGGATCAATGGCACAGCGGCGACCGGCAAGGCGCGATCGCCACCCTGGCCGACGAACGCAACCCGATTGCCGATACCTTGGCTGTGGCCATGCGTGGCATCAATGCCGGGGCGAACGTCTCGGTCGTACGTGAAGAAGCTGCCCGCGTCGGCGCCCGCCATCTGAGCCAGATGCGCAGCTATTTCCGGCCGCTCGAAGTGATCGGCTCGCTCGCGCCACTACTCGGTCTGCTGGGTACGGTCATGGGCATGATCACGGCATTCCAACAGCTCGCCAACGCCGGTAGCCAGGTTGATCCTTCGGTGCTGTCCAACGGTATCTGGGAAGCGCTGCTTACCACCGCAGTCGGCCTGGTTGTGGCGATCCCGGCCGTTGTCGCACTCAACTGGTGCGAGCGCATGATCGAACGCCTGCATGAAGATATGCAAGACGCGCTGACCCGCTTTTTCACGCGCCACGAAGCGGGCGCACTCAACACGGCCGAGAAAGTGCCAGCTGCCTCGCAAACGCCACCGGCCGCACAGACCTCCACCGCGCACGCCTGATCGACGTGCATATCGAGACGTTCGAGCGGCGAAAACACTCGATCAGCCTCACACCGCTGATCGATGTCGTCTTCATACTGCTCGTATTCTTCATGCTGGCCACGAGCTTTACCGACTGGCGCCCCATCACCTTGGCGACCGGCACAAGCGAAGCCGCGCCGAGCGATACGCCGCCCGCCGTGGTGCGCGTGGATGCAGATGGCACGTTGCGCTATGACGGCAATGACACCCGCGACACCCGCGCTCTCGCGCGGCGCTTGAACGCCTCGATTGAAAGCGGTGACATTTCGGCTGTCATCGTCCAACCCGACGCAGAAGCCACGCTTGATGTAACCGTCGGCGCGCTCGACGCGCTGTCCGGCGCAGGCGTCGCCCCGATGTCGCTGGCCACCGGCTCGAAGGGTGATCGGCCATGATCGTCGCCCCGCCCAAACGACCACGCTCCACCGAAGAGAACGTGCTTCCGCTGATCAACATCGTCTTTCTGTTGTTGATCTTTTTCATGCTGGCCGGCGTTCTGGCGCAAAACCCACCATTCGAACTCACACCGCCGGCCACTGCCGACACCGAACAGTCAACCCAGCTCGAAAACAAGGTGTTGGCCATGGCCGCCGACGGCCGTCTGGCCTTCGGCGGCGAACCGATCGAGCGCGAGGCGTTGCCCGAGGCACTGGCCGACTGGCCGGATGACAAGCCGCTTCAGATTCGTGCCGATGGCGGCCTCAAGGCGGACGCCCTCGGCGAGCTGTTCGCCACGCTGCGCGGTGCCGGCATCGCTGAAGTCAACCTGCTGACCCAGCACAAAGATCCATGAAACGCATCGGCCTGCACCACTGGGTGATCGTGCTCGCGATCGCTATCGCTGCCCATGCCGCGCTGCTGATCCGCTTCCAGGTAGAGGACACGATCACCACGGCAGATACCGGCGCGGCCGGCGTGCGCATCGCACTCGCGCCCACTCAGGGCGAGCCACAGCCTGAGCAGGTCGCCGCGGATACGGCAGAACCCGACGACGCGCCCGAAGAAGAACCAACCCCGGAGCCAGAACCGGAACCGGAACCGGAACCTGAGCCAGAGCCAGAGCCCGCGCCGGAACCGGAACCCGCACCAGTGCCCGAGCCTGAGCCCACACCGGAGCCAGAACCCGAGCCGACGCCGGTACCCGAACCGAAACCCAAGCCACAGCCAAAACCGGAGCCTAAACCGCAGCCGAAGCCTGAGCCAAAACCCGAACCCAAGCCCAAACCGCGCCCGAAGCCCGAGCGCCCGAGCGAGCCTGAGACGACCACGGCCAGCCGCAGCGCGCGTCGCGACAAAAACGCAAAACCGGCCGGCGGCCAGGACCGGACCAACGCGCCTGCCAAGGCACCCCAGACCGCGCAGACAACGCAGCAAGGCACGACCGGCAGCGTGTCCGATACGCCACCCGACTATCGCAGCGAGCTAGGCGCCTGGCTACAGCGCTACAAGGACTATCCGCGGCGCGCCCGGCGCCTGCGCCAGGAAGGCACGGTGTTGCTCTATTTCGTCATGGATCGAAACGGGCACGTGCTGAGCTGGGAAATTCGCCAAAGCTCGGGCCATGAACTTCTCGATGAAGCCGTACGCGACATGATCCGCAAAGCGGACCCCTTGCCGGCGCTGCCGGATAGCGTCTCCATGCAAAGACTGGCATTGACCGTACCGGTGCGTTTTCAGCTGCGCTGATGCCCCCGCAGCGCACCGCCAGCGGTCGAAAACCGCTAGCGCTGTTCGCCAGCGGCGACAGCCGCCGATAGATTGCGTTTGAGTTCGTTCGCGTCGTAGACCTCGGCGCCCTGATCCGGCACCTCGTCGCCAATCTGTATCTCGAGCACGGTTTCGTAACGCGTACGGCTCGACCCACCCGTCGAGTAGCCGATACTCGTGCCCCAGAACGGGTAGCCCCAACCGTAGCCGATGCTCGTACTCGGACCACCACCGTAAGTGCTGGTCACCGGCGAAGTCTCGCGCGAGTTAATACGAAAACGCTCGGCACCATGATTGATGGCGACATCCGCTGCCCGGAACAAAGCGAAATTCTCGACCGTTTCCCGCGCCGTACCGTAGTCGCCGGCAAAGCTCACCCGATAACGATCGGCCGTGAGCTGGGTATCGCGGTAGCCATAATCATCGGCTTCGGGCGCGGCACGATAGGCCGGGCCACTGGCGCATGCCCCTAACAGCAAGCTGGAAAGTACGACGAACCATAATTTCGTGTTCATAGCACTAATATAGCGCTGAATCGCCCTAGCGGATGCAAACGCTCAAAAGTATTTCTACCCGCCTTTCGCGGGCGTCATGCGAAAGCGCTATCGCGGCCCGTGTTTTTAGGTGCAAACCGGGGTACGTACCGCTATTATCCATGGGCAATCGAACAGCCGAACATCGCGCTGTTTCTGTACGCCTTTGAACATTGAAGCCGGCACCTGCACGGCCTTTCTTTTCAAGGGTTTCGCGGCCTATATCCGCGACCGACGTGCGACTTGGGCACTTTATAATTCGAGGGGAGAACATGAAAACATTCAATTGGAAGCGACCATTGCTCGCGGCCAGCGTTTCGTTATGCCTGACGACCGGCCTGATCGGCTGCTCATCCGGCGGCGGGGATGACGATGTGGATAGCGGCAATGACCGCGGTACCGGCCCGGCGGCACTGCGTGCCAGCCAGATCAACGCGCCGGACGGCAAACTGTCTGCACGTATCCAGACCACGACCGGCGGCGTACCGCATATCACCGCCGACAACCTCCAATCCGTGGCCTTCGGCTCGGGCTATGTCCAGGCACGCGACAATATCTGCATCATCGCGGATTCCATCGTGCGTGCGCGCGGCGAGCGGGCGATGTACTACGGGCCGGGCACGCCGATCAATCCGGATGCGCCGCCGCGGGGTCAACTGGGCATCAACATCGTTACGGATTTCAGCTACAAAGCTCTTGGCCTGCTCGAAAAAGCCCAGGACGAATTCGACGAACTTTCGGCCCCGTCTCAGGCCATGCTGCGCGGTTTCGCTGCCGGCTATAACAAATACTTCGATGAAACCGGCAAGGCGAGCCTGCCCGCCAAATGCAAAAACGGCGACTGGGTACGGCCGATCACGGCGACCGACGTCTATGCCTATTATCAGCTGGTAGCACTCTATGCGAGCGGCGATCAGTTCACCGGCGGGCCCATTTTCCTGGCCGTGCCCCCCAACACCAGCCCGGCGCCGGTACCTGCCGCACGGGTCGGCACAGCTTCACAGACCTCGTCGCCGTTCGCGAGCGCCGAGCCGGCCGCGATCAACGCCTTCAATGCCGAGTCACTGGCCCGGTTCGCGCGTGCCGCCACGCCGGAATCCATTGGCGCCAAGACCGATTTCAACGATCGCGGCATGGCCAGCAACGGCTGGGGCATCGGCTCGGAGATGACCGAAAACGGCAAAGGCGCGCTGCTGTCGAACCCGCATTTCCCCTATACGGGCAATCGCCGCCTGTATCAGATGCAGATCAACGTACCCGGCGTTTATAACGTCAACGGCGCGGGGTTGATCGGCGTCGTTGTACCGCTGATCGGCTTCAACGAAAACGTCGCCTGGACCCATACCGTGTCCAAGGCACAGCATTTCACGCTCTACGATCTGGAACTGAGCCCGAGCGATCCGCTCGTCTATATCAAGGACGGCGAGCCCAAGCAGATCGAACAGCGCGAACTCGCAATTAACGTGCTGCTTGATCCAGCCCAACCGCCAGTGCCGTTCACGCGTACGTTCTATTTCTCGGAGTACGGCCCGATGCTCGCCGGCAACGTGATCAACGAAAACCTGCCGGCCTGGGGCGGCGATTTCGCCGGACGTGAATCAGCGCTGACCTATCGTGACGCCAATACCGAAACCGCCCGCCAAGTCGTCGACCAGTGGCTGAACATGGGCCGGGCATCCAATCTCGCCCAGTTCAAGAAGCCGTTCGAGGCCTGCGGCAGCGTGCTGTGGGTGAATACCATGTATGCCGACGATTCCGGTCAGGCGTTTTATATCGATGGCACCTCGGTCCCGCAACTCTCGCCCGGCGCGCTGCAGGCGTTTCAGGCGCGGGTGAACTTCAACCCCGTGGTGGCCGGGCTGTTCGACGCCGGCGTGACCCTGCTCGACGGCAGTCGCTCGCTCAACGATTGGATTGAGGGCGACTGCGACGGACGCGTGCCCTATGCCAACGCGCCCAAACTCGAACGTCGCGACTATGTCCAGAACTCCAACGACAGCTATTGGGCGACCAATCCGGACGCGTTCCTGACCGGCTATTCGCCGCTTTACGGCAAGACCAACAGCATTCTCTCGCCGCGTACGCGCATGGGCCTGAAAATGCTGGAGAACCCGACCGACCCCGGTCTGTCGACGGTGGCACCCGCCGGCAGTGACGGCAAGTTCACGGGCGAGGAGATCATCAACGCGCTCTATTCCAACCGTGCCTACTACGCCGAGACCCTGCTCGACGAACTACTCGAGCGCTGCCGCAACGCCGGCGATACCGCCATTAATACCGGTGCGGGCAGCCGCTCGGTGGCCCAGGGCTGTGCCGCACTCGCGGGCTGGGACGGCGTCTACGATGTAGACAGCACCGGTGCCCACGTTTTCCGCGTCTTCATGGCGAACTACAACCCGACCTACCCGGCTCAGTTCTCGGTGGACTTCGATCCGGCCAATCCGGAAACCACGCCGAGCACGCCCAATGCCGCACCCAGCGATCCGGCCCAGGATCCCATGCTGGCCTCGCTAGCCCGCGGCCTGAACCGGCTCGATCAGGTGGATATTGCCTACGACGCCCGCCTGGGCGATGTTCAGCGCCAGCAGCAAACGGCGGGCACACCGCCCAACGGCATGCCGGAGCCCTCTGGCAGCCGGATCGAATGGCACGGCAACCAGAACCTGGAAGGCGGCTTTAATATCGTGCTGCCCAGCGTGAGCCCCGTGGAAGACGGTACCCGCTATCCGCGCGTCGCGCCGGCAGGCACGCTCGACAATACGGGTGATCTGTCGAGCACGAATAACGAAGGCTGGTTGATCGCTTACGGCACGAGCTGGCACTTCGGCCTGAGCTTTGGTGACAACGGTCCCGAAGGCTATGGCCTGGTCAGCTACGGCCAGTCCGATGATGCCGAGTCGGACCATTTCGACGACCAGGATCAGCGGTATTCGAACAAGAACTACCGCACGCTGCTTTATCGTCAGGCCGATATCGACAACGATCCCAATCTGGAAACGGAAACCATCGAAGCCACCGCCGACGCGCAATAGATCGGCGCCAGCCCTATGGCCCGGTGCGCAACAGCGCGCCGGGCTTCTTTATGGGGCTTTTGCCGTATCGGCTCAGCACCCAGCCTGGCACGGCACCCGGCTTGGGCTTTGCGCATGGGGTCGGCTAGAATCGCTGCCCTGCCCGCTTGCGCTTGACGCGGGTCTTTTTTCGAATGCCCGGTAAGGAGACAAAGTGAACATTCTGCTGGGTGTATCGCGCGCTATCGACGGCTTCTCCACGTTCGTCGGCCGTATGATGTGGTGGCTGACCGTCGCCATGGTGCTGATTGGCGCCTATAACGTGATCACCCGCTATCTGGGCCAGTATCTCGGTGTGCAGCTGTCGGCCAACGTGTATCTCGAGCTGCAGACCTATGCCTTCGATCTGATCTTTCTGTTGGGCGCAGCCTATCTGCTGCGTGAAGACGGCCATGTGCGTGTCGATATCGTCTACAGCCGCTTGGGTCCGCGTGCCCGGGCGTGGATCGATATCTTCGGCACGCTGTTCTTCCTGGTGCCGTTCTGCATTTTTGGACTCTATTTCTGCCTCGGCTATGTCGAACGCTCCTGGGCGGTAATGGAACAAAGCCCAAACCCGGGCGGACTGGCCCGCTACCCGATCAAGACCGTGATGCTGGTGGCGTTCGCGATGCTCATCCTTCAGGGCATTAGCGAGCTGATCAAGAATATCGCCTATCTGGCGCGACAACCGGGCTTTGCGGAGAACGAAGCCCACCGGGCGACCCAGGAAACCGAGGGCCTCTAGGCCAGCCGTACATGCGCGCATACCCCGACAACAGGCCCTGACCGTGGATTATCTTGCGCTCTGGATGTTCGCGACCGCGATCGGACTGCTGCTGATCGGCTACCCCGTGGCATTCACGCTCGGCGGCACCGCCGTGCTGTTCACCCTCATCGGCAGCGACATGCTCCCGGATATGGGTGTGGCCCTGCCGTGGGAACCCGCGTTCCGCATGGCCCGGCTCAATATCCTGCCGGGGCGTATCTTCGGCAACATCATGGACAACTACGAACTGGTCGCCGTGCCGTTCTTCGTGTTCATGGGCGTGATGCTGGAAAAATCACGGCTGGCCTCCGACCTGCTGCAGACAATGGGCCTGTTGTTCGGGCGTGTACGCGGTGGGCTGGCCATCTCGGTCGTGGTGGTCGGCACATTGCTGGCCGCCTCGACCGGCGTCGTGGGTGCCTCAGTGGTCACCATGGGCGTGCTCGCCCTGCCGGTGATGCTCAAGTACAACTACGACAAAGGCCTTGCATCCGGCACCGTCGCTGCATCCGGCACGCTCGGCCAGATCGTACCGCCGAGCATCGTGCTGATCATTCTCGGCGATCAGATGCAGGTATCGATCGGCGACCTGTTCCTGGGCGCGCTCGTCCCCGGCATCCTGCTATCCGGGCTGTTCGTGCTCTGGATCGTCTACGTGGCCCTGCGCCATCCCGAACGTGCACCGGCGCTGCCGGCCAGCGAACGCGCGATTAGCCGCGGCCATCTTCTTGCACGCGTGCTGGTCATGATGGCACCGCCGCTGGCGCTGATACTTATCGTGCTGGGTACGATCTTCGCTGGCATCGCCACGCCGACCGAAGCCGGCGCCATGGGTGCACTGGGCGCGACTCTGCTGGCCCTGATCAACCGCCGCCTGAACTGGCAGAGCCTGAGCGCGGTGATGGACCAGACGGTCAAACTCACGGCGATGGTATTCATCATCCTGCTCGGCGCGACCGCATTCACTATGGTGTTTGCATCGCTGGGCGGGCCGCAGCTGGTCGAAGAGATCCTGCTCGACCTGCCGGGCGGTGCGCTGGCTTTCCTGTTCTTCACGATGCTCACGATCTTCGTGCTCGGCTTCTTTGTCGACTTCATCGAGATCAGCTTCATCGTGGTGCCAGTGATCACCCCGATCGCCATCCAGCTGGGCATCGACCCGCTGTGGTTTGCCGTGCTCATAGCGGTCAATCTGCAGGCGTCCTTCCTGACCCCGCCGTTCGGTTTCGCGCTGTTCTATCTGAAAGGCGTGGCGCCGCCTGAAATCCGCACGGTCGACATCTATCGTGGCGTGGTGCCGTTCATCTGCCTGCAGCTGTTCGCGCTCGTGCTGCTCTGGGTTTTCCCGCAGCTGGTGCTCTGGCTGCCGCAGTTGAGTAACGCGGTTCAGTAGTCAGCTCGGGGCATCCGCAAAGCGGAGCAGCCGCGCGACGCGCTAGCCAATACGGGCGTTGTACACCCCTGATACGACAAGCACAAAAAAGCCGCGCTGCTCAGTCAAGCAGCGCGGCTTTGGTTGCATACCCCTGACGCCGTAGCAACCGTTAGGCGAGATCGCCGTTGATATAGCGCAGGAAGTTGTATTCGCTGACGTCGGTCCAGGCCCGCACTTCGTCGCGAAAGCCCTGCCACTGGTCGTAGACCTTGGCATAGAGCTTGTTCTTGTCGGCGTGCTCTTGCTGGATCTCGTCGGTATAACCCTTGAGCACGTCGAGCACTTCGGACGGGAACGTGCGCACCTGCGCACCGCCGGCGATCAGGCGCTTGAGTGCCGGCCCGTTGCGCGCCATGTACTGGGCAAACATGCGCTCGTTGGCGGCCTCGGCGGCCACCGGGATTGTCTCGCGAATATCCTTGGGTAGATCCTTGAAGATATCGTTGTTCACATACAGACCGAGCGTCGCACCGGGTTCTGCCCAGCTGGGCATATAGTAGTACTTGGCGGCCTTGTGCAGCTGCAGGATCTCATCGTCGTAGGGGCTGACCCAGTCCGCGGCGTCGATCACGCCGCGCTCGAGCGCGAAATAGACCTGCCCGCCCGGCAGGTTCTGAATATTGACGCCGGCACGCGCCATTACCTGCCCGCCGACGCCAGGGAAGCGCATCTTCAAGCCTTTGAGATCGTCGGGCGAGTTGATTTCCTTATTGAACCAGCCGCCGGTCTGGCCGCCGGTATTGCCGGCCAGAAAAGCGACCAGGTTGCTGCGCGCGTTGAGCTCGTTCCAGAGATCACCACCGCCGCCTTCCTCGATCCAGGCGTTCTGCTGCTGACCGGTCAGCCCGAACGGCATGGACGTGAAGAAGGCGTGGGTCGGATCCTGACCGATATAATAATAGGAGGCCGTATGGCCCATCGCGAAGGCGCCGCTGGAAACACTGTCGTACACCTCCAGGCCGCCAACCTGCTCGCCGGCCGCAAAGACTTCCACCTCGACATCGCCATCGGTCGCATATTCGATGGCACGGCCGATGTACTCGGCAGTGCCGAACAGCGTGTCGATGGACGAGGGCCAGGACGTGACCATGCCCAGACGATATTTCTTGTTTCGCGCGATCGTCATCGGCGAAAACACGGTACTCGCGGCTGCGACCGCACCGGCCGCTCCGGTCAGAAACTGACGACGTTTGATGCTCATGGCTCCCCTTCGCTCAGCCGCCGCTCGCGCCGCGAGTCGGCTGCATAGCCTGCTTGTCGGTTATTTATAGTTCGGTCGGCGTCATTCACTACAACACGCGCGCCGCCAATGCGTCAGATTGCCGCAAAATGGCGGCTACGAAAAGTCGACCAATGATTGAGCCCGGTGTGAGACCGGCCGCCTGCGTATGGGCGCTTCAAACGGCTAAGGGTAAATCCGCGGGCCGCCCTGTTTGCGCCAGTACATCATCAACCCGAAGCCGAACGCCATGCCGCCGAGATGCGCGAAATGCGCCACGCCGGCCTGCGTGCCTGTCACACCGAAAAACAGCTCCATCGCCCCGTAACCGATGACCAGCCACTTGGCCGTCATCGGAATCGGCGGAATGAGCAACATCACACGAGCGTTCGGAAACATCATCCCGAACGCCAACAGCACGCCGAACAGGCCACCGGACGCGCCGACCGTGGGTACCGGTTGACCCGGCGAAAGCAGCGCCAGCGTCAGCACCTGCGTCAAACCGGCACCGACGACGCATACCAGGTAATAAAGCAGAAAACGCTGACCACCCCACACTTGCTCGACCACACGGCCGAACATCCACAAGCCAAACATGTTGAAGAACAGATGGCCGAAGCCGCCGTGCAGGAACCCATAGGACAGCAGTTGCCAGATTTCGAACCCGACACTGCCGACACCTGCGGACGTCCGTACGGGATACTCGCCCAGCGGCCATAGCGCGAAATACTGCATGACCGGTTCCTGCGCATACATCAGGAACAAAAACCCCAGCCCGTTCGCGATCAGTAGCCACTTGATCATCGGTGGAACGCTGGAAACGGCAAAAGGATCCTGTCGCATCGGCAGGTAGACTCGGCTCGGGAATGAAATCCCGCCAAGCATAACGCATCGCCTTTTTACCGGCAGCACAACGCAGACACGCCCGTTTCGTGGGCAATAAAAAACCCGGCGCTGCTAAGCAACGCCGGGCTGGTCTGCGGCCGAGAGGGACGCTTAACGCACCAGGTACAGGAAGTGCAGATGCTTCTCGTACTGGTCCAGTATGTCGCCGATGAGCTGTTCCTTGGTATAGCCCACGACGTTGTACTGCTGACCGCCTTCGCGCAGGAAGACTTCGGCACGGAAGTGCTCGCGCTCTTTCGCCTTCTTCTGCTCTTCACTGCGGGTCAGTGCGCCCATATAGAACGTCGGCGCCGTAAAGCGACGCGCACGCACACCGTAGACGAAATCGATCTCGGCACCATGGTCGACGTCCAGATAGCAACGATCGTCCTCAACGCTGATCTTCGTACTCATGCCGCTTTCCTCGAACTGCTTGGAAACGGCTTCCATAGCCGGCTTGACGACCTGCGTCAGGAACTCGTCCACCTGCTTGCGCCGCGGCGAGGTGACCAACGTCTTGAGACGATTCTCCCAGCTGCCACCGCCGAAGCCGGCGACATTGGAAGGTGTATTCATCGCATGACGCAGGCTGTCCTGCTTGACCAGTTCGATGCTCAACGACCGATAGAGGCAATAGGCCATGATCAAAATAATCACGGTAATCGGCAATGCGGAGGCAAGCGATGCGGCCTGCAAAGCGCCGATACCACCCGCGGCCAGCAAAACGATCGCCACCAGACCTTCGAGCACAGCCCAGAAGATGCGCTGCCATACCGGCGGCTCATCGCCATCCTTGGCGGTGAGGATATCGATGACCAACGAACCGGAGTCCGATGAGGTCACGAAGAACGTGATCACCAGCATGGTGCCGAGAATCGAGGTCAGCCAGGTGAACGGGAACTGCTCAAGAAACACGAACAGCGCAGTCGAGGTGTTCTCATCCACGGCATCGAGCACGGTGGTCATGCCGTCGATCATGATCATGTGCAGCGCGCCATCACCGAAGGCGGTCAGCCACAGGAAGGTGGCACCGACCGGCACCAGCAACACGCCGAGCACGAACTCACGAATCGTACGGCCACGCGACACGCGCGCAACGAACATGCCCACGAACGGCGACCAGGAAATCCACCAGGCCCAGTAGAACAGCGTCCAGCTGCTCATGAAGGTTTCAGTATCGTCGTTCCCGGTATACACCCATGAATTGAAGGTCATGTCCACGACAGAGGACATGTAGTTACCGATGTTCTGGATCAGCGACTGGAAGATGAACAGCGTTGGCCCCATCACGATCACGAACAACAGCAATGCGGCTGCCAGCCACAGATTGAGCTCCGACACGCGGCGAATACCGCCGTCGAGTCCGAGCACGACCGACGTCGTAGCCATCGCCGTGATGATGCAGATGAGCACGATCTGGGTGCTCAAGCCTTCCGGCACGCTGAACAGGAAGTTCAAGCCGGAATTGACCTGCTGGGCGCCAAAGCCAAGCGAGGTGGCCACGCCGAACAGCGTACCGAACACGGCAAGAATATCGACGGCATTACCGATCGGCCCGGAAATACGCTTACCGATCAGCGGATAGAGCGCCGAGCTCATACGTAGCGGAAGATCGCGCCGGAAGCTGAAATAAGCCAGGCACAAGCCCACGACCGCATAGATCGCCCAGGCATGCATACCCCAATGGAAGAAGGTAATACGCATGGCCGAGCGCGCGGCTTCCGCGGTTTCGCTCGTGCCTTGGGGTGGGTTCGCGTAGTGCATGACCGGTTCGGCCACGCCGTAGAACATCAGCCCGATGCCCATGCCCGCGGAGAACAACATCGCGAACCAGGATATGTAACTGAAATCCGGCTCACTGTGATCCGGCCCCAGCCGGAACTGCCCGTAGCGCGATAGCGCCAACACGATGCAGAAAATCAGATACGCCCCGACGGCGCCCAGATAAAGCCAGCCAAACGTACTGATCAGCCAGCTTTGCATTCCGCTGAAGAAGGTATTGGCCTTCTCGGGGAAGACCGCACCAAAGACGACGAGTACGCCGATAACGGCGACTGACGGAAAAAATACCGGCGGATTGATACCCGCCTTTGTAGGTTGGCTATCGCTCATGCACTTTCTGTTATCGTGAATTCCCTCTTTTATCTATAACACGACTGTCGTTCATTAACGACAGCTGAAGATGGAGTGCATGAAGGCCAAAAAGCGGCGCAACGCCTGACGACGCCTATAATCGAGCGGGATTACCGAATCGGTCGGCGAACACAAATTCGCTTAACGCACGACGCTCCCGTGGCTTGCTGTCGCGCTCGATGAGCGCCTGATTCATGTTGTCCGACGTCTGGCGATAACCGATCGCCATGGCAGTGAATGCTTCGGCATGATCGGGAATTGCGAACTCGGTGCGTGCGGCCTCCGGATCCATGCCGATCATCTGGTGTACAAACAGCTTACGCGTGGTCGCCTCGGTGACCAGGTTGGCCGACGCCAGCCCCAGATCATGCTCGGCGGCTTTGTTCGATTCGCCGTTCAGGCTGAAAGTGCGAACCACCACGCCCAGGGCCAGCACCGGCGCGTTCTGCGCCCAGGCGCGGTTGCCTTCGACAAGACATTCGAGAATCCGCGCGTGCGTATCGCCTTCGCCCTTGATCCCGACGATATAACGCCAAGGCTGCTCATTGTAGGAAGACGGCGCCCAGCGCGCGGCCTCGAACAAGCTGGCAAGATCCTGAGCCGGCACGGGCTTGTCGCTGAAGGCGTAGGGGCTCCAGCGCACAGCCAACGTGTTGTGAATACGGTGATCGGTCGCTGCGTTTTTGCTCATGCCCCTATCCTTGCGATTGTGTATCGGCGTATGCGTGAACTGTGTCAGAGGCTCAACGCCGTGGCTAGTCTGGCCACTTTTTCGCCCTGGTAACGGGCGATCGACAACTCTTTTTCACTGGGCTGGCGCGAACCGTCGCCGCCGGCGTAGGTCGATGCGCCATAGGGCGAGCCGCCGCGCAGTTCGGAAATATCGAACAGCTCCTGTGCGCCCGCGTAATCGACCGGCACGATCAGCATGCCGTGATGCGCCAACGTGTTCCAGAAGGAGGTAATCGTGGTTTCGTTACCCGCGCCGGTGGCGCTGGAGGTAAATACACTGGCGAATTTGTTTACCAGCTTGCCGTTGGCCCACAGGCCGCCGGTCTGATCCAGGAACGTGCGCATCTGACCAGCCATATTGCCGAATCGCGTGGGCGTACCAAAAACGATGGCATCGTAGTCCGCAATCTCGCCCGGCTCGGCCACGGCGGCACCCTGATCGGTCTTTGCGCCGGCGGCTTCCAGCGCCGCGTCGCTCATGGTTTCGGGTACGCGCTTTAGCGTAACTTCCACACCATCGACGCTTTTCGCCCCGTTGACGACCGCGTTGGCCAGCGTCTCGATATGACCGTACATCGAGTAATAGAGCACCAGAACCTTTTTCATAACGACATCCGTTTTTTTTCGCGGCTTGCAGCCCAAAGGCTGCAGACCAGTAAATGACAGCACCGGGCAGATTCGCTCGACCCGCCGTAACGAATCGAGCAACGCTTCGGTTACACGGTGCAACATAAAACGTGCGTCACGGCGATGAAAGCGAAGCCTTTTGGCATACTCTTTCAAATTATTTGACTGAGTTTCCTTGCCATGGCTACCCAGGGTTCGCCGGTGCGACTCGAAGCGCTCGAGGCGCTGGATGCGATTGCTCGTTATGGCAGCTTCGCCGCCGCAGCCGCATCGCTGTACCGCGTACCTTCAGCGATCTCGTACACGATCAATCAGCTTGAATCGGATCTGGGCATTACCGTATTCGACAGAAGCGGCCATCGCGCGGTGCTCACCCCCGCGGGACAACTGCTACTCGACGAAGGCCGGCGTATATTGACCGCCAGCCGCGAGCTCGGCGCAGCCGCGCGGCGCCTGGCCGACAACTGGGAACCTGAACTGCGCCTGGCGCTCAACGGCCTGATCGCACCGCGCGAACTCTGGCCGGCGCTCGCCGACTTTCATCGCGCCCATCCCGCGATCAATGTGCGCCTGCGCGAAGAAATCCTCGGCGGCACCTGGGAAGCATTGATCGAAGACCAGGTCGATCTGGCCATCGGCGTGGCCGACCCGCCAACCAAAACCGGTATTCAGCGTGCGCTGTTCAACCCCGTGGAATTTGTGTTCTGTTGCGCGCCCAATCATCCGTTGGCCGCTCATGAACAACCGTTGACCGAGGATGCATTGCGGATGCATCGCGCCGTGGTGGTCGCCGATAGCGCGCGGGCCCTTGCACCGCGCAGCGCAGGACTGCTCGACGGGCAGCCACGGCTCACCGTGGCCAGCATGCACAGCAAGATCGAGGCCATAGAACAGGGCCTCGGCGTCGGCCATTGCCCTGCCGGGTGGGTGCGCGACCATCTACAAGCGGGGCGTCTTGTTACCTGTGAACTGGCGACGCCACGCGCTGTGCAGCCGTCATATCTGCTCTGGAAAAGCACCACCGCAGGGCGGGGTTTGCAGTGGTTCATCAATCGCCTGGCGGCGCCGACGAACCCACGCGTCTAGGCTTCAGCTCAGACCGCGCGCCTCGCAAATACGTTCGTAGGCGGCACCGATCTCGCGCGTTTTCTCTTCGGCCATTTCCCGCATGCTTTCCGGCATGCCTTTGGCCGCGAGTTTGTCGGGGTGGTTCTGGCTCATCTGACGACGATAGGCTTTCTTGACCTCGCCATCGCTGGCAGAGGAATCTACGCCGAGCACCGTATATGCCTGCTCGAGCTGCTCTTTCGGGTCGACACCCGCTTTCGAGCCCATACCGTCGCCCGAGGTGCTGCCCGGGCCGCGGCCGGACAGCATCGCTTCGAGCTGGCGGATTTCCATTTCCGACAGACCCAGCCCGCGCGCCACACGCATGAGCATGTCGTGCTCGGCATTGCTGACCTTGCCATCGGCCGCAATCGCGGCGATCTGCACCTGCAGAAACATCTGATGCAACGCGCGCTGGCCGCGTGCGACCTTACAGAACTTTTCGACCTCGCCGTCCAAATCGAAATCGTCGGCCTTGCCACGATTGAACGACGCCCGCGCCTGCGCTTTCTGCTCGTCATTAAGCCGCAGCTTGGCGAACAGATCCTCGGCCACGCGTATTTCGTCGCGCGTGACTTGGCCATCGGCCTTGCACAGCGCGCCCATGACCGCGAACGTGGAATCCAGGAACTGCGCACGGATAGTGCCAAGCGCGCCCTTGAGCAGCGTCATGGCCAGCATCTGCGCGCCCGCGAAGCCAAGAACACCGCCAAGCAACACGCCGGGCAAACCCATAATGGCGCCACCGATCACGGCACCGATGATCATTGCAATAAGCATGGGCGTGATTCTACCTGTCGCGCGCGCGGCTTGCTTCATCTCGCACGCCGAGCCCTGTCGGCTATGTCGTCACACGATTGTCATCGCAGTGTCACGTTGACGGCACAAGGTGTGCATCGGCCGCGCACCGCGGCCTCGATCATCCATGCATTCACGAGCGCCGGGGACTTGTCATGTCGCGTTTCGCTATCCGTTTCATCCTTCAGGCGGGCCTGATCACCGGCCTGATCGTTCTTGCCGGCTGTGCCGGCGTACGTCAAATCGACACGGGCAACACCCCAGGGGCCGCCAGCGCCGAGTTGTTCGTGCCCTATCAGTATCAAGTGCAAGCGATCGATGGCACCGAACTGCGCAGCAGTTTCTACAGCTTCGACGGACGCGACCAGACCCTGCGCGTCGCGCCCGGCGAGCACACGCTCGTATTGCGCTATTTCGATCTCATCGAAGACAACGGCGACCGTACCGACGACTACGCTCGCGTGCTCTCGGAGCCCATTACGGTGAGTTTCACCGCCCGCGCGGACAGCCGCTATGCAGTGACCGGCGAGCGCCCGAGCACCCCGAGCGCGGGCGAAGCCTTTGCCGCCAACCCGAGCCTGGCGATCGAGAACCGGGCCAGCGGCGACACGGTCAGCGGCGAAATTGCCGTGGCCGAACCCGAAATCGAAACCATCCGGCGCGGCAATACGGTGTTCGCACCGGTGGGCAAAACCGCGGCCGCCAGCGCGGATACCCCGCAGCCCGCCCCCAAAAACGCACCGCCACAGTCGCTGCAGATGCTCAAATACTGGTGGGACAATGCCAGCCAGGCCGAACGCGACCGTTTCGAGGCCTGGCGCCAGCAAAGCGCCGGCCAAAGCGGCGTTCAATAATGGCGTCGAAGAAGCCGGGCAGCGGCGATTACCCCATCGCCGCCTCAATCACCTCGTCGTCGCCGACCACGAACACGCGGTCGCCCTCGGCCGGCGAAATCCGCTGGCCGCCGGCAAAGCTGCAGAATGCCGGCAGCATCAAGCCATCGGCATGGCGCCAGAACACCGGCACGCGGAGCCGTTCGCGACCGGCGCCCAGATGAACCACGGGATGCACGTGGCCGGCGAGCACCGGCCCGCGCGCGTCCGCCTCGGGTTCGTGGCGTAGCACGAAGGGCGCCTCGAACAGGCTGCCCGCATGCCAGCGCACGTCGCAGTCGATAGGCAAGCGCTCAGCCCGATCGTGATTGCCACGTGTGACGATCATCTCGACATCGGCATGGCGTACGCGCCATGCGGCAAAGCGAGCCAGCCAGGGCGTATCCACTGCCGGCGGCGCATGGACAAAATCCCCGAGCACGATCAGTCGCCGGGCCTGGGTTTCGGCCAGCGCTATGCCCAGGCGCGCCAGATCCGCGTCGGTCGTGCCGCTGGGTACGCCCAGGCCCTGGCGTCGAAACACACCCGCCTTGCCAAAATGCGTATCCGCCACGAACAACGTCGCGCGCGCCGGCCAGAACACGCTGTGATCGCCGCGTAGCCATAGCGGCTCGCCGCCAATATCGAGTTCGAGTTGGCCGACCGGCCGCGCTTGTTCGGCTTTCAGTGACATGGCTTTTTCGGTACGAAAACGATCTCTAGCGTTCTCAAACAACGCGGTTCGGCGATATAGCTTAGGGCGCTGGGCACCATTGCAACCAGCAGGGTCTTACGACCTCGATCCGCGTCTCGCTGCCCATGCGTCGGCATGGCCTTCTGACGGGGTGCGTTCGAGATATTCGCCGGGACGCTCATTTGCGCGCTTCGTTCTTCGGCTTCTTGTCTGCGGCCTTTTCCAGCTGCACGGTCATGCGTTCGACCCGGTCGCGCCAGGACTCGTTCGAGACCTGGCTGGCCACGCGCTCGACCCAGAGCGGAAACCCCAGCGGCGTGAGCCGCGGCGGGTTGGCCACACACAGCGACTGGCGCGCGATGCGTTCGAGCGCGGCATGTACGCGATTGAACTCCAGTTCGCGTTCCAGCACTTCGCGACGGGCCTGGTCGAGCAGCAGGTTGGCGGCGTCGTAGCGGGTAAGCACATCGAAGACCAACCCGCTCGAGGCCTGCACCTGACGCGCGCTCTTGTGGGCACCGGGATAGCCGGAAAACACCAGCCCGGCGATCCGGGCGATATCGCGAAATGCCCGCTTGGACAGCTCGGCAGCATTCAGACAGGCCAGCAGGTCGTCCACCAGATTATCCGGCGAGAGTGCGGCGCGCAGCTCGGCCTCGCTGAAATCGACCTTGTTGCGGGTAACGAGTTCGAAGCCGTAATCGTTGACCGAAAACCGGAACGAGGCCTTATGCATCTGCGCCAGCCGCCAGGCCACCAGCGCCGACAGGCCTTCATGGGCAAGCCGGCCCGCAAAAGGGTAGAAGAACCAGTGTCGGCCTTCGCGGCTGGTGACATGCTCGATGAGCAGTTCGTCGGCCGCCGGCAACGCCGACCAGCGGCGCTGAATCTCCAGCAGATCGCGAATCGCCGCCAGTTCGGGCTCGCGGTAATCGCCGTCGCGGGCGGCTTCCAGCAAGCCACGAATCGCGTCGGCGAGCGTCCCGGAAATCGCCATGCGTCCGCCGGCCCAGCGCGGCACCTGGCGGTTCTTGCGGGTGGCCGCTTTCACATAGGCCGTGAGCTCGCGTACACGCACCAGTTCCAGCAGCCGGCCCGAGAACAGAAACACATCGCCCGGCTTGAGTTGGGCGATGAAGCGCTCTTCCACCGTCCCCAGACGCCCACCTTTCATGAAGCGCACGCTAATGGCCGCATCGGAGGTGATCGTGCCCATGGTCATACGATGCCGGCGCGCAATACGCCGATCGGTCACCGCCAGGCGCCCGTTGGCGCGTTCGACGCGCTGGAATTCGGGATAGGCCGAGAGTGCCGCGCCGCCACGGGTGACGAAATCCAGCGTCCACTGCCATTCATCATCACTCAGATCGCGATAGGCACGGCTGCTGCGAACTTCGGCCAGCAATGCGTTTTCATCGACCCCGCCATCGCGCGTGCTACCCAGCGCGCGGGTCACGAGGTGCTGTGAGAGCACATCGAGCGCACCGGTCAACGGTACACGCGCTTCGACCTCGCCCGCCATGGCCTTGCGCCGGGCGGCGGCGATCTCGACCAATTCGAAGGCATGGGTGGGCACACACAGAATACGACTGGCCACGCCCGGCCGATGACCGGAACGCCCAGCACGCTGCAGCAGCCGCGCCACGCCCTTGGGGCTGCCAATCTGGATGACCTGATCGACCGGCGAGAAATCCACGCCGAGATCGAGGCTGGAAGTGGCCACCACGCAGCGCAGGCGGCCATCCGCGATCATCGCCTCGACCTGCTCGCGCAGCCCGCGATCGAGCGAGCCGTGATGCAACGCAATCTGTGCCAGCCAGTCGGGGCGCGCACGCAGTAGAGCCTGATGCCACAGCTCGGCCTGTGAGCGCGTATTGGTGAATAGCAGCGTCGTTTGGGCGGCTTCAAGGGCTTCCACCACCGGTTCGACCAGACGCGTGCCCAGATGCCCGGCCCAGGGAAAACGCTCGATCGTATCCGGGATAAGTGCGGCGATTTGTGTCTCGGCCGGCACCACCCCCCGAATTTCGTGCGCGCTCTGGCCGCCGGTCAACGCATCGGCGGCCTGGTCGAGATTGGCCAGCGTGGCTGATAGCCCCCAGGTTCGCAGTGCCGGGCGCAGCGTACGCAATCGGGCCAGTGCGAGTTCGAGTTGCACGCCACGTTTGGTCGACAACAGCTCGTGCCATTCGTCGACCACCACGCCTTGAAGCTGGCCAAACAGCGTTTCGTGATCGGCATACGACAACAACAGCGCCAGGCTTTCAGGCGTAGTGACGAGCGCACTCGGCAGTTTCTTGCGCTGGCGGGCCTTGATATGGCTTTTGGTATCGCCGGTGCGCTGTTCGACGGTCCAGTTCAGGCCCAGTTCGGCCGCACTTGCGGCCAGGTGTGCGGTGGTATCCGCAGCCAGGGCCCGCAGCGGCGTGATCCAGAGCAGCGTCAGGCCCGGCGTGGCGTCCGGATCGTCGGTACGGGCAAGCCAGTCGCCAAGGGCCGCGAACCAGGCCGCCAGTGTCTTGCCGGTGCCGGTCGGCGCATGAATCAGACCCGATTCGCCTGCGCCATAAGCCGCCCAGGCTTCACGCTGAAAATCGAAGATCTGCCAGTTGCGCGCGGCGAACCAGCGCTCGATGCGCTCGTGAGCTGGCCCCATTCAGTCGCGCTTGCCTGGGTTCCATCGCGCGGCAACGGCACGCGCCTGTTGTGCGATCCACGGGAAGCGCCGCTCGAAACGTCGCAGCTGTTTCTGTACCCAGATCGAATACGGCGCCAACAGAATCGCCGAAATGATCAGGAACAGGATGCCCTGCAGAATCGGCAGCACGAGCCCTGCGATACCGAGCAGAAAAAAGAACACACCGAGACCGATACGCACATAGTCGCGCCAGGTCATGTCGGCAAAACGAATCCGCGTGGGTTCGGGTTCGGCCGATTCATGTGATGAACGCGGCGTCGTCATACCGAGCGCAACGGCGGTCGCGCCATTGTAGGCGTAGACGGTGTTAAAGAGATCATTCGATACGTTCCTCGATCGGTAGCAACGCTTTCACGCCGTCGAGCGTATCGGCGTCTTCGATACGCTTGTCGTGACGCCAGCGGGCAATACGCGGAAAGCGTACGGCGATGCCGGACTTGTGGCGGTTGGACGCCTGAATGCCTTCAAAGTGCAATTCGAACACATGCGTGGGCTCGACCGAGCGTACCGGGCCAAAGCGTTCGCGGGTGTTGCGACGTATCCAGTGATCGACCTGGCCGATTTCTTCATCGGTGAGTCCGGAATAGGCCTTGGCAAACGGCACGAGATTCTCGCCGTCCCAGACTGCGAAGGTGTAATCGGTGAGCAGGCTGGAACGTCGACCGCTGCCGGGCTGGGCATAGAGCAACACCGCATCGATCGAATACGGATCGACCTTCCATTTATACCAGTCGCCGCGGGTGCGCCCGACCCGATACGGCGAACCGGCCCGCTTGAGCACGAACCCTTCGGTGGCGAACTCGCGGCTGCGCTCACGCAGGGCGGCCAGTTCGTCCCAGCCGGTGGATTCTACGTTCGCCGATACCGCGATGCGCGTATCCGACTCAAGTCCGTCGACCAACGACTGAAGCTTCGCGCGGCGATCCTCGATGGGCGACTCGCGAACATCGGCGCCGTCGTATTCCATCAGGTCGTAGGCCAGAAAACGCACCGGGTGCTTGGCCTGCATGTTCGCCGACGGCTTGAGCCGGCCGATACGCCGCTGCAGGCGCGCGAACGGCAGCGGCCGCGGCTCGCCCTCGGCCCAGGCCAGAATCTCGCCGTCGAGCACGCAGCCATCAGGCAGATCGGCCGCCGCGGCCTCCAGCTCGGGGAAACGCCCTTCCATCAGGTCTTCGCCGCGCGACCAGATATGACACTGGCCCTGGCGACGAATGAGCTGGGCCCGAATGCCATCCCATTTCCATTCCGCATGCCACTCGCTGCGCGCGCCCAGGTCCGCCATCGCCGCGATCGGCGCCTGCTCGATCGGCGAGGCGAGAAAGAACGGATAGGGCTGGGCGGCGTCCTCGCCGCGATCTTCCGGGTCGATAAGGCGTTCGAAGAACTGCGGCGTGGGCCGCCAGCGGCCCATCAGCCGATGGGCGATCCGGGCAGGTTCGATATCGGCTGTCTCGGCCAGCGCCCGGGTAACCAGCCGGCGCGATACGCCCACGCGAAACGCGCCGGTCAAAAGCTTGTTGAGAGTAAAGCGGGCATCGGTGGGCAGTTCCCGCCAGAAGCCGACGATGCGCGCCTTGCGGGCCTCGTCGTCCATATCCCGCAGCGGCAGGATGCGCTGCTCCACCCAGTCATGCAGGGCGATCTCCAGGCCGGTATCGCCGGTTTCGATTTCATCGAGCAACAGGGTGACGGTTTCGGCCAGATCGCCGACCGCCGAATAGCTTTCCTCGACCAGCCACAGGGGCATGTCGATCGCCTCGGCGGTCCATTCGCGCAGCCGTGCCGAGGGGATGAGCCGCTTGATGCGTCGCCCACACAGAAACGATACCGCCCAGGCCGCGTCCGCCGCAGGCGCGATAGCGAAGTAGGCGCGCATGGCCGCGACCTTGTCGTTGGTGGCCGTGCTGGCGTCCAGACGCGTGTAGAGCGCGGTAAACCGACGCACGGCTAGCGCCCATCCATGGCAAGTGACGGCACGACGATGGTGCGATTTCGACGCTGTGCACAACCTGTCATCGGCGGGTCATCGTTGCGGGAACGGCGTCTTTGCTGTCGCATCAAGGACCTGGCGAACAGCGGTTGTAGCCTGGCGTGCGGGTTGCATAACGTAGTCATTCCATTTGAAAAGCTTGCGGCGAGACGTCGGATACCGGCGGCACCGTGACGGGGACTTTCGTGTATGAAAGAAGCAACCCAGCACAATCCGATATTCCAGCGTACCCAGGACTTCGGCGCTGCGCCGACCGATGTGCGCGAAACCGACCACTATCAATACGAATACGTCCACGACTTCGTGGAACGCTGGGACGATCTCATCGACTGGGACGGGCGCGCCGCCAGCGAAGGCAGTTTCTTCATCGATGTGCTCAAACGTTACGGCTGCCAATCCGTCATCGATGCGGCCACCGGCACCGGTTTTCATTCCGTACAACTACTCAAGGCCGGCTTCGAGGTTGCCAGTATCGACGGCAGCCCGCAGATGCTCGCCAAGGCCTTCGAGAATGCCCGCCAGCGCGGGATGATTCTTTCCACCGTACACAGCGACTGGCGCTGGCTGTCGCGCGATGTGGTCGGACGTTACGACGCCATCATCTGTCTGGGTAATTCGTTCACCCATATCTTCAACGAGCACGACCGCCGTCGTACGCTCGCCGAGTTCTACGCCATGCTCAAGCATGAGGGCATTCTCATCCTCGACCAGCGCAACTACGACGCATTGCTGGACGGCAAATCAGCCCCTAACCAGACGCCCGGCCACAAGTACTACTACTGCGGCGCCAATGTCACGGCCGAGCCTGAACACGTCGACGAGGGGCTGGCACGGTTTCGCTACACCTTCCCGGGCGATGAGGTCTTTCACCTCAACATGTTTCCGCTGCGCAAGGCCTACGTGCACGATCTGATGCACCAGGTAGGTTTCCAGTCGGTGACGACCTACGGCGATTTTCAGAGCAGCTACAAGGAAAGCGACCCGGACTTCTTCATTCATGTCGCCGAAAAATCCTATCGCGAAGCCAACGTAGATCGCGACGCCGACAAGTCTTAAGGAGCGAACATGACTCAGTATTCCGAAGCGGTACGTACAGCCCAGGCCTACTACAACAGCGACGACGCCGAAAACTTCTACTCGCGCCTGTGGGGCGGCGAGGATATTCATATCGGCCTGTATGGATCCGATTCAGAGGCCGTGGTCGACGCCAGCCATCGAACGGTCGAGCACATGTGCGACCTTCTCGGGCCGGCGCTGGACGGCGCGACAGTGCTGGATATCGGTGGCGGCTACGGCGGTTCGGCCCGCTATATCGCCCAGCACCACAATGCCGATGTCGTTTCGCTGAACCTGTCCGAAGTGCAGAACGAACGCGCGCGCCGCAAGAATGCCGAACGTGGTCTGGACCAACGCGTATCCATTGTCGACGGCGATTTCGAGAACATCCCCTTCGACGAGGGGCATTTCGATATCGTCTGGTCGCAGGACGCCATGCTGCACTCGGGCAACCGCGAACGCGTGCTCGATGAAGTCGCCCGCGTACTCAAAGCCGGCGGCACGTTCATCTTCACCGATCCCATGCAGGCCGACGACTGCCCCGATGGCGTGCTGCAACCGGTGCTCGACCGCATTCAGCTCGAGACCATGGGCTCACCGGATTTCTACACGCAGGCGCTCCAACAACGCGGGTTCACGCGGCGCGAGTTCGAAGACCATACCGGACAGATCCCGCGTCATTACGGCGGCATTCATGACACGCTCGTCGAACGCGAAGCCGAGCTGCGCGATTCGGCGATTTCCAACGCCTATATCGCCAACATGAAGACCGGCCTGCTGCACTGGGTCGATGCCGGCAAGGCCGGTCACCTGGCCTGGGGCATCATGGTCTTCGACAAGAACTGATCGGCGACGCGGGCTTGATTCGAGCCCGATCATCGGCAGTTTCAGTTGCATGACACAACGGCCGCGGCGCGCGATGCGTCGCGGTCGCCGTACTCGCGACGTCGCGATCGCCCACACGGCCAGCGCGATGGGACAGTTCACCCCACGGGAGAAGACATGCAACGTTTTCAGGACAAGATCGCGCTGATCACCGGTGCCGGCTCGGGCATGGGCGCCGCGACCGCCAAGCGGCTGGCCGATGAAGGCGCCACCGTCGTGCTGGTCGGCCGCACGAAAGAAAAACTCGACGAGGTCGCCAAAACTCTGCCCGCCGAGCGCGTGCACGTTCGCCCGGCCGACGTGGCCGATCCTGCTGCCGTGAATGCGCTCGTCGACGATGTGATCAAGACCTGCGGTCGGCTCGATATCCTGGTCAACAATGCCGGTGTCGCGACGCAAAGCCGTATCCCCGATACCGACGACGAGACCTGGCGCAAGATCATGTCGATCAACGTCGACGGCGTCTTCTACTGCTGCCGAGCGGCCCTGCCGCACCTGATCGAAAGCCGCGGCAATATCGTCAATACGTCGTCGGTATCGGGCCTGGGCGGCGACTGGGCGATGAGCGTCTACAACGCCAGCAAGGGCGCGGTGAGCAACTTCACCCGCGCGCTGGCACTCGACCACGGCCGCGACGGCGTGCGCGTGAACGCGGTCTGCCCGAGTCTGACCCGCACCGACATGGCCAGCGGTATCTTCGAAAAAGACGAACTGCTCGACAAGTTCGCCGAACGCATGCCGCTGGGCGCAGGCGCTGCGCCGGAAGACATCGCTGCCGCGATCGCGTTTCTCGCAAGCGACGACGCACGCTTCATCAGCGGCGTGAACCTGCCGGTCGACGGCGGGCTGATGGCCTCCAACGGCCAGCCGAACATGGGCTAACCGATCACCTCTCCTAGGGCGTGTTGCCGTTTCGCGCTAAGTT
>NZ_AFNV02000011.1 GCF_000215955.2 Salinisphaera shabanensis E1L3A
CGTTGTTTTTCGGGGGGATTACCATACGAGGTCAACTTCTTGCCCAAAGTAGCCCGAACAAGCTTTCCCTGATTCCTAATACCAGACCCTTGCTCTGTCAGTTCTGAGCAATACGCGCCACCGCATCCCGACTAGCCGCATCCCGAGCCGCGCCGGTCAGTTCCGTCAACTGACCGGCGCGCATCTCCAGCAGCCGGTCGGCATGTTCGAAGTAGTGGTCATCGTGGCTGATGGCGAACACGGTATGGCCGCGGTCGGCGAAGGCGGGGAGTAGTTCGCGGTAGAAGACGCGGCGGAAGGTGGGGTCCTGGTCGGCGGCCCATTCGTCGAGCAGCAGGATGTCGCGGGATTCGGCCAGCGCGAGCATGAGGGCCACGCGTTTGCGCTGGCCCTGGGAGAGCTGGGTGTCGAGGATGCGTTCGCCTTCGAGGGCGAGTTTGTCCGTGAGCCCCAGGCGTTCGCGCCAGTCCTGGATGAAGGCGTCGTCCACGGGGGCGCCGTCGCTGTCGAGCAGTTGTTCGAACAGATGAAAGTCGGTGAATACGGCGGCGAACAGGTGCTGTAGCGATGCGCGCCGGTTGGCATCGATGACCTGACCATCGACAAGAATCTGGCCGGACTTGGGTGCGTAGAGGCCGGTGAGCAGCCGGGCGAGGGTGGTTTTGCCGCTGCCGTTGCCGCCGATCAGGAATACCAGTTCTCCGCGGCGCAGGGTGAGGTCGATGGGGCCGATGGCAAAGCCGTTGGGCGTATCGGCTTCGGCCTCGTCGCCGTCGTAGGCGAAGCAGACCTGGCGTAGTTCGATGGTCTGCCAGTTGGTGCTGATGGGCGCGGGTTGGTCGAAGCCGTGGGCGTGTTCGGCCAGGGCCAGCGTGCGTAGTTTGTCGAAGGCGACCTGGGCAGCGATGAGCGTGGGCAGGGCGCCGATGGCACCAATCAGCGGCGTGCGTACGAACAGCAGGGTGAGCGCATAGGTGGCGGCCACGGCCGGCGAGGCCCAGCCCAGGCCGTTGGCCAGGAAGAACACCAGCCCGATCGCGCCCAGCATCATGATGTTGGTGCAGTTGTTGGCGGACAGATGAAAGGTGTCGGCGCGAATGATATGGCGCTGGTAGCGGCGGGCGTTGTCGGTATAGGTTTCGTCGAACAGCCGGCGTGCGCGGGCGCGGTTCAGGCGTAGCTCCTTGCGGCCGTGGATGACGTTTTCATAGTCGCGATAGAGCGCGTCTTCGGCCTCGCGCACGAGCGCGATATGGTGATAGACACGCCGCACCAGCCAGGCGCCAAAGCCCATGGTGGCGCCGATCCATACCGCGGTAATCGCCAGAATGGGTAGCGACAGCCAGCCCAGATACAGCACGCTGGCCACGGTGAGAATGCTGCCCTGAACCAGCTCCGGCAGACGCACGAAGGCGATGGTGACGTTGCGGATGTCCGATGATAGTGCGGCGAGCAGGCGCGCGCTGCCCAGGCGTTCAATCCGCTCGATATCGGTATCCAGTATCTGTTTGACCAGGCGCGAGCGCAGGTCGAACACGAAGCGATGGCCGAGCGTGGTCAGCCCTAGCTGGGAGGCCAGAGAAATCGCCAGCAGCAGGGCGATGAGGCCGAAGAATTGCGGCAGGGCCGATAGGGCGCCAGTGCCGGTTTCAATGAGGCGCGAGTTGATGAAGGCGATCACGCCGATGCCCAGCCCCGCGCTGGCCATGCTGCCGACCAGCACGGCGATGAAGGCAGCGCGATAGTCGCGCCAGATCATACGAAGCAGGTCCATGAGCGGTTATCCGGTCGCGCGCTTGGGCGTGCGCAGGTGCATGGCGCGCGGGCAGTTTGAACACAGGCCCAGGCCGGGTTCGAGATCGCGCATGCAGCATAGCCGGCGACACTGTTCCACGGGTTCGCCGTTGCCGTCGAGGGTGCCGGGCGGGCAGCGTTTGTGGATGCGATGAAACGGGTTGAAGCCTCCGTCGGGGCGTTGCCGGCAGGCCATCAGGGCGCGCACAGCGGCCAGGCGTCCAGGCGGAATGCGCTGCTGGCGTTCCAGCTCGCCCAGTGCCCAGTCGAAGTAGACGCCGGCATTGCTCCAGAACACCCGGGTGGCGAGCCGGCAGTGTTGCGACAACGTGGTGATGACCGGGGCAAAGGCCGAGTCCACCAGCGCGCTGAAATCATGCCCCGGCCGGTCGCTTATGGCCGCGCTGCCGTTGGTGAACAGCACCTGGGCAACGGTTGCGTCGTCGTCGCAGACGATTTGCAGCCTGTTCAGATCGAAATCGAGCGCGCGGTCGGTGGACAGCTGGGCGACGAGCGCGGCGATGCCCAGCCGGGCGAAGAAGAATTTGGACCACTGCGATGCGCGGGCCCGCGGCTCGGTGCATTCGTGGCGTTCGCCGAAATGGGCCAGCAGCGGCTCGAGGCGGGCCGGGTCCGTGAGCGTACCGGCATCGATGGCGCGCGCGTACGGCGCCGCCTCGGAGTGCAGAAGCACGTCCGAAAACGAGGCGAGATCATCATGGAAATGGTCAGCGAACATCGCAGCCGGGCCGGTGGCTAGAAGTCTTGTGCGCCGCGCTCGCGCCAGACGATAGGAATGATTATCAGTACGTTAACGCGCGCGGGCCACCCCTTGCCAGTTTCCAAGGCAGGCTGGCGCAACTCAATCTGACATTGCGCCTTGTCAGAAAGAGCGGAAATTGATATTTTTGAAGTCCGCCAAACCCATGGCACCCACTTACATCGCCACGGAGCGCCCCATGGCCGTTACCGAACTCGTGTCCCGCCTCAATCCGCTCACCTCCCATCCGAAGATCGATACCGATATGCATATCGCGATCATCGGCGCCGGGTTTTCCGGCCTGGGCATGGCTATCCGGCTCAAGGAAGCGGGCGTCGACAGCTTTACGATTCTGGAACGCGGCAGAGAGGTGGGCGGCACCTGGCGCGATAACCACTATCCGGGCGCGGCCTGCGATGTGCATTCGCATCTGTACTCGTTTTCCTTCGAGCAGAGCGCGACCTGGTCGCGCAGCTTCGGCCAGCAGCCGGAGATCTTCGATTACATCAAGCGCTGTACCGACAAGTACAAGCTGCGCCAGCATGTGCGCTTCAATACCACCATCGTGGGTGCCGATTTCGATGAAGACACCGGCATCTGGAACGTGCACACGGCCGATGGCGAAACGCTGACCGCCAACGTCGTGGTCTCGGCCGTCGGCGCGCTGGCCGACCCGGCCTGGCCGCGTATCGAAGGTCTGGACAGCTTCACCGGCAAGCTCATGCATACCGCCCAGTGGGACGACGACTACGATCTCGCCGGCAAGCGCGTGGCCGTCATCGGATCCGGCGCGAGTGCGATTCAGGTGGTGCCGGAAGTGGCCAAGCAGGCGGAGCAGCTCACCGTGTTCCAGCGCACGCCCAGCTGGATCATGCCCAAGCCGGACCGGCCCATCAGCGCCGAGAAGCAGGCCGAATACCAGGAATCGCCGTCGAAACTGTATCGTCGCCGCGCCAAGATCTACTGGATCAACGAGCTGTTCGCGCCTTTCGTGATTTCGGACTTCGGCCCGTTCAAGCGCGTGGCCGAGAACATGGCCAAGGGCCATATCAAGAAGCAGGTGAAAGATCCGGCCATGCGCAAGCAGGTCACGCCGGATTACAAGATCGGCTGCAAGCGCATCCTCATCTCCAACGACTGGTATCCGGCGTTGCAGCGCGATAATGTCGAGCTGATTTCCGACGGCCCGGCGAAGATCACTGAAAACGGAATCGTCACCCAGGACGGGCGCACCGTCGAGGTGGATGCCATCGTCTGTGCCACCGGCTTCAAGGTGCCCAGCAAGGCTGCGCCGTTCCCCACCAAGGGCCGCCAGGGCGTCGACCTCAACGCCGCCTGGGACGATGGCGCCGAAGCCTACAAGGGCGTGACCGTTTCCGGCTTTCCCAACCTGTTCTTCCTGATGGGCCCCAACACCGGCCCGAGTCATACCTCGGTGCTGGCCTTCACCGAACAGCAGATGGACTACACGCTGCAGGCCATCGCCCATATGGCGAAGAAGAAGCTGCGCTTCATCGACGTGAAGCAGGCCGTGCAGGACAAGTTCAATCGCGGCATCCAGTGGCGGATGAAATACACCTCGTGGACCTCGGGCTGCAACAGCTGGTATCTGACCGATTCGGGCAAGAACACCACGCTGTATCCCGGCTTCAACTGGGAGTACAAGCTGCGCCTGATGCGTTATAAGCCGAGTGAATACGAAGAAGTGAAGCAAAGCGCCTCGAAGGCGGCGCGTTCGCGCAAGAAAGCGGCCTGACGCCAGGCTTTCACTGATCGAATCGACCCTGAGCGTTGGCACAGCGCTCGGGGTTTTTTATGAGCACTGCCGGGTACGCCGTATCTGGAGCAATGCCGCGCTGGCCACGAGGTCGGCTTAGCGAAGCGTAAGCCGACAAGAACGTAGCCACGCGCCCTGATTTCGGTTGGTAGCCGCATCGACTTGCGCTGTAGCGTGAAACCGAAGGGACGTCGAGCTGGTGAGCGCCGAAAGCGTGGCACTGATGGCCGTTTGAACAGCGCCAACAAAAAACGCCCCGGCAAAGCTGAGGCGTTCTCGATTCCAGTTTCAACGATTCGAGGCTAGAACTTCACATTCACCCCGGCAATCACGCTACGCCCCGGCTGGGCGACGCGCAGGAACGAGGTGCTGCGAATGATCTCGTCGTCGAGCAGGTTGTCGCCACGCAGATAGACCATGGTTTCGGTATCGTCGAAGCCCGCCAGGCGATAGCCCAAGAAGGCGGTGAGATCCGTATAGCCGGCGGTTTCGTCTTCCAGCGGGCCCTCGCGGTCCTGGCGGCTGGCGCGCAGGGCTTCCACGCTGCCCAGCCAGGTCTTGCTGTCGTAATCCAGGCCCACGCCATAGCGCCCGGGGGTGATGCGCGGCAGGTTGGTGTCGTTATCCAGCTCGGCCCGTACATAGTCGCCGAGTACGCGAGCGGTCAGGCGATGGGCGCCTTCGATAAGGTCGTAACCCACTTCGGCTTCGCCGCCGTAGAAGGTGGCATCGGCCGCGGCGTAGTCGATGAGCAGGAACTCGCCGTCGGCCGCGAATTCGCCTTCTTCGTTCACGCGGTCGGCAATGCCGTTTGAGGCGGGTGTGCCGGTGCCGTCGGCGTTGAGGCCGGCGTCGACCGAGCGCTGGTAGATGTAGTCGTCGTACTTGGTATAGAACAGGCTGGTATCGAAACGCAGCCGGCCGTTGATACGACGCAGACCGACGTCGAAGCTGTTGGCCACTTCCTCGCCGAAGCTGCCGTTACCGCGTTCGTAGGTGAGCGTGGCTTCGTGCGGGCCGAAGCTGTACAGCTCTTCGGTGGCCGGGGCGCGCTCGTAGCGGCCGGCGGTGGCGGTGAACACGTAGTGATCGCCCATGGTGCGCTTGGCACCCAGCGAGACGCTGATCGGGGTGTGGTCGGTATCCGAGCGGCCTTCGCTGGTGTCCTGTTCCTGGTATTCGGCACGCAGACCGCCCTGGAGGGTCCAGTTGTCGTCGAGCGGACGTTGTTCGACCCAGAAGGCGGCGATCGAGCGGGTATCGGTCGCGGGTACGAAGGATTCTTCTTCGCCGTAGGCCTTGAAGTCGCGGTCGAACCCTTGCACACCGAAAACGCCGGTAAAGCCGGCAACCGGCGCGTGCTCGGCGGCGATACGGAATTCGGTTTCTTTATTGTCGAAGAACGCTTCCGGGGTTTCCTCGCCTTCGGTATGCAGGTAGTCGGTATAGGCGCCGGAGAATTCGAGCCGCTTGATGCCGGGGGCCACGTCGTAGACCTCGCCCTTGAGGTCGTAGCGGTCCTGGGTCAGACGGATCTGCGCTTCTTCGCCGGGGATGCCGTATTCGCGCCCGAAATGGCTGACCGCGCCGCCGACATAGCCCCAGTCGCCCGAGTATGACGTGCCGGCACTGTAAGTGTCGGTATCGGTGGCACTGTTGTCGATCAGGCGGCTGTTGTCGGCCTCGTAGTCGTCGGTCAGGCGCTTCAGGCCCTGCACGTTGAGCGCGAAATCGCCGATGCCGCCGGTGACGTCCAGTCGCTGCAGGCGCTGGCCCAACGTGCTGTCGCCGCGTTCGAGCGTGGCCTCGCCGGTGATGCCGTCGGGTGCGGTCATGGGGATACGGTCGGTGACCACGTTGACCACGCCGCCGATGGCGCCGGAGCCGTAGAGCAGCGTGGACGGGCCCTTGAGCACTTCGACCTGGCGTGCCGAGTAGGGGTCGATACTGACCGCATGATCCTGGCTGAGCGTGGAGACGTCGGCCGAGGCCAGGCCGTTTTCCTGTACGCGCACGCGCGCGCCTGACTGGCCACGAATGACCGGACGGCCCACGCCCTGGCCGAAATCCGCGGAACTGATGCCGGGCGTGTCGGCCAGCGTTGCGCCCAGGCTCTGGCCGCGCTTGCGTACCAGCTCGGGCCCGGCGACAACCGTTGCCGGCTCGATGGCCTGGCTCGGGTCCTGATCGTCAAAGGCCAGGGCCTCGACCGAGATCGGCGCCAGCAGCGTGCTTTGGGCGGCGCTATCGCGGTCGTTGTCATTCGCGCGTTGCGGTTGGGCGAATAGAGGTTGCCCGGCCCCAAGCAGGCACATGCCGGCCGCGGGCACGAGCAGGCGTGCATATTTTGAGTAAGCCATGAGAAGAGTTCCGTCTGATATACGAACCCGCGAGAGGGGTTCGCAGAAATGCCGCTACGGCGGCGCCCGGGTTGTTGCGGTCAGACGAAATGTCGGGGTGGGGCCCGTGCGGCATGGTGGCCGACCTGGCTACGGGCATGCCCGGCATGGATCGGCGCCGCCGCCATGCGGGGCCGGGAAAAGAGGAGCGTCTGCGCCGGCACCTTAGCCGGTGGCACATTGCCCGAATGCCCGTGTGCACAGCTCGTACAGGCATGATCGGCATGGGCGACGGCGATCGGGTGATCGAAGGCGTGGGCGAACGCAAGCGACTGCACACAAAGCAATGCGAGCAGCACGATTGCCGAACGGAAATTCTTTTTCCCCATGCCCCAATCGAACTCATGTTCGTCGGCCAGAGAAGCCGATCGGAGCAGATATTACGTTATAAGATAGCAGTAAACCATAGCGGCATCACTTCTTATGGACTCGCGGGGGACGCCGGCGCTTGCGACATGCAACGAGCGCCCTGCGCTCATTTACAGGCGCCATAAAAAGCCCCGCGTACCTGGGGCACGCGGGGCTGAAATGCCCGTCGACGTAGAGGCGATCAGCCGCCGGCGTGGGTCACCTTGAACACAGTGCCGCCGGCATCGTCGCTGATATACAACGCGCCGCTGCTGTCCTGGGCGAGGCCGGCCGGGCGATGTTCGGCGCCCCCGGGCGAGGCGACGGTTTCGCCGCTGCCGGTAAAGCCGGCCGCCCCGGCGAAGTCCTCATAGTCGCCGCTGGCCTTGCCGTTCTCCATGGGCTGATAGATCACGCGATAGCCGGCCTGCGGGCTGGGCGCGCGGTTCCAGGAACCGTGGAAGGCAATGAATGCGCCGTCGTTGTACTGGGTGCCAAAGCCGTCGCCGTCATAGAACAGAATGTCCATGGGCGCCCAATGGGCGGGATAGGCGGCCAGCGGCTGTTCATAGTCCGCGCACTGACCCACCTTGTTGCCGTCGCCACCGTATTCCGGGCCGAGCACTTTCTTGTCCTGCTTCGGGTTGTAGTAGCAGAACGGCCAACCGAAATGGTCGCCCTCGTCGATGGCGAACAGTTCCTCGGCGGGCAGGTGCGCGCTTTGTTCCTGGGTGAATTTCTCGCGCCAGTTGGAATGCAGCTGGTCGCGGCCGTGCTGTACGCCATAGAGCTGGCCGGCGTACCAGTCGAGCGCGAACATGTTGCGCAGGCCGGTGGCGTATTCGGTTTTCGGCTTGAAGGTCTGGCCGGTTTCGGTGGCCGAGAACTGCCAGATGCCGCCATGGTTATCCAGCAGCGGGCAGGGGTCTTGCCCTTTCGAACCGGGCTGGCGGTCGTTTTCCTGACAGGCGTTCGAGGGCGCGCCGTTGTTGACGTACAGCTGGCCGTCGTCGCTTATTGCCAGCCCGCGGGCGGCGTGCGAGGACTGTCGCGGCAGCCCGGAGACGATATGTTCCGGCTCGCCCTCGGGTGCCAGGTTGTCGTCGAGCTTGTAGCGATAGATATAGGTGACCGTGGCGGCATAAAGCCAGCCCTCGTGAATCGCAAGCCCGGTGCCGCCGCCTTCACCGAACGTCGTGCGCTCATCGGCAACGCCATCGTCGTTGGTATCGCGAAGCGCCATCAGGCCGTGTCCGTCCACGTCGTTGGCAAGGTTCACATATACCGTGCCGTTGTCGGCCACGGCCAAATGCCGCGGTGCGCCCGCGTCTTCGGCAAATACGGTCGCACAAAAGCCTTCGGGCAGGTCGAGCCCGGTGTTATCACAGCTATCGGCTGCGCTTGCGCTACTGGCCGCAAAGAGACTTGTGGCTGCCAGCGTCGTGGCACAAAGCGTGTGGAACGAAAGCGTTCGCATCGGTTTTCCATGGGTTGTTTGGATGCCTGAGTCGGTTATATCAGTTACCGGTCGGCCTGGGCAAAGCCGCACAAAAAAACGATCAAGTAACTATTGAATCGTATATCGCTGTCCCTATCTTTCTCCACGTAACAACGCAGCCCGTTGATTCGGGGCGAAAAATCAGGAGGAATGATCATGGCTATTCAGCGTTATCAGAACCGTTTCGAGCCGAGCAGCCTGCTCGCGCAGTTCAACGACGAGATCAATCGCATGTTCGTACAGGACAACAACGCCTTTCCCGCGCTTTCCGGCGGGGCGTGGACGCCGAACGTGGATATCCGCGAAACCGGCGATGCCTATCACATCGAGGCCGAAATACCGGGTGTAGACCCGCAGGCAATCGAAGTAACGCTCGACAAGGGCGTGCTCACGCTCAAGGGCGAACGCAAGGAGGAAAAGAGCGGGGAAAACGGCCAGGCCCGCTATCGCGAGCGTCGCTTCGGTTCCTTCGTTCGCCGCTTCTCGCTGCCGGAAACAGCGGACGAGGACAATATCGACGCCCGTGCCGAACACGGCGTGCTACGGCTGACCATCAACAAGAAAGCCACCAGCGAGCCGCGGCGCATCACCGTACGTAGCGGCGAGCAGGCTACGACGGCGGTCACGCAAGAGTCCGAAACAGCAAGCGCCTGAGCGGCGTGGTCAAGCCGGAAACGGGGCCATTCGGCCCCGTTTTTTTTTCAAGGAATCTCTGCATAACCTCTCGCGGCTCGCGTTCGAGTCCTCAAATGCGTTGCGACAAGACGTCCGAGCGCAGCGCCTGCCTCATTGGCAGGTCAAGCTCGGCAACGCAGTCGCAGCGCATTTGAGGCCGAACCCCTTCGGGGCCGGGGCTTTGCGCGCGCCTGGTCGGCGTCGAGGCAGTCGCACCGTGCAACCAGCACGCTACGCCTACCTCTCCTTGCCAGCCACGCGCAAAGTACACCGGCGCGACCGTGACAGGTTGTGCAGAGATTCCTTAACTTACAGCGATCAATCGGTACACAGCGCCGCCGCCAAGGCGACCACCTGTGTTTTCGCCTGGGCTTTCGATGCCTCGAAACGGTCGTCGCCGAATTCCTGGTATTCGATACCCACGTGGTGGATGTTCTGGGCGCCCAGATAGCCCGCTACCGAACGCAGGTGTGGCAACAGATGCCCGGCCTGTTCGTTGAACTGGCCGGCGCCGAAACCGAACTCGCCCGAGGATGTCAGCAAGACCAGCTGTTTGCCGCCGAGTATCGGTTCCAGCGGCCGGTCGCCGCGGGCCAGGTCGAACGTGAACGTGCGATTGATACGCACCACCTGGTCGACCCATGCCTTGAGCGCGGCGGGCATGCCGTAGTTGTACATGGGCGTGGTGATGACCACCACGTGCGCTTGTTCCAGTTCGTCGATCAGCGTGTTCGACAGACTGAGTGCCGCGTGTTGCGCTTCGGTGCGTTCATCAGCCGGGGTAAAGGCCGCCGCGATCCAGTCTTCGGATATTGCCGGCGGCGGTTCAATGCCGACATCGCGCCGAATGAGCGGGGCATCGGGTTCGGCCTGCTGCCAGCGTTCAATAAACAGGTCGCCGAGCATGCGGCTGAGAGAGCGCGCCTGACGGGCGCTGGCGTCGATACGCAACATGTGGGTGATGGTGGATTGTCTGCAATGGTTCATGGATAAGTTGGGCGCAACTATCCGCCGTCGCGACGAGCCGCGACAAAGGCAAAGAAAGCGTCTATAGATGAGTGAAATACATCTATCGCGAGGCGCCGGTGTCGTTACCTTCGCTCTCTGCGCTGCGTGCGTTCGAAGCCGCTGCTCGGTTGGGCAGTTTCAAGGCGGCGGCCGAGGCGCTACATCTTTCGCCGACGGCCGTGTCGCACCATATTCGTGGTCTGGAAGCGCAGCTGGGCGTATCGCTGTTCGTGCGCCGTACCCGCGCTATTGCAGCAACCGAGGCCGGGTTGCAGTTGTCGCAGGCAGCCACGCGTGCGTTTTCGGAACTCGAAACGGCGGTGGCAACGCTTCGCGATCGCGAAACTTAGCTGACCGTCTCCGCCACGCCCGCTTTTGCCACGCTTTGGCTGGCGCCGCGTATCGATGCCTTCGAAAAGCGCTATCCCGATCTACGCATACGCTTGCTGTCGTCCACCGATCCGGTGGATATGGCGCGTGAGCGGGGCGTGGATATCGCCATCCGTTATTCGCCCGCCTTGCCCGAAGCAGACGACGGCGACGTGCTGGTACACGAATGGGTGGGTGCGTTTGCCAGTCCGGCCTATCTGGCGGGCGGGGTGCCCATCGAACGCGCCGATCGGCTGGCCACGCGCTGGCCGGCGTCGCGGCTTGCCCCGATCGACTGGTCGACATGGCAGGCCCGGGCCGACGTGGGGCCGCTCGACGACGCGAAGCTACGTACCTTCGCCCACCAGCAGGAAGTGGTACAGGCAGCGTTGGCCGGCAAGGGCGTCGCGCTGGTCAGCGAACTGCTGGTCGCGGACATGGTGGCCCGCGGCTGGCTCGTGGCCTGGCGGCCGGACATTCGCGTACCCGGGCATGCCTATCGTCTGATCACCGGGGCGTTGAACCGCCGGACACGTGGTGTGCAGCGGTTCACGGCCTGGCTTCAGGAGGCGCTGGCCGACGACTGACGCAGGCCTTGCCTCTAGCGAAACAGCGTATCGATATGGTCGGCGCCGATGCCGACGCGGTCGTAGTGTTCGCGGCACAGGCCGATATAGTCGTGCACGTCGAAATAGCCGTCCGATTCGCCCTGTTCGTCGAGCCAGATGAGCGGGCCCTTGACCACGAAGAACACACGCATCGGGTCTTCGTGCTCATAGGCGACCAAGGTATGGCCTTCGCCCGGCGTTTCGTAGACAAAGTCACCAGCGGTGGCGATCCAGTCGTGTTCCAGATACCCCCATTTGCCGGAGATGGTGTAGGCGAACACTTCGTTGGGGTGATAGTGGCGGTTCACCAGGCCCGCGCCCTTGGCCATAAGCACGTCGCACCAGCGGTTCGACGAGGGCGATATCCATAGCGGCCGGGAGGACACGGTATCGCTGAAGGGCACGTAGTAGCGCTCGTCCTCGGTGGGCGCATTGGCGATATGCACCTCGGGCAGCGTATCCGGCTTGAAGCTGTTCGGAATGGGTGGGATATCGCGCCAGAATTCGGCGGCCGGGCTTTTGGTGGCCATGGTGTCTCCTCGATCTAATCGTTATCGGTCAGCGCCGAGTGTCGATGCGCGGGCGATCGCATGCAACGTCGCCCGCTGATCAGTCGCTGGCGCGCAGGCTGGTCCAGGCCGGCTGGCGCAACACATCGCGTAGCGAGGCCAGCCCGGAGAGGGCGATTACGGCGGTGGCGCTGGTGATCGCGATCAGCCACAGCGGCCAGCGCCAGGCATAGCCGAGATCGAACACCCACACCGCGAGCACGATGGCCGTGACTTGGGCGATCACCGCTGCCAGCAGCGACGCACACAGGCCGATCAGCAGGCATTCCCCGAACGTGGCCTGGCGTAGCCAGCTTGAACGGGCGCCGAGTGCACGCAGCAGCGCGGCTTCGCGCAGGCGTTCGGCACGGCTGGCCTGCATGGCGGCCAGCAGCACCACCAGACCGGCGGCCAGGGTGAAGCCGAATACCAGCTCGATGGCGAGGCTGAGGCGGTCGATCAGCGTGGTGAGCTGGTCGAGAATGGCGGCGATATCGATCACGCTGATATTGGAGAACTCGCGCACCAGCGCGCCGATCACGCCGTGGGCGTCGTCGGGTACGTAGAGGCTGGTGATATAGGTCGCCGAGAATTCGTCCAGCACGCCGGGGGCGAACAGCACATAGAAGTTTGCCTGCAGGCTGGACCAATCGATTTCGCGAATGCTTTCGATCGTGGCCGTCACCGGCGTGCCGGTGATATCGAAGGTCAGGCTGTCGCCCACGCCCACATCCAGGCGTTCGGCCACCGAGGTATCGATGGACATGCGCGGCTTGCCGCGATCCTCGGCGTCGAACCACTCGCCCGCGGCGATGCGGTTATCGTTTTTAAGTTCGTCGATCCATGACAGATTCAGCTCACGCCGGGTCAGTTCGCCGGCCTGTTCGGCAAGGTCGGCATCGTCTTCGATCGCGGTGCCGTCGACTTTCGTCAGCCGCCCGCGTACCAGGGGATAGAAATCGGCGTCCAGGCCGGCTTGGGCCAGGCGGTCGGCAACGGCCGGCTGTTGTTCGCGGGTGATATTGATCAGAAAGCGGTTGGGCGCGTCGGCGGCGATATCCGCCTGCCAGCCGGCCAGCAGATCGCCACGGACGATCACCAGCATGAACAGCATGGTCAGGCCGATGCCGAAGGCCACGATCTGCAGCGCGCTGGCCTGGCGCCGGCGTGCCAGCGCGGAGAGCGCGAGTCGCAGGCCCGGCCCGCCGCGGTTGCCGATGCGTGGGCGCAGCCAATCGATCGCCGCCAGCAGGCCGAGCGCGACGACCCAGAGCACGGCCGTACCGGCGATGGTGGCACCCACCACCCAGGCGGTGAGGGTGAAATCACGCGTCGCGGCGCCGGCCAGCAGGGCAACGCTTGCAAGCGCGGCCGCATAGATCAACCACATACGCGCCCGATGTTGCGCCAGCGAGCGGGCAAACACGCGTGCAGGCGGCGTGGCTCGGGCCTGTGCCAGTGCCGGCCAGGCAAAGCCGGCCAGCAGCACGGCGCCGGCGGCGGCAGCCGGCCAGAGCGCGAGTAGCGATGCACCCGGCAGCTGAATTTCGAAAGCCCGGGCGATCAGCTGTGAGATACCCAGCTGCGCGAGCCAGGCCACGCATAGCCCCACGCCAATGCCCATTGCGCCGACGAAAGCCAGCTGCCAGGCCATCATGCGGCCGATCAACCCGCGCGCGGCGCCCAGCGTCTTGAGCAGCGCGATTTCATCGAGCCGCCCCGTCGCATGCTGGCGTGCCGTCAGCGCGATGGCTACGCCTGCCAGAACCACGGCCACGAGGGCGGCCAGATCCAGAAATACATCGGCACGATCGAGCGCGCGTGCCAGCGCACGGTTGGACTCGGCGGGCGTGCGCAGCTGTTCGCCGGGTTGCAGGGTGGGTTCCAGGCGTTCTCGCACCTGTTCGAGTGCCGCGGGCTCGCCGGCGATGCGTTCATCGTAACTGGCGCGGCTGCCGGGCCCGAGCAGGCCGGTCGCAGCCACGTCCGCGTCGCTTATGAGCACGCGCGGCGCGATATTGGCAAAGCCCTGGCCGCGATCGGGTTCGATCACCAGCACGGCGGCAATCTTGAGCCGGGCATCGCCGAGCGCCAGCGTATCGCCCACGTTCAGTTGCTGGGCGTCGAGAATGCGTTGGGCTACCCAGGCCGTGCCCGGCTCGGGCGTGGTGGTCACCGTTTTGGTTGGGCTGCCCGGCTCGCCCCGCCGTAGCGTGACTTCGCCGCGTAGCGGATAGCCTGGCTCGACGGCCTTGACCGAGACCAGCGTGATGTCGTCGTCGCGGCTCACCACGCTCGGGAAGACGGTTACGCCGTGATGGGCCACGCCGATCTCGTCCAGCGTCGCGGCCCGCGCGTCGTCCAGCGGTGCGCGCAGTTCCAGTTCCAGGTCGGCGGCGAGCGTGGCCGCGCCCTGGCGCTCCATGCCCGCGCGTACGCGATCGGTCATCTGGCTGACCGCGCCCACGGCGGCCACGGCCACCACGAGCGCGATCAGCAGAATCCAGGCCGAACCGTCGCGGCGGCTGCGCCCCACCTGGCGCCAGGCCAGGCGTATGGCCGAAGCGCGCTCAGTGCTCATGCAATTGCCCGTCCGCCAGGCGCGTACGCCGGGCACAGCGCGCGGCCAGGTCTTCGTCGTGGGTGACGAGCACCAACGTGGTGCCTTGTTCGGCGTTGAGTTCGAACAGCTGGTCGATCACTGCGGCACCGGTGGCGCCGTCGAGGTTGCCCGTGGGTTCGTCGGCAAACAGAATCTTGGGCTGGCAGGCAAAGGCGCGTGCAAGCGCCACGCGCTGCTGCTCGCCGCCGGAGAGCTGGCGCGGCGTGTGTTTGACGCGATGCGCCAGGCCCACCTGTTCGAGCAGCCGCTGCGCGGTGTCGCGTGCTTCGCCCAGGTCGGCGCCCGCCAGTTCCAGCGGCAGGGTGACGTTATCCAGCGCCGACAGGCCTGAGAGCAGCTGGAACGACTGAAACACGAAGCCCACCTGGCCGCTGCGCCAGGCCGCGCGTGCGTCCTCATCCAGATCCGACATCTCGCGCCCGAGCAGGGCAAGCTTGCCCTTGGTGGGCGTATCGAGACCGGCGAGCAGGGCCAGAAGCGTCGATTTGCCCGAGCCGGACGTACCCACGATCGAGAGCGTATCGCCCGCGTTCAGCGATAGTTCGATACCGTCGAGAATGGTGAGCGTGCGCTCGCCGCTTTTGATCGTCTTGGAAAGACCGATCGCTTCTAATGCAGGAGATGACATTGAGCCGAGTTTCTTGGTCCGGGAAAGGAATACTTCGCCGCGCGCTTTTTGCGACGACGGCAGCGCTGCTGTTTGCGACATGCAGCTTGGCATACGCACAGACGAGCGTCCTGGTTTTCGGCGACAGCCTCAGCGCGGGCTATGGCCTCGACCGGGGCGAAGGTTGGGTGTCGCTGCTGCGCGATCGCCTCGACGAAAACGATCGTGACGTCGACGTGGTCAATGCCAGCGTCTCGGGCGAAACCACCGCGGGCGGGCGCGGGCGCCTGCAAGCCGCGCTCGAGCGCCACGACCCGGACGTGGTGATTCTGGAACTGGGCGGCAACGACGGCCTGCGTGCGCTGCCGGTCAAAACGATGAAGGACAACCTCCTCGCCATGATCGAGGCCAGCCGCGACTCCGGCGCGAAAGTGCTGCTGCTGGGCATGCGTATACCGTCGAACTACGGCAAGCGCTACGCCGACCAGTTCCACCAGGCCTTCGTCGATGTGGCTGAGCAAACCGACGTCGCCTTCGTGCCGTTCTTTCTGAAAGACATTGCTACCGATCGCGGCAACTTCCAGAACGACGGCGTGCACCCCAATGCCCAGGCCCAGCCGGCCATGCTCGATGCCGTCTGGCCGGAACTCAGGCCGTTGCTATTTACGAATGCGCAGTCCTTAGCCACGCCTTGATCTACTGATGGGTGGGTGACAATGCGGCCATGAAATAGGCGCAGTGTGAGGCGCAAACCCGAGCTGGCGGGGCCTCTAGCGGTGGGCTGAAGCGTCTGCTGAGGCGATGCGTGAGGCGACCACGTCCAGTTCGCGGTCGGTGAGCGGCACCAGTTCCAAGATAAGCCGGCCTTGCGCGAGTTCGTGTTCCATGACGCGAATGGCAGGGCGCTCATGGGCAAGCCGCGCGACCAAGGCCGCAGCGCGCTCTGCCGAGTCGAGTTGCAGAACCACCCGCGAGAAAGGCGCCATTGATGGATCCGGCCATTCGGTGGCAACAATGCTCTGCACCGGCTGCATTTGATCCAGAAACCAGGCGACCTTGCGGGCTTGTTCGTCGCGCCAGTCGTCGCGATCGAGCGCCGCGCGTTCCTCGAGTGCAGCCAGCACCCCGCACAAGGCTTCCTTGCTCGCCTTCATGCCGCGGCCAATGCCTTTCTCCTGTGCCCGGCAGGCCGCTACATAGTCGGCGCGCCCGATCATGAGCCCCGCAGTCGGCGCGGCCAGATATTTGTGGGCGCTGACAAGCACGATATCGGCGCCGGTGCGCAGTAGTTCTTCGAGGCGAATATCCTGCGCAGCGCCGTCGATGATCACCGGAATACTGCGCTTGTGTGCAACGCGAACCGCTTCGTCGAAATCAACCCGTGGCCCTTGTGTCAGTCGCGACGATACGAGCAGCAGGCAGGCGGTGTCGGTGTCGGCGAGGGCAGCGTCCAGTTCGGCTATCTGGCATGCCTCGTGACCCCCGACCTGGATCGGTGTCGCACCGGCCAGGCGGATATCGGTGAGGATCGGATGCCCGTAATTGACGACATGCGCGGCCGGAATCACGACACGACTGGGCAGGTCGCGCGTATTCGGTAACGCCGCGATCTTCGTTTCGTTGGTTCCAGTCATCGCAGCCGCGACGGCCATCGTGATGCCGGCGGCAACGCAGTGCGTCAGCGCGGCGGCTTCGACGCCGTATATTTGGCTAACGGTTTGGCTGATCCGATCCTGCAATTCGTCGATAACGAAGAATTGCCCAAGCGCCGCGGCGGCCGTTTCAGCTACATACGGGGAAGAACGCGACACGCCCAGCGGTGTATAGGTGCCGGCGGCGTTGATGACAGGCGTCAAACCGTAGCGTTCGTAAAGATTCATACGCGCCCATCGCTATCGCCGTTGTTTAAAGGCGCTCGCGCCGTGTGCGAGCGCCTATTCATACGATACTTATACTCGCCTCATGCCTCGCTTTTGCCTGCAAACGGGCAAGCCGGCGCCTCGACACCGGCGGCCGCCAGATGCTGGGCGAAGGCTATGGTGGTGAGGTCGTGGCCGTAGTCGCCAACAATCTGCAGGCCGACCGGCAAACCATCGTCGGTGAGGCCGACCGGCGCGCTGGTAGCGGGCAGGCCGGCAACGGTGGCCGGGGCGATCCAGCGGAACAGGTTGGTATAGCCGTGGCTGTTGCCGTCCACGTCGATCTTGCGCGAGAGCACGTTGCCGCCCTGGTCGTGGGCAATAGCGGGCACGCAGACGCTGGGCAGCAGCACGACGTCGTAGTCGGCGAACAGCGTATGCCATTTTTCGCGCAGTTTATGGCGGGCTTCATCGGCCTTGGCCCAGTCGCGATGGCTGGTGGTGGCACGCTCGGCAAAGCCGCCGGTGGTGCCGACATCGTTCTTGCCGACCAGGCCCATTACCTTGGCGCCGCGTTTGGCCTTGTTGTAGAGCTTGTCGGGAATCGAGGCGCCGACCAGGCCGTTGAGCAGACGGTCGTAGGTTTCGTAGCTGGCTTCGAAACCGCCCGGTAGCTCATCGAGTTTCGTGACCGTGGCGCCGGCGCGGCGGGCGGCTTCCAGGGCGTCTTCGAGGCGTGCTTTCACGGCGGCCGCGATCGGGCAGAAGTCGTGCTCGAACAGATAACCGATCTTGAAGTCGGCCAGTGTGGTGGGTTTGGGGGCGGGCAGCTGAGCCTGCCAGACGCTGGCATCGATAGTATCCGCGCCGGCCAGCACATCGAGCGCAAGCGACAGATCGGCCGGGTGGCGCGCCAACGGGCCGGCCACGCACAGATCGGGTTCACCGCGGGTGCCCGGCGGGCCGGGAATATGCCCGCGCATGGGAATCACGCCGTAAGAGGTCTTGTGGCCATAGACCCCGCACCAGCTCGAGGGTGTACGAATCGAGCCAGCCAAATCCGAACCCAGTTCCAGCGGCGTGAAGCCGGCGGCCAGGCCGGCGGCCGCCCCGCCCGAGGAGCCGCCCGAGGTGCGCTCGGTGTTCCAGGGGTTATTGGTGGTGCCGTAGATCGGGTTGAAGGTCTGTACGTCCTGGGCCAGCCGCGGGGTGTTCGACTTGCCGAAGATCACCGCGCCGGCGGCACGCAGCCGGGCCACCGCCACGGCATCGTCGCTGCTGCGGTAGTCCTTGAGCTTGGGTTCGCCGACCACGGTGGGCAGGCCGGCGACTTCGTAGGTGTCCTTGATGGTCATTGGCACGCCGTGCAGCGGGCCCCAGTTCTGGCCGGCGGCGATGGCGGCGTCGGCTGCATCGGCGCGCTGGCGTGCGGCCTCGATATCCATCGCGACAACCGCGTTGATCGGCTCGCCCAGGGTTTCGATACGCCCCAGATAATGGTCGAGCGCGGCACGGCTGGAGATGTCGCCGCGGGCGATGGCGGCTGCGAGCTCGCCGGCGGCGAGCTGGTGGATTTCGGTCATGAAGTCGTTGTCCTTATCGTTCTCTAACGGCGGCTTGTTATTCGGTTTCGCCGCTTTGGGGTGTGTTCAGTGCATCGAACAGGGCCTGCTTGAAAAGCTCGGGCGATTCGATCGGCGGCAGATGGCCGATACCTTCGAACGTGACCAGTTCGGCGTTGGGCATGCGTTCCACGGCCTCGCGACCCAGCGTGGGGTAGTCGCCCAGTTCGGCGGCGAGCTCGTCGGAGACCAGATCGCTGCCGAGCGCGGTGCGATCACGGGTGCCGATCATGAGCGTGGTAGGCACGTCGATTTGTTCGAATTCGTAGAACACGGGCTGGGTGTAGACCATGTCGTAAGTCGCGGCCTGGGCCCAGGCGACCTGGGACTTGTCCTCGGCGCTGCCCGTGTACATGCCGGCGAGCATCTTTGCCCATTCGGCGTAGTCGTCGTTCCATTCGCCGTCGTAATAGCTTTTGATCTGATAGGACTTGATGGCGGCGTAGTCCTTTTTCATCTCGCGGGCATACCAGGCGTTCATGCCGCGATAGGGCACACCCTTGGCTTTCCAGTCTTCCAGGCCAATCGGGTCGACCAGAATCAGCTGCTCGATGGTGTCGGGAAACATCAGCGCATAGCGCATGGCGAGCATGCCGCCCATCGAGTGGCCGATGATGGTGGCGTTGTCGATATCCAGCGATGCCAGCAGCGCCTGCGTGTTGGCAGCCAGATGATGGAAGGTGTAGCTGTAGGCGGCCGGCTTGTCGGACTTACAGAAGCCGATCTGATCGGGCACGATGACACGGTAGCCGTTATCGGCCAGAGCCTGAGCGGTGTCCTGCCAGTACGCGCCGCAGAAGTTCTTGCCGTGCAACAACACCGCAACCGGGGCGTCGGTGATGTCGTCGGTGGGGGCGATATCCATATAGGCCATGGAAACCGTGCCCTGGGGTTCGTCGATCTCGAATTGCGCAACCGACCATGGGTAGTCGTAGTTCTCCAGATTGGGGCCGAGATCGGCCGCTTCGGTGGTGTCGCTGTTTGCGGCTTGTGCCGTGAACGCGAACCCGGCGCAGCACGCCGTGATCATCAGGGCATATGAAATAGCGCGTTGATTCATGGCTGTCGACGATGGAAAACGGATGGCGGCCAGCATACCCACAGTTACGGACCGACCACCAGCGTGCCGGAACCTTATGCGTCCGAGCGGGTTCTATATGAGTAGCTGATTCGTAATACGCAATTTTTCATTGCGTGGGCATGTCTGCTGACGTGCCAACCAGTCGACAGGGGGAAGGGTGAGCGATTGCACACCGGCGCCAAGCCGCGCCAAGCAGATTCAGCCGATGCGGTGGCTGCTGGGCGCTTTGTTGAGCCTGACGGCGAGCGTGCTTGCGGCGGCCGAGCCCGCGGTGGTGGATACGGTTCGCGTGGAAGAGCGCCGCTGGCAGCAGACGGTACCGCTCTACGGCACGCTGACCTCGCCCCGCGACGCCGATGTGATGCCACGCATTGCCGGGCTGGTGGAAACCGTTGCAGTCGATGCCGGCGATCGGGTGTCGGCGGGCGATACGCTCATCGAGCTCGACCGCGCGCTCTCCCGGCTCGATCTGGACACGCTCCAGGCCTCGGCCGACGAGGCCCAGGCCGAACTCGAAGAAGCGCGCCGCTTGCTGCGCGAGGCCGACCGTTTGGCCGGGCGCGGTGCGGTGTCGCAGAGCGAACTCGAAGCTCGGCGTTCGCAGGTGGCAGTGCGCGCGGCCGCACTCCAACGCCTGCGTGCCGAAGTGGCAGCGCAACGTGAACGCCTGGCGCGTCATACGTTGATCGCGCCGTTCGACGGCGTGGTGCGGGCTCGCCTGGTCGATCCCGGTGAATACGTGGCCCAGACCACGCCCGCGATTTCGCTGGTGGCGACCGATACGCTGCGCCTGGATGTGTCTGCACCGCAACAGTATTTCGGGCTGATCGAGCCTGGCATGCGCGTGCAGATCGAGCCGGAAGCGCCGGTTGGCGAACCTGTCGTCGGCACGGTGGATGTGATCGTGGGCGCAAGCGATGCTGCGGCGCGCAGCTTTCTCGTGCGCGTGTTCGTGGATAACAGCGACGGCGCGCTCACGCCCGGTATGTCGGCCAAGGCACTGCTCGAACTCGAAACACCCGAGGGCGTGTTGATTGCACCACGCGACGCGCTGGTACGCGTGCCCGGCGGTGGCACGCGCATGTGGCTGGTGAACGAAGATGACGATGGCACGCCGCGCGCAATCAAGCGCCAGGTTTCGCTCGGGCGCAGTGCGAACAACGATGTCGAAGTGCTCGACGGCCTGGAACCCGGCGATCGCGTGGTAGTGCGCGGTAACGAAAGCCTGGATGCCGGGCAGGCGGTCCGCGTGCGCGAAGCCAGACAATTGCCGCCAGCCGATACGGTAAGTCCCCCGCCGAACAACGAATCGCGAAGCTTGCGACTCTCGCAGCCCGGGGCCTGATCGATGTTCGAAGCGCTGATCAAGCGCGGCACGCTGATGACCATCGTCGTGCTGCTGATCTGTCTGTTTGGCGTGCTCGCGGCGATGCGTATTCCGGTACAGATGATTCCCGATCTGGCGGTACGCACGATCACCGTGACCACGAGCTGGCCGGGCGCCACCCCGCAGGACGTGGAAAACGAGATCCTCATCGAGCAGGAAGAATATCTCGCCAACATCATCGGCTTGCAGCGCATGAGCGCCGAAGCCAAGACCGGCGAGGCCGAGATCGAGCTGGAGTTTCCCTTCTCCACCGATGTCAACGAAGCGCTGATTCGCGTGACCAACGCGCTCATGCAGGTCCCCAGCTACCCGAGGACGTGAACGAGCCCGAGGTAGTCGCCGCCTCTTTTTCCCAGAACTCGTTCATGTATCTGAGCGTGGCGGCCGAGGCCGGCAATCCGGCCGGGCTGGACATGGCATTCATGCGCGATTTCGTCGACGACGAAGTGCGCCGGCGCATGGAGCGTGTCAAAGGCGTAGCGGATGTGCAGGTCGGTGGCGGTGCCGAGCGCCAGGTGCAGATCCATATCGACCCGTCGAAGCTGGCGGCCCGCAATATCTCGATGACCGGTGTGCGTGACGCGATCCGCGCGCGCAATCAGGATATTTCCGGCGGCGATATGGACGCCGGCAAGCGCCGTTATCTGGTACGTACCGTCGGCCGCTTCGACAACGTCTCGGGCCTGGCCAATGTCGTGCTCTCGCGTCGCGGCGATTCGGTGACCACGCTCGGCGATGTGGCCGATATTCAGCTCGACCATGCCGAGGTCCGTGAGCTGGGGTTCTTTAACGACCAGCCCGTGGTCAACCTGCAGGTGCGGCGCCAGCCCGGCTCCAACGTGATCGATATCAAGCGCGACATGCTGGCGCTGCTGCCCGAGCTCAATGCGACCGTGCTCGAGCCGGCCGGCATGCGCATGCGCCTGACCTCCGACGATGTGCGCTATGTCAGCGCATCCATCGCCAGTGTCTATCGCAATCTGGCGATAGGCGGCGTGCTGGCGGCGATCGTGATGTTTTTATTCCTGCGCTCGGTCTACGCCACGTTGATCGCGATCGTGGGCATTCCCATTTGTGCGATCGCGGCGTTCATCGGCCTGGCTGCGTTCGGGCGCACCATCAACGTGATCTCGCTGGCCGGTATTGCCTTTGCCATTGGCATGACGCTGGACAACAGCATCGTCGTGCTCGAAAACATTGCCCGCAAGCGCAGCGGGGGCGCGAGCCGCTGGCAGGCCGCGGTCGACGGTGTGCGCGAGGTGTGGCCGGCGGTACTGGCCTCTACGTTGACCACGGTGATGGTATTCGCGCCGGTATTGTTCATCACCCAGAAGGCCGGCCAGCTGTTTTCGGATATTTCCATCGCCATCTCGGCGGCGATTCTGGTCTCGATGCTGGTGGCGATCATGGTTGTGCCCACCGCGGCCGCGCGTATTCTGCCGCGCGATTCCGGCGCGGCGGAGACGGCGAACGGGCCGGTATCGCGTGGCGTGCTTGCCCTGTGCGCATGGATCATCGCGGTGCGCTCGCGGCGGTATCTGACCATGGTGTCGATTGCCGGGGCGCTGGGCGTGGGCGTGTTTGCGCTCACGCCGCCGGCGGAATATCTGCCCGACGGCGAAGAAGCGAAAACGTTTTCCTCCATGCTGCCGCCGGCCGGCTACAACCTCACCGAGCTTGGCGACATCGCCGACGAACTACGCGAGCGTTTCATGCGCTACGTGCCGGACGACAATGGGGATATCGAAGCCGACGACGGCGCGATGCCGGCAATCGCCTATCTGAACATGAGTGTGACCACCAACGAGCTGCGCGTGATCGCCGAGCCGGTCAACGATCATGAAATCGGTGCGCTCATGGCCGCATTCAACGACAGCTTCGAAGCCTATCCGGGCATGCGCGCGTTCTCGACCAAGGGTTCGATCATCTCCTCCAACGATGGCGGCACGCGCGCGATCAATATCGATATCTCGGGCGCGGATCTGGCCACGATTTACGCCGCGGCCGAGGCGATCTATGCACGGGCCAATACGGTTTTCGACAATCCGCAGGTGCTCGCCGAGCCGTCCACGCTCACGCTCGGCCAGCCGCTGCTGCGTATCGAGCCGGATCATGCCCGGATTGCCGAACTCGGGCTCGATGCCAGCGATATGGGCTATGCAATTGCTGCGCTCACCGACGGCGCATACGTCGACGAATATTTCTTCTCCGATGACAAGGTCGATATCTATCTCTACGATGCGGCCGGCAAGCCGGATACGGTGGATGCCATATCACGACTGCCGATCGCGACCTCCGAAGGCGTGCTGCCCGTCATCGCGCTGGCCGATGTGGTGCCCACGGTCGATACCGACGTCATCCGGCGGTTGGACAGCCGGCGCACGGTTACCATTCGCGTTATCCCGCCGGCCGCCATTCCGCTGGAAGCCGGCGTGGACCGCGTCAATCGCGACGTGATCGATCATCTGCGCGAGCAGGGCGCGATCGATGCCTCGCTGGCGCTTGATATTTCCGGGGCAAGCGATGAACTGGAAGTCACCCGCGATGCGCTGCTGAGCAACTATGTGGTGGCCGTGGGTGTGTGCTACCTGCTGCTGGTGGCGATCTTCTCCCACTGGGGCTATCCGCTGCTCATTCTCACCACGGTGCCGCTGGGCATTGCCGGCGGCGTGGTGGGTCTGGCGATGCTCAACGGTGTCGGTGCGCTGTTGCCGCTGATCGGGCTCACCGCGCTGTCGCAGCCGTTCGATCTGATCACCATGCTCGGCTTTCTCATTCTCGTCGGCACCGTAGTGAACAACCCGATCCTGATCGTGGAACGCGCACGCGCCAACGTGGCGGCCGGCATGGTCGCGATCGAAGCGGTCCAGGATGCCGTGGCTGTACGGCTACGCCCGATTCTGATGACCACGATCACCACCACCTTCGGGCTCGCCCCGCTCGTCTTTCTGCCGGGCGCGGGCACCGAGCTCTATCGCGGGCTGGGCGCGATCGTGATGTTCGGCCTGTTGTTCACGATGGCGACCACCGTAACCTTTCTGCCGGCGATGCTGACCGGTGTGTTGCAGTTCAGTGAACGGCGACGTGAGGCACGTTCGTGATTTTTATTCGGTCTCGACTGAGCTGATGCATTTTGGCCTGGGGTTTCGCACAGCCGCGCTAAATAAAAGGTTCGAAAGACGCGTGAGCACCGACCGCCTCGTGGCCTAATTGCCCGTTTCCCGCCCGAGTGGGCGGGTGAGCTTGTTCCGGCGGTTTTACAAAGCTAGGCCGAAAGCGTCGTCATCCAGGGCCTGCGGGCACATAATCGAGCCGCGAAAGACGTCTGCCTCCAATATTGGAGAGCCGGCTCGTGCTCTTTAGTCAGGACGCGAGGCGTCACCCTTCTCCCCCGCCGGGTTCAACGGAATGGCCGACGGTTGCAGACTACGCACGCGCCCGGCTCCGAGCGTATCTGGATGCTGCATATCGAGCAGCGGCGCAGCCAGATGCGGCGCGAAGTGATAGTCGATACCGCGCTCGGCGTCACGCAGAATCAGTTCCGGTTCGCGCTCGATCACGTCCAGTCGCCGCTCGTGATCATCGCCATAGCGCAGCGTCACGCGTGCGATACGTTCGCGCGAGGCATCAACCGGTTCGAGCGAGAGCACCCGGCTATGGCGCCAGGCATCGATCGTGGCCTGGGCATAATCGGCACCGCGATCGGCGCTGCTCGGTTTGACCTGCCAGCCGCCGGTTTCACCGCGAGTGAGGGTCAGGCGCGGCAGCGTGAGCTGGGCGAGATCGGCGTTATCGGTAATGAGCGTGGGCGAAACCCAGTTGCGCCAGGTGGTGGGTAGTCGAGCCAGCTGTTCGGCTTGAACCAGGAGCATCGCATGCGGCGTGGCGACGTAGCGGCTGGCGGGTGTGGGCCCTTCGTTGCCGACGAGAATCGGCGCTTGGCCGTTGAAGCGCACCACGAGCGCGGGGTCGTCGAGCCCCGTGGTTTCGTCATCGATCGCGCCGCGTTCATAGCGCTGTGTGGGCGTGGCCTCGGCCAGGGCAAGTAGTGCTTCGACCGGTACGTCATCGGCTGGGGCCGCAATAGGTTGGCGTAACTGCCAGGTTGCGGCTGGCCTCGACCGGTCGAGCTCGACCACGGCGTTGGGCAGATGCACTTCCATCGCTGTGACCGAGCCGGGCGCCAGGGCGCTGACCGTCTGGGGCGGCGTAGGCGCCGGCTCTGGCGCGCGAACCAGCCACAGAGTGAGTCCGAGCACCACGATGCCCAGAATGAGTACCACATTGAAGATCAGCCGCTTGCGGGTCATGGCGGACTTATCGACGGCGCCGGCGACGCCAGCGCATTAGCCCGAAGCCAAGCAGCGCGATCGGCAGGATCAGCACGTACACCCACCAGAAACCACGAATTTGCGCGGGTGTGAGTTCGAGCCTCGTATCCGGCGCTTTGGCGACATCCACCGCGATCTGGGCATCGCGAAAGCCGAGCCACTGAAATATGGCGAGCGCGAGCGGCCGGTTGCCGAGCCGTTCGAGATGCCCGTTGGTCATGAAATCGCTGTCGGCGACCACGGCCACGCGCTGGGCGAATTCGCCGGCGTCGGTCTGTACGGCGCGGGTCAGGGCAATCCCCATATCCAGCGGGCCGCGTGTATCGCCCTGGTCGGGCTGAAAGGTCAGGCTTTGCTGGCCGTCGAGCGGCCCGGTTTCGAGCCAGCTGCGCGTGCTCGAGCGTAGAAACGTCTGTGCCTGCCACTCGTTCGTGGCAGAGCGCTCGAGTCGGGCCAGCGCGCCGGCGTACGGAAACACGCCAATCTGTGTAAGGCTTTCGGTGATCGGTGTATCCGGATAGTTGGCAATAATGGCGATGGCGGGATGGCCAGTGCCCAGCTCGCGAAAATCCGGGTAGATCAGCGTGCCGGAAAGCCAGCGCAAGCCGAGGTCGCTCGCCAACGGTTCCAGGCCGTAGCGTGGGCCGGGGTCGTCGGCCCATAGCAGCGCGCCGCCACGGGCGACATATTCACGAATCATGCGGATTTCGCCGGGCAGCATAGCGCGCTGGGGGCTGGCGATGACCACGAGCGCGGCGTTGTCGGGAATGGCAGCGGCCTCGGCGATATTCAGGCTGCGGGTAGTCAGCCCCTGGGCATCGAGGGCGGCCGCAAGCTCGCTGTAGCCGCCGTTGGATTCGTCGGCAGGTGAGCGTTCGCCGTGGCCGGATAGAAACACCACCCATTGATCCTTGGCCACCGAGAGCTTCTGCAACGCGTTGGTCACGCTTTTTTCGCTGAAGTCGGTCACCGTCTGGCTGCGGCCCTGGTAGCGAATCTGTACGGCGCCCTTGTCGCCGATGCCTAGCGCGCGCACCTGCTGCGGGTCGCGCGCGGGATCGACGAATTCGAGGTTCACCCGTGAACTGGCGCGCGTGTAACGCGAAAGCCGCTCGCTCACTTCTGCCCGACGCGGGCCGGGATAGATATAGGCCGTGAACGCGATCGGCCCGGCGTCGAGGGCATCGAGCACCTGTTCGCTGGCGCTCGATAGCGAATTGCGATTACCCGCGGTCCAATCGGCGCTGAAAGAAAACCGCTGACTGACCGCGCCGGCCATGAGGGCCGCGATCACGATCAGCGCAAGCGACAGCCAGTGCGTCGCGCGCATCAGTGACGGTCCATATCGAGGCGCACGATGGTAAGCGCCAGAAAACCCAGCGTGAAAATCACGAAATAAAGCACGTCGGCGCTCGAGAACACGCCCCGCAGCAGCGCATCGTGATGGCCGATCAACGATAGCGCATGGGCGATATCGCCAAACGGTAGCGTGGTGCCGAGCACGACCGGCTGCCAGTCGAATGTCGACACGGCATAGCACAGCCATAACAACATCAGCACGCCGAGCGTGGCGATGGCAGCCAGCGTGGGTTCGCGTGTGAGCGATGAAACGAACAGCCCGATGGCGCAAAACGACGCCATCACCAACCACAGGCCGATCAGTCCCGCGCTCAGTAGCCCCAGATCCAGCGGCGTGAACAGCGCCAGCGAGAGCGGCATGGCCGCTATCAACACGAACATCAGGCTCAGATAGCCCATGAGTGCTGCGAATTTGCCCAGCACGATCGCCCACAGCGGCGCCGGCGCCGCCAGCATGAGATCGAGATTGCCGCTCTTACGCTCTTCGGCGAAGGCGCGCATGGTCAGCAGTGGCACAACAAGCAGCAGTACCACGGTGGCAAAACGAAACACGCCGCCGCCGACAATGGCGGAAATGCCGTCGTACTCGCCCACGGTTTGTGGGTTCAGGCTGATATCGGTCAACGACAGGGCGAACAGAATGCCCAGCAGCAATTGGGTGACGGCCAGCAGGGTCCAGGAGAGCGGCGAGACGAACAGCCGGTTGAGTTCGTGGGCGGCGATAGCGCGAGTGGCATTCATGCGGCGTGGTCCGGGACGTCGCGTGTGAGTTCGCGAAAACGGCTTTCCAGGTCGGGTGCGTGGCTGGTCATCTCCAGCAGTTGCCACCCCTGGTGCACGGCGGTTTCGGCCAACGCGCTTCGAATATCGTGGCCGGTTTCTGCAACCACGCGCCAACGCCCGTCGCCGGTTGACTCGACCGATTGCACGCCGGCCAGCGCTGCGAGCGTTTGCGTGCTCGGGCCCGAGCGCAGCGTGATATCGACCACGGCCGGGATGTGCGCGATCCCGCTCGGGCGTTCGTCGAGCACGACCCGTCCGTGGTGCAGGATGACCACGCGTGCGGCGACCGCTTCGATTTCCGACAGGATATGGCTGGACACGATCACGCTATGGTTGGCGGCAAGCCGTGCCACCAGCTCGCGAATGCCGCGCAACTGGTTCGGGTCGAGCCCGGCCGTGGGCTCGTCGAAGATCAGGACGTCCGGGCGGTGCACGATCGCTTGGGCGATGCCTACACGTTGCTGATAGCCCTTCGACAGATTGCCGATCAAGCGTTTGCCGACGTCTTCGAGCCCGCAATCGGCCTTGGCCTGGGCGATCGCGTCGCGGCGCGCGGCGCGCGGGATACGGTGCAGACGGGCACAGAATTTCAAATATTCGTCGACCGTGAGTTCAGCGTAGACCGGCGGGTGTTCGGGTAGATAACCGAGATGGCGTTTGGCCTGCAGCGGTGCGCGTGCCATATCGAAGCCGGCGATCTCGATACGACCGGCGCTGGGCGCGAGCGTGCCGGCGAGCATGCGCAGGGTGGTGGATTTGCCGGCCCCATTGGGGCCAAGCAATCCCAGCACTTCGCCGCGCGTAAGCGACAGATCCACGCCATCGACCGCGCGTCGGCCCGCATAATCGCGGACCAGCCCTTGCGCTACGAGCTTCAAATCGCTTTCCATGATGGTTTCCCGGCAAACCGGCAGCGTTCGGCCGTACAAAACGGCGACAACGACGAAGCCGAATCATCCGCTGACAGGATCATGACCCTAAACCACGACGATCGTTCGACAAAGCCGCAATCGAATTCGCAGTCCGCCGGCGAGCTGGGCGTGGATACCGGCGGTACATTCACCGACGTGATCGCACGCGAGAACGGTGCCCTGGCTGTCTACAAGATCGCCTCCACGCCGGACGCCCCGGAAGAGGCCGTGATCGACGGCGTGCGTCATTTTGCCGGCGACGCCGCGGCCGACTGGCGCATCGTGCATGGCTCCACGGTGGCGACCAACGCCGTGCTGGAGAACAACCTGGCCCGTACGGCGTATATCGCCAATACCGGTTTTGCCGATGTGTTGACCATCGGCCGTCAGGCGCGCCGGGAGCTTTATGCGCTCGAGCCCGCGCCCAACCCCGTACCGGTGGCGCCCGAGTTGTGTTTCGAGGTCGATGCACGCCTCGATGCCCACGGCAATTCGCTCGTCGCGCTGGACGAGGCCATGTGCGATGCGCTGGTCGACAAGCTGCGTGAGGCCGGTGTCGAGGCCGTCGCGATCAACCTGCTGTTCGCTTTTCTGAACGGCGATGACGAAGCCGCCATCGAATCCGCGCTACGTAAGGCATTGCCGGATCTGGCCATTGCCCGTGGCAGTCGCGTTTTGCCCGAATACGGCGAATACGAACGCGGCATCGCGACCTGGCTCAACGCCGCGCTCGGGCCCACGGTCGGCGGCTATCTGCGCCGCCTGGAAAGCGCGCTCGAACGGGTCGCAATCATGCACGGCGCAGCCGGCACGGTCGGCGTCGATCAGGCGGCCGATAATGCCGTGAACCTGTTGTTGTCCGGCCCGGCCGGCGGCTTGCTCGGGGCGCGCTTCGTGGCCCGATCCGCCGGGCTCGATCGGGTGCTCACGCTGGATATGGGCGGCACGAGCAGCGATGTGGCGCTGGTTGCCGATGAACTGGCATTGACCAGCAAGACCCGTATCGCCGGCTATCCGGTCGCCGTGCCCATGGTCGATATGCATACCATCGGTGCTGGCGGTGGCTCGATTGCCTGGCTGGATGCCGGTGGGCTGTTGCAGGTCGGCCCCGCGTCGGCCGGCGCCGAGCCCGGCCCGGCCTGCTATGGAAAGGGCGGCGAGCAGCCGACCGTAACCGATGCCCACGTTGTGCTCGGACGCCTGCCGGCCTCGACCCAGCTGGGCGGACATATGGGCCTCGACGTGGAGGCGGCACGACGTGCGGTCGGGCGTATTGCCGAGCCGCTCGATTTGAGTGTCGAGGACGCGGCAGCCGGCATTCTGCGTATCGCGGATGAAGCCATGACCGGCGCGCTGCGCGTGATTTCGGTCGCGCGCGGGGAATCGGTGGCGGACGATAGCCTGCTGTGCTTTGGCGGCGCCGGGCCGCTGCACGCCTGCGCCTTGGCCGAAGGCATGGGCATGAAGCGCGTGCTCATTCCCGTGTTCGCTGGCGTGCTCTCGGCGCTCGGCATGCTGGTCGCCCGGCGTTCGCGCGAGCGTTCGCTGAGTATTCTGCAGCCGCTGGCCGATGTGGATACCGACGAGATCGATGCATGGCTCGAACCGCTGCGGGAGGCGACGCGTGATGAACTGGTGGAAGAGGGCGTCGCCGAGTCCGACATCGAAGAACGATTGAGCGCCGATTTGCGCTACGCGGGCCAGAGCGCATCGCTCAACCTCGCCTGGCGCGAGCCGGCCGAACTGGTTGACGCGTTTCATGAGGCCCATGCAGCCCGCTACGGGCATCGCTTCGAACTGCCGGTCGAGCTGGTCAACCTGCGTCTGCACCGCGCCGGGCCCGTGCCCGACGTCGAACTGCCGGATATCGAGACGGGCGAGGGTACGCCCGAAGCCGCTGAAACTGTCGCTGTGCATGGTCTTGGCGATGCGGTTCCGGTTTACGATCGTGACTCGCTCCACGCCGGCCAACGCTTCGATGGCCCGGCGATCGTGCGCGAAACCGTTACGACAACCTGGATCGCGCCGGACTGGGCGGCGCAGGTCGATACCAAGGGGAATCTGGTGTTGTGCCAGCGCTAATGGGGCGAACTAAGCCAGCGCTCTCGAGCTTGGAACTCGTGAGGCGGGTGGACTCGGTTACGCGATGTCGTTTCCTGCCGGGCGGTGTCACTGAAAAAGATGTTCGCAGGTCCAGACGTTTACGCTGATGTATATTGCACGCAACTGAGCTCGGGCGCTTGCCGCGTCCGCCCTGTGCAAGGAGCTAATCCGTGAGCGATCTTTTTCAACCCTGGACCATCGGCGAGGTCACGTTTCGCAATCGTTTATTCGTCTCGCCCATGTGTCAGTATTCGGCCGAGGACGGTTTCCCGAACGATTGGCATTTCGTGCATCTGGGCAGCCGCGCGGTCGGCGGCGCGGGTCTGGTGATGATCGAGGCCTCGGCCGTTACGCCGGCGGGGCGGATCACGCCGGCTGATCTCGGTTTGTGGCAGGACGCTCATATCGCCGAGTTCAAGCGCAATGCCGATTTCATTCATGCACAGGGCGCTGCCGTGGGTGTGCAGTTGGCCCACGCCGGCCGTAAGGCGTCCTGCGATGCCCCCTGGCGCGGTGGCAAGGCGCTCAGTGCCGAGCAGGGCGGCTGGCAGACCGTGGCGCCAAGCGCGATCGCATTTTCGGACGATTCGTCTATGCCGCATGCGCTCACGCATGCCGAGATTGTAGAACTCGTTGATGCGTTTGCCGCGGCGGCCGAGCGTGCGCTGGCCGCCGATATGGACATGGTCGAGTTGCACTGCGCGCACGGTTATCTCATGCACGAGTTTCTGTCGCCGCTGTCCAATACGCGCGACGACGACTACGGCGGCAGTCTGGCCAACCGCGCCCGTTTTCCGCTCGAAGTGGTACGCGCCGTGCGCGCGGTCTGGCCGAAGAACCGGCCGCTGTTCGTGCGTATTTCCTGTACCGACTGGGCCGACGGCGGCTGGGATATCGATGCGTCGGTACAGTTTGCGCACTGGCTCAAGGCTGAGGGCGTAGACGTGATCGATTGCTCCGGCGGCGGCAATACGCCGGCTGCAAAGATCCCCGTCGGACCGGGTTATCAGACCGGGTTCGCTGCACGTATCAAGCGCGACGTCGGTATTGCCACCGCTGCGGTCGGCATGATCACCGACCCCGTACAGGCCGAACATATACTGCATTCCGGCCAGGCCGACTGCGTACTGCTTGCGCGTGAACTGTTGCGCGATCCGTACTTCCCGTTGCGCGCGGCTCGCGAGCTGCACGGTGCCGAGGTGGATTGGCCTGTGCAGTACGAACGCGCGGCCCGATAGCAGCGGGCGTGTTTTCAGCGCCCGGTTCGGCGCGTCGCTCCACATGGCTGGTACGTCGCTTGCATAGGCGTGCGGCTATTCCTCGCCCGGTACAATTGCACAGATGAAAAAACTAAACTGGCTCAAGCGGTTCTTGCCAGACCGATTCATCGTCGCGCTGCTTGCTGCGATCTGTCTGGCGAGCTTCGTGCCGATCTCCGGTACGGTCGCGGTTTACTACGACTACTTCACCAACGCCGCCATCGCCCTGTTGTTTTTTCTGCATGGTGCAAAGCTCTCGCGCGATGCGATCTATGCGGGCGCGACCAACTGGCGGTTGCACGTATGCGTTTTGCTGACGACTTTTGCGCTGTTTCCGCTCATCGGCCTGGCTTCGCAGCCGCTGCTCGGCGGCTGGCTGACGCCGGAGTTGCTTGCCGGCGTGTTGTTTCTCTGTCTTTTGCCATCGACGGTGCAGTCGTCAATCGCGTTCACGTCGGTGGCACGCGGCAATATTCCGGGCGCGGTCTGTAGTGCCAGCCTGTCGAATGTGCTGGGTGTGTTCATCACGCCCCTGCTTGCCGGGCTCTTGATCAGCTCGCAGTCGATCAGCGGCGGCGGTTCGCTCAATGCCGTCGTCGATATTCTACTCAAGATTCTGTTGCCGTTCGTGCTCGGCCAGATCGCGCGCCGCTGGGTCGGTGGCTGGATTTCGGCCCATCCGAAACTGGTGAAGTTCGTCGATCAGGGCTCGATCGTGCTTGTGGTATACGGCGCGTTCAGTGCCTCGGTCGTCGAAGGGCTCTGGCAGCGCATGCCGCTATCGGCGCTGGCGGTCCTTGCGGTCGTGTGCGTCGTACTGCTGGGGGTTGTCATGGGGCTGACGTTCATCGTCGGCCGGCGCTTCTTCTCGCGCGAAGATGAAATCGTGCTGCTGTTCTGCGGCTCGAAGAAATCGCTGGCCAGCGGTATTCCGATGGCCAAGGTTCTATTTGCGGGTAGCGCGCTCGGGAGCGCGGTGTTGCCGCTGATGCTCTTTCACCAGCTTCAGTTGATCGTTTGCGCGCTGATCGCCGCCCGGTATGGGCGGGCAGCGGATGCCGCGGATGCCGCATCGGCTACAGGGCCAGCCCGCTGAGTTCGGGTTTGTCGACGGTCGATCGCGACCGCAGAACCACCGGATGGCAGATCGCCGGCATCGCCTTTCTGGGCGGTGTGGGCGGCGGCGTGGTGTTTCCGATTCTGCCGGTGATCGGTATGGATCTGGGGATTTCCGGGTTCATGATCGGCCTGATTCTGTCGGCCAATCGTATTACCCGGCTGGGCTTCAATCCGATCACGGGCAGCCTGTTGGATCGTTTCGGCGCGCGCTGGCCGGTGGCTATCGGGCTCGCGATCGAAGCACTCGGCACATTGGCCTTTTCGATCGGTCTGGTAGCGGACTCACCCGGTGCGTGGTTTCTTGCCGGGCGCGTCATCTGGGGTGTCGGTTCGTCGCTGCTTCTGGTCGGCACGCTGGCCGCGGTCATGGCAATCGCGCCGCAGGCGCGGCGTGGCGGCATGACTGCGCGTGTCCGTACGGCGATCAGCCTCGGCCTGCCTGCCGGGCTGGTTATCGGTGGACTGATTGCCGACGGCGCGTCGGCCAACGCCGCCTTTTTGACGGCGACCGCTCTAAGTGTCGTCGCGGCATTGCTGGCCGTGGTGGTGTTGCCGCCGACCAGCGGTCGTAGTCCGGAGCCGGCCGAACAGCGCAGCAAGCCCGAAACGACGCGCGAACAGTGGCGTGCGCTGCTTGGCTTGAAGACCCTGCGCATCATCTGGGGCGCGAACGCGCTGCTGTTCTTTGCTGTATCTGGCGTATTGCTGGCCACCATCGCGGTGCTCGTGGATCAACGCGGCCTGTTCGTGTTCGGTCTCGGTGCCGAAGGCAGCGCCGGGCTCTTGATGGCGGTACTGATGAGCGCACGTGCCGGCGCATCGCTGGCGGCAGGGCGCGTACTCGATCGGACTCAATCTCGTACCCGGCTGTTGCTGCCGGCAATGGCACTGGTTGCGATCGGGTTCGCCGGACTGGGTCTGGCGACCAGCGCCGTAACCGCGGCGATGGCGTTGCTGGTGATCGGCGTTGGCTCCGGCGGCCTGACAATTCCCATGCTGACCTTGCTTGGCGACGTGACGCCGCCGCACCTGCACGGGCGTGCGCTGTCGGTCTATCAATGGTCGAGCGATTTTGGCGGGGCGCTTGGCCCAGCCGCCGGGCTGGAGCTGGGGCGGCTGGTCGGCTTTGGGCCGAGCTATGCCGGCGTAGGCCTGTTGATGCTGGCGATGGCACTGCCGCTGTGCGGGCTGATCGCGCGTGAGCGCTGACCGGATGGCGCGTTAGCCAACCGTTGGTTCGGCGCGACCCAGCGCACAGCGGTTGATCTCGTGGCCGTCGTTGTCGACGAACACGGTTTCGGCCCGCACCGTGTCGTCCTCGACGGTCAGCGCGATATGGTGGCGTTTTTCGCCGTTATCCTCGATACGCGGCACCCGCGCGGCGTTGAGATACAGCGTTGTCGCGTCCTGTGCCCAGGTGTCGCGCCAGGCACCGGTGTGCTTGCTGCGGTGATGCATGTGCCCAGCGAGCACTGCCCGCACGCGTCGGCCCGTGCTGTGAGCATGATCGATGGCCATGCGCAGGTCCGGGTCGCCGAAGTCGCCGTGGTCGGGATCGAAATCGCAGCCGAACGGCGTGCCGGGTGTATCGCCGAGCCCGGCAGGGCCGTTGTGGGCCAGCACGACGAGATTCTTTGGCGCATCGTCCACGAGCGCACATAGCCGGGCCGCGCTGGCTTCGAAATCGGCGATACCAAATGCCGATTTCAGATAATGGCGATAGTAGAAACGATTCGGGCCCATGGCGTGCGGTCGTGCGACCAGCAGGCCGAGATCGGTGTCGAGCCGTGCCAGATTGTAGCCGCCCAGCCGCACGCCGCCGAGGGTTTCATCAAGCCGGCGTACGCGTTTTGCCATGCCGCGCGCGCCCAGGCGCGCGGCCAGCGGGCGGTTCTTGACCTCGGCGAGCAGTTGCCAAAGCCCCACCGCGTCGTGATTGCCTGGAATTGCCCACCCCGGTTTGGTGAGCCCCGCGAGCTGGCGCGCGACCGGCAAGCTGTTGGCCACGCGCGCGAAGTCGCCCACGAACAGCAGCATGTCGTAGTTGCTGGCATTGAAGAACGCGGTGTCGCGTTCATCCCAGAAGCCGTGTATGTCGCCGATGACGCCGAATCTCATGGCGGACGTTTTAGGCTGCCACGGCTTCGGCGTCAAACCCACGCCGCCATGCCGGGCCGGCCGTGGCTAGAACGCGATCTCGCCGCGCAAAGTGACGACCTTGGCGTCTTCGAGCCCCATGCCGCCGGGATTGACGATGTATTGGAAGTCCGGCTTGAGCGCCATCCAGCCAGTGACCTGAATGGCATGAAAGACTTCGATGGCGGTTTCGTGCTCTTCGATGAAGCCGGCCCCCGGCGCATCGGAGAAATCGACGCGGCTGGCCATGAGCCCGGTGATATCGTCGGGTCGATCGTCGATCAGGCCGGTGATCTGTATGCCCGCGCCTATATGCGAGGCCAGTTCGCTCACATCCTCGTCGGCCTGGCCGTACTGGGCAAAGCCGTCGACGGCGAAGGAGGAGCTCAGGTCGTCGTAGAGCGACTGGTCCCAGACCACATACACGCCTTTGCTGGAATCCTCCGTGCCGCCGTCGAAACGGGTGAAGTCGCCATCGTGGCGCCAGTAGCCCACGCCCACGCGGCCGCCTAGATCGTCGATCGTGTATTTCAGACCGGCTTCGCCGACGCTGAAGCGGTCGCTGTCGTCGTCGAGGAAATCATCCGGCCCGCGTGTGCCGGTACGTCGGCCATTCAGGCTCGAGCCATCGTAAATACCGGCCCGTGCATAGGTGCCGCCCGGCAGTTTGGCGAACAGCGCAATCGCGGTGGCCGGATCCGGATAGGAAGGGAACGCCAGGATCGTGGGCGAAAAACCCGGTGAGGAGTTCAGGAACTGGTCACCGTTGTCGACATAGGCAAAGTCTTCGTTCGCATCCATCTTGCCGAGCTTGATGGCAAAGCGCTCGTCGAACAGGTCCTGGCGATACCAGAGCGAGTAGAAAGCATCTACCGGTGTTTCATCGATGTTGGAGTAGACCTGGATATCGCCGCTGTCGAGGTTGCCGTTATCGCCGTGAAAACCCAGATAGGATGCGCGCAATGTGCCACCGGGCCAGCCGAACGCGGCGGCCGTATCCAGCTCGACGCCCGCTTCGATCAGATAGCGCGCCGCTGTCGCGCGTGGTTCGGCGCCGCCGTCGAGCACGATCGAATAATCGCCGACGGCTACCGCATCGAACGTCAGTCCGTGGGATGTGGCGGCCGGGCGCAGCCCGCCCAGATCGCCGATCAGCGTATCCCGGGTCGAGACATTCGGCGCGCCGCCAGCGTCTATCTCATCGCTCGTTTCGGCATTCGACGGCCCCGCCGCGGCCACGACAGCGCCAACCACCAGCGTCGATGCCAGCACGTGTACCGGCCGCTGTGCAGTGGTTCACGCGGCATGGGTCGACGGCTTCATGTTGTCGGGTGTCGGTCGTCCAGGCATAGGCGCGTCTGCGGTTTTCACATTGATCGACAGGCGGATGGATAATTGACAGCCTGCGCACTAAAAATTAGCATGGGCTAAACTTCGTGGCCATAGGCTAGTGGGAGTCGTGGCGGCTCAAGCCGGTTTCTTATCTGGTGTTTGTGGGAGATAAACATGCGAGCTCGAAGATTGTTCATTGCCGCGGCGTTTGTCGCCTGTTGCGCAAGCGCCGCGCCGTCGGTCGCCGCCGAAGACGTGCGTTTCAAGGTGGCGACCACGTTCACCATCCTGGCCGATATGGCGAGCAACGTTGCAGGCGACCATGCCGAGGTGGTGTCGATCACCAAACCGGGTGCCGAGATTCACGATTATTCGCCCACGCCGCAGGACATCGTCCGCGCCAGCGATGCCGATCTGATTCTTTACAACGGTTTCAATCTGGAACGCTGGTTCGAGCAGTTCCTGGCCCATCTGGGTGACGTGCCGTCAGCAACGCTCAGCGACGGGGTCAAGGCGATTCCCATCGCTGCCGGCGACTATGAAGGCATGGCGAATCCGCATGCCTGGATGGGGCTTGAAGGCGCGGAAATCTATGTCGACAACATTCGCGACGCGCTGGTCGAACACGATCCGGACAACGCCGAGGCCTATCGCGACAACGCGGCGGCGTACAAGAAAGAAATTCGCGACACGATCGCGCCGCTGCGCGAACGGATTGCCGAGATTCCGGCCTCCCAGCGCTGGCTGGTCAGCTGCGAAGGGGCGTTCAGTTATCTGGCCCGCGACTTCGGCATGGAAGAACTGTATCTGTGGCCGATCAACGCCGAGCGCACAGGGACGCCGCAGCAGGTGCGTAAAGTGGTGGATGGTGTAAAGAAACAGAATATTCCGGCCGTGTTCTGTGAAAGCACCGTCAATACCTCGCCGGCGCGCCAGGTCGCCCGCGACACGGGCGCGCACTATGGTGGCGTGCTCTATGTGGACTCGCTGTCCGCGGCCGACGGCCCGGTGCCCACTTATCTGGATCTGCTCCGTGTGGATGCACAGACCATCGCCGATGCTCTGCACAAGCGCCGCGAATGATCCATGATCGGAACTCAAACAAGCGCCGAGGCATGAACCATGGCTGAATCTGCCAGTACGTCGGGCCGGGCCGCGCCGGCAGAAAGCGCCGAGGAGGGCATCATTGCCCGTCACGTCACCGTGACCTATCGCAACGGTCATACCGCGCTCTACGACGCCAGCTTTGCTACGCCGCGCGGCTCGATCGCCGCGCTCGTGGGCGTCAACGGTGCCGGCAAGTCCACGCTGTTCAAAGCGATCATGGGTTTCGTACCGGTCGCCGAAGGTGAGATAAGGCTGCTCGGGCGCACGGTCAAGCAGGCGCTCGGCGACAACATGGTGGCTTATGTGCCGCAGTCCGAAGACGTGGACTGGACGTTTCCGGTGCTGGTCGAAGACGTGGTGATGATGGGTCGCTATGGGCATATGGGCTTTCTACGCCGGCCCAAGCGGGCTGACCACGAGGCGGTGGAGCTGGCCTTACAGCGTGTCGGCATGACCGACTTTCGGCATCGTCAAATCGGCGAACTCTCGGGCGGTCAACGCAAGCGTGTGTTTCTGGCCCGTTCGCTGGCCCAGGACGGCCAGGTGATCCTGCTCGACGAGCCGTTCACCGGCGTGGATGTGGGCACCGAGGAACGCATCGTCGGGCTGTTGCGCGAGCTACGTGACGAAGGCCGCGTGATGCTTGTGTCCACGCATAACCTGGGCAGTGTGCCGGAGTTCTGCGACCAGACCGTGCTGGTAAAAAAGACCGTGCTCGCGTTCGGGCCCACCGACACCACGTTCACCCGCGACAATCTGGAACGCGCCTTTGGCGGTGTGCTGCGGCATTTCAGCCTCGGCGGCGCGACGCTGCACGATGACGACGATCCGCGCGAGGTCTCGATCATCACCGACGACGAGCGTCCGTTCGTGCACTACGGCGACCCGGTCGAGCATGATAGCCGTCGCCAGGCGCCGTTGACCCGCGAACAACGTGAGCGCGACGCGTGATCGATACGCTTGTCGAGCCGTTCAACTATACCTACATGCTCAACGCGATGTGGGTGTCGGCGCTGGTGGGCGGCGTTTGTGCGTTCCTGTCGGCCTATCTCATGCTCAAGGGCTGGTCGCTCATCGGTGATGCGCTCAGTCATTCCGTCGTGCCTGGCGTGGCGGGCGCCTTCATGCTGGGCCTGCCATTCTCGGTGGGCGCTTTCATTGCCGGTGGTCTGGCGGCCGGCGCGATGCTGTTTCTCAGCGAGCGATCCGGCCTCAAGATCGACGTGATCATCGGTATCATCTTCACGTCGTTCTTCGGCCTGGGCCTGTTCATGGTCTCGCTGAACCCGATGGCAGTGAGTATTCAAACCATCGTGATGGGCAATATCCTCGCCATCACGCCTGAAGATACGTTGCAGTTGGCGATCATCGGCTTCGTATCGCTGGCGGTGCTGCTGGCGAAGTGGAAGGACCTGATGGTCACTTTCTTCGACGAAAATCATGCTCGTTCGATCGGCCTGCGGCCCGATCTGCTCAAGCTGTTGTTCTTCGTGTTGCTGTCGGCGGCGATTGTTGCAGCGATGATCACGGTGGGCGCATTTCTGGTCATTGCCATGGTGGTCACACCGGGAGCGACCGCGTATCTGTTATCGGATCGCTTCCCGCGCTTGATTGCGCTGTCGGTGCTCATCGGTACGCTGACCAGCTTCGTCGGCGCCTATATCAGCTATTTCCTGGACGGTGCGACCGGCGGCATCATCGTCACGCTGCAAACGCTGATCTTTCTCGCGGCGTTTGTGTTTGCGCCCAAACACGGTCTGCTGGCCAGTCGCCGTAAGGCAGCACGGGTGCTGCACGAACATCGAACGAAGGCGCACGATGCGCCTGCCGAACCAAAAAAGGTGAATACGCGCGCGGATACGTCGGCATGACGATCGATACCCTGCTGCTGCCGTTCGAGTTCTCGTTCATGCGCAATGCGTTCTGGATCGCGCTGTGCGTGGCGCCACCCACGGCGCTGTTGTCGTGCTTTCTCGTGCTCAAGGGCTGGGCGCTGATGGGCGACGGGGCCAGCCACGCCACGCTGCCCGGCGTGGTGCTGGCCTGGATTCTGGGCGCGCCGCTGATCGTTGGCGCGTTCGCTGCTGGCATGGCCTGCGTACTGGCGACCGGTTATTTGTCACAGAACAGCCGCGTGAAGCAGGACACGGTCTTGGGCGTGGTGTTCTCGGGCATGTTCGCGGTGGGCATCGTCATGTACACCTGGGTGCACACCAACGAACATCTCACCCATGTGTTGTTCGGCAATATGCTCGGCATCAACCGACAGGATCTGCTGACCTCGGGTGTGATCGGCGCGGCTGTGTCGGCGCTGTTGGTGCTCAAGTGGAAGGATTTCGTTCTGCATGCCTTCGATCCCGCCCAGGCGCGCGCCTCGGGGCTGAACACCTCGCTGCTGCACTACGCACTGCTGGTGTGTCTATCGCTGACCATCGTGGCCACGCTGACCTCGGTGGGGCTGATTCTGGCGGTGGGGCTGGTGATCACGCCCGGCGCCATCGCCTTTCTGACCGTGCGCAGCTTTGGGCGCATGCTGGTGGTGTCGGTCGGCGTATGCCTGGCCTCGATGCTCGGCGGGGCGTACCTGAGCTTTTTCATCGATAGTGCAACCGCGCCGACCATCGTGTTGCTGCTCACCGCGCTGTTCATTCTGGCGTTTGTCTATCGGCTGGCGACGAGCCGGCGAAACTCGCGCCGCAAAGCCATTCAGGAAGCTGCCTGACGTGTGCTAACCACGGCGCCAGGGCAGTCGACCTATGAATGCCCGGTGCGCTTAGCGGGAGTCGATATACGGCGCGATTATGGCGGCGAGCGTGTCGGCAAGCGCGTCAGGATCATCGGTTTGAGTCGTCTGCGCCGCATCGAACAGCCGAGCGAACAGGGGCGTATCGTCGACGGTCGTACGAATTACGAGTCGGTCGTGCACGGCCATTGTACGATCCCAGTAGCGGCGTACGGCAGCCCAGAATGCGTCCGTTTCGGGCCAGTAGGCTTCAGCTGGGTCAAAGTCGGTATTCCCGATGCGCCGGTAGCGAACCAGGCCAATCTCCTGAGCCAGCGCTGTGGGTTGGCCGTCGGCTTCGCTGATCTTGCGCGCGCTTTGTTCATGCAGCCAGCCGTGCGGTGCATGCGTGATCGTATGTCGGCCTGTCAGCACATCGTAATCGTCGCGGACGCTGGCCTCGCGGCGCGGCAGGGGCCGGCCGAAGCGCTCGCTGCGCCAGCTCGCTACGCCATCGTCGTAGTGCCAGCGCCCGAGCGCTTCGTAGCGCAGCGAGTCGTCGACCTGATAGACCGTCTGCTTCCAGCGCGCGGAGGCTTCGCGATCGGATAGCGCGGCCTTCCGCCAAAGGCGATCGCCGGTGTAGCGCCAGATCGTGGCCGGCTGCCATTGCCAGCGCTGGCGCCAGTGCTTCATCACCATCGGGTCGCTGATCGCGCCTTCGTCGTCGACAAAGCGCATGACCATGATGTGCTGCAGCTCGATCTCGGTCGGCGTATCGGCAATCACGAAAACGCGCTCGGTGGCCCAGGAGCGATAAGGGCGCGCATCGCGCTCGATGCCCGGCGCCAAGGCGGCGGTTTCGATGAACTCGAAGGTTGCGCGGTAATCGCCGGCGAGCGCGCGGATGGCCCGGGCATCGCGCTCGCGCTTGTCCAGTCCGGGCGCCTGGATGTCGTGATAGGCGGCGGGCACGGTATCGTCGAGTTCGACCGGCGCGCCGCGGGTCGTACCGCCACGCGGTGTTTGCGCCTTCTCGGAGGCGTTATCGAACCCATGGCTGAAGACATAGGGGGTCGCGGCATATAGCGTGGGCCCAGCACCCAGCAGGCCGGCCAGCAAGCACAGCAGGGCCGGGAGGCGCTTAATTGGGCCTCGGTCGGTCATGCCGGTTTCAGCCAGCGAAGCAGCGGCGCGCGCACGGGCCGGATCGAGATCGCGATGAGCAGTACTGCTGAAGGCAACGACAGCCATAGCGGCATGACTGCATGGTCCGCATCGACGCCGGTGGCCAGGTCGATGCCGAAAGCGGCGACCGCGGCATCGGTTGCCAGCCCGAAAGCCAGCGCGCAGGCACCCATACAGCCAAGATAGAAGCCGGCGAACGCGCTGCCGAATTCCTGGCGCACCGCGCCGATCGTGGCGAGGTTGGTTGCCGGCCCTGCCAGCAAAAATACCAGGACCGCACCCGGCGACATGCCCGCCGCGAGCAGCGCGGTCGCGATCGGCGTCGACTGGGTGGCACAGACATACAGGGGCACGCTGATCGCCAGCATGATGAGCATGGCGGTAAAGCCGCTGCCATAAGTCGCAAGCGTCTGCGGCGGCACCACGGAGAGGGTAACGCCGGCCACGACGAGCCCGACGAGCAGCCAGAGACCGAACTCGTCGAGAATGCGAGTGATGGCGTAATGCAGGCCATCCGCCAGACGCGCGCCAACGCCCGGCGGCGTATCGCGCGACGCGCAGCATCCGGCGCTTGCGCTGGTGTCCGCTGTCGCCGGGGCGACGCCACGCGTTGCCGCTGCCCCAGCCGAGCGGTGGGCACTGGGCTCGCCGCAGCAATCGGTTGGGTCAGTGGTCTGCGCCGGGCTCGGGGCGCAGCAATCGTCTTTTACACGCGACTTTTCGCAGCAGCCGGCACTGTGTGTCGGCGAGCGGCGGGACGCCGGCATCAGGTGCGAGGCCAGCCCGGTGATCACGGCGCTGGTGATCGCAGCCGCGGGGCGCACGACCGTGAAGAACGGCCCGAGCAAGGCATAGGAAGCGCCGACCGAATCCGCCCCGGTTTCCGGCGTGGCGATCAGAAACGATGTGGTCGACGCACGTGAGGCCCCCGATCGGTGCAGACCCACGGCGACCGGGATCACGCTGCAGGAACACAGCGGCAGCGGCGCGCCGATAAGGGCAGCCTTGACCGTTGGCCAGGCACCGCGCCCGCCCAGCCAGCCTGCGATACGCGCCTGCGGCACGAAAGCGCGGATGCTGGCGGCGATCACCAGTCCCAGCAAAAGCCAGGGCGCGGCCTTGAGAAACAGCAGCCATGTATTAACGACGATATCGACGGCGATGGACATGGAAAAAGCGGCCCGAACGAAACAGGAGACAGCATACCAGTGGGGGTGGCTGATCCCGCTTCAGTCAGGCCGTGTGCGCGACAAATACGTAACACGTTTGGACGGCTGCTGCGACGATTTGCCGCATGGTCGCAAGTGATTGCGGCCGCTAAGGTTCCGCCAATTTTAAGCCTTGGGGGAACCATGTCGCGTATCGCTTTCGGTGTTTTGGCAACGGGCTGCCTATGGGCGACTGCCGGTTGGGCACAATGGCCGATCGTGCTGGACACGATCGATATCGACGGTCGGATACCGTCCGCCGAACGCCAGACGCGCTCGCCCGAGCCGGCACAGGCCGATACGGCGTCCACGTTGCGCGACGTACCCAACGCCGCGCTGCTCGACAATGGCGGCATCAGCGGACAGACCCAGTATCGCGGCAGTGCGGGTTATCGCAATGCCGTACGTATTGACGGCATGGGCATCGCCAGCGGCGGGCCGAACTGGATGGATCCGCCGTTGCACTATGCGCCGGCGGCGCGGCGGGTTGGACATCGGCATCGAGCGCGCGTGTGGCGTCGGTCGATTCGATACGCAGGCTCAGGGTGTCGTCGTCGATAGCTTCTACGCGAAAGCGGATATCGCTGAGCCCGCGCCAGGCCGCGAGCGTGTATTCAGCGCCTACCTGGTCGTCGATGGGGCGGGGCAGTGTCGGCACCACGATGGGCGCGACGAGCGGATTGCCCGCGGGCGCGTCGAGTTCGTCGCCGAGCGGGGTACGCGCCTCGGCCGCTGCGTGATCGAAGGTCGGGCGGCCGTTTTCGATAGGCATATCGAAGCCGCCGACTCGGCGCGCCAGATCGCCGTCATACGTGATTCGAGCCATCGCTTTCTTGGAAGCTGTGGGTATCGAGCGGGTGTTCGGTCACCCGGTGGCCGACGACGTAAGTCGTGTTCGAGCCGGCCCCTGCGTCGAATGCGCCCGTACCGTTGTTTGCGAGCCACCAGACAGCGCCGGCACAGGCGATGACCAGCAATGCAATACCGGCGAATCCGAGCGATTGTTTCATGGTGTGGTCTCGTGCTGCGCGGGGTTTCGGCGCGCCGTTGTGTTGCGGCTAGCCGACCCGTGGACAGGATGCGGCCAGCGGCGTTTTGCGCTGGGCGCTTCGTAATCGAGCGTCAACAGCTGGGCGACATTGCCCCAGATACGAATCCGGCCGCTGTCGTCCACGTAATCGCCGACGCTATGCGCGGCCGCCTGCTGTGCCCAGGCAGTGCCGGGCACCTCGTCGTAATGATGTGTCTCGTCGAGCGCCGGGTCGAAGTCGAGCATGTCTTCATGCGGTGCTATCGCGCTATACACGGCGCGCCCAGACCGGCGACCAAAAGCACGCCTGCAATCCATCGAGCTCGATTCATCGCGTGCTACAACGTTTGAATTCAGAGCGCAGGCGCGCTCCAGCGACTGTGGCTATGTCGATCAGGGCCGGGCATCGCGTGCGATCTGCTGCCATGTGTGGGTTACGCGAATGCATAACGGCTGGCTGTGTCTCACTATTCAATGAGACGTTCGTTGCGTAACTCGCTGATCTAGGGCATAAAAGAATAGCAGGGGCGAGTAAATTGTTGTATGTGCACGCTATTTTAATTGCTGCAATAATATTGAGTGCAATATGAAAAGCGGGATCGAGCCAACGGTTCTGACCGGTGAACGCGTGCTGCTGGAGCCGCTTGGGCACGAGCATGAGTCCGAGCTGGCCGAGGCCGTACGGGACGGCGAACTCTGGCGGCTGTGGTACACCTTCGTCCCGGCGCCGGACGCGGTCGAGGCTTATATCGACGGGGCACATGCTGAGCAGGCGGCGGGCGGTCTTGCGTTTGCCGTGCGCGATCGCGCCAGCGATACGGTGATCGGGTCGACGCGTTTCTGTCATGTAGATGCCGGCAACCGTCGGGCCGAGATCGGCTATACCTGGTACGCCCAGCGCTTTCAGCGCACGGCACTCAATACCGAATGCAAACGCCTGATGCTCGCGCATGCGTTCGAACAGCTCGATGCGATCGCGATCGAATTTCGTACCCATTGGCACAATCGCGCCTCGCGGGCAGCCATTGCCCGTCTGGGCGCCAAACAGGACGGCGTGCTGCGCAATCACCAGATCAGCGACGACGGCATCCTGCGCGATACCGTCGTGTTCTCGATCCTGGCGCACGAGTGGCCGGCCGTACGCCAGAATCTGGATTTTCAACTCGAACGCCGTGGCTGAGAGGCCCGCACCGGGCTGCGGAGCGGGCGGGCGACTTCGCTAGTTCCAGCGATAGGTGATGCTGCCCAGCACCTCGCGGCCGACGCCGTAGTCGCAGAACGAGCTTGGCTCATTACCGGTGCAATAGATCTTGACGTCGTCGAAGACGTTTTTCGCCGATAGCTGCAGGCGTACGTCGTCGAATTCATAGCGTATGGCCGCGTCGACGAGCGTCGCCGACGGATAGCGCGCAGTGTTGTCGGCATTACTGAACGCCGAGCCGCGATGGCGTATGCCCGCGCCGACGCCCAGCCCGTCGAGCACGGGCTGCTGGAACGTATAGTCGAGCCAGAGTTTGGCGATATGTTCGGGGCGGTCGACGACGCGCTTGCCGTTGGTGACCTGGGCGCCGCCGGCCTCCACGACTTCGACTTCATTCCAGGTATAGCTCGCAATGGCCGACAGTCCGCGCGTGAGATCGAGTTCGGCGCCCAACTCGACGCCGCGCGAGCGCGTCTCGCCGATCTGGTCCTGGACACTCGGATTGCTGGGTAGCGCGACCAGTTCGTTCTCGCGGCTGATATCGAAGGCGGCGATCTCGAAGGATGCGTCCCAGCCGACCGGTCGATAGCGCAGCCCGATTTCGTATTGCTCGCCGGAGATCGGCTCGTAGCTGGCGCCGGTGACGTCGTTGTTGCCGTATTGCGGCGTGAACGATTCGCTATAGCTCATGTAGGGCGCCAGGCCGTTGTCGGCCAGATAGACCAGGCCCGCACGCCAACTCAGGTTGTTCTGATCGTTCTCGTCGGCGCCCAGCGATTCTTCGCTGACCCAGTCCTGGCGCGCGCCGGCGGTCAACGCCCAGTGGTCGCCGTATTTCACGTGATCTTGGACGTAGAGTCCGTACTGATCGGCTTCGGTTCGGCTGCGGGTAAAGGTCGTCGGCAGCGAATAGGGCTGGCTGTAATCGGGATCGTAGAGATCCAGTGGCGGGATATCAGTGGTGGGGTTGCCAAAGCCGCTGTTACGGGCTTCGTAGTCGAGGGTCTTGTAGTCCAGGCCTACGAGCAGGCTGTGTTCGAACCCCCGTGCGAGAGTTCGGTGAGGAGCTGATTGTCGACGGTGACGGTATCGCCTTCGTCGAAGCGCAGGCGTGCGTCGCGAGACAGTTCGGTGAGATCCTCGTTCAGCGGGTAGAGGGGATCGGCTGGATCGTCGGGATTTGGGGAATAGTCGCGAAACACGTCGACCACGTCGTATTCGATATGCCGATAACGCGCGTTCTGGCGGAAAGTGAAGTGGTCGCCGATAAGCTGCTCGAATAGATAGCCCACGGAATAGACTTCCGAATCGTAGCCGCCCAGGCCAGGTATGCCGATATAACGATCGTCCGGAATGCGACCGTTGTCGCTATCGTATTTCGTGCCACGGCGCGGAAAGCCGGTCCAGTAGTAGTCGGATTCGTTCTTCTGATAGTCGGCCAGGAGGGTCAACTCGGTGCGTGTGCTCGGTGCCCAGGTCAGAGCGGGCGCGATATAGACACGATCGTTCTCGATGTAATCGATCGGCGAATCAGCGTCCTGTATCAGTCCGGTGAGGCGGTAGCGCCAATGGCCCTCAGCGTCGATGGGTCCGCCCACGTCGCCCTTGAGCTGCTTGTGATGATCGCTGCCCATTTCCAGGCCGACTTCGCGCAGCGGTGTCGCGGTCGGGCGTTTGGTTACGAGATTGATGATGCCGCCGGGTTGGCCCTGGCCATAAAGCACCGATGCCGGGCCGCGCAGCACCTCGACGCGCTCCAGGCCATAGGTTTCGATCGGCGCGTCGTAGGGCAGGCCGGCAAACAGGCGGGTGCCATCGCGATAGGTGGCATCGGACGCCTGGAAGCCGCGGATGTTGATGCCGATGGAATCAATGATGTTGTTATTGAAGCGATTGAGCACCGCGATACCGGGGCTGTATTCCACGGCTTCGGTCAGGCTGTCGGCATCGCGATCCTCCAACTGGTCGCGGCCGATCACGCTCACCGCCTGGGGGGATTCGATAAGCGGGATATCGGTTTTGGTGGCGGTCGCACTGCGTTCGGCCACATAACCGTCGACCGGCGCATAGGCGCGGTCGATGCCAGCCCCCTGAATATCGATCGGCGCCAGCGGGGTCGGCGCGGTATCGGTCTGTGCGCTGGCGGTCGCCGCGGTAAGCGTCAGTGCCAGTGCACTGGCGATGCGTATGTCGGCTCGTCGAAGAGTCAAACCGTTGAAACGTTCGTTCACGAATCCCCCCTGAAAAATATGGCCACGTGTTTTTGGTGTGCGCCTGCGGCGGCTAGTAGACGTCCATGCGAATACGCCCGGCCTCGTTGAGTTGCTCGACGGTCTCGGCGCCGAGGATTTCGGTGAGCGTCTGGGTCACGCCGGCGGCCATGCCGTCATGGCTGCCGCACACGAATACGAACGCGCCGTTGGCGATCCAGTCACGCAGACGATCTGCGTGTTCGGCGAGCGCGTGCTGGACGTAGCGCCCGTCGTCGGCATCGCGTGAGAACGCGGTATCGAGATGGGCGATTTCGCCGCTGTGGTGCCGTGCGGTGAGGCGCTCGCCGTAGTAGAAATCGACCGCGCGCTGGCGTTCGCCGAACAGCAGCCAGTTGGCGTGCTGGCCTTTGTCCATGCGCTCCAGCAGATGGCTGCGCAGTCCGGCCATGCCGGTGCCGTTGCCGATGAAGATGGCCGGGCTTCGTTGTGTTTTCGCGTCGCCACGAAAGCCCGGGTTCGCGCGCAGCCGCAGCTCGACCGTGTCGCCGATTTCGGCACGCTCGATCAGCCATCCGGACGCCAGGCCGGTTCCATATTCGTGACGTGCCAGGCGCACCAGCAATTCGATGGCGCCGTTACCGATATTGGCGATCGAGTAATCACGCGCGGCCAGCGGCGCGAGGCCATCGAACCAGGTCTGCACATCGGCTGGTACGCCCGCGACATCATCCGGCAAGTGACGGTCAGCCAAGGCGCTGCGCAGCGGCTGTGCGCGGTCCGCGTGAACGACCGGGGTCTCGCCGTCGATGCCGTGCTGTTGCAGCCAGGCCTCAACCGTCGCCTGCGGCTGGCGCGGCCGAATTTCGACGATATCGCCCGCCTGCCAGTGTGTGGCGCTCGCCTCGATGGGTTCGAGTCGCAAACAGGCGGTTGGTCCGCCCAGGCTGTCGGGATTGAGAATGCGGCGTGCGGCCAGCCGCCAGCGGTCGAAAACCGGTTCGACATCCGCGTTGGTCGTGCCAAACAGTCCGGCCAGGGCGGCATGCCAATCGGCGAGTGCGGTGGCATCCGCCTTGTCGACTTCGATCGGCGCGATGAGTGTGCGCGCGCCGCGTTCGCGCAGCGCGCGATCGAACCGGCGCCCGAAAGCACAGTAGCTGTCGGCATAGTCGGTATCGCCCAGCGACAACAGTGCATAGTCGAGTTCTTCCAGGCGCGGTGTGGTCGCGCTGCAGAATCGGCGGTCGAAAGCACGCGCGGCCACCGGCGCATCGCCGTCGCCGTGGGTGCTGACCACGAACAGCGCCTGACGGTGATCCCGCAGTGATGCCGGCTGAATTTCGTTGAGGCCGGACATGCGTACAGCGCGCCCGGCCGATTGCAGCGCGGCCGCGGTCTGGCCGGCAATGCGCTGGGCGAGCCCGCTCTGGCTGGCATAGGCCACAAGCAACGTATCGGCGCCGGGTGGCGCATCGGCATGAACAGACGGTGTAGCCGCCACCTGTCGCTTCATGCGGCGACGGCGCAGATACAGCAACAGGCCGGTGACAAAGAAAACCGGCATGGCGAAGCTGGCGAGCATCATCACGATGACGCCCGGCGTGCCGAAGAAGGCCCCCATATGCAGGGCATAGAGGCTGGTCAGCAGCTGGTTGCCGGTGGCTTCGTCTGCAAAACGTGCCTCGCCGAGAATTTCGCCGCTCGATGGGTGAACGAATAACTCATCGTCCGCATAGCGATGAAACGCGTTGGCTGGTACGTAATGCACTTCCACCGGATCGCGCGCTTCGCCCGGCAGGCGGATGAATACCGACTTCGCATCGCCAAGCCGCGGCGCGATCGAGGCCCAGATACGGTCCATATCCACGCCTGCGGTGTCCTGTGCGAGTTCGACGTGCGCCGGGGTTTCGCTTTCGAAGAGCGCCTTGGCACCGTCTCGATACCAGTCGAAAGACCACCATAGCCCGGTCAGCGATGCGATCAGGTAGGCCAGCAGCGCCCACAGACCCAGCACGGCATGCCATTCGCCGGCCAGCTTGCCGCCGAGCGCGCGCGGCCAGACCCAGCGCCAGCCTTGTCGTGGGCGACGCTTCCAGCGAATCCACAGGCCGGTGATCGATAGCAGCACCAGCGCGATCGTCGAAATACCGACAATGAACTTGCCCGTAGCTCCGGCGGCCAGTCGCTGGTGCAACTGGCGAATCAGGCCGAACGTCCACTGGCCGCGTAGCATGCCGATCGGCTCGGCGGTGGTCGGATCGAGCATGGCGCGTTCGCCACGGCGGCCGGTCGTCTCCGGCGTGCGATAACCCAGAAATACGGGATAGGGGCGATCCTGGCGCCAGAAGAGGCTGCTGACCGCGTGGCCGGGATGTTCGGCTTCGTAACGTGCGATCAGCGCCGGCGGGCTAAGCCGCTGATCGTTTTCGAAGTGTGCGACCTGGTCCGCGTTGATCCATTCCAGGATATCTTCCTGGAACGACATGAGGCCGCCGGTGATACCGATGAGCATCAGCACGATGCCGGCGGTGATGCCGATAAACCAGTGCAGCTGAAAGATCGGGTCGATCGCACGAAAGCGGTCGATAGTGCTCATCGTTTCGCCTGACGAAACAGTGGTATGGGCATGGCCGGAATGGCCGAGCGCGAGTCGTGGCTGCGAGCAACGGACGTGCAAACGACAACGCCACGCATGGCGTGCGAGCAATTCATGATGGCGGCCCCCAATCGAATATCGGCCGACGCCGGGCAGGCGCTACCGATGAATGTTCATCTGCACGTGCATAAAAGAGCGCGGCCCGTCAGGGCCGCGCAATCCACCGAGATGAAGGTTTCCCTTCGTTCCATTTAGCAACCGCTGGGATGCAAATGCGAACGATTCGCATTATGCATATGAGATTTGTTAGTGCAACTGTCGCGGGGACGCTATTAGGTTGTGCGCAAATTAAAAAGCGGCCACTGGGGCCGCTTCTCGGTCAGGCGTATCGCCGCTTTACTGCCAGCGATAACTCACCGTGGCGGTGGTTTCGCGGCCATAGCCGTAATAGCAGAAGTTGGAGCTCAGGCAGGACGAAACGTATTTCTTGTTGAATATGTTCTGCATGTTCAGTCCTACGCGCCAACCCTCGTACGCCGGATCGAGACCGCCCAGCTCGTAATGCAGGGCGGCATCGGCGACGGTGTAGTCGGGCACCTGCTGCTCGTTGGTATTGCTGACCTGCTGCTCGCCGACGTAGCGTACGCCCACGCCGCCGCCCGCGCCTTTCCAGGCGCCGCTCGGCTGGGTGTAATCGAGCCAGGCCGAGGCCGTGTAGTCCGGTGTGCGTTGGTATTCGTTGCCTTGGGTGCCATCTTCTGCGCTGGTGACTTCGGAATCCAGATAGGCGGCGGCCAGGGATAGATCGAGGCCACGGGTAAGGCTTGCCTTGCCGTCGATCTCCAAACCCCGCACTTGCACTTCGCCGGTCTGTGAGACGGTGCCGTCCGGCTGTTGCGGACCGGTGACATTCTTCTGGGTTAGCTCGAAGGCCGATAGCGTGACCAGCGCGTTGCTGCCGCGCGGCTGAAATTTTACTCCCGCCTCGTACTGCTCGCCTTCGGTCGGATCAAGCACGCCCGGCTGGGTGCCGCTGGTGGCCGGCGATTGAAAGGATTCCGTATAGGCGACGTAAGGGGCAATACCGTTATCAAACGCGTACAGCGTGCCCAGGCGGCCGGTGAAGGCGCGATCGGTACGCGTATCGCGTGTGTCTGTGCCCGGGCCCACGGCCGTGGTATCGATCACGTCGTAACGGCCGCCGGCAAGCATGGTGAGCCGGCCGATTTTGGCCTGGTCCTGAAGGTAGAAGCCGATCTGGTCTTGATCGAATTCGTAACGGTCACGGGCAGGCGGCAAAATCGTCTGGCTATGGTCTGGGTTGTTGATCGAAAGGTCGGGTGGTGGTGGCGAAGTGCTGTCGCGCGAGTCACCCAGCCCGTAGTAGCGATCGGCGTCGAGATTCTGGTAATCGAACCCGCCCAGGAGCGTGTGTGCGACCGGGCCGGTATCGACATAACCCAGCAACTGGTTGTCGATCAGGATGCCGTTGACGTTTTCCTGCGAAGCGGCCGTACCACGGGTGAGCGTGGTGCCGTCGTCGCTCAGCCCTGAGCCATAGACACTGCGGTAATCCACCTCGGCATCGCGAAAGCGAAAGTTCTGGCGGAACTGCAGGCTGTCGTTGAACCAGTGCGAGAACTCGTAGCCGAGCTGAAGCGTCTTGCGGTCGAAGCTTTCGAAGTTTTCGTCGCCGTCGTAGAAATCGCGCGCTAGCTTACTGCCGTCGGCCAATGGATCGACCGTGCCTTGATAGGGCAGTGCGCCGTAGGAGCCGGAGTCCGGATCGTTGCGGTACTTGGCCAGTAGCGTGAGTTCGGTGTCGTCCGACAGGCGCAGACGCAGCGACGGCGCGATCGAGAAATTGGAGGTCTCGACCGTCTCCTGCGGGCCATTGCGGCGACTGCCGGTGGCAACCACGCGATAGAGCGCATCGCCTTCTTCGTCGAGCGCGCCGCCGATATCGAAGCCGGCGCCCAGTCGGCTGTCGTTGCCGGTTTCCAGATAAAACTCGTTGGTCGGATCCTCGGTCGGGCGCTTGGACACCAGATTGATGAGCCCACCGGGCGGTGTCTGGCCGTAGAGTACGGATGCCGGGCCTTTGACGACCTCGACGCGTTCCAGCAGGTAAGGATCGGTCTTGGGAATGGTATAGAAATAACCGAGCTGCTTGAGCCCGTCGAGATAGGTGTCCGGCTGGAAACCGCGCAACGTCAGCTGGTCGTAACGGCTGGCCACGTTGCCACGCAATTCGGGTACCACGCCCGACACATAGCGCAACACCTGGCGGATATCGCGCGCGCCCTGGGCCTGAATCTGGTCGGCGGCAATCACCGATACCGATTGCGGCGTTTCCGCCAGCGGCGCGTCGGTTTTCGTTGCTGAGCGCGTACGCTTGGCGGTATAGCCCTCGACCGGGCTGGTCGCCGTTTCCACCTGCGATTCGCCCTCGACCTGGATCGTGGACAGTGTCTCGGTACCCGTGGTTTGCACAGCCTCCTGCGCGACGGCCATACCGCTACACAACAGGCTTGCGCCAAGGCTCGGTATGACGACGTGATGAAATGCGCGTGCTGCGTGCGCCGATAAATATCGCAAGACGAATCCCCCGGGAAAAGCCGAAGCTTCAGCGTGTTATTGAGAACGATTCGCAAATATTAGTGGTCGTCGACTGCCTTGTATACCGTTTGCGCTGACGCTCGCCTGCGAAACCGCTACCATCGTCGACACCATCTTCTGGAGAATCGTCGTGCAGCAAACTCCGAGTTTCGTGTCGGTGCGATCCGGCCTTGCCCGATATGCCGGGTTCGCGATCGTGGCAACGCTGGCTTTGGTACTGGTCGGCTGCGGCAGCGACGACGATAGCCAAGCCGCCGATGACGCGTCGGCGAGTGCTGACACTGCGGCCGCGGACGGCTTTGCCAGCGCCGATACCATTCGCGAGCGCGTGATCGGCAACACGGTGACCGGCACGATGTCGCCCGACAGTGCCTATACCGAGTTCTATGCGCCGGACGGTACGATTCGCGGGCCGAGCTACGAAGCGCGCTGGACGATCAAGGACGATCAGCTGTGTTTCGACTATGACGAAGCGCTACAGATCGATTGTTATAGCGTGAAGATCGATGGCCAGTCGCTGGAGTGGCATCGCCAGGACGAGGTTCAGGGCAAGGGCACGCTCGTCGAGGGCAATCCGAACAACTTTTAGCGGCGCCGCCTGAAACAGACGGTTGCACAAGCGCGCCCGATGGCGTCGACAAGGTCAGATATGACGGATATGGATAGCGCGGCCGACGCGCACACCGGCGGCCCGCGGCGCGTGGTCATGCGCGGCGAGCACAAGTACACGTTGCTGGGCACGGCTCACGTCTCGCGTGCCAGTGCCGAAGAAGTGCAAAACGAAATCGAAACCGGCGCTTACGATACGGTCGCGATCGAGCTGTGCGATGCGCGCCACGCGGCGCTCACGCGCGCCGGCGAACTGGAGCAGATGGATCTGTTCCAGGTGCTGCGCCAGGGCAAGGCCGGCATGGTTGCCGCCAACCTCGCGCTGGGGGCGTATCAGCAGCGTCTGGCCGATCAGTTCGGTATCGAGCCGGGCGCCGAGATGCGGGCGGCGATCACGAGTTGTGCGGCTGCCGATCTGCCACTCGTGCTGGTCGATCGCAATATCGGCATCACCCTCAAGCGTGTGTACCGGCGTATTCCGTGGTGGCAGCGCATGAGCACGCTGGGCGCGCTGTTCGCCAGCCTGCTCTCGCGCGAAAAGATCGAGGAATCCGATATCGAGCGCCTCAAGGAAGGCGACATGCTCGAATCGACCTTCAACGAATTCGCCGCCGAATCCGCCACCATGCACGAAACGCTCATCGACGAGCGCGACCGTTATATGGCGGCCCAGCTGCTCAAGCGTACGCCTTCTCGGCATACGCTGGTGGTGGTGGGTGCGGGCCATCTGAAAGGTCTGGCGCGTTATCTCGAAGCCGGTATGGACGATCCGGGCGAGGTCGTGACCGAACTCGATCGTGTGCCGCCGGGTGCGACCTGGGTGAAATGGTTGCCGTGGATCGTGGTGGCGCTGGTATTCATCGGGTTCGCGATCGGTTTTTCACGCAGCGCCGGGCTGGGTCAGCAGATGGTGATCGAGTGGGTGGTCATCAACGGCGCGCTGTCCGCCGTTGGCGCGGCGTTGGCGCTCGCCCATCCATTGACGGTGGTCACGGCGTTCATTGCGGCACCGCTGACCTCTCTCAACCCGACCATTGGCGCCGGCATGGTCACCGCGGCGGCCGAATTGTGGCTACGCAAGCCGCGCGTTGGCGATTTCTCCACGCTCAAGAGTGACGTGACCAAAGCCACTGGCTGGTGGAAGAACCGTGTGTCGCGCACGTTGCTCGTGTTCGTTTTTTCCACCGTGGGTTCCGCGGCCGGCACGTATATCGCCGGTTTTCGTATCGTCGGACAGTTGTTCGGCAGCTAGCGGCTTAGCTAGTAAACGATACGCATCGGCAGGTCTTCGCTGTCGTATTCCGGCGCGTCGGGCAGGGTCACGTGTTCGTCGTTTGCGATGCGCTCGGCGGTGAACAGGCAGGCAAAGGCATCGGCGATGTCGTCGTCGTTGGCCTGTTGTCTGGATACGAGCGTGCGCGCGTTGGCGAACGCGTCGCGCCCGAAGTGGGCGGCAATGAGTTCGCGCCGACGTGCATGGCCGGTGGCACTGTGCTTGGGGTCGGTCAGCGCCTCGCCGGCGTTCATGGCCGCGAAGCTGACTTCCGGATGGGTTTCGTGGAGGCGCGCCTGCCAGTACGCCGAACGGCGCAGCAGGTCGTCGAGTTCACGAATCTTGGGCAGCAGGTTGTAGGTCTGGGCCGACAGGCGCTTGCCGCAGTATTCGGCGTTGATGGCGCTGGCTTCGCTGTGATTTCGCCCGAGTAACGCGGCGCGCACCGGCGTCGGGAACACACTGGTCGCGCGGCGACCGGCGAGCAATTGTCGGGCGGCATGATCGCAGGCGCGGGTCTGTTGTTCGTCGGCCAGCCCGATTGGCATATCGATGGCGACGACCGCCGGTGCGAGCCGATTGAGCAGGGCAGACAAGTCGCGCTCGACGAAGGCGCCCTCGTGCGATACCGCGACCCAGCCGCCCGGGCAGCCATCGATGCCGATACATTCGCGCAGGCGGCGTTTATGGCGCCGGTATTCGGCCAGCGGTGTGGCGAACGACAGCGTGTAGCCGTCCGGATCGCGGATATGAAAATAGCGTTCGTCCCAGGGCGCGTCGGCAGGCGCAAAATCCGGTTTGAGCCCGGCCGCGAGTGCACGCGCATGCTGGGCGTCCACGTCGTCGACATGAAAAATCGTCAGTCCGCCGCCAGGCCGTGCCTTGTCGCCCGCACTCAGGTTCACGAAGCTCTCGCCGGCATAGAAGCTCGAAAAGCCGGCGTCCTCGCCGCCGAATTTCAGCTCGAATCCCAGACCCTGATAAAAGGCACAGCTGCGTGCCATGTCCGTCACGAACAGCGTGACGGCACTGATTTGACGTATCGACATGGCGCGATCTTGCGATGCCCGTTCGTCCGAGGCAAGCCTCGTATGCAGATGTGCGCGTGAACATGCGCTCGCCGCGCGCGGTGGTATGGTCGATAGCGTTCAGCCAAACCACAGGAGTTGGGTGTCATGGCGCAAATGAAGGTAGCTCAGATCAGCACGGCCGGCGGCGATTTCGAATTGGTCGATCGCAACATTCCCGATCCCGGTCCGGACCAGGTTCGTGTGAAGATCGAAGCCTGCGGCATCTGTCATTCCGATGCGTTCGTCAAGGACGGCGGTTTTCCGGGGCTCGATTACCCGCGCGTGCCCGGTCACGAAGTGGCTGGGGTGATCGACGCCATCGGCGATAATGTCGACCACTGGCAGGCCGGCCAGCGCGTGGGCGTCGGCTGGCACGGCGGTCATTGTTTCGCCTGCGATTCCTGCCGGCGCGGCGATTTCGTCACCTGCGCGAACCAGCAGATCTGCGGTATTTCCTACGACGGCGGTTATGCCGAGTACATGATCGCGCCGGCCGAGGCGTTGGTTGCCATTCCGGACGAATTGACCTCCGTGGCGGCCGCGCCGTTGCTGTGTGCGGGCGTGACCACCTACAACGCGCTACGCAACTCGGGCGCGCAGCCGGGCGATATCGTGGCCGTGCTCGGTGTCGGCGGCCTCGGCCACCTGGGTGTGCAGTACGCGAATGCCATGGGCTTTCATACCGTGGCGCTCTCGCGCGGTACCGACAAGAAGGAACTGGCCCTCGAACTCGGCGCCGATACCTATATCGATACCGAAGCTGAAGATGCGGCTGATGCACTGCAGAAGCTCGGTGGCGCGCGGGTGATTCTGGCCACCGCGCCCAATCCCGAATTGATGAGTTCGGTTATCGACGGGCTCGGCGTGAACGGCCAACTGCTCGTGGTGGGGGCATCGCCTGATCCGATCGAGGTATCGCCGTTTCAACTGCTCATGGCCAGGCGCAGCGTAGCCGGCCATCCCAGCGGCGCGCCGCAGGATTCACAGGACACGCTGGGGTTTTCGGCGCTGCGTGATATCGAAACCCGAATCGAGACCTATCCGTTGGCCGAGGTCGGCGCGGCCTATGCCCGCATGATCAACAACGAAGCGCGTTTTCGGGTCGTATTAACGATGGACTGAACGGATCACAGACGGGCGTGCCGTACGCGACTTTCTAGAACAGCGATTGCTGGGGATCGGGTCGGCGGGCGCCGAAATGGCTGAACTGTTCGCAGGCGCGCGTCAGGTAGTTGGCGATGCTGGAAAGCGCGGTGATATCTGCAAAGCGCTGTTCGGCAACGGTTGCGCGTACGTTCTCGCGTTCGCCGTTGGAGGCGGCCTGTAGCAGCGTGGTGAGCATGGTCTGATCGACCGGCTCGAAGTGTTCCGGATATTTCCATTCGACCAGTTCGGCCGGTCGATCCAGCTGGGCAGCAAACGCTTGATCGTGTAGCAACGCGGCGGCGGTTTTCAGATCGTCGCCGTGGCCCGCCGCATGCTGGCGCCGTGCGAACTCGTGACAGGCCTCGGCATCGACGGCCGCCATGCCGGCCAGCAGCGTGTTCATCGGTGTTTGATCGGTATAGGCCATGGGCACGCCGGCTGAAAATTGAGAGCGCGCATCATCCGGACACGACGCCCCCAGTGCAAGGCCTTCATGTTGCTATGCAGTGCGTGACGCTTGAAAACCGGCCTCGCGGGCCGCACTGACGGCTATCAAGGCGATAGTTTGTCGGGTGATCGCCGCCCACTCACCGTTTCACAACCACCGAATACCGCCATGAGCGAAAACCAGAACACCGAAACCCGTGGCTTTCAGGCCGAGGTCAAACAGCTGCTGCAGCTGATGATCCATTCGATGTATTCGAACAAGGAGGTCTTTGCCCGCGAGCTGATCTCCAACGCCTCCGACGCGCTGGATACGCTGCGCTTCGAAGGCCTGAAGAACGATGCCCTGTTCGAAAACGATCCCGAACTCAAGATCTGGATCGACTACGACAAGGACGCGCGCACCGTCACCATCGGTGATAGCGGCATTGGCATGACCCGCGAGCAGGTCATCGACCGCTTGGGCACCATCGCCAAGTCCGGCACGCGGGCATTCCTGGATTCGCTGTCCGGCGACGAGAAGAAAGACGCCCACCTGATCGGCCAGTTCGGTGTGGGTTTCTATTCGGCGTTCATCGTGGCCGAGAAGGTCGTGGTCGATACCCGTCACGGCGGCGAGTCGATCGGCGTGCGCTGGACCTCGGACGGCGGCGGCGAATACACGCTGGAAACCATCGATAAGGAAAAACGCGGCACCGAAGTCACGCTGCATCTACGCGAGGGCGAGGACGAATTCCTCGACGACTATCGTCTGCGTCATCTGGTTCGCACCTATTCGGACCATATCGCCTTCCCGATCATGATGCGCGAACAGCTGTCCGAAGAAGACGAAAAAGAGGGCAAGGAAGCCGGCTGGGAACAGGTCAACCGCGGTGCGCCGCTGTGGACACAGCCCAAGTCCGAAATCTCGGCCGAAGACTATGCCGAGTTCTACAAGCATGCCTGCCACGATTACGAAGACCCGCTGACCTGGACGCACAACAAGGTCGAAGGCAGCCAGGAATATACGAACCTGCTCTATATTCCCAAGCGCGCGCCCTACGATCTGTTCGACCCGAACGGCAAGGCCCACGGCGTGAAGCTGTATGTGCAGCGCGTGTTCATCATGGACGATGCCGAGAAGCTCATGCCGCGCTACATGCGCTTCGTGAAAGGCATCATCGATTCCAACGACCTGCCGTTGAACGTCTCGCGCGAAATCCTGCAAAGCAACCAGTTGCTGGACAAGATTCGCGCCGGCTCGGTGAAGAAGGTGCTGGGCTTGCTCGAGTCCATGGCCAAGGACGACGAAGAGCCCGAGAAGTACCAGACGTTCTGGAACGAATTCGGCCAGGTGCTCAAGGAAGGCATTGTCGAAGACCACGAAAACCAGGCCAAGATCGCCAAGCTGCTGCGCTTCAAGACCACCAAGGACGAAAGCGCGGATCCGGGCGTGTCTCTGGACGAGTACATCGCCCGCATGGCCGAAGGCCAGGACAAGATCTACTACATCACCGCGGATACGCTGGCCGAGGCCAAGCACAGCCCGCATCTCGAAATCTTCAAGAAAAAGGATATCGAGGTGCTGCTGCTCACCGACCGCGTCGATGAGTGGGTCATGGCCCATATGACCGAATACGAAGACAAGACCTTCCAGTCGGTCGCCAAGGGCGCGCTCGATCTCGGCGATGCCGAAACCGAGGAAGAAAAGGCCGAGCAGAAGAAGCTCGAAGAGGAATCCAAGGATCTGGTCGAGCGCGTCAAGAAAGCCCTCGGCGAGCGGGTCAACGAAGTGCGTGTGACCTATCGTCTGACCGATTCCCCGGCCTGCCTGGTGGCCGACGAGCACGGTATCTCGGCACATCTCGAACGGATTCTCAAGGAAGCCGGTCAGGAAATGCCCAACACAGCGCCGCATCTGGAAATCAACCCGACGCATCCGCTGGTCGAAAAGCTCGCCAGCGAGCAGGGCGAAGACGAGTTCGAAGCGTTCTCGCAGCTGTTGTTCGAACAGGCGGTGCTGGCTGAAGGCGGCGAACTGGATGATCCAGCCACCTTCGTGCGCCGTATGAACCAAATGCTGTTGGCGGTCTCCAAGGGCGCGGCCGCGTAGGTGGCCGCACGCCGTACCGGTGCTCGCGTGGCCGGTACGCGCCACGCATAACGCCGATGTCAGTCGAGGCCCGCATATGCGGGCCTCGCTCGTTTGGCCGGTTGCAGGCATAGTGATTGCCAGATGCACGGGACGGGGTCGAGCAACGACAAGGTGAAAACATGACACGACATCATTGGACTTACGCGGCGCTGGGTTTGTGGGCATTGTTGATTGCGCCACTCGCTTCGGCCCAGAACGTGTCCATCGGTGGCACGACACTGGAGCTGGGTGCATCGCGGGCAGATACGCTCGCCATCGCCAACGCGCATTTCAATATCGTACCGGCCCAGGCGGACGGTCATTACATGCTCTTTCCCAAGCAGGGGCCTGTGGTCGTTGGTCGTGATACCTATGGCAAACCCGTGGGTACGCTCACGATCCGGGACAACCGACTGACCCGGGTCAGCCGCAATCTCGGCTCGTTTCGTAGCGAAGACGGCGAACAGGCTATCGAACGCCTGATCGCTGCTTTCTCGCGCGCGCCAAATGGGGGCGATACACCTGCGGTACGTACGGATACCGGCGTAAGCGGCGACGCCAGTACCTCACGCGTGTACTTCAGCTATCCGGATCGTGCGATCCAGATCGTGCTGTTTCGACCGAACAACCGTGCCGGCCTGTCGACGATCGATATCACCGAGCAATATGCCCTACGCCCCGGCCCTGTGGGCGGTGCCGACAAGCAGCGCTAAGTGGTGATGATATGGCTCGCCATACTCGCGGCTGTGGTTATTCTGGCGCTGGCCGGCTATGCCGGCTGGCTGTGGTGGCGGGTGATCAACCAGCAAAAAGAGCGCGAGACGCACAACGCCGCGGTACTGGCCGAAACCGAGGCCGACCTGGAATACAGCATCGCCATCATCGCCGATAGTCTGCTGACCGGCGAGTTGAATCTGTCCGAAGGCGCGATTCGGCTCAAGGTACTGCTCGATCACTACCATGCGCCCGGCGGTGCCCAAGCCGATTATCCGGCGATCTACAGCCTGTTTCTATCGACCTCCAACATGCCGCGCGGCGAAGAACGCGACGCCTGGCCGCGCAACGAAATCCGGCGTATGGATCGCGAGCGCGAAATGCTCGAGGTTGCCGCGAAGGATTCGATTCTCGATGAAGCCGCACGATTGCGGGAGCGTTTTGGCGTGCCAAGCGGCCGCGAAGGGCTGGCCTCGGCGCGGCCGGTCGATGCCGCCTGACGGATATCGTCTGCTAGCGCAAATCACGCACATGCCTCGCGGCTAAACGGCTAACTGCCTCCGGCGCATTGCGACGCCCAACTTGACTGCCTGCCTGTATTGGGCGCCGTTAGCACTGCGCCGGTGCGTGTAGTCTATTTGAGGGTCGTGAAAGCGATCCGAGTTCTGGCCGCATCCCTTCGACGTGAACATCGGAGTGGACCGGCGTAGCCGGCGCGGTGCCGGGTGTCTTTCGTGTTGGTTACTTATATTTGGACAAGCAAATATAAGTGACTCGCACAACAGTGCGAAACAAAAGGTCCGACAGACTCGTGAGTGCCGTAAGCCCATGGCTAGAAGCCCGCGAGCTTCGAGCTTGAACAGTCGAGTTCAACTCGCGGTTTCGCGCGCGAGCTCTATCACGACGTCACGCCTCATTCCGAAGTCGTAACTTCCTTGTCCCGCGATTCATGCTCACAAACCGGCGCCTGATCACCAATTGCCGCACACCCAATACCACGCGGGTCGGAGGCGGCATCCATCGTGCCGTCGGCCTTGTTCCAGATCACGGTATGCATATCGCCGTAGTGGCGATTCACCTTCTCGAACTTATGGCCGAGTTTTTTCAGCCCGGCCAGCGTTTCCGGCGACAGCGCGCCCGGTTCGTACTCGACATGATCGGGCAGATACTGGTGGTGGTAGCGGGGTTTGCCCACAACGCTTTCAGCATCGCCGCGATGCGTGAAGTCGAGCACACCGAGCAGCACCATGGTGGTGATTCGGCTGCCGCCGGGCGTACCCAGCGCGATCTCGCGGTCGTCGCCCACGACGAAGGTCGGCGTCATGCTCGACAGCGGGCGTTTACCGGGCGCGATCGCGTTGGCTTCGCTGCCGACCAGGCCATAGCCATTGGGTGCCAGCGGTTTGGCCGAGAAATCGTCCATCTCGTCGTTGAGAACCACGCCGGTACCGGCCGCCACCAGGCCCGAGCCGAAGGGAAAGTTCACCGACAAGGTGGCCGCTACGCGATTGCCTTCGGCATCGATGACCGAGAAGTGGGTGGTGTGATGGCCGTTGGCGTGATCGGCGCTCACGCCAGCGAGTTCGTTGCTGGCGGTCGCGCGATCGCTGCGAATGCCCACGCGCAGGCCCGCAGCGTAGTTTTTATCGGTGAGCCGGGCGATCGGCATATCGACAAAATCCGGATCACCCAGATAGACGGCCCGGTCGCGGTAGGCGCGACGCATGGCCTCTATGGTGACATGGCGGCGCTGAACATCATCAAGCGCGCCCCAGTCGAAGCCTTCGAGAATATTGAGCGCTTCAATAAGCACGGCGCCGCCGGAGGAGGGTGGTGCAGCGGAAACAATCTGGTATTCGCCGTCAGGGGTGCGGTAGGTCCCACGCACGGGCTCGCGCTCGACGACGTCGTAATCGGCCAGGTCCTGGCGGCTCCAGATGCCGCCGGCACTGCGCACCGCTTCGACGAGCTGGCGGGCGACATCGCCGTCGTAGAAGCCGTCGCGGCCGTGCTTGGCAATTGCTTCCAGCGTTGTCGCCAGATCGGGCTGTTTCAAACGCGTGCCGGCGGCGAGCGGCTTGCCGTTGTCGCCCAGAAACAGCGCGGCACTGGCCGGGTGTTTGGCCAGCTCGTCCTGGCGGTATTGCGCGAGCCGATGCATATGGCTGTTTATCTTGAAGCCGTCACGCGCGAGTCGGATCGCCGGTGCGAGGGTGGTGGCCAGATCGAGCTTGCCGTAGCGTTCCGCGATATGGGCCAGTGCCGCCGGCTCACCCGGGATGCCGGCAGCAAGAGCGCCGTTGCGCGACAGATGTTGCACGAAGTGGCCCTCGTCATCGAGATACATATCGTGACTGGCAGCGCCCGGCGCTTCTTCGCGCCCATCGATCATGACGTCGCGGCCTTGAGCGGCGTCGTGCAGCAGCCAGAAGCCGCCACCGCCCAGGCCCGAGCTCTGGGGTTCGACAACGGCCAACGCGGCGGTAACGGCTACGGCGGCATCGAAGGCATTACCGCCCGCGTCGAGCACTTCCATGCCGGCAGCGGTCGCCGCCGGATGGGCGCTGGCCACGGCCGGCACGGGGGGCGTGTCGTTTTGGGCAAGCGCGCCGGAGAGCGGCGCCAGTGAAACAAGCGCCACACAGGCGATTACACGAAGCCGTAAAGGCATGGGCATTACCGAACAAACGAAAGGCGGATCGTCACGATACCGCCTGTAATCGCTGAGCTCTAGCCGCCGGTCTTTTCGTGAAGCTTGTCGGCGACGAGGCTGGGCACAAGACCGCTGATACGTCCGTCGAGAAACGCAATCTCGCGCACCAGGGTCGAGGAGATATGGGCATATTCCGGCGAGGGCGCCAGAAAGATCGTATCCACCTGCGGGGCGAGATGGCGGTTCATCACAGCCATTTGTTTTTCGTATTCGTAGTCGCCCACGCCACGCACCCCGCGCACCAGCACGCTCACGCCGTGCTTGCGGGCGAAATCGACCACCAGCCCGCTGACCGGCATGACGATCACGTTGTCGACATCGGCGAGCACCTGTTTGGCCAGCTCCACGCGTTCCTGATGATCGAAGATCGATTTCTTGCTGGCATTGCTGGCCACGGCAACGATCAGTTCGTCGAACATGCCGGCGGCGCGCCGGATCACGTCGGCATGACCGTTGGTGATCGGATCGAAGGTGCCGGTATAGGCCGCGCGCACGTTGGGTGCCTTACTCATGGGTCACCCGTTTTGCCAAGGCCTTGGCCCAGTCCTGTTCTGCTGACCGCACGTGGTTCTCCTCAGGCGTTTTTCGCGCGCGTGCGGCTGCACGCTGCGCGAGCATGTATTACGAGATCAAAGATTCGCCGTCATCTTCGCTGGCGCGGCACGGCTGTGCAAGGCAATAACCAACCTGGCCGGCGCGTTTGTCGCGCAGGATATCGACACGACCGGCAAGCAGCGCAAGCATCTGCTCGCGCTGTTCGGCGGGGTATTCGAGATAAACCCGCGCATGGGCGGGCAATACGCGCAGTACGCGCTCCAGCGCCTCGCCGTGCAAGGCGGCGGCAAACGGCGGGTCGATGAACACGATATCGGGTGCAGGTGCGGGCAGCGCCGTGCTCAGCGCATCGGCTTGCAGCAGGGTGGCGCGCGCGCCTGAGTGAAGCGTATCGAGAGTGGCGCGTAACGAGGCGATCACCTGGCGATCGCGATCGACGAACTGTACATGCGCCGCGCCGCGCGAGAGTGCTTCCAGCCCGAGCGCCCCAGTGCCCGCGAACAGATCGACACAGCGCGCGCCTTCAATACGCGGGGCCAGCCAGTTGAACAGCGTTTCGCGTACGCGATCCGGTGTCGGGCGCAGGCCCTCGGCAACCGTCACTGGCAGGCGCCGACCGCGCCATTCGCCGCCAATGATACGAATCGACGTGGTAGCGCTGGCGCTGCCCGCTCGGCGCCGTGGCGATTTTCGCGCCATGTTCAGGCGCAAACCGGTGTTGCAATCATCCCTGTTGGGTGCCGCCGACGGTGATCGCGTCGACCTTGAGCGTGGGTTGGCCCACGCCCACCGGCACGCTCTGGCCGTTCTTGCCGCATACGCCGATGCCTTCATCGAGGGCGAGATCGTTGCCGACCATGGAGATACGTTCGAGCACATCCGGACCGTTGCCGATGAGCGTGGCGCCCTTGATCGGCGCGCCGATCTTGCCGTTTTCGATGCGATAGGCCTCGTCGGCCGAAAACACGAAATTGCCGGACGTGATATCCACCGAGCCGCCGGAGAAATTCACCGCATAGATACCGTTGTCGACCGAGGCGATGATGTCGTCGGGCACGCTCTCGCCCGCGCGCATATACGTATTGGTCATGCGCGGCATGATCGTATGCGCATAGGATTCGCGGCGGGCATTGCCGGTAGGCGCCATGCCCATCAGGCGCGCGTTGTGCTTGTCCTGCATGTAACCGACCAGACGCCCGTTTTCGATGAGCGTGTTGCAGGCCGCGGGACTGCCTTCATCGTCGATGGCCAGCGAACCACGGCGTCCATCGAGCGTGCCGTCGTCGACGATCGTACACAGATCGGAGGCGACCTTTTCACCGATACGGTTGGAATAGTTCGAGGAGCCGCGGCGATTGAAATCGCCCTCGAGGCCGTGGCCGACCGCTTCATGCAGCAGCACGCCGGGCCAGCCCGCACCGAGCACGACCGGCAGACTGCCCGCCGGCGCGGCTTCGGCATACAGACGCACGAGCGCGCGGCGCACGGCCTCGCGCGCATAGCCGGCCACGCGATCGGCGCTGTCGCTGCTTGCCGTGCCGAAATAGTCGTAACCCATGCGGGCGCCGCCGCCGGCACTGGCGGATTCGCGTACGCCGTTTTCCTCGACTTGGACCGACACGTTCACCCGTACCAGCGGGCGGACGTCGCCGGCCAGCGTGCCGTCGGAGGCAGCGACCAGCATCGTATCCGAGGAGCCGGCCAGCGATACCGTTACCCGCACCACGCGATCATCCGCGTCGCGGGCGATCTTGTCGGCGTGATGCAGCAATGAAACCTTGGCATCGGCATCCAGCGTGCCGGCCGGGTCGATTGGCGCATAGCGCGTGGCAGCGCCGCTATCGCGGCGGGTGAGTGCGTTCACAGACGCGCTCTTGCCCTCGCGAGCGATCGCGGCCGCGGCTTTCGATGCCTGGGTGAGTGCCGGAAAGGCAAGCTCGTCGGCATAGGCGAAACCGGTCTGTTCGCCGGCCAGCGCGCGTACCCCCACGCCCTGAGACGTGGAGGCACCGGCGCTGCGGACCACGCCGTCCTCGAGCAGCCACGATTCGTTCTTGAGAATCTGGAAATATAGATCGGCGTAGTCCACGCCCGGTACCATCAACGAGCCCAGCGCGGATTGCAGCTGGCTGGCATCAATGCCGGCCCGGCCGAGCAGCGTATCGGAGGCGATATCGATTGCGTTTTTCATGGCGCCACATTAACACCGTCTGGCGCATTGTTGGTGTGGGCGCCTATCGCTGATCATAGTGTCAGAATCGTCGAGCCGGTGGTTTCGCGATTGGCCAGCGCCCGGTGGGCCTCGGCGGCGTCTTCCAGGGCAAAGCGCTGGCCGATCTTGATCTTCACATCGCCGGATTCGAGTACCGCGAACAGGTCGTCGCACATCATCTCGAAGCGTTCGCGCGTATCGGCATAGCCATTCAGGCTGGGCCGGGTGACGAACAGCGAGCCGCCCTTGTTGAGTTCGGCCAGGTTCACGCCCTCCACCGGTCCGGAGGCATTGCCGAAGCTCACCATCAGCCCGCGCTTGGACAGACAGGCCAGCGAGTCCTTCCAGGTGTCCTTCCCGACCGAGTCGTAGACCACCGGCACCATGGCGCCGTCGGTGAGCTCGCGTACGCGTTCGGGCACGGATTCGCGCGTGTAATCGATGGTCATCCAGGCGCCGTTCTGCTTGGCTGTTCCGGCCTTGTCTTCGTTCGAGACCGTGCCGATGAGATGGGCGCCGAGCGCATGCGCCCACTGGCAGGCGATCGAGCCCACGCCACCGGCGGCGGCGTGGAATAGAATCGTGTCGTCTTCGCCGATGGCATAGGTCTGGCGCAGCAGATATTGCACGGTCAGGCCCTTGAGCATGCCGGCCGCTGCGGTTTCAAAATCGATGGCCTCGGGCAGGGCGATCGCTTTTTCGGCATCCATGGTGATGAACTCGGCATAGGCACCGAGCGGGCCCTGTGCATAGGCTACGCGATCGCCTTCGGCGAAATCCTCGACGCCTTCGCCCACGGCATCGACCACGCCGGCGCCTTCGGTACCGAGGCCGCTTGGCGGCTGGGCTGGATACAGGCCTGTACGCACATAGATATCGATGAAGTTCAGTCCGACCGCACGGTTGGCGATCCGGATCTCGCCCGGGCCGGGATCACGCGGCTCGACGTCGACGAGTTTCAGGACTTCAGGACCACCGGTTTCGGTGAACTGGATCTGACGGGCCATGGGTGCTCCTTGCAGAAGGATTCGAACAACAATGCCCGTTTGTAACAGGCCCTAGAACAAACGTCGATGCGACAGACAAGGGAAGCCTTCGCGCAGGCTGGCGATACGTGTACGGTCGACCGATGCGATAACCACTTCATTGGCCTCGCTTTTGGCTTCGGCCTTGAGCTGGCCCCAGGGGTCGAGAATCAGGCTGTGGCCGTAGGTGCGCCGGCCGCTGGCGTGATGCCCGGCCTGATTGGGGGCGATCATCGTGACTAGATTCTCGATCGCCCGAGCGCGGGTCAGCACATGCCAGTGGGCGCTGCCGGTGGTATGCGTGAATGCCGACGGTGCGACCACGATTTCGGCGCCTTCGGCGGCCAGCGCGCGATAGAGCTCGGGAAACCGCAGGTCGTAGCACACGCTCAGCCCGAGTCGCCCGAAAGGCGTATCCACGACGTTCGGCGTGGGCGGGCCGGCCACGAAGGTGGCCGATTCACGATAAGCCTCGGCCGAGTCCGGCAGGCCGACGTCGAACAGGTGGATCTTGTCGTAGCGGGCGACGCGCTCGCCGTTGTCGGCATATACCGGGCAGGTCGGGTAGACCCGATCCGGCTCATCGCTTGCGAGCGGAATGGTACCGCCGACGATCCATAGACCGTACTTGCGTGCGGCTTCGGCCAAAAAATCCTGAATGGGGGTGTTCCCATTGCCGGCGCCATCGGCTTCGGCTACGCGCAGTTTGTCGGTTTCGTGCGCGCCCATGAGCGCGAAGTTTTCGGGCAATACGGCAAGCTGGGCGCCGCGGCGTGCCGCATCGGCGAGCAGATCGTCGGCACGAGCCAGATTGGGCGCGACTTCGCCGCGCGAGTTCATTTGAATGGCGGCCACACGGGGCATATCGGAATCGGTGGTCATGGCGGTATTGGGGTCGGTGGTGCTATTGCTCGGCGCTGGGCTGTTCGATACGCGGATCGTCCCAGCTGCCTTTCAGGGTATACGCGATGCTTGAGAATTTCTTGATCGGTTTCTTGAATATTTCCTGCATGGCGAATACGGCTGCGCCCACCAGGGGCCCGCCGAGCACAGTGCTAGCAACGGCAACGCCGCTACCGACCTTGGGCACGATGGTCACCCGTTCGTCGTAGTCGCGTGCTGCCAGCCCGATACGCCCGTTCATGCGAATTTGCGATGATGGCGTTTCGATACGGACGTTATCGCTATAGGCGTTGCCGTTTTCGATCGCAAAGTTCGCGCGTACGTGATCGAAGGCGAGCCCTTCGTCGACCACATCGCGAAAATCCAGGCGCAGCCGACGCGGCAGTACATACAGATTGACCAGCCCGAGCACGCGTGCCGCACCCGGCTCCACGGCCGTGAAGGTGCCGTTATCGAGTGCCAGCTCCACACTGCCGTCGAGTGAGCGCAGATCGAGCCCGGCCGGGTTTGGCGCGATATTCAGGCGCGCATGCACGCGGGTGGACTCGGCGGTCACGCTTGGCGGGTAGCCGAGCGAACGCAACAAGCCTGCCATGCCGGCGCCTTCAAAACGGGTCTGGGCGCTGGCATGGGTCTGGCCCTTGTCGCGAATCCAGCGACCGGTCGCCCAGCCGGCAAGCGCGCCGTTCTTGAGCTGAAAACGGTCGAGCTGCCAGCCATTGGGCTGGGCTCGTGCTTTTACTTCGGCCTGGCCGAAATCGGTGTCGTCGACCTGGACGTTGGCAACGAACAGGTCCAGATGCGGCAGATCGTCCGGATCGATCTCTTTCCAGATCACCGGGTCGCTTTCAGCGGGTGACGGTTCGGCCTTCGGTGGCCGGGTCTTGATCGCCAGACGGGCCAGATTGCCGGCGATATTCACGGCGCCGCCGACGGGTTGGGTCCAGGTGATCTGGCCCTGGGTGTCGGGGCCTTCGAAATCGACACGCCAGCCGGGGCGCGCGCTCATCGGCTGGGCGCGCAGATGCGCGTTCTCGAAATAGCGGCTGTCGAGTTCCAGCGCACCGATACGCAGATCACCCCCGACAAAGTCGAGCGCGGGCGCACTGCTTTTCGATTTTTTCGCCTGCTCTGTCGCGGCGGCGACCTGGTCGCTTACCACGGTGAACCAGCCGATGCCGTCTGCGCGATCGGTGCGTCCGCCAATCCAGATACCATCGACATCGGGCGGGGTGAGTGTCTTGTCGTTGAGCAATGCCTGGATACGGGTGACCGCGCCGTTGCGCAGGCGCACGGTCGTATCGAGACGGCCGTCGTAGCCGACATGAATACGGCTGGCATCGCCGGAGACGGTAATCGCGAGCGGTGCCGCGTTCGATGCCGGCTTGGCCAACGGCTCGGGCAGGTCGAGGGCAAGCCCGCGCAAATCGCTCCTGAAATCGATATCCGATACCTGACCGCTGCGCGCGACCTCGAAGGCGACCGTGAAATCGGCCGCGCCGTGGCCGTAGCGTAGCCAGGACTCGGGCAGATAATGGGCTACTGCCGCGCCATCCTGCGGCAGCTGCAGGCGCGCACGGCTGACGATGCGCTGACTTTCGCCCGCAACGGGGACGACATCGGCATCCAGCGCGACGCCGAGTAGATCGCCCTTGAGACCATGGGCGGTCAACCCGTGCTTGTCGTCGAAGTGCATTTTGCCCGTTATATCGGTGATCGGGCCGGGCAGCGCGTCCTGGCGCAGCGTGGCCCCGCGTGCCCGGACGTCGCCCGCGACGCTCGGATCACCCAGACCGGGCTTGAGCGGAATACGCAGGTCGATGGCAAGGTCGGCCTGCCCGGTCACCTTGAGCGCATCGACGATCTTGGCGAAGCGATCGCGCAGCGGTGACTGGACGAGAAACGCCAGCATCTTCTCGGCTCGCGCGTTGCGGGCCTCGCCGTCGAGCTTGAGTACCGGCTCGCGAACGTTGTCCACGCGCCCGGTTGCCGGACCGAGATTCACGTCCAGCATGCGTGCAGCCGCAACATCCACGCGCAAGTCGTCGCCGTCGAGCGTGAGCTTGCCACGCGCGGCCTCGAGCGGCGGCCAGTCGTCCTTGTAGGCGACATCGATATCATGGCCGGTGAGTTCAAGATGGAAACGCTCGTCGCCGCGTGGCTGCGCGAAGGGGAAGCGATCCATCGGCCCGCGCACTTCGAGCGTAGCGCTATCGAGCGTACCGGCAGTAATGGCCTTGGGCAGCCAGTCGCGCAGTTTCTGGTTGGGCAGATCCTCGGCCTGCGGGATACGCGCAAGCAGATGCGCGACCTGCGGCGCGCTGCCAGTGGCCTGTATATCCACGACCGGCGCACGGCCCGGCCGCAGCTGTACACGACCGCTGGTCTTGAACTGGGCCTCGGCGCTCGTGAGTTCGAGCTTGCGGGCATCGATCTGCCAGCCGCCGTTATGGCGCTGCCATGATATCTCGCCATCGAGATCGTCAATCGCCAGTTCACCGCGCAGGTAGCGTCTGGCAGCAAGCGTGCCGCCGGCGTTGTCGAACTGCAGTATGTGGGTCCCGGCCTGCTGGTAATAGCTGCCGGTCAACGGGCCCACGGCAAGTGCCGGGTCGTCGATGGACAGCTGGTTGAAATCAAAGGCCAGCTGTAGCGGCGTATCGGCACCAACCGTAAGCGCCAGATTATCTACGCGCGCATCGATTGCGGTATCTGCGAGCCGCGGAATGCGCAGTTTGGCCAGGCGTTTCGCCATGGCGACAGGCACATGACGGGCATCGATACGCAGGCGCGGCTCGTCGGTATCGATTGCGCCGGTCAGGGCGAACTTGTCGAGCCCCGGTGCGTCGCCGGACAGTGAGGTCATCGCCACGCGAATGTCGTCGGCCGTAGTCGTCGCCTCGGGCGATGGGTCGACGCCGGTGGCCTTGAAGGTGGTGGACAGCTTCGGCAACAGATCGGCGTTGGCCGTGTCGTCGCGTACCGCATCGAGATCGAGCTGAGCCTTGGCATGGACCAAGTGCCCCTGTTGCCAGCGGCCGTTGATATCGGCCGACAGGCGACCGCCCGAGAGCTGGTTAAAAAGCGCGGCATCGATAGCTTGAGCGCTATGGGCGAGCGCGGGTGTGTCGAGTCCATCCACGGTGAATTCGAAGTCGGCATCGTCTATGGCGGGCAGCCGCCCGGAAAAACGCGCCTTGCCGTCGGCCTGCTTCAGCCAGTCCGGGCCGTCGAGATTGAAACGCAGGGCATAGCTGTCGTTGCCGCGATGGGCGATATGGGCATCGAGACGCTCGATACGCGCGCGCCCGTCCGGCAGCGCTTCGTCGAGCAGGGTGATATCGGCATCGCTGATGGTGGCGGTATGCAGCAGGGCCAGGCGCTCGTTGATGGTGTCCCAGTCCAGCGGTTCGTCGTCCGGGCGCGACCAGTATTCGAGTTGCGGGCGGCCGTCGTCGCCGCGGCGTACCGCGACCGTTGGCTGTTCCAGCACCAGTCCATCGGGCAGGCGTTTGCCGTCGATGAGATCGGTAAAGGAAAAATGCAGGCCAAGGCTTGCGAGCGTAACCGCGGGCTTATCGAAGCCGTGACGGGTCACGCGTACGTCGGCCAGCTCCAGCAATGGCCCAGTCCATTGCCAGCGCAGTTCGATCGCGTCGATCTGGATATCAGCATCGATACGCCGGCCGATACGTTCAGCCAGCGCCTCGCGATAGCTGGGTACGAGATGATCGATCAAGCGCACGCCGCCCACCAGCAGCCCGGCCAGGATGACGAGGCTGGCGACGGTAACCACCAGCGCGCGTTTGATGATCGTCGTGCTAGCCATGCGCATCCGGCGCACGGTTCAAGATGGCGGCGGGTGTGTGTAGTGGCTCACGATGCGCAGCCGCAAGCCGAGGTCCGCGCGATCCGTACCGGTTTGAACAGAAATTGGCAAAGCGCGTAGCGGGCATGAACGTGTCGGGCAGCGATCAGACGGATGCGATGGTGTTCCGACACACGCGCGCGGTCAGGGTTCGCGATGAGTCGGTTGCGGCACGGTCTTGGCCGGGGGCCGCAGCGCAGCGTTATCGACCCCTCACGAACTGCCGGCCCCGGGGCCGATCGTGTGCAGGCGTCGTATACCAACACAGCTTACATCACCACCAGATCGAACTGTTCCGGTGTGTAGAGCGATTCGGACTGCAGGCGCACCGGCAGACCGGTGTTGGTACACACCTCGTGGAAGGCGCCCGAAAGCTCGTCGAGCAGCAAACCAATGATATCGGGCGAGGCCAGAATCAGCAGTTCCTCGACGCGTTGACTGTGCGCGATCCGCGTCATTTCGCGAAACAGCCCGAAGCACACGGTCTCGCCTGTCTTGACGAAGCCACGGCCCTGGCAGGTTTCGCAGGCGTGGCACATGAGCTGCTGCAATGATTCGCGGGTACGCTTGCGCGTGACTTCGACCAGCCCGAGCGGCGAGATCGCGCCGACGCTCGTTTTGGCCGGATCGGCATCGAGCGCGGCGCGCAGCGCGGTGAGGACCTGGGCCTTGTGGTCGGCGTCGACCATGTCGATGAAATCGATCACGATGATGCCACCGAGATTGCGCAGCCGTAGCTGGCGCGCGACGGTGTTGGCGGCCTCGATATTGGTACGCAAGACGGTCTGTTCGAGGCTGCGCGTGCCGACATAGCCGCCGGTGTTCACATCGACGGTGACCATGGCCTCGGTCTGTTCGATGATCAGGAAACCGCCGGAGCGCAGCGGCACCTTCGGCGCCAGCGCGCGCTCGATGGCTTCTTCGACACCGTATTGAGAGAACAGCGGTACCGGTTTGGTGTAATGCAGGGTGCGCTCGGTGAATTCGGGTGCGAAACGCTGGGTAAAGCCGGTCATCTCCTGCCAGGCAGCTTCGTCGTCGATCGTGATCGCTGCGACTTCAGGCGTGAGCATGTCGCGCAGCATGCGAATCGGCAGGGCGAGATCGCCGTATAGCAGGGTTTCCGGGGGCACCGTGCGGCTCTGGGTGAGTATGTCGTTCCACACCGTGGCGAGAAAACGCATATCCGCGGCCAGCGCGTGATGCGGGGCGCCGTCGCCCACGGTGCGCACAATGAATCCGCCGGTCAGTCCCAGTTCTTCCCGAATACTCGCGACGGAGCTACTCAGGCGTTCGCGTTCGGCTTCGTTTTCGATACGCGCGGACACGCCGATACGCGGGTTGTAAGGCATATAAACCAGAAACCGCGACGGAATCGCCAGGTCGGTGGTCAGGCGCGCACCCTTGGTGCTCATCGCATCCTTGGAGACTTGAACCAGTATCCGGTCGCCCTGGTTCAGCCGGTTCTGAATTCTGGGCGCGACATCCTGCGTTTCGGCCGGTCGGCGAACCATGTCCGAAATCTGCAGAAATGCGGCACGTGGCAGGCCAACGTCGATAAACGCAGCCTGCATTCCGGCCAGCACACGCTGCACCTTGCCCAGATAGATATTGCCGACCACGCTACCGGTGGCATCGCGCTGAATATAGATTTCCTGCAGCACGCCGTTTTCCAGGTGGGCTGCCCGGGTTTCGCCCTGCGAGACGTTGACCAGAATCTCGATACGCGGCGATTCGAGCTCGGCCGCTGTCTGCCCGGAGGCGCTCACCGCGTGCCGCGCACAAGCGCGTGGATACGAAACAGATTGTGCGAATTCAGTGCCATACGTTCGATTGTCTGCGCACAGCATGCGCGTCTGCAAGCCGTCCGGCGCGCTTCGAGTGTGCTGAGCTCAACCGCGATGATAAGGATGGCCGGTCAGAATACTGTGCGCGCGAAACAGCTGTTCGGCCAGAATCACACGCACCAGCGGGTGTGGCAGCGTTAACGGCGACAGCGACCAACGCCGGTGGGCGCGCGCGAGACTGTTGGGGCCGAGCCCATCCGGGCCGCCGACGAGCAGGGCTCTGTCGCGCCCATCGGCCAGCCATTCGCGCATCTGGGCTGCAAGTTGCTCGGTTGTCCATGGCTTGCCATCGATGGCGAGCGCAATCACGTCCTGATCGCCGGAGAGCGCGTCGCAGATGCGTCGGTCCTCATCGGCGATGGCGCGTTCGGGCTTGTGGCTCTGGCCCTTGCGATTACCGGGTGCGATTTCGGTGAGTTCCAGCCGACACTCGTGTGGCAGGCGCTTGGCGTAGTCGTCATAAGCGCTCGTGACCCACGCGGGCATGCGCCGGCCGACCGCCAGCAGGCGTATTCGCATTGCCGTCGCCCCGAAAGGCTAGTGAGTGGTCGAGCTTTCGCCAGCGATCGCGTCCATGTCCCAGAGTTTTTCCAGCTGGTAGTAGGCGCGCGTAACCGGCTGCATGATATGCACGACCACGCCGTTGAGATCGATGAGCACCCACTCGGCCTGAGTCAGGCCTTCCACGCGGGGCTTGATGCCGGCGTCCTTGGCATGGGCGATCACGGTTTCGCCGAGTCGTTTGACGTGGCGTGCCGAGCGACCGCTACAGATGACCATATGATCGGCAATGGTGGTCAGCGCGGCGACATCAAGCACCTGGACGGATTCGCCCTTGAGTTCGTCGACGGCTTCGATGGCCAGCTCGAGCAACGCATTGATCTGCGGATCGCTGTTGCGGGCGGATTCGGGCTTGTCTTGTAGATTCATTGACTCGCGGCCGTGGCCGATTGGGACTGATAGACGCCTGCATCCATAATGTCGTCGAGCACAGCCGTGGGCAAGAGGTAGCGCGGACTTTCACCGCGCTGAAGCAGCTCGCGGATATAACTTGCCGAAATGACAAGCGGCGGCGGCATGTACGTATAGATATGGCCACAAAGCGTGCGATGCAATGCCTCGTGGCTGTCCGTCTGGCGCTGGGTCAGTGCTTCGGCGGCGGCGCCGTCGAGCTCACAGTCGATACCGGGGCGGTCGATAAGCACGATATGGGCGCTATCGAAAATGCGTTCCCATTCATGCCATTGGGGCAGTTTGGCGAACACGTCGCGGCCCATGATCAGACATAGCGGCGTATCCGGCATCTCGGCACGCATCGAAGCCAGCGTATCGACGGTATAGGAGGGGCCGTCGCGCAGCAGTTCGCGGTCGTCCAGCCGCAGGCGTGGCTCGTCGCTGACCGCTACCCGAATCCATTTCGAACGCTGTCCGGGCGATGCCGTGGGTGCGCCGCGATGGGGCGGGCGCGCGCAGGGAACGAGGCGCACATGCGCAAGCTCAAGTGCTACGGCCATTTCCATGGCCAGGCGCAGATGGCCGTTGTGAACGGGATCGAACGTGCCGCCAAGGACACCGACAGGGGCCGTGCTCAAAATAATTCTCCGAGAGCGATCAAGGCTAGCGAACGTGGCCGTCGCCGAACACGACATACTTGAGCGATGTCAGGCCTTCCAGACCGACGGGGCCGCGCGCATGCAGCTTGTCGGTGGAAATACCGATTTCCGCACCCAGGCCATATTCGAAGCCGTCGGCAAAGCGTGTCGACGCGTTGACCATGACCGACGACGAATCCACGGCCCGCATGAATGCCCGCGCCTTGGTCACGCTTTCGGTCACGATCGCATCGGTATGGTGCGAACCCCAGGTTTCGATATGGTCGATTGCCTCGTCCATGTGGTCGACGATCCTGATCGCGAGCACCGGTGCCAGGTATTCCTCGGCCCAGTCGGCGTCCGCAGCTGGCTTGACGCTCGCGCCCAGCAGCTTGCGCGTGCGCTGACAGCCGCGCAGTTCAACGCCGGCCTGGCGCAGATCCTGGGAGAGCGGTTTGAGTACGTCCTCGGCGATCGAGTCTGCGACCAGCAGCGTCTCCATCGTATTACAGGTGCCATACCGCTGCGTCTTGGCATTCACCGCGATGGCGATGGCCTTTTCGATATCGGCATCATCGTCGATATAGACATGACACACACCATCGAGATGCTTGATCACCGGCATCTGGGCGTTGTCGGCCACGAATTCGATCAGGCCCTTGCCGCCGCGCGGCACGATCACATCTACATGTTCGGGCATGCGCAGCAATGCACCGACCGCGGCGCGATCCGTGGTTTCCACCACCTGGACGGCATCGGCAGGCAACCCGGCGTCGGTGAGCCCGCGACTAATACAGGCTGCGATCGCCTGATTGCTATGGGTGGCTTCCGAGCCGCCACGCAGAATCGCTGCGTTGCCGGATTTCAGACACAGCGCGGCGGCATCGGCGGTCACGTTCGGACGCGATTCGTAGATGATGCCGATCACGCCCAGCGGCACGCGCATGCGACCGACCTGAATACCGGAGGGCCGGTAGTTGAGATCGGTGATGCCGCCAATGGGATCGGCCAGGGCGGCGACCTGGCGCAGGCCTTCGGCCATCTGTTCGAGGCGCTTGTCGTTGAGTTCGAGACGTTCGAGCAGGGCGGTGTCGAGCTCGTCTCGCCCGTCGCGCATGTCGCGGGCATTAGCCGCCAGAATGCTGCTGCGCCCGGCGATCAGGGCTTCGGCAATCGCGAACAGCGCGGCGTTTTTCGCCCCCGGTTCGGCGGCGGCCATATGACGGGCTGCGGCCCGGGCACGCTTGCCCATGGCCTGCATCTGCCGTTCGATACGGGTTTGCGGACTGCTGTCCTGGTTTTCGCGATCGCTTAAATTGGCGCTCATGACTTCTGGTTTTACTGGAAACGATTGGATACAAGGCAGGACGTGCGCGGTGGCTCGCCCGCCAGACCGAGGGTCAATGTTACCAGTTCGTCCCACGCGCGCCCGACGGCTGCGCCTTTGTTGACCTGATCCAGCCTGGATGCGCGGCGTAGCAACTCGGACAGCATGTTCGGATCGGCCCGTGTCGCGGCTTCGCCGAGCTGGCGCTTGCGCGCGGGCGGCATGAAGATCTTGCCCAGCATGGCATCCAGCCGGTTGGCACGCGCGGCAAGCGCGGCCTGATAAAGCATGCGGATTTCACGCACCAGCGCCCAGGTGATCGGTATCGCGTCCACGCCTTCGGCGCGCAGTTTGGCGAGCGTTTTCAACGCACTGACGCTATCGCCGGCCAGTGCTTTGGCGGGCAGGTCGAAAATGCCGAAACGGCTGTGATCGCTCGCGGCCGCCGCGATTTCGGCCGCTCCGATGGTTTCGTTCGGGTGCAGTAGCGCAAGACGATCGATTTCCTGGGCGGCGGCCAAGAGATTGCCTTCGGTCTGTTCGGCCAGCAGTGCGACCGCGTCGCGATCGAGCGCCAGCCCGTTCGCACGCGCGCGTTGCTCTACCCATTGCGCCATGCGTGCGCCGGGCAGCGGCCAAGCGTACATTGCCACTCCGGCTTTGGACATGGCCTTGTACCAGGCGCTTTTACGGGCGCTGGCCGCAAGCGGCGTAGCCACGATCAAAAGCAGCGTCGTATCGGGCGCGTTCTTGGCATAGTCGCTGATCGCCGCACTGCCGGGCTTGCCGGGGCCCTTGTCGGTGAGATGCAGCTCGAGCAGGCGTTTTTCCGAAAACAGCGACAGACTCGCGCCGGCGCTGGCCAGCTGGCCCCAGTCGAAACCGGGCTCGGCATGGAGCACTTCACGTTCGTCGAAGCCCTGATGGCGTGCAGCAGCGCGCAGCGCATCCGCGGCCTCGAGCACCTGCAGCGGTTCGTCGCCGGCCAGCAGATAGCAGCGGGCCAGGGGCTGGGTTTCGATCTGGCGCTGAAACTGGTCGGGGCGCAACTCCACGGCTCTACCTCGCTAGGGACAACACACGGTGTGGCCGATGAAAAAGATCAGGTGCACGAGCCAATATCTGCATATGCACGATGCGCGCCACGGCGTGCACGCGCGCTTTATTCGCTGTCGTTTGCGCCGTTGGCGAAATTGCGCCCGTAGAAGATTTCGTTGACCTCGGATTCGATTCGATCCGTAAGCTCTGCGGCTTCTTCTTCGGATAGGTCCGCCGCTTTTTCGGCGAACAGATAGTCGTCCAGCGAAAACTCGGTAAGCCGCATCTTGGTATGGAAGATGCGTTCGGCAAGCACGTTCACGTCGATCATCTGGTAACGGTTGCAGATGTCTTCAGGAATATAGTCCTGGATCGAATTGATCTCGTGATCGATGAAGTGCTTCACGCCGTCCACATCACGCGTGAAACCGCGCACGCGGTAATCCATCGATACCACGTCGGATTCGAAGCTGTGAATGAGATGATCGAGCGCCTTGAGCGGCGAGATCAGCCCGCAGGTCGAGACATCGATATCGGCCCGAAACGTCGAAATACCGTTGTCCGGATGAAACTCCGGATAGGTATGCACGGTGATATGGCTCTTGTCGAGATGGCCGACCACAGCATCCGGCGTGGGGCCGTCGTAGGCGGCTTCTTCGGCGATGAGAATGGTCACGCTCGCGCCCTCGGGCTCGTAGTCCTGGCGGGCTATATTGAGGATATGCGCGCCGATGATGTCCGAGACTTCGGTGAGAATCTGGGTTAGCCGGTCGGCGCTGAACATGTCGTCGAGATAGGCGACATACGCCTTCTTCTGCTCTTGCGTACGCGCATGGCAGATGTCGTAGATGTTGAACGACAGCGACTTGGTCAGATTGTTGAAGCCGTGCAGGCGCAGTTTTTCCATGGCGAATTCAATGGGGGTGCGGTGTAAGCCTGAGCGGTCGAGTTCAACGTGGGCTGGCTGCCGATTTCAGCACGTCGCGCCCTGTGCTGCGTTATTCGACCGGGTTCAATAGGCGATGAAATGGCGCAGTATCCGCGCCCGAGCGCGCACGTCAAGCGTAACGGGCGCGCATCACTCGATCAGCCGGCTTCGATCGTGTAATCGTGCGTGATGTTCACACTCGACTGCAGCATGATCGAGGCTGAACAGTACTTCTCGGCCGACAGTTGCACGGCGCGTGCGACATGCTTTTCGTTGAGGTTCTCGCCGGCGACGAAAAACTGCAAGTGGATATCGGTGAATACCTTCGGGTCGGTGCTCGCGCGCGTGCCGTCCACTTCAATACGGCAGCCGGTCACCTCTTGGCGCGACTTCTTGAGGATATGCATCACGTCCATGGCACTGCAGCCGCCCACGCCCAGAAGGATCATTTCCATGGGCCGGAAGCCGGCGTTTTCGCCGCCGATATCAGGCGGCCCGTCGATGGTGACTTCGTGGCCGCTATCAGCGGTCCCGGAGAACTGAAGCTGGCCCTGCCAATCGATAGTTGCTTTCATTTACGGTCGTGATCGTCGGGGTGATGGATCGACGATGGGGCCGCTCGAAGACAAAAAAAGTGTCGCCTGGCGCGTAATCGTTGCCGCGCAAGTGCGGCGCCCGCGCAACGGATACCAGATATCGTCGCGACGTGACGGCCAATATCTCTGGCGAAACGGAATCGGGGCGAGCATCAGCCCGCCCCGATCCGAAGGCCGCCTTGTTTACGGCTGGGTCGCTGTGACCGTATCCAATGTGCCGGTCTGCGCGCAGCCTGCATAGACATCCAGGCTCGACAGCACGCTTGCCGCGCCATTGAGACTGATCCGGATGGCGTCGTACGTTTCATCCGTTTCGAATGTAACCAGACGACGGTCATCGCTGGACAGCAGGCCGACCAGATCCAGCACCAACAGGTTGCTACTGGTTGCTTCGTCGACGAGCACGCCGTTGCGCAACACGCCGATCGTGATGCCTTCGATCAACTCCAGGTCGAGTAGCGAATCGGGCGAAGACAGCACCAGACCGGCCTGGCCGGGATCGAAGTCATCCGCCTGAGTGCTTGATATCGTGAGCGAGGCATCGCTGCCGCCAAGCAACGGAAGGCCTACGGGTACCGAGATGTTAGCGGCGTTGTCGAGATTGCTGTCGATCGCCGCACGCGTATTTGTAACGCCGCACAGCAAGCAGGTGGCCGAGGTCTGGGTCATGACCGTGGCATTCGGGTCGATGATCGGCGTAAACGGTGTACTCGGGTGCACGCTGCAGCTGGCGACATTGGCATTACCGCCGCCGTTACCGCCGCTACCACCGTTATCCGTACCCGGCGTCGTATCGCATGCATCACCCGTGTCGTCACCGTCGGTATCGGTTTGATCCGGATTGCGAATGGCCGGGCAATTGTCGTCGGCATTAGCCACGCCGTCGTTGTCTGTATCGCCCTGACACATATCGCCGACACTGTCGTCGTCGCTATTGGCCTGCTCGTTATTGGCTGCGACCGGGCAGTTATCGACGTCATCTTCCACGCCATCACCATCTGTGTCGTCATCACAGGCGTCGCCGACGCCGTTATGGTCGGTATCGGTCTGTAGTGGATTGGCGACCGCCGGGCAGTTGTCGATGCCATCATCGACGCCATCGGCATCTCCATCGTTGTTCGTGTCGCAGGCGGCGCCTATACCGTCGTCATCGACATCGGTCTGGCCACTGTTGCTCGTGAACGTGCAGTTATCCTGCCCATTCGCGAAATCGTCGCCATCGACATCGTTAGCGCAAGCATTGCCGATACCGTCGTTGTCGAGATCGCTCTGGTCCTCATTTGCAACAAGCGGGCAGTTGTCGTTGGCGTCGATGGCACTGTCCTGATCGCTATTCTGCGTGGTGCTTACAGGCGTCTGATCGGGCTGAGAGTCGCCACCGATATCGACGTTTCCGTCGCCGTTGCAGCCCACCAGGGCGATAGTGAGCAGTAGCAGCAGGAATGCTATTACCTGATTCCTTTTCATCTGAGTCCCCCTCCGTTTGGTACTGCGCATCGCACCATTGCGCGTGCACTTGGAAAAACCAAACCACAACCACATTCGACTTGTCACGTATTTGTAGCCCACTAAAAAGCTCAAGAAAATACGAGAGCCGCTTTATTTTGAAGGTGTCTCGAAACGCGGGCTTCATGCGAAAAAAAATTTTGAGAAACAATAATTTTTGATTCTTATTAGTTCTTTGTATGTAGAATAAAATGAATTTAAAAGACAGATATCGGATTATCAGTTTTAAAAGGGGGTTTTGTATTTTTCTCTATTTTTCCGTGAGCTGCGCGCGCAAATGGGCTTTGCTGGAACCGGCTCGATAGCTGGCTTTTTCAGCTGAGACAGGCCGCATACGGGTTTTTGTTTGGGTCGAGATTTCTGTGCGCCGGCCGACGTGAAACGCGCACTCACAGCTGTGCCACGAACACGAAAGTGTCCGCAGAAAGCCGGGGACTGGCTTGTCGGGCGGGTGTTATCGCGCGGCTGGGGTTGCGACTGCTATCGGAGTGGATCCAGCAACGCGCACAACGCGGTACCAGGATCGGGCTCACGCATGAAGGACTCGCCGATCAGGAACGCGCCGAAACCGGCCTCTGCGAGTTGGGTCAGGTCGGCCGGTGTATGAATACCGCTTTCGCTGACCAAAAGCCGATTGGGGGGAATGGTATCGCGGAGGTCGATGCTCGTATCGAGAGTGGTCTCGAAGGTGTGTAGATCGCGGTTGTTGATACCCAGAATCGTGCGCTCTGGGAGTTCGAGCGCGCGTTCGAGTTCTTCGCTGTCGTGCACTTCGGCGAGTACGTCCATGCCCAGTTCGAAGGCGCGATCGGCGAGTTCGGCCATGAGTTCGGTATTCAGGGCGGCGGCAATCAGGAGAATGCAGTCGGCGCCCATGGCACGGGCCTGATCGACCTGGATGGTATCGATCATGAAATCCTTGCGTAGCACGGGCAGGTCGCAGGCCTGGCGGGCCAGGGCCAGAAAGTCGTTGTCGCCTTGAAAGAAATCGCGATCGGTGAGTACCGACAGACAGGCCGCGCCGCCGGCGGCATAGCGCTCGGCCAGCCAGGCGACGTCGAAATCCTCGCGGATCAGCCCTTTGCTGGGTGATGCCTTTTTGATTTCAGCGATCACTGCGCGTGGCGCTTTGGCACGCAGCGCATCGGCGAAGCCGCGCGGCGCGAAGGCGCGTTCGACGGCGGCGTTCAGTTCTGCGGTCGAGGTCTGGGTACGAAACGCATCGATTTCTTCGCGCTTGCGCACGAGGATGCGGTCGAGGATCGTATCGGTCGTACGTACGCTCATGAGTTCACCATGCCGACGCGGCCGGTCATCGTTTGGGTGAGTTCGGAAAGCGCTGCCATGCGTTCGCCGGCAGCACCGCTGAGCAGCACCTCGCGAGCCTGCGAGACGCCCGCGGCAATATCGGGCGCATGGCCGGCGACATATAGCGCTGCGCCCGCATTGAACGCAACCATGTCGAGCGCGAGCCCGGCCTTGCCGGCAAGCACATCGCGCACGATCTCCAGGCTCTCGGCCGCGGACTTCACCCGTAGGCCGTCCAGCGAACCGCGTTCTAGGCCGACATCTTCCGGGGCGATCTTGTAGGTCGAGATCTTGCCGTCCTTCAATTCGGCGACCCGGCTCGGGGCGTTGATGGAGAGTTCATCGAGCCCGTCCTCGCCGTGCACGATCATCACGTGGCGGCTGCCCAGGCGCTGCAGCACCTCGGCCAACGGTTCACACAGATGGCCGTTGAACACGCCCATGACTTGATTGCGTGCGCCGGCCGGGTTGGTGAGCGGGCCGATGATATTGAAGATGGTGCGTACGCCCAGCTCGCGTCGCGGGCCGACCGCATATTTCATGGCGCCGTGATGGGCCGGCGCGAACATGAAACCCACCCCCAGCCGGCGAATACATTCGGCCACCTGCTCGGGCGATGTGTCGATTGCTACGCCGGCGGCTTCGAGCAGATCCGAACTGCCCGAAGAGCTGGAAACCGAGCGGTTGCCGTGTTTGGCGACATGCCCGCCCGCGGCCGCCACGGCAAATGCCGCGGCCGTGGAAACATTGAAGAGCCCGGCGGCATCGCCGCCCGTGCCGCAGGTATCCACGAGTTGATCGGCCAGTGCCGGGTCCACGGGCACATCGGTGGCCAGTTCGCGCATGACGGTCGTGGCGGCTGCAATCTCCGGCACCGTTTCGCCTTTCATGCGCATGGCGATCAGAAAACCGCCGATCTGAGCTGCGGTGGCCTGACCGGTCATGATCGCGGTCATCGCCTGATGCATGCGTTCGGCCGAGAGATCGCGCCCGGCGACGATATGGTTCATCAACTCCTTGTCGATCACTGGGCTTCTCCCGTGGCGGGCTGGCCTTCGCCGCAGCGTTTGAGAAAGGTGCGCAGCATTTCATGGCCGTGTTCGGACAGGATCGATTCCGGATGAAACTGCACGCCTTCCGCGCCCGTCGGCGTATGAATCAGGCCCATGATTTCGTCCATTTCGCCGTCTTCGGTCTCGGTCCAGGCCGTGATCTCGAAATCGGCCGGCAGGCCGTCGCGGGCGACGATGAGCGAGTGATAGCGTGTGGCGGTAAGCGGATCGTCGAGATTCTCGAATACGCCACGCCCGGTATGCCGAATCACCGATGTCTTGCCGTGCATGACCTGGCGTGCGCGGGTCACCTTGCCGCCGTAGGCTTGGCCCAGCGCCTGATGCCCCAGGCATACGCCGAAGATCGGCAGCCGATGGGCCAGACGCTGGATCAGCTCGACCGATACGCCCGCTTCATCCGGCGTACACGGGCCGGGCGAGACGACGATGCCGGCCGGCTTGAGTTCTTCGATATCTTCGACCGTGACCTGATCGTTACGCACCACGTGGACTTCGGCCTCAAGCTCGCCGAGGTACTGCACCAGGTTGTAGGTAAACGAATCGTAGTTGTCGAGCATGAGAATCATGCGTCACCCCCGTTGCGCGGTGTGCTGGCCTGCGCGCGTGTACTGAGCCCGCGCTCGGCGATGGCCGCGGCTTTCATCACGGCCTTGGCCTTGTTCATGGTTTCTTCCCATTCGGCGGTCGGCTGCGAATCGGCCACGATGCCGCCACCGGCCTGGACATGAATCTCGCCGTCCTTGAGCACGGCGGTACGAATGGCAATCGCCAGATCCATGCTGCCATTGCCGGCCAGATAGCCCACCGCGCCGCCATAGACGCCGCGTTTGACCGGCTCGATTTCGTCGATGATTTCCATCGCCCGGATCTTGGGTGCGCCGGAGAGCGTGCCGGCCGGGAAGGCGGCACGCAGTGCATCCATCGGGGTGAGGTCGTCGCGCAGCTTGCCGGTGACGTTCGAGACGATATGCATGACATGCGAGTAGCGCTCTATGGCCATGCGTTCGGTCAGCTTCACGCTACCCGGCTGCGATACGCGCCCGACATCGTTCCGCCCGAGGTCGATGAGCATCAGATGCTCGGCGATCTCTTTCGGGTCTTTGAGCAGATCTTCGGCCAGGGCTTCGTCTTCGCTCGCGGTGGCGCCGCGCTTGCGCGTGCCGGCGATCGGACGCACGGTGACTTCGCCGTCCATGGCGCGCACCAGAATCTCCGGCGAGGCGCCGACCACGTGATGGTCGCCGAAGTTGAAGTAATACATGTACGGCGAGGGGTTCAGGCTGCGCAGCGCCCGGTACAACGACATCGGCTCGGCGTTGAACGGCGCCGAGAGACGCTGGCTCGGCACTACCTGCATCACGTCGCCGGCCTGGGTGTAGTCGCGAATACGACGCACCGCGTCTTCATAACCGGTCTGGGTCAGACCGGACACGAAGCGGCTGTCGTCGAGCAACTCGGACGGGGCCTCGTCGGCGTTTGCTCGCGTCGTGCTGGTGGTCAACGGCTGTTCGAGACGATCGAGCAGCGCGTCGAGCCGGCGGGCTACGCGCTCACGATCGGCCTCGTCGCCGTCTACGTAATGCGCAACGCAATAGAGCTTGCCCGACAGATTGTCGAAGATGACCAGCTCTTCGGCGATCAGCAGCAGGATATCCGGCAGACCGAGCGGGTCGTCCTTGCCGGCACCGCCGGCCGCCAGACGCGGCTCGATATAGCGAATCGTGTCGTAGCCGAAATAGCCGACCAGCCCGCCGGTCAGGCGCGGCAGCTCCGGTAGGCGCGGCAATGGGCGCGCATCGTTGAAGGCTTGAATCCAGGCCAGCGGATCGTCGGTCTCGATCTGTTCGAGAACCGCGTCGTCGCGTTCGTGCACCAGCGTGTGGCCGCGTACGCGAATACGCTCGGCACAGGGCAGGCCGATAATCGAATACCGGCCCCAGCGCTCGCCGCCCTGGACCGATTCCAGCAGAAACGAGTAGGGCGCGTCGGCCAGTTTGAGATAGGTCGACAGCGGCGTGTCGAGATCGGCCAATGCCTCGACTACCAGCGGCACGCGCGGATGTTGAAGCGAATGGGTGGATTCGCGGTGGGAAGCAGACGAATTGTTCATGAAGTCACTCGATCGAAAATCGCAAGAAGTGCGCGCTCGGCCAGCCGTAAGAGCAGGGTAATACGCGCGAGACAATGTCCAGGCTATTCAGCCTCGCCAGTCGTCTTCTCGCCATCGCCAAGCCGCATCAAAAGCGCGGTTGGCGGTGTTTTTGAATCGATTCGGTGTCATGTCGGTCGTCATTCGTCGCAGGCGCGCCGCGCGCCACGGTAAGTCAATGCTGACTTATCTGATCCGCCTTGCCAAGTCACACCCGCGGACTTACCCGCCGGCCCGGTGATCGGGTTTTCCGGTCGGCCGCTGTATAGAGCTGCTACGCCTTATAGGAGAGCCGGCGATACGGCACCAGTGCTTCCCATTCTGCCTCGGGTAGCGCTGACAAGGTTAATAGGCTGACACCTCGTGCGTCATTGTTTGCCGCCACAGCTGTAGATGCATCGAAATCGCGCTCGAGGCTACTGATCGTGCAGCGTATTTTGCGCTACGACCGAAGAATGACGTGCGGACATAATGAATTCGGAAAATATTTCTTTCGATATCGCCGGTGCCAAATCAAGGAACCACGCGGTTTGCGCCGGATGGCGGTCGCTACAGGTCTGAAAATAATTGTTTTTATAGATATCGTAGTGATAGGTTTTGCAACCATCGGCTTCTACGCTTATCGGCGGATAACTGGCGCGCAATCAGTAAGTTGTGCGTCGGTCGCGCGATGGCATGTCGTCGTGGGGGATACAGGCAGCGAGGCGTGGAGCCGTGTGCTCATACCAAAAGGAGGAGATGCCTATGCCTGTTGTCCAGTATCGCCCGACCGCCTGGGCTATTGCCCTGTGTTTTGTTCTCGCTGCCGGTACGCTGCCGTGTCGTGCTGCCCGCGCGAATGACGAAGAAGCGGCGGCTGTACCCGGGGCGCGCGATGATGTCGATACGTCGCACCGTGGTTTCTACGACCGTTTCGTTAAGGACAAGCTCTATATAAAGCCCGGCGTGTCGTATCTTGATTTCAGTCAGCTCGAAAGTTCGGAGCTGGATTTGTCCGGCGTCGAGTTTCCGGCCTCGCTGGCGGTGGGCAAAGGCCGTATTGCCGGCGCCACCGCAACAATAGCCAATCAGTCGATCGCGACGATCGGGGTCGGCTACAACATCCCGGGGACCGGTCGTCATCTGTCCTTCGAAACCATCATCGGCAAGCCGATCGATATCGATTTCATCGCGCAGCCGGGCACGTTACGGGATCAGTCGCTCGCGCCCACGGCGGATCTGGGTAATCTGGTCACCGGCGATAGCGTGCTTGAACAGGCGCTCGGTCAGACCCTCAGCGATCTGGGTTCCGCGGTTAATTCGGCTACTGGGCTGCTGGATACCGGCATCCCGCCGCTCGGTCGCGAACTGGGCACTGTGAAGAGTCTGCCGATCATGATGACGCTGACCTACCACCCCTTTCCGGATGCATTCGTACGGCCCTATCTGGGCGGCGGCGGCATCTATCTTTACAACTACGATGCCGAGATCAGCAACGATGTGCTCACCGAGGTGAGCGATCCCGGTTTCGATGTATCGTCAACGCCGGGCTATATTCTGCAGGCCGGCGTGGATATCGGCTCGCCGCAGGGTGGTTTTTACGGCTTTGCGGACGCGCGCTATATCGGTGGCGCGACCGTGAAAGGCAGTCTGTCGGATGTGAACGTCCGGCTCAACAATCAGGCCCTGGCCAATACGCTCGGTCTGCTGGGTTACGGCGAAGACATCGCAGTCGGCGACGCCGACATCGAACTCGAGATCAACGCCATGATTTACAGCGTGGGTGTCGGCTACCGCTTCTGACGTGGAGACCCACGCCAAAGCGTTTGTTCACCGGCCCGCCGGTTGTCGTTCTCCTTCGCTCGCTCAGGCGAGTTCGGCACGCATGTCGGCAATGACTTTCGCATAGTCGGGTTGGCCGAAGATCGCCGAGCCGGCGACGAACGTATCGGCGCCGGCATCGGCCACACGCTTGATGTTGTCGGTCTTGATGCCGCCGTCGACCTCCAGCCGGATATCGCGGCCCGAGGCATCAATGATCTCGCGGGCCTCGGCGATCTTGCCAATGGCTTCTTCAATGAATTTCTGGCCGCCGAAGCCGGGGTTCACCGACATGATCAGCACGATATCGACCTTGTCGAGCACGTATTTCAGCCATTCCAGCGGCGTGGCGGGATTGAATACGAGCCCGGTCTTGCAGCCGGCGTCGCGTGCCAGTTGCAGGCTGCGGTCGACATGTTCGCTGGCTTCCGGATGAAAGGTGATCGACGTCGCGCCGGCTTCCGCAAACGCGCTGATCATGGCATCCACCGGTTTGACCATTAGATGTACGTCGATCGGCACGTTCGGATGCCGGGCCTTGAGGCGCTTGGCCAGCGCCGCGCCGACCGGCGGGCCGAAGGTCAGGTTCGGCACGTAGTGGTTATCCATCACATCGAAATGAATCCAGTCGGCGCCAGCGTCGATGACCGCTTCGCATTCGTCGCCCAGTGCGGCGAGGTCGGCAGCGAGAATCGAGGGCGCGATGAGCGGCGCGTATTTGGATCGGGACATGATTCAAAACCGTGGATCGGACAGCGGCGCTAGTTTACGCTTTGCGGATTGTCTATGTCAGTCGAGCTTGAATGAGCGTTCTTATCGCGTTGCATGCGCTTGCCGCCGTTATCTGGGTGGGCGGGCTATTCTTTCTGGTTGGTATTTTGCGCCCGGCCGCTTCGTCCGTGCCGCTGGCCGAACGGCTGCCGCTGCTATTCACCGCGATGGGGCGCTTCTTCCTCTGGGTATGGATTGCGATCATCGTGCTGCTGGTCACCGGTAACACCATGATTTTCATGCTCGGCGGCATGGCCGGTGTGCCGCTGTATATCCATCTCATGCAGGCGCTGGGCTGGGTGATGTTTCTGTTGTTCGGGCATATGTTCTTCTCGCCCTGGCGGCGCGTGCGCGTGGCGCTGTCGGCGGGTGCCCTGGCCGATGCCCTCCGGGCGATGAACCAGCTGCGATTCTTTGCGGCCATCAATCTCGCCATCGGCCTGTTGGTTGTCGTCATCGCCACAGGCGGGCGCTACTGGGTGGGTTGATAACAGCGCACCGGGCGCGCGCTGATAGAATTGCGCCGGTCATCCATTCAACGCCGCCGCTGCGCCTGTGCCATGCCCGACACATTATTTGAATCCGATCTGCACAGCGTGCCGCTGCTCATGCGCGGCAAGGTGCGCGATGTCTATGCGGTGGGTGATGACCATTTGCTGATTGTGGCCACCGATCGCCTGTCGGCGTTCGACGTGATCCTGCCCGATCCGATTCCGGGCAAGGGCGCGGTGCTCACGGCCGTCTCCAATTTCTGGTTCGATCGGTTTGCTGGTCAGATCGCCGATCATCGAGCTGACATACCGCTGACCGATGTGCTCACCGGTGAAGAGATAGAACAGGTCGCGTCGCGGGCGATGCTGGTCAAGCGTCTCGATGCGTTGCCGGTGGAAGCGGTCGCACGCGGTTATATCATCGGTTCCGGCTGGAAGGACTATCAGGCCACCGGCACGGTGTCGGGTATCGAACTGCCGGCGGGGCTGAAACAGGCACAGCAGTTGCCCGAACCGATATTCACGCCGTCGACGAAAGCCGAAGCCGGTGAACACGACGAGGCCATCGATTTCGATGCGGTCGTGGATCTGATCGGCGCCGAGCGTGCCGCCGAGGTGCGCGATGCCACCTTGTCGATCTACAAGGACGCGGCTGCCTATGCACGCGAGCGCGGCATCATCATTGCCGATACCAAGTTTGAATTCGGCGTGGATGCCGCCGGCCAACTGGTGCTCATCGACGAAGTCCTTACGCCGGATTCGTCGCGTTTCTGGCCCGTTTCCGAGTACGACACGGGTATGAGCCCGCCGAGCTTCGACAAGCAGTACGTGCGCGATTATCTGGAAACGCTGGACTGGGACAAGACCGCGCCTGGCCCGCGCCTGCCGCAACAGGTGATCGACAATACCGCGGCCAAGTATCGCGAAGCACAGCAATTGCTTACCGGCGCGTAGGCGACCCGCGTGCCGGTGATGGGCCGGCCCCGCCGTGCGGCGGGGCCGACCTGAAATTCTAGACGCCCGTTTCGTAGTCCTGCGGGTCGAGAATCGGGATCTGGACGCTGCCGTTGATCGTGCTGGCCGGTACCAGCAGATCGCGCGAGAAGCTCACCGGATATTGCGGGTGAAACCCGTATATCAGCAGGCCCAGTTCGTCGCCTTCCGACAGGCGCTCGGCAATGCCCGTCATATCCAGATCGTGACTGCCGAAACCGCGCAGCGGCGTGAGCTGATCGTCGATGAGATCCCAGCGCGCCGTGCCCGCCGCGCGTTTGCCCAGCGCAAGGAAATAGATTGGATCACAGCCGAGCGCGAGTGCATCGATGGCACAGTCACCGGGTTGCTCCTGACCCAGGATGCCGCCGAGCAAATCGCCGACCGGGTCGATGATCTGATCGACCGTGATCGCGATATGCGGAATGCCGGCGACCACGCCGCCACCGACCGGCGCGGTATAGAACGACTGGGTCTGTAGCAACGGCTCGCGCGTGGCGCTGCCGAGCACACTGCCGAGTATGCCGAGCGTGCCGGACAGGGCCGGCGTGTCCATTGCGATATCGAACGATTCGCCGCCCCGGGGAATGGTGTCGGTGGCAATCGCATCGCCTTCGGCAAGGCTCAGGCAGAGTTTGTCGCCGATGCCGAGTGCGGCGTCGAGCGCGCCCTTGTCGGCCTGCAGTTTTTCCTGGAACCAGGCGAAGGTCACGTCGTAGAGATCGAGGCTGCCACAGGTCTGGCTGCCACCGGCATCCTGGAATGCGGGCAGGGTGAGTGCGGCATAGAACGGGTCGAGCGGGTCTTCGAGGCCGGCCGTGCCCAGGCTCGCGGGCAGAATATGGCCGGTCTGATGGGTGAGCAGTCGCACATCGCCGCCAAGCGCTTTTAGGCAGTCGTAGCTGTTGGCGGCATCGTTGAAGTTGAACAACGTGTCGCGAAAACCTTGGGTGATCAGGGCGTCGATCTTGTGCAAGCCGCCGGGTGCGACCTCAAGTGGGTCCGGCACGCCGATGGTGAATCCGTCCTGCGAACCCGCGGGCTCGTTCTCGCAGAAAAAGCGCAGGCTGTGATAGCGGAACAGGTTCAGTGCCGCGTCGGGAATACGATTGGTGAGCGCGCCGCGCACGGCGGCTTCGTAGATGACCGGGTCTTCGCGCAGGCCCTCGGCGCGCTGCACCTGTTCGAGCACGTGGTCCACGATGACGCTCGGGTCGCCCGTGGTCGCCAGACCGAGTATCGGCACTTCGCCTGCGGCGACCAGCGCCAGCACCCAGCCGCTCTTGATCACTTCGTTCGGATCGAGCGCGTAGGTGAGGTCGTAGGGCGCGATATCGGGTGCGATCACGCGCAGGCGTTCCTCGGGATCGGCGCCGGCGAGTAGCCATTGGTACATGCCGCCGTAAGAGCCACCATAGCTGCCGACCTTCATCTTGCCGTTCGCGCGTCGGGCCAGGCCTTCGAGGTTCTCGGCCCAGTCGAGCACGCCGACCAGATCCTGACCCTCGAAATCGGGCGACATCACGCGCACGGTGTTCGAGGTTTCGCCGAACCCCCGCTGATCGATCGAGATCAGGTAGTAGCCCGCGTCACGCAGGCGTTGCTGGAATGCATCCGGTGTCTTGCTGCGGCTGCCGCCATATCCATGGCCGTGCAGTATCAGCGGATAGCTCTCGCCGGCCACTAGCTCGGCCGGCTCCATCACGGTCAGCACGATATCGTCGGTGCCGCCGTCGTTGGTAGCGATGGTCAGCGTCTCGTCGTAGACGCGCCCGGCGCGGCTTTCGGCGACCGGTACCGTTGGGGCGCTGGTGTCGTCGCCGTTATCTTCTCCACTACCGTCGTTGTTCGGTGTTTCACTGTCGCCGCTGTTGGCGCCGGTGCTGTCGGCGCTAGCCAAAACGACGTTGCCGTCGTCTTTGCAGCCGGCCAGTATCAATACGCTGCAGCACAGCACAATCGATAGCGCGTGCTTCAATCCGTTCGCACCCATGATGTCTCCCTCGCTTGTATGAGCGCTAGACGCTCTTTTGTTCTAATCGCGCCAGTTAGCCAGCCGCGCCGGTGGGCTCGCTGGCGGTCGCCAATCTGAAAATCGATCTTTACGGCAAGGCGAGGGTGCGTGCAAGCAAGCCGCGACTCGGCGCATCGCGCGAACGCCAACGCGCGTCGGTGATGCTTGAAAGCAAACGATAATCCGGAGAATAACGGCGGCGCTATCCGAACGGCCGCGTTGCAGGCACGGCGTATACCGCCTCTGAATGGCCCGTTGCGCGCTAAATTGTCTTATGCGCGGGGTGTCTGAGTGCGCGCTCGAACGATGACGCGTACGCAGGAAGCGCTTAGGCAGCGTCCGCCGTGCGCGTGGATGCGGTCTTCGACTGCGATTCGTCGTTGGCGCTGGCCTGGCGGGTGAGTTCGCTATCGAGCATGCCGATGATGCGATTGCGATCGATACGCTGATCCTTGATGGCCAGGAAGTAGGCATAGCCCATCGCGCGTGTATCGTTCTTGCCGGCACGGTGCTGCAGGTCGGCGCCGTGGTCGATCATGAAGCGCAGCATTTTGGGGTCGTTGCGCTGGATGGCGAAGAACAGGCCGGTGAGCTGATCGCTGCCCGCACGCGGGTCCTCGGCATCGATATCCAGACCGTGGGCGAGATAGAAATCGGCACAGCCGTAAGGATCGTCGAGCCGGGCTTCGCGTTCGAAGATATACACCAGCCCGCCGGCTTCGCGCAGGTCAGGCACATCGGCCTCGCGCTCTGCGACCTGATCGAAGTCGCGTTCGCAGAACCCGCGTTCTTCGATTGAAGCCTGCATCTGCGCGTTCCCCTCGTCTGCGCTGGCGGCTTGCTCGCTGCCGGCTGTCGCATCGCGGGTTGCCGCATCGCCTGACCCGCGCTCGGCCAGTGTGGCCGAGTCGCGCTGGCTGTCGGTCTGGGCGGCGTCCGGCGTCAGCACCCCAGGCCCGCCAGCAAGCCAGAAGATCAACAGACCCAGAAAGATTGCGACGATAATAGTAATAACGACGATCGGTCTCATAGGCGGGGTCTCGTTGGCTTGGGCGGGGTTTTCGGTCAGGTGTGGTTACTGGTCTTTGTTTTCGCCGAACAGGGCGTCGAGCTTGTCTTCGTATTCGTGATAGCCCAAGTGTTCGTAGAGTTCGTTGCGCGTCTGCATGCGATCGACCACGTTCTTCTGGGTGCTATCGCCGCGGATCGCGGCATAGACGTCCAGCGCCGCGTTCGCCATGGCGCGCGAGGCAGACAACGGATAGAGCACCATGGCCACGCCCTGGTCGCCCAGCTCGGTGGTGGTATAGAGCTCGGTTTGGCCGAATTCGGTGATGTTGGCGAGTACCGGCACGCCGAGGTCGGTGAAACGCTTGTACATCGACAGGTCGGTCATCGCTTCGGCGAAGATGAAATCGGCGCCGGCTTCGATACAGGCCGCGGCCCGTTCGACGGCCGAGTCCAGGCCTTCGACGGCCAGCGCATCGGTGCGCGCCATGATCAGCATCTCGTCGCGGGCATCGGCTGCCGCGGTCACGCGCTCGGCCATTTCCTCCTTGGAGACGATCGCCTTGCCTGGGCGATGCCCACAGCGTTTGGCGGCCACCTGGTCTTCGATATGCACACAGGCCGCGCCCGCGCCTTCGAACAGCTTGACCGTGCGTCCGATATTGAATGCGCTGCCCCAGCCGGTATCGATATCCACCAGCAGCGGCACATCGGTGGCATAGGTGATACGGCGCACGTCTTCGAGCACGTCGTTCATCGTGGTCATGCCCAGATCCGGCAGGCCATAGGACCAGTTCGCCACGCCGCCGCCGGACAGATAGATCGCCTTGAAGCCGCTGTGTTCGGCCAGCATCGCCGAATAGGCATTGATCGCACCCACGATCTGAAGCGGGTGTTCGGTTTCGAGTGCGGAAAGAAAGCGTTGGGCTGCGGACATAATCGTCTAACGGTCGGATTGAATGACGGGCGTCAGCTTAACTCAAGCTCGATATTCTGCGGTGCTAGGTCGATACGCAAAGAAAGCACGATTCGCTGATTGCGCAGACCGCCATCTCGTAAAGCGGTGCGATCTGCGAAATCTGCGGATACTTACCGGTATTCGCGGACCGGTTTCTCAGCTGAGCCAGCGCGTGGCGAACTTGATGAACCAGCGGGTGAAGCCCTTGTAGGGCGGTAGGAACAGAAAGCTGAGCGAGAAGCGCTCGCGCACCACGGCGCGTTCGTGGCTGAAGGCCTTGAAGCCGTAGTGACCGTGTGAGTTGCCGAGCCCGGAGTTGTTGACGCCGCCGAAGGGCAGGTTCGCGTGCAGGAACTGCACCATCGAGTGATTTACGCAGGAACCGCCCGCGCTGGTGTGGGTGAGCACTTTCTCGATGAAGTCGTTGTCGCGCGCGAATACATATAGCGCCAACGGTTTCGGCTTGGCGTTGATTTCACCGATGATGCGGTCGGTATCGGTGAACGGCACGATCGGCAGCACGGGGCCGAAGATTTCCTCTTCGAGCACGCGCGAGTCGCGGTCCACGTCGGTGAGTAGTGTGGGGGCGATATAGTTGTCGTCATTGGCCGGTACGCCGCCCATCGGCACCCGCGCGCCGCGCTGGGTGGCGTCGTCGATCAGCCCTTTGACGCGCCCGTAGTGCTTGTCGTTGACGATGCGGCAGTAGTCCGGGTTCGACTCCATGCGGGACTGATCGCCATAGAGCTTGGTCATCGCCTTGCGCATCGCCTCGATGAAGCTGTCGACAATATCGGTATGGACATACATATAGTCCGGCGCGATACAGGTCTGGCCGTTGTTGGCGAACTTGCCCCAGGCCAGGTTTTTGGCCGCGTTGGCGATATCGGCGGTCTTGTCGACGATCACCGGCGACTTGCCGCCCAGTTCGAGCGTGACCGAGGTGAGATTCTCCGCCGCGGCGCGCATCACGATCTTGCCGACTGCCGGCGAACCGGTGAAAAAGATATGGTTGAAGGGCAGCCCCAGCAGGTGCTGGGAGGTTTCCACCGCGCCCTGAACGACCGCGACTTCATCCTCGTCGAAGATATCTCTGACGATCTCGTCCATGAGCTGTGCGCAGTGCGGCGTCAGCTCCGACGGTTTGAGAATGACCGTATTACCGGCCGCGAGCGCCGAGACAAGGGGGCCGAAACTCAGGTTGATCGGGTAGTTCCAGGGCGAGATGATCAGGCAGACGCCCTTGGGCTCGTTGCGCACCTCGGCCGAGGTGCCGAACATCAGCAGCGTGGGGCGCTTGCGCTCGGGCTTCATCCAGCCTTTGAGATGACGAATGGCGTGGTTGGCTTCCATCACCACCGGCAGGATTTCGGTGATATCCACTTCCGGGGCCGGCTTGGCAAAGTCTGCATGACAGGCTTTGTAGATCTGTTCGGTGCGATCGAACATGGCCTGCCGCAGGCGTTTGAGCTTTTCGATGCGCTCGGCGGCCGTGGATGTACGCAGCGACAGTGCCTTGCTCTGCTGGGCCGCAAACAGCCGCTCGGTTCGATTATGGTCGGCCTCTTCGGGCGCGGCGGCGATATTCTCTACGGCGGTACTCATGGTTATCCTCCTGTCTCGACGCCGGCGGCATCGAGCGTTGCTCGCGTTGTCTTGATGTTATGTCAGTTTCTTGTCGCAGCGGCCGGCGGCGATATTCAAGATTCTTCCGCCATGTCCAGCCGTTCTGCCGCGCGCTTGGCCAGTGCCGGTGCCCGCGCATGCGCCTGAAAGAAGATATGCGCGAGTACGCGCACCACACGTCGGTGATCGCGGGTGCTGCGATGGCCCAGCGGCAGCACGATCGCCTCGATCAATGAAATGAACGCGCGCGCCATATCGCGCGTCGAGCCTTCCACGCCCAGCGCGTTGGCCGCGCGGGCTTCATCGAGTACCTGTTCGATCGCCTCCGAGGCCTGGGCTTCGAAGGCCTGCTGCACGGCAATCGCCGATTCGACTTCGGCCGTGCTCGGCTTGAGCCAGTAGCCGGCGATACCGTCGGCCAGGCGCGGGTCCTCGACCAGGTGCTCGAGGCCGGCGAACATTGCAAAAATCTGTTCGACCGGGTCGGTTTCGTCCGCCACGGCATCGAACACATGGGCTTCGAAAATGCCGATCAGACGGCGCATGGCATCGGCATACAGCGTCTGCTTGCTGTCGAAATGCCAGTACAGCGCCGCTTTCGTTACCCCCGATTCCTTGGCCAGACGGGTCATCGAGACGCCGTCATACCCGAAGCGGCCGAAGGCGCGAAATGCTGCCTCGCAGATGCGCTTGCGCGTTTGCCGTGGATCCGTGTCGACCGGTCGTGCCATGCCGTGTCTTCGTCTATCGATAGAGAACCCGACGTTAGCACAGGCTATTGACTAACCGGTCGATTAATTCATAGAGTTACATCGTGCAATGTAATAAACCGATCGGTCGGGCGCAAAGTAGCCGACTCGGTCGTGTCAATGCCGCTAACGCGAGGAGATCGCATGAATACAATGACAATGGCCGAAGCGCGGGCCCACGACCGCAAGCGCTGGCTCTGGCCGATGGGCTTCGGGATCATCATGATCGTGGCCGCACTGGCGCTCACCGGCTGGATTACGGGTCAGACCTGGTTGATCTTCGCCGGGCCGATCGTCGTCTATGGCGTGGTGCCGGTGCTCGATCTTTTAATCGGCAAGGACAGCACCAATCCGCCCGAGCGGGTGCTCGATATCCTCGAGGACGACCCGTTCTATCGCTACTCGACCTATATCTATGTGGTCGTTCAGCTCATTCTTTTCGTGGCCGTCTGCGCGATCGTCGGTACGCAGGATTTGACGTTCTGGCAGTGGCTGGGCTTTGTCAGCACCATTGGCATGCTCTCGGGTGTATCGATCAATACCGCCCACGAGCTGGGCCACAAGAACACCGCGGTCGAAAGCTGGCTGGCCAAGATCGCGCTGGCGCCGGTGGCCTACGGCCATTTCTATACCGAACACAATCGCGGCCACCACAAGAACGTCGCGACGCCGCACGACCCGGCGAGCGCGCGTATGGGCGAGCCGTTCTGGCGCTTTCTCGTACGCACCGCCGGCGGCAGTGCGCGTTCGGCACTCGATATCGAGAAGCGGCGCATGGCGCGCAAGAACCGCAGCTTTTGGAGTGTGCACAACGAAGTGCTGCAGTCCTGGGGTATGACGATCGTGCTCTGGGGCGCGCTGATGTTCGCCTTCGGGATCGAACTGCTGCCGTTTCTGGTGCTCCAGGCCATCATCGGTGCGTCGCTTCTGGAAGCGGTCAATTACGCTGAACACTACGGCCTGCTGCGCAAAAAGCTCGAAAGCGGTCGTTACGAGCGCTGCCAGCCAGAGCATTCCTGGAACAACGATCACATCGTGACCAATATCATGCTCTTCCATCTGCAACGTCATTCCGATCACCATGCGCACCCGACGCGTCGTTATCAGTCGTTGCGCCATTTCGACGAGGCACCGCAGTTGCCGACCGGCTATGCGGGCATGATCGTTCTGGCCTATTTTCCGCCGCTTTGGTATCGGGTGATGGACAAGCGCGTTGTCGCGCACTACGACGGCGACCTGCGCCGGGCCAACCTGCAGCCGGAAAAACGCGAGCGCCTGTTGGCGAAATATCCGCCGCCGCATGCGCCGGCCGATGCGTCTGCATAGCGCGGTCGCTGCGTAATCAAGAAATCGCCGTCGTACGGTGGTTTTGGTAGCCTTGAATTCTACCGAGCGGGCGCCGTTACTACGGCGCCCGAATTTGCTACAGCGCAATAGTTCAAAGGACGTTAGATGAAGAAATGGCAATGCATCGTCTGTGGTTTCGAGTACGACGAAGCCGAAGGCATGCCGGACGAAGGTATCGAGCCGGGTACCAAGTGGGAAGCGATCCCCGACGATTGGACCTGCCCCGACTGCGGCGCGCCCAAGGACGATTTCGAAATGATGGAAGTCGACTGATAGAAGTCGGTTGAAAGCAGCCGCACGTCGTCACGCACGGGCCGCTTGCCGGCCTGTTTTCTGATCTCACTCGAGAGCACGCATGGATCCGATCATTATCGTCGGCACCGGGCTGGCCGGTTACGGTACCGCCCGCGAATTTCGCAAGCACGACAAGGAGCGCCCGCTGGTTCTGATCACCCGCGACGACGGCGCCAACTATTACAAGCCCGATCTGTCGGAGGCGCATGCCAAGGAGGCCGAGCCTGACGATCTGATCAAGAAAGACGTCGATGCGATGGCCGAAGAGCTCGATGCGACGATTCATACCCATCGTCAGGTCGAATCCATCGACCGCGAGAATCGCCAGGTCGTGCTCAACGGCGACACGTTCACCTACCACAAGCTCGTGCTCGCCTTCGGCGCCGACCCGATCGTGCTCAAGCTGGCCGGTGACGCCACCGAGTCGATTCATAAGGTCAACAACCTTTCCGACTATCGCGCCTTTCGCGCGAATCTGGGCGAAGCCAAGCATGTGGCGATCCTGGGCGCCGGTCTGATTGGCTGCGAGTTCGCCAATGATCTCGTCAAGGCAGGCTACGAGGTATCGGTAGCCGACCCGGCCGACTGGCCGCTGTCGCAACTGTTGCCCAAGGCTTGCGGCCAGGCCGTTCAACACGGTTTGGCACGGGCCGGCGTGCACTGGCATCTCGGCCATGCCGCGACCGGCGTGCATCACGCCAACAAAGAGCTCCAGATCCTGCTCGACAATGACGAAAGCATTCGGGCCGACGCGGTACTGTCGGCAGTCGGCCTGCGCGCCGGCATCGACCTGGCCGAAAAGGCCGGGCTGGAAATCGACAAGGGTATTGTCGTCGACCGTACGCTGGTCACGAGCGATCCGAACATCTACGCGCTCGGCGACTGTGCCGAAGTCGATGGCCAGTGGCGGCCCTATGTGGGCCCGCTCATGCAGTGCGCGCGCACGCTGGGCAAAACGCTGGCCGGCGCCGACGGCGACACGGCCGGTCAGGTCAAATACCCGACCCTGCCCATCATCGTGAAAACCCACGTCTGCCCGGTTGTGGTATTGCCGCCGGTCGAAAGCGGCGGCCAATGGGAAATCGAAGGCGATATGCCCGATTTCGAAGCCCGCTGCATGAGCGAAGACGGCCGGCTCATCGGCTTCGCGCTCACCGGCGAAGCCACCAACAAGCGTCGCGACTACATCAAGGAAGCGCCGCCGCTGATGGCGTAGTCCGTGAGCGTCTGGCGTTCCACCGAGTCCTGACCGTCTTGTTCGCAGCGCACGAGATCGTGTTGCTTACGCATTTGTTCTGCCGCAAACCGACCGGCTAGCACGCGCTCGAGGCATCTCGCGAACGCGTGAACGGGGGGGGGTATTTCAGCGCGGTATGTCGATCCAGGCGGCAAACCGAAGCGAGCCGGAATGCGTTTACCTGGCTAGGCGACGTGCCGCGCGTTGCCCTGTGCAACGCGCGACAGCCGCGCACCCGCCAGTCGTGCGCCCTTGATATTGCCGGCCATCGGCCCGAGCTGAAGACTGGCCGGTCGCCCGAGCAGATGCAGGCCGGGCGCGGCTTCCAGGTCGTCGTTCATGAAGACATGCCCGTCGCGATCGCAGCGTAGATCGAAATTACGGATACAACGATCGAGCAGGCTGTTCTCGGCCGGCCATGGCTCGAAACCCGTGGCCAGAATCACGCGGTCGGCATCGAGTCGCCGGCCGTCGTCGAAAAGCAATCCGTGATCGTCACGGACTGCAACGCTGCCACGCCGCCATGCGATATCGCCGGCAGCCAGGGCGGCGGTGATCCGCGCGAAAACATCCGGTGGCAGGGTGCCGGGCTGGCGGGCTTCGGCGAGCAGGGCGGTGCGCTGTTCGACTGGCGTGTTGGCAAACGGGGTCAAGCAGCGCGGGCCGGCATAGCAGGGGTCGCTATCGAAATCGGCACGCCGCGGTGCCTCGCGTGTGACCCAGCAGACCGCGTGGCCGAGTCCGCGTAGACGCAGCGCGAGCTGGGCGCCGGTGATGCCGCCGCCGACGACCGCGACGTGCATGTCGGTGGATGTGTTGATATCGAAATCGCGGTCGTAAACATGTTCGCAGCGTATGGCCCACGCCGGGCGATACGGCGCGTTGGGCCCGAGTGCGAGCACCAGGCGTGCCGTGTCGTGCCGGGCACCGTCTGTCGTATGCACGCGCCAGCCGCGGCTCAGGCGTTCGATGCGCTCGGCGCGTGCGGCAATACGTGGTGGCTCGGCCAGTGCTTGGGCTGCGTGGGCTTCGAACAAGGCACGCGAGGGGCGCCGGTAATAGCCCAGTTCGTTGGCGCCGTCGAAACCGTGTTCGCCCGCGAACACGCGTAGCGAATCGGCGCGCTGGCCCAGATGGTGTGCGTTCGACGAGCGCAGATAGGTCATGCCGCAGGCGTCGGCACGGCGCCGCCAGGCGGCGAGCGCGGGGCGGTCGTCGATTACTGCGAGCCGTGCGCGCGGCGCGGCCGCGGCAATCGATTGTGCGACGAAGCTGCCGTGCAGGCCGCCGCCGACGATCAGCCAGTCGTACATGTCAGCGCGAGCGAACGCCTTAGCCGAGCTTGCGCAGCTGGCGGGCGGTCAGCAGCCAGCGCAATGTGCTGGTGCCGCCGTCCGGCGGGCCGGGGAACTCAAGCAGGGCCGCGCCGGCTTTCTTGAAGGCCATCAAACGATCGCGCCGGCGGGTCAGGCTCCAGGACACCCAGGTGGCCAGATCCGGCTCGTGGCCGACCAGTACCAGGCGGCGATCGCCGAAGTGCGTGTGCAGGTATTCGTCGAGTGCGGCCATATCCACCGGCGGAGCGAGCACATCGGCTTCCTCGATGGTGGGGTCGTCCAGATAACCGGCCAGAATCTCGGCGGTCTGCACGGCGCGCAGTAGCGGGCTGGTGACGATATCGTCCACCGCCAGCTCGTTGAGCGTGGCGCGCAGGCCCGCCGCCGCAGCGCGCGTACGGCGCGTGCCTTCGGGGGTGAGGGGGCGTTCTTCGTCCGACAGACCCAGGCCGTGGGCCTTGTCGGCGTCGAGCGCAATACCGTGGCGAATGACGATGATATCCATGGCGCTATTGTCCCCTGTGAACGCTGGCACTGCCACCGCGCGATGGCTGTTTGCTCGGGTCGAAGCTATCGAAAATCGCGGAGCCGCTAAAAATTTTTATCGTCATTATTTTCATGAATCGTTTCGCCTTCCGGTATCGGTAAAAACGCTTGTACGCCAAGTCTTTTACAGATCGTCCACGAGATCTGTGGAAATTTTGCATGCGCTGGGCGCCCACGCCGGTGCGCGAGGCTACGACCCAAGTATGTCGTCGGCTGGCCAGCCGATGATCATCCCCGCGAGGCCTTGCGGGACACGCGATTGCGCCGGTTTCACCCCAGTTTATCCACAGTGTTGTCCACGCCTTGTTCACCGTAGCACCACAACATATAGTTCTGTTGGTGGCGAAAAGGGGTGCTTGACCACAGTATCTAGTGGGGTAGAGTTCGCCGACAAGACGTTGTCCCCAGCGCGGCACGGCGTCTACCGGTTTCGTTTTAGCGCGGCGTCGTTCTCCCGGCGCGGTGTATTTCAAGAGGCATAGCCATGGAGCAAACACAGGTTTCCGATCGCGCGAATGCGCGCAGCGAACAGCCGGCATCGGCCGATTCGTACGGCGCCAGCATTGAGGCGACGGCGCCGGGCAGCTACAAGGTCATCCGCCGCAATGGCAAGGTCACCCCGTTCGATGCCTCCAAGATCGAGCTGGCCGTGACCAAGGCCTTCATCGATGTCGAAGGCCAGCAGGGCGCGGCGTCTTCGCGTATCCGTGAAACCGTCAAGCAGATCACCGAACAGGTGGTGCAGGGCGTGACCCGCAGCCTGCCGGGCGGCGGCGCGGTACATATCGAGGATATTCAGGACTACGTCGAGCTCGCGCTCATGCGCAGCGGCGAACACAAGGTCGCGCGCTCCTACGTGCTGTATCGCGAAGAGCGGGCCCACGAGCGCGCCGCCAAGCTGGCCGAGAAGGGCGCCGAAGCCGGCGAGCCGGCCCGTGCTGCCGATATCAACGTCGCCTTCACGGACGGCACCACCCGCCCGCTGGATCGCGATCGCCTGGGTCGCGTGATCGACGAAGCCTGTGCCGGCGTCGACGGTGTCTCTGCCGAGCAGGTCCTCAAGGACACGCTCAAGAACGCCTTTGACGGTATCGCGGAAGACGAGCTGTCCACGGCACTCGTGCTGTCGGCCCGTCAGCGTCTGGAAGCCGAGCCGAACTACGGCACGGTCGCCGCTCGCCTGTTGATGGACAAGATCCGTCACGAAGGCCTGACCTTCCTCGCCGACGGCGCGGTGGAATACGCCACCCACGCCGAAATGCGCGAGCGCTATCCGGCCTACTTCAAGGACTTCATCGCCGCCGGCGTAGAACATGAGCTCATCGACCCGCAGCTGGGCGAATACGATCTCGACCGTCTGGGCCAGGCCCTGATTGCCGATCGCGATCTGTCGTTCACCTATCTGGGCCTGCAGACGCTTTACGACCGCTACTTCATCCATCACGAATCCAAGCGCTTCGAACTGCCGCAGGCGTTCTATATGCGCGTGGCGATGGGCCTCGCGATCAACGAGATCGAGCGCGAAGAAAAAGCCATCGAGTTCTACAAGCTGCTCTCGAGCTTCGACTTCATGTCGTCCACGCCGACGCTGTTCAACTCCGGCACGCTGCGCCCGCAGTTGTCGAGCTGCTACCTGACCAGCGTCTCGGACGACCTGCACGGCATCTACGGCGCAGTGCAGGACAACGCCATGCTGTCCAAGTTTGCCGGCGGTCTGGGCAACGACTGGACGCCGGTGCGTGCCATGGGCGCCCATATCAAGGGCACCAACGGCAAGTCGCAGGGCGTGGTCCCATTCCTGAAAGTGGTCAACGACACGGCCGTGGCCGTGAACCAGGGCGGCAAGCGCAAGGGCGCGGTCTGTGCCTATCTGGAAACCTGGCACAAGGACATCGAGGAATTCCTCGACCTGCGCAAGAACACCGGCGACGACCGTCGTCGCTGCCACGACATGAACACCGCGAACTGGATCCCCGATCTGTTCGTCAAGCGTGTGCTCAACGACGAGCCGTGGACGCTGTTCTCGCCCAACGACGTGCCGGACCTGCACGATCTCACCGGCAACGCCTTCGAAGAAGCCTATGTGGGCTACGAAGCCAAGGCCGCCCGCGGCGAGATCAAGAACTACAAGACGCTGTCGGCGGTCAACCTGTGGCGCAAGATGCTGTCGCTGCTGTTTGAAACGGGCCACCCGTGGTTCACCTTCAAGGACCCGTGCAACCTGCGCAGCCCGCAGCAGCACAAGGGCGTGGTGCATTCGTCCAACCTGTGCACCGAGATCACGCTCAACACGTCGCCGGGCAAGGAAATCGCGGTCTGCAACCTGGGCTCGGTGAACCTGCCGCAGCACATTGAGAACGGCGAATTGAACGTGGCCAAGCTCGAAGCCACCATCAACACCGCCATGCGCATGCTCGATAACGTCATCGAGTACAACTACTACAGCGTGAAGACCGCACGGGACTCCAACCTGCGTCATCGCCCGGTGGGCATGGGCCTGATGGGCTTCCAGGACGCGCTCTACAAGCTGAAACTGCCCTACGAATCGAGCGACGCGGTGGACTTTGCCGATCGTTCGATGGAGCAGATCAGCTACCTCGCCATCAAGGCCTCGACCAATCTGGCCGAAGAGCGCGGCGCCTACAGCACCTTCAAGGGCAGCCTGTGGGATCAGGGCATCCTGCCGATCGACTCGATCAAGATCCTGCGCGAAAACCGCGGCGCCGAATATCTGGACCAGGACGAAGGCCAGACGCTGGATTGGGAAACCCTGCGTGAGCGCGTCACCCGCGTGGGCATGCGTAACTCCAACTGCATGGCCATCGCCCCGACGGCGACCATCGCCAACATCACCGGCGTGAGCCAGTCCATCGAGCCGACGTACCAGAACCTGTACGTCAAATCGAACCTGTCGGGCGAGTTCACCGTCATCAACCCCTACCTCGTGGAAGACCTCAAGGCGCTTGGCCTGTGGGACGAGGTGATGGCCAACGATCTCAAGTACTACGACGGCAGTGTGCAGGGCATCGACCGTATTCCGGACGATCTGAAAGTGCTCTACAAATGCGCCTTCGAGATCGACCCGCGCTGGTTGGTGGAAGCCGGTTCGCGCCGCCAGAAATGGCTGGATCAGGCCCAGAGCCTGAACCTGTACATGGCCGAACCCTCGGGCCGCAAGTTGGACGAACTCTACAAGTTCGCCTGGAAGAAAGGCCTGAAGACCACCTACTACCTGCGTTCCACCAGTGCCACGCATACCGAGAAGTCGACGATCACCGATCATCGTCTGAACGCGGTCGGCAACGGCGGCAAGGGCTCCGGCGGCGGTACCGGCGCAGGTGGCTCGGCCAACGGCGGCGGTCAGGCGGTCAACGCGGCGTCCAACGGCGCGAGTGCCAGCGAAGCGCCCAAGGCACGGCCCACGGCCTCGGCCAGTGCGCCGGCGCCGGAAGGCAAGCCGACCGCACCCATGGCCTGTGCCATCGACGATCCGGACTGCGAGGCCTGCCAGTAGGCGTTAGCCATGACCACGCCGTGTTTTCGTTACCAATGGGATGCCGCCAAAGCGCTTGCCAATCGACGAAAACACGGCGTGAGTTTCGATGTCGCCGTAGGCGTTTTTCGTGACCCGCTGGCTCTGACAATTGCCGATCCGGCGCACAGCGAAACCGAAGAGCGTTGGATTACACTCGGCGTTGTACCGGAAACAGGCTTGCTGGTCGTGGTTCATACCTGGGCCGAGTGGAGCGAAAACGAGATCGACGTACGCATGATCTCGGCTCGGCGCGCCAGCAGACGGGAACAACGCGACTACGAAGGTGGCGACCTATGAAAGACGAATACGATTTTTCGAACGGCGAACGCGGCAAATTCTATCGGCCCAACGCCTCGCACCATATTCCGTTGTATCTCGACAGTGATGTCATGGAGTTTTTGGCGAAACGTTCGCGCGATCAGGGTATTGAACCGCGCGAGCTAGCCAATCAAATGCTCAAGAAAGACATCGAGATCGTGCAGGCGGCGGAAAGAACATCCAAATAACGCGCGTTACAACGCAACAGAACACCGCTTTTTAACGAAGCAAGGCAAAAGGAACGACACCATGCTCGACTTCGAAGACACACCCCGCCAAGGCACGCCCGAGCACAAGCCGGGCAGCACGGCCAACCCGAACCCGGCCGGCAACGCGCCCGATCCGTACGCGCTCGACAAGCAGCCCGAAAAAACCAACCAGTCCGGCGCGGAAGAAGCGGTCACCGGTCTGGAACAGGTCGAACTCGGCGCCGGCCGTGTCTCGGTCGACGAAAAGCGCATCATCAACTGCCGCGCCGACGTCAACCAGCTCGTGCCCTTCAAATACACCTGGGCCTGGGAAAAGTACCTCAACGCCTGCGCCAACCACTGGATGCCGCAGGAAGTGAGCATGTCCGCCGACATCGCCATGTGGCAGGACCCGGACGCCCTCACCGAAGACGAGCGCCTTATCCTCAAGCGCGGCTTCGGCTTCTTTGCCTCCAGCGAATCGCTGGTCGCCAATAACATCGTGCTGGGTGTGTACAAGCACCTCACCAACCCCGAATGCCGCCAGTACCTGCTGCGCCAGGCCTTCGAGGAAGCCGTGCACGGACATACCTTCCAGTACATCGTGGAAAGCCTCAACCTCGACGAGGGCGAGATCTTCAACATGTACCGCGAGCTGCCCAGCGTGCACAACAAGGCCGCCTGGGCCATGCAGTACACCCAGAGCCTGAACGACCCCAACTTCCAGACCGGCACCCACGAAAACGACCAGATCTTCCTGCGTGACCTGATCGCCTTCTACGTGATCTTCGAAGGCATCTGGTTCTATGCCGGCTTCGTGCAGTACCTGAGCTTCGGCCGCCGCAACAAGATGACCGGCACCGCCGAGCAGATGCAATACATCATGCGCGACGAGTCCATGCACCTGAACTTCGGCATCGACGTGATCAACCAGATCAAGATCGAAAACCCGAACCTCTGGACGCAGGAATTCCAGGACGAAGCCCGTCGCATGATCGACGAAGCCATGCACCTGGAAATCGAATACGCCCACGACACCATGCCCCGCGGCGTGCTCGGCCTGAACGCCAGCATGTTCGACGAATACATGAAGTTCATCGCCAACCGCCGCTGCTCCCAGATCGGCCTGGCCGAACTCTACCCCGGCGCGGAAAATCCGTTCCCGTGGATGAGCGAGATGATGGACCTCAAGAAGGAGAAGAACTTCTTTGAAACTCGGGTGATTGAGTATCAGTCGGGTGGGGCGTTGAGCTGGGATTAAGAGCTAAGCCAATAGTCAAGTTGCCGCCGTGTCTGCTACCGATCGACTGAAAGAACAGATCGCCTACCTCAAGCTTTGGTTGGGCATTCTCGTTGTCACCGGTATCAGCATTGGCGGCTGGCTCGTTAGCAATTGGGACGATTCCACGTGGCCGTTGCTGATGGGCGCTGTCGTTGGTTTGTTCTCGATTGCTGGCGGTTGCCGTGTACTCCACGCTAAGATCGAAGAGAAGATTAACCAGCTCGAGGACTTGTAAGCCATGGATATTTTGGTCGGATTGCTGATAGCTGGCGGCGCGGGTTTTCTCACGTATTTGGCAATTGACGCAGCGCGTCGGGCGTAAGCTGGCTATTTGGTCGCGGCGCAAGATGACGATGTTAGTCGTATCATCTCAGCGCGAATTCCAACATGCCATGAGCGAAAGCAATACCAAAAGGCGGATCTTCCGGCGACCAAGAACTTAACGAGCAGGTCCCCACGTCGGACGACGATATCGATACGCCGGATATCCCGAAATAATGGAGTCGCGCCGAGCGCGGCAAGTTTTATTTGCCAGGGTCGGCGCACAACGTAGTGCTGTATCTTGATCGTGACGTTGCGGCCTTTCCCGCTGAGCGAGCGTTCGCCCGTGGCGTCCCGTTACGCGCTTTGGCGAACGAGATGCTGAAGAAGGATATCGATATAGTGCGGTCTGTTTAGTCTGCTCGAACTCGCAGTTTTGACCTAATGCGATACCTGATCCTAAGCCGTCTGTAATACGGCTACCACCCGTACGCTGAGTTTCAGCGTTACGACCATGTGCACGAATCCGCGCGAGTTGATAACCTGGCGATTGTACAGTCGGCTCGGGACACGAATGGACTTTATCGATCTATACTGCGGCGCTGGTTTTGGCGCCAGAGGCGCTGTTGCCGGTGGTGGTGTCGCAAGACTCGCCGTCGACATATGGCAGGCCGCGACTGCCACTTATCAATGCAATTTCCCTGAAGCCCACGTCATCACCTCTAGCGTTGACGACGTGGAGCCAAGGCGATTCGATCCGGCGCTTGGAGCGGATCTCCTTCTTACCTCTCCGGAGTGTACGTCCCACTCATTAGCCCGCGGGAATAGGCCGGCGGATGAAACTAGTCTTGAGACTGCTATCTCATTTATGCCTTGGGTCGACCATTTTAGGCCACGTTGGATTGTAATCGAGAATGTGGCTCGACTTCGCGCCTGGGACCGTTACGCTTCACTATGCGACCAAGTGGCTCGGCGCGGTTACGAGGTTAGCGAGTGTCTCCTGAATGCCGCTGATTTCGGTGCGCCACAGGCGAGAAAGCGCTTATTTATGATATGCGGACGCGAGTCTTCGCCTCCAACAGTCGACGCTCTTTATCCCGTGCACGCGCCGCGTCGCACCGCTAGAGATATCGTTGATTCTGATGGGACATGGCGTACTACGCCGCTTTATAGCAAACGCCGCGCTGAAGCTACGGTAGAGCGAGCCGAGCGAGCGATTGCGGAGCTGGGCCGCGGAGTACCGTTTTTGATTGTCTATTACACGTCTGATCGAGCTGGAGGGTGGCAGTCGCTCGATCAGCCTCTCCGCACGATCACGACGGTGGATCGATTCGGTTTAGTAACCTGGGACGGCAATGAACCCCGATTGAGAATGCTTCAGCCGCCCGAGTTATTGCGTGCTATGGGCGCGGATAGGCATCTGCTCGATGTCGGGTCCAGGCGGGATAAAGTAAAACTTTGCGGTAACGGAATCTGCTCTCCGGTTATGCAGAGAATAGTCGAATGTCTTCGCGATATTGACAATCGAGTTGCGCGGGAGGCGGCCTAAGCCGATGACCGCTTCCCCGCCGCTCACATAGGCGATTCAAACCTTGCGCGATTATAGAATGTAAACCTACTCTTTTAGCTTTATTCTGGAAAGCGGCGGATAACTGCTTTGTTGGCTTTGGCGCATTCACTTGAAAAACCGAAAGTGCGGAACGGTCAAACTAGGACTTCTTTGTTTTTTCTGTTCCAGTCCTTTTGGCAATAAGTTGTTTTGAAGCATCGTCGAGATCCGGCGTACCGAGTCGGGTGTAGTAATTGCCGAACGCGAGGCAAATTGACTCCCGAAATGGTTGATCGAGCTGACAAATTGGCTCCATGAGGGGAAATTCTTCGTATTCAAACTGTTTAATTGCTTGAAAATCGACTATTAAATCTTGGATGAAGAAAGTCCCCGGGAGAAACTTATACCTTGGCCCTTTATTGCCCGCAATAAACGCTGCCCTTTTATTCTGTTTGAACTCATCGACTGGATAGCAACGAATAGCGAGAACGCGATCGGCTTTTTTTCTAGCCAAATCACAGGCAGGCGTTACTACAAGCCATATCTCGTTTTGTCCCGAACTATAAATATTACCGGTGCTGACAACGCTCGGCTCGTCTAATGGGTAAATATAATACTCAATCGGTACGACGGTTGCCTGTGGATCCCCTGAATAATCCTTGATTGCTATCTTTGAAAGGCCAGAGGAGATGCGACGTGATAGCAAATAAGCGAGCTCGTACGGGTGATCCGAACGTAAATCCTCACGGACATCGGCCCACTGCTTATAAATCGTATCCCATAGGTAAGCCCGCTGATATTCTTCGACATGTCTAAGCAGGCGAGGTATACCCGTCTCGTGGATTTCACGTGCCGCCTGCCTCAGCTCTGTAGCCCCGTTTCCTTTAGTCACAACCTTAACGATCGGAGCTTGGACGTGTGTGAGTTTTGCAGTAAAACCGGAATAGAAGATGACCGGGACAAAATGCAAGTCCTGTAGTTGCTGGAGGAGCCTTTCGCCACTCTGGCTCTCGAGTCCAGGGTCGGACTCGGGTCGCGGATCTTCGCTGCCGTGTAGATCCAGGACCACGAGATCAAAGCGCTCTTGGGTAAGGCGCGTCAATGCATGTCTGAAATCAGTTTCCCAAGTCGCGTCAATCCGACCATAAGGATTATCATCGTCCCAGGCTTCGAGTAATTCGGCAGCCTCTTCGGCCTTTTCTTTCTCGTCGTCTACGCACAACGCGCGCCACGGCTTATCCAACATTTTCTATACCCTTTTTCGCAGCGTTATCCGAAACGTCGCGCCTGGCAATGGCCCTTCGTCCATGATTTCAAAAGCACCGTCGTAGAAGTCCTTGATGATTTCCCCGACGATTACGAGCCCGAGACCGACACCATCTTCTCTGGTGCTAAAGTAAGGCTGAAAGACGGCTTCGCGATCGTCGGACGCAATACCCGGCCCGCTATCGGAGAAGAGAATTTGGAGAACGCCCTCACCCGGACGACTGCAGGCCACTAGGATGGAACGCCTTTCTCGTGGCACTTGGCGGAGCCAGTAAAGGCTGTTACTCAGAAGGTTGATAAATACTTCCTGAAGTTCCGATCGATCCACGGTAACCAGAAAGCTTTCAGTCGGTAGTTCGACTTCGACACCTAGCTGTGTCAATTCTGACCGGAAGTGTGAAAACGCTTCCTGGATGATCTGATCGATGTAGAGCTTGCTTGGCCGCCCTCGCTTACGCCCGCCCAGAGGTTCGACCCTGGAAATAACTTCATGCATCAGCTTGCCAGCATCCAGGATTCGATCGACCTTTTTGCTGGAATCATCAATGGCTTTGATGCACTCTTCAGAAAGCTCGGCTTCCTTGCGTTTGAATTTGGTTATGCGTTCGCTGATCAAGGTTCCTTGCGCGTTTATCGTGGATAACGGCTGTCTGGCTTCGTGGACGATCTTGTCGACAAGCTGCCCTAGCGTGGCGAGAGAGTGATACTGAGCGAGGACCTTACCAATACGATCCACCTGTTGTTTCCACTCACGCGCCTTTTGATCCACAAGCTCGATGGTTTTTTTAGACGCGCCATCTTGTTTGAGTTCGCTCCGCAGGTCGCCCATTTCAGGCGGCGCAAGGAGAGCGTCACGAGTAGTGTCGTTCCGTGGATCCTTGGGTTTTTTCTTTGCCTCATTGCGGACGCGCTCTAGCTCGGAAAGGATCGCCAGCATGATCGAAGAGAGGTCCTCGAAGGCTTTATTATCGGTCAGTCCTTCCCGGTTGCTTTGATCGTACAGATCAGGGTTTTCGTCTGCGCCGATTCGAACCACACCTACGATCTGATTGTTCGAAAACTTTTTGGATGGGGTGTTGACCCGGCGCATGTCTAGCCTTAGCCAATCGTTATCCTGCTCGCCGTAGGGAAGCACCCGGAATCCGTCCCGATAAATGCTTATGCCTGATACAGACTTTACGTCAGCTCGAATCGATCGAATTCCGACACCGAGTTTCTGCTTCGTGCCTTCGAGATCGTCTAGGTCCCAGGCCTTGATTTCGATTGCCAGCGGCCCGCAAGCAGGTTTGCATGTGCCGGCAAGGTCCTGCCGCATAGGAATATCGCGGATCGCCATATCCGCGTCAGGAACCTGTCTGTACCAACCGTTTTTTGTCCGCTCTCCGCCTGTTCCAAAAACTTGTATATGTAGCGTAAAAGCGCCATCAGCGTCTATGGTTGCTTCAGCTGAGTAGTGTGGATACTTTAGCGCCTCCGGCGGCGATACTTCCTGTTTGACGGGCTCTCCCTTTCCCGAAGTCTCCAGGAAGATTCGGAAATCTTCGCTTTGTCCTGCCGGGGAAACAAGTCGACTAAGAGCGTGTCCGAGTTGCTCGAGATCTTTCGGTCGCCATGATCGCTTCAAGGGCGACATTCGCAGCAGCGTACCGTGGGAGCCGTCGCGTGGCAGCTGATGCTGATCGCTATTAGCTGGGGCTGGGGCACTCGAGGCTGTGAAGAATGCCGGCTCCCGTTCCTCGGCTAGTAGTATTACCTCGTCGAGAAAGAGCGAATCGTTGTCGAACTGAGTCCAATCAAAGTAAGCGTAGGTTTCATTGGGAGAGTCAACGGGGCGCGTAATGAGTTCGAGTTCCGAAGCAAGCCGCGCGGACGCGAAACGCCCGACGCCTTTTTCCCCTAGAACGCGTCGATTGAGAAATGAGCTGCGCGTGTTTTTCTTTTTAGTCGCAGTACCTGGTTCCATCCAGGCGGAACGAACGGTACCCAGGTTCATGCCAACGCCGTCATCCTCTATCTCGATGCAACTAGTATTCTTTTCGAGTTCGCCCTTGAAACGAACTGCGACGCAGCTGGCGTCTGCGTCGTAGGCATTTTTGACTAGTTCAAGAATCGCAACCTGCTCGCTGCTGATCAGATCCTCACCAAGAGCGCGTATGATGCGTGCTCGGGGTCTGAGCGGTTTGCCGTGTTGTTTGTAAGACTCGTCATTGGATTGGTAGGCCATCGTTATCTCACGAGTCCATAGTCGGACTATTCTCTCGCTTTGCACCATATCTGGCGAAGCAGAACGCCACCAGCAATTGTCGGGGCATATGCCGACCTCCTTTTCGATCGTATTTTCAGCCTACCGTTGTTAAGCGGCGAAACGCTAGCGCTGTTGCGATTTACTTAGCCAAACCATGTTGCGTCCGAGGGGTGGGGGCGCCGCGACAAGCTATTAGGGCGAGGGCGCATATGCTTAGGCGGTTTAGCTGGCCACGTTGACGACGACTCATCTCCTACAATCAAGGCGGGGAGCTCTCGCAATTCTTCTAATTGGTGTCGGAGTCCGCATTCCCAGATTACAAAAACGCGCCACCCGTTTTGAAGAAGTCGTTCAATACTCCGCTGATCGCGATGCACATTGCCTTCGAACTTTCTTTGCCAAAAATCGGTTCTTGTGGCGGGGACCGTCGCGTAATGGCATCCGGGGTGTCGATGCCAGAAACAGCCATGTACGAATATGACTAATCGGTATTTGGGTAGCACGATATCTGGTCGTCCTGGCAGATCCTTTCGGTGAAGACGAAACCTAAAGCCGCACGCATGCAGATAACGTCGAACCTGCAGCTCCGGTTTAGTATCGCGACCCTTAATCCGCGACATCATGGACGACCGTTTACATGGATTTACTATGTCATTCATTGCGGTGGTGCGGGGACGGTATGGAGAGGCTCCGGCTATTTCGGACAGTTAAATCAGGGGTTAACGGCTAGCTTACGTTCGCATCGCTCCCGAGATTGGCAGCTCAGCGATTGGTGCAGTCGCTGTCGGCTATAAAAAAACCTCGACGTGGTCGAAGATCGAAGATTTAGCCTGCGATGGCGACTCAACCTGCTGCCCCAGATCATTCATTCTTCAGCGTACTTGAGAAGCATTCGGCACCGCACTATCCCAGCAGCTGCCCTTGCGGCTCATGCTCGGCGTGATCTCTCGTCGGACCACATAACCACGATACGCGTGGCCGCGAGGACGACGCCTATTCATCAGAGGTTCTCGCGCGTTAGCTGATGCAGTGTCCGCCGTTAATCGCTTGGTGATATCCCAAGCTACATCGGCACGGTCGCGGATGAGATTCTGCGTCGGCCCTCAGCCCCATATACGCTTGGAAGCGATGGCGGCGCCCTCGGTCAACGAGCCGAGCTTGGCCCAGGCCACATCCGGTGCCACGAATTCATAGCTGGCGAAGGTGCCGAAACCACAGTCCGTGCCGGCGATGACGCGCTCGCGATCGCCCACGGCGTCCACCGCAGCACAGATACGGTTGGCGACGACCTGCGGGTGTTCGAGGTAGTTGGTGGTTACGTCGATCACGCCCGGCAGCAGCAGCATGCCCGCCGGTAGCGGATGCTGCTTGAAGGCGACGGTTTCGTGTTCGTGGCGGGGATTGCCGAGCGGGATGCTCAACGCGCCCACGTTGGCGCGATAGAGAATCGGCAACAATTCGTCGACCGGCACGTCGTCCTGGTGCGGGCCCTGCCAGTTGCCCCAGCACACGTGCAGGCGCACCTTCTCGGGCGGGATGTCCGCCAGCGCGAGGTTGATCGCTTCCACATGCAGTTCGACGCGTTCGAGGAAGGTGCCGAGCGGCGCGTCGCCAAACATCACCACGCGTTCCATGGCCAGGTCCGGTGCATCGAGCTGCAGCAGGTGGCCGCAGGCGACGATGGCGTCGTATTCCTTTTTCATCTCTTTCGCGACGGCGAGCACGTAGTCGCGATCGGTGCGATACGCCGGGTTGTGCTCGCCGCGCAGCATGGTGGTGGTCACCACGCCGGGGGAGGCCGCCGTCATGAAGGTTTCGGCCGGTTTCGGATGATTGGCCAGGCCGCGCTCGAAGGCATCCAGCTCGGCGGTGACACCCGCCAGCGAGTCCTCGTAGTGGACGGCCTGCTGGGCTTCGGCCGTATCCCACACCCGGGCCAGATCCTCGGCCACGCCGATCTGGCGCGCCATATGGTCGGCATAGCCGGGAAAGCGCTGCATATCGAGTGCGGTCTTGCGCCGCTGCTCGCCGCCGAAGCCGCTCATGCGTTCGACCACGTAAGTGGAAAAACCGACGCGCGGCGCTTCGCCGTCGTTGATGACATCCAGTCCGGCATCGATCTGACCCTTGACCGCCCGGGCCACGCCGTCGTCGATATGGCGTGCCAAGGCGTTGGCGTCGACCGGCTTGCCTTTTTCCTGCTTGACCAGCAGTTCCGACAGCTCGCGCGGACGCGGCAGGCTGCCGGTATGGGTGGTCAGGATTCGATCGCGGCTATGTTGCATGGTGACCTCTGCGTGAAAGCAGTCGTAGTCTACGCGGGCCGTACCTCAGGTGATGCCCCCAGAGACGGGGCTTCCTCACGCCTGGCTAGACCCGCGTAGCGACTTGAGGCAGTCAGCATACGTGCGAGTCGAACGCCATGACGAGGTGAAGTGGGAGACAATATGTTTTGAATAGGTGAGCCGAGGGCAGTCTTCATCCTGTGGATAGCCGTATATTTGATTCGCGAGAGGGGATTGGCGACCAATGGATTCAGGTCGCAAACGCAGCACGCCTCGAAGGATGAGACATCGCAGAACTTTTGGTTAAATCGAGGTTGTCGGAACCATTGGCGTACCGAGCACTGGCGCAATAAATCGCCGTATTCGTCCGTAGTATCGTGAGCCCGCGGCCAAGGGTTTGATTTGAATTGTTGGGGGCACCATGGACGACCAGCCTGATCGCCTACTCAAGGCGTATTTCGGTTACGAGCGTTTTCAACCCGGCCAGCGTGAAGTGATCGAGCACTTGTTGGCTGGCCGTTCTGCGGCGGCGGTATTTCCTACCGGCGGCGGTAAATCGCTGTGCTATCAACTGCCGGCATTGGCGTTGCCGGGTATCACGTTAGTGGTGTCGCCGTTGATCGCGTTGATGAAGGATCAGATCGATGCGTTGAGCGCCCGTGGCATCGCTGCACAGCGGCTGGATTCGAGCCTCGATGCCGAGGGTTACCGTGCTGTGATGGATCGCCTGCGCTCGGGCGAGTTGCGTCTTTTGTATGTGGCGCCAGAGCGTTTCAACAACGAACGCTTTCGGCAAACGCTGAGCCAATTACGCGTATCGCTGTTTGCGGTGGACGAGGCGCATTGCATCTCGGAATGGGGGCACAATTTCCGCCCCGACTATCTCAAGCTGGTGGGTTTCGCCAAGGCGGCCAAGGCCGAGCGCCTGTTGGCGCTGACCGCGACCGCCACGCCGGCCGTGCTGGACGACATTTGCCAGGTACTCGATATCGGCGCCGACTGTGCCGTGCGTACAGCTTTTTATCGTCCCAATCTGACGCTGCTGTTCGCGCCGACCACCGTGGAACAGCGCGACCATGATCTGCTGGCGCGTCTGAATGAGCGGTCGGCGGGGCCGACGATCGTTTATGTAACCCTTCAGCGGACCGCAGAGCAGGTGGCGAAGCAGCTGGCTGATGCAGGCCATCCAGCACGGGCCTACCACGCCGGGATGGACAGCGAGAAGCGCAGCGTGGTGCAGGAATGGTTCGTGCGTTCCAACGACGGCATTGTGGTGGCAACGATCGCGTTCGGCATGGGCATCGACAAGGCCGACATCCGCTACGTCTACCACTACAACTTGCCCAAGAGCCTGGAAAACTACGCCCAGGAAATCGGCCGTGCCGGGCGCGACGGCGAGAATGCGGTGTGCGAGATGCTGGCTTGCGCCGACGACCAGAACACACTGGAAAATTTCGTTTATGGCGATACGCCCACGGCGGCTGCGATCGATTCGTTCCTGCACGACATCTTCGCGCAGGAAGCGGAATTCGATATCAGCCTATCGGCGCTATCCCGCATGCATGATCTGCGTGAACTGGTCGCGCGCACGCTGCTGACTTATCTCGAGTTGCAGGGCTACCTGAAGGGCGGCACGCCTTTTTACGCCAGTTACCGATTCCGGCCGAAGATGGCGTCGCAGGACATACTGGCCCGTTTCCAGGGGCCCCGCCGACAGTTCCTGGCCGAGTTGCTACGCAGGGCGCGCAAGGCCCGGACCTGGTTTGACCTGGATGTAGATAGCGCGGTCGCCGAGATGCAGCAGCCGCGCGAGCGCATCGTGGCGGCGCTGGATTATCTGGGCGAGCAGCATATGCTGGAAGTCACCGCGGCCGGCGTGCGTCATCGCTACCGGATTCTGCAGCGCCCCGACAGCGTGAAGGCATTGGCCGCCAAACTTTACGAGCACGCGCTACGCCGCGAGGAGAGCGAGTTGGCGCGCTTGCAGCAAGTGCTTGCGCTCATCGAAGCGGATGGCTGCCAAGTGGCGGCCTTGAGTGCGCACTTCGGCGAACAGCGCGAGCCCTGCGGCCACTGCTCCTGGTGCTTGAATGATGGCAAACCGGTGCGCATCCCGGCCCGTCGCAAAACCGAGATCGATCCGGCCGTGTGGGCCGAGATGGAGACGCTGCGACGACAACACCCGAATGTATTGGGCCCGGCACGTGTCGTGGCGCGCTTTTTGTGTGGCGTTTCATCGCCGTCGCTATCCAAGGCGAAACTTACGCGCCATACCCTGTTTGGCCGCCTGGCTGATGTACCGTTCGCGGCAGTGGAAAAGCACGCTCAGGATTCTGCACCGCCGACAGCGTGAACATGACTAATAGGCACTAGACGAGGACTTCGCGGCGGCGTTCGCCGACGGTTTGATCCCGGGAGGGGACACTCACTTCCCACTCGTATTATCAGCCAGATCCTGGCGGCACCTCTGCTCGACCTGATGCGTTATGCGTTGGCTCTCGCGGATGGTGCTGGCGGCGGTGGACGAGGAACCGCTCATGGGCGCTAGCGGCGGCTGCTCCAACAATGCCCGCACGCTGTTCGGACAGCTGGATCTCTCGCTACGCGATTTAAAGCTCGAGGTGGGCTCCTGAAACAGCGCGCCGCCTTTGGGCGGCGGGGGCTGGGCGTCTCATCTTGGCCGGGCAGCGCCAAGGCTGGCGCCCGCTCAGCGTTCGTAGAGGTCGTCGATGTGAGCCAGTGCCTCCAGCAACCAGCGCTGGGCGATATGCTCCTGCTCCAGGCGTAGCGCGGGCGCACGGTGATCGTCGCGGAGTGCCTGGAACAGCGCGGCTTCGTCTTCCGTCAGGTGGTCCAGTAGCCCGGTGAAGCGCTTGTCCGCAGCCTCCTGGCCCCAGACCGGTCGGTGCGCCTCGAGCGTGGCCTGGTCCATCAGCAGTGAGCGGGCGTGCGGAAAAGCGCGACGGAAGCGGTTCAGGATGGCGAAGCCGTGGGTGTCGATATCGCCCCAGTAGTAGAGGCGTTTGTCAGCCAGCCAGGGGAGACGGCGCAGCGCCTCGACCCGATAGCCCAGGCCGAAGATCACCAGCGCGTTGGGGAATGCCGGAAACGCCAGGCCGTTGATTTCGTTTTCGGTGATGAAGACGGTATTCGCCCCCACGTCCAGGCGGGCGAGCTGCGCCACCGGCAGCGCCAGGTCGGTGAGCCCCTGAATCGCCAGCCGCTCGTCCAGCAGCCGCAAACGCAATCGCGGCGGCTTGTCGCGTAACCCGTAGCGGCGGTTGAAGCCGCGGACCCCGGTGGCACCTGTATCGATAGCGCCGGCTGGCAGGACGGCGTCGAGCAGTTCGGCGAGCAGGCCGCGATGGGTCTCGATGAACTTGGTGTGAATGCCCGGGATGTCCAGTTCGCGCAGGTAGACGCCGGGTCGCGGATGGGCCTGGAACCAGGCCAGCACGGCGAGCAGGTCGTCCCAGTGTGGCGCGTGTTCGAGCGCACGCAGCGGGCGCTGACGCAGCCAGTCGCGCAAGGCGGGGAAGGGCGTCAGGGTGCGCTCGGCGAGGCGGGTAAAGCGTGCCGCATCGTCACGATGGCCGAGCCAGCGCAGGGCGTCGTCTTCCGTATCCACGGTGATGACGTCGGGCAAGTCGTTGGCGCCCTGCACCCGGTGGCGGCGCTGTCGCCAGTGCACCGTGTAGCCAAAGCCTTTGCTGTCTTTCGCGCCCTCGCGCAGGGTGCGCACCCAGTCGGCGACATCCGCGAAGCGTTCGGTGAGATCCCGGGCGCTGGGCTTGCGCAGTCGCAGAGTCACGGGGAACAGCGCATCGCCGTCCAGGCGCGCGCGCAGGATGTCGCCGCGCCGCCAGTACTTGTCCAGCTGCTGTTTCAGGTCGGCCGGTGACGTCCAGTTCATGGCTGCATACGAATCCGTTCACGGGCGGTTTTTTCCGCCTGGTACTCCTCAATGCTGAGATTGCGCAACAGAGATTCGCGGCCCTCGCGGTTGTGCACGAAACCGACGCTGTGCACATAGGGCTCGATGATGTGAATCTTCTGCAGCGGGGTGACGATCAAGAGTTGCAGATTTAACCGCTTGAACAGCTCCAGCCCGTAGCGGGCGGATTCGTCGGAACCGCGGCCGAAGGCCTCGTCGATGACCACGAAGCGGAATGAGCGTGAGCGCTGCTCGCCCCATTCCAGGCCGAACTGGTAGGCGAGACTGGCGGCGAGCACGGTGTAGGCCAGCTTCTCCTTCTGGCCGCCGGATTTGCCGCCGGAATCGGAATAGTGCTCGTATTCGCGGTCGTCCTCGCGCCAGCGTTCCGAGGCGGAAAACACGAACCAGTTGCGCACGTCGGTTACTTTCTGGGTCCAGCGCTTGTCCAGCTCGCCGGTGCCCTCGCGGCCGCGGAAGCGTTCGATGATGCGTTTCACCTGCAGGAATTTCTGCTCGGTGTACTGTTCTTCCTCGTTGCCGCTGAGGGCGCCCTCGGTACAGGCACGCAACTCCTGCTGGAAGTCGCGTACTTCCTGGTCGCCGGTGGGTTCCGCCAGCAGGGTGATGTAGCGGCCCGGGTTGTAGTCGATGCCTTTGAGCGAACGGTTGATGATGGCGATACGCTCGCGGATCGCCTGGCGTTCCTTGTGTAGCTGGCCCTGAAACGCTGCCACCTCGCGGATGGTGTTCTCGTTGAGCAGCTCCTTGAAACGGCGTTCGAAGCGCGGCAGGTCGTCGCGCTGCAACGCGTCCAGCATGGCGCGGTATTCGCCGCCGGCGGCCAGGGTGGCATCCACCTCGCGGCTTTCCAGCGGGAATGCGTGCTGGTGGCGCTGCATGGCGCTGACGATGCGCTCGCTTAGTGCCTTGAGCTGCTTGTCATGCTGGTCGATCTGCTTTTGCAGCCAGTCGCGCAGTTCGCTTTGCTGGTTGTCGCAGGATTCCACTGTCAGCGTGCGCCCGGCCAGCGCTTCTTCGCGGTAGCCCGCGAGGGTCTCGAAGCAGGCGCGCTGGGCCTCGTCGGCTTCGGCGAGCAGGGCGGCGCTTTCCTCGCGCTGGGCGGTGGCGGTTTCGGTCTTGGTGCGGTTGGCGCCTTCGTCCTGGCCCAGGGCTGACCGCGCCTCCTCGGTTTCGTTGAGACTGCCTTCGAGTGTCTTGAGCTGGCTTTCCAGCTCCCGCAGTAGATCGTTGGCGGCCTCCAGAGCCAGGCGCTCGTTTTCCAACTGCTCCAGTTGCCGAGCTAACGGCTTCCAATCCAGCTCCTCGAAGTCGCCGAACATGGCCAGTTGGCCCAGCATGCCCAGGGCATCTTCCAAGCCCTTGCGCTCGTTTTCCCAGCCCTGGATGTGCTTGGCGAGCTCCCGACCGCGCCGGGCCAGGGATTCGGCCTCCGCTTCCAGGGCACGAATCTTGGCCTGGTTGTCCCATCCCAGCACGTAGCGGCTGGCGTCGTCGATGCGGTGACGGTCGTCTTTCTCGTGGCGCCCGCCCGGCGCCTTGATCTGCCCTGTGCGGGTGATGGCGCGCTGCTCCCGGCGGAAGCGGGTCATATCCTCGCAACAGACGTAATCGAAACGCCGTACCAATTCCCGCTCCAGCCACGGGTAAAAAGCGCTGTCCGGCTGGATGCGCAGCTTGTGCACCAGCGACTCCGGCGCCGCCGATGACACCGCGCCACGCGAGTCGCGGACCCGGAAGTACACCAGCCTGCCGCGCAGATGCGTGCGGTCGACCCAGTCGGCGACTCGCTCGTACAAGGCGTCCGGCACCAACAGTGACAGGCCGAAGTTGTGCAGCAGACGCTCGATGGCACCTTCCCAGTCGCGCTCCTCGGCGGGGACCTGCAGCAACTCACCGACGAAGGGGACATCGTCTTCGTCGAGTTGCAATGCGGCGCACAAAGCCTCGCGAATCGCCAGCACGCGACCTGGGATATTGGAGCGCCGTTGGCGCAGTGAGGCGAGCTCGGTTTCCAGCTCGCCGTGCTGCCCATTCAGGGCATGCAGTTTGGCGCCGGCTTCGTTGATGTGGTTCTGCAGCTGGGCTCGCTGTTCCTGCAACGCTTCCTGGCGCTTTTCGCGCTGGCGGCGGTTGTCGACGAAGATATCAAGCGTATCGGCGTCGGGCAGCGACAGCGCCCGGGTCAGTTCGCGGTATTGTTGCGCCTTGTGCTGGCGATGCTGTTTTTGCCGCTGACAGTCCTGTATCTCCGTTTTCAATCGTTGCAGCCGGTCGCCGCCGTTGTCGGCGATGGACTGGCGCAGCTCGTCGCGGCGCGCCTGCTGATCGCGGCGCTGGCCATCCAGGGCGGAGCGCCGCTGGGCCAGGCGTTGCGCTTCGACGGCCAGATTCTCCAAGCGCTTGTCCAGCAAATCCATTTTCAAACTGGCGTACCAGGGCCGCAATGCCTCGCGGCTTTGCCGCAGGTCCGCCACCTGCCGTTCACGCTCGTCGTGACGGTCCAGATCGGCTACCAGTGGTTCGAGCATCTCGATGCGCAGGCGCGCCTTGAGCACCGCCTCGTGGGCGCGGTTGAGATCGTCGAAGTGGCGGATCAACGCTTCGATGCGCTCGCCCACCGGGAACGGCTCCAGCATATGATCGCGCACGAAGCGGGTGATGTTATCCACCGACTTCATGGAGACGGTCTGGTTGAACAGCTCCATGGCCTGTTCATTGTCGATTCCAAAACGGCGGCGAAAGGCGGCGCCGTAAGCGGGGAAAGCGTCGAACACTTCGACGCCGGTTTGTTTTCTCAAACGCTTTTTCAGGTCGGCGATATCGCTGCCGAAATCGGCGAAGTCACCGGCCAGGGTGAGTGCGCGGTCGGCTACCATGTAGAAACGCTCCGGCTGGCCGGCGCTGTCCTTGATCCAGAACACCTGGGCCAGCGTCACGTCCTGATCGTAACCGGCATTGTGGAAGTGGCCGAGAATCACCGAGTAGCTGTTGTGATCGCGCAGTGCCACGGCCTTGGCAGAGAGCCCGGCCTCACCGCGCTCGGCCTTGTAGTAGCCTAGAACGTAAGAGCGCAGCGAGCGCTCCTTGCTCTCGGCACCGGCGGCCTTGTTGTAGGTGATTCGCTGCGCCGGCACCAGCAGGGTGGTAACCGCGTCCACCAGGGTGGACTTTCCCGAGCCGATATCGCCGGTGAGTAGGCTGTTGTCGCCCCGCGGATCCAGCGCCCAAACCTGGCGGTCGAAGGTGCCCCAGTTGAACACCTCCAGCCGTTGTAGGCGAAAGCCGGCCTGCTCGTTGGAATCCGCGAAATCCAATCCCAGCGTCTCATTGTGCATCGGCATGCTCCCGATATTCCTGGAGGCGCTGTTCGAACTCCCCGAGCCATTGGGCGTCGACGAACGACTGCAGGATGCGGCGCACTTCATAGCGGTCGTTCTGTCCGCGCAGCCGCCGCAGAAAGCCCAGTTCGATCACCTTGTTGATATCGCCCTGCACGCGATCCACCAGTTTCGCCTCGTTGGCGGTGTCTGGTAGGAACAGCCGCACCAGTTCCACGATCTGCGCCTGGGTCAGAATGAGGCGCGGGTCGCCGCCGCTGGCGTCGTGCTCGGCGAGCTTCTTGCGCAGCAGCGCCAGCAACAGGCTGACCGGATAGGAGAGCTGGCGGCGCGGCACCAGCCGCGGCGGGCCCTGCTCGTCGTCGCCGCGCGCCGTTTGGCGCAGGTAGGCGTAGCCTTCGGCCTCGTCCAGCACCAGTTCCAGGCCCAGCACCGTGACGTAATCGCGAACCCGGCCCTGAAGCGTCAGCAGGGATTGCCACAGCGCTTCCTGCTGGTCGCGATAGAGCACGCCCTTGAGCAGGCGAATCAACAGGGGCGACAGATCGGAGGCGGTATCGATATCACTTTCACTCATGCAATCACCGGCTGAACAGCACATCGGGAACGGTGGCGCGGCGCACCATGCCATGATCGTCGCGCCAGCTCACCTCACACTCGCCGGCCTCGTCGATCAACGCGCTTGGATCGTCGGCGGCCAGCGCCAGCCAAGTCACCAGTTCCGCCAGGCCGCGTTCCAGGGGACTGTGCTCCAGCAACGCCGCCAGGCTGATCTGGTCACGGTTCTGCAGCGCCTGCTGCAGTCGCGAGCGCAGTGCCGCTCGGTCCACGTAAAACTGGTCGAACAAAGCGCCGGCATCCAGATCGGCGTCGCCGGTGGCCAGCTCGTTCTGCTCAATGCGCGGCTTCAACGGCGGCCGGTACAGGGGCCGCTCCAGGGGCAGCGTTACCGACGGCGCCAACTCGTCCACCGTCATGCCCGGTGCCTGGGCCGGTGCCTCGCGCACTGCGAGGGCGTGCCGCTCCACCTTGTGCACCAACTGCATAATGCGGCGATTCTCCAGCCAGGCCTGATCGTCGAGATAGCGTCGCAACTGCTCGGAAAGTCGCGCCACGGTACGCAACGTCGCCTCGCCGGCCTCCAGCCAATCGTAATGCACCCGCTGTAGGCGCGGATCGGGTTCCAGCTCGCGCACCGGGTCCAGTGCCATCACCCGCTCCAGCAGCGTGGACAACTCTTCCTGGCGACTCGGCGACATCAAAAAATCCCAGAACGCACGAAAGGTGCGCCCCTGATCGGTGTCGGTAATGGCATCGTGTTCGCCGAACACCTGCGCCAGCATATCGCCCTTGCTCCCGTCCCAGGCCGCCACTGTTTCACGCACCTGGCGATCCAGATCGCGAAAGTTCTGCTCCACCTGCCGGAAATCCGCCAGCAGGCCCCGGGCGGTGTCCGACATCTGCAAAAAGCGTTCTCGCAGCCGGGTGTCGTCCATCATCCGCAGGCGGCCCTCTTGGATCTCCTCGATCTCCCGCTCGATAGCTTCTTTACGCCGGGTCAGTTCTTCAATGCGCGCCTTTGGATCGGTCTCGGTGCCCTCGGTGATCTCGCGCAGCAGCTCGAAGACCGTCAGCAACCGCGACTCCGCGCCGATAAAACGCTGCCCCTGCAGCGACACCAACCACTGCACCGCTTTCTCTGTGGCCGGCGCCAGATCGTAATGGGGCTCGTCGCTGTCGCGCGGGTAATACTTGCGCAGCCACCCGCGTTCGTCCGCCGCCCAGTCGTTGAGATACTGACGCGCCGGCTTGGGAAAGGCGTCATCTCCCAACCGCTCGCGCAGATGGAAAAGAAAATCCTCCAGTCGCGATGCCAGCTCGGCCTCGGCGAAAGTCCGCTGGTTCGGCTCAATGAAATAGCGATGCAGAAACGCCGCCACCAGTGGCCCATGGTCGGCGGCCAGCAGCCGCCAGCCCGGGTGCTGACGGCGCAAGGTGGTAAGAAAGTCGTAGTCCATATTGATATTAAGGCGAACGCTGTGACCGCGGATTCGAACACGAGTGTTGCCAAATGGCGGGTGGGACATCAAGCGTGGGTTCGCCTGCCGAATTCGACGTCATCGCGCTAGTGCCTGCGGCCGTGCGTCCGACGTGACAAGGATCGACCCCGTCGGCGCGCTTGGCGCCAAAAATACGGTGTTTACCAGCGGTGCACGTCAATGCTTTCGATATGGTCGAAATGCTGGTCGTGCGTCCACAGGCCGGCCTGGTTTTCTCGTGCCAGGGCCGCGATCCATGCATTGTTGGTCGGTATCTTGGTGCCGGCGGCGCGTAGTGCGCTCATGATTTGCCCGTAGTGGTGCGCTGTGTCGCGGGTGATGGTGAGGAAGCTCACGAAAGGCTGCGCAAGGAATAGGTCGAGTTGCTGTCGATTGGCGGCGTATCGGCTGCGGTAACGGAATCCGTATTCCAGTTCGCCAATCACGATCGATGCCATGAGGATTGCCTGGCTGTTCTCCAGGCCGCGTAGCAGTGCCTCGTCGCCGCGCATGATGGCGGTATAGGCGTTGGTGTCGAGCAGCGCGATCATGGCTGAAGTCGGATGTCGTCCTCGCGTGATTCATGGATCGCGCGATCGATCGCTTTGGCCTCGGCGTTCGATAATTGACCGGCAAACGCTCGAAGCTGATCGCCGATACCTGGCCCAACCGATGGCACCGCTTCAAGGCCGGCGCCGCGACGCATGAGCTTGAGCGCGGCCTTGTTCAGCGACGAATTATCCCGAGCGGCGAGCTCGCGAAGGCGTTTTTCAAGTTCCGGATCGAAGCCGCGTAGTGTGAGTTGAGTCATGGATACGCTCCACATGAGTCACAGTGAGTCATTGTGACCTGGGCAACGGTAGGCGGCAACGTCGCGTGTTTCGGAACGGTAAATCAGCTCCCAATCGCGGCCCAGTACCGTTGGCAAGAGGCGAACTGTTAAATGGAACAGGCTTAAATTGTGCGCTGCATTATAGGCAGATGCTATCTATTTTATATCGATAATAGATTTAAACTTAAGGTTGGTTAGCGGCAGAATAAGACTTAACAAAAAATAGACCAATCAAGAGCGGTCGATCTCTTCAGCCGCGACGACGCGAATAGATTTTGCGGCTATTTCAGCAGCCTCCTAGCGGATCAGCCGCTCGACTCGCCCGATGAAGTTCTACCGAAACTGGTTGTAGAAATCGCGAATTTCTCGCCATGGCTGATCGGTCTGGCCCTGTCCGGCGCGCTGGCTGCGGCCACGTCGACCGCCGCTAATCTTGCGCATACGTCGGCAACCATTCTCACGCGGGACATAGGACAAAATCTGCCGCTCGGTCGTAACCTGGAAGAAGCGCAGGTATTGAAACTGACTCGAGCCGGCGTCGTGGTGGTCTCGCTTGCCGCCTACGTGCTGGCGTTGTTCAATCCCGCCTCGTTGGTTTCGCTTTTACTCGGGGCTTACGGTGTGGTGGTGCAACTGTTGCCCATGTTGCTGGGGGCGCTGTTCTGGCGGCGGTCTTCGCGCGCAGGGGCGTTCTCCGGTCTTGCGGTCGGTGCGGCCGTTACCTTGTACTACCAGTTTGCCGGCGGTGCCCTGTTCGATTGGCATCCAGGATTTTGTGGTCTGGCCGCCAACATGATTGTCTTCATCGGCGTGAGTCTGGCGTCGAAAGCCGTGCGCGCGAAATCGCCTGCCGAATCGTTGAGCTCGTAGCGTCGAAAGGCACGCTCTCGGATCAGGTCGGTCGGTTCGGGCCCTGGGCGAGGGCGTGCATTTTCGCTCGAAAGAACGGCCCGAAACGGAATACGGGCCAAATCGTTTAACATCGGCCCCACGAAGATGCCGCCCTTGCCGGGCAGCCCGTTCAATCAGAAGGAATGTGTTGTATGACCGCTACGATCCACACCGTTGCCGTCGAAAAAACGAGCGGCGATCTTGCCCGCGAACAGCAGTTGGCCTGGAAGCTTGCCGAGCTGGCGACCCGTGCGAAAGACGCCCCACAGGATGATGAAGCCGTGGCCATGGCCAAGAACCGGATCATCGACAACGCGGCGATTGCGTTAGGTGCGGCGAACGAGCGCGCGGTAAAGGTCGCCCGTGCCGATGCGCTGGGTTCCAAGGGCACGGGCAAGGCCACCATCTGGGGGCTGGAAGACAAGTTCGCGCCGGTGCCGGCGGCTTTCGCCAACGCGGTGGGGGTGCGTTTTCTGGATAACGACGACTGCTATCTGGCGGCCGAATATTCGCACCCGGACGACAACATTTCGCCGATCATTGCCGTGGGCCAGCACCTGGGCGTGAGCGGTGCCGATATCCTGCGCGGCATCGTGGTGGCGTATGAAGTGCACGTCGCGCTGGTGGGTACAGGCGACGGCACCGGGATCTGTCTGCACAAGCACAAGGTCGATCATATGACCCATATCGCCGCGGGCACCGCGGCGGGTCTGTCTTCCATGCTGGGGCTCGACACCGAGCAGGCTTACCACGCGATCAACTTCGCCGTGCACAACGCCATTTCCTCGCGTCAGTCGCGCAAGGGCGATATCGGCGCACAGAAGGAATTCGTGCCAGGCTTTTCGGCCGAGATTTCCATCAAGGCCGTTCACCACGCCATGCACGGCCTCAAGGGCCCGAACCCGGTATACGAAGGTGTGGATTCCATCATTCGTCGCTTTTTGAATGGCCGGGACGACGAAAACGCGGTCTACAAGGTCGAACTGGCCGAGCCGGGCGTCGATGCGCTGCGCAACATCATGAAAACCTACCCGAAGCAGTACGCCTTCGAATATCAGGGCCAGGCAATCATCGACCTGGCACTGGAACTGCGCAAGCAACTGCCGAAGAAGGGCGACGGCGTCGATCTCGATCAGATCGAAAAGATCGTGCTGGAAACCAGCCATCACACCCATCATGTGATCGGCACGGACGCCCAGGATCCGCAGAAGATCGACCCGGATTCGCCGCGCGGCACGCTCGATCACAGCATCATGTTCGCCATAGCCCGCTGCATTCAGGCCGGCGAATTCCACAAGGATCGCGCCTACCAGATGACGAGCGCCGAAAAAGACGAACTGCGTGCCATCATGGCCCGTATCGAAACGCAGTTCGATCAGCGCTGGGAAGATCTTTACCACGACCAGGATCCGAACGTGCAGGCCTATGGTGGCCGTATGGTCATCACCCTGGCCGTCGGCAACGAAGTGGCTGACGAGAAAACCCGTGCCAATGCCCATCCGGGTGGTGACACGCCCTGGCAGCGACCGGACTACGAGGCCAAGCTCGCCGACTACACCAAGGATTTGGTCTCGGATGTCGAACGCGACCGCTTCATCGCGGCTGTGGACGGCATGGATTCCATCTCTGGCGATGAGCTGGTCCGGATCAATCTGATCGTGGACGCTGGCAAGCTGGAAATGCCGGATACAAACGGCATCTACTAGCGCTGGTTTGTCATCGCGGATTTGTCGCGAAGCACTACGGCCCCGGCACCTGTGGCGTCGGGGCCTTTTTATGTCTGACCGGGGTTATCGACTGTGCAACGCACTGGTGGGTAAAGCCATAATAGCCGTATAGGTGCGATCTTATTTTCTGGAGTAGACGATGTTCATCAACGGCGAATGGCTCGAAGATCGGGCCACCTTTGCAGTCACCAACCCGGCCACCGGCGAGACGATCGATACGGTCCCCGACTGCAGCAAGGCGGACATCGATGCCGCGATTGGCGCGGCCCATGCGGCGTTTTCGGGTTGGCGTGCGACCACCGCTTATGAACGTGCCCAGCTGTTGTATCGCGCCTGGGAGTTGATGAACGAACGCAAGCGCGAGCTCGCCGAACTGATGACCCGCGAGCAAGGCAAGCCGCTCAAGGCCTCGCTGGCCGAAGTGGGCTACGGCGCGGATTTTCTGCTCTGGTTCGCCGAAGAGGCCAAGCGCGTCTACGGCCAATTGGTGCCCTCGGCACGCGAGAACCAGCGCTTCATGGTGCGGCGTGATCCGGTGGGCGTGGTGGGCGCGATCACGCCTTGGAATTATCCGATCTCGATGATTACACGCAAGCTGGGTCCGGCTTTGGCGGCTGGCTGTACGGTGGTTCTGAAGCCAGCCGAAAGCACGCCTTTGTGTGCACGGGCCATGTTCGAGATTTTCGAGGCAGCCGGCTTTCCCAAAGGCGTGGTCAATTTGCTGACCGTGTCCGATCCCACCGCGACGGGCCAGGCCTTTTGCAGCGATGCGCGGGTACGCAAGCTCACCTTCACCGGCTCGACGGCGGTGGGGCGCAAGCTCAACGGCGAGGCCGCACTTCATTTGAAGCGCGTATCCATGGAACTGGGCGGGCACGCGCCCGCGCTGGTGTTTCCCGATGCCGACCCGGTGCATGCGGCCAAGGGCCTGTCGCTGGTGAAGTTTCTCAACATGGGCCAGGCCTGTATCAGCCCCAATCGCATCTATGTGCACGAAGACCATACCGAGGCGTTTCTGGGCGAGCTCACGCGCCGTGTTGCCCGCCTGCGGGTAGGTAACGGCATGGAGGAAGGGATCGGCATCGGCCCGCTGATCAACGAGGCCGCCATCGAAAAGATCGATGCCCAGGTTCAGGATGCCGTCGCCCAGGGCGCGCAGGTCTGCCACGGTGGGATGCGCATGAGCGAAGGCGCACTGGCGCAGGGGCATTTCTATGCGCCGACGATTCTGTCCGGCGTGACGCCGCAGATGCGTATCTATCGCGAAGAGACTTTCGGACCCATCGCACCGGTGATCAGCTATCGTGACGAGGACGATCTGATCGCGCTTGCCAACGATACCGAATACGGCCTGGCGGCCTATGTGTATAGCGATCGGCTCGATACCACCATGCGTGCGTTCGAGGGCTTGGACTTCGGCATTATCGGTATCAACGATATCAACCCCACCAGCGCGGCGGCGCCTTTCGGCGGTATGAAGGCGAGCGGCATGGGCCGCGAGGGGGCTCAGGAAGGCATTGCCGAGTATCTGGAAACCAAGACCGCCGGTATGGTCGTCTGATAGACACTACGCCAACTGTGTCTCGTCACTAAGGGGCTGATTCGACCGGCCTGAAAACCCGTGCGGCGTGCTGTGTTGGCATCGCGTATCTAATGACCCGCCTAGGCGCGAACGGCACACCGCACACATCGCCATAGGCATTGATGAACGCGCCAGAGCTGATTCTGCCGGGCGGTTAGAGGGCGGTGGTTCGAGGCGTCGCTCGCTGCGAGCGATTGCGGATGTTTGCGGAATGCCAGCGAACGTTTATCGGTCCACGTCACCGATGAGTGTGTCTTTTGTTGCCTGAATAACAAAGTGATTTTCTGTGTGGTCGGTCGCGCAGCGTGATGGCTACACCATATTGGCGCTCGAAGTCTATTCGACCAATTTCTATTTCCATAAAAGCCGCTGTTTTCGAAGTGGCTTTCCGGTTGGCGCTGGAAAAGTCAATCTGTTAGCTCTTTTGCCGCAGTTGGGCACAGGCGTAACTTCACTCCAGGGCGTCTATTCGAGTCGCCGGTTCGGTTCGAGTCGTGTGCGGGTCAAGCGTGGTTTCGCGAGCGTTTTTGGGGTGGGCCATGTCGTCGATTTCGAAGCATCCTTATCATCCGATCATCTATGTCCGCGGTTTTGCCGCCACGCAGAGCGAAATCGAAGATACGGTGGCCGACCCGTATATGGGTTTCAATATCGGTTCGACCAAGGCACGGGTCGCCTGGACCGGCGACGTCAAACGCTTTTATTTCGAATCGCCGCTCGTGCGGTTGATGAGCGATCACAAGTATCAGGATGTGTTCGTCGAAGGCGACGATCTGGTGGCGGCAGAACATAGCCAGCTTCGGATTCCCTACCAGTGCATCGTGATCTACCGCTACTACGACGAAGCCTCGCAGGACTTCGGCGACGCGAGTGTTACGCCGCCGATCGAGCATTTCGCGCGCGGTCTGGATCGACTCATATCGCGGCTGCGAGACAAGGTCTGTGCGAACCCGGACAACGGCGTATCGCCGGACGATTTCCGGGTGTATCTGGTGGCCCACTCCATGGGCGGGCTGGTCTGCCGGGCCTTTCTGCAGAATCCTGAGTTGGGCTCGGCACCGGCGCGCCGCGCGGTCGACAAGTTCTTTACCTATGCCACGCCGCATAACGGTATCGACCTGCGTATCGTGCGTAACGTACCAGGGTGGTTTTCCTTCGGCGACGTGAACAATTTCAATCGCAAGCGCATGGCGGGTTATCTGGCGCTGCCGGAAGGTCCTGACGTGTCGCGGGTGGTGAATTTCCCGGCCGACCGTGTCTTCAACCTGGTGGGCACGAATGCGCGCGACTATACGGCGGTCCGTGGACTGTCAGCCTGGGCCGCGGGCGAAGCCAGCGACGGGCTTGTGCGTATCGACAACGCCACAACGCACGGCCTCGACGCGCAAGGCAATGAGGTCAGCTCGCCGCGTGCCTTCGTGAACCGGAGCCACTCCGGCTATTACGGCATCGTCAATTCCGAAGAAGGCTATCAAAATCTCACCCGTTTTCTGTTTGGCGGCATGCGCGTGGATGGGCATCTCGATATCGATGCGATCACGTTGCCGACGGAAGTACGCAAAGAGCTCGACGCCGGCCACAAGGTACGGGCCTCGTATCAGTTCGAGATCGTGGTCACACTGCGCGGCTGCCAATGGGAAATGACCCGGCGTATGGCGCGCGAGCAGTCGGCGATCTTTCGGACGTTTGATGCGCTGTTCCCGGTGGATGCCGACGGCCGGCGTACGCCGGATCGACGTCAGAGCCCGCATTTGTTCTCGGCATTTCTAGACCCGGGCAAAAGCGTAAAAGCCTCCAAATCGATCAGCTTCGGGTTCGATCTCAAGGTACTCGTGCCGGATTACGAAGTCGACGGCATCGCGTTCTTGAAACGCCATTACGAAGGCGGTTTTATTTATCGGGACCTCATTCTGGTCGAGGCGATACCCGACAAGGAGGCGCCGAGCGGTTGGCGGGCGAAATACGGTTTCCAGAGCACCAATCCCGGCAAGCCGGGTATCAGCGCTACCGGCCACGATATGAACCAGATGGAAAACGATCCGGATGGGTTACGGTTTGAAATTCCGATCGAGCAGAACACGCAACCGGGGCTTCGCGGGCGGCTGCGTATCGAGGCGCGGCGCTGGGCGTGAGCGGTGTCCCAAAGGCCTGACCTCGTTGGCGGGTGGTCGGTTGGCCGTCTAGACTGCGGGCGATGGCGGAGTCGATCATTGCAGAGTTCGGTGTATTCGCGCGCAACGCGTAGGCTTTGACAGGGATTCATCCAACGCTCGTTATATGACCGATCGCGCTTTGTTCGATGCCATCGTGGTTGGCGCAGGTTTCTCTGGCCTCATGGCGGCTCGTCGTCTGCGCGCGGCAGGGCGCCGCATTCGGGTGCTCGAAGCGCGTTCTTGCGTGGGCGGTCGCGTGCGTGCTGCCCAGCTTGCCGGGCATACCGTCGATGTGGGCGGACAGTGGATGGGGGCCGGGCACGAGCGGCTTGCAACGCTGGCGGCAGAAGCCGGTGCGAGGCTGGTTCCGCAATACGTCGAAGGCAAGCATCTGCTTCAGATCGGCGATCGGGTACGGCGTTTTTCCGGCGTCATTCCGCCTGCGTCACCGGTGGCGTTGGCCGAAGCAGCGCTGGCGATGCGGCGCCTGGACCGCCTCAAGCGTCGTGTTCTTGCCGATGCGCCGTGGGAACACGAACACGCCGAACGCCTGGATGCCATGACGCTGGGTCAGTGGCGTCGCCGTTGGGTGCGATCCCGAGGCGGACGCACGTTGTTTGACGCGGCCTCGCGCGCGATTTTCTGTGCCGAACCGGCTCAAATTTCGATGCTCGGCTTTCTTCAATATCTGCGCGCGAATCGCAGCCTGGATTATCTGGTAGAAACCACGAACGGCGCGCAGGCCTTCATGGTTGAAGGCGGTATGCAACGACTGGCTCGTTGGTTGGCCGAGACAATGGACGATGTCGTACAGGCTGATGCCGAAGTTGCGGCCGTTACGCAGGGTTCGGACGAGGTCGAGGTGCGGCTGTCCAACGGTGAAACCTATCGCGCGCGGCGGGTGATCATGGCGTTGGCACCTTCGGCCACTGCCGCGATCGGGATGACGCCCGTCAGTGCCGAACGGGTTCAACTCGCTCAAGGGCTTCCGATGGGGTCGGTGATCAAGTGTGCCGTTGCTTACCCGGGTGCGTTCTGGCGTGATGCGGGGCTATCGGGCGAGCTGGTAAGCAATCGTTCGCCATTATCGCCGGTATTCGATGCCAGCCCGGCGGACGGCACTATCGGCGTATTGGTCGGGTTCATTGCAGGACACCTCGCTGCGCAGTACAGCGGTGACGAATCGGCACGACGTGCAGCCGTACTCGATGGGCTGGCGAACGCCTTCGGGCCGGAGGCCGCGCAACCGCTGGACTACGTCGATTACGACTGGACTATCGATGCGTATAGCCACGGTTGCTATGTGGGGGTGCCAAGCCCCGGCACACTTACCCGCGTAGGTCCCGCGTTGCGACAGCCAACGGGGCGTATTCACTGGGCGGGTACCGAAACGGCGACTGAATGGACTGGCTATATCGAAGGCGCACTGCAATCCGGCGAACGGGCGGCGTCCGAGGTGGACGCCGCGTTAGTCGGCGCCAGCGGTCGTGGCGCCGACGGTTGATGCGTTTCAGATGCGGTGCGTATCGAGCAAGTGCCGCGCTCGAGACACGCCTGCGAAAAGTTTGTTCGCACCGTTCGGAATAGGACTACACTCATTCGATCGGGTAGAACGCGTCGCCGGTGCCGGCGGCTGAGCGTGCCCGTTACCGCTGGTTTGCGTCGCCGCACGAGCGGCACGCAGAAAAGCTGCCCCACCAGCCGCCATTGCCATCGAATGAACAGCCAGGAGCATCGATCATGAGTAAGGGAATGGATCGAAAGAAGCAGGGCAAGAAAGCGCCCAAGCGTACCTTGAAAGAAAAGCGCGCCGAAAAAGCCGCGAAGTCTCAGGACAAGAAATTCATCTAGCTCGGAACACGGACCGCGTCTGGGCATCGAAGCGCTCGGACGAGTAGCGCGAATATTTCTGGGTATCGGGCAATACCGCGAGGGTGAAAGAGTTCGTCGCCTCGGTATCGTCGGGGCCGTCATTCTGTCCGTCTTCAGCGACGGGCGTGCGCGTTACGTCGGAGTCGTTATCGTCGTTACAGCCTGCAAGTGCCATCACCAGAATCAAGATCAGCAGCAGCGTGCACAGACTGCGCGATCGTTGGTGTCGTTCGTGCCACGGTTCCATCGCTAAAAATCCCCTTCTTGATTAGCCCCGAAACTCA
>NZ_AFNV02000010.1 GCF_000215955.2 Salinisphaera shabanensis E1L3A
CAATTTACAGAACGAATGGTGCACTCCCCGCTAGTGCTTGAGGGCTCGAGCGCCGACATTCCTGTCGTAGGCGTGGCCTGTCGTGGGCGGCGCCAGGGTGGCTGGCGCACGTCCGCGTGCTACGCCTCGGGCAACATCGAGATGGCGCGTCCAATACTCGCGCGCCGGCGCACTGAACCAATGTCTTGGCGAGGTCGTGAATACCTCGCGCAAATAGTTGCGCCCGGCCAGGTCGACCAACTCGCACACATCGCGATACGTACCCACTGTCATTACTCGCGCTGCGATGCGTTCGGCAAGCTCGATTTCGGCGCAACAACCCGCCGGAAAGTACTTTTGCGCCATGGCAGCAAGAAACGCGTACAGCTCATCCGGGTAAGGTTCGACAGGTGTAACCATGAAGCCACCTCATGATCGATAGGTAGAAGGCGACGTTAGTGACCAGGCGTCAGCAGATCGCGGCAGTCATCACGTCGAATGCCCGATAGGGTGCGCCGCACAGGTGACAGGCATGCGACAGAGCAAGGCATTTTGATAATCGGTGGCGAAATACGAGCCCTAGCGGGGCCTTCGACTCAACTTAGACGGCTGAGTCATCAGCTTGGCCCCCCTACACCGCCTTGCAAGCGATTGGCGAGGCAAATTTATGGCTTGCCCTCCGCCCTCGAACTTGGCCCGTCTCGTGGACACCCAGACAATCTCAGGCTGGGCACGAAATACCGCAATCTCTCCCGTGGATATCAGCCTATTTTGTCGGGTCCCGACAGGCTGGCCAACGTTGTGTTCGGTTGTCACACCAAGCTGCGGATTTCGCCCCGAACCGCGCTCGGGCGGTGCGTACTTGCGAGATCCATGTCTATGCAACGGCGTTCCACGTGCGCACTCCCCGCGGCGGCGTCAGCGCCCGACTTGAAGCGCCGCTCGGTTTAGCGACACTAGCTACCGCGCTTCAATACCAACAATGGATCGATGCGTGTGGAAAACCAGGTCATGCCCCAGTGCAAGTGGGGCCCCGTTGCCCGACCGGTGGCACCGACTTCTCCGATAATATCGCCCTGCGTGACCGTGTCGCCGACCGCAACATCAAGCTTGGACAAATGCAGGAAATTCGAGCCAACGCCATAACCGTGGTCGATTAGAATCGTGCCCCCGGTGAGATACATGTCCGGCTCGGCGAGCACTACGGTGCCCGCCGCCGGCGCTTTGACCGGTGTGCCCTTGGAAACTGCGATATCCATGCCGGAATGAGCTGATCCCGGCGTCCCGTTATAGACTCGCTGGTTGCCGAATCGGCCGCTGATACGCCCGCGCACAGGCCAAATGAAATGCTCGGCAAACCCAAGCCCGTGGGTCGTGCTTGCACGCGCCGCAGTGACTTTCCGCTGCTCGCGTGCGATACGGCGTGCAATATCCGGCGGCGGCGAAACCGTCTTCGGCGGTACACCATTGACGCGCTCGATCGGCCAATCGCGGGGCCGGATCTCAACGTCCACGACGCGTTCGGCCGCCCGCGGCGGCGCTACGTGCAAACGAGCATTGCCGGACGCGTCGCGGCCGATACCAAACACCACGGTGCCGTAATCGGTGACATCGAGCCGGCGCCCGTCGTAGGTCACCCGGCTATCGGGCGGCACGCGCGCATAGACCAGCGCCCCCTGCTGCACATGGGCAGGGACGACAATCTCGCTATCGGCAGCGGGTTCGGCCCACGCAAGCGAAGCGCACATGAGCCAAAACGCCACGAAGGCCACGAAGGTCACGCTACGCAGCGTCACAGCCGCTGGGTTCGTCGATTTGATCAATGTCGGCACCTTGGTAAATATGTTGTTCAGCGAATGAAACCGACTCGCCGCATGCCAAGCGACAACGCGCGCGCATCACGAGCGCGCTAGCCGCGAAACGCGGCCGGCTTCATACGCGCGGTGTAGTGACCGATAGTGAGCTCACCGAGCGCTCTGACAGCGCCGCTGTATGCACGAGCGCCGCCTCGACAGGTTCCGGCCGGTGGAAATAATAGCCTTGGAATTGACGCACGTTCGCTCGCTTGAGCAGTTCCCGCGCCGCCTGTGTCTCAACGCCTTCGGCGATGATATTGATATCAAGCGTGGCCGCTACATCGGCAATCGAGCGCAACACGGCACGATCGATCGGTTCGTGCTCGAGATTACGCACGAATGCGCGATCGATCTTGATGCCATCGACCGAGGCATGCTTGAGAATATCGAAACCGGTATGACCGCCGGCAAAATCGTCAAGCCAGACCTCGAAGCCGCGATCGCGCAGGTTTTGTATCAGCTGCGGATAGTGTTCTCCGAACAGCGCCTCGCTTTCTGTGACCTCGAAAACCAATCGCCCGGCTCCAACCTCATGCTGATCCAGCATCGAGATCAGTTCAGCATGAAATAACGGATCGGCAACGCTGATCGGGCTGATATTGATGCTTAGATAACAGCCCTCGGGCCATAGGGCCCGTTGTTCGTAGGCTTCGATCAGGTGCAGCGCATGACGCAGCACCCAACGATCGATACGACTCATCATGCCCAGCCGGGTGGCGATAGGCAGGAATGTTTCCGGCCGAATCACGCCATCGGGCTCGGACAGACGTAATAATGCCTCGTAGCCTACAGGCGTACCGTCCCCATCAACTACCGCCTGCAGATACAGGATGAATTCATCCTTGTCCAAGCCGCGCTGCAACAGCTCGAGCGCACCCAGGTTTGCCACTGCCTGATCGCCTTCAGCAGCACTATCCTGATAAAACTCGTAGCGATTGCGGCCCGCATTTTTTGCGGCATAGAGCGCAGTGTCGGCATGGAGCAAAACGGAATCCGTGGAGTCCAGGCCCCGATCGAGTTCCGCCACCCCGATACTCACCCCTACCTCGAAACTACGGCCGTCATACGTGAACTCATAGTCACGCACGCGCTGGATGATCTTGTCGGCCACGACCCGTGCCCCGTCGGCATCGCCCGCGTGCACGATCGCCGCAAACTCATCGCCGCCCAATCGGGCGAGCACATCGCTATCGCGCAGCAATGAATACATGGCTTGGGCGATCTGTTGGAGCAGCTCATCGCCCGCGGCATGCCCGCATATATCGTTGACCGCCTTGAAATGATCCAGATCGAGATACATGACGAACGCATGCAGGGCGCCCTGCTGTACGCGCATCCATGTACGCGCAAGCGCTTCGTCGAACCCGCGCCGATTGGGTAGACCGGTCAATGGATCGTGGCTGGCTTCGTGCATGAGCTCCTGGGTGACACGCCGTGCTTCGCTGATGTCCTGAAACACGAATACCGCCCCGCGTACGTCGCCGGTTTCGTCATGAATGGGCGAAATCGAATCGACGATGGAAATGAACTCGCCGTCGCGGCGCCGCAGGCGCGTGAAGATCGGCACCCGCACGCGATCGCCCTCGCCCAGAACGCGCGGCATGGGGTCATCGATCGGGACTTCGTCGTCCGGATCGTAGAAGCGCACGACATCGCCGAAATATTCGCCCAGCATCTGTTCGCGCGTGCCACCCAGCAGCTGCACACTGGCGGAGTTGAGTTCGGAGATACGCCCATTCACGTCGATGCGAATCACGCCCTCGCCAATCGACTCGAACGTGATGTCCGCCAGTTCCTTGGCTTCGAACAATTCGTGCAGGGTGCGTTTGCTCTCCGAAATATCCTGAATATGGCAGATGAAATAGAGCGGCTCGCCGGCATCGTCGCGTAGCAGGGAAACGTCAAGCTGCACGTCGACGCTGTGGCCCTGTTTATGAAAATAGCGTTTTTCCATACGCCCGGTCAGCTTGCGCCCGCTGAGCAGATCGTCCACGTAGTCGAGATCCGTTTCGAGGTCGTCCGGGTGGGTAATGTCCTGAAACGTTCGCTCCAGCAGTTCGAGCTCGTCGTAACCCAGAATCTCGCACAGCGCCCGGTTGACGGTAAGCCAGCGCCCCTGCGGCGATACAAGCGCGATGCCGGTCGGCGCCTGCGTCAGGGTCTGGGTGAGGCGGCGTTTCGAAACGCGCAGGGCATCCTGCGCAGCACGCTCGGCCGTGATGTCGGACACGGTACCGACGATACGCCGGCCTTCGTCGGTATCGACAAGCCTGCCCCGCTCGCGAAGCCACACCGGGTCACGGCCCGGCAGCTGCAGCCGATACTCGCAGCTGTAGTCGGCCGTATTCGCCTCGAGATGAGCATCGATACGCTTTTTGCGTTCGCGTCGGTCGTTCTCGCCAATCCACGAATACCATTTGTCGCGATCGATCGCCGATTCGTCGGCATGGCTGAGCCCGATGCGGCTATTGAAGCGTCCGTAGACGCGGTACAGATCCTCGTAGAGGTCGATGTCGATCAGGCCGAGCCCGGCGTTCTCACCGGCCGTACGCCAGCGTTTGTTTTCCACGGCAAGGCGGCGTTCACGCGCGGCGCTGATATTGCGCTCTTTGACCTGATCGTGAACGTCGAGCAGCGCGCCGGCGAGCAAAGGCTGCTGGCCGTCGCGCAGTTCCACTTGCCCAATGGCCTGAACATGGCGCCGGGCCCCATCGGCACGTATCAGTTCGACCGTGAGACTGTAACCGCTGCCCTGGCGCTGCGCCCGGTCTATCGCCTGGCTGAGCGCATCCCGCGACTCCGACGTATAGAACGACAGGGCCGAGTCGAGTTGCGGGGTAAAACTCGCGCGATCGAGGCCGTGGATCGCATAGATACCGTCGGACCAATGGATCGCCTGTGTTTCCAGGTCGAAAGACCAGATACCCGCGCGGGCATGGCGTTCGAGAATTTCAATGCCGCTCAGCTGCATCGGGCGGCCCGCCAATCCCAGACGCGATCGCGTCGTTCACATCGGCTAAATATCGATAACATAGTCGCATTATACAATTAATGCGCCATGAACGCCCCCAATGGCAGGTGGGTTCGATCGCGCGGCCAAACCGCCCCGCCGCGAGTCCGGTTAAGAGCGTCCCTCAGGCAAGGCGACCGCACACAGCGACTCGGCGAATTCACTCAATCGGATGGTGCAGCGCTCGATGTTCGAGTACTGATTGAGTTCGTCCTCGATATACCCCATCGCGTCGCGCACCAGTGTATCCGCCTCGAGGATCTCGTACTGCGGCTCGAGTTCACGCTCTTCTGGGCCGACCGTAAGCAAGCCAAGCGAATACATATGGGCAATAAAGTTCGGTACTTGTGCGCGAAGAAGAACGCCGGCCTCCTTGCCAACGCTGGATGCATAAGATAACACACGCGTGCTCGCAAGCCCTGGCAATGAACCGGCATTGACATGAACCATCGGCCAGGTGCTGCCATCCGCCATCAATACGAGGATACGTGCCTGCGACGGGTTGAGCTGGCGCAGCAGGCGAACGTAGAAATCCTGTTCGATGGCCTGCTGGTCGGTACCGCGCGATGCATCGAGCAGTTCGGCAAAAATCTGGGCAGGCAGCGTGTCGCTATTCGGGCTCGAGTTGCCCAGCGGATCGGCCGGGCGGATGCCGGCGCGGTCGAGACGATCTCCCAGGCTCTTGAGCGCGCGGTATTCGGCACGGCGCAACGCTCGAATGCCCAGCCCGGCCACCGGCCGGCGGCCCAGCCATAACGCGGTTCGACGCAGCAGATGCAGCGGCAGCGGGGCGGTTTCTTCCGCCTCGAATTCCGGCGCGAACGCATCGTAGCGCTGCTGCTCATAATCGTATTGATTCACACAGGCCTCCTTGCCGTTCCCGGCTTATCCGCCGCCGAACAGGACCATAAACTGGAATACGCCAACCGCCAGACCCAGGCCCGCACCTACAGCGATCAGAATCCATTCGTCTTCTTCGAACGCCGGACGCAGCATGCCTTCGAACTTGCGTGGCGAGAGCTGACGCATGCGCTCGACCAACGTATCCTCGATCGCCATGGTGCGATTCGTATAGCTGATGAATTCCTGCATCGTTGGTGACGCGCTGCCCTGCGCGTCGGGCGTGTACTCGATCAGACGTTCGACCGCAGTTTGCTTGAGCCGGATGTAGTTCACGTCGCCCACGGTCCAGCTCATGAATGAGCCCACCGGCCCCGCGCTTTCATCCACCGCTTCGCCTACATGATGGGCGATGATGGTAAAGATTCGATCGGAGTACGGCCCCTTGAGCACTTGCTGGAGAATATTGGCTGGCGCGAGCACTTCGTTGGCCACAAGATCGCCATAAGCACGAGCGACATCGGCTTGGCGTTTAAAGAACAGCCCATGCAGTTCGAACGGGCCGATGCGATGCTTTTCCTTGGGATTGAAAATCATCTTCAGCGCGGCCCAGTTGGTGAACCACCCCACCAGCATGCCGAACACCGGTAGCAGCCACCACGGCTGAAAGAACATCCACACGAACATCTGAACCATACCCAGCGGAAAGCCGAAATAGGCGCCAGAGCGGGCGATGAACTTGAACTCCTCCTTGCCGGTTTCCAGGAAGATGCGGTTCATCAATTCCTTGTGATGTACCAGGTTGGTGACGACCATATCCTTCAGATCGAAAACCTGGTTCACGTCCGTACGCAGGTCGCGCACCGTATCGGCAATCGCCCCGGGCACAGCGGCTTGGACACGCGCGACGATCGTGTCGCGGGCGGCCTCGGGCGTGCGTGCCCAGACGCTGGGGTGATGTTGTTCCATCACCTCATTGACGAGATCCGCGGTCATTTCATTGAGCGGGCCGGTGAGTTTTTCGGCCACCGCATCCGGATCCAGCCGCGAAAAGATTTCTTCGCTATCGATCAGGTTCTCGGTGATGGTATCGGTCGCTATTGCCGACATCTTGGCGGCCTTGCGCGGCACGATACCCTGCCAGCCGAGAAACGGCTTCCAGATACCGACGAACTCGATCGGATGAAACATCATCCAGATCGCGACGCGGTTGGTGATATAGCCGATTATCGCGCTGATAAAAGGCATGGACGCATACTTCCAGAACGTCGCCGTTCCCAGAAACGCCAAGTCCATCATGAAGCCGGTCTCCTCGTGTCCTGCACTGGCAAGTCTTATTTTTATTTTCGCGATTCGGCGGCCGGCAAACCGGCTCGGAAAAGATCGCGTTTTCGAATTAACATACAGCCATTAACGAGTGCTGTCGCCTGTCGTGCACAATTTTTTGAGCTTGATTCCGGTTAACCACTAAAAAGGCCCCGCAAAGCGGGGCCCGTCGATGCACTCGCGTGGCAAGTGCGGTTCTAGCGCAACACGCCCGGGATACGCACGTTCTCGACCAGCTCCCGCACTTCCGCCGGCGGCGGGGGCGTTACACGGGACACCATGAAGGCCACGATGAAGTTGATCGCCGCGCCGATGGCGCCGAACGACTCCGGCTGAATACCGAGCATCCAGCTCGACGCATCGTCCGCAAACAGGTTTGTACCTGGCACGAAGAATACCCCCTTGTACAAGAAGATATAGACGATGGTCACGGTCAGCCCGGCCAGCATGCCGGCGATACCACCTTCCCGATTCATGCGCTTGGAGAACACGCCCATAAGCAGCACGGGGAACAGTGACGAGGCTGCCAAGCCAAACGCCAGTGCCACCACTTCCGCCGCAAACCCGGGTGGGTTGATGCCCAGATAACCGGCCACCAGAATCGCCCCGGTCATGGCGATACGGCCCGCCATGAGCTCACCCTTCTCGCTGATATCGGGCCTGAGCATGCTCTTGAGCAGGTCATGCGAAATGGCCGACGAGATGGCCAGCAACAACCCGGCCGCTGTCGACAACGCAGCAGCCACACCACCCGCTGCCACAAGCGCGATTACCCATGCCGGCAGCTGCGCGATTTCCGGGTTGGCAAGCACCATGATGTCACGGTCGACATTGACCATTTCATTGCCTTGCCAGCCATTGCTTTCGGCCGTGGCCTGGAACTCGGGGTTCTTGTCGTTGTAGTACTGGATCCGGCCGTCGCCGTTCTTGTCTTCGAAGCCCAGCAGGCCCGTGCCTTCCCAGGTCTTGAACCACTGCGGGCGTTGTTCGTATTCCAGATTGGAATTGGCCTCGCCCACCGGGCCGGTCTGTACCGTTTCCATCAGATTCAAGCGTGCCATTGCACCGACCGCCGGCGCGGTGGTGTAGAGAATGGCAATGAAGAACAACGCCCAGCCCACCGACTTACGCGCATCGCTGACCTTGCGCACGGTAAAAAAGCGGATGATCACGTGCGGCAAGCCTGCCGTACCGATCATCAGCGACAAGGTGAGCATGAAGATATTCAGCGTCGAATGCTCGGGGTTGGTAAATCGGTCGAAACCGAGTTCGGTAATCACCCCGTCGAGTTTTTCCAGCAGATAGACCCCGCTGCCATCGGCCATGGTCGAACCCAGCCCGATCTGCGGCAACGGCACGCCGGTGAGCTGAATCGAGATGAAGATCGCCGGCACCGTGAACGCGAAAATCAGCACGATGTACTGCGCGATCTGGGTGTAGGTGATGCCCTTCATGCCGCCAAGCACCGCATAGACGAAGACCACGCCCATGCCGATCAATACGCCGGTTTCGAACTCCACCTCCAGAAAACGTCCGAAGGCCACGCCCACGCCTTTCATCTGCCCGATCACATACGTAATCGAGGCCACGATCAGGCAGATGATCGCCACCGTACGCGCCACGTTGGAGTAATAGCGCGCGCCCACGAACGCCGGCACCGTAAAGCTGCCGAACTTGCGCAGATACGGCGCCAGCAGCAGTGCCAGCAGCACGAAGCCACCGGTCCAGCCCATCAGATAGGGCGAGGCGTTATAGCCCAGAAAGGCGATCAGCCCGGCCATCGAGATGAACGAGGCCGCACTCATCCAGTCCGCGGCCGTGGCCATGCCGTTGGCCACCGGCCCGACACCACCGCCGGCCACATAGAAGTCCTCCGTGCTCCCCGCACGCGAGGCGATCGCGATGACGAAATACAGCAGAAAACTGCCGCCCACCGCAAGATAAATCCAGGTTTGTGTATCCATGGGTGCGCTCTATTCCTTTTCTTCGACGCCGAATTCCCGATCGATCTTGTTCATGCGAAATGCATAGAAGAAGATCAGGAACAAGAACACGTAAATGGCGCCCTGCTGGGCAAAGAAATACCCCAGCGGATAGCCACCGATATGGAAATTGTTGAGCACGTCCACGAGCAGAATGCCGCAGCCGTAGGACACCACGAACCACACGACCAGCAGCTTGAGCACAAGCCGGATATTGGCTTGCCAGTACGCCGCGGCCGCATCTGATGGCCGATCGGACATATCCCCCTCCATTGTTATGAATTGTCCGCAACCATCCTCGGGTAGCGGTGGAGAAGCGACAATGAGACTTTCGGCTATTCAACCATTTGGGTAGCCAAAGCCGAAAAAAGCGTCGAAGAAGTAACTGTATTGAGCATGCATGAGCTTTAACGCTTTCAGCCCACGCCGTGAGCAACCAACCTTCATCGATGCTTCGGGCTTACTCAGCCGGCATACCACCAGAAGACGTTTAGGGTTGGCAGGCCGCGTATACGAACGCACCGCTTGAAAAACGACCGGCGAAAGTGCCCCGACGTTGGGTCGATGAGGTGGGAAACAGCTGAGAGGCGCAGCTTTTCTGGCGCCGGATCAATTACCCGGCGGCACCGCGACCGATATGGCGCCCAAATCGGTCATCATTGAACTAACCGCGACCATTTACGAATCAACGGACGACATCGCCGCGCGAACACAGGAATGCAGTCAATCAGCTTTTCCAGCGGCCGAATGACCAAAATAGCGGCCTGACTTCAACCGTTCAGGCCGCACCGATATTTTTAGAAGCGGCAATTTGAACCGAAAGGCGCTGGGTCGCGGCGGCTATTAATCTCACCCGGGCGTCGACTGCAAGCGGTTGTCTTTCGGTCATGACGCCCCGTCAGGGTTGTCCACCTGCTCTGGGAGCCTGTTACAGCCCGGACGCCTCATACTGCGTGGTCTCGGGGAACTGTATCCGGCGACGTGAACCGCCCCAGAATCGGGCCGTAGACCCGCCCGTTCATATGGATCAGCCCAACGTTGTCCAGATGCTCGTGGCCGGTGAAGCCTCTTCGGCGCTCGATCGCCAGATCGTAGAGCAGCGGGTCGCTGGGATTGGAAAACCAATCGTCAAAGCGGAGTTTGCCAAACGCGTCGTACGAGTAGTGGTTCTGTACGTCGCCCGAGCTGTCGGTCTTGGCAGTGGCCGACCCTAGCGGCATGAATCAATAGTGGTAGCGAAGCTGCGCAATGAGCAAAGCGCCGTCGGCAACCCGGTAAACGATACGATGTTCTTCGTTAATTCGGCGGGACCAGTAGCCAGCGAGGCCATATTTAAGCGGTTCCGGCTTGCCCACACCGTTAAACGGCTCTCGTTGTATCTCTTTAATCAGCTTATTGATTCGACGCAGGATCTTTTTGTCAGTTTGCTGCCAATACAAATAGTCCGCCCAGGCGTTTTCCGAAAAAACGATCCTCATTCAATAAGCGCTCGCTCCTGGCCTCCATCACGCTCCAGCTCGGCAACGGATTCCAGCAAACGACGGGCATTCCTAGGCGCACGCAGAAGATACGCCGTCTCCTGCAACGCTTCATAGTCTTCAAGAGACATCATGACCACGGATCGTGCCTTGTTCCGGGTAATGATCATGGGCGAATGATCTTCGCAGACCTGCTCCATCGTTCTCGCCAGATTGGTTCGCGCGGCCGTGTAGCTGATGGCATCCATAGAAGCATCCCTGTACCTATATATATTCCTGTACAGGATATTGTACGCCTCACGATTTGGCAATCAGCCGAATCGCCGGGGTCACACAAATCGCCGGAAATCGCCGGGGTCAGGTTTATCATCGTACTATTTAGCCGATTTACTGGCTCGCACGATCCGACCCCGATCCGACCCACCGTCGTGAAATGCACGCCGAAGTGGTCTGCAATCTGCGTGTAGCTGTATCCGCCACTCGCATGGCACGCCACAATCGCCTCTTCGCGCGTGGCGTGCCTGCGGGCAATTAGATCTAGCGGTGGCGGTGGCGCCCGTCGCTGGGACTTCGGAATATTGACGTCGTCCTGAACATTGGCATGCTTCAGGCTACGAGCGACGAATTCGTCATCGCCAAGAAACGACTGGGCCTGTAGATCGCGCCAGATCGAGTCCGCGTCAATTCCGTCCAAAACAAAGGCCTTGTATCGTTGGCGGGCGACACTACGACGCTTTCCAAACGCGGCCAATAGCCCGTCCGTGGCCAACCACGCGGGCGAGTGCACGATGCCCATCATCGCGGCGTAACTACTCCAGGGCCATTCGCCGGGTCGATTGACCATACGTGCGCGAACGGGATTGAGAACAACATATCGCGACAACTCCCGCAGATAGCTATCACCGTCGACGAGAATGCCCTTGAAGCGGCCTTGAAACAGGTGACCCGTGCGTCGATGACGACGGTTGCTGTACTGGGTATAGACGCCATTGAGTTGACGCATCCCCCGGGAGAGGTTGGCATCCGGTGTCTCGATGACCAGGTGGTAGTGATTGGTCATCAAACAATAGGCATGGCACACCCAGTTGAAGTCTTGCACGACCTGCCCAAGAGTTTCGAGAAAACGTGTGCGATCCGTGTCGTCTTCGTAAATCGCCTCTCGGCGATCACCGCGCGAAGTCACGTGATACAACGCGCCAGAAAACTCGATTCGGATGGGGCGGGCCATACGCCCGACATTAGCTTGATTTGGGAATCAATGCTACTTAGCTAGACCTGACCCCGTCATATGGTTCGTCATATGGATCCCGGGCTAAAGGAGCGGCTTTCCGGTCTCCACTCTCCAGCAGGCGGACAGCTTCGCGCTTGAATTCGGCTGAAAACGTTTGTCGTTCGGTCATTGAGCACCTCCGTCAGGATTGTCTCCTGATCTGGGTGTCCGTTACAGCCGGGACGCCTCATACTGTCCCCGGATATCCGGATATCGTGTCCCCGGATATCGGGCGGCGTTATCTGAACATGAACGAGGACGATAGCGAGTAGACCGATTACGCCAACGTCAGGATCGCGTTTTTACAGAACGGGTGTTGCTTATTCAAAATCAAGGATCGACCATTTAAAAAAAACATAAAGAGCGTAATCGATTCCAACCCAGACCATTAGCGCAGATACCAATAAAGCGAATAGTGGATAGACATCACTTTTCTCTTTTTTTAAATTAATTGATGCATAAGGAATCAGGATAGTGGTCTGAGCAAGATAGCCCCGAATATTCATTAAACCTAGCGCTAGAAAAGCCGCGGCAACAAAGTTCATGGCCACTAAACCTTCCCAAAAGCAGGTCATCAAGACATAGAGTATTGTGAGAATAAATACTAAAGCCCAGGCCAATTTATTCAATGAGCGGCTAGTAGCCACCGTGCAATCCATCGGTCACTATACTTGCCCCGATTCCCATCCCATCAGAAGCTGCGCCAAAGCCGGCACGCGCTGCCGTACCAGTTACACCCGCCCCTACTAACGGCGGCAGAGCTGTTTCTAAGCTCGGCTCAGCCGCAAAACCAATAGCATCTGCACCAATTAATACACCGTTAGCAACTCGACCCGCTACCGTGAATGGCGCCAAGACCGCAAACGGCGTCGACGCGACCTGGACTCTGAACAAAGTCTGATCGAGAACCGCCTTATCATGTTGTTTCGTCGCGGCGCCTTCGTGGTTCATAGAGCCTGCCATCATCGCGCACCTTGCGGTCGCACAATGACCGTTTAGGTCTTGTCGCACCATTTTCCCATCGACTATCTTATATTCTGTGTACTCAGGATCCCCGCTCGCAAACGCAAGGTCATTAAAAGCTTTGGCAAATGCTGCACTTACCGCACCATTTGCAAACTTTCCGCCCGAAAGCTCCGCAGCGGTTCCGCCTATCGTTGCTGCAATAATTACTTCTCCAGCAGGGCTAGTATTTTTGAATTCCGCATTGAACTTCGCGGTCGCAAACTGGGACGCTGCGGCACCTATAAATGCATCTGTAAAGCTACCGCCCTGCAGATCACTTGAGGCACCACCCACGACACCATGCACAACGGCTTTTGCAGCATAGTAGCCCGCGCTGCCCTGCCCGCCTAGCACATCTGTAACGCCCGGCAATTCAAAGCCGGCATGTACGCCCGCAAAGGCAGCCGCAGTAGCCGCACTATAAAGGCCGGCCTTTAGGTTGCCGCCACTCGCGGCAAATCCCGAGCCAAAGCCGACGCCCACTGAGGGTAGGAACCCAGGCGTCGCTGCGCCGATGATCGCAAACCCCACTTGCGTAAGTAGCGGCTCATCCAGGACTTCGCCGGTGGCAGCAATCGCCGCCCCGATAATTGCCACGGTGACCGGATCAATAAGATGCCCACTAGCATCCGTATACGACAACGGATTGTTATTGACATACGTATACCGGTTGAACCCCTGCGTGGTCTCCGGGAACTGTACATAGGTATCCGGCGACGTGAACCGACCCAGAATCGGGTCATACACACGCCCGTTCATATGGATCAGCCCGACGTTGTCCAGATGCTCGTGGCCAGTGAAGCCTCTTCTGGGCTCGATCGCCAGATCATAGAGCAACGAGTCGCTGGGGTTGGCAAACCAGTCGTCGAAGCGGCGCTTGCCAAACGCGTCGTACGAGTAGTGGTTCTGTACGTCGCCCGAGCTGTCGGTCATGGCCGTGACCGAGCCCAGATGATCCCGGTGTAGGTATTCCGTGTCGTTGTCGTTGTTGTCGCGTTCGATCCGGATCGCGATGGTCTGGCCACCGGCCTGGATATAGGCGCGGTCTTCGTGCGGTTTTGTTGCGTTGTCGTGGTGTTCGTATATACCGCCGACGTAAATGATCGTGGACTGGAGGAAACCATCATTCGTTTCCTGGTTGCGCAACTGCTTGTAGCGGCTGCGATCCGGGCCGTAGAAGAACGCGGAGGCGTTCGAGGCATAGAGAGCGTGCCGCCGTTGTAGAACGTGCCACTCGGCGGGTTGGCATCCCGCACGATCGCCCGCGGTTTGTTGAAGGCGGTCCATTGGATGGCCCGGTCGGCACCGCTGGTCATGTTGCCGTTGGCGTCGTAACTGTAGGTGGCGTTACGCGGGCCGTCGATGACTTCGCTGACGGCATGGGGGCGGGTGTTGTAGTTGTATTCACCCACGTCAGATTTATAGACGATATTGCCGATGTCGTCGCAGTCGACATACAGCGGTTCGATATAGCTCGGACCCTGCGTAATCGTGGCCTGGATCAGACGATTGAGATTGTCGTACTGGAAGTCTTCGACCAGACCGTTCTGGTTTTCATCAGTGCGCGAGATCAGGTTGCCGACCTTGTCCCAGGCAAAGCTCAACGATTGGGCTTCAGTGCCGAGGGTGGTGCCGGTCAGAACACTCTCCAGATAACCCGTCGCGGCGTTGTAGTCGCGGATGGTGGTGTTGCCGTTGCCCAGGGCCACTTCCACGAGATTACCGCGGGCGTCGCGGGCGTTGGCCTGCCAGTAAACGACTGGGTCGCTGGTGTCGGCATCCGTGACCGTTTTCAGGTAGCCGTACGCGGCCGGGGTCAGGTCTTACATTGTGCGCACGATACAAGACTTGACCCCATAACTCACTTTCAGAATGCTTTCGTGAAATATACAGCCTGATTTTCTTCAGGTATTTTCATGCCGCGTTGATAAATCGGGACAGCTATCTCAGGCCGAAATACCGCTCGGCCGGCCGGAAATCCAAGAGATTATCTGACCCCGCCTTGCGCCCAAGGAACGCGGCAGGTCAGACTAAATCCATCGCTTTATGTACGACCGTCATTGTGCTGAATGTCAAATTTAGTCATAGACAAACAGCCCACTCCAGAGATAAACCTGATCAATAACGACTAACAACAAAGCGATAATAAGCACTGCTATCAAGGTAAATCTTAGGCTTAGTATATTACTTATCTTTTCTTCCTTAATGAATTTTCGCAATTTCTGCTTAGACCACAGACCAGACATAACGTACGGGATTACGCCTTCCGTTTTTTTTAAAATACTCCAATTAGTGTGCTTCAAAACCAAAAACGTATATACGCAAGAAAGCAGAAACAAAAACAAGAACTGGAAAATTATCGCGGCAACCAAAATATCCAGAATAGACATCATGGCTTCCTTACCAAACCTACCGGCGGATTATCGTACGAATAACTTTTTTGATAAGAGGTAACATTTAAATCGACTCCTACCGCAAGATTATACCCGGCAGCCACTCCAGTAGTTCCAGTAAGTGCTTTAGCTCCTATCGCTGTCGACACGCCCGCTGTGGGACCAGTGCCCATTACGCCTGTCAAGTTATATGACACGCCAGCTCCTTCTAACGCAGATGAAGAGGCAATTCTAGCTACACCAATACTTTGCTGCGCGCTGGCTCCGCCACCTAGTCCGCCGCCAACGCTGATGTATGAGTATTGCAGAATCTGATCAGGAGCAAAAACATAAATATCACCAAACCCGTACGAAGCGAGCCCTATGTCAATTGATACGGCATCCACACGTATTGGATAGTAGCCAGCGTCTAATTTGGGCGGCGCCGCGCCATCGCTACCTAAACCAAGATGGGCGTCGCCTTTCGGACAAGTCGGATGTCCACAAGCGTTGAACCCTATGGCAAATGCCGCGGTAACCGCCCCATTCGCAAATTTACCACCGGACAGCTCAGATGCCGTGCCTCCGATGACCGCACCCGCGATAACATTGGCAGCGACACCCTCGACGTTTATGGCGCCAACACCAGCTTCGGCAACTGCCGCCCCGACAAAACCATCGGTAAAACTCCCACCCTGAAGATCGCTGGCAGCGCCACCGACCAGACCGTGCACGACACCCTTCGCGATGAGGCGGTCAACCCCATCCTTCCCGACAGCATCGAAACCAAGCCCACCCTCTTCAAACGATCCACCGACAGCACTGAAGGTCGCTGCCGTCGCCGCGCTATAAAGGCCAGCCTTCAGGTTCCCTCCACTGGCAGTAAAGCCCGAGCCGAAACCAATCGCCGCCGCGCCGAACGGATTACCCCCGAGACCGGCGCGAGCACCGCAAACCCCACTTGCGTCAATAGCGGCTCATCAAACGCTTCCCCGGCGGCAATGAGGGCGGCTGATACCGCAATCTGCGTCGAGTTCGCTGCAATGAAGCTCCCGATCGCAGCCGCGGAAACCCCAATAAAATGCCCGCTGGGATCGGTATACGACAACGGGTTGTTATTGACGTAGGTATACCGGTTGAACCCCTGCGTGGTCTCCGGGAACTGGACATACGTATCCGGCGACGTGAACCGTCCCAAAATCGGGTCGTACACCCGCCCGTTCATATGGATCAGCCCAACATTGTCCAGATGCGCGTGGCCGGTGAAGCCTCTTCTGGGCTCGATCGCCAGATCATAGAGCAACGAGTCGCTGGGGTTGGCAAACCAGTCGTCGAAGCGGCGTTTGCCAAACGCGTCGTAGGAGAAGTGGTTCTGCACCTCGCCCGAGCTGTCGGTCATGGCCGTGATCGAGCCGAGATGATCCCGGTGCAGGTATTCCGTGTCATTATCGTTGTTGTCGCGCTCGATCCGGATCGCAATGGTCTGCCCACCGGCTTGGACCCGCCCCCGCATCAACCCCTTGTGACGACTCGATCGGCTGATCCGGCCCGTCCGGATTCGCCCAAACCATCGGCGCCCCCAACACGATCAGAAAGCTCGCCAACCCCGATACGGCAATACGCCGCATCCTGTTCAATAACAACATTAAATCCCGCTGATTCTTACAGACCTTATCAAGATCGATTCGCACGCCCCATACCGCTCGCTCACGCTAATTGAGCATCCCCGTACAAGCGCACGCCGGTACTAGCGTATACCGCTGACAAACTAGCAAAACCACAGGGTAATATGTGTACCCACAAAAAAGCCCGGCCGCGAAGCCGGGCTTTTTCATAACGGGCGTGTGGCGGGTATCAGCCGTTGGCCCGCTTGGCCTTGAGCTCGCGACGGCGCGCGTGCAGGACCGGTTCGGTGTAGCCGGAGGGCTGTTCCAGACCCTTGAAGATCAGGTCGGAGGCCGCCTGGAAGGCTACGGAATCGTCGAAGTTCGGCGCCATGTTGTGGTAGTTGGCGTCGCCTTCGTTCTGGCGATCCACCACCGCGGCCATACGCTCGAGGGTTTCGCGGACCTGCTGTTCGTTGGTCACCCCGTGGTGCAGCCAGTTGGCCACATGCTGCGAGGAGATACGGCAGGTCGCGCGGTCTTCCATGAGCTGGGTGTCGGTGATGTCCGGCACCTTGGAGCAGCCCACGCCCTGATCGACCCAGCGCACGACATAACCCAGGATGCCCTGGCAGTTGTTGTCGAGTTCTTTCTGGATCTCGTCGTCCGACAGCTCACGGTCGAGCAACGGAATCGTGAGCAGGTCGTCGAGATAATCCTCGTTGCGCGATTCCAACTCGGCCTGGCGTTCCAGCACGTCACAGCGATGATAGTGGATCGCGTGCAGCGTGGCGGCGGTCGGCGACGGTACCCAGGCACAGTTGGCGCCGGCCTTGGGATGGCCAATCTTGGCTTCCATCATGTCGGCCATGTTGTCTGGCGCGGGCCACATGCCCTTGCCGATCTGCGCCTTGCCGCGCAGGCCAACGCTCAGGCCAGTATCAACGTTGTTGTCTTCATACGCCTTGAGCCAGGGCTGCGATTTCATCTCGCCCTTCGGCAGCATCGGACCAGCTTCCATCGAGGTATGCATCTCGTCGCCGGTGCGATCGAGGAAGCCGGTGTTGATGAAGATGGTGCGCTCGCGGGCTTGCTTGATGCAGGCCTTGAGGTTGACCGTGGTGCGGCGCTCTTCGTCCATGATACCCACTTTGAGCGTGTTCGGCGCCATGCCGATGGCCTTCTCGATGGCTTCGAAGAGCTCGACCGTGAAGTTGACCTCGGCCGGGCCGTGCATCTTGGGCTTGACGATATACACGCTGCCGGCACGGCTATTGGTATGCGGACCGTTGCGCTTGAGATCGTGGATAGCGATCGTACCGGTGCACAGCGCATCCAGAATGCCTTCCGGAATTTCGTTGCCTTCGCTGTCGAGCACCGCCGGCGTGGTCATCAGATGGCCGACGTTGCGCACCAGCATCAGGCTGCGGCCGGGCAGCGTAAGCGTGGAGCCGTCAGGCGCGGTGTATTCGCGATCGTCGTTGAGCTTGCGGGTGATGGTCTTGCCGCCCTTCTCAAGCGATTCCTGCAGGTCGCCCTTCATCAGGCCGAGCCAGTTGCCGTACACCAGCGCCTTGTCTTCGGCATCGACCGCGGCGACCGAGTCTTCGCAGTCCTGGATGGCGGTGACGGCGGCTTCCATGAGCACGTCTTTCACGCCGGCTGCATGATCCTTGCCGACCGGATCGTTCGAGTCGATCTGGATTTCGGAATGCAGACCGTTGTTGGTCAACAGTACGGCTTTCGGCGACGCGGCGTCGCCCTGATAACCGGCAAACTGCTTGCTGTCCTTGAGCGTGGTGTGGCTATCGCCGACATCCACGGCCAGCGTGTCGTTGTCGATGCGATACGCGGTGGCGTCGGCATGCGAACCGTCAGCCAGCGGGAAGGTGTCGTCAAGGAACTTGGCCGCCCATTCGACCACTTTGGCGCCGCGTTTCGGGTTGTAGCTCGTGCCCTTCTCGGCGCCGTTGTCTTCGGGAATGATGTCGGCGCCGTAGAGCGCGTCGTACAGGCTGCCCCAGCGCGCGTTCGCCGCGTTGAGCGAAAAACGTGCGTTGGTGATCGGCACGACCAGCTGCGGACCCGGCACGGTGGCAATCTCGGGGTCGACGTTATCGGTCGACACCTGGAAGTCGCCCACATCGCCGACGATATATTCCAGCTCTTCGAGCAGCTTGCGGTATTCGCCCTTGTCGAAGGCGTCGCCGCGATGCTCGCGGTGCCACTTGTCCAGGGTTTCCTGGATGTCTTCGCGATGACGGAGCAGCTGCGCGTTGCGATCGCCAAACTCGGCAACCAGCGAAGCCAGCGTCTGCCAGAACGTGTCGGAATCGACACCGGTGCCCGGCAGGGCTTTTTCGATCAGATCATGCAAGGGCTTGCCAATCTGCAGGCCCGCTTTTTCGATACGGTCGGTCATAAAACGCCTTTTCTTTTGCCTATCGCGACCGTCCTGGCGAGGGGTCACGAAAATTTGTCAGGCCGGCATCATAACAAAGCACCGCCGACCTTGGTTTTTGCGGCTACCCGGCTCGCCGGCGCACACGCGCGCGTGTGCGCTGCTGCAGCCGATGCAGAAACTCGCCCATGATGCGGTCATAAAGGACATCGCCCAGCACGGCGTCTTCGATGCCCGCGTCCAGGCTCGGGTTGTCGTTGACTTCAATCACGCGGATGCCGGCGGCGGTCTGTTTGAGATCGACACCGTACAAGCCGTCGCCAATCAGATTGGCCGCGCGTACCGCAGTTTCCACCACCTCGGGCGGCGCCTCTTCGACCGCCAGGGTGGCCGAATCGCCTTCGCTGTAATCGCCGCTGTCTTCGTGCTTGACGATCTGCCAGTGCCCGCCGGCCATGGCGTATTGGCAGACATACAACGGCTTGCCGGCAAGCACGCCCACCCGCCAGTCGAACTCGGTGGGCATGAACTCCTGGGCAAGCGCGAGTTCGGAGTCGTCGAGCAGGCGTGCGGCGATGGCATCGAGTTCTTCGCGATCGTTGGCCTTGAATACGCCTTTCGAGAACGCGCCTTCCGGGGCCTTGAGCACCATCGGAAAACCCAGCAACTCCGGCAGGCGTTTCACTTCGCGTTCGCCAAAGATACAAGCCTTGGGGGCGGCCACTTTGTAGCGCGTCAATAGCTCGGCGAGATAGACCTTGTTCGTGCAACGCAGAATCGACGTCGGATCGTCGATCACCACCAAACCTTCGCGCTCGGCGCGCCGAGAAAAAGCATAAGTGTGATGCGCCAGGCGCGTGGTTTCGCGAATGAACAGGGCATCGAACTCGGCGAGCCGGCCGAAATCGCGCCGGCCGATGATCTCGACCTCCAGACCCAGGCGCTTGCCGGCCGCCACGAACTTGTCGAGCGCTTCCACGTTCGACGGCGGCTGCGGATCATCCGCGTCAACGAGCATGGCTACATCGAAACGAGCCGCACGGCGTTTGCGCGCGCCGCGCCAGCCCTTGGCCACATGTGCCTGCAGCGCCTGATCGAGAAAGACGGCCTGCTCGGCGTCAAGGGAACGAATCGAAAGCGTACGCAGGCCATCGACGCAGACCTTGTTCTCGCGTCGGCGCAGTTCCACATGCAGCAGTGGCACCGCAAACTGTTCGAACAAGCGGCGCGCCAATGGCCCAAGCAACCGGTTTTCGCACTGGCCCAAATAGACGTTGAACGCCGCAGGCAGGCTCGCGCGTTCGTCATCGCTCAAGCGGTCGAGATACTGTGCCAATGCGGGGATTTCACTGCCGTAGATGATCTTGCGAGACAGATCCTGCAGCGTGGCTACCGAGGCCAGTACGCGATGGCCCCGCGCCTCAGCCAGCAGCGAGCAGTAATAGCCCAAACTCTGATATCGCGTGCTGCGACACAGATTGATGACGTGTAGCTCGGATTCGGCAAATGCCGGGTCGGCCAGATAATCGTCGGCGAGCACCAGGCGCACCGACGGCGCGGGCGCTTTCCAGTCCCGCAGAGATTCCACCACCACGATCGGCTCGGCCATAAAGGCGTTCTACTCGCTAGTTGTTGAGATACTTTTCCAGTCGAACACCGTCTTCATGCCCGCCGTCGGTGCCCGGATAATAATCGACAAGCCGTGCGACTTCGCGATAACCGGCATCGGCAAACAGGCGGCGCGATGCATCGTTCGAAAGCCGCGCCTCGGCCCGCATGAGCCGACACCCCTGTGCGACAGCGTGAACGTGCGCCTGTTCCAGCAGACGCCGTGCCATACCCTGTCCGCGTGCCGCCTGTCCCACCGCGATCGAATACAGCCGGGCCACGCGCGTACCGCGGCGATAGAGCACGATCACGTCGCCCACGATCGCCCCATCGGCGACCGCCACCAGGAAATCACCGTGGGCGTGGGCGATGAGATGGCGCAGGCTGCGCCGGCTTTGCCCGTCGAGGACGAAACACGCCTGTTCGAGCGCATGGACGCCGGTCAGGTCGTCGAGACCGGCCGAGCGAATCGTGGGCGAAGAAGTCACCGGCATCGGCCGAGTATACGCGTGGCGCTATGGCTATTTCGGCTGCAATTGCGCAATGAGAATACGGGCGGTGGCCGCGGACGACGCCGGGTTCTGGCCAGTCACCAGATTACCAGCCAGAACGACATGTGAAGCCCAGTCCTTGCCGCTGGAAAACTGCGCGCCGTTTGCGGTGAGCATGTCTTCAACGCGAAATGGCACCACGTCGGCCAGGCCCACCGCCTGTTCTTCGCTATTGGTGAAGCCGGTGACTTTCAGCCCATGCACGAGTGGCCCGCCGCTTGCGTTCTTCGCATGCCGAAGCGCGCCCGGGGCATGGCAGACCAGCCCGAGCGGCGTACCGGCCGCATACTGGCGTTCGAGCAATGCAATCGAGTCACGATCCTCGGCCAGATCCCAGAGCGGGCCGTGTCCGCCGGGATAGAAGATCGCATCGAAGCCATCGGTGGCCACGTCCGAGAGCTTGCGCGTGGCGGCCAGTGCGCTCTGCGCATCGGCGTCGTTCTTGAATCGCTCGGTCGCGGCGGTCTGTGCATCCGCACTGTCGCTGGCCGGATCCAGCGGCGGCGCACCGCCCGCGGGCGAAGCCAACACGATCTCGGCCCCGGCATCGAGGAATACGTAATAAGGCGCTGCAAATTCCTCCAGCCAAAAACCGGTCGGTTTACCGGTATCGCCGAGGCGGTCGTGCGAGGTCAGTACCATCAAGACCTTCATCCAACATCCATTGTCGTGACGTCAATCAGACAAGAATGCGGCCAGCCAATGCCGCATTCAATTGCCCGACAGCATCAACCGTGCGACGTGTGGTTCGAATGCATCTTTGCCTTGTGCCGGGTACGTCTGATCAGGTCGACCAGCATGCGTGTGAGGATGTCCTGGACCGGCGTATAGATGACCAGAGGCACCGCGACGAGCGCGGTGACCACGCCGCCGATGATCGCGTCGCTGAACCAGTGCGCGCCACTGACCAGCCGCGGCAATACGAAAAGCGTGGCAAATATGGCCGAGATGAGCCCGTAGCGCCGTCCCGCAAAGAACCAGAGCAGGAAGGTGAACGTTGCCACCACAGTGGCGTGATCGCCGGGGAAACTCTGGGTCGAATGGTCTTTGGCATCGAACGGGGCGTGCTCGGAGAGCATCGTGAATGGTTCCAGCACGAGCGACGGGCTGTCCCGTGCGACGTCCTTGAACAAGAACTCACGGGTGATCGCGACCAGCAGAATCAACAGCACGCCCACGACGATGGAGCGGGCGATGCGCACCTCGCGCGGTGCGTTGTCGCCGCGCAGGACATACGTGATCAATACACCCAGGAGAATGACCGCAGCGATGTAATCGAACACTCGCAGGTTCGCGAACGCCCAGAACAACTGCTCCGGATAGCTTGTCTGCACCAAAGAGTTCAGGCCGAACGCAATATGACGGTCGAGACCGTCCCAAAGCATACGCGTGGGCGCCCACAGATAAGACAACACCAGAAGCGCGGCAATGCCATAACTGACGACCAGTCCGCGCAGGTTCCAATAAGGCTCATTCATGGCAGTCACGGCGGCGTACCTCGCTGTCGCGCAACATCACACAAACGGCGTCTTAACTTTTTATTGATATGGTGTATATAACATCTATAGCGCGACTGTCCGCGGTAATCGAATAACGACGGCCAACCCGCCCTGTGGGCGATTGGACAGCGTGATTTCACCGCCGTGGCCTTGCACGACCGAGCGTGCGATCGACAGCCCCAGGCCGGTACCACCAGTATCCCGACTGCGCGAGGTTTCCAGCCGCACGAACGGGTCGAACACGCGCCCCATCTCGTCTTCGGCAATGCCCGGACCCTCGTCCATTACCTGAATCGTGACCGCCTGGTCGTCGTCAAACAACGCGAGTTGTGCGGTCTCGCCGTACGTCAACGCGTTGTCGATGACATTGCGCAGCGCGCGCCTGATCGCCGCCGGGCGGCACACCAGCGCAAGGCGTGCACCCGGTTCGAACACCACCGCCGCACCCGACGCGCGATAGTCCTCGCACAATGCATCCACCAATGCCGACAGATCGACGTTACGCGTGGCCTCGGTTGCGGCTTCTTCACGCATGAAGGTCAGCGAGGCCTCGCTCATGCGGGCCATATCTTCCAGCGTCGCGGCCATCGACCGCGTGTTGTCGTCGTCGGGTAAAAACTCCAGCCGTAGCCGCAATGCCGTGATCGGCGTCCGCAGATCGTGGGCGATGGCAGCCACCATGCGCGTGCGATCGGCAACGAAACGCGCCAGCCGTTCGCGCATGCGATTGAACGCGGCCACCGACCGCCGGATATCCTCGGCACCATATTCCGGCAACGGCTCCACGTCTTCGCCGCGGCCAAAGCGTTCGGCCGCGCGCGCCAGATCGCGCAAGGGCGCGGTGATACGGCGGCTGGTCAGCACCACGATGACGACCATTAACAGTGCGCTCACCACTAACGTCATCAAGGAAGAACGCGCCCAGTGCCGGGTTGGGTCGAACACCATCTGGCGCGCGCGCAACCAGACGCCATCATCGATCTGCACAGCCATACGCAGGGCATCGCCCGCGCGCCGGTTCGGCCCGCGTGCCAGGCCAGGGCCGATCGCCACCCGAACGCGCGTTGTCTCGATGCCCATATTGCCGGCCATGTCGTGCGCAAACGTATTCGCTGCGTCACTCCGGCCTGCGAACGCGCGCCCTGGCGCGGCGGCCAGGCGATAACGCAGATCGCGGGTCGATAGCGCGGCCACTGCTTCGGCACGGTCGCCCTCGGGCACGAATTCGAGCGTACGCATGGCGGCGGCGACGTTGTCGGCCATATTGCCGAGGATCACGCGTTCGAGAAAACGATCGCGCTCGTGCATGAACAAAAAGAAACTCACCAGTTGCGAAATCACCAGCGCCAGCAGCGTGAGCGCCACGATCCGTCCGGACAGACTGCGCGGCCACATCCGCATCAGGTGCCCTCGCAGGCGGCGGCGAAACGATAACCACCGCCCCATACGGTCAATATCAGGCGCGGGTTGGCCGGGTCGATTTCGATCTTGCGGCGCAGCCGACTCACCTGATTGTCGATACTGCGATCAAAGACCTGGGCTTCCTTACCCTGAGTCAGATCGAGCAGCTGATCGCGCGAGAGCACGTGGTTGGGATGACGCACGAACGCCAACAGCAGTCGATATTCGCCAGTCGACAAGGCAACCGCCACGCCGTCGTCGTCGACCAACTCCTGCTGCGCGGCATGAAAGGTCCAGCGATCAAATCGCACCGCACTGCTGTCGGGCTGGTTGCGCTGCGCCGGCAACGCGGTCGCACGACGCAGCACCGCACGGATACGCGCGAGCAGTTCGCGCGGCGAAAACGGTTTGGTGACATAGTCGTCCGCGCCCATTTCCAGCCCGATAATGCGATCCGTCTCGTCGGCTACTGCCGTGAGTAGTACGATCGGAATTTCATGGGTCTCGCCCAGCCACCGGCACAAACTCAAGCCGTCTTCGCCGGGCATCATGATATCCAGCACCACCAGATCGAACGCCGATTCGCGCCCCAGCCGGCGTGCGGCCGACGCGTCGGCCGCCGCCGAGGTCCGGAAACCGTGATCGCGCAGATAGCGCGTGAGCGAATCACGAATATCGCGATGATCGTCGACAACGAGAATATGCGGCTGCGGCTCGGCCATGACGGCTCGTGAACGAATGGCCGCGCCAATATAACGCGCTCGGCGGGCCCGCTAGCGGCCGCCTTGTATCGAATCTCCCCCATACCGGGGCAGCGACACACTTTGCGACAAATTCGGGGCGCGCCGACAGATTTGCACGACATTTCTGCGCGTTAATAGCTCTCGAGACAGGGCTACACCGGCCCGAATCCATGTCCATCGGAGAAATATATGAAACACCGCATTCTCATGACCGCACTGGCCGCCGGCCTGGTCGGCATCGGCAGCGCGCACGCCAAACCCATGCACGATGCCGACAAGCTGTTCGACGCGCTCGATGCCGATGGCAACGGCAGCCTGAGCCAGTCGGAACTTTCGAACATGCGCCAGGCGATGGCCAAACTTCGCTTCGACTCGGCCGATACCAACGGCGATGGCCAGATCGACAAGGACGAATTCATGGCAAAGTCCAAGGAACGTGCCGAGCGCATGTTCGAACACATGGATGCCAACGATGACGGCCATCTGGACGCTAAGGAAGCACGGCCACCGCACCACGGCAACCGTGATGGCGACCACACCAAGCGCATCAAGGACGACACCAAGCACGATAGCGACGCTGACGGCACGAAGCATCACGCCAAGCGCGGCGACCTGTTCAAGAAAATGGACAGTGACGGCGATGGCAACGTGTCGCGTGAAGAATTCGATCAGGCCATGCAGAAGCATCACGATCGCATGAAGCCGGACCACGACGAGCAGCCCCAGTAATTCGATTCCCGCTCGCGCTTCACAAGGGCGGGCCTGGCTCAGGGCCACCCACACCGCCGGCGTTCGCGCCGGCGTTTTTTTTCACAGCCGTTAAAATGAGTACCCATCACCCGTGATGCTTTCTTCGCCCATGCGTTTCGCCGCTCTTGCCTGCCTGTGTCTGGCGTTCGCCGGCTGTGCGACAACGCCGCTCGAAGAACTGGCGCAGCCGGCATTCGAAATGCCGGCACGCTTTGGTGCCAGCGGTGAATCGGCCGTGGACACGCGCTGGTGGACCGCCTTCGACGACCCCGGACTCAACGCGCTTGTCGAGCGCGCGCTCGGCAACAATTTCACCCTGGCCTCGGCCTATGCCCGTATCGAACAGGCCCGTGCCACACTCGCCAGCGCCAACGCCGACCTGTTTCCGACCGTCGATGCCAGCTTTGAACAAAGCGGCACCCGGCGTTCGAATAGTGGCTCCGGCATCAGCGGCAGCACCGCCGGCAGTAACGGCATCGTGGTCGACCAGAACAGTTCGAACTGGAGCGAGACTCGAACGCTGCAGTTCTCGGCCGCCTACGAGCTCGACGTATGGGGCCGGTTGCGCAATGCGCGCAGTGCCGCGGTGTTCGATGCGCGTGCAACGGCCGCCGATTACCAGGCAGCCGCGATCACACTCACCGGCGATCTGGCCAGCAATTGGTATCAGCTACAGGAACTGCGCGCGCGCGCGTCGCGCTGCTCGAAAGTCAGATTCAGACCAATCGCGATGTGCTCGATCTGACCACTTATTCGTTCAAGTACGGTCAGGCCCAGGCCGCCGATGTACTGCGCCAACGCCAGGCGGTCGAATCCGTGCGCGGTCAGTTGGAGCAAGCCCGGGCCAGCGAAACCGTGCTCGAACACGCATTGGCCACTCTGGTGGGCGTTGCGCCCGACCATCTGGACATCCCCGAAGGCGATCTGATCACGTTGCCCGCGCTGCCGGACACCGGCGTGCCGGCGACCGCACTCATGCGTCGCCCCGATGTACGTCAGCAATTCTATTCGCTTGCCGCAGCCGATCGTCGTGTGGCGGTCGCCGTGGCCGATCGTTACCCACAGTTGTCGCTGTCGGCGAGCTTGTCGGCCAGCAACGATTCGGGCGACCTGCTTTCCAACTGGATCACCCAACTGGCCGCCAATCTCACCCAGCCGATATTCGACGCCGGATCGCGCGCTGCCGAAGTCGATCGTAGCGAGGCAGTGGTTGCCGAAGAAATCGCCGACTACCAGCAAAGCATGCTCGAAGCGCTCCAGGAAACGGAAGACGCGCTGACCAACGAATACCGCCAGCAGCGCTATCTGCAACGCCTGGATGAACAACTGCGCCTGTCGCGCGAAAGCGTTGCCAACCTGCGGCTGCGTTATCTGCGCGGCGCGACGGACTATCTCGACGTGCTCGACGCCCTGCTCACCCGTCAGAACCTGCAGGTGGATTATCTCGCCGCCCGTCGTCAGCTGCTCGACTACCGCATCAATCTCTACCGCGCGCTTGCCGGCGATATCGATAGCCTGCCCGACGCCGGTATCGATAACCCGCCCGTTCCCATGCGCGCCGCACCAACCGAAGATCGCCCATGAACACTGAGTCGCCGCGCCGTACGATGCCTCGACTGGTCTGGATCGCCTTGCCTGCACTCGTGCTGTGCGTGGGCGTGGTCATCGCCTTTCTGATCCTGAAAAGCACCCCGACCGCGCCCAAGGCCACACCGCGCGAACGCCAGGCACGGCTGGTGACGGTAACGGCCGCCGAAGCCGCGCCCACCACGCTCGACTTTTCAGCCAACGGCACCGTACAGGCCGCGGATTCGACCACGCTGCGCCCGCGCGTGTCCGGCCAGATCGTCACGCTCACCGATAAACTCGCCCCCGGCACACGTTTTGAAAAGTCCGACGTGCTGGCGCGTATCGACGACGCCGACTATCAGCTCGCGCTCAACAGCGCGCGTACCGACCTGGCCAACGCACGCGCGTCATTGCGCGTCGAAAAAGGCCAGCAGGCCGTCGCCCAGCGTGAGCTGGCTCTGGTGGGCGCCGATGTGAGTGCCGACGAACGCGATCTGGCCTTGCGCGGTCCGCAACTCGAACAGGCCCAGGCCGATGTCGAAGCCGCCCGTACGGCGGTCGCACAGGCACAGCTCGACCTGGAACGCACGAAGGTACGTGCGCCGTTTGCCGGTATCGTTACCGAACGCAGTGCCTCGATCGGCGATGTCGTGAGCACCAGCGACACGATTGCAACGCTGGCCGCGACCGACACCTACTGGGTCGACGTGGCCGTGCCGGTCGATCAGCTGCGCTTCATTCATGCGGCCGACGGCCAGCGCGCCGGCACATCGGCACAGATCTATTACCCCGACGGCTGGGGCGCCGATGCGTTCCTGCCCGCCGAGGTCCTGCGTATCCAGCCGGCGCTCGAAACCTCTGGGCGCATGGCGCGAGTGTTGCTGCAAGTGCCTGATCCGCTTGGTGACAACACCCCGGCAGACACGCGGCTTCTCATTGGTGCCTATGTGCGGGCCGCGCTCGAAGCGCGCCTGCCCGGCAACAGCGTGCTCATCGATTCGGCGTTCGTGCACGAAAACAACAACGTCTGGGTGATGACCGACGACAACCGGCTGGATATCCGCAGTGTCGATATCCTCTATCGCGATGCCACGCAGACCGTAATTTCAGCCGGCCTCGAACCCGGCGATGCCGTCATCACCAGCGAGCTGACCGCGCCGATTCAGGGCATGCCCATACGGGTCGATTCGAGCACCGCCGAACCCGCGACAGGCGATAGCCCAGCGAGCGATAACCCAGCCGACGCCGAGCAACCGGAACCTGCAGCATTGGTACGCGACAGCGGCAAACTCGGCCTGCGCCTGAGCGGCCCACCGGATAGTCTCGCCGCCGGTTCGACTACTACGGTATCGGCGCAACCCGCCCTGGCCACGGCGAAAAGGGAGCCGAATTCGTGAGCGAAACACCCCGCCGCGGCCCGATGGACTGGATGGTCGCCAACCGGGTCACGCCGAATCTGTTGATGCTGGTGCTACTGGCCGGCGGCCTGTTAATGACCACGCTCATCAAGCAGGAAGTCTTTCCCGAGTTCAGCCTCGACATGGTGACGGTATCGGTCTCCTACCCGGGCGCCACCCCAGAGCAGGTCGAACAGAACATCGTGCTCGCCATCGAAGAGAAGGTGCGCGACGTATCGGGCATCGATGAGATGACCGCGAGTGCGGCCGAAGGCGGCGCTACTGTCACGCTGGAGCTGTCCGAATCGGCCGATGGCCAGGCCGTTTTCCAGGATGTGCAACAGGCCGTGAGTCAGATCACGACCTTTCCGGACGATGCCGAAAAACCGGTGATCTCGCTTTCGGATCATCAGCGCGATGTACTCGATATCCAGCTCTATGGCGACGTCAGCGAGAACGCACTGCGTTCCTATGCCGAGGAAGTCCGTGATCGCTTACTCCAGTCGGCGGACATTACCCAGGTCGAGCTCGAAGGCGCCCGCGACTACGTCATTCGTATCGCCATTTCGCAGGAACGCCTGCGCAGCTTCGGGCTCACCCTCAACGATGTTGCGGACACCGTAGCCGCCTCGGCCGTGGACGTGGCCGGCGGCAGCGCGGATACCGCCGCCGGCGAAGTGCTGTTGCGACTCAAGGGCCGGCGTGATGCCGCGAGCGAATTCGAGCGCATACCGCTGCTGACCACGCCTGAAGGCGCCGTCGTGCGGCTGGGCGATGTAACCACTGTCGAGAACGGCTTCGAGGACAGCAAGACCGAAGCCACCTACGACGGCGCGCGCTCGATCGGCATCGGCATCTATCGCGTCGGCAAGCAGACGCCCATTTCGGTGTCCCAGGCCACGCGCAAGGTCATGGCCGAACTCGAAAACGACCTGCCGCCCTCGTTGCACTATGCGATCAACGGCGACAGCTCGGAAATCTACCAGCAGCGCCTCGAACTACTCCTCAAGAACGCCTTCATGGGGCTCGTGCTGGTGCTGGCCGTGCTCAGCCTGTTCCTGGAAATCCGACTCGCGTTCTGGGTGACGATGGGCATTCCCACCGCGTTTCTCGGCGCGTTCCTGTTTCTGCCGCTGATGGGCGTGACCATCAACATGATCTCCATGTTCGCCTTCATCATTGCCCTGGGCATTGTGGTCGACGATGCGATCGTCGCCGGCGAAAACATCTACGAGCACCGCGAACGCGGTGCCAGCGTCATGCAGGCCGCGATCGCCGGCGCGCGCGATGTGGCCATGCCGATCTCGTTTTCTATTCTCACCAACGTCGTGGCGTTTTTGCCGCTACTGCTGGTGCCAGGTTTTCTCGGCAAGCTCTTCGGTGTGATTCCTCTAGTGGTGATCACTGTATTCCTGGTGTCCTGGGTCGAGGCCTTGTTCATCATGCCGGCCCATTTGGCCCACGAACGCAAACACAAGCGCAACCGACTGTCGGCTGCGATCCACGCGCGGCAGCAGGGCTTCTCGCGCGCCTTTTCGCGTTTCGTGAGCAATTACTATGCGCCGTTTGCCTCCCGGCTGGTGGTACACCGCTATCTGACCTCGGCGCTCGGCGTGACGGTGTTGCTCATCGTACTGGCCTGGGCGTTTTCCGGGCGCATGGGCTTCGCGCTCATGCCCAAGGTGGAGTCCGACCGGGCACAGGCCACGCTGACCCTCCCCTATGGCAGTCCGATGGATCGCGTACAGGCCACGCGTAACCGGCTTGAAACCGCCGCCGAGAAGGTTATTGCCGAAAATGGTGGTGACGATCTGGCGACCGGCGTATTCGCCACTATCGAAGAAAACGTGGTCGAGATGCGAGTCTATCTGCAACCGTCGGACGTGCGCCCGATCAGCACCTCGGCCTTCATTACCGCTTGGCGTAAACAGCTCGGCGATGTAGCCGGCCTTCAGTCGGCCCAGTTTCAGTCCGATGCAGGCGGGCCCGGCGCCGGCAAGGCGATTACCGTGGAGCTATCGCATCGCGATACCGACACGCTCGATCGCGCCGCCGAGGCACTCGCCGCACAGCTGGGCGAATTCGCGGGTACCAACGATATCGATAGCGGCGTAGCCGAAGGCAAGAATCAGATCAGTTTCACGCTCAACGATGCAGGTCGCTCGCTCGGGCTAAGCAACGCCAACGTCGGCGCCCAGGTTCGTGCCTCGTTCTACGGCGCTGAGGCACTGCGCCAGCTACAGGGGCGCAATGAAGTCAAGATCATGGTGACCTTGCCCGAGTCCGAGCGCGATAGTGCCGCGTCGATCCGCAATCTGCTCATTCGGACGCCGGATAACACCTATGTGCCGCTGTCCCAGATCGCGGATATCGATTACACCCGAGCTTACACTCAGATCACCCGGCGCGACGGCCGGCGCAGTATCGAAGTCACGGCCAACGTCACGCCGTTCGATGCCACCAGTCGCATAACGCAGACCCTCAACGCCGAGACGTTACCCCAGCTCGCCGCCGATTACCCCGGCCTGACCTACGGCTACTCGGGCCGTCAGGAAGATACTGCCGACTCGCTACACGCATTGTTCGTCGGCTTCGTGTTCTCGATGGCCGGCATCTACATGCTGCTGGCGATTCCGTTCGCAAGCTATCTGCAGCCGATCATCGTGATGATCGCGATCCCATTCGCCGTGGTCGGCGCCATTCTCGGCCACGAGATCATGGGCTACTCGCTATCGGTGATCAGCCTCATGGGCGTACTCGCGCTTGCCGGCGTGGTGGTCAACGATTCGCTGGTGCTGATTCACTACGCGAACACGCTGCGTAACGAAGGCGAAAGTCCGGCGAACGCCGTTCGCCTAGCGGCCGTACGCCGTTTTCGCCCGATCCTGCTGACGACGCTCACCACCTTCGGCGGCCTGGCGCCGATGATCTTTGAGACATCGCTACAGGCGCGTTTCATGATACCAATGGCGATCTCGCTGGGATTCGGCATCCTGTTCGCCACGGCGATCACGTTGGTGCTCGTGCCGTGTTTTTATGTGATCGTCGAGGACATTCGCTACGCGCTGGGGCGTCGAAGCTCGAGCTGACGCGTATTTCGTTCATCGTTTTCGCGCTGATCACATTCCTGCTTGATCTGGCGGATGGTCGGCATGATATCCATAAACAGCTCAACCAAGCGGGGCTCGAAATGGCTGCCCGATTCGGCGACTATCGTGCGCACCGCGTCATCGATCGACCAGGCAGGCTTGTAAGGCCGGGTCATGGTCAGTGCGTCGAAAACATCGGCCACCGCGGTCAAGCGCGCACTCTCGGGAATATCGGTGCCGGACAAGTACGCTTGCAACCGTCGTGCGATAAAGCAATTCCACGAACGTTGCCACGCGCCCGGAGTGAGCGATTCGACCCACCTGGGGGTTAATGACCGGCTTGCTACCGACGATGTGGATTACGCCGCCTCTGTAACGCCTTAACGACTTCGCCCATCGACGAGCAGCGGGTATCCTGTAGTCCCATGTCCGTGCAGAAACCGATGACGCTACGCAAGATTCCGTCGATCGCCCTGGCGATTACGCTCTACGGCATGCTCAGCGCTTGTGCCGGGGCGCCATTACCGCCGGCTGACAACGGCGCCTCGCGAGCGGTCGCGGTTCCGGCTGGCGACGGGCTGCTTCTCGAACGCCTTCGTGCCAGTCTGCGCGCGCGCGGTTGGGCGCTGATGTCGTACGACGCGAACGCACTTGAGCAAAACCGGGCTTATAATGGTTTGGCCCGGCAGGCCAAATATCGACTTACGCTTTCGGAAGACCGGATCGGCAACTGCCAGGATGGCATGCCCAGCTTTCTGTATAACGCGGCCGTGATTGAGAATCTGAACGGCCATGTCGTGTTCGCACTCACGGGCGCAAACTGTCTGGATACGACCATCTCGCGCTTTGAGGCCGGTCTGGACCGCAACGACCTGCAGGTGCCACGGATCGGCGCAGGCGGCTAGTCTGGCTCGGCCTTGAGACTCGCTGCCAGGCCGTCGTGAAAATCTGCGAACGCGAGTTCATAACCCATATCGTCGCGCAGGCGCTGGTTGCTCAAGCGACGGGACTCTCGCAAAAACGACAGCCGCATCGCGGAAAATCGTTGCTCAGCCTCGGCCCAGGAGATGCGCGGCGGCGGCGAGACACCGAGCATATCGGCGAGCATATCGTAATACACACCCAGCCCCGTCGGGTGGCCGTCGCTGGCGTTATAGATGTTATGCGTTAACGCCTGGGTACCCGCCAGCCAGGCGATCGTGGCCAGGTCGTCGATATGAATACGGTTGCTCCAACCGCCGTCTGTATCGTTCAGAATCGGCGTGCCTTCCTGCACCCGCTCTACGGGCAACCGGTTCGGACCGTATATACCGGGCGCACGCAACACCCTCGCCTGCGGGGAAAATTCGAGCATCTGGCGTTCGGCATCGACGCGACGCTTCGCGCGTTCGCTCTCGGCGTTCACCGGTCGTGTTTCGTCGACCCAGGCATCGCCACAATCGCCATAAACGCCGCTGGTACTGATATAGACCGTATAGGTCGGCACGCTATCGATCGCGTGTAGTACGCGCGCCATGCGCGTATCGGTATCGCCTTCGCGCTGCGGCGGCGCAAAGTAGAACAACCGGTCGCAGGCGGGCAGATCCAACACGTCGGCATCGAGATCGACTCTCAACGCATGTGCGCCCACGGCGCGCACCTTGGCCGCGCTGGGCTCGCTGCGCACGACACCGGTAACCGTATCGCCGGCTGCCACCGCGCGCGCGGCAACGCGCACGCCGGTGTCGCCGCAGCCAATGATCAGGCTATGCACGGCAACCTAGCGATCGGCGTCGCGTAGCTCAAGCCCGCGACGATAGGCGGACCGCGCTTCTTCTTTTTCGTTGATTTCTTCGAACAGACGGCCGAGTTCGAGCAACGCGTCAGGCCGCGACTGGTTCTTCTGGCTCGCCTCGAAATAGCTGCGTGCCCGCCCCCATAGACGGTTGCGCAGGCACAGACGGCCGGCGACCAACAGCAGCTCGGGCTCTTCGCCATATTGCTTGAGCCAGTTCTCGACCGTGGCCAGTTGAGCGGTGCGATCGGCGCATTCAAGATCGCCAAACAGCAACACCAGCGATGCACTCCATTCGTGTTTGAGCGTTTCGCGCACGACGTCTGCTGCCTGTTCGTCTGCCCCCGCCTGCCTGAGCAGTTTGGCGTAGCGCTCGACCATGCCGGGCTTGGAGCGAAGGCGCTTGGGCACTCGCTTCCATGCGGTGGTCAACGCAATCGCGTCTTTCTGCTGATTGTGGGCCAGATCGTCGTTCCAGGCATCCACGGCCAGCCGATCGATATTCTCGGTCGGCATTTCACCGTATTTGTATAGCGCCGGCACCAGTGCCCGCAGCTGTTTGTAATCCCCCACGCTCGCGGATTGCGCTGCATAAAGCTGGAGCACCTGCGGGTGCGTCGGCTCCATCTGATAGAGCCGTGCAAGGCTGGCCATGGCTTCGGCACTCTGACCCTGCTGAATCTGCAGTTGTGCCTGAGTCAGCAAAACGGCCAGCTCGCTGGCCCCCTTCTTGGACGAGGCCAGTTGCAGGAAGCGATCTCGATCCGACACATGCCCCTGAAACTGCGCGGCACGCGCGGCCAACAGATAATTCAGACCGGGCGCTTCGTGCCGATCGGCCAAACGGCTGAGTTCGGTCTGCGCACGCGACCAGCGGCCTTCGAGCAACAGCTGCAACCCGTCATAAAGCGAATGCCGGGCTTTACGCTCGCGGCGCTTGGCCAGACGATTGCGCACCGAACGCGGCAGCAAGACACCCGCGACAATGAGCCTCCAAAGCCCGATCCCGATCGCCAGGACGACGATCAATGCGGCAACCGCAAACAGTAGCGAGGTTTCGACCTCCCAGCCGCCAAACGAGAGCAGCAGATAGCCCTGCTGATCGCGAAAAACCAGCGCGACGACGATGCCGAGAATGACGAATAGGCAGAAAGCCAGCAACAGACGGCGCATCACGCACCTTCCTGGCCGGACTGCTCACCGGCACCTGCGTTATCGCTCTCGCCAGTCGACGCATTGGAACCACCGCCATTACCCGCCGACTGGCCGCCGCCACGTTGCGACTTGAGTTCCTCGAGCATAACCAGGCTGCGCGAGATATCCGGTGTATCCCAGTCGAGCTTGACGTTGCTCATCTGATCCAGGCGCTCACGCATGTTGGTGACGGCGGCCGCATCGGTGTCGTAGTAATCTTCGAGCCACTGACGTGCGGTGGCCAGACTGTCGCGATAGTTCTGGGTATCGCGTTCGAGCAACGCAAGCCGCGCGCTGCGCAGTTCCAGCTGCAGATTCTGGTTGAGGAAGAACGCCTGGTCCGGCGGCAACAGCGCACGCTGCGTGCCGTCCGAACGCCGGATAGTCATCATGCCGGAGAGCGCATCGCCCACCGAGTTCTTGAAATGGTCCCAGCCCTGGCTGAACTGCGACTGGAACTCGTCGAAGCTCATGCCTGAATCCTCGTCCGAGCCTTGCGACGACTCTTCCTGTTCGGCCTGATTGTCGTACTCGCTGGGCACACTGGAATCCAGCGGCAACTCGGGCACTTGTTCGATCAAGGCCGCCAGTTGCAGGGAAAGCCCTTCGATATCCGGCGAAGGCAGCGCCTGGAGCGCGGCCACTTCGTTGGCGATCTCGCCGCGAATATCGAAAAGACGCGGATCGTTCTTGCGCGCAATCGCGTCGCTGGCCATCTCGAGCGCACGTGTGGCGCTCTGCGGGTCGTCGTAGAGCTGCAGGCGCTGGTTGGCCGCGCGCAGTAGCGACTCGATCTGATCGAGCTGTAGTCGGTTGGCGCCGTCGTTGCGCGCATCCGAGAGTTCGGCGAGCTGTGTCTGGGTCGATTCCAGCGATTGCTGCAGTTGCGACACCGTTTGCCCACGGCTGTCGACGCGCGTGCTCAGATCACCGATATCCGAGTCGAGCGACTGTAGCCGCGAATCGAAACGCGACAGGCGCGGCATGACAATGTCCTGCACGCTCGATTGCACGCTCTTTTCGACCGTATCCAGCCGCGAATCGGCCGAGGCCAGCCGTTGTTCACCGCGATAGAGCAGCCACCCGGAAATCGCCAACGCAATGACGGCAATCACGACCGCCACGATGGCGATAATCGGCGGATTGCTGCCACCACTGCTTCGATGGGCCGTAGCGCCCGGCCGATTCGGTGTACCTGTACCACCTGCCGCCGAAGCGCCGCTGGCACGATTCGACGTACCGCTGGTCGCAGCCGAAGACGAACCGCTCGTCGGCTTCGGCTTGGCCGTGTTCGACGCGGCGCTCGAGGCAGAGCCCGACTTCGCCGCGCTCGATTTGTCCGCGCCGGCCGCTTTTGCACCCGCTGTGGCGCTCTTCGTGCCGGCTTGGGCTGCGGTCGACTTGTCGGCCTGTTTGTTACCGGACGATTTCGGCGCGCCCTTCGTGGCACTGGCCGATTTCGAGGCGCTGGCCGCGCTCTTGTCCTGGTCAGTGCCCTTGTTCGAAGGGGCGTCGTTACGCTTTTCTTCACTCATGTGGTGGCGGATTCCCCCGGTAGCCGATAGCCCGTAGCGATGGTTGCTATTGTCGGTCGCCCGTCGACAGCCGCGCAAGCGCGGCCACGATGGCCTCGCCGTTGATGCGTTCCACGATCAGCGGCGCGTGTTGCCAGTTCAGGCGTTGATCGACCTGTTTTACCACACGCGTGCTTGGCGCCACCAACCGACAGCGTTCGAGACAGCTGCGCAGAGCTGAATTTTCCGGGCCGCTGACGAGGTCTGCCAGGTGCGCCAGCGCCTCGCCGCTGGTCACGATCGCCGTATCTGCCCGCGTAAAGATATCGTGCAGCCGAGCCGGGGACGGTGTCAGCCAGCGACGTCGATAAAGCGCGATCTTCTCCACCCGTGCGCCGCGCGCGGTGAGTGTTTCCACCAGCACGTTGCGCCCGCCCTCGCCGGACAGGATCGAAATATCCAGCCCGTCGACGTGCATGAGCGAATCCATGCTCAACAATGCTTCGCTCGTGAACGCGCCCTCGGGGCGTTCGACCGCGCGCCCTGCCGCTGTCTCGAGTGCCTGTGCGCTTGCGCTGCCCACACCATAGAGGCGCCCGGTCGGCGCGAAATCCGGCCTCAACCGCCAGGCGGCATCGATGGCATTGGTACTCGTGGCGATCACACAATCGGCGCTGACGGCGCGTGCCAGCGCCTGATGCGCGGCGGCGCGGTCAGGCGTGGGCTCGATCGCCATCAGCGGCTCGACGATAACCGTCGCCCCCGCCTGGGTAAGAAGCTCGGCCCACGCTGCGCTTTGATGCGCAGCGCGCATGAGCCATACGGTCTGGCCGGCCAGCGGCAGTTTCATCAGCCCAGATCGGCCAGAATTTTGTCGGCCCCGGCTGCCAGCAAACGATCAGCCAGCCGATGTCCAAGCTCGGCGGCCTCGCCGGTCGGCCCGCTGATTTCGTCGCGCACCATCACGCTGCCGTCGGGCTTGCCGACGCAGGCGCGCAAGCGCAGCGTCTGGCCGTCGTGTACGGCGTGTGCCGCGATCGGCAGATGACAGCTGCCTTCCAGACGCGCATTGACCGCGCGTTCGGCATCGATACGGATGTGGGTGTATTCGTCGTCGAGGGCTGCGATGTGGGCCGCCGTTTCGTCGTCATCGGCACGGATTTCGATACCCAGCACGCCTTGTCCGATTGCGGGCAGGCTTTGCTCGATCGTGAGTTCGCTGGCGATACGCGAGGCCAGCTCCAGCCTTTCGAGCCCCGCGCAGGCCAGCACGATGGCATCGAAATCACCGCGATCGAGCTTGGCCAACCGTGTTTGCACGTTGCCGCGCAGGCTGAGAATCTCCAGATCCGGACGCAGATGCTTGATCATCGCCGCACGGCGCAGGCTCGAGGTACCCACGCGTGCGCCGTCGGGCAACGATTCCAGCGTGTCGTAGTGGTTGGATACGAACGCATCCAGCGGGCTGCCGGGGGCGAGCACGGTGGGCAGCGCAAAGCCGGGCGGCAGTTCCGCCGGAACATCCTTCATTGAATGCACGGCCATGTCGGCTTCGCCAGCCGCGATGGCGGCTTCAAGCTCTTTGAGAAAAAGCCCCTTGCCGCCGATTTCGGCCAGTGGACGATCGAGCACGCGATCGCCTTCGGTGCGAATAGGTAACAGCACCACATCGATTTCGGGCAACGCCGTCTGCAGGCGCACCTGTACGTGCTCGGCCTGCCACATTGCGAGCTGGGACTGGCGAGTGGCGATACGCAGGGTCTTGGACATGAACGAAAGCCTTGTTGAAGACGGCGTAGCACGCCGCCGTGAAAAATCGATAAGGGACGCGGATTCTACTGCTCGATCAGCGCGCGCACTTCGGCAAGCCGACGTCGGCTGACCGGCACCGGCTCGCTGACGTGACGCAGGGTAAGCGCTGCGCCCTCCGCGCTGTCCAGGCGCAAACCGGTGATGTGGCGTTTGGCCACCAACGCCTTGCGGTGAACGCGCATGAACGCATCGCCCAGCGACTCTTCGAGCGCGAGCAGCGACTGCTCGATGAGGAGCTCGCCGTGCATATGATAGACGGTGGTGTATTTCTGGTCGGCCCAGAAATACAGGATATCGCTCGCGGCCACGCGCTCGATACCGTCGCGGGTACGCGCGCTGATATAGGCCGGGCCGTTGCCGGTGACCACGCCACCTAGTGCAGATACCTGTGCACGGCTGGGCTGGCGTGCCCGCGATAGAGCAGCCGCCAGGTCGTCCCGGCGTACCGGTTTGAGTAGATAGCCGGCCGCATGGTTGTTGTGCGCCGACAGCGCGTGTTCGCTGTGCGCGGTTACGAAGATCACGGCCGGCGGCACATCGGCACACGCAAGCTGGCGTGCGACCTGCAGCCCGTCCATTCCCGGCATATGCACGTCGAGCAGTACGGTATCGGCACTGGTGTCGTTGACACAGTCCAACGCGCTCGCCCCGTCACCGGCCTCGCCAACGACATCACAGCCTGGAAAGGCTTCGATCATCCGGCGCAAGCGCTCACGGGCCAGCGGCTCGTCGTCGACGATCACGATTCGCATCTCGGTCCTGTCATCGCTGTTTGCTTGAGTCCTTGGGTTCAGCGATCTGCGGCACGATCATGGCGACCGTAAAGCGATCGGCCTGTTCGTCTACCCGCAGTACCGCTGCATCACCGTAGCGCAACGCCAGCCGATTGCGAATATTGGCCAGCGCCTGGCGGTTACCCGGAACGGCCGCGGCATCGCCTGCCAGCGGGTTCGATACCTCCAACACCAGCGCGTTGCCACGTCGATTGGCGGTGATCGCGACGGTGCCGCCCTGGGGCAGACGCGCGACGCCGTGGCCAATGGCATTTTCCACCAGCGGCTGCAACGACAACGCCGGCAACCGACAACGCCGCGCTGTATTCGAGATATCGATATCCAGGCACAGCCGCTCACCCAGGCGCAAAGACTCGATACCGACATAGGCATCGACCAGCGTCATTTCCTCGGCCAGTGTTACATCTGCGGGCCCCTGCTCCGATAGACGTGCGCGCAGCAACAACGCCAGGTCTTCGAGTGCCGTTTCGGCATCGGCCGGGCGCACCGCGATCAGCGCGGCCACACTGTTGAGACTGTTGAACAGGAAATGCGGCTCGATACGGGCCTGCAACGCTTCGAGCTTTGCACGCATCTCGGCCTGGGCATGATTCTGCCACGCCGAGCGCAGCCAAAAATAGCGCAGCGCCAGTGCCGCAACCACGGCACAGATCCCCACGCTGCGTGCCAGAAAACCGTCGTGTGACGCGTCTTCAAGAAGCAGCGCGAACCCCGAATAACGTCCGGCGACGTATGTGATCTCGGTAATCGATAGGGTGACCAGCAACAGCACCAAATAGGCGAGCAACGCCATTCCCCGCGCCGACAGCGGGCTCGCATAGCGTTTGATCAGACAAAGTGCAGCGGCACTGCACACGCCGATCCACTGCAGATAGATCGAGAGCAACAGAAAACGAAGCGGCAGTTCATCGGTCAGCGAACCGCCCAGCGCAAGCACGATGGCGACGGCTTCACACACCACCAGAACACGCAGTACCCGAGCGCCGGTACAGAAATCGGGCAGAAATTCGATCGGTTCGCGCGCGCTCTGCATCGGGAAAGCTCTTGTTGAATCCTCGCGGGCCGCCTATAGCGCTGTAGCGGCGTATATAGAAAGCGAATCAAACCCCGTCTTGCCCAGGCCGCTCAATCGGGCCGAAATATGCCTCGCCGCGCTCGCCCATCGCTGGGCACGCACCGTAAGAGCGGTGCGCAGCGGCTACGGTACAACAAGCCCGTGGAAAACATGCACGCCGGCGCCGCCCCGCTTGAAGCACACGCACTTGGCGTCTAGAGCCTTTGTACGGCGTTGCTATACTCGCGCGCCGGAAAGCGGCGTTCGGCGTCGCGACAATCGATGCAGCAACGAGCGATCACCATGACGAACACCACGAACGATCACGCCGGCCACCAGACCTGGGGCGGACGGTTTTCGGAAAGCCCGGACGCCCGCGTCGCGGCGTTTACCGAATCCGTATCTTTCGATGCGCGTCTGGCCGCCCACGACATCCGCGGCTCGATCGCCCATGCGCGCATGCTGTCGAATGTCGGCGTGCTGACCGACGACGAGTTTACCCAGATCGAAGCCGGGCTGAACGCCATCGGCGCACGTATCGCCGCGGGCGATTTCAGCTGGGATCCCGCGCTCGAAGATGTGCACATGAATATCGAAGCGCGCCTGACCGACGATATCGGCGCGCTCGGTAAGAAGCTGCATACGGGCCGCAGCCGCAACGATCAGATCGCAACCGATATCCGCCTGTGGCTGCGCGATGCCATCGACGCACTGATCACCGAGCTCGAACGCTTGCGTACGGCGCTCATCGGCGTCGCCGAGCGCGAGGCCGACACGATCATGCCCGGTTTCACGCACATGCAGGTTGCCCAGCCGGTGACCTTCGGCCACCACATGCTCGCCTGGGAAGCCATGCTCGCGCGCGATACCGAACGCCTGCGCGATATCCGCAAGCGTGTGAACCGTCTGCCGCTGGGCGCGGCGGCACTCGCGGGCACCACCTTTCCAATCGACCGTGAAATGGTCGCCGACGAACTGGGCTTCGACAGCGTGATCGACAACTCGCTCGATGCGGTATCCGATCGCGACTTCGCGATCGAGTTCGTGTCGGCCGCATCGCTTGTGATGACGCATCTATCGCGCCATTCCGAAGAGCTGATTCTGTGGATGAGCCCCGCGTTCGGTTTCATTGACCTGCCGGATCGCTACTGCACCGGCAGCTCGATCATGCCGCAGAAGAAAAACCCGGATGTGGCCGAACTGGTACGCGGCAAGACCGCACGCGTGAACGGTCATCTGGTGAGCCTGATCACGCTGATGAAAGGTCAGCCGCTGGCCTACAACCGCGACAATCAGGAAGACAAGGAGCCGATCTTCGACGTCGTCGACACGGTCACGAACAGCGTGGCTCTGTATGCTGACATGATGCCGCACGTAACCGTGCATGCCGATGTTTGCCGCGAGGCAGCACGCCAGGGCTTTTCGACCGCAACCGATCTGGCCGACTATCTCGTACGTCAGGGTGTAGCGTTTCGCGATGCACACGAAATCGTCGGCAAAAGCGTTCAGCATGCGATTGGCGCAGGCTGCGATCTGGCGGATCTCGACCTGGCCACGCTGCGCGGCTTTTCCGAGGCAATCGGCGAAGACGTCTACGAAGTACTGACGCTGGAAGGCTCGGTCGCCGCACGCAACCATATCGGCGGCACCGCGCCGGCCCAGGTACGCGCCGCGGCGGCGCGGGCACGCGCCGCGCTGGCGTAGATGAAGGACCTGGCAAACCGCTACGGCATGGAACCGGTCGCGGCAGTCACGGTCTGATCTTTATAGAAATATATACAACAGGATAGTCATGTCACGTCGTCTTTATTTCCTGCTCCCCGATATCGGTACGGCACACCGGGTCGTCGACCAACTCAAACAGAACGATGTGTCCGAAGACGATATGTCCGTGGTGGCACGCGATAGCGTGCAGACGAGCGATCTGCCGCAGGCCGATGTGTCGGAAACGTCGGATCTGGTCGGTTCGGCCGAACGCGGTGCCGCGGCGGGCGGCGTGACCGGCGTGGTAGCCGGTCTTGCGGCTATGGCCTTTCCGCCGGCCGGGCTGGCCATTGGTGGCGGTCTGGTCGCGGCGACCGGTCTGGTCGGTGCAGGCTTTGGCGCCTGGGCGTCGAGCATGATCGGGATTCGCCACGACAACTCGCAGATCGAGACCTACGAGAAGGCGCTAGAAAACGGCCAGGTACTGGTGATGGTCGATGTGGCCTCCGAGCGGGTCGACGAGATCGAGCGCGTCATCCAAGACGCCGCGCCGGGCACGAAAGTCGAAGGCACCGATGCGCACAAATCGGACGCCGACACCTAGCGCGAGACGCTCGGCGTTGCCTCGTGGCGCTGAATAGATAAGGCCGGCAGAACGCCGGCCTTTTTCGTGCGCGCTGCGTCGAAGCGTTAGCGGTCGAACAAATCGCGGCGCGCGCGATAGAGCGCGGAAATATCTTCCTCGCCGTAGCCCTGCTCCATGAGCTTTTCGTACTCGGCCCGGGTCTGGGCCGACAACGGCAACTCACCGCCATTGAGCTCGGCCATATGCAGACAGATGCCGAGGTCTTTGTGGTGGTGCTTCATCTTGAAGCCCGGGTCGAAGATGTCCTTGACCATCGTCTTGCCCCGATGATTGACGAACCAGTTGCCCGCCGCACCGGAGCCAACCACGTCGACCACCTTGTCGAGCGGCAGATCGAGCGCCGCCGCAAAGCGCATGCCTTCGCATACGGCCTGATTGATGCCCGCACACAGAATCTGGTTGACCGCCTTGGTCGCCTGCCCGGTACCGACCTCGCCCATATGCGTGATGCTCTTGCCCATGGCTTCGAGCACCGGCATGGCACGTTCGAATACGGCATCGTCGCCACCCGCCATGATGGAAAGCGTACCGTTCTTGGCGCCTTCGGTACCGCCTGAGACTGGCGCATCCACAAACCCGGCGCCCTGTTCCGCGACGCGCCTGGCGGCTTCGCGGGCGGTATCGCTGGCAATGGTCGAACAATCGATGACGATATGCTCATCGGTGAGGCCGGGGGCCAGCGCATCCACCATCGCCAGCACGTCGTCGTCGGCGCTGACACAAATGACGATCGCCTGCGCTTCGGCCGCTGTTTCGCCTGGTGTGCTCACGGCTTTCACGCCGTATTCCTTGGCAAAGGCGTCGGCTTTTTCGGTGGTGCGGTTGTAAACCGCGTTGAGCAGGCCTGCGGCCTGGAGGTTGGCCGCCATGCTGTAGCCCATGCCGCCAAGACCGATGAATGCAGTTTTCATATCGAACGTGTGTCGGGAAACGAACTGCCGATGATAAGGTTTGAGTTCCGGGTGGCAAATGTTGTAACAAAATGAAGTTTTCACGGCGCACAAAAAGCGCTCTCGTCGCGCTGTGTGTGCTTGCCGTGTTGCTGGCGGCCGCCCTCGTCTGGCTGCCGTCGATTGTCGTGCGCCAGCTGACTTTGCACTACCTCGATCAAGCAGGCATAACAGCCACCATCGGCGATGTAGACGTCAATCTGTTCGCCGGCACCGTGGTGTATGACGACATGCAAGCCAGCGCTGCCGAGGGCGAACGTATCGCCATAGGCCGGCTTGCGGTCGCGCTGGAATATGCGCCGCTGTTCTCAAAACGACTGGTGCTCTCGCATCTTGCTATCGACAACAGCGCCATCGATATTCATCGCGGCACCGACAACACGCTGCGCGTGGGCGGTTACCCGATCGGCGCCAGTTCGTCCGACAACTCCTCCCTGGACTGGGGCCTGGCTGTCGAGCAACTTGCACTACGCGGCTTGCGCGTGCACTACAACCAGCCCGCCAATGGCAACCAACCGCCCATCGATCGCGAACTGATCCTCAACGATTCCAGCGCGCGCGATGTCGTCAGCTGGGAACAAAACAACGATGTGCCGGTGGACGCCGACATGAGCGTCGGTGATGGCCGCATCCGTCTGTCGGGAAACATTACGCCGTTTGGCGATCGGATTACGGGCCATATCGGACTCGTAACCCAACGCTTCGCGCTCGAAATGATTGCACCGCTGGCCACTGGCACGAGCCTGCGCGAGCTCTCCGGCCTCGTCGACAGCGACCTGCAGATCGATTTCGAATACAACGCAGAAAACGCGCTGGCCGTGACGCTCCAGGGCGAGGCCGCCAGCCACGGTTCGGCGTTGGCACTGAACAACGGCCCGCGTGTGCGCAGCAGCCATCTCAGCTGGCAGGGCAAAATCGACATGCAGCTGCTTCGTACCCAGGGCCAACCAGGCACGATCGCAAGCGACGGCACGATCGACGCCGAGGGCCTCGCCGTTGCGAACGGCGACAGCTTGCAGCTGGCGCAACGCGCCGCGCATTGGCAAGGTAAAACCCGGCTGACTCTCGCGGCCCAAGCCACCGAGCTTGCCCTCGACGGGGCTTACACGGTCGACGCGCCCGAGCTGAAATCCGGCGCAGCAACATTGGGCAGTGCCAGTGCGACATGGAACGGCAAACTCGACGGCAAGTTCGGTACGAACACAAGCAATCTGACTATCGACGGCAGGATCGAGGCACAGACACCGCATTTTTCAAGTGCCACCACCCAGGTAAAAACGCCGCGTCTGACTTGGCAGGGTCATATCGATACCGCACTTGCTGATCGCACGCGTGTAAACACCGACGGTCGCCTGGACACCGGCGCGCTGGCGATCGATGCCGACGGCCTGCGCACCCGCACCGCGGCACTCGGCTGGCAAGGCAAGATAGCCCTTGCCGGGATGAACGATATCGATAGCGACGGGCGCCTGCGTACCGATCGGGTGACATTGTCATCGCCCGGCTCACTCGACATGGTGCTCAGTACCATCGACTGGCAAGGCGCGGTCGATATCGATACCGCCCGCCACACGCGGATACAAAGCGACGGCTCGCTGAACGCTGCGGCACTGACCTTCGACGTGCCCGAAACCGCGCTGTTGGAAACCGGCGATCTGAACTGGCGCGGTAGCACCGATTTCGATATCGGCACACTGTTCGCACGCGGCGCACGCGGGCGTGTGATCGTAAAGAACGCGCATCTCGACCTGCCAGGACAACCGCTCGCACTGCGCGCCGACCGTCTGGTTTATAACGGCGCGTACAGCGAACAACCTGTCGGCGGTGCACTCAAACTGCGCATGGACGGCGACATGGTCGGACAGAACTTCGCGGTCGACAATACGGCGCTGGATGCCGCCTGGCTGTCATCGCGTGACACCGAGCTCTATCGTCTCGTCGTCGACGGCGTAAACGATATCGCGTTCGACAGCGTCAGCGCCAAGGGCGTGCGTGTACTGGGCGATACCGATACGTCCTCGGCGGTGTTGCAAGCGATTTCGGCCAGCGCCCGCGATTTTCGACTGACCGACCTGGCGGATTACCACCTCGGCAATCTCGATATCGACGGCGCCAATATTCATATCCGTCGCGACAACGGCGGCATGGGCGTGATGGCCCTGTATTTCGCCGGCAACGACAAAAACGAAGACACCGCCAGCGCGTCGAACAGCGATGGCCCAGTCGAGTCGAGCTACAAGATAGACCATCTATCGATGACCGGGCCTCAGATCGTGTTCAACGACGTAGCTGTCACGCCGAACGTATCGCTTAGAGGCTCGTCGCTGGTGTTCAACCTCGACGGGCTGGATACCGGCCACCCGGAACGCGACGCCAGTTATCGACTGGCCCTGGACGTCGGCGAGTACGGCCATCTGGACAGTCGCGGCACGATTGCACCGCTGGCTACCGGCGGCATCAATATGGATATCGATGCCTGGCTGCGCTCACTCGCGCTGGAACCGTTGTCCGGCTATCTCAATGCGGCCATGAGCCGGCGTATCGCCAAGGGCGTGGCGGACGGTACGCTCAATCTGATTGCTCGAGATGGCCAGCTCGACGGCAATCTCGATACCACGCTTTCGAACTTTCGTCTGGTCGACAATCCCGATCAGGAAACCGAGATCGTACTCGGCATTTCCATGGATACCGCGCTCGCGCTGGTACGCGGGCAAAGCGACACGATCAAGTTCCAGACCGCCATTCTGGGCGACGTGACCAATCCCTACTTCTCGGTTCGAAATCTCGTCCGCGAAGCCGTGCTGGCCGGCCTGCGCACCACGATCATGAGCGATTATTCACCGGTTGGCCTACTCAACAAGGCCAAGAACGCGCTGCTCAACATCGGCAGCTCGCTGGTATCGGATCCGGTCTTCTTCGTCGCCGATCGAGACTATATTCGTCCCGACGATCGTCCCTATCTAGGCAAGATCGCGCAAAAAATGAGCGATAAGCCCGGCCTGCGCCTGACCATTCAAGGCCACGCAACCGCACAGGACGCCGAGGCGATGTCGCTTTTCGGCAGCGCTACGATCGACGACGACAACGAAGCAGCGCTCCGGGCGCTCGCGCGACGCCGGGCCAAATCGGTGGGCGACTATCTGGCGGCACGCGATGTCGCGGCCGAGCGCTTCACCCTGGCCGAACCGGTGATCGACCGCAGCGAGGACGCCCGGCCCCGGGCAACCTTTACGCTATCAGGCAAATAGGCACTGCCTACGACTCGACCAGATAGGTATACCCGGCCAGCCCCGCCTCGAGCAGCGCTTCGGTTTCGCGCTTGAGCCGACCGCTGAGCCCGGACGCCGCCAGCTTGCGCCGATAGGCGGCACGTAGGTCGTCGGGTTCGAAATGCACATAGCGCAGCAGCTCGTCGGTGCGATCGCCCTGCTCGGCATCCGCCAGTCGCCACCCCTGTTCGCTATTATCGACCTCCACGTTGACCACGTCGGTATCGCCGAACAGGTTGTGCATGTCGCCCAGGTTTTCCTGATAGGCGCCGACCATGAAGATGCCGAGTCGATACGCCTCGCCTTCACGCAGCGCATGCAACGGCAGCGTACTATCGACGCCGTTTTCGTCCACGTAGCGATCAAGCCGGCCATCGGAATCACACGTCAGATCGCATAGCCGCGCGCGTTCGTCCGGGCGCTCGCTCAGGCGTGCCAATGGCATGACCGGAAATATCTGGTCGAGCGCCCAGACGTCGGGCACCGACTGAAACACCGAAAAGTTCACGAAATACTTGGCCGCCAACTTCTCCTGCGCCGCCGTGACTGCCGCCCGGTCGTCATCATTGTCGGCCGCGTGGGCCGCGACCGCGCGATAAACCGAAACCGCTTCGGCCTCGGCCGCGGCACGCTCTTTCAAGCCGATATCGCCGGCAAGAAAACGGGCTTGCACATCGGCCATGGTGCGTTCGGCGCGATCGAGTGTCGCGCTTGGCGACAGCTCGGATTTCAACTCGGCTGCCCTCGGCGTGCTGGCCAGCTCGCTATCGATGACCTGCGTGAGCAGCACCGCGTGGTGCGCGGTCAACGCACGGCCGGATTCGCTGATCAGATCCGGCATGGGCAGATCGAAGGCACAGCATACACGCGCCAACGCGCCGACCACCGCATCGGCATAGTCGGGCACGCCGTAGTTCATGGAACAGAACGAACGCGCGCCACGGCCTTCGTAGTCGACGGCCAGACCACCGCCCACATCCACGCAGGCCACCGGCGCACCGAGCGCACGCAGACCGCGATAGAGGTGCGCGGTTTCGTCCATCGCCCGCGAGAGTGCGCCGTGATCGGCCACCTGCGAGCCCACATGCACGTGCAGCATGCGCACACAGTCGGCATAGCCGAGTTGGCGGAGCCGTTCGACCGCATCGACCACCTGGGTCGCGGTCAAGCCGAACTTGGATTTCTCGCCGCCGGTATTCTGCCAGTGCCCGGCGGCCACGCTGGCCAGACGCACGCGCAGACCGATGTTCGGGCGCAGACCGAGTTCGTCGGCGATCTCGGCAATCGGTTCCAACTCAGAGGGCTTCTCCACCACGATATAAACGCGATGCCCGAGCTGCTGGCCGATCATGGCCAGGCGCAGAAAAGCGCTGTCCTTGTAGCCGTTGCAGACAATCACGCTACCCGGCGCGGCCAGCGCGAGCACGGCCATCAGCTCGGGCTTGCTGCCGGCTTCCAGGCCCGCGCGTTCGCCGCCCGCGGCCACGAGCCGCTCGACCACGGCCCGCTGCTGGTTGACCTTGACCGGATAAACCACCGTATAACGGCCGTCATAATCGTGGCGCGTGCGTGCCGTTTCGAAGGCATGGCAGAGCCGATCGATACGATCGCCCAGAATATCGGTGAATCGCGCCAGCACCGGCAAACGCAGGCCGGCCCGCTGGATTTCATCGGTCAGCGCATCGAGATCGATCGACGGGGCGCCCACTCGGGGCGTCACCGTGACTGCCCCGCGATCGTTGATATCGAAATAGCCTTCGCCCCAGGTCGCAACGCGATACAGGGCTTTGGCATCGTCGATGTGCCAGCGATGGGTAGCGCGCGGATTCAGGTTGGATCGTGACATGAACATTCGTGTTGCGTGGCTGGCTTATACTGCGTGGCCAATCTGGCTCGAAGACTGCGCGAACGCGCACAGCAAGGGAAACGCATGGTACTCGACGACAACTGGTATACCGAAGCAAGCGATGATCTGGGTCTCGGCTTTTCGTTGCGAATCAAGTCCAAGCTGCATGAAGAGCAGTCGGCGTATCAGACCATCGCCGTCTACGAGACCGAAACCTTCGGCCGGCTACTGACCATCGACGGGCTGGTGATGCTCACCGACCGCGACAATTTCGTCTACCACGAGATGATGACCCACCCGGCGCTGTTCGCCCACGGCGCCGCCAAGAATGTGGTGATCATCGGCGGCGGCGACTGCGGCACGCTGCGCGAGGTACTCAAGCACGACAGCGTGGAGCGCGCCACCCAGATCGAGATCGACGAGCGCGTGACCCGTATCGCCGAAGACTATTTCCCGGCGCTGTGTGAATCCAACGACGACCCGCGTGCCACCCTGGCCTTCGAGGACGGCGTGGCCTGGATGAACAATGCGCCCGATGGCAGCGTCGATCTGATCATCATCGACAGCACCGACCCCATCGGCCCGGCCGAGGGTCTGTTCAATGAAGCCTTCTACAAGCAATGCCATCGCGTGCTCGGTAACGGCGGGCTGCTGGTTCAACAAAGCGAATCGCCGCTGGTGCACAGCGAACTGATCGGCGAGATGCATGGCGGTTTAAGGGCGGCCGGTTTTGCCGACACGCAATTGCTGAGTTTCCCGCAGCCGAGCTATCCGACCGGCTGGTGGTCGGCCACGCTCGCCGCACGCGATACGCGCACGCTGTATGCGCCGCAAGGCGACCTCGGCTTTCAGACATTCTATTACACGCCGGCCATACACAACGCCGCCTTCGCACAGCCAGCCTTCATGGCCCGTATTCTCGCCGACTAAACCTAGCGCGGCGCCGGGCATTGCCCCGGCGCCGTTGCCAGATGCCGACTACTTGTCGGCTGATCCGAGCGCTTTCTCGAACGCATCCGAGGCATAGAACGCGCCCAGGCGCCGACGCACAAGATCCTCGAGCAGACCGCTTTCGGCCAGACCTTCGATCACCGGCGGCGCCAGTGTTTCGGCTTCTTGGCGCAACAGATCTCGACTGACACCGACGTCGCCCAGCACCTCGGTAAGTTTGCGCGAGCCGTTACGTTCGAAATACGACACGACCGCGGCATCGACCAATTCGCCGACATACTGCGTCTCACGCAGTTCCTGCCAGATACGCAGGCCGTAATCGACCAGCTTCTGCAGCTCGTCGTTGTCGACCACGTCCTCGATCGACAGCTTCTTGTCGTGAATCTCGGCCCAGATTTCGGATGCGATCGTCCGGATACGCTCCTCATCGAGCGACTCGATCAAAAGCTCCTGGCTACGCGCGAGTGTCTTCGCGGTATTGTTCTCGATATAGGCACGCACGCGTTTTTCGACCTGGGCTTCCAGGCCCGGCATGCGCTTGCTCAGGGCACTGCTCGACCCCTTGAGCAGCGAAGAAACACCCGGAATCGATTTGATCGCGCCGGTATCGGAAAAGATGTAGTCCTTGATGCCCTGATAGAGAACGTCCGAAGCGAGTGCGGTATAAACCGGGCTGTCCAGCAGCCGCGTGATCAGGCGTGCGCGCAGGGCTTCGAGTTCGACGAACAGCGATACGCCGTCGTCGAACAACGACTCGTCGATGACATCCTGTACCCGAGTCTTCTTGTTCACGTCGTGGCAGATCAAGTCGTTGGCGATGCCACCGATCACCTCGGCCAGATCGTCGGGTAACGACATATCGAGCGCCAGACGCTCGGCGGCACCGCGCACGGTATCGACCGATACCACGGTTTCCAGCGATGTCTGCTCGGCCCACTGCCAGAACGCATCGACTTCGTCCTGCAAGCGCTTGATCGCGCCATCGCCGCGCCACTGTTCGAGCTCGAATGCCACATGGGCTTCGAAAATCGCGTCTGCCGTCGAATTCATCTTTTGCGACTGTGTCATGCGTCAATGCAACGATTGAATGGTGCCGCGAGCTTACGCGTTAACGCATGGCCGGGCGAGCGTTTTGGGCAACCTCTGCATCACCTCTCGTGGTTCGCATTTGAGGCCGAACCGCTCAGCGGCCGGGGCCTGACCGCGCGAGGTTATGCAAAGTTTCCTTAGGTATTAGCCCGTATTGAGTCGACCCGGGTGGACGCTTACGTTGACGTTGCTGTTTTGAAGACGTCACCAAGGACAACGTCATGAACGATGATCAATTCGAAGGCAAGTGGGATCGCATGAAAGGCAAGGTGCGCGAGCACTGGGGCCGCCTGACTGACGACGACGTCGAAGAGGTCAAGGGCAAGCGTGAAAACATGCTGGCCAAGATCCAGGAAAAATACGGCGATACCAAAGAAGCCGCCGAAGAGAAACTTGTCGAATTCGAACGCAAGTTCTAGATCACCGATTGCGATAACGCCGGCGCCTGAAATAATGCCGGCGTTGTTTACCAACCCGGAGGCAAACGATGCGAAACGACGATTACATAACGCGTACGAGCCGCCCCGAGCCGCGCTACATGCGCCGGGATCCGGTTGTACATTCCGATACGCAAGACCGCTGGCAGGGCCCACTCGATGAAGTGGCGCTGTCGAATTTCGAACGCGATGGCTTTCTCTGGTTCGAAGGTTTCTTCTCTCAAGAACGCATGACGCCGTTCTTCGACGAGCTGGAACAGATGAGCCAAGACGATGAGCTGCTCAAACAGGATGGCGTGATCCGCGATCCGAAATCCGGTGCGATTCGATCGGTTTTCGATATGCACCGCATCTCCGAGCGCTTCGCCGAGCTGACCCGCGACCCTCGTATTCTGGGCATGGTGCGCCAGTTGCTGGGCGGCAACGTGTACATCCACCAGTCGCGAATCAACGATAAATACGGATTTCAGGGCGCCGGCTTCGACTGGCACTCGGATTTCGAAACCTGGCACGCCGAAGACGGTATGCCGCGTATGCGCGCAATCAGCGCTTCGATCATGCTCACGGATAATAACGAGTTCAACGGACCGTTAATGCTTATCCCGGGCTCGCACCACCAGTTCGTGCCGTGCGTGGGTCAAACGCCGGACGATAACTGGAAGAGTTCGCTCAAAGCCCAGGAAGCGGGCGTGCCCAGCCAGGAGAACCTGCAGGCGCTGGTCAACCGTGGCGGTATCCAGGCGCCCAAGGGCCCGGCCGGGTCGTTACTGTTGTTCGAGTGCAACGTGCTGCATGCCTCGAACTCGAACATGTCGCCCTGGCCGCGTTCGAACCTGTTCTTTGTTTACAACAGCCTCGAGAACGCGCTTGAGCAACCGTTTGCGGCAGATAAGCCGCGGCCGTCGTTCCTCGCCAATCGGGATCACCCGGAAGCGCTGGAAATGCACGATCCCTATCGGGATGTTCGGTTCGCCAAATCAGCCTAGAATATAGGCTTGGGCGAAAAGCGCGGCGCCCTGGTGCCGCGCTTTTTTCTTTTAAAGCAAGCGAAGGAGCAAATCATGGCCCAACAATGGATCGTCGTCAGCGACGCGGCGCGTGCCCGAATCTTTGCCCGCAGCGGCGCCGACAGCGGCCTGAAACTGCTCGACACGCTCACTCATAGCGAAAGCCAGGCCCACAAGGGTGATCTGCGCACCGGTGGCAAGGGCGAAGTGCACGACAGCGGTGGTTCCAGTGTCCATCAGGCCGACCCACAGACCACAACCTCGGAAAAGCATGCCGACATCTTCGCCAAGGAAGTGATCGAGCATGTGAAGTCCGGCCTCAACGACAATGCGTTCGATGCGCTGATTCTTGTCGCGGATCCGTCTTTTCTCGGCCGCCTACGCGACAAGATGGACGGCCCGATCGAAAAGTCGGTAACCAAGACCATCGACAAGAACTGGGCGCAACACGACGCGGATCAGATCGAAAAACAGCTCGCCAAACAGCTGTAATAGAAGAGCGGCAAAATTTACTTGCTGAATACAATTTTACGGCATACTGGCGATGCAGCTTCGCGCCAGTACTGATTGGCGCTGTTAACGCGTTGGCCTGGCTCAGCAATATCTGCCAGGCCAAGCGACTGCATACACAATCAAGGAGAAGACCATGCTGGGTTGGGCAATCACTTTCTTTATCGTCGCTATCGTCGCGGCGCTGTTCGGCTTTGGCGGGATCGCCTCGGGCGCGGCCGGCATCGCGAAGATTCTTTTCTTCATCTTCCTGGTGCTGTTCGTGATCGCGCTGGTATCGAACGCAGTACGCGGACGCGGGCCGAAGTTGTAGCGTTTAGCGCTACCGACGATAGGTGTTAAAAAAGCGCCGTCGAGTCTCGGCGGCGCTTTTTTCTAGGCGGTTTCAGGCCTCGGGTACTTCGACCAGATGTCCTGCCGAAAGCCAGATACGTACGAGATGCGGCAGCGATTCGGCGTTGAGCTTCTGCATGATATGCACGCGGTGGGTTTCAACCGTACGCGCACTGATCCCCAACTGACCGGCGACCTGCTTATTGGCGAGGCCGTCCACGATCATCGACATCACCTGCTTTTCGCGTGGGGTGAGCAATTCGATAAGTACGGCATGCTGGCGCGCTTCGCGCACCGCCAAGTCATCGGCATCGGTCGCCTTCGACAACTGCTGAATCCTTTTGAGCATGCTGTCCGGCGAAAATGGTTTTTCGACGAAGTCCACGGCGCCGAGCCGCATCGCCGCCACGGCGTGCTCGATATCGCCATAGGCGCTCATCATGATGACGCTCACCGCCGCATTCCTTGCGATGAGTTCTTTCTGCAAGGTGAGGCCATCCATATCCTTCAGGCGCAAGTCGATGAGCGCGCACCCGCGACGCGGCGCACGCACATTCAGAAAGGCTTCAGCGCTCGAGTAGCAATCGACATTGAAACCTGCATCGCTTAGAAGGCCTTTCAGCGATTCGCGAATCGCCGGATCATCGTCGACGATGTGTATTACAAACGGCACCGCGCCCCCATTTTTCCAAACGACGTTTCGACCTAGCCTAGCGCTGATCTTTTAATGTATTCAGCCTGTTTTGACAAGGCAAAGCGGCCGATAGAATTTCCAGCCCCCGCGTTTTGTCTGACCCAACGGAAATAACGCCATGACCGATCGTGAGTCCGAACAACTCGACTACCAGCAACCCGCCACGCTGGAAGCCGCGCGAGCGCGTATCGAGCAACTCGAGCGACAGCTGCAGGCCGAGCGTGAACGCCGTCGGGAAATCGAGGCGAACGAGCGCTGTTTTCGCGAGCTTGCCGAGCATATCAGGGAGGTCATATGGATGACCGACGAAACCGGCGACGAGCTCGTTTACGTTTGCCCGGCCTACGAAAAAATCTGGGGTCAGAACTGCGACGATCTATATGACGATCCGCGAGAGCGTCTCGCCAGGGTGCACGAGGAGGACAAGCCGCGCGTGCTGGAAGCATTTCGTCAGAATGCACGTACCGGCAATTATGATGAAATCTATCGTATACAGCGTCCCGATGGCGAGCTTCGCTGGATTCGCGATCGTGCATTCCCGGTGGAAAACGAACACGGCCAAGTTTATCGACTCGCCGGTCTCGCGCTCGATATAACCGACCGTATCGAGTTCAACGATCGTATTTCCAATCTCCAGACGAGCATTAACACTCACGACCGAATGAGTGTATTCGCCTCCCTCGGTACGGGCCTCGCTCACGATTTGAGCCAGCCGTTGACCGCCGCACGCAACTTCATCGCACGGGCGCGAATGGGCTTTCAATCCAGCCCGGATGAAATTCGACAGACACTGGAACGCGCCGACACAGAAATCTCACGCGCCGTGGCGATCATCCATCATCTACGTGATTTCGCCCGACAGGGACGGCCCACGCGCAAACATCAGCCGCTGGGCCCGATCATCGACGATGTGCACCAGCTCCTCGACCCGGCGTTGCGCGCGAACAACATTCGCTATGACGGCCCGTCGGTGGCCTCACTGAAGAACCTCGATCTACCTGTCGACGAGGTGTTCATCCAACAGATACTGCGTAACCTAGTCAGCAACTCGATCGACGCGTTCGACGCCCATGAGAACGCGACGAAGTCGCTGGCGGTCAACGTCAACAGCGACGATGGCGAATTCGTAGATATCCACATCAGCGACAACGGTGCAGGAGTCGACGATTCGGTCGAAGTATTCGAGCCGTTTGCCACAACCAAGCCCGACGGTGTGGGTTTGGGCCTGGCGGTCAGCCGGACACTGGCACGCAGCCACGGCGGTGATCTTCTATTGGCCTCTCGGGGCCACGCCAGTGCGAATGGCGCGGAAAACGCACGTACTGTGTTTACGCTACGCCTGCCACGGCACTAACGATTGTAGGGCTGGCTACGCCCGCCGCGCCTAGCGCGGCGGGTGCATAACCCGCATGAACACGGCCACGCCAAGGCCCCAGAAGCCGTTGAGTGCCAGTCCCACCCCAACGCGCGCCATACTCAGACCATCGAATATCTCGGTCATGGTCTGGCCTTTGAGCCATTGCACGATAAACAGATACACCAGGGTCGGGCCGATCGCACCGAGAATGATCGCACCAACGTAATAACCAGCAGCCAACGCGCGGCGGATCAGCAGCCACAGCAGCATGCCCCACAAGCCACCCCAGAACGCCAGCGATAGGACCGACGGGATATCGAACGGCGGTACAGGTGCCATGTTCCAGGGCGTGCCGCCGGGAATGATCTGCGCTGCGATGAATATCCACAGCAGGCCCTGATGAAATGTCAGCGTGGATACGAAACCGGCCACGAAGGCCTTGATGAAAGCGAACATGGTCTCCCCTTGTATGTCGTACGTGCGCCGCCTAACGGCCGCGTACCGTATCTGCGGTCTGGTTGAACAAGCGCTCGCGCGCCGCTTCGGTTTTGGGCTGGCCACCGCGCCATTGCTTACCGAGATCGACGCCACGTTGCACCGCCTCGCGCGCCTTGATGCGCTGGCGCCACGCTGCGACCTGCGGGAAGTCGTCGAGCGGCTGACCCATGGCCTTGGCGATGAGTACCCACGGCCAGTTGACGATATCGGCGATCGTATACGTCTCACCGACCAGATAATCGCGATCGGCCAGCCGACGTTCGAGCACACCCAGACAACGATGATATTCGCCCGTATAGCGCTTGTACGAATACGGGTGATCGCCCGGCGCATAGTTGACGAAATGGCTCATCTGCCCGCCCATCGGTCCGAGATTACCGACCTGCCAGAACAGCCATTCATCGACTTCCTTGCGCAGACGTGCATCGGCGGGCATTAGCTGGCCGCTCTTGTCGGCGAGATAACGCGCTATAGCCCCCGACTCGAAGATCGGCAGCGGTTCGTCACCATAATCGGGCGCCGGATCGTGGTCGACGATCGCGGGCATCCGGTTGTTGGGCGAGATTTCCAGGAACGCCGGCTCGAACTGGTCGCCGGCGTTGATATCCACTGGAATCAGGTTGTAATCGAGGCCCAGTTCTTCAAGCAGAATGGAAATCTTCCAGCCGTTGGGCGTGGGCCAATAGTAGAAATCGATCATGACGACTCGTGGGTTGGGCCGATCGCGCCGGCTGCTACGAGCGCATCGATATCGGATTCGGAAAAACCGTTGGCCGCCAGCACCGCATGCGTATCCGCGCCAAGGGCCGGCGCACCGCGGTAATCGGCGGCCGGCATTTGCGAAAAGCGCGCCGCAGGACGAGCCTGACGCAACCGACCGGCTTCTTGATGATCGGTTTCGATCAGGATGGCGTTCGCGGCGATCTGATCGTGCGAGAGCAGATCGGTGCGAGTCAGCACAGGCGCACAGGGCACGCCGTGCGTACTCAGCCGCTCGAGCCAGTGTTCGGCACTGTTTTCGGCGAGCTTCTCCTGGGTGAGCTGAAGACGCGCATCGATGTTGTCCTGACGCGACGCCGGCGTGTCAAAGCGCGGGTCGTCGTTCCATTCGGGCGTATCGAGCGCAGCGATCAGCGCCTGCCATTCCTTGTCGGTCTGTACCGCTACGCTTATATAGCCGGTGGTCGTTTCATAGATGAGGTCGATGAAACTGGCCGCCCTAGCCTGATCGAACTCATCGCCCACGAAAGTCTGGCTGTTCATGTCCGAATGCCAGAGAAAATCGATGACCGCATCGAGCATCGACACGCGCACGTGCTGGCCGGGCGCGCCGTTCGCGCGCGCCAGCAGTGCGGCGGTGATCGCCTGCGCTGCGATATAGCCGGTGAGCTTATCGGGGACGATAGTACGAACCAGCCGTGGGCGCGCTTCGTCGGCACCGCCCTGGATACTGGCCAGGCTCGACAGCGCCTGCACCAACGGATCGTAAACCGGGTAGCTGGCATAGGGGCCGGCATCACCGAACCCCGAGATCGAACAGTAGACGATGTCGGGGGCGACGGCGCGTATATCGTCTTCGCCGATGCCCATACGCTCGGCCACGCCGGGACGAAAGTTCTGGACGAATACGTCGGCGTCCGCGCACAGGCGCAGCAGCGCATCGCGCCCGGCCTTTTCCTTCAGGTTGAGCGCGACTGAACGCTTGTTGCGGTTGTTGTTGAGATAGCTCGCAGAAAAACCGTGGCGCTGATTCGACGCGAGACGCGTGTAGTCGCCGACATCCGGGCGCTCGATCTTGAGTACTTCAGCGCCCTGATCGGCCAGCTGCATGGTCGCGAGCGGGCCGGACACCATAGCCGTGGTGTCGATAACGCGATAACCGGACAAGGGTTGTTTCATGCGCGCTAGTTTAATGCCCTATACACACGGCGCCAACGCACCGCGCTTTCAACCGACCGCGCGCTTGGCGACAATAGCGGCCATCGACCCGCGTTATCGACCAGGATTTTCAATGAGCACGATCGGCACCCCCGGTTCCGAGACCGCAACACGCGTCATGCTGCTGGGCAGCGGCGAACTCGGCAAGGAAGTGGCTATCGAACTGCAGCGTTTGGGCTGCGAAGTGATCGCCGTGGATCGCTACGACCGCGCGCCGGCGATGCAGGTCGCTCACCGCCATCATGTACTCGACATGGGCGACGGCGAGGCGCTGCGCCGCGTGATCGAGGCCGAACAACCAGCGCTGATCGTGCCCGAGATCGAGGCCATCGCCACCGCAACACTGATCGAACTCGAAGCCGAAGGCTTTACCGTGGTGCCGACAGCGCGTGCGGCACGGCTGACCATGGATCGCGAGGGTATCCGCCGACTCGCCGCCGAAGAACTGGCACTGCCCACCTCGCCGTATCGCTTCGCCGAAACCGAAGCCGACTATCGTGCCGCAGTCGAAGCTGTCGGCCTGCCCTGCGTGGTCAAGCCGGTGATGTCGTCTTCAGGCAAAGGTCAGAGCACAGTGCGTCGCGACGACGACATCGACGAGGCCTGGACCTATTCCCAGTCCGGCGGGCGCGGCAAGCGTGGCGACAACTCGCGCGTGATCGTCGAGGGATTCATCCAATTCGACTACGAAATCACGTTGCTGACGGTACGGCATGTCGACGGTACGAGCTTCTGTGCACCAATCGGCCACCGCCAGGTCGGCGGCGATTACCACGAATCATGGCAGCCGCAGGCCATGGCCGATGCCGCGCTTGCCGAAGCACAGCGCCAGGCCCAGGCGATTACCGAAGCGCTGGGTGGATACGGGTTGTTCGGGGTCGAGTTTTTCGTCGCAGGCGAACAGGTATGGTTTTCGGAGGTCTCGCCGCGGCCGCACGACACCGGCCTGGTCACGCTGGTGGGCCAGAACCTGTCCGAATTCGCGTTGCATGCGCGGGCGATTCTCGGCTTGCCGGTCCCGCAGATCGAACAGCGCGGGGCATCTGCATCTGCAGTGATTATCGGCGAAGGCCAAAGCCAGAGAATGCGTTATCACGGGCTGCGTGAAGCATTGGCCGAGCCGGATACCGAACTGCGCCTGTTCGGCAAACCCGAGATCGACGGCGCCCGGCGGCTTGGCGTCGCCCTCGCCCGCGGCCAAACCATAGACGAAGCCCGCCATAAGGCCCGTAATAGCGCCGAATCCGTACGCATCGATTACTGATTCGGCACGCAGCGAATAAGAAAAAAATACTTTCCTCTTTGCTGCGATTCATATGCGGGAAAGCTGCGCGTGCTTTATACTTTGGTCCAAGTTCTGTCGGGGGCGCGGTTCTCGCGTACACAACGCAGAGCTTCACTTACCGAACTCAAGGAGTCGAATATGCAAAAGAAACTGACCACCCTGCTGCTGGCCATGATGTTGGGCCTTGGCACGCTGAGCCTGGCCGCCTGTGACAACGATGGCCCCGCCGAGAACGCTGGCGAGAACATCGACAACGCCACGGACAACGCTCAGGACAGCATGGAAGATGCTGGCGAAGACATGCAGGACTCCATGGAAGATGCCGGCGACTCGATGGAAGACACCGCCGACGACAACAGCTAAAGCTGAAGTTGCCGCAATCTCGTATTGCGAGAAGCCCGTCGCGTAACGCGACGGGCTTTTTTTATGGGCGCTATTCTTCGGCTTTAATCAGCACGCATACGCCATGTCTTACGAACACGAAACAAGCGACACACGCGTCGCACTCGTTACCGGTGCGGCGCGCGGTATCGGCCGTGCCGTCACCCGCCGGCTACTCGCCGAGGGCTTTCACGTCGGCGCACTGGATAACGACGCCAACGCCCTGACCGATCTGCATCAAGAACTGGGCAAACCGTCGCCGTCGGCAGCTCGCCGGCTAGAAACATTTGCGACGGATGTCACCGATGAACCATCGGTAGAAGACGCGGTAAAAGCGCTTGCCGACATGCATGGCCGTTTGGATGTTCTCGTGAACAATGCTGGTATTGCAGATCCATTCAACGGGCCGATCGAATCGCTCGCGCTGGAAGATTGGAATCGAGTCATCGGCGTCAATCTGACCGGCTATTTTCTTTGCACGAAACACTGCACCCCGTGGCTGCGCCGTAGTGCGGGCGCCATCGTCAACATGGCGTCCAGCCGCGCCTATCAGTCCGAAGCCCAGACAGAAGCGTACGCGGCCAGCAAGGGCGGAATTGTCGCGCTTACCCATGCCCTGTCGATAAGCCTTGGACCCGAGATTCGTGTGAACGCCGTCGCACCCGGCTGGATCGACGTGCGCAACGAACAACCCGAAACCGATTCACCGGGCGCACTACGCGCGGTCGATCACGAACAGCATCCGGGCGGGCGCGTCGGTCGCGGCGACGACATCGCGGCGGTCGTGGCTTTTCTCTGCGGCTCGGAATCGACCTTTATTACCGGCCAGACGCTGATCGCCGACGGCGGCATGACCCGCAAGATGATCTACACGCATTAGGGCCGTCCCAAGGTTGGCCGGGATGGTCGATTGTGCGCAATGCTTGTTTTCATCGGTTATCGCCCGTAACGTTCGGCAAGACACCAACACACTAGGAGTGCGGTATGCCCGTTCGCAAAGCTAATGCGCAATGGCAAGGTGATTTGAAATCCGGCAAGGGCGACATGTCGCTCGAAAGCGGTGCTTACGAAGGCCAGTTCTCGTTCAAGACGCGTTTCGAGGACGGCACGGGCACCAACCCTGAAGAGCTTATCGGAGCCGCGCATGCCGGCTGCTTTTCGATGCAGTTCTCGGCAATGCTCGCGGAAGCGGGGCATACGCCGGACTCAGTCAAGACCGAGGCGAAAGTGCATTTCTCGGTCGACGACACGCCCACGATCGAGCGTATCGAGCTGATCACCCGCGGCAAGGTGCCGGGCATGGACGACGCCGAGTTCAAGGATGTAGCAGCCAAGGCCAAGGACGCCTGTCCCGTGTCGCGACTGTACAAGGGCGCTGAAATCAGCCTGGACGCCGAACTGCAAGGCTGATCTCCCAGGTCTGCCTAAACGCTGTAAAGAGCCGGGCGATGCCCGGCTTTTTTTTGCGCCAACCACCGCTGCCAATAGATAACCTTCCTCGTGACGAGGCTCGACCCGGCACGCCACCGTGAAGCAATCGACTGGTTTACCCTCGACGAAGTCGTCGCGACGAAGGTTCGCCCTTAATTTCCGCGACTTAGCCGGCTTTAGCCGCGGCGACATCGCCAACCACGCGCGGGCGATGCAAACCAGCCGGAACACATTTTCACGCCCGCCCGGCCGCTCGCTAGACGCGATCCACGCCTGGGCATGAAGGCTTCGATCACAAATCGACCTCCGATTTTGTGGCGACAGGCATTGTTTTTTTCCAGATCGTCGCAAGGTCTGGTCGTTCATACGCGAAAAAAAGCAGAGCAAGCCAACATGGAAGCCAAGCAGGACAGCGTCGTAAGCATTCATTACGTGCTGCGCGACACGGACGGCGAAATCATCGATCAGTCGAGCGAAGGTCAGCCGCTGGCCTATCTCCACGGCCACGGCAACATCGTTCCGGGTCTGGAAAAAGCGATCGAAGGCCACGCCCAGGGCGAAGAGGTCAAGGCGACCGTCGACCCCGAAGAAGGCTACGGCCCCTATCGTGAAGAGCTGGTACAGAAGGTCAGCCGCGATGCATTCCAGGGCGTCGACGAACTGGCGCCGGGCATGAGCTTTCGTGCCGAATCGGACGCCGGCCCCATGATCGTGACGGTCAAGGAAGTCGAAGGCGAAGAAGTCACCGTCGACGGCAACCACGTGCTTGCCGGTCAGACGCTCGACTTCACCGTGAACATCGAAGAAGTTCGCGAAGCCAGCAGCGAAGAGATCGAGCACGGCCACGTGCACGACGGCTCGACCCACGGCTGATTGTCGCAACGGCGTGGACGCGCGAACGCAAGCCGCAAGGCCTGCGATACGTTTTTCAGTTAATACATAGGTGATGCCTTATGGCCGATCCCGTACTTCTGATAACCGGCGCCTCCAGCGGCATTGGCGCGGCCACCGCGCGTCACGCCGCGGCCAATGGCTATCGCGTAGCGTTGGCTGCGCGATCGGCCGACAAGCTGGACGCGCTGGTCGCCGAACTCGGCGCCGACTCGGCGCTGGCACTTGAGTGTGATGTGACCGACAAGGCCTCTCAGCAGGCCATGGTCGAACACACACTTGAACGCTTCGGTCGTATCGATGCGGTTTTTGCCAACGCCGGTATCGGCGGGCGGCCGGGCGGTTTTTGCGGCGCCGACAGCGATGTCTGGAAGGATATGATCCTGACCAACATCTACGGTGTGGGCCTGACCATTCAGGCCTGCGCTGACGCGCTCAAGGAAAGCCGTGGGCATCTGTTGATCACAGGTTCGGCCGCTGGCCGCACCACGATCCCCGGTTCCATGTACAGCGCGACGAAATGGGCGGTTTCCGCAATCGGCTACGGCGTGCGCGAAGAGCTGCGTGGCACGGGTATTCGGGTCACGCTCATCGAGCCCGGCATGGTGGATACACCGTTTTTCGACGAACAGCCGGATCACGCACTAACGGATCAGGATATCGCCGAGGCGGTGTTATTTTCGTTGTCGCGCCCGGCAAGCGTTGACGTTAACGAAATTCTCGTGCGTCCGACACCGCAAATCGATAATTGATCGGTTGAAGCATATCCACCAAACCGTAAAAAAACCGGCGCCCTCAGGCGCCGGTTTTTTTATGGGCAACAGCCCGCAGCCAAGTCAGACCGCTACTCGACCAGCAGGAATCCCGCAATCCAGCCCGTACGGCCATCGTCGAACCGAATACGCCGCCAGTCTTTTTCCCGGCCGGTGACCATCACGCGCTCGTTGCGCTTGGCCTGGAACTTGACGCCGTTTCCCGTTGACGGGCCCGAGCGGACGTTAACCACGTCGCCGCCGATATAACGTGTCGGCCCGGTTTCCGGCACGCCTTGCGGCAGCGCGGATTCCGACTCGTCGCCGCTGGGCGGTGCTTCGCTGGCCTGCGCCGGATCGTTATTGGCCATGGCGCTGTCGTTGGCCATGGGAGCGCTGCTGCCGGCCAGCAGGAAATCGGCTACCCAACCAACGGTATAATCGTCGCCGAAAACGACCTGCGCCCATTCGCTGCGCGTATCGAGCACGGCGACACGTGTATTGCGATCCGCCTGACGCAGAACCCGACCGCGTGTGCTCGGTTTGCTGCGGATATTGACGTTATCGCCATCGATTCGCGACTGCGGCAGGTTCTGCATGATCTGCGGCAGATTTTTCTGGGCAGAGCCGTTGCCGGCCTCGGCCGCTTTCGCTGCCCAGCGCGCGGCTTCGGCCAGATCCTGACGTACGCCATTGCCACGAACGTACAACACCGCGAGATTGTTCTGGGCCGCCGGCTCGCCATGCTCGGCTGCGCGCTTGAACCATTCCGCGGCCTTGGCGCTGTCCTGCGGTACGCCGTGGCCTTCCTGATACATGATGCCGAGATTATGCTCGGCCTTGGAATAATTCTGGGCCGCGGCCTTTTCATACCAGTCGCGCGCCTGGGCATAGTCCTGCTCTACGCCATAACCTTCATCGTAGAGCACGCCCATGTTGTATTGCGCATTGGCACTGCCATTTTCGGCGAGCGGCCGCGCGCTTTTGAGAACCTGCGCGGCCTCGGCATCGCTGGGCCCTTGCTGGGCGATAGCGCTCGTGGCACAGGCCAATGCGCTGATAGCTATAACGGCAAGCCGTGCGATCGCTTTGTTCTTCATGCTCAATCCTTCCATCGCGGCCGAAAGGTCGGCCGCCTACCCCTCATTCAGAAACGCTTTTTACCAGACCCTGAACCGCGATCAAACAGCGCGCGCCCGGCAAGGCTTCCCCCCTTGGTGTTAAGTGCTCGCCGGCCGATCCGGCGCATGCACGCCGTAGCGTACACGAGCCCAGACATACATCGCCCCACCGCCGAGCATCCATACCCCGAAAATCAACCACTCCACCGGCAATAAAGCCGAAGGACTGCCAGGCAGATAAAGCACGACCAGCGCGATCGAAAGCACGATTGCAACTATACCGACGACTTTACCCGCGGGCACAACAAACGGCCGTGGCATATCCGGCTCGCGGTAGCGCAGAACGACGAAAGACGCGGCCACGAACAAATAGGCCAACACGATACCGAGCCCGCCCGCGTCGACCAGCCAGACCATCGCACTGCGCCCGAGAAACGGCGCCAGCGAAGTGACCACACCGATCAGCAGAATCGCATTGGCCGGCGTGTTGTAGCGCGGGTGCAGCTTGGCGAACATGCGCGGCAACATATCGGCATTGGCCAGGGCATAGATCGCACGCGAGCCGCCGATATAAAAGGCGTTCCAGCTGGTGATAATGCCGGCCATGCCCGCCAGAACCATCAGCTTGCCCGCCCACACGCTCGAAAACGCCGCCTGCATGGCATCCGGCACTGCGAGCGAATCCAGATCGATGCCATCCGGTGACAGCACATACCCGGTCGCGAAGATAATCGCGGCGTACCAGAACACGGCGAGCAATACCGAAAACACCAGCAGCCGGCCGATATCCCGATGTGGCAGATCGATTTCCTCGGCCGCCTGCGGAATCACGTCGAACCCCACGAACATGAAAGGCACCATCACGAGTACGCTCATGATGCCACCGGCGACGCTCGTATCGCCGGTAAACAGGGGCGTGAGATTGGCGCCTTCGCCAGTGAACAAGGCACCGGTCAGAAACAACAGCCCGACCGCGACGATCATCAGCGTGACCAGTTTCTGCACCAGGGCTGCCGTGCGAATGCCGATATAGTTAACCCACATCATCAGCAGCGACCCGGCAACACCGACCGCGACCCAGGTCGCTTCGACATCCCAGCCGGCGATCGTCCAAAGATGGCCAACGCTGTAACCGGGCAGAATATTCTCGACCACCGTGGGCAAAGCCACCGCCTCGAAAGATACGACGGTCATGTAGCCCAGTACGATCGCCCAGGTGCACACGAACGAGGCCAGATGGCCGAGCCCGCGGTAACTGTAGACGTGCTCGCCGCCAGCCTGGGGCATGGCCGCCGCAAGCTCTGCATAGGTCAGTCCGACCAGCACGATCGCGACACCGCCAATCAAGAAAGCCGACACCGCGCCCAGACTGCCCGCCGACGTGATCCAGGTGCCGGTCATCACGATCCAGCCCCAGCCGATCATCGCGCCGAATGCCAGCGCCAGCACATCCTTGCGTGCCAGAACCCGTACGAATCGAGGTGTTTCGCCGCTCATGGTCATGATTCCCCCTGGCCCTCGGGCCGTTCGACCGTATACGACTCCCCTGACACGCAGATTGGCACCGACTGGCCCGATCGGGCATAACACGCGGAACACGACGCCCAAACAGGCACAGACCCCTTTCAGATATGACGTTTGCCGTGGCGGGTTCCAGCCGCCACGAGCAATCACCAAGTGGCGTAGCGCCCTGTAGCGACCTTGCCGGCAAGCGAACGGACTCGGAAACAGTGCATTCATGTATTTGACAGTTACTGGTCAATACACATAGATTGACGCGCTCGAACTGAGCCTTCTGGTTCAGGCGCCTCTCGATGATCGACTGCCAATGCCCCCGACCCCTATTCTCTGGATTGGCGCACGCGTATGGCGCGCGGGCGCTCTGGCAGGCCTTGCCGGTCTGCTCTTGATCGGCGGCTGCGCGGTCGGCCCGGACTACGCCCGTCCCGATGCGCCCGACGATCAAGCCTATAAAGTCGACGGCGTCACGGCGGGCTCGATCTCGGACGATGACGACACCCCGCTCGACGCGCAGATGTTCGAACGCGCAGGCGCGGTACGTGCTGACTGGTATCGCGTATTCGAGTCGGAGAGACTCGATGCGTTGATCAAGCGCGCGCTGACCGACAGCCCGACGCTCGCTGCAGGCCGTGCACGGCTCAAATCAGCCCAGGAGGCGGTCACAGCCGGCAAGGCCGCGCTGCTGCCTCAGGTCGATGCGTCGGCGGGCGTATCGCGGCAACGCGCCAGCGGCATCGAGCTGGGTATCGACGATCCCTCGTTCATCAATACCTTCAACCTTTATCAGGGCCGGGTAAGCGCAAGCTACGATCTCGATATTTTCGGCAAGACGCGCCGCCAGATCGAGCAAACTCAGGCACGCCTGGATTTCGCCCGCTTCGAAGTACTCAATACGTATGTCACGCTGATCAATAACATCGTGGCGACAGCGATCGCCGAAGCCGGCCTGAACGCCGCGATCGATACCACACAACAGATCATCGACAGCCAGCAGCGCACGCTGGATATCGTCGCCAAGCAGGTCGAATACGGGGTGGCTATCGATGCTGACGCTTCGCAGATTCGTACCCGCCTGGCGCGAACACGCGCTTCTCTCGAACCCCTGCGCAAACAGCGCACCATCGCGGTCAATCGGCTGGCCGTGCTGACCGGTGCCCCACCCGGCCAGTTCGAAGACCCGCAGTTTCATATAGACGAACTGACCCTGCCTGCCACCTTGCCGGTGAGCGTGCCCAGTGCGCTTGTGCGCCAACGGCCCGACATTCTCGCCGCCGAGGCGATGGTGCATGCTGCCAGCGCCCAAATCGGTATCGCCGACGCCAGCCTGCTACCGAATTTCTCGATCGGCGCCTCCTACAGCCGCGAAGGCCTGAGTCTGGGCGACCTGAGCGATCCGATAACCGCGCTCTGGCAGATCGGCGCTTCGGCCAGCGCCCCTCTGTTTGCCGGCGGGCGTCTGCGCGCCCGGAAGCGTGCCGCACGCGATGAGTATGTGGCCACGCTCGCCGACTATCGCGCGACCGCCCTGACCGCATTCGGTGAAGTATCCAACAGCCTGCGCTCGCTCGAATCCGACGCACGGGCACTGCACGCGCAACAGACCGCCGCCGCGCAGGCGCAGCGCAATCTCGACACCGTACGGGCGCGGGTACGCAATGGCTCGGCGAGCTATATCTCGCTGTACACCGCCGAAGAGCAATACCAGGACACCCTGCTCGACGTCACCGACGCGCGCGTGACCCGCTATCGCGACAGCGCCGAGCTGTTCCGGGCGCTTGGCGGCGGCTGGTGGAACGCCAACGACCCGCTTGCCATGACCGACGCTGCCCAGGCGGCGCTCAGCGACTGATAGGAATGCCCATGGCCAACGCGCCTTCTTCGACCGAACACAATCGCGAACTGCCGCGCCGTGGCAACAGCCGGCGCAAGTGGTATCTGCTGGGCCTGGCCGCCGTCTTCGTACTCATCGGCGCCGCCTACGCGGCATACTACTTCATGGTGGCGCAGTTCTATGCACAGACCGACGATGCGTATGTCCACGGCAACCGGGTCATGCTTGCGCCGCAACGCGCCGGTACCGTCACTGCGATTTATGCCGACGATACCGACCGCGTCCGCGCCGGCGATACCGTCATCGAACTCGACGACACCGATGTCGACAACGCACTCGAAAGCGCCAGTGCCGGTCTTGCTCAGGCGGTACGCCACGTCCATCAACTGTTTGCACAGACCGACGAGCAGCGTGCCACGGTCGACATGCGCGAGACGCAGTTGGAACAGGCGCGACGCGACTACGATCGCGATCAGCAGTTGCTCAAGGTCAACGGCGTTACCCGCAAGGCATTCGAGCACAGCCGGTCGGATTTTCAACAGGCGCGTGCCGCGCTCAGCGCTGCCCGGCATCGCTTGACCGAACTCGAGGCACAAACCCACGGCACGACACTGCGTGGCCACCCAGCCGTTCGCGAAGCCGCAGCCAAACTGCGAGACGCCTATCTCGATGTACGCCGCAGCCGCGTGCCGGCGCCGGTCGACGGTTATGTCGCCCAGCGCGACGTGCAGTTGGGCCAACGTGTCGACCCGGGCAAGCCGATGCTATCGATCGTGCCGATCGACCAGGCCTGGGTGAACGCCAACTTCAAGGAAACTCAGCTAGCGGCCATGCGTATCGGCCAACCGGCCACGGTCTATTCGGACTTCTACGGCGACGAGACGATCTATCACGGCCATGTAGCCGGCATCAGTCCGGGCACCGGCGCGGCGTTCGAACTGCTGCCGCCCCAGAATGCCTCGGGCAACTGGATCAAGATCGTACGACGTGTGCCGGTACGGATCGTGCTCGACGGTGACGACCTCAAGCACCACCCGCTACGGCTGGGTCTGTCGATGCATGTCAGCGTGGACCTGCACGACACCAGCGGCCAACCGCTGGCCGAAGCGGCACGCGAAAAAGCCCGCCTGCGTACGGATGTCTATCGCCAGCGCGACGACGGCGCCGCGCAGATCATCGATCGCATCATCGCCGTGAACGACGGCGACCCATCAACGACCGCCCGCGCGCCGGCCCATACCATCGGTCGTCTCACCACGAGTCCATGAGCGCCGCCGAAGAAGCGAACGCGCACCCGCCACTGCCTGCCGGTGCACTGTTCGTCGTAACCCTGAGCCTTGCGCTCGCGGTCTTCATGAACGTGCTGGATGTATCGATTGCGAATGTGTCGATCCCGACCATCGCCGGCAACCTGGGCGTCTCCACCAGCCAGGGCACCTGGGTGATCACCTCGTTCGCCGTCGCCAACGCGATTGCCGTGCCGGTGTCCGGCTGGATGGCCAAGCGCGTCGGCGAAGTGAAGCTGTTCGTGTGGTGCACGATGCTGTTCACGCTGTTTTCATTCCTGTGCGGCGTATCCGGCTCATTCGTGATGCTGCTGGTCATGCGCGCTGCGCAGGGCGTGGTCGCCGGGCCGATGATCCCGCTCTCGCAAAGCCTGCTGCTGGCCAACTATCCGGCCGACAAACGGGGCTTTGCCAACGGCATCTGGGGCATGACCGCGGTGGTCGGCCCGGTGGCCGGGCCGATTCTCGGCGGCTGGATCACCGACAACATCAGCTGGTCGTGGATTTTCTATATCAACGTCCCGGTCGGCGTTTTCGCGGCTGCCGGAACGTGGTTCGTATTGCGCAACCGCGAAACCGAAACCCAGCGCCTGCCGATCGATCTGGTCGGTCTCGGCCTGCTCATCGTGGGTGTCGGCGCGCTGCAGGTCATGCTCGACAAGGGCAATGACGAGGCCTGGTTCCAGTCCACGTTCATCGTCGTACTGGCGATCACCGCAACCGTATTTCTGGCGTTTTTCGTGGTATGGGAGCTCACAGACGACAACCCGGTGGTCGATCTCAAGCTGTTCGGCCGCCGTAACTTCACTGTCGCTACGCTGTGCGTGACGCTGGGCTTCATGACCTACTTCGCCGGCGTGGTGCTGCTGCCTCTGTGGTTGCAGAACGAACAGGGCTATACCCCGACCTGGGCCGGCATCACCACCGCTTCGCTCGGACTGATGGGCGCGATCTTCTCGCCTATTGTCGGACGGTTGACCGACAAGATCGATATCCGCCTCATCGTCACCTTCGGCATGCTGCTGTTCGCCGGCCTGTCCTTTCTCAAGGCGGATTCGAACACCCAGATCAGTTTCCAGCAGTTGTTCCTCACCCGCCTGCCCTGGGGCATCGGCCTGGCCTGTTTCTTCATTCCGCTGATCACACTGTCGCTGTCCGGGCTGCCGCCCAGCAAGGTCGCCAGCGCATCGGGCCTGTTCAACTTCATGCGTCTGATCGCGCTGAGTTTCGGTACGTCACTGTCGGTCACGATGTGGGATCGACGCCAGGCTTTTCACGATCATGTCCTGTCGGCCCATACCTCGGCGACCGATCCGCTCACCCAGCAATGGCTCGCCCAGGCGCAGGCACAGGGGATGAGCGAGCAGCAATCATATGGGGCACTGGCACAGACCATTTCGGAGCAGTCGTTCATGCTCGGCCTCAACGAGATGTACTATCTCGCCGGCATCATCTTCATCGCGCTGACCGTGCTCATCTGGCTGTCGCGGCCCAACGACTGAGGCCCGCCCCTCGCGCTTGCCTTTGCCTTGCACGGTTCGTTTGAAAGCGCAGGCAAGGCCGCTACCCACTCCGCCCGAAAACCTGCGCCAAGATCAGGTAATGCACCAGAAACAGCTCGTGAGCGGCTGTCCATAAAGAAAAAATGTAAAACCGCGCACCAGCTGACACGACGATAAGCACGGCTCATGTCGCGACGAGACTCGTCTTTTCCCCGATGTTACTGTATAACTCCCGCTCACGAGTGGTTTGGCAGGACGCTCTGGTGGGGACCGGGCGCACAATTATGCAACTGCGAAGAAACTTTTCGCCTTCATGACAGGTCGAAGACGACTGTCGGGCGATGATTTCATCGTGCAAAAGCGCGAGAGACCGAGGGTATTTGATGCGTTGGTCGAATTTTTTGCGTGCCGGTACGCACGGCGCGCTGGGTATGAGTTTGTTCGTATGCATGGGCGGCAGCGTCCACGCGAATCCGTTCTCGCATGGCGCCGAGGCCGGACTGCATTCCACTGCATTCGATAGCGGCTCGGCGCTGGGTGTACACGCTTCGCGTCCGCAGCTCACTGATGAACTCGGCCCCGACGAACGTCAGGCACTGCTGGCCAAAAGTGCGCCGGAAATCACCCCCTGGCGCGAAATCACGGTCGAGTCAGGCGACTCTCTTTCACGCATTTTTGCCCGCGTCGGCCTGCCGGCCCGCGAGTTGATGGCGCTGGTTGCGCTGGGAGATACGGTCGACCCGCTCAAGCGGCTGCGCCCCGGCAACATCCTGGAATTGCGCAAGACAACGGACGGGCGTCTCGCAGAATTGCGCTTCAAGCTGGACGCAATCGATACGCTTTCGGTTGCGCGTACCGGCATCGATAGCGACGGCGCGCCCGGCCCGTTGCAGGCCGAAGTCGTACACCTGGATACACAGACGCGCCGGCTGACCGCCCGCGGCACGGTGGACGGCTCGCTTGCGCATTCGCTGGCCGAGGCCGGCGTACCTTCGGGCGTGGCGACCCAGCTCGCCCATATCTATCGTTATCGCGCCAACCTGTCCCGCCACATGCACTCGGGCGATCGCTTCAGCGTTGTCTACGACGCCGAATACGCCAACGGCGAACGTGTCGCCACAGGCCCGGTCATTGCCGCCAACATCACCACCGGCGGCCGCAGCATGAAAGCCTTCCGTGCGATCAACGACGACGGCGAGGCACGCTACTACGATGCCCAGGGCCGAGCCTACGAACCGTCGCTATCGCGTCACCCGGTGAACTACTCCCGTATAAGCTCGCCGTTCAACCCCAATCGCCTGCACCCGATTCTGCATATCCGCCGCCCGCACTGGGGCGTGGATATGGCTGCACCGCGCGGTACACCGATTCATGCGGCAGGCGACGGCGTGGTCAAATTCGTCGGCCGGCGTCACGGCTACGGTCGTGTTGTTCAACTGACCCATTTCGATGGCTATTCGACCCGCTACGGGCATATGTACCAGTTTGCGGATGGCCTCAAGAAAGGCGATCACGTCAGCAAGGGACAGGTCATCGGCTATGTCGGCGCAACCGGCGAGGCCACCGGCCCGCACCTGCATTACGAAGTGCGTTTGAACGGACGCCCGCATAATCCCCTGACCATGAAGCTGCCGGACGGGCATCCCTTGTCCAAGGCACGGCTCGCGGCCTACACCAACCGTATCCAGCCCCTGATTGCAGCACTCGACAATGTGCCCGACATGCCGCATACGCTCATTGCCTCGAGCGCAAGCGCGGACGCGCGGCATGGCTGTACGCAGGCAAGCACGGTGAACGCGACGTTTGCGCTGGCGCCGGAGAATTCACGCCGTCGCCATTCACTGGCCGATCTGTTCTGCGTGGTCTCGACCGACACCAACGCCTAGCACCCGCCGGCTGCGGCGGGGTCTGACCGCGGATCAGACCGGCGCCAGCCCCCGAACGCGGCGTGCAGGCTTCACGCCCGCGCTAGCGCGTTGCGATCAGCGCGCGGTCCGGGGTGCTGAAAAACACAGCGCCGGTCGACCCTGTTCCTCGTATGGCACGCCCGCGCTTGCTGCAAGCGCCTGCCGACCGAGCGTAACCGGCTCGAACTCCGTTTGGCGCGGTGCGCTCGTTCGAACCATCTGCCCGCCGACCATCGCGATCGGGGTACGGCTCAGCGCCGGGCCACGACGGTACAAGCGGCGCGCTCACCCCCGCTGCTATAACGACAGGCTTTGCTGACAGTCGGCCCCTGGCGAGCCGCTATCACCGCCGCCAGACCCGATTGCCCGCGTGCAGTACGCCTGAACAACACCCGCGCGTACTGCCCCCACAAAAAAACGGCTGTGTCGGCATCTCGCCGGCACAGCCGTTCGCCCGCACTAGGAGGGTCGGTCAGCTTTCAGTCTGCGATCGATTGCCTTCATCGTCGGCGTCCTCGAGATCCTCTTCGTCCCAGACATCGTTGAGAATATCGCGCGCCTCGAAGGCATCGGCCCCGACCGGCATCGATTCATGCTTCTCGTAAAGATCGAGCAGCATGCGGCGACGATCATCACGCAGCTCCTTCGCGAGCACGAAGACCATGCAATAGAGCACGAACACGAACGGCAACGCGGCGAGCAGCGCGCCTGTCTGCAGGCCTTTCAAGCCACCGGCCACGATCAGCGTCAGACAGATGGCCGAAATCAGCAGACCCCAGGACAGACGCTTGTACAACGGCGGCTCGAGTGAACCTTCGTCCGTCATCTGCGCGACGATATAGGACGCCGAGTCGGCCGATGTCACCAGAAAGACGAAGATCAGGCACATCGCCAAAATGGACAACGCGTTACTGAACGGCATCATTTCGAAGAAGGTGAACAAGGCCGAGGTGATGTCCTTGTCGGCAGCGGCCGTCAGCGTACCCGCCGCATCGCCGAACAGTTCCATATGCAGGCCGGCACCGCCAAACACGCCGATGAAGCCACAGGCCAGAAGCGGCGGCACGATGAGTACGCCCATCACATACTCGCGAATCGTACGCCCCTTGGAGATACGAGCCACGAAGGTGCCCACGAACGGCGACCAGGCGATCACCCAGGCCCAATAGAACACCGTCCACGTCGAAATCCAGTCTTCGCCGGTATCCTCGAACGGATCCATGCGCAGACTCATGGCAATGAAGTTCTGGATATAGTCACCAATGCCCACGACGATCGTATTGAGAATGAAGATCGTCGGCCCGGTGAACAGCACCCAACCCATCAGGCCGAGGCACAGCGCCAGATTGATGTTCGAAAGCCACTGGATGCCCTTGTCCAGGCCCGAGTAGCTCGAGAGCGTGTAGCAGCCGCACATCACGGCCAGAATGATGAATTTCCAGAGCGTCGTATCGGGCACGCCGAACATCTGGTTCAGCCCGCCGTTGATCTGGAGCACACCCAGGCCCAGCGATGTGGCCACACCCATCACCGTGGCTACGACCGCCAGGATATTCAGGCCGTCGCTGGTAGGCTGGCGGGCGGCCTGGGGCAGCTTGTCGGTCAGCGGTTGCACCACCGTCGAGACCAGCCCGGACTTGTTCTTGCGAAACTGAAAGTAGGCGATGATCAGGCCGACGATGGAGAATCCGGCCCACTGGCTGATACCCCAGTGAAAGAAACTGTACTGAATGGCATAGCGCGCCGATTCCGGCGTCGAGCCCGGCATATCGTCGTACGGCGGATTCAGATAATGCAGTACCGGCTCGGCCAGACCATAGAACACCAGACCGACGCCAAAACCGGCCGCCAGCAGCATGCTCACCCAGGAAAAGAAGCTGTACTCAGGTTGGCTGTAGGGCTCGCCCAGTCGGATCTTGCCGTAGCGGCTGAACGCCAGCCCCACGAGAAAGATCACGAATCCGAATACCGATAGCAGATAGAGCCAACCGAAGACGTGCGATATCGAATTCAGCGCGCTGTTGGCGAAGTTGCCGAATGCCTTCGGGAAACTCGCACCCACGACCACAAGGGCCAGAATGATAAGCGCGGAACCGGTATACACACGCTGGCTGCGCGATAGCAATTTACTCAAGAGACCCCCAATGGTCCGGTGTGGTGGCGCCCCTCCTTGGCAAGGCGGGTAGCCGCAACCACGCCGTTTGTTATGCACGAGTTGTCGTTCATTACTAGCACTTCATCCCAGGCCTCGCAAACGCTTTTGAACCGGCGGTAAACGCCACATCCGCGTTCGTGTGCACGCTCGCCGTCATCCAGGCCACAACCCCATCGGGGTGGCGTAACCACTTGGCCCGTGTCTTGCACGGTTAGAGGTTGGTTCTATCGTTACGAGACTATCAATGAAATATCGATTCGCAGGCGCCCTGGCGCTGTGTTGCAGCGCCATCACCGTGCACGCTGCAACCGACGAATTCGACGTGCTGCAGCCGCTGGCCGACAAACCCCAGAAAATGTCCTCCGGGGACTATGCCGGCAATTACTACGTACCCTCGACCACCGAGACCGTACGCTGGGGTTATCTGCCCAACAAGAGTGCAAAGCCGGTGTTGACCGTGCCCTCGGGCAGTGCAGTGACATTCGATACGATTTCGCACGAAGGCATCCTCGAAGATCAGGGCCGAGATCCCGTGGCATACTTCGCCACCAAGGATGTGGCGGAAGACGACGTGCTCGACGACGCGATCGCGATCACGGCCTCCGATCTGAAGCACGATTTCTTCAAGGACGGCCCGCATATCGTGACCGGCCCGGTGGCCATCGAAGGCGCCGAACCCGGTGACGTGCTCAAGGTAGAGGTCGTCAAACTCGAGCCCCGCGTGCCGTACGGCGTCATTTCCAACCGTCATGGCAAGGGTGCGCTACCCGGCGAATACCCCAGGACCGAGCCGAAAGCCAACCCGAGCAGCGAATACCCGGAACGCTATGCCAACGTTTCCACATTCGCGCCCATCGAGAAGGATGGCGATCAGTGGTACGGCACCCTCGATGCCGGCAGCGATAAGACCATTCGATTCCCGCTACATCCGTTCATGGGCATCATGGGCGTCGCACCGGATACCGCAGAACCGGTCAACTCGGTGCCGCCGTCACGCATCGGCGGCAACGCGGATATCAATGACCTCGGCGTAGGCAGCACTGTCTACTACCCGATCGAGGTCGATGGTGGCCTGTTCTATACCGGCGATAGTCATTTCACCCAGGGCGACGGCGAAGTCGCACTGACGGCGCTTGAAGGATCGCTGCGTGCGACACTCAAGTTGACACTGCTCAAGAGCGGCAAGGCGCAGCTGCCGGGCCAGCAGATCGACAAACTGCTGGGTGAAACTAACGACTACTGGATCACCGTCGGCCTCGATGAAGATCTGGACCTGGCGATGAAGGATGCCGTGCGTGAATCGATCCGTTTCCTGCATCAGCAGTACGGCATCGATGAAGCCCTCGCACTTGCCTATCTGAGTGCGGCAACCGACTTCGAGGTGTCTCAGGTCGTCGACAAGACCAAAGGTATTCATGCGCTGATCCGCAAGTCCGACTTCGCGGAATTCGACACCAGCCAGTAACACCGGCGGGTTACAACCAAGCCGACCGCGATACGAGATCGCGGTCGGCTTTTTTGTTCAGGTGCCGGCCGACAGCCGCATTAACATGAATATCGGTCCACGGCAGAGACCTGTTCATGAAGGCAATTCCCGCCCTGGCCGGGCCGCTTCAACGCAAGTCTGACGCTGTACGGCATCATGCTACGCAGCAACATCATTCCTGAATATTGAACGGCCGGGACTGTAAAAATCCGCTTTCGTGCCCAGTTATATGACAGCTTCCTTATCGGCATGAGCCTTGTTCCATGAAAGCTGATCTATCCGTTCTCGATCTCGTACCCGTGCCCAGCGGCATCCCCGCCTCCGACGCAGTACGCGCAAGCATCGACCTCGCACGTCTGGCGGAGCGCTGCGGTTATACCCGCTACTGGGTATCCGAACATCACAGCATGCCGAGCATTGCCAGTTCGGCGCCGGAGGTGCTGCTGTCGCGCGCCGCGGCGTTGACCGAACGAATCCGCGTCGGCTCAGGCGGCATCATGCTGCCCAACCATGTGCCGTTGCGCGTCGCCGAAACCTTTCAGACGCTGGAAGCACTCTATCCGGGGCGTATCGACCTGGGGCTGGGACGGGCCCCGGGTTCGGATGCACGGGCCAGCCGCGCACTCAGAGCCGCATCGGGCGAACAGTTCGCCGACTTGCTCAACGAAATGCTCGCACTTTCTCGCGGCACCCTGCGCCGTGGACATCCCTACGAAGGCGTAACCGTAAGCCCCAGCGATGTCGAACTGCCGCCGATCTGGATCCTCGGATCGAGCGGCGCCAGTGCCCATGTCGCCGGGTCGGCTGGCATGGGCTACAGCTTCGCCAGCCATTTCAGCCCGGTTCCGGCGGAACCGGCACTTAGGCGCTATCGCGGGGCATTCTCGCCCTCGCCGGCATTTCCCGAACCGCATGCGATTCTCGGCGTCTCCGTGATCTGCGCCCCCACCGATGAAGAAGCCGAGTATCTCGCGGCCACGGTCGACCTGATGTGGCTACGATTGCGCAAGGGCGAATTCCTGCCCCTGCCCTCGCCCGAGGAAGCACTGGCCTATGAATATTCGGAGATGGAGCGCAACGCGATCCTCGAAAACCGCCAGCGACATGTGATCGGCGGACCGGAATCGGTACGTGAACAGCTCGAGGCTCTGTGTGCCGACGGTGAACCGGACGAAATCATGGTGGTTTCGAATATCCATGATCCGGCCAAGCGGCTGCACAGCTACGAACTTCTCGCCCGGGCAATGCAATAGTGCCTTGGGGTATAATTAAAAAAACGCAAAATATAGAACGATATATCGGGATTATTTCCCCAAATTGCATTTCAATTAGCGCTGGCCGTTCAAAAGCGTCACAATACGTTACTTACGTTTAAATGGACCCGAACTATGGGCGCTTCTCCCGCACAAAACGAAGACAACGAACAGGATCTGCGCTTACTGGATGAGCAGCTGTGTTTTTCGCTATACACAGCCACACATCGCATTATCCGCGCTTATCGCCCGCTGCTTGAACCGCTGGGCCTGACCTATGTTCAGTACCTCGTTATGCTCGTGCTCTGGGAAAAAGCGCCCCGCTCAGTCGGCGAGTTGGGCAGTGAGTTACATCTCGACAGCGGCACGCTCACGCCGTTGCTCAAACGTATGGAACAAGCCGGCCTAGTCGTACGTGAACGGGATAGCGAAGACGAGCGCCGGGTGCTTATCTCCGTCACCGACGAAGGGCTTGATCTGCAGCATAAGTCCAGCGAAATACATGAGGCCATGCTCTGTCAGGTTGAACTCACACGGCCTGAAGCACTCGCGCTACGTGAGCGCATCATGGCACTTGCAGATACGCTTCGTCAGGCCTGACCACAAGATTAGCGCAATAATGCGCGTCTCGCTTTAAGGATATCTACGCATAGTCTCGATGCGCGCGCTCGCGCAGAATTGCGCGCCGCTTATCGACACAAGGCCGCCCAACCATGTGGCAGTGGATTAACGACAATGCGCAGGCGCTGTCTTTTTTCGCCAGTATCGGCACGCTAGCCGTCTGGCTTTTCTATGCGCATTTGCTTTATGCCGGTTTTCGGCGACAACGCAAGGCGCGAATCCTGATCAACCAGGGCTGGGGCCAGCAGATCGATTCGGTTTGCCTGATCACGAATATGAGTCAGGAACCGATCTATATTCACAGCCTAGCGATGACGATCCGCACACACGACGACGAGTACAGCGAGTCGATCACCGATTTCGACAACGCTCAGCCTCGCGATAGCGAAGACCGCCCACAGAACGTCACACGACAGGGCCCGTTGAACGCCGGCGAGCAGATGAACCTGGGAACGTTCCGCTCCATCATTCGCCAGACCGCCAAGCGGCACGATAACCTCGAGCCCGATGACGATCGCCCGATTCGAACCCTAAAAATCGATAATTTCAAGATTACCGTGATCGCCAGTTATGGCCCGGAGGGCGGCATCATCGGCGCCCAGCGCAAGTTCATCGTGTCGGGCCAGGACAACGAGTTAATGCGCCCTGCCGCGACGACGACCAAGCGGATGACCAAGCGTCACGCGCGCACGAAGTTGCAAGACTGGCTGGAACAACAGCTTTAAGCAATACCATAAAAGCCCCGCAGATCGCAGGGCTCGCGAGGCAAATTAGCAGCGCCCTTTCTTGGCCTGCCCAGGCGGGCAATGTTGGCCGCGATACTCATGGCGGTGATCATAGCCTCTTCGGTCGTTATCCGTCGTGATCGCCGCCCCGCCCGCTGCACCCGCAGCGCCGCCAAGAATTGCACCGGTACGCCCGCCGACTTCGTTGCCAATCGCTGCGCCAGCGGCACCACCCAGCCCGCCGCCGACTGCGGCGTCTAGCGTATCGTCATCCAGCGCGAACGCGGGCGCACTCAGACTCAATGCCAAAAGGCTGGCAACCGTCCAACGTTGGATGGCTTGGGTTCGCATGATTGAATCTCCGCGCTCTCGTGTTTTTAGGTTGCGGGCTATTAAACCACTGCGCCCTGAATGCATTATGAACTCTGCTCGCCGGGTCTGAGCGACCGGGCACGCTCAAGTCATTCGTGGCGATGTGAATAACGGAAAAAAGCCCGTCTGACGCAACGCGTCAGACGGGCTCTATAACAGGCAGCTTTGCGCTCGCTCTCTAGCCGAAGGCCTGTATCCCGGTCTGGGCCCGGCCCAGAATCAACGCGTGCACGTCATGCGTGCCTTCGTAGGTGTTCACCGCTTCCAGATTCATCACGTGACGAATGACGTGATACTCGTCCGAGATACCGTTGCCGCCGTGCATGTCACGCGCCTGGCGGGCAATATCCAGCGCCTTGCCGCAGTTGTTGCGCTTCATCAGCGAGACCATCTCGGGCGCCCAGTTGCCTTCGTCCATCAACCGGCCGAGTCGTAGACAGCCCTGCAGGCCGAGCGTGATCTCGGTTTGCATGTCGGCGAGCTTTTTCTGGATCAGCTGGGTAGCGGCCAGCGGACGCTTGAACTGCTTGCGTTCGAGCGTATAGCTGCGCGCGGCATGCCAGCAGAATTCAGCCGCACCCATCGCACCCCAGGAAATGCCGTAGCGGGCCTTGTTCAAGCACGAAAACGGGCCCTTCAGGCCTTCGACGTCGAGGCGGTTTTCTTCCGGCACGAAACAGTCGGAGAGCATGATCTGACCGGTGGCCGAGGCACGCAGCGAGAACTTGCCTTCAAGCTTGGGTGTTTCCATGCCGCCGAAGTCGCGCTCGACCACGAAGCCGTTGATCTTGCCGTCGAGATTGGCCCAGACGACGGCCACATCGGCGATCGGGGAGTTGGTGATCCAGTTCTTGGCACCGTTCAAGACATAGCCGCCGTCGACTTTCTTGGCCTTGGTGCTCATGGAGCCAGGATCGGAGCCGTGGTCGGGTTCGGTGAGACCGAAACAGCCGACCCATTCGCCACTGGCGAGCTTGGGCAGGTATTTCTGTCGAACGTCTTCGCTGCCGAAGGTATAGATCGGAAACATGACCAGCGACGACTGCACGCTCATCGCCGAGCGATAGCCGGAATCCACGGATTCGACTTCGCGGGCCAACAGGCCGTAACAGACGTGGTTGAGGCCCGCGCCGCCGTATTCTTCGGGAATGGTGGCACCGAGCATGCCGAGTTCGCCGAGCTCGTTCATGATCTCGCGATGAAAGATCTCGTGGCGGTTGGCTTCGAGCACGCGCGGCATGAGGCTGTTCTGACAATAGTCATGACCCGCATCGCGGATCATGCGCTCGTCTTCGGTAAGCTGCGCATCGAGCAGCAGCGGATCGGACCAGGCGAAATCTTTCATGAAGAGGCTCCATTCTTTCGTTCGATAAGCATGGCCACACCCTGCCCGATGCCGATACACAGGCTGATCAAGGCATAGCGGCCGTTAATACGTTCGAGCTGACGCAGACCGGTGAGCGCCAGGCGCACACCCGAAGCACCCAGGGGATGACCCACCGCGATGGCGCCGCCGTTGGGATTGAGACGTTCGTCGTCGCCGGACAAGCCCAGTTCGTGACAGCAACCCAGAACCTGGGCCGCGAACGCTTCGTTGATTTCGATCACGTCCATGTCCTTGAGCGTGAGCCCCGCACGGTCGAGCACCTTCTGGCAGGCGCCGACCGGGCCCAGACCCATGACCCGCGGTGGCACGCCGATTACACCGCCGGCGATGATACGCGCCCGCGGCGTCAGGCCTGCGGCAACGCCCGCTTTTTTCGAGCCCAGAATCAACGCACCGGCGCCGTCATTCACGCCCGAGGCATTGCCGGCGGTAATAATGCCATTGGCCACGATCGGCGGCAGCTTGGCGAGTTTTTCTGCCGTACTGCCCGGCCGCGGATGTTCGTCGGCATCGACGGTCAATGGCGGCTGCTTGCGTCCCTGGGGCACATCCAGTGGCATGATCTCGTCGTCGAAAAACCCCTCGGCGCGGGCGGCTTCGTAGCGCGCCTGCGACTGGGCCGCATAGGCATCGGCGGCCTCGCGGCTGATGCCGAAGTCGTCGGCGACGTTCTGGGCCGTTTCCGGCATGGCATCGGCGCCGTACTCGTCGAGAATCTTCGGATTGGGAAAGCGCGCGCCGATCGTCGAATCGAATACCGAAACATTGCGCGAATAGGCCTTGTCGGCCTTGGCCATGACGAATGGCGCGCGGCTCATGGATTCCACCCCGCCGGCGATCACCAGTGCACCTTCATCGACCGTGATTGCACGGGCGGCATCGACAGTCGCAGCCAGTCCACTGCCGCATAACCGGTTGACGGTCTGACCCGCCACCGACACCGGCAAGCCAGCCAGCAGGCCTGCGTGACGCGCCACATTGCGCGCGTCCTCGCCTGCCTGGTTGGTACAACCGGCGATTACATCCTCGTAGTCGTTGCGATCGAACGGGTTGCGTTCGACAAGCTGGCGAATGACCGCCGCAAGCATATCGTCCGGGCGAACCGGAGCGAGCACGCCGCCATGGCGGCCGAACGCGGTTCGCAGACCGTCGTAGATATAAGCGTCGAGCATGCCATCTCCATCAGCAGTCGCGACCGATACCGCATCGACAGCCGTGCGCGCCATGCGTTCGGCCTGCGACATCGTCTTTTCTTGTCGTGTTCTTGTAGGTTGTCGGCCTCGGAAAAATGCCGACGCGCGCTGGTCTGAGACAGAACGCCTGCTATACCAGCAGCACCAGCCATCGTCGGCTTTCCAGCCACCGAAACGGTGTTTCGAAAACCGCGAACAAGAATAGGCGGTGGTCGGTTACAACGCAACCACAGTACGCTTGTCGCGCACGCTCGCAACGTGCGTACGGTGTGACGCCGCTTCCTTGAAGCCGCATGAATTGACCGGAACACGAGCAAGGTCTACTTTGCTCGCACAACGAAATCGTGTTTTACGAACAAGCTGCTACACAGGAGGAGACTCATGGCCAATGCCGCGACCGATCATCCGTCCCGGATGACGCAAGAGGAATGGGAGGTCCGCAAAGATCTCGCCGCTGCCTATCGCCTGGTATCACTCTATGGCTGGGATGATCTGGTATTCACCCACCTGTCGGCTCGGGTGCCGGGGCCAGAACACCATTTTCTGATCAATCCCTACGGCTGGCTGTTCGACGAAATTACAGCGTCGTCGCTGGTCAAGGTCGATGAAGACGGGCAGATCGTCGACCCCGGTGCAACCAACCGCGTCAACCCGGCCGGCTTCACCATTCATAGCGCGGTCCATATGGCGCGCGAAGAAGCCGGTGCTGTTCTGCACTTGCACGCAGCTGACGGTGTGGCGGTCAGCGCCCACCCCGATGGCCTGTTGCCGCTGAGCCAGACCGCCATGCTTTGCATACCGCATATCTGCTTTCACGAATACGAAGGCGTGGCGCTGAATCTGGACGAGCGTGAGCGCCTCGTCGCAGACCTCGGCGATCACGACATCATGCTGCTGCGTAACCACGGCACGCTCACCGTCGGCAAGAACGTCGGCGAAGCCTTTACTTATATGTATTTCCTGATGAAGGCCTGCCAGATCCAGGTACGCACGCTGGCCATGGGCCCCGGGCATACCCCGTCGCAGCAGGCGCTGGACACCACCGCCCAGCAGGCGCAGAGCCTGGGCGCCGGCCACAAGCTGGCCTGGCCGGCGCTGATTCGCAAGCTCGAGCGTATGGGCAGCGATTACGCCACCTGAACACCCAGAACGCCAGCGAAAGCACATACCCCGGTTCGGCGATGAACCGGGGTTTTTCGTTTATACGCCGATCGCGTTCGTATTCAGCGGCTGCCGCCGCGCACTTGGGCGCCGACGCGCTATGCCGGCTGGGCGAAAACGCGCTGCAAACGCATGCCGCAGGCTTCCAGGCATTCGTGCGCCGCGTCCAGAACGCCGGGCATGTTGATGAAACCGTGGATCATGCCCGGGTAATGCAGGTGCTCGGCGTCGTTGCCATGGGCGCGCAGTTGTTCGTAATAGGCGATATCTTCGTCGCGTAGCGGATCATAGCCGGCGGAAATCACCAGCGCCGGTGGAAGTCCGCCGAGGTCGTCGGCATGCAGCGGCGACGAGTACGGATCGTTCGCGTCCGCGGGTTCACCACTGAAATAATGGTTCATGAACCAGTCGAGCAGGGGACGCGTGAGTCGGTAACCTTCGGCAAGTTCGGTGTGCGAAGGCTGACTGCGCGTGCGATCGGTGCCCGGATATATCAGCAGCTGATAGACGAAATCCGGTCCGCCCTCGGCCTTGGCTTTCAAGCAGGTCACGGTGGCCAGATTGCCGCCGGCGCTATCACCACCGATAGCGATACGATCTCGCTGTGCACCCAAGGCCTCGGCATTGTCGACGATCCAGTTCACCGCGGCCCAGCAATCCTCGACCGGCTCCGGATACGGATATTCCGGTGCCATGCGGTAATCGATCGAAATCACCATACAATCACCGTTCAAGGCGAGATGACGGCAGGGAATATCGTGGCTATCGAGACTGCCGATGACATAGCCGCCGCCATGGATATAGATCAGTAGCGGCAGCGCTTCGCCGGCCGGGTCGCGCGGTGTATAGACGCGCAGGCCAATATCGCCGCGCGGACTGGGCGCTGCCATATCACGCACATCGAACAGCTCAGGCGCACGGCCGCCGACAACGGCACAGCCCTTCTCGTACTGTATGCGCGCCGCCTGCGGCGATAGCGTTTCAAGCAGGGGCAGCCCGCTCTGCTCGGCTGCCTCCAGAAAGCGTGCCGCCTGGGGATCCAGTGTCATGGGTAGTCTCGATAGTACGAATGTAGATTACAGCTGCGCGGTTCATAAAACGGGTATCGGCCCTAACCGTTGCGTCGCAGAAACGATTCAATTGCTTTGGTTACTGGTCCCGGGTGGGTCAGGTTCGCGGCATGGCCGCCCCCAGGTACAACGACCCGTTCCGCGTTGGGCAGATGCTCCGCCAGCTGCTCGGCCCGGGCCATGGGTATGGCCATATCCGCATCGCCATGCACGACCAGCGATGGCTGCTCGATCGCGCCGAGTTGATCGGTAACGTCATCGCGCGAAGTCAGCGTATGGAAAGCCGCGAGCAGATTGTGCGACTGCCAGCCGCGCCATTTATGCTGCCAGTACGCGGTTTCTCTCGAACCCGTACCCAAGATTATGCCGGCAATCGTATCGGCAATTTCATCGGGCAAACCATGCGTCGCCCAGGTGTCGATCATCTGTTTGTAGCCCGGAAGATTGTCGGGATTCTCGAGCCCGGCCTGGGTATCTAAAAGTATCAAGGCGCGCACACGCTGCGGGTGGATCAACGCACAACGTAGCGACAGGAAACCACCTTGACTCATACCGGCCAGAGTCGCCTGCTCAACCCCCAGATAATCCAGCAAGGCGACGAGATCGTCGGCCGAGTCGTAGTAGCTGAACGGCGCCGGCGTTTCGCCGGTGGCAGTACACCCATGGGCACGTTGGTCCCAGGCAATGCAACGATAGTTGTCCTCGAAAGCTGCCACCTGCGGCGCAAACATTTCGTGATCCATCAGCAGGCCGTGCGAGAACACGATCACCGGCCGATCACCACCGCTGTCCTGATAAAAAACATCCTGCCCATTGACCGAAGCGAAAGGCATCAGACTCTCCTCTTTATTATCGCTAATTATTTAGCGTAATCAGAGACTAGCATCGTGCCTGTAAACACGCTTGCAGGTCTGACTGCAAAATGCACCTATGCCCCGCCACGCAAAAGGACAGTTTAGACAGGTTTAGACGGCAGATCCGCCTTCTTGCGCATTCGGGCCATGCGCAAGAATCCGGCGCTTAGCTAAGCATCGACCAATCCCCGCGCGACAACATCATCGCGCGCATTTACGGGTAGCGAAGCACGTCCTCACCGTGAAAACGCTGGCCGGTATCGACAAAGCCATGACGCTCATAAAGCCCCCGCGCGGCGGCGTTGTCCGGCGTGAGGCTGATCAGGATCGGCGCCTCGGGGCGCTCTTCCTTGAGCGTGTCGATAATCGCCTGTAACGCCAGGCTACCGTAACCGACGCCCTGCCAGGCGATATCGATCATGAAACGGGGGATATTGTAGGCCTGCGGCGCAGCGAGATACTCAGCCATCGCGAAACCGATGAGCGTTTCGTTCGCATAGATCGCATAAGGCGTACAACTGGGCTGCACGTACGCCTCAGCTAACGAATAGAGGTTGGAGGCTACGCGTGTGGCCTGTTCCTGCGACAGGCGCAAATGAATAACCTGCTGCCAGTTGCGTAAATCGACCGGCCGCAAGGTGACGCTTGGCATGGATTCGTCTGTGCTCATGACGTGGTTATTCCATCTCGGCAAAAGCCGAGCGATGAAATTCGGCGATCTCCGCGACTTCTTCCACGCCGGGCTCACGCACGGTTGCCGGCGCGGCCCCCGCCATGACTTCGAGTACACGATGGGTACAACGGGCCAGCGTATCCGGGTTGTAGCCACCTTCCAGGGCCATCACCAGCCGGCCGTCGCAATACTGGTCAGCCAGACGCTGGACAATACCGGCCATCGCGCTATAGCCGTCGTAGCTCATGTTCAGGCACAACTCGGTGCGATGCGCGTCCATACCGGCCGACACCAGAATCAATTCCGGCTTGAACCACTCGACCGCGGGCACGAGGATATTCTCGAACGCGTTGATGATCGCCAGATCACCGGCGTCCTCGGGCAGCGGCACGTTGACTGTCGTACCTTCGCCCAGCCCTTCCCCGATCTCCTCCATATCGCCGGTGCCCGGGTAAAAGGGGGCAGCCCGATGGGTGTCGAAGAACATCACGCTCGGATCGGCATCGAAGATGTCCTGCGTGCCATTACCGTGGTGTGCATCCCAGTCGATGATCAGCACGCGCTCGATATCCCATTGGAATTGAGCATGAGCCGCAGCGACCGCAATGTTGTTGAACAGGCAGAAGCCACGAGCACGCACCGCGTTGGCGTGGTGGCCCGGCGGGCGACAGATCACGAACGCCGACTGGACTTTCTTTTCGAACACCGCGTCTACCGCGGCAATCGTCGAGCCCGCCGCAACCTCGGCCGCTTCCAGGCTACCCGCTGAGACCGCCGTAGTATCCACGTCGAGCCATGCCTGCTTGCCTTCCAACTCATGCAGGTTTTCCAGATACGAGGTCGTATGCACCCGGCTGAGCTGCTCGCGCGTCGCCGGCTGGCCCGTGGTGATACGGACACCGGCTATCGGCTCGGCCTCGAGCAACTCCCTGACCGCTATCACTCGACCCGGGTGCTCGGGATAACTCCACTTGGCCTCCACGCCGAGGCCGTCGAGAATGCCGCGGATACGCTTGTCCATGCGCCCCGGGAGGAACTCCTCTTCGGCCTCGGGCCGATGCGAAAGCACCCGTTCGTCATAAATCACCAACACGTCACGATCGCCCACCACGGCTAGCACTCCTTGGTAAACATCGCCTCAGCGTAGCAGCCGCCGGCGTCCGCCCGCTCAGTTCGACATGCAGGGCGAGAAATAATTCGCGCCGACTAGGCCTGTTTCTCGGCTAATACATCGCGCATGGAAAACGCCACACGCATGGTTTCCAGTCGAGGCACCTCGACGTTCAGATGGTGCGCGATATCCACCACATTACCCAGGATCGCTTCGATTTCCATGGGCCGACCGTTGAGATAGTCCAGCGCCATACTATTGCGATAGGCGGGCATCTTGCGGGTTCCGGCAATGTTCTTGTCGATCGCGCTTTCCGGCATCGGGTAGCCGTCGGCGGCGGCCACGGCACAGACTTCGGCCATCATTGCCCGGGCCAGATCCTCGCCGCCGGGCGTATCCAGCAGCGTCACCGTATCCGCACCGCCGGCAAGCACCGACAACGGGTTGAACGGCGTATTCCACAGGCTCTTGCGCCAGCGCTCACCCACCACCGCTTCAGACAGCTTGACGTCGATACCGCCGGCCTCGAAGCGCGCGGCGATATCGCGACAATCGTCGGTGATGCCTTCGGGCCAAGCGCCCATGGTGAGTGCACCGAACGCCTTGTGCTCGATCTTGCCCGGCGCGACCCGGCTCACGGCGATGAACGCCAGACAGCTGATAACGGGATTGTCGGGCAAGGCATCGGCGACTTCGCGTTCGATATCGATACCGTTTTCGATCAGCACGATACGTGTGTTTTCGCCAACCCATGGCTTGATCAACGCGGCCCGGTCGATTGACGGCAGCACCTTCACGCAGCAGATCACGTAATCGGCTTCGTGTTCGGGCGTATCGCCGTCGCGATAAACGCCATCCGGCCGGTACGACAGATCGCCCAGCGGGCTGTCGATCTGAAAACCCTCGGCCTTGACCGCCTCATATTCCGACCGCAGCACCACGCTCACATGACAGCCGGCCCGCTTGAGAATCGCGCCATAGAAACTGCCGATCGCCCCGGCACCGACCACGACAACGCGTGTGCTTTCACTCATCGCAAATTCCTTTTCAATAACCGCCCGGCAATATGCCGGTCATCGAACCTGCCCGTCACGCCCTGCGTTCGAACAGACCGAAAATCTAAAAAAAACGGGCTGCCAGCGCCAGCCGACAGCCCGTGTTTCGCTAGCGCAGCATGCGGATCACGCGGCCGCGTTCTCCTCGACCAGCAGGTCGATGAGACGGTCCGTGTGATAGTTGCCGTCGCCCAGATAGTGGTCGATCAGCACGATACGCTTGGCGTAATGGGAAATGGACGATTCGTCCATCATACCCATGCCGCCGAACAGCTGGATCGCCTCCTCGGCCACGTGACGCCCGGCCTTGCTGACCATGGCCTTGGCCGCGGCCAGACGCTGGCGGCGCTCCGCGTCGGGCGCATCCAGCGAACAGGCGGCCCATAGCGCCAGCGAACGCACCTTCTCGAGCGAAATACGCATATCGACCATGCGGTGCTGCAGGGCCTGGAAGCTGCCGATCGGCACGCCGAACTGCTTGCGCTCCTTGATGTAGTCCAGGGTCAGATCGCAGGCCACTTCCATGGCGCCGGCGGCTTCCGCGCACAGGGCGATAATGCCGCGATCCAGCGCATACTGAAGCGGTGCGGCCGCGCCGCCCTCTTCGCCCACCAGTGCATCGGCACCAACCTTGACGTTGTCGAGCACGATTTCGGCAGCGCGGTGGCCGTCGAAGGTGGTATAGCCATCACGCGAGACGCCGTCGGCGTTGCCGTCGACCAGGAAAGCGCTCAAGCCGTTCTTGCCCGGATTGTCGCCGCTGCTGCGGGCGATCACCAGCAGCCGGTCGGCGCTGTCGCCGCCGAGCACTACCGCCTTCTTGCCGGACAGCACGTAGCTGTCGCCGTCTTTCTTGGCCGTGGTCTCGATCCAGAAGGGATCGTAGCGGCCGTTCGGCTCGTAGCAGGCCAGCGCATACTTCTGCTCGCCGGAGATGATCGGCTCCAGCGCGTCGGCCTTGGCATCGTCGCCGAGTGCGGCGTCGAGGAAGGTACCGGCCAACACCACGGTGGACAGATAGGGCTCGACCACCAGGCCACGGCCGAAGCCTTCGGCCACCACCATCAGCTCGGCACCACCGCCGTTGAAACCGCCGGCGGCTTCCGAGAACGGTACCGCCAGCAGGCCGAGTTCGGCGAACTGCGACCATACCTCGGGCGAGTAGCCAGTGTCGGATTTGATGATCTTCTCGCGCTGCTCGAAGCTGTACTGGTCGGCCACCACGCGGTCGACCATGTCCTTGAGCATGCGCTGCTCGTCGCTATAGGAAAAATCCATTGTCTATTCCTTTTCCTGCGGGCCGGACTACAGTCCGAGGATCGCCTTGGAAATGATGTTCTTCTGAATCTCGTTCGAGCCACCGAAGATCGACAGCTTGCGCAGATTGAAGTACGTGGAGGAGGCCGAGGCCGAGAACTCGGGGCCGAAGGCGTCTTCGCCCACGTCGAGGTCGGGGAACGGCAGCGCATAGGGGCCGGCCAGCTCGCGATAGAGATCCGAGATCTTCTGGCGCACTTCCGTGCCCATGACCTTCAAAAACGAGCTTTCCGCACCCGGCACACCGCCGGCTTCGGCCGCGGAGACCACACGCAGGTTGGTCATTTCGACCGCCATGAGTTCGAGCTCGAGTTCGACCAGACGTTCGGCCACACGCGGGTGCTCGATCAGCGGCTTGCCTTCAGCCTGCTCGTTGCGCGCGATCTGCTTGAGGTGTTCCAGCGCAGCCTTGGAGATACCCACGCCGGCAATACCGGTACGCTCGAAGGTGAGCAGGTACTTGGCACAGGTCCAGCCCTTGTTCTCTTCGCCGACCAGGTTCTCGACCGGCACCTTCACGTTGTCGAAGAACACTTCGTTGACTTCGTGCGCACCGTCGAGGGTGATCAACGGACGCACGGTCACGCCGGGGGTGTTTTCCATGTCCACGAGCAAAAAGGAAATGCCTTCCTGCTTCTTGACCGTGGTATCGGTGCGCACCAGCACGAAGATCATGTTCGCGTGCTGGCCCAGCGTGGTCCAGGTCTTCTGACCGTTGACGATGTAATGATCGCCATCACGCTCGGCGCGGCACTTCAGACTCGCCAGGTCCGAACCGGCGCCCGGCTCGGAATAACCCTGGGCCCACCAGTCCTCGCTTTTGAGGATGCGCGGGAGGTAGTAGTCCTTTTGTTCCTGCGTGCCGAACTTGATGATCACCGGCGCGACCATGTTCAGGCCGAACGGCAGGATCCGCGGCGCGCCGGCTTCGGCAGTTTCTTCTTCGAAGATATGCTTCTGAATCGGACTCCAGCCCGGGCCACCATGTTTTTCCGGCCAGTTGATCGCCAGCCAGCCTTTTTCATACAGCGCGCGCTGCCAGGTGATCATATCCTCGGGCGAGACATGCTCGGACGACTTCACCTTGTCGGAAATTTCCTTGGGCAGCTTTTCTGCCACGAAGGCGCGGACCTCGTCGCGGAATGCGAGCTCGGCTTCGTTATATTGAATATCCATTGATTACTCCGTAATACCCAGCGTTACAGATCGCCGAACTTGCGGCCTTCGCTGGCGAGCTTTTCGAGCAGGGCCGACGGCTGCCAAACCGGATCGCCCGATTCGTCGTAGAACTGTTTGACCTTGGCGTGGATCTTGTCCAGACCGACCTGATCGGCCCAGAACATCAGGCCGCCCCGATACACCGGAAAGCCGTAGCCGTAAATCCATACGATATCTACGTCCAACGGACGCATGGCGATACCTTCCTCGAGGATCTTGGCACCTTCATTGACCATCACGTAGAGGCAGCGTTCCAGAATTTCCTGGTCGCTGACTTCGCGGGTCTCGATGCCTTTTTCCTTGCGGTATTTCTCGATCTCCGCCATTGCGGTATCGGACGGACGCGGTGTGCGATCGCCTTCGGCATAGTCGAACACGCCGCCGCCGGTTTTCTGGCCCCAGCGTTCCTGCTCGGCCAGGGCGTCCATCCAGTCGCGCTCGGGCGCGTTTTCGGGGTCGTCTTCACGCAGCCCTTCGCGAATACGCCAGCCCACGTCCAGACCGGCCAGGTCGGCCATCGCGAACGGCCCCATGGGCAGGCCGAAATCGAACAGCACCTTATCGACCTGCGACGGCGTCGCGCCTTCATTAACCAACTTGACGGCCTGGGCCTGACGCTTGTGCAGGATGCGGTTGCCAACAAACCCGTTGCAGACACCGACCAGCACGCCGACCTTGCCGATGCGCTTGGACAGATCCATCACCGTAGCGATGACTTCGTCGGACGTGGCTTCGCCGCGCACGTTCTCGAGCAGCTTCATCACGTTGGCCGGCGAGAAGAAGTGCATGCCGATCACGTCTTCCGGGCGATTGGTCGACTGCGCGATTTCGTTGACGTCGAGCGTCGAGGTGTTGGTAGCCAGAATCGCGCCGTCCTTGCACACGCGATCCAGCTCGCCGAAGACCTGCTTCTTGACCTTCATGTTTTCGAACACGGCCTCGATGACGAGATCCACGTCCGACAGATCGTCATAGGACAGCGAGGTGCTGATCAACGACATGCATTTTTCGACCTGGTCGCTGGTCATGCGGCCTTTCTTGGCCGTCGCTTCGTAGTTCTTGCGAATCAGCGCCACGCCCTTGTCGAGCGCTTCCTGCTTCATTTCCAGCATCTTCACGGGAATGCCGGCGGACAGGAAGTTCATGGCGATGCCGCCACCCATGGTGCCGGCACCGATAATGCCGACCTGCTTGATATCGCGCTTGGGCGTTTCCTTGGAAATGCCGGGCACCTTACCCACTTCGCGCTCGGCAAAGAACACGTGGCGCTGGGCCGCGGATTCCGGTGAGTTCAGCAGTTCCGTGAACAGCTCGCGCTCGCGCTTCATGCCAGCTGCGAAATCCAGCTCGGTGGCGGCCTGAACGGCCTTGATGCAGTGGAACGGCGCGAGGAAGCCGCGCTTCTTGCGCGCAATCGACTGTTCGAATTCGGAGAAGACGTTGTCGCTTTCCTTCTCGACGCTCAGCTCACTGACCTTGCGCCGCGGCGCGCCATCGGCGACGAGTTTTTCGGCATAGGCAATCGCTTCGGCTTTGAGATCGCCGGAGACGACCTCGTCGATCACGCCCATGTCCTTGAGCTTGGCGGCCTTCATCGGCTTACCTTCGACGATCGCCTGCATGGCCGCCTTGGCACCAATCAGACGCGGCAGGCGCTGAGTACCGCCGGCGCCCGGCAGCAGACCCAGATTGACTTCCGGCAGGCCCATCTTGGCCGAGTCCAGCGCCACGCGATAATCGCAGCCGAGGGTGATTTCCATGCCGCCGCCCAGGGCGGTGCCGTGAACCGCGGCAATCAGTAGCTTGTCACTGTTTTCGAGAACTTGAACCACGTCCGGCAGACTCGGTTCCTGCGGCGGCTTGCCGAATTCGCGAATATCGGCGCCGGCCGGAAAAGTACGGCCACCGCCGATGATCATCAGCGCCTTGGCGCCATCATCGGCCAGCCCCTTGTCCAATGCATCGACAATGCCCTGACGCACGGCATGACCCAGCGCGTTGACCGGCGGGTTATCGACAGTGATGACGCCAATATCGCCATCGCGTTCGTAGGAAACCACTTCACTCATAACTACTCCTTATCCAATCTGTTACCGCACGCTTACGCACACGATGTGTTTATTCGTTATCGAACTCGCCGCGGGCCGGCTTACTGGGCCTGCGGCCATTCCTGCTCCTGCAACGCACGCCACATCAGCTTGCCCGTAGGCGAGCGCGGCAGCGTCTCGCTAATCTCGATCACACGCGGCACTTTATACGCGGCCATATTTTCCCGACACCATTCACGAATCTCGTCAGCGCTGGCTTCACCAGCACTGTTGAGCACCACGCAGGCTTTTACGCTTTCACCGCGGCGCGGGTCGGGTGTGGAAATCACACAGGCTTCGCGAATCGCCGGGTGACGATACATCAGGCTTTCCACCTCGGCCGGCCATACTTTGTAGCCCGAAGCGTTGATCATGCGTTTTACGCGATCGACGATAAAGAAATAACCCTCGTCGTCGTAGTAGCCGATATCGCCGGTGCGAAAGAAGGATTTGCCACCGAGATCGATGAACGCGGCCTCGGTCTCCTCGGGCCGGCGCCAGTAGCCGGAAAACACCTGCGGACCGTTGGTCACGATCTCGCCGACTTCATTAGGCCCGAGTTCGGTCAGCGCTTCGGTATCGATGATCCGTGAATCCACGTCAAATACCGGAATGCCCAGGCATTGCGCCTTGGGCGCATCGAACGGGTTGATATGCGTGCCCGCGATGGTTTCCGACAGACCGTAGCCTTCGATGTAATGCAGGCCGGTCAGGTTGAACAGCTTGTCCGAAACCGCGGCCGGCATCGCGGCACCGCCGCCGCCAATATTCTCCAGGCTCGACAGATCGTAATTGTCGATCTCGGGATCGGAGAGCATGTCGATCGCCATGGTGACGATATTGGTCCAGCGGGTGATGCGATAACGCTCGATGAGCTTCGCGGCAGTACGCCGCTCCCAACGCGTCATCAGAACGACCGTGCCGCCTATGTAGATGGGCGCATTCATGCCGTTCTGCATGCCGGTGACATGAAAATACGGCAGCGTGGCCAGCGACTTGCCTTCCGAGGTACTACGGCTCCAGTAAACACTGTGTACAGCGGTCGCCATGACGGTGCGGTGTGTATGCACACAGCCCTTGGGCGCGCCGGTGGTACCCGAGCTGTAGGGCAATACGCACAGGTCGTCCGGGCCGGCTTCGTGGACGCCTGGCTTATGGCCGGCATTCAGCGCTTCGGACCAGAGATTGGCGTCGTCGCGGCCGGTGGGCTGCGTTTCGGCCTTCACTTCGGCCGGCAGACCAAGATCGGTCGGCTCGGTGACGTACTCGCCGTAGTTGGCCACGATCGCCTGCTCCAGCTTGCCACTGTCCAGCAGCGGCGCTACGGCTTCGTAACGTTCCTGGCCACAGATACAGATCGTAGCGTCGGTGTCCTCAACATAGTGCTCGAGTTCGACGCTGCGATTCATGGGGTTGACCGGCACCACGGCGGCATCGGCACGCAGAATCGCATAGTAGCCAATCACGAACTGCGGTGCGTTCTGCATGAACAGCAGTACGCGATCACCGCGCTTGACGCCTTGAGCCTGCAGATAACCGGCCAGCGCACAGACCTGGTCGTCGAGTTCACGATAGGTCAGCGGCGTGTCGTAATAGATGATCGCCGGGCGCTGGGGATAACGCCGCGCCGAGATTTCGAGGTTTGTATAAAGGCTGGTCTGCGGCAAGCCCAGGGAATGCGGCAGGTTGGCAGGCCATGCGGCGTAATGCCGATCGAACATAACGGTCATCTCCTCGCTTTCCAGCGTTCAGCACTGCCGCACTCTTGAACGGTGCTTGGCAGGCGATGGTTTTGGCTGCCACAGACCAACATTGCATGCCGCTCGAACGAGTGGGAACACACAGCGCAGGTACTGGGCATCTTACAATTGAAATACTATTTCGTTTTTCAGCGGCTTTTTTACTCTGCGCGTTCGCTGATGTCCAGTCGCCACACACCGCGATCGGCGCCGCGTTCGAGCAGCGCCTCATCACAACGGCTACCGTGCAGCGGCGTAGCCGATACATAGCCGTCACGCAGGGCAACGACATCGGATAGCGGATCGTCGATCGTAGTCGTATCGCGGTCGAAACTCAGCCAGTGATAAACCAGCCCACGGCCGTCGGTACCCGCGATCAGACGCGGCGCGACGATCGTGCCCGTTGACTGACGAGTAAAACGCAGACCCTGGATTGCGTCGGGCGCCGACATCGGAAAATTGAGGTTCCAGCAGCAGCTTTCGGTGTCGTCCCGCGCGTCCCAAAGCCGCCGTATGGCATCGACTGCGAAGGCTTCAGTGGCCGAAAAATCCAGTGCGCTTCGATCGTGAAACGCCTGGCTCAACGCAATGGCCGGCAGTCCAAGATGATCAGCAGCCAGCACGGCGCCAGCCGTACCCGAGTACATCACCGAGTCGGAAAGATTCGCGCCCCAGTTGACGCCGGACAACACCAGGTCTGGCGGATCGTCGCGCAGCCAGTCGGCCATGGCGACCATCACGCAGTCTGCCGGCGTACCGGTCAGCGCATAGCGCCGTGTGCCGTATTCGGTCACCCGTAGGGGGTGGTGCATCGATATGCCCTGCCCCACGCCGCTCTGGTCGGTCATGGGTGCGACCACCCAGACCTCTTCGGCGACGGCGGCCGCGATGCGCTCGGCAGCAGCCAGCCCCGGGGCATCGACGCCATCGTCGTTGGTCAACAGGATTCGGCGTATCGGTTTCATGGCGTTCGGTCGCTGTTGAATATCGGCGAGCGCAGTCTGGCATGCGCATGTGTCGATCGATCAATCATGGGCACGCGCGACCGCCCAGCCGCGTTCGGCGATCAGGCCGGCACGCCGGCCGACGTTCAACGCATCGCTGTTGCTGGCATTGCCCTGCACCGCGCGCGCATAAACGCCCTGCAGAATCGCGGCCGTGCGAAATAGCGAGAACGCCACAAATACGGGCCAGTCGTCGATCGGTGACAGCCCGCGGGCCTGGCGATAGCGCTCGAGCTGTTCGGCTTCGGTGGGAATGCCGTGCGCCGCCAGATCCAGACCTTCGATACCGCGGACCCCGGCCACGCCATGCGGCAGGTGATACGGCATGCAGGCATAGGCCAGATCGGCCAGCGGATGACCGATGGTGGCCAGCTCCCAATCGAGCACGGCGGACACGTCGGTCGAGTCCGGCGCGATCAACAGATTGCCGATCCGAAAATCGCCGTGCGCGATTGCCGGCGTGGTGTCCTCGGGAATATGGTCGGTCAGCCACTGGCCGAGCGCGTCCATGTTCGGGTCCGTCTCGGTCGCCGAGGCTTCGTACTGCCCGCGCCAGCGTTTGATCTGACGTTCGACATAACCGTTCGGGCGACCGAACTCCGACAGTCCCACCGCATCGACATCCACATCGTGCAGTGCGGCCAGCGCATCGATAAGCCCGCGATAAATATCGCCGCGCTCCTGCGCTTCGAGCTCTGGCATCGCCGGATCGCCGAAAACGCGGCCGGGTACATAATCCATCACATAAAACGGCGTACCGATAATATCGGCATCTTCGCAATGGACATGCATGCGCGGCACGGGCACGCCGGGCGCGTCGGCCAGCGCCGACATCACCTTGTATTCGCGGTCGATACGATGCGCCGACGGCAGGATCTTGCCCGGTGGCTGCTTGCGCAACACATAGTGGCGCGGTGCATCGGTGCTGCCGGTGGTTAGAAAATAGGTCGGATTCGACTGGCCGCCCTGGAACTGCCGAATCTCGAGCTCGCCCTCGACGAGGCCTTCGGCACGAAGATACTGTTCGAGCGCATTCTGATCGAAGCGGTGCGCATCACGCACCGCCACGATTTCCGGCGCTCCGGCCTGACTATTTTCTGCCATGTTCAGCTGATCGTCTCGCCGCCGTCGGCGACGAGCGTCTGCCCGGTGACATAGGCACTGGCATCGGTTGCCAGGAATATCGCCACGCCGGCGATATCCACCGGCTCACCGATACGCCGTACCGGCGTACGCTTTTCAGCCTGTTCGAGGCGTTTCGGATCTTCGACCAGCGCCTTGGCAAAATCAGTACGTACCAGCCCCGGCGCGATGGCGTTCACGCGAATATTGCGCGGGCCCCATTCGACCGCCAGGTTACGCACGAGCGCGGCTTCGGCCGCCTTGGAGACGCCATAGGCGCCGATGACGGTATTGCCGCGCAGGCTCGCAATCGACGACAGCACGATCACGTTGCCGCCGCCTTGCTCGGCCATATCGGGCAGCACCATGTTGCACAACCAGAACGTGCCGCGCACGTTGGTTTCCATGATCTTGTCCCAGGCCTCGTCGGAGAGTTCGGCCGTGGTGCCATAGACGGGGTTGGTGGCTGCATTGCAGACCAGCACGTCGATCTGGCCATAGGTTTGTTTCGTCTTATCGACGAGATTCTGCAAGTCTTCTTTCTTGCCCACATGACAGGCGATCGCGGTGGCATCGTGGCCGGCGTTTCGTAGCTCTTCGGCTACGGGCTCGCAGGCCTCGGTCTTGCGGCTGGAAATCACGACCTTGGCGCCGTGCTCGGCCATCTGCCAGGCAATCGCTTTACCGATACCGCGGCTCGAGCCGGTGATAACGGCAACCTTGCCGTTCAAATCAAACAAATTGGACATCAAATTCTCCTGGCGTTACGAAACGCGCACCGGCCGCCCGAGGGCGGCCGGTACGCTGTGACCGCGAAGGCTTAACCGCGGGCTGCGCGCTGACGACGCAACTCGAGCTTGGCGATGCTGTCCAGATGCACTTCGTCCGGGCCATCGGCCATACGCAGGGTGCGCACGTTCGCCCAGGCCGAGGCCAGGAAGGTGTCCTGACATACGCCCATCGCGCCGTGGGCCTGAATGGCGCGGTCGAGCACGTTGAGCGCCATCTCGGGGGCGATCACCTTGATCATGGCGATTTCCTGACGGGCTTCCTTGTTGCCCACCTCGTCCATCATCTTGGCGGCCTTGAGCGTGAGCAGGCGCGCCTGTTCGATTTCGATACGCGAACGGGCGATGTTCTTGCGAATGGAATCGAACTCGGAGATCTTGCGGCCGAAAGCTTCACGGTTTTCCACGCGTTCGCACATGGCTTCCAGTGCCCGCTCGGCGATGCCGATGGTGCGCATGCAATGGTGAATACGGCCCGGCCCGAGACGGCCCTGGGCAATCTCGAAGCCACGGCCTTCGCCAAGAATCAGATTCTCGGCCGGCACGCGTACGTTGTCGTAATGGATTTCGGCGTGGCCCTTGGGCGCGTGGTCATAGCCGAACACATGCAGCGGACGCTCGATGGTCACACCCGGCGCATCCAGCGGCACGAGAATCATCGACTGCTGACGATGCTTCTCAGCGTTCGGATCGTTCTTGCCCATGACGATGGCGATCTTGCAGTTGCGCGCCATCGCACCGGAGGACCACCACTTGCGGCCGTTGACGATGTACTCGTCGCCGTCGCGCTTGATTTCGGTGGCGATATTGGTGGCATCCGAAGAAGCCACCGCCGGCTCGGTCATCGAGAAGCAGGACTTGATCTTGCCTTCGAGCAACGGCTCCAGCCACTGCTTCTTCTGTGCCTCGCTGCCATAGCGCTCGAGCACTTCCATGTTGCCCGTATCCGGCGCGCTGCAGTTGAACACGATCGGCGCGATCGGCGAACGGCCCATGATTTCGCACAGATGCGCGTAATCGTAATTGGAAAGCCCGGCGCCGTAATCGCTTTCCGGCAGGAACAGGTTCCACAGGCCTTCGGCCTTGGCCTTGGCCTTGAGCTCTTCCATGATCGGCGGCCAGGCCCAGCGATCCTCGGCCTCCTCGTGCTGTTTTTCGTACACCGGTTCAGCCGGGTAGACGTGTTCATCCATGAACGCGAGCAGCCGGGCGTGCAGATCCTCGGCCTGCTTGGATAATGCAAGCATGGTCTCTCCTCATTGTTGCAGGCTGTTGTGCTCGTACTCGTCCACCGCGCGGTGAGCGAGTAAAAGCGTGTTCTTGTACCGACAGGAAACTGACACAGCCACGACAGACCGTCAATTTAATGAAACCCAGTTTCGAAATCGGCATGAACGATCGTTCGGTTTCGCCACGTAATTCGGCACGGCGAGGCGTTGCGATCCCGTGATCGACATCGCCAACGACAGACCGAACGATCGTTCACCGAGCTCGACCATACGCGCAGTCGTGCCAAAAATCGACTGTTAATTGGTCAGTATGGGTCCAATTTGCCGCTGCACCATATTCTCGCAACAACAAGCACAGCGCGGCCGCCAAACAACACGGGCCTGACCGGCCCGCGCTAGCGCAGCCGCATATTCGCGTGTGCGTTACAAACGGCGTGAAGCGCGGTCACGCATCGATCGGTACGCCTTCCGGACCTTCACACCCGCGGCGCAACCGGTAGGTGCCCTCGCCGATAGCAAGGAGGCGCTCGTCGGCGTCGACGATATCCACCGTCGAGTTGAAGATGCGGCGCCCGCCGGCACGCCGCCGACCGATCGCGCGTACCACTCCGGCGCTGGCCTGGCCGGTGAAGGTTGTGGTCATCGATAGCGTGATGGCTTTGCGAATCCGCCCTGGATAAGGGCAATAACTGCCGGCAGCAGCGCCGGCTATATCGAGCAGCGTTGCGATAATGCCGCCGTGCAGTACCCCCGCGAGATTCAGATGCCAGTCCTGAATCTCGAGCTCGAGTACTGCGCGATCGGCGACCCATTCGACGAACTCGAAACCCAGATGCGCCGCAAAGCCCCGGTCATAAAGGGCATTCGCATCAGATAGCGAGAAATCCTGCGCCTCGGCCTGCTTCATATCATTCATCAATCAGTCGCCGCCCACCACCAATTGCTTGACCTGCTCAACAACCTGTTTGAGGCGTGGGCCGAGATTCTCGACCATGACCTCGCGAGTCAGGCGCTGGGCCGCACCGCCACAGTTGAAAGAAACCACTCGTTGGCCGTTCTCCAACACCAGCGGTACACCGACGCCACTGATATCCCGACTCCAGGTACGGTCGGTCATGCAGAAACCATAGCGCTCATAGTCGGCATAGGCGCGCTCGAGCAACGGTTCGATCTCGGACCAGGGCATTGTGCTTTCGGCCCGAATACGCTCGTAGTAAGGCTCGCGCGCCTGCGGTTCGTGGGCGGCAAGAAACGCCAGCCCCATCGAAGACAGCCCCATGGGCACACGCGAACCAACCTGCAAGCGCAGAATCAGTGGCCCCTTGCCCTGGCAGGCATGGGTATAGGTCAGGTGCGCACCTTCGGGCACACCGAGCGCAACCATGCAATCGGTCGCGTCGGCGAGTTCCTGCATGAACGGGCGTGCAATATTGCCCACGCCTTCACTGGCCAGGTAACGGTAGCCCAGATCGAGTACGCGCGGCCCGAGTCGGTATTTCTCCAAGTGCGGCATATACAGCAAATAGCCGAGATGGGTCAGCGTGGACGTCAGTCGCGATACCGTCGGGCGGGGAATTTCAGTGCGTTTGGCCAATTCCGCGTTGCCGAGATATTCCGCCGCATCGCCGAAACAGCGCAACAGTTCCAGGCCCCGCGCAAGCGCGGTGACATAGTTATGGCCCTTGGTCTCCGGACTGTCCGGCGATATCGTTTTTCGCATGATCTATGTTCCCCAACCACGAATTGCTATCGCGGCGTCTGTATTCGAACCCGAAACATCGGTTTTCCGATTCCCGCCCCGACATCGCCGCTGTTCATCGACGTCGAATTAAAAGCCATTGCCCCGATCGACCGACGCCGCGACATGCCTGATCGATCGCTTCGCCCCTCGGCCGGATGACACGATAGACATAACCGAGCGCATATGCCATAAGGAAAAAGTCGCATAGCAACAATGCTCTGCCGGTAGGTCGTATCCTGCCCCTTACACGAATTCATACCGTCGCAGTGCCGATCGTCTTGAAAACAGGCGAATGGGTGACGAATCTGACTGTAAAACCCAGCGGCAATCGAGAAATTAATCTTTTCCTATTTGGCTGGCAATTCATATCGCCTCATTTTTGCATGCGTCGTCAGCCCACCTGACGCGCAATGGCACGCGACAATCGCTGCAACGGCCAGAATGCAAAGATGAACAATAAGGCCAGCGCCATGAAGGCATAGTCGAAACCCGCTTCGAAAACCCGCTCCACCGGCTCAGCCGGATGACGAAGGCGGTAGAAATCGCTTGCGTACTGGGCCAGAACCGCTGACAGATTCACGCCCAGCGCACCGCCGATCTGGCGACCGAAATTGATGATCCCCGAGGCCCGGTCGAGCTGGGCCTCAGGGAGCAGGCTCAAACTTGCCGTGGTGATCGGCGGCATCATCAAGCCGACCCCCAGACGGCCGAACAACGCCCATACCACCAGCCACGGCGCGGCCGTCGGAATTTCGGCGGCTGCCAGAAGCACCATGCTTGCGACAAAGAAAACCAGGCCCGCCGCCACGATCGAGCGTATTGGTACGCGGTCGGTGAGATGGCCGGCGATAGGAAAGACAAACGCCATGGCCAGCCCCGCCGGCACCAGCATCAAGCCGGAAGCCGAGGCACTCATGCCGGCTGATTGCTGAAAATACAACGGCGCGAGATAGGTACTCGCAAATAGACCCGCCCCCATGACCATCGACAATACGAAGCCGCTGGCAAAGCCGGGGCTCGCCAACACGCGCAGCTCGAGCAGCGGCTCGCGTACACGTCGCTCCCATGCAACGAATACCACGGCGAGCCCGATACCGCCTGCCAGCGCAAGGTCGACCATCGGGTCAAATACGCCGCGCCGGTGCAACGATGCGATGGACCACAAAAGCGCAAGCAGCGACGCGCTCAGCAGCCCCACCCCCAGCCAGTCCAGCGACGCGCGGCGCGTACCGCGGCCGGGCAGAAAACGCCAGGCCAGACCCGCCGCGGCTGCACAGGCGGGCAATACGACAATGAACGTCGCCCGCCAGGAGAAACTGTCGACCAGTACGCCGCCCAGCGCCGGCGCGATCGCCGGCCCGAGGATCACGCCCATGCCGTAAATGCCCATGGCCTGGCCGCGCCGGTGCACCGGGAACACCTGAAAAATGGCGACCAATGCATGCGGCTGGATCATGCCTGCGGTCAGCCCCTGCCCCACGCGCGCAGCCACCAGTACGGTGAAATCGCCGCTGAGACCGCCGATCAGTGAAGCGAGGATGAAACCGCCCATGGCCAGTACAAAAGCGCCGCGCGAGCCAAAGCGTGCGGCGGCCCATGCATTGAGCAGCATGCCCACGGTCATCGCCGCGAGAAAGCCGGTCGCCAGCCAATGCACCTGATCCTGGGCGACGTTGAAGCGCGTCATGATCGCCGGTACCGCGACGTTGATGATCGTCGCCGCCAGCACCACCGAAAATGTACCGAGCATCACCGTGGCCGATACATACCACTTGTAGCGCGGACCAAAGCGTTCGCCTAGGACGGCATAGGTTCGTGCTTGCGACGCCGCAGCCACCGCCTAGTTTCGAGTCGGGTCAGCCGCCACTTGCACTAGCAGCTTGCCGCGGTTGCGTCCTTGCAACAGCCCCTGAAAAGCCGTCACGGCATTTTCCAGTCCCTCGACGATATCTTCCTGATAGCGCACATCGCCATTACGCACCCAGGCGCTCATGTCGCGCTGAAAATCACTGTAACGATGGCGATAGTCGAACTGAATGAAGCCCTGGACACGCAGACGTTTGACCAGCACCTGCCCCATGAACGCCACCAGCCGATCCGGGCCAGGCGGTGCTTCGCTGTCGTTGTAATGCGCGATCCGCCCGCATACCGGCATGCGCGCAAAGTCGTTGAGCAGGCCGCGCACGGCATCGAACACCTTGCCGCCCACGTTTTCGAAATAGACGTCGATTCCTTCGGGACACGCATCGCTCAGCTGTGCCTCGAAATCGTCGTCCTTGTAATTCACGCAGGCGTCGAAGCCGTAGTTTTCGACGACATGTCGACATTTGTCCGGCGCGCCCGCCACGCCGACCACACGGCATCCTTTGATCTTCGCAATCTGGCCGACTACCTGCCCGACCGCGCCGGCAGCCGCAGACACCACGACAGTTTCGCCCGCCTGCGGCTGACCGATTTCGTCCAGGCCGACATACGCAGTAAACCCCGGCATGCCGAGCACGCCCACGGCCGTGCTGATCGGCGCCGCGGCCGGATCCAGCTTGCGTACAGCCTTGGCCGCTTGGACGGCGTATTCCTGCCAGCCGCCATGGGCAAGCACATAGTCGCCGACGGCGATGCTGTCGTCGTTGGACTCAACGACTTCGCCGACCGTCGCGCCTTCCATGACCGCACCTTCGGCCACGCTCGTCGCATAGGACTTGGCCGCGCTCATGCGGCCACGCATATACGGATCGAGAGACATATAAATGGTCTTGACGAGCACTTCGCCCGGACCGGGGCTGGGCATGTCGGTTTCCTGCATCTGCAGGTGGGTTTCATCCGGCATCCCCTGTGGACGCTGGGCGAGAATGATCTGGCGATTGAGGGTCATGACGAAAGCTCCTGTCTATACCGACGTGCCGTACAAACTACGGCAGATCGTTCGAAACACGGGACACAAAGAAAACAGGGGCACCAAGTGCCCCTGTTGTGCGCGAGTGTCCCATCTAGGACTTATTCGGCGCCGATCTCGGAGACCTTGCGCAGGTCGACCTTGCCATCGACCACTTCCGCGATTTCGACATCCACGGCCAGATTGCCGCTATCGGTGATGTTTTTGACTTCGTACGGGTTGTGGTTGGTCGACACTGCGGACAGTGCCTGCGGGATCGCCGCACGGATAGCTTTCGCATCCTCGACGGTGCCAGCCTCTTCCATGGCACGGGCGACCAGGAACATGGCGAAGTAGTTATAGGCGGTCTCGGAGGTCGGCACGCCGTCGTGATCCTTTTTGTAGAGCTTCACGAACTCGGCCGCACCCGGGTTATCGGAATAGACCAGCGGGGTGACACCCACGGCCCCTTCGACGGCCTCCAGGCCACCCGCTACGTTGGCGACTTCATCGATCTTGGCCTGGTCCATGACCACGAAGCCACCCTTGAAGCCCAGCTCGCGTGCCTGACGCACGACCAGGCCGGTCGGCTCCGAGGCTCCGCCCACGAACAGCACGTCCGGATTGGCCGACAGCACCTTGCTCACGCCGGTATAGAAATCGGCCGACTTGTTGTAGTCCATGGGGTTGCTGGCCACGACTTCGCCGCCGGCCGCCTCCCAGCCAGGCACGAAGGCCTTGGTCCAATACTTGGCATAGTCATGGGTGGCATTGGCCACGCCCAGCTTCTTGCCGAAACGATCCATGGTCAGCTTGGTGAAGGGTTTCACGTAGTCGGTGAAGTTCGGCGGGATCTTGACCGTGAGTTCGTTGCCCTTCTCGGTCACCGACGGAATCGAGGTATAGGACATCACCAGAAAGCCGTCGCGCTCGTTGAACGCCTGTAACGCGAACGTGCCGCCGGAATGCGGCGTGAACACGACGGGCGTGTTGGATTGCTGCACGAGACGCTTGCCGTTGACTGCCGCACGGCTGGGCGAATACATATCGTCGAGGCTGACGATGTTGATTTCGTACTGGGTACCATCGACATCGATGCCGCCGTTACCGTTGATCTCCTTGGCGGCCATGCGCAGGCCTTCCAGCGTGTTCTCACCATAGAGCGCAGCACCGCCCGACAGCGGGCCGGTAAAGCCGATGTTCACTTTCTCTGCTGCCTGTACTGCACCGGCCATGCCCATGGCCAAAGCCGTGGCGACCGCGACACGGCGAACCGTTTTCATGAATGTCATCTTCTATCTCCCCTCTTTATATTCGGGTTGGTTTGCTACCACTCGTGGGTCACGAGATTCTTAGAATGTCTAGGCGCCGATATACGCCTTGCGTACAGCTTCGTTGCCGAGCATCTCGTCACGATCGCCCTGCATGACCAGCTTGCCGTTTTCGATCACATACGCACGGTTGGCGATCTTGAGCGCAGCGTAGGCGTTCTGTTCGGCCAGCAGCACGGTCGTACCTTCGGCATTGATCGATTTCACCGTCTCGAAGACCTGCTTGACCACCAGCGGGGCAAGCCCGAGCGACGGTTCGTCGAGCATCAGCAGCTTCGGCCGCCCCATCAGCGCACGCCCGACCGCGACCATCTGTTGCTGGCCACCGGAGAGCGAGCCGGCCGGCTGATCCTTCTTTTCCTCGAGAATCGGAAACATGGCGAGAATATGTTCGAGCGTGCGATTCATGCCGGCACGATCGCGCCGGTGCACATAGCCGCCCAGACGCAGGTTCTTGAGCACCGACATGCCTGGAAAGAGCTTGCGGCCTTCCGGACACTGCACCACACCGGCCTGGACCAGCGCAGACGGCTTACGGCCGGTGACGTCCTTGCCGTCGATAGTGATACGTCCGGCGGCCGGCTTCATCAGCCCGCTGATGGTATTGAACAGCGTCGTCTTGCCCGCGCCGTTCGCACCCAGCAGTACCACCAGTTCGCCGGCATCGATTTCCAGCGATACGTCGTCCAGGGCCTTGAAACTGTCGTATTTGGCGTCGACGCCCTCAAGCTTCAGCATCTTCTTTCCCCAGATAGGCTTCGATGACGACCGGATCGTTCTTGACCTGTTCCGGCGTGCCTTCGGAAATTTTCTCGCCGTGATCGAGCACGATGATCTTGTCGGCGATACGCATGATCATGTCCATTTTGTGTTCGATCAGACAGACCGTGATGCCGTGGTCGACCATCTTGTGAATCAGGTCGACCAGCCCATCGGTTTCTTCGGGATTCACGCCACCAGCTGGCTCGTCGAGCAGCACCAGCTCCGGATCGGTCGCCAGCGCCAGCGCAAAAGCGATGCGCTTGCGTTCTTCCTGACTGGTGTCGGCGATATAGCGATGGCCGATATGGGAAAGCCCCACGAACTCGAGCGTCTCGGCCGCTTTTTCACGGCAGCGTTTTTCGTCCGCCTTGAGGCGCTTGGAGTTAATGAGCACGTCCCATAGACGTGACTCGGTGCGCAGGCGATGGCCGACAATCAGATTATCGAGCACCGTCGATTCCTCGAACAGCATCGTGGTCTGGAACGTACGCGCCACACCCAGACGCGCGATCGAATCCGGCGACTTGCCGGCCAGATCCTGGCCCTTGTATTCGATCACGCCTTCGGTGGGCGGCATCGCACCAGCGACGAGATTGAAGAACGTCGTCTTGCCGGCGCCGTTGGGGCCGATAATCGCGTTGATCTGGTTGGCGCCGAATTCGACGCTCACATCGTTGACCGCGGCCAGCCCGCCGAAGCGCTTGGTGAGATTGCGGATACTAAGCATTGTTACGCGCCTCCTTCGAATCCGCGCCGTGCGGATCGGACTGTTCGACTCGTGACTCGCGCGTCTTGCGCGGCGCCTGACGCGCCATACGTCGTCCGCGCCAGCCCAGGAACGTGCCGACGATGCCACGCGGGAAGAAGATCACCAGCAGCACCAGCATCGGCCCGAAGACGATCATTCGATACTCTTCGAGCGACTGCACCGCCTGGGTCAGCCAGGTGATGACCAGCGTGCCCAGCAGCGGGCCCATGAGCGTGCCGATACCGCCGACCAGCAGGTAGGCGATCATGTCGAAGGTATGGATGAAGTTTGCCTCTTCGGGACCGATGAAGCGCACCACGCCGGCATACAGGCCACCAGCGGCTGCGGCATAGACCGTGGAGATCACGAACGCCAGCACCTTGTTGCGCATCAGGTTGATGCCCAGCGACTGGGCCAGATCGTCACTGATACGAATCGCCCGAAACGTGCGCCCGAGCAGCGACTCGGAAATACGACGCGTCAGCCAGATCGCCAGCGCCAGAAAGGCCAGCACCAGGTAATAGAACGGAATGGTCTGGGTGAAATCGACCAGCCCGAAACCTTCCGGGGGCGCGATATTGATGATGCCCAGCGACCCGTGCGTCAACGCCTCCCACTTGTCGATCATCAGATAGATGATGTAGCCGACACACAGGGTGAAGATCGCGAAGTAGTGCTCCTTGAGCCGTAGCGACACGATACCGACCACGAACCCGAACACCGCGCCGAACAAACCCGCCGCCAGGAACGCCGGCCAGAACGGCCAGCCATGGTCGACGGTAAGAATCGCCACAACGTAGGCGCCGATCGCAAAGAAGCCACCGTGCGCGAGATTCAGCTGCCCGCAGTAACCGGTAATGATATTCATGCCATAGACGGCGATCGCCCAGATGAACGCCAGCGCCATCACATAGATGTGGTACTCGTTATCGGTGACCAGCGGAAAGATGACCGCCAGGGCCAGCAGCAGCCAGCGCATGGTCGAGCCGAGCAGAAAATCGATTGCGCGGTTCATTAGCGCACCCCCTTGGTGAACAGGCCGGTCGGCTTGATCGACAGGATCACGACCAGAAGCACGAAGGCGATGACGTCCTTATAGGTGCTCGACAGATAGAAGCCACCGAGCGCTTCCGAGAAGCCGATGATCAGGCCACCGATAATCGCGCCCGGAATACTGCCCATGCCGCCCAGAATGATGATCACGAAGGCCTTGAGCAGCACCAGATGCCCCATGGCCGGATAGACCAGATTGATCGGCGCGAACAGGCCTGCCGCGACGGCGGCCAATGCGCCGGCAATAGCAAAGGTCATCATCGCCACGCGGTTGGCATCGATACCGACCAGAAACGCGCCTTCCCGGTTCTGAGCCATGGCCACGATGGTCGCGCCGGTCATCGTCTTTTTCAGATACAGATGCAACGCGCCCATCAGCGAAAACGCACCGACGATGATCAACAGGCGTTGTGCCGGCAACGTCAGCCCACCCAATTGCAGGATCTGGTTATACGGCGAGGCGATACGACGGAAATCCGCCCCCCAGTACATCTGCACCACCGCTTCGAGAAACAACAGGATGCCGATCGCCGCGATCTTGTCGTGAATGGGCGGCGCATGGCGCAGCGGATGAAACACCAGCCGCTCGCAGATGACCGACATCGCGGCCACCACAACGGCCGCGGCGGCGATCGCGACCCAGTAATTCAGGCCCAGGTCCGCCATCGTGAAATAGCAGACATACGCACCCACCATATACAGCGCGCCGTGGGCGAAATTCGGCACGTGCAGGATGCCGTAAACCAGCGTCAGCCCCAGGGCGACGAGCCCATAGATGCTGCCGAGCGTCAGGCCGTTGAGAACCTGTTGAAGGAACAAATCCAAGACGGTCTCTCCCTATTGAGCGAACGGTGGTCAAAACCCGTGCGTTAGCCAGACGGCATGCACGACAGATAGAACAAGCCGGCGCACATCACGACGGCCGAACCGAATCAACAAAACAAAGGGAAGGATTGAGGGCCACGCACAGGTTTGCCGGCAGCGGCAGAAAGCCAAACAAGGGCAAGGCGTGCATAGCCCGCCGACGCGAATGCGTCAGCGACCGCGTATCGACCTGACGATCGGTCATGCGGTGATCTCCTCCGATTGTAAGCGCCGAACTTCCGGTGACGTTTGTTTTTGCGATCTTGGTCGCACGCCCCGGCGGCATTTTTTGTTTTCTCGAAGTCAAAGCTGCCACGGCCTTACACCGCCGTCAACAGGAAAATGAAACTTCATTTCACTTGGCTGGTGCAGCGATCCAGCCAATCCAAGCTTCTGAAAAAGACGGCAAAATCGACAAGCGCTTTAATCACGTGGCCTTGGCGATCGAACGTTCGTCCGGTGGCTTCAGACACCGAGTCCGGCAACACTTAGACCAAAGCACAACAGCCAGCTATCAGGCGCTGGTCGACCGGCCCCTGATCAAGCGACGGCCGCGCAAGAGCACCCGTAATACGCAGCGTACGGCGCTCAAGCCGTGACCAGCTGTACGCTCGAATCCGTCCCACCGGCGCGAGAGTTTTTGCGGTGCCGGATCGTTCAAATCAAACCTCGAGCCATTCGCGCCGGACAGCGTCATCGGCCTCGAGATCGGCCGGCGTACCTTCGAACACGATCCGACCGTGGCCCATGACATGGACCCGATGGGATACCCGCATGGCAATACTCAACCGCTGCTCGACAAGTAATACCGATATGCCCTGCTCGGCAATCTTGAGCAGAAAGTCGCCGACCTGCGACACGATCTGTGGCGCGAGCCCTTCCGTGGGCTCGTCGATCATGATCAGTTTGGGATCGCCCATGAGCGTGCGACACATCGTCAGCATCTGCTGCTCGCCACCCGAGAGCAGATTGGCTTTCACATCGGCACGCTCGGCCAGGCGCGGAAACAAGCGATAAGCGTCGTCGAGCGTCCAGCGCGCCTGGGCACCGACTTTCTTGACGCCCATCTCGAGATTTTCCTTCGTGGTCAGCCCGGAAAAGATCAGCCGGTCCTCCGGCACGTAACCAATACCACGGCGCGCGACCTGATGGCTTTTAAGCCCGGCAACGGACTCCCCGTCGAAATGAATCGTGCCATGCGGCGCGACCAACCCCATGATCGCCTTGCAGGTGGTCGAACGGCCCACGCCGTTACGCCCAAGCAGGCTCACGATCTCGCCGCGGCCCACATTGAAATCCACCCCTTGCAGGACATGACTCTTGCCGTAGTAAGCGTGCAGATCTTTGACTTCCAGCATATTAGCGTTCACCACTAGTGCGCCTCGCCCAGATAGGCTTCCTGAACCGCCGCATTGGCACGGATGGCTTCCGGCGTATCGCTTGCGATGATCTGCCCGTAAACGAGCACACTGATACGATCGGCCAGTTCGAATACCACGCCCATATCGTGTTCTACCATCAGCAGTGTCTTGTCTCGGGTGACTTCGCTGATCATCGCCATCGTATGGTCGCGTTCGGCCAGCCCCATACCGGCGGTGGGCTCATCGAGCAGAATCACGTCCGCGCCACCGGCAATGGTGGTACCGATTTCTAGCGTGCGCTGCTCGGCATAGGTGAGCAGCGAGGCGAGCACGTCGCGACGTGCGGTCAGACCCAGCCGCTCCAGCCATTGTTCGGCGGCCTCGTTAAGCGCCGCTTGACGGCCGACCAGATGCCAAAACGAATACTTGTAGCCGTGCGCCCAGAGAAGCGAACAACGCAGATTCTCGAACACCGTCATGTTCTGGAACAGATTGGTGATCTGGAAACTGCGGCTGAGCCCGCGCCGGTTGATCTGATGCGGCGCCAGCCCGCTGATTCGCTTGCCATGCAGCGCGATCTCGCCTTCGCTGGGCGTATAGCGGCCGCTGATCAGGTTAAACAACGTCGACTTGCCGGCCCCGTTGGGGCCGATGATGGCATGCCGTTCTCCGGGTGCGACCGCCAGATCCACGCCGCGGATGATGGGCGTTTCGCCAAAGCGCTTGTGCACGCCTGCCAGTCTGAGTGCATCGCTCATGTCTTCGCTCCCGACGCCTGCATCGATCGGTTCACCTCGGCCCAGCGGGCTCGCACCACGCGGGCGGCGCCGAGCACACCGGCGATACCGACCGCCAGAACCAGCAGCGCCACCAGCCACGACAGGAGGCTCGTGGCGTTGACCTCCATGTAGAACAGATCGATCGGGCTCGACGGGTCATACGCCAGCGACAGCTGATACCCCATTTCGACAACCGCCACGAGCCCCGCGATCGCCAGCAGCGCGGGTACTAGCGCCAGCAGATACCCCGGCAACAGTCGCCAGAGGTGTCCAGCGCGCCAGGGGGCGGCATGCACACAAAGCACGCCGGCGATGCCGCCCGGCGCATACATGACCATGAACACGAACAGCAGCCCAAAGTACAGAATCCAGCCTTCGGAAAAACCGCTGAGCGCGGTATGCATGTACGTAACAAGCACCGCGCCGATAATCGGTCCGAAGAACACGCCGACGCCGCCGATGAAGGTCATCAACAACACCGCACCGGACTGTACGAGCCCCACGTTGGGCGCCGTCATGATCTCGAACATGATCGCAAACAGCCCACCCGCTATACCGGCAAAGAAGCCAGACAGCGAAAACTGGATAAAGCGCGCGATGGTGGTGTTGTAGCCCACGAACTGAGCCCGTTCGGGGTTGTCACGCACCGCATTGGAGATTCGACCCAACGGCGTTTTCGTGAGCAGATACATCGCCACCGCGGCAATCACTGTCCAGGCGCCGATCAGGTAATACACCTCGACCGACGGCCCATAGCTGAAGCCGAATAACGTCACATCGGTCACACGATTGCCGGATATGCCGCTTTCACCGCCAAAGAAATCGGTGAACATGTTGGCGCTGGACTCAACCATCGAGCCAATGCCCAGGGTGATCATCGCAAAGGTCACGCCGGCACGACGCGTGGATATCGAGCCAAAAATGATGCCGAACGCGAGACCTCCCGCACCGCCGACCAAGGGCATCAACTCCAGCGGAAAACTCCAGACGCCGTCGTTGACCGCCCGTATGGCATGCAGCGTAAAGAAACCGCCCAGCCCGAAATAAACCGCATGGCCGAACGAGAGCATGCCGGCCTCGCCCAGCAGCATGTTGTAGGACAACGCGAAAATGATGAATACGCCCATCTGGCTCATCATCGAAATCGAGCTGCTCGAGGTGAAGATATAGGGCAATACCGCAATCACCAGCGCAAACAGCGCCCAGATGCCGATGTGCCAGAGCAATGCGCCGCGCGCAGTTTGGGATTGGCTCATGATTCGCGCGCCCCCATCAGCCCACGCGGGCGGAAAATCAGAATCAACACCATCATCAGATACGGCAACATCTGACCGATACGCGACAGATCGATATGGGCCAGCCCGCCCACGATACTTTCGTTACCGAGCGTCAGGCCGATGCCGGCCAGCAGATCGGCGATCGAGTAATTCAAGCTGACCGCAAACGTCGTCACCAGGCCGATAATCAGCGACGCCGCGAGCGCCCCGCCAAGCGAGCCAAGCCCGCCAAAGACCACAACAACGAATACGATCGGGCCCATGGAAAACGCCATGCCCGGTTCGGTGATGTAATAGTTGCCCGCCATGACCCCGGCCAGGCCGGCCAGACCGGTACCAAAGGCGAATACAAGCGTGAAGATTCGCGGCACGTCGTGCCCCAGCGCACCCACCATCTCCGGATGCGAAAGCGCCGCGCGAATGATCATGCCCACGCGTGTACGTACCAGCAGACCGTATATCGCAACGAACATAAGAATCGCCACGCACAGAATAAAGCCGCGATACGCCGGGAAACTGGTGCCGAACAAGGTGAACAGGGTGAAGTCCAGCGACGGCGGTATCGCATAGTCGACCGGAATCTGGCCCCAGATCAGCACCACCAGCTCGTCGATCACGTAGACCAGGCCGAATGTCAGCAGCAGCTCTGCGACATGGCCATGCTTATGGACATTGCGTAGCCCGAAGCGCTCGGTCAGCGCACCGAGAAAACCCACGAACAACGGCGCAACGATCAGCGCCACCCAGAAATTGGTATACGAACTGATCGTATAGGCGCAATAAGCGCCGAGCATGTAAAAGCTGGCATGGGCGAAATTGAGTACGCCCATCATGCCGAAAATCAGCGTGAGACCGCTGGCCAGCATGAACAAGAGCATGCCGTACAACAGCCCATTCAAGACTGAAAAGACAATCGATTCGAGCATCACCGTGCAACCCGCGATGGCGAAATGGGAAAGCGTCGGGCACACGAGGCGCCCGACGCTCGCGCCGGGGCCTCGCTACCGTCATACCGGCATGCGCAGGCATGCCGGCCACCGATCAGGCGAGATCGTTTTTCGATCAGCTCGACGGGCGCTTCATTTCGCAAACGCTGTCGACCGCGGTATCCGCAGCCTCGAGCTTGGCGTCCATCACCCAGCCGATTCCCGTGCCTTCGGAGTCGTACTTCGGATAATCTTCCGAGAAGGTCGAGATAAACAGCGGCTGCAGCAGCTGGTGATCCTGCTCACGCATGGTCACGGTGCCGAACGGCGTTTCCATGGTCATGCCTTCCAGCGCCTGGGCGACGGCCAACGGCTCGGTCGATCCCGCCTCTTCCATGGCTTTTTGCAGCATGTCCATTTCGGTCTTGATACGCAGGTAGTAGAACTCGATGCCGTCGTAGCGCTGTTCGAATTCCTCGAGGATTTCACGCAGCTCAGGCGCGTCGTAGTCCTCGACCAGATTTTCCTGCCACTCGGTAACCATCTTCACGTGGCCCGCACCGGCCTTGCCCAACGCTGTCGGCGTACCCAGGCCGCCGGCATAGTAGGTGTACCAATCGGTGTCCAGACCCGCCTGCGAGCCGGCCTTGACCAGCAGGGACAGATCGTTGCCCCAGTTACCGCTGATCACCGTATCCGCGCCCGACGACTGGATCTGGGAAACGTAGGGCGAAAAGTCCTTTACCTTGCCGACCGGATGCAGCACATCGCCGACGATTTCGATATCGGGGCGTTTTTCCTTGAGCATTTCCTTGGCGATACGCGAAATCGCCTGGCCATGCGAATAGTCCATGTTGATCAGGAAGACTTTCTTGATGTCTTCCTGTTCGGCCACGTAGTCGGTAATGGCCTGGAGCTTCATCGCACTATTGGCGTCGAAACGGAAGTGCCAGAACGAGCATTTTTCACCGGTCAATGCCGGATCGACCGCTGCATAGTTCAAAAAAACCATACGGTTGTCGGGGTTGCGCCGATTATGCTTTTCCACACCGTCGACCAGCGCGCCACCGACATGCGAACCGTTACCCTGGGTGACGTAGTGCACGCCTTCGTCGGCCGCTTCACGCAGAATCTGCAACGACTCCTGTGCACTGGACTTGTTGTCGTAACCGATGATCTCGACGTCCTTGCCCAGAATGCCGCCATCGGCATTGATGCGCTCGGCGAGATATTTGAAATGCTTGAGCCCGGCATCGCCAACATTGGCAAACGGGCCTGATAGCGGATCGATATAGCCGATCTTGATCGTGTCATCGGCCGCACTGCCGATCGCGGGTACCGCCAGTGCGGCAGCAATGCCCACCGCGGCAACGGCTCGTCGCACGAGCCCCTTGTAGTGCTTCATTGCGTCTCCTCCGGTTTGTTTTAGCGTGGCTTTTTGCCACTTGTTATCGATGCCTCGCACATCGTTGGATTGAACCTAGCACCCTCCGATCAGCAGCGCCAGAACTGTGTGTTGCATACCACTATCAATAGCGCGCCCAGAGATCCGAACCATATGAACGATCGTTCATGAGACTATGAAACACAGTTTCACCGACATTGACGCCCCCCGGGCCTTGTGTAGAATTCCACGCGCGATTAAAGGAGATAATAATGACGGCGGCGATGATGAAACGATTCGAAAACCGGACAGTAATCGTTACCGGTGCGGCAAGTGGCATCGGCCGCGCTAGCGCTATCCGTTTTGCGCAAGAAGGCGCGCGCGTCGTACTCGTCGACCGCGAGCAAAGCGCTCTGCAAGCCGTTTTGAACGAACTCTCCGGCAGCGGCCACGAAATCGCGGCGCTGGATGTGCGCGACGAACCGAACGTGACGGCTCTGGTCGATCGTGTTGCGGCCGACCATGGTGCCATCCACGTACTCTGCAACAATGCTGGCATCGCTGGCGGCGACTATGCGCCGGTAACCGACAACGACCTGGATACCTGGCGCGATGTCGTGGACGTGAACCTGTTTGGCACCATGCATTTCACGCGTGCCGTCAGCCGGCATATGCGTGACGCCGGCGCCGGCGCGATCGTGAACACGGCCTCGGTGGCCGGCGTGCGCTCCGGCGCGGGCGGCAACGCCTACAGCGCCTCGAAAGCTGCCGTGATCAATCTCACTCAGACCAGTGCCTGCGATCTCGGCCAGTACAATGTGCGCGTGAACGCGGTTTGCCCGGGCCTGGTCAAAACCGGCATGACGAAGCCGGTCTTCGACTATGCCGAAGCCAACGACAAGACCCACAAGCTCGGCACGCGCTGCGAACTGCGCCGCTATGGTCGGCCCGAAGAACTGGCCGCCGCGATTACGTTTCTGGCCAGCGATGATGCCAGTTTCATCACCGGCCAGGCCCTGCCGGTCGACGGCGGCAATACCGCATCGCTGAACATGCCGGGCATGAAGGTCTGATCATGTCGCAAGTGGGGTCCTATTTCGCAAAACCGGCGCGCAGCGTCGGTCAACGCGCGGGATGGCGACTCGTAAACAACGGTGCCATCATGGCGCCCTTCGCTCGTTGCCGAGCGCTTACGGCCGTTTCCACCGACGGTTCCGCGCTCCTCGTGGTGTGACGAGCCAGTCAAGAGCAAAAACTATATGAGTGAAGAAACCGAACGCGACGTCATGGAATACGACGTGCTCATCGTGGGCGCGGGCCCCGCGGGCCTGTCGGCTGCGTGTCGTCTCAAGCAGAAAAGCCCCGAACTCGAGGTCTGTATCGTCGAAAAGGGCTCGGAGGTTGGCGCCCATCTGCTCTCCGGCGCGGTGTTCGAACCGCGTGCGCTGAACGAACTCTTCCCCGACTGGAAAGAAAACGGTGCGCCGCTGAACGTGCCGGTCACACGTGACGAAATCTATTTCTTCACCAGCGAAAGCAAGGCTTCGAAGATGCCCAATGCTTTCGTGCCGGCGCCGATGCATAACGAAGGCAATTACATCATCTCCCTCGGCCAGCTTGGCCGCTGGCTCGGCGAACAGGCCGAATCGCTAGGCGTGGAAATCTATCCCGGTTTTGCCGCTCAGAGCCCCATCGTCGAAGACGGCGTGGTCAAGGGCATCATTACCGGCGAAATGGGTGTCAGCAAGAACGGCGAACCCAAGGACAGTCATGTCCCCGGTATGGAACTGCGCGCCAAGTACACCCTCTTCGGCGAAGGCTGCCGCGGCCATCTCGGCAAGCAGCTGATTCGCGAATTCGAACTCGATAAAGACGTCGACCCGCAGCATTACGGGATCGGCCTCAAGGAAATCTGGGAGATCGATCCGGAGAAACACGAGCCGGGCCTGGTGATCCACGGTGCAGGCTGGCCGCTCCACCTTTCCGGTAGTGGCGGTTCGTTCCTGTATCACCTGGAAGACAACCGCGTGGCAGTCGGGCTGATCGTGGACCTGAACTACGAAAACCCATATCTGTCGCCGTTCAAGGAATTCCAGCGCTTCAAGCATCACCCGAAGATCGCCCAGTATCTTGAAGGCGGCAAACGCGTATCCTACGGCTCGCGCGCGATTACCAAGGGCGGGCTGAACTCGCTGCCGAAGATGACCATGCCGGGCGCGGTACTGATCGGCTGTGATGCCGGCACGCTGAACTTTGCCAAGATCAAGGGCAACCACACCGCCATGAAGTCGGGCATGCTCGCAGCAGAAGCGGCGGCTGATGCGCTGGCAAACGGCGGTGAAGGCGGCGACGAGCTGACCGGCTATACCGAGGCGTTCAAGAACAGCTGGGTGTACGAAGAGCTGTACGCCAGCCGCAACTTCGGCGCCTCACTGCACAAGTTCGGCACCTTCAAGGGCGGCGCGCTCAACTATATCGAGCAGAACTGGTTCAAGGGCAAGGCGCCGTGGAATTTCCACGACACCACGCCCGACTATGCGGCCACCAAACCGGCCGAGCAGTGCACCGAGATCGAATATCCCAAGCCCGACGGCAAGCTATCGTTCGATATCCTGTCGTCGGTGCACCTGTCGAACACCGGCCATGAGGAAGACCAGCCCTGTCACCTCAAGCTGACCGATCCGTCGATTCCGATCGAGCACAATCTCCCCAAGTACGCCGAACCCGCGCAGCGCTACTGCCCGGCGGGCGTGTACGAAGTGGTCGAGGACAACGACGGCAAGCCGCGATTCCAGATCAACTTTGCCAACTGCGTGCATTGCAAGACCTGCGATATCAAGGATCCGTCCCAGAACATTACCTGGGTACCGCCGGAGGGCGGCGGCGGACCGAAATACTCGGCAATGTAGCCACGGGCGCTGCGGAGCGCGCTAGAAGCGAGTCGCGGCGACCGGGTATTTTTAAAAGACATAGCGACAAGAGAACCGACACATGAAAGTACTGGTGAGCGTCAAGCGCGCGATCGACTACAACGTGCGCATCCAGATCAAGCCGGATGGCTCCGGCGTCGTCGAGAACGGCGTCAAGCACAGCATGAACCCGTTCGACGAAATCGCCGTCGAGCAGGCCATGCGCTGGAAAGAAGCCGGCAGCGCGGACGAAGTCGTGGCCGTAACCATTGGCCCGGAAGCCGCCAAGGAACAGCTACGCTCCGCGCTGGCCTTCGGCTGCGACCGTGCGATCCACGTCAAGACCGACGAGCCGGTCCAGCCGCTGACTGCCGCCCGTGTGTTCGAAGCGCTGGCCAAGAAGGAAGAGCCCAAGGTCTTTCTCATGGGCAAACAGGCGATCGACGACGACTCCAACCAGACCGGCCAGATGACGGCGGCCCTGCTGGAATGGCCACAGGCGACGTTCGCTTCTGAAATCGAACTCGACGGCGAGACCGCCAAGGTCACCCGCGAGATCGACGCCGGCCTGGAAACGCTGGATATCGACCTGCCCGGCGTGATCACCGCTGACCTGCGTCTGAACGAGCCGCGCTATCTCAAGCTGCCGGACATCATGAAGGCGAAGAAGAAACCGATCGAAGACACCAGTCTCGACGATCTCGGCGTGGAACGCGCCGCGATGCTCGAAACCGTCAAGACCATGGCCCCACCGCAGCGTGGCGGCGGTATCAAGGTCGAATCGGTCGACGAACTGGTGAGCAAACTCAAGGAAAAGGGCCTGCTATGAGCAACAAGATTCTGATCATCGCTGACTATCTCAACGGCGAACTCATCCAGTCGACCGCCCGCGCGGTCACCTGTGCGCAGCAAATGAGCCCGACCGCGATCGACGTGCTCGTGCTCTGCGACGACGGCGCCAATATCGCGGCACAAGCCGCCAAGCTCGAAGGCGTGACCAAGGTGCTGCAGGCCGATAACGACGCCAACAAGCACCCGACCGCTGCGGCACTCGCGCCGCAGATCGCCGCGGCCGCCAAGGCCGGCGAGTACAGTCATGTGCTCGGCCCGAACACCACCTTCGGCAAGGACCTGATGCCGCGCGTGGCGGCCAAACTGGGCGTGGCCATGGTCACCGACATCATGGCCGTGCATTCCGCGCACGAGTTCGACCGTCCGATCTATGCCGGCAATGCGATCATCACGGTCAAGGCACCGGAAGATCAGACGCTGGTCGCCTCGGTGCGTTGTGCCTCCTACCCGGCTGCGGCCGAGGGCGGCAATGCTGAAATCGAAACCACGTCGTTCGACGCCGAGATCCCGTCGCATACCCGCTTCGTGAATCTCGAACAGGCCAAGAGCGACCGCCCCGACCTGCAGACGGCCGGGAAAGTCATCTCAGGCGGCCGTGGCGTCGGCAGCGAAGAGAACTTCAAGATCATCTACGACTTCGCCGACAAGATCGGCGCTGGCGTAGGCGCCTCGCGTGCGGCCGTCGATGCGGGCTTCGTACCCAACGATATGCAGGTCGGCCAGACCGGCAAGATCATCTCGCCCGAGCTGTACATGTGCTTCGGTATTTCCGGTGCCATCCAGCATCTGGCCGGTATCAAGGACGCGGGCACGATCGTGGCCATCAACAAGGATGAAGAAGCACCGATCTTCGAAGTGGCTGATATCGGCCTCGTCGGCGATCTGTTCGAAATCATCCCGGAACTCGATAAAGCCGTCAGCTGACCGCAGCGTCGAGCATGGCTTATCGGCCGGTACGCGCGGCGCTCGCTTGCGAGCGTCGTGCCTACCGGCTTTTTAATGCGCGCGAGAGGAGAATGCCGTGCAGATCATCGAAAACATAGACGCCTTGCAGGCGCTGGTGGGTGAAGAAATCGGCGTCAGCGACTGGCTGCTGATCGACCAGGCCCGAATCAACAAATTTGCCGATGCGACAGAAGATCACCAGTGGATCCATGTCGACGTGGAGCGCGCCAAGCGCGAGTCCCCGTTCGGCGCGCCCATAGCGCACGGGTTTTTGACCCTGTCGTTGCTGCCGCAGCTCACCAGCCAGATTCGTCGTATCGAAGGCGTGACCACCACCGTCAACTACGGCCTCGACAAGGTACGCTTCATCGCCCCCGTGCCGGTGGATTCAAAAGTACGCGCCCGCCAGAAGCTCGAAGCCGTGGAGCCGCGCGGCGAAAACCGCTACATGCTGCACAACACGGTCACTATCGAAATCGAAGGCAGCGAAAAGCCGGCCTGTATCGCGCAGTCGCTGTCGCTCATCATTTTCTAATAGCAAAGGGATTGCCCCATGACCCAACCCGAACTCGAAAGCGGCTATATCCGCACTACCCAGACCAACGGCGTGCTGCGTCTGACCATCGACCGCGCCGATAAGCGCAACGCGCTCACCGGCGCCATGTATGCCGACATGCAGCGCGTGGCCGACCATGCCCGTACGGACGACGACGTACGCACCCTACTCATCGATAGCGCCGGCGACATGTTCTGTGCCGGCAACGATATCGGCGATTTCGCCAACGCCACGCCGGAAAGCCGCGCGGAAAGCGGCGGCGGGCCGGCGATGAAGTTCATCAAGGCGCTGATCGCCCTCGATAAGCCGATCCTGATCGCGGTACAGGGCCAGGCCACCGGTATCGGCACCACCATGCTGCTGCACGCCGATCTCGTGATCGCCAACGAAAGCGCGCGTTTCTATACCGCCTTCATCGATCTCGCACTCGTACCCGAGGCCGGTTCCAGCCTGCTTCTGCCAGCCCTGGTCGGCCGCCAGAACGCCGCACGTCTGTTGCTGGCCGGCGATACGTTGGAGTCCGAAGAAGCGCTGCGCATGGGTCTGATCGCCTACCGTGTACCGGACGCCGAACTGGCCGACCGGGCCACGGCCATCGCAGAGAAACTCGCATCCAAACCGCCGGAAGCGGTACGCCTGAGCAAACAGCTGTTACGCCAGGGTATGGGCAGCGACGATCTCGGCGGGCATATCGAACGAGAAATCGAGCACTTCAGCGAACGGCTCTTTTCCGACGAAGTGCGCGCCATCATGAACAAGTTCTTGCAGCGCAAGAAATAGAGAACCACCACCTCGACGAAAAAAGCCGCTTCGATACCGAAGCGGCTTTTTTATGTTCACGATCATAGTCGTGACGTCTCAACGACGCATATCGTCAGAGCCTGATTCGAATCAACGCGTGAATAGGTTGCCCACCCAATGGCTGCCCGGCGAGCGCAAGCCACGCCAGATCGATGCGGCTGAGCCGTACGGCGCATACATGCTTGCCATGCCCGAACCAGCAGTGCCCGGATTGTCGAACTCGTTTTATCTAGCGCTGACGATACCCAAAAAAAAGCACGGCGCATCGCAATGCGCCGTGCTCCGATCGAGTCTTGGCCTTATGCCTTACGAATCAATCTCGCCCAGCAGGTCATCGCAGGCTTTCACGCAGCGATTGCAGGCCTCGGCACACAGGGCGCAGTGCTGGTTCTGATCGCCGTGGCCTTCGCAATGCGCTGCACATTTCTGGCAGGCGTCACGGCAGGCTTTCACCTGTGTGGCCGCCGGCGATTCGCCGAACGCGGTCTGGCGCGACAATACACGCGCGGTCGTATTACAGATATCGGCACAGTCGAGATCCGTACGGATGCAGCCGCGCAGATCGGCCACGTTGTCTTCAGCGAGACAGGCGTCGGCACAGGCGGTGCAGTGATGAGCACAGTCGAAACAGGCTTCGACGCAGGCGACCAACTGCTTCTGGACCGACAGCGGGTTCGGATGCGTCTTGAGCATGGCTTCTGCTTGCATGGCTTGGTTCCTTTTCGTTCGCCAACGCAGGCTTTGCGCTGGCGGGAAATTCGTCGCCGCTACCCGGTGTGGGCAGCGGCTGTTGAATCGGCATGGAAACGAACCCGACAGGCAGCGTATATCAGCAGTCCTACGGAGATTGCCGGCCCGGCTGCCATGAGCGCGACGCGAGTTCGAATTTCGAACTCACACCGGCGCATGGATTCCGGACAAACGGTTTTCAGCGCCTGGAATCACCCGGCGTTGGCGCGCGATCGAACCGCCAGCAGTGCGCTGAAGGCTTTGCCCCAACGCATCAGCGTGCTTGCAAGTCGCTGGCGCCACGCGCCCGCTTAGGATCAAGCCACCCGCTTGCGCGCCGCGTCGTATTCCGCAACCAGGCGATCCACGATCTGGCTCGCGGGCAGCACGCTGTCGATACTGCCCACGCCCTGGCCTGCGCCCCAGATATCCTTCCACGCTTTTTTCTTCTCGCGATCACTGCCGAACGTCATCGCTTCCTTGCCGGATTCTGGCAGCGCATTCGGGTCCAGCCCGGCATTCTCGATCGAGCCGCGCAAATAGTTACCGTGCACGCCGGTGAACAGATTGGAATAGATCACATCCTTGGCCGTGGACTGCGTGACCATCGCCTTGTATTCCTCCACCGCATTGGCCTCGGCGCTGGCGATGAAACGCGTGCCCATATAGGCGAAGTCCGCACCCATCGCCTGGGCGGCCAGAATATGCTCGCCACGTGTGATCGAGCCGGATAGGATCAGCGGGCCGTCCCAGAACTGGCGAATCTCAGACACCAGCGCAAACGGGCTGAGCGTGCCAGCATGGCCGCCCGCGCCCGCGCAGACCACGATCAGCCCGTCCACGCCGGCTTCCACGGCCTTTTCGGCATGGCGCACGCTGATCACGTCGTGGAACACATGGCCGCCGTAGTCGTGGGCCACTTCCACCGCGGCATGCGGCGCGCGCAGGCTGGTGATCATCAGCGGCACCTTGAAGTCGGCACAGGCCTTCAGGTCGTGTTCGAGACGATCGTTCGACGCGTGCACGATCTGGTTGACCGCGAACGGCGCGATCCTGGCCTGCGGGTCGGCCGCACGCGCCTCGTCGAGCGTCGTCGTGATGCGCTCGAGCCAGACCGGTAGTTCGTCGGCCGGCCGCGCGTTGAGCGCGGGGAACGAGCCGATCACCCCGCTCATACACTGCGCGATCACGAGATCCGGATTGGACAGAATGAACATCGGCGAACCGATGACCGGCAGACGCATCTGGGCGTTGAGTTGATCGACCAGCGACATGAAGACTCCCTTGTTGTTCTTGCGAAAGTGTTGCAAACGATACCGAACGATCGTTCACTGCGTGTAACATACGCGATGGCAATATGCTGCGATACCGTCATACAAGGCCCGATCACCTCGCGCGATTGATCGTCAGACGACAGCGCGCACGTCGCTTGACGCCTTTTGAGCGGCTCAACATACTGCGACACGGCTTTTTTCGAAAGGCCGTTTCGAAAAACTTACAACGGCCTTAATCGCGGTCTTCTGCCCGGCGCGGCTCCGCCGTCGCGCAATCCTGGCCAAAGGTCATGGGCCGAGAACAACACATCAGGCCATTACCGCAAGAACAATCGAGGAGTCCCATGCGACAAGCAGTCATCGTTTCCACCGCCCGCACGCCGATCGGCAAGGCCTATCGCGGCGCATTCAACAACACCCAGGCCCAGGCGCTCGGGGGCCATGCGATCGAGCATGCGCTCAAGCGCGCCAAGCTCGAAGGCGAAAACATCGACGATGTGATCATGGGCGCAGCTTTGCAGCAGGGCTCCACGGGCCAGAACGTGGCCCGTCAGTGTGCGATCCGTGCCGGGCTGCCGACCTCCGTACCGGGCATGACCATCGACCGCCAGTGTGCGTCGGGCCTGATGGGGATCGCCACCGCCGCCAAGCAGATCGTCAACGACCGCATGAACGTCGTCGTGGGCGGTGGTCTGGAATCGGTATCGCTGGTTCAGAACGAGCACCAGAACACCTTCCGTGCACGTGACCCGTGGCTGGTCGAGCATCGGCCGGACATCTACATGTCCATGCTCGAAACCGCGGAAGTCGTGGCCGATCGCTACAACGTTTCGCGCGAAGCGCAGGACGAATACGCCTACCAGTCGCAGATGCGCACGGCCGCGGCCCAGGAAGCCGGCAAGTTCGACGACGAAATCGTGCCGCTGACCACCATCAAGAAGCAGCAGGACAAGCAGACCGGCGAAATCAGCGAAGTCGAAGTCACGCTCGACAAGGACGAAGGCAACCGTCCGAGCACCACGCTGGAAGGTCTGCAGGGCCTGAACCCGGTGTTCAAGAACGGCCAGCAGATCAGCGAAGGTCGCTTTATCACCGCCGGCAACGCTTCGCAGCTGTCCGACGGCGCCTCGGCGAGCGTGCTCATGGAAGCCGCCGAAGCCGAGCGTCGCGGCTTGGAACCGCTGGGCGCCTATGTCGGCATGGCCGTGGCCGGCTGTGACCCGGACGAAATGGGCATCGGCCCGATCTATGCCGTGCCGAAGCTTCTGGAACGCTACGGCCTGAAGGTCGACGATATCGGCCTGTGGGAACTCAACGAAGCGTTCGCCAGTCAGTGCCTGTATTGCCGTGACTATCTCGGCATCGACCCGGACAAGTACAACGTCAATGGCGGCTCCATCGCCATCGGCCATCCTTATGGCATGTCCGGCGCCCGCATGACCGGCCACGCCCTCATCGAAGGCAAGCGTCGTGGCGCGAAGTATGTGGTCGTGACCATGTGTGTCGGCGGCGGCATCGGTGCGGCCGGCCTGTTCGAGGTGTTCTAACGAACTTGAGTAACGTATTGCATTAATCAACCGTTTGTTGAATACTTATATCCAACCTACCCCTTGGCGCAGCGCGACATGACTCGCGCCTCGGGGCGAAAAAGCCGCCTTCGGGCGGTTTTTTCTTTTGTGGAGCCACATGGATTTGTCCTCTCGCTCGCTCCAACCGCTACGCACCATCGCTTATATCGATGGCTACAACCTTTACTACTCGGCGCTTACGCGCAGCCGCTTCAAGTGGCTCGACATACGACAATTGTTAGAGCAAGTCATTCTAAGCTCTGCGCCAAACCCCGCCTTCGAACTTTTAGCGGTAAAGTTCTTTACGGCACCGATCCTGGGCCGATACGCCTCCGACCCACTCTCACCGGATCGCCAACGCCGTTATCACAACGCTCTCGCATTCGCGCCCTCCGGGCCGACTGAAGTTATATACGGCTATCACGCAACCACGGTCAAAAAAGCACGGCTATTAGAGGACTGTAAACTTGCGCGAGTAATGGTTCTCGAAGAGAAACAAACCGATGTCAACATCGGACTGCATATGTACCGCGACGCTACCCACGGACGTGTCGATCAAATCGTGCTTGTAAGCAACGATTCCGATCTTGCACCCGCGCTAACAATGCTCAAATACGACTTTCCCGACATTGTCCGGGGTCTACTATTACCCTCTAGAGAACGCTCGAATCGCCGTAGCGGGCAGCTTGACGCTTTGGCCAACTGGACACGGCGCCAACTTAAAGAAGACGAACTCGCATCCGCCCAACTTCCTCGATCCATAACCAATCGGAAAGGCAAGCCTATTTTGAAACCTGAGGCTTGGTAACTAACTCAGTCGCTACATCGGAATATTCGGCACAGCTAATTCGTTTAAATACCGGAAACTACGGTTTCCGAAAACGCTCGCCACGCAGATCATAGCGCGATAGGTTCTTTCCCGGTGATACCGGGTTCTACCCGATTCCCGCATGGCCAAGCCGATCAGTTTTTTCGTTCATCACCAGGGGCGCGGACATGCCCAGCGCACGATGGCGATCGTGCGTGAGCTGCCGGCGACGCAACCGGTGAGCGTGCTCACGGCCGACCCGTCCTTGTTCGACGGCTTCGAGCGCGATATCGAGATCGTCGCCCTGCCGAACATGATCGGCGCGCCCGTACCCACGCCCGCGCTCTACGATCAGCCCACGCCATCGGTCATGCATTGCGTTCCGCTGGGGCTGCCCTCGATGCGCCAGACCATGCGCCGTATTCTCGACCATCTGGACGATCGCGACACCGGCCTGTTCGTCATCGATGTCTCGGCCGAACTGGCGCTGCTTTCGCGCATCGCCAGCGTGCCGGCGATCAAGATTCGTATGCATGGCAACCGCGGCGATGCCGGCCATCTCGCCGCCTACGATGCCTGTGCCGGCATGCTCGCCCCGTTCGATGCACGGCTGGAACAGCCCGACTATCCCGACTGGGCGCGTGCCAAGACCTTCTACAGCGGCGGCCTATGCACGAGCAGCGAACGCCGTGACGATCGCGGCGCGGCACGACGGGCGCTCGGCTTGCCAGCCGATCGGGAAATCGTGGTCGCGATCACCGGCGGCGGCGGTGCCGGCACGCCCTATGCGCCGCTGACGGTCGCCGCACGCGCGGCGCCCGATACGCTGTTCGTAACCGTCGGCCCGTTGCACTGCGAGGGCCACGAAACCGATTTCGCGAACCTCATCAACCACGGCTGGGTATCGCATACCAGCGATTACATCGCAGCGGCCGATATCGTCATCGCCTCGGCGGGCGACAACACCGTGCATGAAGTCATGCGCGCGCGCCGGCCTTTCATCTGCGCGCCGGAATGGCGCTATTTCGACGAACAACAACGCAAGGCCGAAGCCCTCGCCGAGCTCGGCGCGGCCATTCATCTGCCCCAATGGCCGGGTGGCCTCGAAGGCTGGGTGGATTTGCTGGCGCGCGCCCGCGCGCTCGATACCGACTGTCAGCGCGGGCTCCACGACCCGGACGCCGCCGCGCGTGCTGCGGGCTGGCTCCAGTCGCGCGTAGACACGCTATGGCGTCACGACGACACTCGTTCGCCACATCCCATGACGATTGCTGCGACCGGCAGCTAGCCCGCGTCTAGCCGTAGCGGACCTCACCGTCCAGGCGGGCGCTGTCGATCTCGGCAGGCGTCGGTTGTCGAAGCACCACGATATCGCGGGCCGAAGGCGACCATTCGACCAAGCCCGCATCGCGAAACATACCCAGCCAATAATCCATGCACCAACGCCCCCACCGCGCATGAAAACGCCGCGCGTTGGCAACGATGGCATCGAAGTGCGGATACGGCGGGCGATACAACGGATGGTGCTGGTGCCAGGCCCGTGCACCGGCCAACCAGTAGAAATCGACCCCGGCCGCGGCCAGGCGCCATGCATAGTCGGTTTCTTCACCGCCGTAGCCTTCATAGGCTTCGTCGAAGCCGCCGGCACGCTCGTGATCGCTACGCCGTAGCGCGAACGACAATCCCCAGAGCTGACCGGGATCGCCTTCCGGTATGGGCGCATCGCTACCAAGGGCCGGCCGCGCGGGGTGAATTTCGCCCAACCGATTCAGGCGCTCAAAATCAAGCGCACCCGCCGCATCGACGCGAACGGCATCGGTCGGCAGATAACGCACCTCCCCCATGAACAGACCGGCCTGATTTGCCAACGCCTCACGGTAGCAGCGAACCAGCTCCGGCGCGGGAATACAGTCGACATCCAGAAAGATAAGCCCTTCGTGGCCCGCGCACTCAGCCGCGAAATTGCGCGCACGCGCTAGCGGCAGATCGGTACCGGCGACCCGGATATGCCGGACAGGGAAATCGGTCGCCGGCAGATCTTCATCGATATCCGTCTGCATCCAGGCGATAATCAGTTCGTCCGGCGGGCGCAACTGGGCGTTGAGCCCGTGCATCAGGTTGATCAAGTGGGCATGCCGACCGCGTACAAGCGTAAGTACGCTCGTTTTCACGACACGTGGCACTGGGCCTGAAAATGCGCTACGCCTTCGATCACGCCCCGCGCGTGGGTGGCTCGAGCGAAATAGGCGTGACCCAGTCCCGCTGCCTTGTTCAGGCCGTCTCGATAGTTGGCCACAACAATCGCGCACGGCAGCGTCTGCAGCATTTCCAGGTCGTTACCCGAATCCCCGGCCACATAGACGCGTTCGTGGTGGGTGTTGGTATCGTCGGCCAGATAGGCCACCGCTGCCCCTTTCGACGCATGAACCGGCAGCACGTCGACACAGCGATCGTTGCTATGAATCACCCGGGCTTCGAGCCCGTTGTCGGCAAGCTGTGCCCGCAGGCGCGGGGCGATGTCGTCACCCGAATCGCACAGATAGCTGATCTTGTGCGGACGCTGTTCCAGCGGCGACTGGGCGATCAGGCCCGGCACGCGGTCGAGCACATCGGCCACCGCGGCTCGATCCCAGCCGCGATCGATCTGCTCCGCCCAGCGCGTATCGCGAACATAGGCGACGCCGTCCGGCGCCAACCGATAAATCTCGGCGCCGACGGAGGTGATCAGAAAATCCGGCCAGGCGATGCCCGACTGCTCGAGAATCAACAGCGCACTGTGAAAACTGCGCCCGGTGGCCACACCGAAACGCAACCGTGACTGACTCGCCTGCCAGGCATTGAAATGTGTCACCCCCTGCGAGCAACCGACGAGCGTGCCATCGATATCGCAGACCAGCATGGCATCGGGACACGCCCGCTCGACCGGCGCACGCTTTGGTCCAACACCACACAGGCGGTTGAGCAAACGATGGTAATAATCGACATGGCGCGCCCAATCAAACACGGCCGTTGCCTTGCGGCCACCGGCCTGACACGCCAGCCAGCGCTCGCGATCGTCGAACAGCGCCGTCGCGGCCGATGCGATCGCATGCGTCGAGCACGGGTTGACCAGTACGCCGTTGTGGCACTGCTCGATAATGTCGTTCGGGCCACCGGAATCGGTGGCGATGACCGGCAAACCCGCGGCCGCGGCTTCCAGCAGGGTCAACCCGAAGGGTTCGTTGAACGCGACATTCGCAAACAGCCCCCCGCGCTCGCGCGCCCAGGCATAAAAAGCCGGCACGTCGGCGCCGTGATGCTGTTTGGGATAGGCCACTCGACCATAGAGATCGTAATGATCGATCAGCTCCAGCATTTCCCGCAGGTTATCGGCGATCTCGGGTTCGAGCGCATCCAGCGATTGACGACCGCCGGCAAGAATCACCAGATTTGCCTGCGCCTGCAATTCGGGAGACTCACCATAGGCACGGACCAGGCTCGCCAGGTTCTTGCGTGTGACCGGTCGAGCAATGGCAAGCAGCGCCGGCTTGTCGGGTTCGTTGAGAAAACGCGACAGCAAGGCGTGTACCCGGTCATTCGGCTGCGAGCGGGCGAAGGCCTGCAAATCGCTGGCCGGACGAATCACGCGGATACGGCCCGGCTCGTAGTCCGGATACTGTGCGTACTGAAGCTCGGCTTCATCGCGCGAACTGGCAATCACCAGACTCGCATCGTGCAACGCCTGGTTCTCGGTGTGAATGCGGCGATCCAACGCTCTACTCGCCTGTGCGCTGGGTGTATTCGCTGCGGCCGCCGCGTAATCGCGCTTGGGCTGGCCCAGTGAATGCGCGGTGAACACGAACGGAATGCCCTGGCGCTGTTTCACGTCGGCTGCCACATGCGCAGCATCCGCATAGTGGGCATGCAGCACATCCGGCGCGCGCGCCAGCGTCCCGATATAGTCGACCAGCGCATCGCTGAACGCGGGTAGCTGATCCCAGAGGTCTTCCTTGCTGCGATAGGCCGGGTCGGGCGTGGGCAGGCGGATGATCCGCACTTTCGGACTCACGTATTCCAGGCCGCTGCGATAGTCGCCGCCGGTAAAATCCGTATCGAACGCGCGGGTGACGATATCGATACGCTCGATATCGTGATCGCGGGCCGAGGCCTGGGCCAGTTCCAGCAAATAACGAATATGCCCGCCGGTATCGGCGGTCAGGCCGTATTCGACATCGTGGGCTCTAAGACACCCCTGCAGGGCGATGTGCATGATAAACATGGGCGCGCTATATCCTGTGTCGCCGTGAACCATCATCCCCGTGCCATGACCCCGAACCGGCCGCTGCGTATCGCGCAGATCTCACCGCTTATCCTGCCGTTGCCCGCGCGCGAGGCCGGCGGTACCGAGCGTATCGTCGTCGACCTCAGCTACGCGCTGCACGCGCTTGGCCACGAAGTCACGGTATTCGCAAGCGCCGACAGCGATCTCGACCTGCCCTGCGTGAGCGCGCTCGAAAGTCTCGCCTTCTTCGAGGCCCGCGACGGCCAGGTCCCGCCCGGCCTGCCCGGTGTACTCGAAGCCGCCCTCATGGAGCAGCTGCGCGAACGCCTGGCCGATTTCGATATCGTGCACTGCCACGGCGAGTTCTTTCATGCCGCGCTGCTCGGCGAGCGACGCAAACACAGCCTGACCACCATCCACTGGCGTACCGACGAACTCGACCGACAACTGTTCTTCTCTGCCTTTCCCGATCTGCCTGTCGCGGCCATCTCTGCAAGCCAGGCCCGTACGATACCGCCGTCCAACTGCCGCGGCATTGTCACGCATGGGCTCGATCCGGCCCGCTTCGGCCAGCCGCAACAAAACGCTCGGGAACAGGCATTGCTGTTCATCGGCCGCATGACCGATCAGAAACGTCCCGACCGAGCGATCCAGATTGCCAGACGTTGCGAACATGCACTCAAACTAGCCGGAAGTCGCGACCCCGGAAATCCGTACTATTTCGAACACCACGTACAACCGGCGCTGGGCGGCGCGATCGAACACGTCGGCGGCGTGGACGATGCCCGTAAACGCGAGCTGCTTTCGGCCGCATCCGCGCTGCTGTTTCCGATCGACTGGCCCGAGCCGTTCGGCTTGGTGATGATCGAAGCCATGGCCTGCGGTACCCCGGTCATCGCCTGGAACAACGGCGCGGTAGCGGAAGTGGTCGAACACGGCGTGACCGGTTTCATTGTCGAAACCATGGATGAAGCCGTGAACGCCGTCGCGCGTTTGCCCGAACTCGACCGCAGCACAATCCGCGCGCGCTTTCTCGAGCGCTTCACCGCCGAGCGCATGGCCCGCGATTACGTGGCGATCTATCGTCAGTTGCTCGCCGAGAGATGAGTGCGATTACCTAGCGCGTATGCGAAAAAACGCCCGCATTACTACGCATTACCGAATTTGCAGGCAGGCGCTACCATCGGCGCCTATGCCGAGCGAATCAAGCAAGCCTCATGGGTGAGCGTATCCCGCGTGGGTTCACAGCGACTGCCTCGTACAACCTGCCGTTGCAAGCCATGAACTGTGCTGCACGCACCCGCGTCGCCATCTGCGTACCCGTGCGCGATGAGTTCGAGTCGCTGCCAGCCCTGCTCGAATCCTTCGCACAGCAAAGTGTGAGCCGGGATTGCTTCATCGTATGCCTGTTGTTCGACGGCTGCGCCGATGGCGGCGAAACCTATGTGCAGGCGCGTCAACCTCTGCTCGACTACACGTTGGTCACGGCACGCATCGAGCGCCAATCACAAGCCAGCGCCGGCCGCGCACGCCGTGCCGCCATGGCATTGGGCGCACAAACGCTGGCTGGAACGCGTCAGCCCGGCGATATCGAACTGCTGCTGAGCACCGATGCCGATTCCATTCCGGCGCCCGACTGGGTGGAAGCCAGCATCAAGGCACTGCGCGAGGCCGATGTCGTCGCAGGCTATATCGAACGCCCCGATGCGCCGGCAACCGATATGCATCGACGCGTGGAGCATTATTGGGAACGTCTGCGTTGTCTGCAGCGCACCGTCGACCCGCTCGGCCACGATCCCGCGCCCTCACACCCATCACAGGGGGGCGCGAGCCTGGGTTTTCGAGCCGACATCTATGCCGCGCTGGGCGGCTTCGATGAGGTCGCCACCCACGAAGACGTGCGTCTGGTGACCGCCGCGCGCGAAGCCGGCCATCGCGTACGACATGATCGTGCCGTACGCGTGGCGACCTCTTCGCGCGTGACCGGGCGTGCCGTGGACGGCCTGGCCGATACGCTGCGCGCTCGCCAGGCCACGTGCGATATGCCCGCGGTCCTGAATCCGGATGCTGCCCTGGAGCGCTACCGCCGGGGCGCACAGGCACGCCGCGCGTTCCACGATCTCGAAGACGACACGATCGCGTTCGCCCTGGCCGAGCGCATTGGACGCCCGGTCAACGAACTGCGCACGCTCGCTGACGACTGCACGAGCGCCGAAAGCTTCGTCATGCGCGTCGTGCCCGAACCCACGAATGGCGAAGAACTGGCACTCGATACGGCCGAACAACGCCTCGCTCTACTGGAAACCGCCCACGGATGTCCGAACGCATGACCGATGCACCGCCCGATTTATCCATTCTCGATCGCAACGCCGACGACCGTACCTACATGGCCGAGGGCATCGCTTGTCTGCAAAACGGGCTCGAACTTGGCGACCCATTGGATATCGAACGCTATCGCGTATTGCTGCGCCGGCTCTACGCAGCCGGACGATTCGACCTGGCACTCGGACGACTGTTCGAAGGCCATATCGATGCCTTGCAGATTATCCATCGCTATGGCGAAGCCGACGCCGCCAAGCGCCTGCACGACGCCGCACGCCACGGCGCACGTTTTGGCGTATGGAATGCACCCTTGGCCGGCGAAGCCCTGCGACTCGATGACGGAAGACTCGACGGCGGCAAGGCATTCGCCTCCGGCGCAGGGCTGATCACGCATGCACTGGTGACCGCCGATGTGGCCGACGGCCCCGGCAAACAGTTGCTGGTGGTCGATCTGGCGCATACGCCGCCCGATATCGATACACGCTGGTGGCAGGTGCTGGGCATGCAGCGTTCGCATACGCATCTTGTGCGCTGGCGAAACGCAGCGCTGACCGCGAACGATATGCGTATCGGCAAGCTCGGCGACTACGAACGCGAACCCTGGTTGAGCGCCGGCGCGCTGCGATTCGTGGCCGTGCATGCCGGCGGTATTGCTGGCCTATTCGATGGCGTACGTCGGCATCTCGTCATGCGCGAGCGCGAAAGCGACCCGCACCAGGCCGCACGGCTCGGGCGCCTGTTCGGCCTGGCCGACAGTGCTGCGGCGATCGTTGAGCGCACCGCCACGCGCCTGTACGAAACGGATGCACAAACGCATCCTGCATTGGTTGCGAATGCGCGCAGCGTTGTGCTCGATGTGGGCGAACAAGCGCTCACGCTTGCCCAGCAATGCGTGGGCCTGTCGGCGTTTTTCGAGACCGACGCGCTATGTGGCCACATGGCCGATCTGATGGTCTATCTGCGCCAGCCCGCGCCGGACGCGCAACGGGTGAAAACCGGCGCGGCCGCGGCCGCCCGCCATATCGAACTCTCACTTTGAGACACCTCGATCTCAACCGCGTGGTGCGCGCGCACGTCGTCGCCCCGCACCCGGACGACGAAGCCATCGGCGCTTTCGGGCTGATTACCGCCCTGCGTTCGCGCGGCGCGATCGTCGACGTCACGCTGGTCACCGACGGCGGCGCCTCCCATGCGCAGAGTCAACGCTGGCCGCGGGCGCGTCTTCGCGATACCCGCTACGCCGAAACGCGGCGCGTGCTGCGCCGCGCCGGCATCCGCCGTCAGGATCTGCGTTTTCTTGGCTACCCGGACGGCGACCTGGGTTTCCAGGGCCGAGCGACCATCGCCCGCCTGGCGCGCGATCTTGCCCGGCGGCCGCGGCCCGATCTGATCGTGACCCCGTCGGTGAACGACAACCATGCCGATCACCGCGCCGTCGCGGCGGCCGTGAAGCGTGCCTGGCCCGACTCAATCACACGCCTGTCGTATCTCGTCTGGCCGCGTATCGAACCGCACCGCCCGCGACCGCGTGGGCGCATTGTACGCCGGCCATTGCGAACCCATGCGGCGATGAAACAGGCAGCACTCAAACTCTATCGAAGCCAGTTCGGCCAACTCGTCGATGATGCCGACGGCTTCGAAATCAGCCGCGACCTGTGCGTGCGGTTTGGCCATCCCGTCGAACGTTTTGGCAGCCGACCATGAAATCCGCGACCCGTAGAGCGATCGATCTCGCCGGCTTCGAAGCCAAGTTTCGCGCCGGCCCGGACCCCTGGCAAACATTCACCGCACGCGACGAAGCCATCAAACGCCAATGCATTCTGCGTGCGCTCGGCAATGGCCCGATCGCTCGCATCCTCGAACTGGGCAGCGGCAACGGCTCCAACAGCCAGGCGCTTGCCCGCCGCGCCTTGAAACTACAAGCCTGCGACGGCAGCGCGAGCGCGACCCAACTCACCCGTCAGGCCCTGGCCAACGCCCCCCACGCCCAGGCCTGGCAAATCGAACTGCCCGCACCACTGCCCGGCCACCGGTTCGAAGCCGTGGTCATCGCCGAACTGCTCTACTACCTCGATCACCGCGCCATGCAACGCCTCGCCCGCGACGTGGCCAGCGCCCTCGCCCCCGGCGCCCGGCTCGTACTCGCCCATCACCAGATCGAATTCCCGGATAACACCCAGCGCACTGCGGGCATTCACCAACGCTTTATCAAGGCACTCAAACTCCCCACAACCCGAGTGCGGCCATTCCGTAATCGCCGCTGGCGGGTGGATGGGTATCGCGTGGCGGGCAACGCTATGCCGGCAGATCGTCTAGTTTGATCGCTTTTGAATTGGTGGCCGAACGGCAAAATACGTTATGTTCTGGAAAGCGATTTCGGATGAAATTCAATTAGCAGGATGCCGCCATGAATACATCGACATTACGCAATCTTTCGGTCGAACAGCGTATTCATTTAGTCGAAGAACTCTGGGATAGTATCGCGGCGGACCAGGGCGTGCTTGCCTTGTCTAACGCGCAGCGGCAAGAGCTGGATCGCCGCTTGGACGCATACGAACTTGATCGTAATCCCGGCCGTCCCGCAGACGACGTCGTGGCAGATATTCGCACGCGGTTATGAGCTCGCGGCTATGCGTGCGCCCTGAAGCAGAACAAGACCTTGAAGATGCGGCCGCGTGGTATGCGAAGCAACGCCCAGGATTAGGTCAAGAATTCCTCGATGAAGCCGTCCGAGCATTCGGGCAGATTTCCAAGGAACCGAGGCTTTATCCCCTAGGGCGTGTTGCCGTTTCACATGGGT
>NZ_AFNV02000009.1 GCF_000215955.2 Salinisphaera shabanensis E1L3A
GGCCGCTCGGGTCAAGCCGGTGCTCGTGCTGCAGACGCGCCGCGCGGTCGACGACGGTCCGCTGGGCCCGGACCCGGTGCGCTCTGCGGCCTTCGCCCGTGCCGGACTGGTCGAATGCGAAAACCTCGGCGGTCTGTTCGACGGGCTTGCAGCGATGGAGCTTCTGCCGACCATCGGCAGCCATCGGGTAGTCGTGGTCGGCAACGGCGCCGGCGCATGCGCACTCGGCACCGACGCCATGTTCCGCCATGCCATCGAACCGGCGCGTCTATCGAGCGAAAGCCGCGAAGCACTCACCGCAAAGGCGCCACAAGCCGTCGACCTGGGCGTGGCTATCGATATCGGCCGCTCGGATCTGGGAGACACACTCAACGCACTGGATCACATCTGCCGCGACGAAAACGTCGATGCCGTTCTATTCATACACAGCCCGATCGCCGGTCAGCCGCACGAGCCGATGGTCAAGGCAATCGCCGATGCCGAGTTCTCGCATCGGGTCATGACCGTGTGGCTTGGCTTGCATACGGCGCTGCCCGCCCGCGCGGCCAGCGCGCAGGCTCGCCTGGCAACGTTTGTTTCCGCCGACGATGCGATGCGTGCGGTGCGTTATCGCGCACGCTATCAGTTCACCCGCGAGCTGTTGACCGCAACGCCACCGCCCGACCCGACCGTCACCGCCGATGTCGACAGCCTGCGCGAACGGCTGGGCATGCTCGCCAACAGCGGCGTGGAATGGCTGTCCAGCGACGAGGCGAGCCATTTGCTCAGCGCTTACGGCATCGCCGGCGAAACGCCGGCGGAGACGGCCGTACGGGTACGTGTACGCGTCTATCGCCATGCCGAACTGGGCATGGTGATGAGCGTGCGCGATGAAGCGCTCGGTATCGAGCCGGCCTATGGATTCGCGCCCCTCGACGCGCTGCTGGCCCGGCGTATGCTCGAAGGCGCAAGCGCTGGACGACTGCGCGGCACGCGCGCGGCCTTCGAAGCCCTGGCCCAGGCGCTGGTGCGTCTGGGCAAGATGGTAGTGGACTTGCCGCAACTTTCGGGCCTGGATATCCGGGTTGCGGCCGGACCACGCGGTCGGCTGCAGGCGCCGGCCGATAGCCTGATCGAAATCACCGGAAAACCCGCGCCGGCACGAGACCGGCTGGCGATGTCGCCCTACCCGGCACGCATGCGCCACGTGGTTTCGCTGCGCGGCGACAGCCGTTATATTGTGCGCGCTATTCGGCCATCGGACGAGCCGCTCGTACTCGATCTGCTCGAGAGTTTAAGTCCAGAAGAGATTCGGCTGCGGTTTTTCAATTTCATCCGTCATTTTTCGCACGATATGGCCGCGCGTATCACCCAGGTGGATTACGATCGGGAAGTCTCGCTCGTGGTCAGCCCATACGATCGGCCGGAGGCATTGGCCGGCATGGGCACACTGATTGCCGACCCGGACAACATGGAAGCCGAATTCGCGATTCTCGTCCACCGCGATCACACCGGTGTGGGCCTCGGCCGCCACTTGCTCGATTGTCTGCTACGCCAGGCCAGCGCCCGCGGTACGGAAATCGTCTATGGCGACGTACTGGCACAAAACCGCCCGATGTTACAGCTTGCACGCAGCCTCGGTTTCAAGGTGAAGCGCTCGCTCGACGATGCCAGCAGCGTGCGGGTGGAAATTCCCACACGCAATTATACGAGCCCTACTCAGGCCGATAGCTAGGACAACCAGCAGAGACCAACGGACATGGCCGGCTGTTGCAGCGAAGACGGTGCCCATTTATAGGCCATGCGCGATGGTCAGCAACCCGTGCTCTGAATCATGCTCGCGCTGAACGCGGCCATGTTCGTGGGTGAGTCACCGCCGGCTGGCTCGCCAACGCCACCCCTTGCTTGCCGATTCCCTGGATATGCTCGACGACACCCTCGTTTACGCGCTCAGTCTGCTCCTCGGCGCGCAGGTAATCGCCAAGCGCCGTTACGGCTTGCCGCCGCAGGCGCCGCTCGTGGCAGTGGTCGACACAGACGCGCTGGCCGGTAATATCATCTGTCTGATACTGACCCGCCACCGTGAAGACGATGAGAACATGAGCTCGGTATGGATTTACTCGCGCAACGACCTGTTTGCCGACAGCGGCGTCGCCGCCGCCGCGCTTGTCGCCCGGACCCACAGTAACTGGCCCGATTTGCTCATCGGTGCAGCGATCACCGCACTGTTCCTTCGGCCGTCGTTGCATGTGATCAGCGACGCCCGGGCTGCCTACCATGCGTCCATTGTCGAAAATCAGACGAGCGTGCGTGGCCGTGGCTGAGCGGGGCTACAACACACCTCGCGAACAGCGCAACGAAACCGCGTCACCCGAGCAGGTTGTACAGTTCTGGTTCGACGAACTGGCACCGCGTGACTGGTTTCGCAAATCCGCTGCGCTGGATCAATCCATCCGGCAGCAATTCGGCACTACACTCACGGTAGCGGCCAACGGTGGCCTGGCCCACTGGCGCACCCGCCCGCCAGGCCGTCTCGCCGAGATTCTCGTCCTCGACCAATTCTCCCGTAATATCCATCGAGACAGTGCCCGCGCGTTCGAGAACGACGCCGCCGCATTGGCGCTCGCTCGTGAAGCGATCGCAGCCGGCGACGACAAGCGGCTCACCGCACAGCAACGGGCGTTTCTCTACATGCCGTTCATGCATAGCGAGTCGCTCGCCGACCATGCCATTGCCGACTCGCTCTATCAGACGCTTGGCCTGGCCGGTCATCTGAAAGCCGAGCGCCAGCATTACGCCATCATCGAACGTTTCGGACGCTATCCCCATCGCAATGCACTACTCGGGCGTGAAAGCACGCCGGCCGAAAAGGCTTTTCTGAGCGAACCCGGATCGTCATTCTGAAAAGCATGGTACGGACGAGCCGACGCCCGAGCAGCCATATTCGCGGCTAACGTCGCTTACCCTGCGAGGGCTTGTCGCTGACGCGACGATTCGGCTTCGCTGCGCGAAGCCGTCGAACCATGCTTGTTTGTCTGTCGCAGGTTCGACGCTTATTCGAGAGACCATTGCTAAACCCGGCGGCGCGCCGGGTTTAGCAATGGTGCCCCGAGCAGGAGTATTCGCGGCTGGCGCCGCTCACCCTTCGGGCTCGTCGCTGCGCGACGATTCGGCTTCGCTGCGCGAAGCCGTCGAACCAGTATTGTTGATCTGTCGCAGGTTCGACGCTTATTCGAAAGACCATTGCTAAACCCGGCGGCGCGCCGGGTTTAGCAATGGTGCCCCGAGCAGGAGTCGAACCTGCGACCTGCCGCTTAGGAGGCGGCTGCTCTATCCTGCTGAGCTACCGGGGCATGGGCACGTATCGCGCCGCGGCTAGACTACCGCATGACGTCCCATTTCTCGACCGTGTTTTCACCCTACCGTTGAACAGCCGCGCGGACGCCATACTATTCGCTTTCCATACCTGGTGGATTCGCCGTCGCAAGACAGTCAGCGTGCGGTCACCGCTGTCACCGCGCATCGATGGCTCGCGATTGACGGCGGTTGTATAGCGCAGCTAGCATGAATGAGACATATCCTATGACTCATACCTCCGTGACCGGTAACGAAAAGTCGTCGCTGAAGCCGACCACTGCGCGTGGCGAGGCGACTCGACAGAAATTGCTGTCGGCGGCCGAAGAAGCATTCGGCAATACCGGTTTTTTCCGCGCCTCGATAAGCGACATTACCCGCGGTGCGGGCGTAGCTCAAGGCACGTTCTATCTTTATTTCAAGAACAAGGAAGACGTGCTCGCCGAGCTGGTACGGCATATGGGGCGCGAGCTGCGTCGCATGCTTGCCCATTCGATACCGCCAGGCTTATCGCGGCTGGATGCCGAACGCGAAGGCATGGCCGCGTTCATCCGCTTTGTAGCCGAGCGCCGCAACCTCTACCGGGTCGTGCAGGAATCGCTGTTCGTCGACGAACAGATCTATAAGGACTACTACATGGATTTCGCGCGGGGTTATATCAGCGCGCTTGAGAAGTCCGTGGAAAAGTACGAAATTCGAGATGGTGATCTGGATGTGTGGGTATGGGTGCTCATGGGCACCGCGCACTTCCTCGGCCTGCGCTACGGGCTCTGGCAGAACGAAGGTCTGAACGATGCCGAACTGGATGCCGTAATGGACTTCATTCGTAACGGTATCGCTATCCGGTCGAGCGATACGCCCTGACCTGCCCCGGCAGGCCGCACCGATATACGTCTCGCACCATGCGTGCGGCCCTCGCACCATTCATCGTCTATACGACAGGTATGCGGGCGGCGACTGCCTCGGGCAACGTCTTGTCGTGGAAAGCCTCGCCATATCGAGCCGCGTTCAGATACCCCTACTACTTCTGAGCGAGCCCCATCACGCAACAGGCAAAGGTCAGATCCAGAATCTCAGCAATGCCGGGCATCGGCGGGACGACGGCGCCGAGGGGAAAGATGCGCCCTAGATCGAGCAGCGCGACGAAGACGTAACCCCAGTCGCTTTAATGACTGACATTGATGGCAAGGCCTCGCTGCCCGAAGCTTTTCTATCTCCTCGCCCTCTACTGAAGACAACACGCAAATCCCGCCAGATTCTCGTCCATAGCGACCCGCTTATCCGGGCAATCTAACCAAGGATTTCGCGCAGCGATGTCGGCGCATCTATTTATCTGCATGTAGCACGCATTTTATTTGAATTTATTTTCTACGGTTAATTAACGCGTTACAGCGCAAACTCAAAAATGTTGCACCGCATTCCTTGAATATACACATATCTGGCAATACCATTTATCCATCGCTGAAACGCAATACGACTTTCGTTTAATAGCGCGCTGAATAGCGCGTTACCGTCTTCAAGGAGTCCGTCATGAACACTCAGATCACTACCAAGGCCCTATCCGCAGCCCTGATCGCCGGCCTGGTCGGTTTTTCCTCGCTCGGCTTCGCTCAATCCGAAGCCGTGGAAGCGCTCAACGCACAAGAAGCCGAGCCGGCAACAACCACGCAGGTCGCAGCGCACCCGCAGGCGGATCAGCTGGCCGACGAGCTGGACGCCTTCAACCGTCAGGACACCGAGGGCCGGATCGTAGGGCATCGTCTGACGGGCGATAGCCAGCCCGCCCAGGTGTCGCAAACGGCCATGCAGCTGAGCGACGAGATCGAAAATTATAACGCCGATGCCAGCAAGGGCCTCGTGCCGGAAACGCATATGCCCGCCGGCACGACGCCGAACACGTATCCGCACAGTCAGGCGATCGCCGCTGAGCTGACCCGTTATAACGAGACCGGTGGCAACCTGAACGCACTGCGCTTCTAAACGTCACCTGACATCGTCGGATCAAGCCGGGAGCAAACCCATTGCTCCCGGCTTTTTTATGCGCGATATAGGCCTGGATATAGGTATAATCGAAGACGCGTTACTTTCGTACTGCGGCGCCAAAATAAATATAACGCCGCGATCGAGCGCATAAACCAGAATAAAGGCGGCCTGAAGGCTAAGCCGACCAATCAGGAGAAAGTACGATGCAAGGACCGGCAAAAACACGTTACGCACTGATCTGCGGCTTTGCCTTGGCGGGCACGATGGGCAGCGTTGGCGTTGCACTGGCCGAGCAGGATCAGGCCAATGAGCCGACCCGCGCCGAGGAATTGTCGCAGGAAGTCGAGCAGTTCAATCAGAACCACGGCTCCTTGAAAGAAGAAAGTGCGGCCCGCTCGGGCGCACCCACCGGGCATATCGACGCCGATGGCGAATCGCTGCCAAAAACACCGGCGGATCATGAACGCGCTGATGAACTGGCCAACGAGGTACGCGATTACAACCGTAGCGGCGGCTCGCTCAACCGCGACAGCGCGGCCGACAGCCAGGTCAACGACGATCTGTCCACGTCGAAGCCGGTCGATCGCGAACGTGCGGATGAACTCTCGCATGAGGTTCAAGACTTCAACAAGAGTGGTGGTTCACTCAACAGCGACAGCGCGGCCGACAGCGACCTCGATGATGACTGATTAGCGCTCTGTCTCTACGGGTAGATAGCGTGTTAATCTAGGACGCCGACAGGTTTTACAGCTTGTCGGCGTTTTTTTACGTTCTCTCCACAGCCAACGGCATCGATCCTCGGCCCGATCAGGGCGCTCGAAGCCCACCCCTGGAGCGCTTGACGGCAAAAAAAAACGCCGGCATAAAGCCGGCGTTTTCACAAGCCAAAAGGCCTCAGTCAGCGTAGGTCAGTCGATCCTTGGGTTTGGGCATTTGACCAGACACCTGCTCGGCCAGCGAAATGTTCTCGCCGACAAATTCCTTGATTCGAACACGGCCAACTTCCGGGCCCGGCTCCCAGGCGATCACCTGGCCGCTGGGCGAACGCACCAGCGAGCCTTCGCTGTGTACCGCCAGCTCGTCACCCACTTCAAGGCCCGCAGCCCGGCCGGCATTGATATACATGTCCTCACCCTTGAGGGCGAAACTGTGACCGAACCAGGGCGCGATGCCAATCCGATCGGCCGCGGTATCGAGAATACGATCGCTCCAGATTTCCAGGTCCGAGTTCGATCCGTCCGCAACCTGCACGCGCGTGGACAACGGCTCGTAGCGGATATCGAAATCCGGATCCATCATGCGCGACTCGAGCGTTACCGAGTTGCCACTGCCTTTGGGGTCCACGACCAGCAGACCACGAATACCGGGGAAGATCGCCAGCAGGCGCGGACAGTCGAGCGGGCTTTCCGAGCCACAGGCATCCGAGCCGCCAACGGCTTCATCCAGTTCGTTAGGCGAGATCAACGTCAGCCCATGCCGCGCCGACTGGCGTTCCAGCGCCGCGAGCAGACGATAAGCGGTCATCGAATCGCGCTGATCCTTCGCGATATAGACCCCGATCTTGGGTTTCATCCCGGATGAATCGATCGTCTCCACCGGCGCCGCAGCCACTGCGGCCGCCGGCGCCTGACCGGATCGTATGGCGTCGGCGCGTCCTTCTTCACGCGCCTTGTCCATCCATTTTTCCCAGAACGGTTTGCCCCAGTCCGTCTGCTCGTAACCAAACGCCGCGTCCGAATCGGCCAGAGGCGCTTCGCCGTTGTCACCGGCCGGGTTACCGGGCCCCGAGGCACAGCCAGCCAGAACACCTGCCGCCGCGGCGGCCCAGACAAGCGATTGAACGCGTTTGAAACGATTCGACAACACAGCGACTCCCGATACAAAAAAAGAGGGGCCTTCGCCAACGGCGAAGACCCCTTCAACCTTACTGACGCTTAGAACTGTACGCCAAGATTCACGCTGCCGGCGATTACCCGATCGTCGGCAAAGGTGCCGCCGTTCGGCGTGGTACCGCCAATCAGGCTATTGCCACGCAGCATACCGACGTCGTTCTCCTTGAGCATACCCAGCGTGGCCCAGGTACGGACCGCTTCGTTGAGCTGATAGCTGGCCTGCAGGTCGTAGACCGTGCTGGTGTCGCTGGTTTCGCCGTTGACCGCGGCGGAATCCGGCACTTCGATATCCAGGAAGCCCAGCGCGCCGCGCAACGCGAACTTCTCGGTCACATTCATGCCGATACTCGCGATATACAACGACTCGTCGAAGCCTTCACGCCCGAGATAGCGACCCATCTGATACAGACTGGTCGGATTGGCGGTGGATTCCGGGCTGGAGTTGATCAGGCTCGAGTAGGTATCGAAGCCGGTCGACATCAGACCACCGTCGCGGGTCGCCACGTACTGTGCCTTGAGTTCGAACATGCCGACGTCGGCGCCGATGCGGAAGTAACCCGAATAGGCGTCGTCGTTGAAGTAATCGCCGCCTTCTGCGGTCTGGTTCGCATTGACGTTGCCGCCTTCCAGCCAGTTACCACCGAAGGAAATATCCACCGGGCCCACGCTACCCTGCATGTACGGCGAGTAGATATTCGTGTTCGACAGCACATAGGTGTTACGCGGCCCGGCCGGCCCCACCAGGTCGCCGTTGTAGTTGTCGAGCCAGTGCACGTAGAGGAAGCCCAGCGACCAGCCGGATTCGCCCAGCGGCGCTACGAAGCCCGGGAAGATTTGGTCGCCGTTGTCTTCGTTAAGGTAGCCGGTGTTGTCCTGACGACGGTCATAACCGATGAACGCACTGACCTTGCCGAGCTTGGTCAGAAACAGCGCACGATCGCGACGGTCGTCGCAGACCAGGAGACAGTTGTTCCAGTTCGCTTCCTGCCGGCCGACGCGCAGCAGACCGAACTTGAACGGAATCTGGACAAAACCGAGATCGAGCCGGACGTTGTCGCCGCGGTTGTCCGCGTTGAACGAGTTATCGGAACTGGTCTGGTAATCGCGCTGGTCGCCACTCCAGCGATCACCGGCCAGTTCGACACGGGTATGGACTTCCACACCGGTTTCTTCGTGCTTGAGATCAGCCTTCACGCGCAGGTAATGCGCAAAGCCGTTATCGTTGTCTTGCGGGGTGATTTCCGGGTCGGTCGCGGGCGTGGCAAACGACTCGGATTCGACATAGAAACCGGTGGCGCGATAGTCGACGCCGATATCGGTCTTGATGGTGGCATTGGCTGTACCCACACAGCCCAGCGCTGCCAGGGCGGACAAACCGATGACGCGGGTCAGATGTCCCCGACGGCCAGGCTGTTTCGCCTCGATTGCTTTATTGAGATCGCGGATCATTTGTTATTTCTCCCCTCTTTATTACTACGGGAACGCTTGGCTGGTGTTCTCGAGTACTCCGCACACTGCTTGGGTATCGACGACTGGTTCGTGCCGAAGGCTCGCCTTGTCTTTATCGCTCGCACCCGAGTCGCCCAACAAACCTGTCCGCCGCGGCGAACGGCAGGCTCCTGGCCGACTTGCTCGTTACTGAATACTCCCCCTGGGTGACTCATGAGTCAGAAGTCACGAGTATCTGTTTATAGTATTTTTTTTTACCGTGCAAGCCGTTCATGAACGACCGTTTCATTTTTATGATCGAAACATAAAACGTGTCTTTTCACACTTGCTTTTGCTGATGTTAATGGATTGTTTTTACGCTGATTATTCGAATTTTATGGCGCATTGCAGCACGCCACTCGACTTTAATCGAATGCACGATACAGGCGCCGATGTGCATTGCAGCATGCGCATAAGGCCGGTCCACTAACCGCTACTCGAAATAAACGCCAAGTCCGCTTGCGAGCCGAGGGAAGCGGACAGTTCTTTGACGATCGAGGCCATGCACAAGCCCGTTCGCGCGATCCGTTGAATCATCAACGGCACCACATCCAATGCGACGGCCCGGGCCAGAGCTCCACACGTCTGATACTGCCCTGTTTCAGTGGTCCACAGGGCCATGAATACGTCTCACATAACTCCTCGTCTTGGGCGCAACGGCGACACAGCCTAGACTGAGCCGCTTCTGCGCGTTATCGATGCCCCGGCGAATGTTCTATCTCTACCATCACAACGATCTGTCGCGCCTGGCGGAACTGTTCGGCGCGTTGCGACGCAATCGCCCGGCACCGCCGCTGGCGCGCGATACCGTGCTCGCGCCCAATGCCGGCATCGGCCGCTGGTTGCGTATCCAGCTGGCCGAAAGCGAGGGCATCGCCGCGAATATCGACGGTCGTCTGCCCGGCGAGTTCATCTGGGAACTGCTGCATGCCGTCATCGACGATGCCGATGCCGGCGATCATTTCGAAGCCGACTGCCTACCCTGGCATCTCTATGTTGCGCTACCGGCGATGGCGCAGGAGATATCGGCCATCGCCGATTACCTGGGCGATCCGGTCGACGAGGTACGCCGCTATCAGCTGGCCCGCCAACTCGCCGACGTGTTCGATCAATACCTTGTCTACCGCGCCGACATGCTCGCGCGCTGGGAAAGCGGCGAGACGCCCGGCCACAACCCCGGCCGTTGGCAGGCCGAAGTCTGGCGCTGGCTCACCCGCGACGAGCGCCTCGGCACGCGTCACCGGGCGCGCGTACTGACCGAGTTCATCCAGCGCCTTGCAACCGACCGCGCTTTGCAACGCCGCGTTGTCGAGCAATGTCCCGATCCGTTGTACTGCTTTGGTCTGGTCGCGCTGGCGCCGGACCACCTGCGCCTGCTCTATGCATTGGCCGAACATATCGATGTTCATTTTCTCCTGCCCAACCCGAGCGAAGCGTATTGGGGCGATATCACCGCCGGACGTCTACCGCTCGAACTGCCGGATGCGGATGCCGGCGATAGCGCCGCCCTGCTGCCGGGCGAAGCGTTGGTCGAAGCCGGGCATCCATTGCTCTCCGCACTGGGCCGCATGGCGCGCGACACTGTACGCGTCCTGTATTCCGATGAATTCGCCGGCATGATCGAGCCCGAGCTGGGCGATCTGATGGCCTACGACGCGCCCGGCGACGACAGCCTGCTGCACCGTATTCAGACCGATATCGTGCACCTGGACTGCAGCCACGCCGCCCAAGGCATCGCCGACGGCGACACCTCGTTCGAAGTGCATGCCTGTCACAGCCCGCTACGCGAGATTCAGGTACTCCAGGATCAGCTCCTCGACCGGCTCGCGGCAGACGACAAGCGCGTGGCCGCTGGCGATATCGAACCCCAGCACCGACTGGCCCCGCGCGACATCATCGTCATGCTGCCGGACGTGTCGGCCTACGCCCCCGCGATCGAGGCCGTCTTCGGCGGCGCGCCGCCCGACCGCTACCTGCCTTTCGGTCTGGCCGACCGTGCCCGCTCGGCCGCGCACCCGATTGTTACCTGTGTATCCGCCCTGCTCGATTTACCGCTGTCGCGCTGGCAGGCCAGCACCCTGCTCGATCTGCTCGCCGTCCCCGCCGTCATGCGCCGCTTCGGCCTGTCGGCCGGTGAACTGGATGCGATCACTGACTGGGTAGGCGAAGCGGGCATCCGCTGGGGCCGCGATGCCCGCCACCGCGACGAACTCGGCGCGGGCGCATTCGAACAGAACAGCTGGCGTTTCGGGCTCGACCGCCTGTTGCTGGGCGTGGCCCAGTCCGACGACGAAACGCTCACCGCCGGAGTCGCCCCCTGGGCGGATCTGGAAGGCGGCATTACCGCCGCACTCGGCAAACTGTGGCGCTTCGAACACACGCTGGCCGATACCGCCGACGCACTGGCGCAATCCGCCACGCCCGGCGAATGGCAGACCCGGCTCAACACGCTGCTCGACGCACTCATCGAACCCGCAGCCGACGCGCCCGATGAACAACGCGCGGTCGACAGCCTGCGTAACGTCTTTGCGCGTTTCGAAACTGCGGAACGCTGTACCCAGACACGCCCGCTCGCTGCCGATCGCCGTATCTCCTGGCCGGCCGTGCGCGATATGTTGCGTGCGACGCTCGAATCCGCCGCCGAACGCCAGCCCTTTCTGGCCGGCGGCATCACCTTCTGCGGCATGGTGCCGCTACGCGCGGTGCCATTTCGCATGGTCTGCGTGCTGGGCATGAACGATGACGCATTCCCGCGCCAGGACACCGCGCGCGCCTTTAACGTCATGTTCGATGCACCGCGCCTGGGCGATCGAAATATTCGCGACGACGATCGGCTGCTGTTTCTACAGGCGCTCACCGCCGCGCGCAACACCTTCTATATCAGCTATATCGGCCAGGACATGCACAGCGGTGAAAACCTGCCGCCCTCGCCGATCGTCGGCGAAACACTGGAGTTCGTGCATCGCACTTATTTTCGCGACCATAGCGCGAAGGCGTTTCGGCACCAGCTCGTTCACGAACAGCCCATGCAACCGTTCTCGCCCCGTTATTTCACGCCGAATGAGACGGATCCACGCGTATTCACCTTTGCCGGCGACTGGCGCGACGCTACCCGCGCCGCCATCAGCCCGCGTGCCGCTCGCACGCCCCTGCTCGATAACAGCACGGCACCGGTACGCGAGCCGCTGGAAGCGATTGACCTCGAAAGCCTCAAGCGCTTTTTCGACCACCCGCCACGCGCCTTCTTTCGCGAACGCGTGAAACTCAATCTCGAAATCGACGACCACCGCCTCGACGACGCCGAACCGATCGCCCTCGATCCGCTCGCGGCCGCCCACCTTAGGCAGCGCCTGTTCGACAGTGCCGATGTCGGCGAACTAAACGCCATCGATCTCGAACCCACAGCGCTTGAACGGGCCCGCGGCACCTTGCCCCCGCCACCGCTGGCCGACGTCAACTACGCCGATCAGGCCGAGGCAGTGAATACGCTGTTACCGATCTGGCAAACATGGAAGGCACAGGGCACGCCGACCACCGTAGACATCGATCTGGCAATCGCCGGTATGCGTGTCACCGGGCGCGTACCGCAGCTCTGGCCGGATGCCTTGCGACGCCTGCGTACCGGCAAGCTCAAGACCCGTTTCCGGCTGCGCTACTGGATCGACTATCTTGCCGTCGTCGCCGCCGGCCACGATGTTTCTCTGGAAATGGCCGGCTTTGCGCCGAAGAAAAAGACGCTCGAAGTCGCCCACTACGCAGGACAAATCGATCAACAAACCGCCGAAACCACGCTGGCCGATCTGATCGCGATCTACAATGCCGGCCAATGCCAACCGCTGGCGTATCACCCCGACCTCGACGACGAATACGACCCGGCTCAGAACAAGGCATTCGACAACGTCAGCTTTCGCTTCAAGCCGGATGCCTACTTCCCGCACCATCTCATTCGCGACCCGTATTTCCTGCGGCTGCTCGGCGACGATGACGCACCGCTGGGCGAAAGCGCCGACAACAGCGTGTTCATTCAGGCCATCGAAGCAATCAGCGGCCCGATGAACGCCGCCCTGCAATCGGTCGAACCCGGGCCCTGAACGGGCGGCGGTCGGAAGTACACGAAAGCCACTTAACGTGCAGCGCGACTGAAACAACGAGGACAACGGCGGGCGTGAAATATTATCGGATTCTGGCGTTTGGGCTTATCGCGGCCGCGGGGCTCGGCCTGGCGTTTGCGAACCTGCTTTCGCTGATTTCCAGCGATATCTGGTGGATTCGCATCACCGATTTCCCGCGTCTGCAGAGCGCGTCGGCTCTGGCCATCCTTGTGGCATGCACAGCCTGCTTCCTTGGCCGATATCGACGCGCGAGCATGGCACTGATCGCCCTCATGCTCGCCACCTTGATTTATCACGCCGTGGTACTGCTGCCGTACATGCCGCTGCACGGCACGCTGACACATGCCGCATGCACACCCGAAAAACGCTTCACGGTCATGGTCGCCAATGTGCGTTTTCACAACGACCCGAACGGGCGGCTGATCGAACAGGTGCGGCGCTATAAACCCGATGTGTTCGTCGTGCTCGAAGTCAACGACGCGTGGGTGAACGCGCTTTCGCCACTCGAACGGTCCATGCCGTATACGATCACCCACACCACGGGTTCGTATTTTGGTATCGCCCTGTATTCGCGCCTGCCGCTGCATTCGAGCGAGGTGCGCTATCTCGCCGGGCAGGATACGCCGCAGATCGTGACCGAGGTCGAACTGCCTACCGGCGAACGTATCGATTTTCTCGGCATTCATCCACGGCCGCCGCATCCGTCGCAATCCGCGCTTGGGCGCGATGCGGTCTTGCTCAAGGCCGGGCTGCTTCTCAACGACAGCGATCGCCCCGGCGTAATCGCCGGCGACCTGAATGCCACCCCGTGGGAACGCGCCGTGAACCAGATGCGCGAGATCGGCCGTCTGGTCGATCCACGCCAGGGCTACGGCTTTCTGCCGACCTACGACGCCCAATCCTGGTGGATGCGCTGGCCGCTCGACCATGTGTTCTACGAGGCCGGCTTCGATGCCATCGAACTGATCCGCGGTGACGACTTCGGCTCCGATCACTTCCCCTACGTCGCCCGCCTGTGCCGAGTCGACCAACGCGATAGCGAAAACCGCGACAAACCAGACGACGACACTATGCGCGCCGCACGCGCCACCATCGAACGCGCCCGTGCCCAGGCCGGGTCCGCATCCGCCGGTTGATGCTCGATCATGCCACCGCTGCGAGCCCGGCTCGCCAACCACGCCACGGGGACGCTAGCCTACGGGCAGATTCATCAGGCCGCTTAATCATCATGCCCTGCTTTGTAATCGACGCCGGCCCGCCTAGCCTGCGTCGGTGCAGCCGTTTTCTCGACCGCGAACCCAACTGAATGCGCACTACTCAGCCTTTCGATGCCGCAACGCTGCCTCTGCACGGCCTGCGCCTGATCGAGGCCAGCGCCGGCACGGGCAAGACCTTCAGCCTGGCCGGGCTTTATCTGCGACTTATCGTCGAAGAACGCGCCAGCGTGCGCGAAATTCTGGTGATGACCTTCACGCGCGCGGCCACCCAGGAATTGCGCGAACGCATTCGCGCGCGGCTGGCCGATGCGGCGCGTATTGCCCATGCACCGGAACATGCCATCGCCGGTAACGCCGAGCACGATTTCACTCGACGCATTCTCGACAACAGCGACGAAGACGCGGCAGCGCTGGCACGCCGACTGGCAGACGCCGCCGCCCGCGTGGACGAAGCCACCATCGTCACCATCCACGGCTTTGCCCAGCGTGCGGCCACCGAAAACGCATTCGAATCCGCGCTCGCCTTCGATCGCGGCGACCCCATCGACGACCCGTCGATCTATCGCGAAGCCGCCGCCGACTATTGGCGGGAACACGTGTTCGGCACGGCCGCCGATGCCGGCGACACGCTCGCGCTCTGGCCCTCGCCCGACGCGCTGTATGCCACGCTCGCACCGATTTTGGCCCGTCCGCATGTACGCCTCGCCGGAATTGACCACCAGCGCATGGCCACGCTCGGCGAAGAACTGGCACACCACTGGCCCGGGACGGCAGAGACGTTGTCGAAGACGCTGGCCGAAGCGGTCGAGGCCGATGCCCTGCTCAAGAGCGCGGATCTCTACAAAGCACTCGCCGCGATCGACGATATCGAAGCCGAGATTCAGGCGATCGATCAGCGTATTGGCAACGCCATCGCCGCCGGCTCGGCCCCGACCCTGCCGGACTGGGTGCGCGCCCTCGCCGTGCCCGCGCCGCACTTCAAGAAAGCCGCCAAACACCAGGCGTATGCCGAACCGCTCGCCGAGCTCCCGGCACTGGCGATTCTGGCGGAACTACAACCGCTGGCCCGGCTGATCGCGATCGACGCGGCCGCGCAGGCGGTGCGCGCCCGGGCTGCCCAACGCAAGATCGAGCGTCGCCAATACAGCTTCGACGACCTCATCGCCGCCCTGCATGCCGCGCTGAATACCCCGGGCACCGGCGATACGCTCGCCGATGCCCTGCACGACCGCTGGCCCTATGCACTGGTGGACGAATTCCAGGATACCGACCCGCTGCAGTACGCCAGCCTGTCGCGCATCTATCTGCACACGCCGCGCGAACGCGGCGCGCTGCTGCTCATCGGCGACCCCAAACAGGCGATCTACGGGTTTCGCGGCGGCGATATCTATGCCTATCTCGCCGCCGCCCAGGCCGCAGGCGATGCGCGCTATACGCTCACCACCAACTTTCGCTCCACCCAGCCCGTACTCGATGCAATCGAAGCACTCTACGGCGTGCCGGATGACGCCCCGTTCCTCGTCGACGCGATCGATTTCCCGCATGTCGAGGCCGGGCGGTCGCGCGACGACAAACGCATCGTCGGCGCCGACGGCCAGGCACTGTCCGCGCTCACCGTCTGGCAGCTGACCGGCGGCAAGGGCACCAAAGGCGAAGACCGCCCGCTGCTCGTCGACCACACCGTGGCGGCGATCGCACAGCTGCTCGACGGCGCCACGCACTGGCAATACAGCGACGGTACAAGCCAACCCGTCGCCCCCCGCGATATCGCCGTGCTGGTGAACAGCCACCACGAGGCCACGTCTATTCAGGCCGCGCTTGCCGCCACCGGCGTCATGGCCGTCTGCCAGCATCGCGATTCGGTATTCGCCACCGAAGAAGCCGACGATCTGCGGCTCGTGCTGCGCGCCATGGCCACGCCGGACGATGCCATGGCCGTGCGTGCAGCCCAGCCCACGGCACTGATCGGCAAGCGTCTGGCCGATCTCATCGCACTCGCCGACGACGACCACGCCATGCAGCAGGCGATCGAACGTTTTCACGTACTGCACGAAGCCTGGGCCACGCGCGGCGTGCTCACGGCGCTGGAACGACTGTTCGCTGCCTGTGCGCCCGAGCTGCTGGCGCTCATCGACGGCGAGCGGCGCATGAGCAACTATCTGCAGCTGGGCGAACTGCTTGCCAACGCCGAAGCCGAATGCTTTGGCATGGCCAGCCTCGTGCGCTGGCTCGACGAACGTATGGCCGCAGCCCTCGAAGGCACCGCCAGTGCGGTGGACGACGACAGCCAGCTGCGCCTGGAATCCGACGCCGATCTGGTACGCATCACCACCGTGCACGCGGCCAAGGGCCTGCAGTACCCGATCGTGTTCATGCCGTTCGCGCTCTGGCTGGGCACCGCGGGCGCACCGGACAAACCGCCGCTGATCTTTCACGACGCCAACGGTCACGCCATGATCGACCTGGTGGGTGACGACGACGCCCACCGCGAACAGGCCGTACTCGAAGCCCGCTCGGAAGCACTGCGCCTGCTCTATGTCGCGCTCACCCGGGCCGAACAGGCGTTAATCGTTGGCTGGCGCGATGCCTCCACGACGCGTAGCAGCGCCCTGGCGAACCTGATCGCCCGCGGCGATCAGAACGCAGATGCCGCGCTCGAACAACTCGCCCGTGAGCAGCCGATTACCATCGAACCCATCGATGCCGAACGTACCCCACCCGCTATCGAACGCCGCGCGCCGTCGACCGTCGATACATTGACCGAAGCGCGCAGCGATCTGCCCGCAGCGCGCCTGCGCTGGTCGACCTACAGCTTCTCGCGGCTCGCCCATGCGCCCGCCGACAACCGGCCAGCCGAACTACCCGAGGCCGGCGCCGAAGACGAACTGACCGCGGCCCCCGCGGAAACCCGGACGGCCGACGCCGAAGGCACGCTGCCCCGACTGGACGCCCGACTGGCCGGCGTACGGTTCGGCTCGGCGGTGCACGATGTGCTCGAAGAATGGGTCGGCAACGCAAAGCGCAAAACCTGGCCGGCACCCGGCGACGCCCTGACCGCCGAGCAGCACGCCTTTCTGGTCAAGACCCTGCGCCAATACGGCCTGATCGGCGACGACGAAAGCGACCCGCGTATCGACGACACCGCCGCCCTCGTCGGCCGTACCGTCCATACGCCGCTCCCCGAGCTCGGCCCGCTGGCCGGGTTGCAACACCACCAAACGCTCGCCGAAATGGAGTTCATGCTGCGCCTGCGCGGCAACCGCCTTGGCGCGCTCGTTGAACTGCTACGCGACGCCGGTTACCTGCCCGCCGCGCTCGGCGGCGCACCGCAACAGACGCTCTGCGGGCTGATGCAAGGGTTTATCGATCTCGTGGTGGAACACGACGACGCCTATTACATCCTCGACTACAAGACCAATCGTCTTGGCGATACGCCCGCCGCCTATAACGCCGCCGGCCTCAAACACGCCATCGGTCGGGCCCACTACGACCTGCAATACCTTATCTACACCGTCGCCCTGCACCGGCATTTACGCCAGGCGCTCGGCGACAAATACGATCCGGCGCGCCATCTCGGCGGCGTGCAGTATCTGTTCGTACGCGCCATGGACGGCCAAACGAGCGCCGGCGTTTTTTCGGACAAGCCGGATGTCGGCGTGATCGAGGCGTTGGATGGGTTGTTTGATGCCGAACAGGCGGATCAGAGTTTGACGGCATGAGGTCGCAACCACTCGTAGCCCAAGTAGGTCGACTTAGGCCGCAGGCCGTAAGCCGACAACCCGGCCCGCCAGGCGGCGCTCAACCATCAGAAAGTCGTTCGTCGCCACGTGCGGGGCGCATCGCGTCACAAGTCGGCCAGCTCAAGCGACGGGGCTTTCGGCACTCACGAGTCCATCGGACCTTCTGTTTCGCGCTGCAGCGCGACCCCCTTTCGTTTGCTTGTCCAAACGAAAGTGGGCAAAGGAAAAGACACCCGGGTTACGCGTCGCCGCTGCGCGCCGAACCACTGCGATGCGCGGGCCGAAGGGTGCGGCCAGAACTCGGATCGCTTTCGCGATCCTCAGACATGCTGGCCGCATCGGCGCATTGCGCCGAAAACCCTTTACCCCTGTGCTTCTCGTTCGCTGCACACGGGGCCCAATACAGGCGGCTAGCTCATAGCGTTGAGTCGCTACGGCGATGCACCGGAGTCAGGGCTAGTGGCCGCGGCCGCTCGGCATACGCTTCGCTAAGCCGACCTCTAAAAACCGTGACCTTGAGCGAGCGACAGCGACGCTTGCCTGTATTCGGGCCCCTTTGGCGTAGCGCCGCGCAGCGGAGGCGGCAAGCGGAACAAGGCGGCCGGATGTTTGAGCGCAGCGAGTTTCCGGCTGCCCCGCTTGCGGCCTTCGCTGGGCGGGAATCGATGCGAAGCATCGACGCAAGACAGGGTGTCTTTTCTCTTGGGTACTTCTCTTTGGACAAGCAAAGAGAAGTACCTCGCACAGCAGTGCGAAACCCCGAGTACAAATCTACCCGCACAGTTGATCCAGCAACGCCGCACGTCCGAATCACGATCGCCTTGCAGCGCCAGGCGGTCGCACAACTCTCCCCATTCGCGACGTCCACCGTCCCCAAGATGTGTCGACGCCAGCGCGATCGAGGCCGCCCATGAACGACTCCCGCACAGGCGATCTGTTCGCTGACGACCCGACCCCAGCTGAACCGGCCAAGCCGGCAAAGCCAGCCGACGCGCCAGAGTCCGCAACGCCCGAAGCCGCCGAAGAAGCAAACCTTTCGGATCTCGACCTCGCCCTGGCCGACTGGGCCCGCCGCCACGGCGCCGACCGCCTTGTGGCTCGTGCTTTCGCGCTGGCGAGTTGGGCGGTCGCCCAAGGCCATACCTGCCTCGCGCTGGATCAAATACCCGCGGCGTTGATGAGCGCAGCGAATCAGTCCGCGTTGCGCGAAGCACTCGCCGCCAGCGATCTTGTGACCATACTCGACGGCAAATCGAACGATGACACACCCACCCGTCCGCTCATTCTCGAAGCCGGTCGGCTCTATCTCCAGCGCTACCACGCCTACGAAACGAAACTCGCCGAACGTCTGAGCACGCTCATGGCCGCCGAACCCAACCCGGTGGACGTGGATACACTCAAACCCGGCAATGGGCTGTTCGCTGCCGACGCCAACAACCCGAACGCCACCAACTGGCAGGCCGTCGCCGCGTTCGCTGCCCTGCGCCATCACTTCACGGTGATTTCCGGCGGCCCCGGCACAGGCAAGACCTACACCATCGTTCGCCTGCTACGCGTGCTCATCGAAGCCGCACTCAGCAACGAGGACACACCGCCGCTCATAGCCCTCGCCGCGCCCACCGGCAAGGCCGCCGCACGCATGCTCGAATCCGTACGCAACGGCCTGGAGGACATGGGCGCCGACGCCACCTTCGAAAAACAGCGCGTAGAGGAACACGTTCCGCAAACCGCGCGTACGCTGCACCGCCTGCTCGGCCTGACCGGCGCCACCACCCGCGCCCGTTTCAACACCGACAACCCACTGCCGTATGACGTGGTCATCGTCGACGAAGCCTCGATGGTGGATCTGCCCATGATGGCCAAGCTCGCGGACGCGATACGCGACGACGCCCGGCTGATTCTACTCGGCGACCGCTACCAGCTCGCCTCGGTCGAGTCCGGCTCCGTACTCGCGGAAATCTGTGCCAACGCCGGGGTGAACCGCTTCACCGAAAAGCAGCAAACCGCCGCCGGCGAACTGCTCGCCCAACCGATGCAACCCGCCAACCATGCCCTGGCCGATCACGTCGTCACGCTACAAACCAGCCGCCGCTTCAACGCCGACAGCACCATCGGCCAACTTGCCGCCGCCGTAAACGCAGGCGACGTAACAGCCGCTGAAGCTCTGCTTACCGCTGGCCACGACGATCTCGTCTATCACCCACGCGCCGACGCCGCGGCGATCAGCCAACTAATCGATCGCCTGACGGAGAACTGCGCCAAACTGGTCGAAGCCACAGACCCTACGCTCGCCCTCGCCGAACTCGGCAAACAAACCGTACTCACCGCCGTGCGCCAGGGCCCCGCCGGCAGCGAAACCCTCAACGCCGGCATCACCGAACGCCTCGCTCGTCGCTTCGACTTCACCCCAGGCCAACCGTGGTACCACGGCCGACCCGTCATGGTTAGACGAAATGACTACAAAACCGGGCTCTACAACGGCGATGTCGGTATTGCGCTCAAAAACGCAGACGGGCAACTTAGGGTCTGGTTCGAGGGGGACAACGGCCTGCGGGCCTTTCTGCCGAGCGCACTACCCGCGCACGACACCGTCTATGCAATGACGATCCACAAGAGCCAAGGCTCGGAGTTCGATTCCGTCACACTCGTGCTGCCGGATTACGACGTGCCGGTTCTGACGCGGGAGTTGTTTTATACGGGGTTGACGAGGGGACGGGAGCAGTTGTCGATTTACTCGCAGCGGAACGCGCTTGAGCAAACCGTTACTCGTCGCGTCTTGAGAGTATCTGGGTTAGCAGAGCGCATCGCCCAACCTGGCGAAAAGTAATCCATTGGCGTACCCTCCTCGTATGCAGACCGTAGCCGAGACGCCGGAGTTCTCGCGCAAGATTCGCAAGCTGATCGGCGATTCTGACTACCAAGCGCTGATCGCGTATCTGGCAGAACATCCAAAAGCCGGCGACCTCATGCGAGGCACCGGCGGCATACGAAAGCTTCGATGGGCTCGCGACGGATCCGGCAAAAGCGGTGGCGTTCGTGTCGTCTACTACTTTCACGACGAACGCATACCCCTTTATCTGCTTACGATTTTCGGCAAGAACGAAAAGACCAATATCTCTCAAGCTGAACGCAACGCACTTGCTCAGCTTGTCGCACTGCTCACCAAGACAGCAGGAGTCTAGACATGAGCGACGCGTTTGAAAGTATCAAGGCCGGTCTCGAACAGGCGATCGCGCATCAAGCGAATAAGCCGAACGAGGTCGTCGTTCATGAAATGTCGGCTACAGACGTTAAGGCCGTACGCGATAAGGTTGGCATGACCCAGCGCGAGTTCGCTGCTTCGTTCGGTATCAGTCTCGGGACATTGCGGCATTGGGAGCGTGGGGATAGGCAGCCGCACGGCCCCGCTCGGGTTTTGCTAAATGTGCTTGACCGGCGGCCCGATGCTGTACTTGGCGCGCTTACGGAGTCCAATGTCATTGCGGCGGCGCACGATGCAAGACCTGACCCCAACTAGTCCATTATCTCACGCCCCCGAGCTGCGGGAGCTGGTCATCCCATTCGGCGATGCCGGTTACGTCGCGCTGTACCGGCATGCACCCGGCGACGATGCGGTTTACATCCTCGCCTTCAGGCATCAAAAAGAAGCCGGGTTTTGACTCCAATTGGTCGCTACCGATTGTGCGGCTATGGAGCGACTCAGGATTGCACGAGCAGACACCGCCCCAGCCTGTCGCCCATACTCATATCGCGGCCGCGCGTCGCCGTAAGACGAAATGACTATAAAACCGGACTCCACAACGGCGATGTAGGTATTGCGCTAGAAAACGATGACGGGCAACTTAGGGTCTGGTTCGAAGGGGATAACGGGCTGCGGGCTTTCCTATCAAGCGCACTACCCGCGCACGACGCCGTGTATGCAATGACAATTCACAAAAGTCAGGGCTCGGAGTTCGATGCGGTCACGCTCGTGCTGCCAGACTACGACGTGCCGGTTTTGACGCGGGAGTTGTTTTATACGGGATTGACTCGAGGTCGGAAGCGGGTGGTTGTGTTTGCTAACCGGAAGGGCTTGTGCCGTGCTATTAGTCGACGGGCTTCTCGAGTTTCGGGGCTTGCCGATCGGATTATGGGCGCAAATCAGAACGAGATCGAGCCTTGAGCACAACCTGCGCCAAGACCTCATACCGCATACTAACTTTGCGCCTAGACAACTATACCCACACGTTTAACCAATTCGAATAGATGGAACTTAAACCAAAATCAAACACGGTAGAAAGTGTAGCGATTCAAGATCTTTGGAATGAACGCGACGTAGAGTTACATTTGAATTCGGATGTTACATTTCTGATCGGGGAAAACGGCACTCGAAAAACAACAACTATAAATCTTCTCGTTGCAGCGTTAACTGCCGATCTACCAACGCTCGATCGAATACCGTTTACAAAAATTTCCATCAAACTCTCCTCAGCGGCGGATCGAACGAAACCCGTTATAGAGATAGCTAAAAAGCACCGCAAGCAAATGCCATTCGCGGAAGTAAGTTATCGAATCCGCGACACCACCAGTGGCCCTGCGACCGATTATTCACTAGATGAGTTTTACGACCAATTCGATATACACAAACCGGGGTATCGACGACGTAGGCGCGTATATAGGCAGCCCGACGGCACCCTTATTCACCGGCAGGCTATAGAACGGAAGAGTAACGAAAAATCGATTTATCAGCACCTCCGTGAGCTAACATCCGTCAGTTGGCTTTCCGTTCATCGTTCTCCAGTAGGGACGGACCCCGGAGGCGACTCGCAAAAATCCGCTGTGGACACGAAAGTAGATGAACTTTCCGACCGGATGATACGATATTTTTCTCAGCTCGAGAAATCAGCTTCCGATCTAGTAAACAGCTTCCAAAAAGAGATATTTTTCAATTTGTTAGCCGATCGAAATATTCCGCTAACAACTGCTGATAATTCTGACGATACAATAAAACAAGAAAAGTCGTCCTTAAGCGATATATTCGAGCAGTTCAACTTACATCACGATCAATACAGCGCTAAGCTGGAAAAACACTTCTCTAATTACGGAAAAGCGGCCGAAAAACTTCAGAACGATGAACCTCTCAAAACGCTCGACATAGCTGCGGTTATCCTAACCTCAAGAATTCATTCGTTAGTACAAGAATGGACAAAAATGAAGGCGCGGGAAAACAAAATACACGAGCCTCGCACCCTTTTTCTTAATCTAATTAATAGCTTTTATAAGAGGAAAAAGCTTACTATTAGCGATCAAAATGAACCGGTAATAGAAACTGCAAAGCAAAAGAACATACCGCTAAGTTATCTTTCATCGGGTGAAAAACAGATATTTATCATTCTTGGAGAGGCATTACTTCAAGAGAACCGGCCTTCTATCTATGTCGCCGACGAACCGGAGCTATCTTTGCACGTCGCTTGGCAAGAAAAGCTGGTGGATTCGATAACTTCGATGAACCCCAATGTTCAGTTATTTATAGCTACGCATTCTCCCGATATCGTCGGCCGGCATTCAGACAAACTCATCGATATGGGGCAATACTTTGGCGACGACGAAAGCGTTTAGTCGGACTCCGGCCGGATTGTCTAACTTACCAAGATTCTTTAAAGCTGATCTAATTTTTTTCGTGGAAGGCGGGAAAAGCAACGGAAGTGACGCGCAGTCATTTTATGAACAACCAAATCAGAGTGACGATGCGGTTTTCTGGAGGGCTTTCGCAAAACGCTTTTTCCCTAACCTCTCTGTTCACATCGCGCCGCGCGGACGCAAACTGCATTTGCTCGATATTGCAGAAAAAATAGAAAGCGAGGCAATTCGCAATGTCGTTATTGCGATCGACCTCGACTACGATTGGTCTAACAGTGACCGAGTTTATCCGCACTGCGTAATAACTACTTACGGATACAGCTGGGAGAACGACGTTTGCTGTACCGAGCATATTTTTGATCTCGTCGCTGACTTGTTCGGTAATGAGCTTCCACGCCATATTGGCAATGAATTTCACGAGCTTATTAGCAAGTATAAACCGATATTTTCTCGAATCGGAACGATAGATAACGCGATGTTAACTTATCATGCCCACCCCCTGATCGAGAGAGAGAAGCCTGGGTCCGTAGTTGTAGCTCGAAAGAAGGGCGACCAGCCAGAATTGAATTTTCGTGGGATGTGCAATAATTATCGCACTGCCAGGTCAGCAGCCAATGGCAGCGTTCCTGTCAGCAAGTTCCAGCTAATCGATGGATTTAGCACTCTTTACGGCAAAGTAGTGTTGCACTTTTTCTACTTAACTTCTTCTTGGCTATTCCAGCAATTACAGCTCTCATCACCGCGTAAAGATGTCTTTGCTAGACAGTTATCAATACACCTTTTCAAAAGCTTAGACGATATTGCTCACTTGCACGCGCATTATTCTGCGAATGCTGCACGTGTAGGTTTGTGTATAAAATGACCCTGGGAATCCGGGGACAGTATGAGATGCCCCGACTTCTTCGGACAGCCAGATCAGGGGTTAGTGGTTAGCTTACGTTCGTAGTTTTCCGGTGTGTGATAGTTCAGCGATTGGTGTAGTCGCTGTCGGTTATAAAAGACTTCGATGTAGTCGAAGATCGCAGATTCGACCTGTGATTGCGACTCAAACCGCCGGTCCCAGATTAGTTCGTTTTTCAGCGTACTGCAGAAGCGTTCGGCCACCGCATTATCCCAGCAGTCTCGCTTCCGACTCATACTCGGTGTGCTGTCTCGGCGAGCCTAATAATGACGGTGATCACGGCGCGGGAAGTACGTGAGCCGATTGATCAATAAGATCAGGTGTTGTCGCAATTAAAGACTTAGTATTACACCGCAAATTTTAAAAACTCGAGGGCAGCTATGTTTCCGCCCTCGAGTTTTTTAAAATGCCCGCTGCGGATCACTTCGCGGGAAGATCGAGCCCTAACATTGTCCTCTCGGCTATCGATCTCGTCTCAGCGGGGTGAGCCAAAGGCAAGCGAGTGATCAGTTTAGGGGATGCATCGCAGCTTTCTCGCTTATTGCTCGCTCCCAGTCTACCGCCGTTATGACCCTTCCCCCTGGAGAAAAAACGCCTTGTATAGAGTCATCGAAGTAGAAACGGCAGAGATCGTCAATAAGCCCAAGGAAATGATCTACTTGGTAATCTGGACATAGTAATCTAGGATCTTTCCGAAACTCGTCAGGCCACTTCTTCTTCTGGATTTGGAGCGCTGCGTCCAACAGGGCACCAGTGCTGCCGAGCTGGCGCAGAAAAAAGATATAAGGTGCAAACTCACCTTCGAAAACGACAGCTCGCTTATCTGGCACGAAGTACCAGTAACCGCGCCTGAACGTAGCACGTGCCTCCGCCCAGTCTGCGTACGACATTCGTTCTTTCGAAAATCGCTTGTCTTTTGCAAGACCCGCTTTGGCCTCGCGCACCACTTGCTGGTAGTCAGCTGCGCCGGAAATCGCATGAGCGGCGATATCGAGCAAACGAGTATGCTTTTCGTTCGGAAGCGCAGCACCAAGGCGCTTAGCAGCAACCTTGATATCACGAACGATGGAAGGCGTAATTTCTTTAGACATATTTTCTCTCAGAAGGTTAAAAGTTCCGTCGCCCGCTAACAGACTCTTCTGAAAAAAACCAATGTCTAAGATGAATGCTTACAGTGCTCTAGGCTTTGCCATAGCGGGCGGCACGCTCCTGTAAGCGCTGCGGAAAAACATACTCTATCCGAGTTGAAGTCGTCAAGAGCTACAATTCGGGGCCATGTAATTAGCCATTCGGGACAAACCCGAATGGCGCTAAGTAAGCTCCTTCAGCGTCTCTAGGTGGGCGATCCGGGGGCGGCGATCCGGGGACAGTATGAGATGCCCCGACTTTTTCGGACAGCCAGATCAGGGGTTGGTCGTTAGCTTACGTTCGTAGTTTTCCGGTGTCTGATAGTTCAGCGATTGGTGTAGTCGCTGTCGGTTATAAAAGACCTCGATGTAGTCGAAGATCGCAGATTTGGCCTGTGATGGCGATTCGAACCGCCGCCCCAGATCAGTTCATTCTTCAGCGTACTGAAGAAGCTTTCGGCCACCGCATTATCCCAGCAGTTGCCCTTGCGGCTCATGCTCGGTGTGATCCGTCGTCGGGCCAAATAATCACGATACGCGTGGCCGCTATACAACGCGCCCTGATCCGAGTGGTGGATGAGTCCAGGCCTTGGTTGTCTGCGCTGTATCGCCATATCGAGCGCATTCATAATCTGATCCGGCGACAGTGTACTTAACTCTACCGCCCTGCTTCGCTATGCACCCGATCTCACGCGCGAGCCCAAGCTTAGGGCTTCTATCCTGGATTCTGCCTGGCGAGTTCAAATCCCGCAGCAAAAGCCAAACTGCTCCAACCCCACTTCCGCTAATTCCAGCCGCCCCATCACCCGCACTGAGCGCCGACGGCCACTGCTCTCGCCTTGTCGCGTTTTTCGTCGGCCACACACATCACCGGCCGGTTCCGGCCGTTAGGCGTGCGGGCGATGGCCACACTAGTACTTGCGCGAAGAGCGACGGTCAGGTCTTGCATTGCCACATTACGACCGCTGCTGCCTGGGCCTTAATCAGCATCAGAGCAGTATGAAAAGGGCCTATGGGTTCCCGGCCCGGCTCAACCCAACTCGTCAAGCAGCTTCGAAACGTCTTCTTCGAGTTCCGGGAGCTTATCGGTCACGGCATTCCATACCAGGCTATCGTCCAGTTCCGCATAGCCGTGTATCAGAATATTGCGGAAACCGATGATATTACGGAAGTTGCGCACGCGCGCTTGTGTAGCGGGATCGAGCTTGCCCAGTTGGTTCAGCGCCTCGCCGATGATCTCGAACTGCCGCTCCACCGCAGAGCGAAACATCAGGTCGGATACATAGTCGTCGTAGGTTCTTTCCTCACTGAACCGACGAATCCCCCGTGCGGACTGCAGCATGTCGTATAGGTACATGGCGGTGCTACGCGACATAAACAGTGCGCCGTGTCTCGTTCACGCTTTTCAGGAAATATGGGTTTTTGATCGCACGCGTACTCACAAGGTCGACATCCCGCCCGAACAATACCGTCAACTCGTGCAGTAATCCGAAATAGTCGTTGAACTTGCCTTCAGGCCCCGGATTCTGGAACTCCACCAGAAAATCCAGATCACTGGTTTCCGGGTCGAACTCGCCGCTGGCGGCGGATCCGAACAACTCGAGGCGCGCTACGCCGTAGCGGCGCGCCAGCGCTGCCAGTTCCTCTGTATGTTCATCCACTATGCCACTCATGGTTGAAGTTTAAGCCAAATCGCATCACCAAGCAGCCTTGGACGATCTAGAGCTCACGACGAGTGAGGCCCGTTATTTGGCGGCGTATAATCGCTCGTGGTTTCGACATATCCGACGGCGCGTCCATGGTAAGAAAACGGTCGGTTAACCTCGGCGTCGAACGCGAATTACGCGATCGGTTCAACGCGGCTGCAAGATTAGAGCAGCGACCCGCATCGCAAGTCTTGCGGGATCTCATGCATGGGTATATCGGCGAGGTCGAGCGCAAGCACGGCCCGATTGGTAACCGGAGTGCATGGGAGAACTTGAAGCGTGGCCGGCGCCTTGCCAATGCTCAGGCGTCGATCGAGCTCGAAGGCTACGTTATCCCTGACGACATGAAAGCGGTCGTTGAGCAGTTCATGCGGAATGAAGTAACCATTGACGCGGTAGGCGGAAAAGCCGATGAGCTCGCCCGCTCTCAATTCATTCGACGGTCCAAGTGATTATTCATACTGGCATCCATCGACCGTGTATCAGCACGGCTAAACTGAACCGCCGTGCGCCGCTTGAGCGGGCGTTACCGGGTATTTAAGCTAAGTTGCCTAGGCAATTGCTAGCTGGCCTTTTCAGCGAGGCGTTCCGATTAGCTTTTTCAACCACGCCATTCTGAGAATCAACGGCGCCCTATATCAAATGATGGGCGAGCGTTGGCGCCCGTATCGGCTTGTGATATTCATCGTGCTCGGCATCGGTTTCTTGAGCTTGGGTTTCACGCTGATTAAGCACAATGTGTTGACGGACGGCTTGGATCAACGCAGCGGTGCTGAGCGGATCATGGGCGATTATTACTACGACAAAGACGCGGCGTCCCGAACTGAGTCCAACCCCTAGTTTTCGTCGACGCCAATTCCTATAGCCCGCTTACGTGCTTGAGCACCGCACTGGCCAATTCCGCTCAACACCATGCATAAAAAAACGCCCGACGAACGGGCGTTTCTTTTCTCAATCGGCTTGGCTAATCAGCCGCCGAATTTCTCGTTCTCGCCGATGTCGGGCGTCTTGTCGCTTTTGATATTGGCCTTGGCCATTTCATACAGCTGAAAGACCTTGCTTTCCTTGGCCGCCCAGTGCTCGCCCATCTTGATGTCGATTTCGAGCATGACGACGTCCGGGTCTTCCTTCTCCGGCAGCCAGGCGGCGACGCCGGGATTCCAGTACTTATCGATGATGGCCTGATCGTCGGTAATACGTGCGGTACCCGACATCGATACATAAACGCCCTCTTCCTGGTCGGAGAACGTCAGGCAGATTTCGCTATCGCCCTTGGCTTCCAGAACCTTTTCCGAGCTGCGGCGGGTGTAGAACCAGATCGTGCCGTCGTATTCATCCTGTACCAGATGCATGGGACGGGCACGCGGCACGTCTTCGTCCAGCGTGACGAGCATCCCTACCTGGATGTCTTTGATGAGATTCCAGATCTTCTGCTTGTGTTCGGGGCTAGACATAATCGTGCAATCCTTCGAGTTCATTTGAAGTGAGTCAAACCTATCCGCGGACCGGCCGATACGGCGTTCGATTTCGACACGCTTTGGGTTAAGGCAGATGAGCCGAAATCCGGGCGCTGAGCGCGATCACCGCAATCGGCTTGCCGGTCTGTGGCAGCGGCCTGATACCAGCATAACGGGCGAATGGCCTGAGCGGATGCACAAGGCCAGCCCAAGTCCACGTTATACCGGCGTTAACGACGGCCGCTGCGATGACGATGACGCCGCTTTTACGCACGGCGGCGACATCCGCGGCTAGAGAGTTCAGGTGCCGCAGAACGTCCGTTCTACGACTTCCTCCGGCTTGGGGGGTCGCGCATAGCCGGTGAGCTCGGGATGGTCGTCGAACGGCTTTGCGACCACCGTGAGCAGTTCATCCAGCGGTTGATAGTCGCCTGCCTCGGCGGCGTCGATCGCCTGCTGGATACGATGGTTTCGCGGGATATAAGCCGGGTTGACCGCGCGCATGGCCGCACGGCGTGCCGCATCGTCGCGGGTGTCCGCCGCGAGACGCTGCCGCCAGCGCTCCGCCCAGCGATCGAAGCCGGCCGAGTCGTCGAATAACGTGCGTACGGCGTCGTCGCGCTCGTCCGAATCTTGACCAAGATCGGCCAGGTGCCGGAACGTGAGCGTGAAGTCGGCGCCCTGCTCGGTCATGCACTCGAGCAGTTCGTAGGCAAGGTCGGCATCGCCTTCGCGGCGTTCTTGCAGGCCGATCTTGGCTGCCAGCCCGTCGTAATACGTGGTTTCGAAGCGCTTGATGTAACGTTCCAGCACGGCCTGGGCCTGGGCTACGGCTTGCGTCTCGTCTTCATCCAATATCGGCAACAGGCCCTCGGCGAATCGTGCCAGGTTCCACTGCCCGATCCCCGGCTGCTGGTTGTAGGCATAACGCCCGCCCCGATCGATAGAGCTGTACACGGTTGCCGGGTTGTAAGCGTCCATGAACGCACAGGGGCCGTAGTCGATCGTTTCGCCGGCGATGGAAACGTTATCGGTGTTCATCACGCCGTGAATAAAGCCGACCAGCAACCACTGCGCGATCAGGTCGGCGGTGCGTTCCGCGACCTCTTCTAGCAAGGCCTGGTAAGGATTCTCCGCATCGGCGACGTTCGGGTAGTGGCGCTCGATGACATAGTCGGCGAGCGCGCGTACTGCGTCCTTGTTACCGCGTCGCGAAAAGTATTCGAAGGTACCGACGCGGACATGGCTGGCGGCGACGCGGGTGAGCACGCCGCCTGGCTCGGCGCCCATGCGAAATACCGATTCGCCGGTGGCCACCATCGCCAGCGCGCGTGTGGTTGGGATACCGAGGCCCGCCATGCCTTCGCTGACGACGTACTCGCGTATCACCGGGCCGAGCGCGGCGCGGCCGTCACCCCGGCTCGAAAAGGGGGTCGGACCAGCGCCCTTGAGCTGAATATCGCGACGGGCGCCGTTGCGATCGGTGATTTCACCTAAAAGAACGGCGCGACCATCGCCCAGCGTGGGCGAGAAGTTGCCGAACTGATGCCCGGCATAGGCCATCGCCAGCGGTTCGGCGCCTTTCGGAACGCGATTGCCCGACAGAATCTCGACACCTGCCGAGCCTTCGAGCGCCTGCGCATCGAGGCCGAGCTGATCGGCCAGGGGCCGGTTGAGCCGGAGCAAGCGCGGTGCGGCGACAGCGGTCGGCGCCGCGTGTGCATAGAATTCGCCCGGCAGGCGCGCGTAGGTATTGTCGAGCGTGAACGGCTCGGCGGTTGCGGTTTCGGTCATTGGGAATGCCTCCGCGGCGAACGTTGTCGCCAGCGTTGTCTCAAGCGGCGGTTTGAAGTCTACTTATAAGACGGTGCGGGCCACGGCCGCTACGTTCAATGGCGAAACGTGGACGCTCGAGGTCGTGTTCGCGTTGGCATGCGGAGTCAACGCGTGAGCGTTTACCTGCATTCAAGGTCGTCGTGGTTCTTACACGAATTCAGGCTAATCACACTCATGCGCTAGAACCACGCGGTTGCGCCCGCCGCTTTTCGCGGCGTAAAGGGCGGCATCGGCCTGGCTCAGCAAATCGTGGCTGCGACGCCGGTCGGGCCCGGCCACGCTGACGCCGATGCTTACCGTAACTTGCGACGCCTCGCCGGGCCTGGGCTCGAAGCAGACACCGGCGACGGTCTCGCGCAGCCGTTCGGCCACCGTGAACGCCTGGGCCGCAGTAATGTCGTAAAGCACGGTGGCAAATTCTTCGCCGCCCAGCCGCGCGAACAGATCGCGGCGTTTGATTCGTGCACCGCAGGCGCTGCATACGGCACAGATCACCGCATCCCCTGCGGGGTGGCCATATCGGTCGTTGATGGTCTTGAAGCGGTCGATATCCATGATCAGCAAGGCGATGCGGCCGTTCTCGCTATCGAGTTTAGCGAGCGATTCGTTGAGCGCGTCCATCAGACGTCGGCGATTGGGAACGCCGGTCAGCTCGTCGGTTTCGCTCAGGCGACGCAAACGTTGCTCTATTTCGTGGCGGGTGGTGATGTTGCTCGCCAGCCATAGCACCGCGCGCTCGCCGTTGACGGACGAGCGCAGCGGCTGCACGCGCCCCTCGAAGCGAATCGGCGCGGCCGGCCCGTGGTTGGTATCAACACCCGCCACATCGGCAGCGGCCAGGTCGTACTCGACGATGCGCAGACAATCGGCGGCCAGGGTGGCGCGGATCTCGGCGAGAAACCAGTCGGCCTGTTCCCGCGACAAGACATCGTAGAGGCTGAAGTCCACCAGACAGGAGCCATCGTGGTAATAGCCACGATCCTGGCCGCCGAAGATCGCCGCATAACGGCCACTCTCGGTGAGCACGAAGACCGGGTCCGGTAGAGCCGCCAGCGCCTCCCCCATGAGTTGCGTCGCCCGCCGGTCGAAACTTTCGATGTTGATCCCCCGATCGATCAGATCTCCAAATCTGACCCGTCCCCGGCCAATCTGCAAGTCCGAATCGGCGAAGGTTGCCCCCTTCGAATGTGTTTGTGCGCGTTCGGACGACCCCGCTCGGCTTAGCACTGGGCGCGCTTTCGGTTCAACTTCCCGTTACTACCACGTTGCCTTGTTTTGGGACTCGGGTTTTGGATAACCGGGACGGGACTGTTCGAATTCAGATTCCGGCCGATGTTTTCATGTGCTTGCCGGAGCAGCGTACCGAACGCGTATACGCGCCCTGCTACCCCGCCGAGAGAACCCCGGCCGAGGGAAACGTTCACCGCGGCTGCGCCGTGCATTCGATCGCAGCGAATCCGATGCAGGACGCATTCGGAAGCGGCTGGCCAGTATCGATCCGGCTCAAAGATATAAGCGGACGGCCCAGTCCGGTATCGGCCTGTGCGTTTGTGCGATGACTACGCCGTGGTCCAACGACAACAACCATTGTGGTGGGTGGCCGCGTTTCGAATTATCGAACACCAAGGTGGCGCTCGCCCTCGACGCGGCCTGGCGAATCAGCGGCAGGTTGCGCTCGTAGCGTTCGCGAATCTTGTTCTCCGGCACAGCGTGGCCGCCGACGACCGTGCGCGCGGCGACACGGGCGACCGACATGCCCGGTAGGCGCACATGTACGTGATAGAGCACGACACGATAACCGGCGGCCAACGCTGTTTCGACGAGCGCGAGCTTGCTGGGGTGGGAAAAAACCGTTTCGGTGACAAACGATCGGCGTTCGTCGATCAATCGTTGCCGTTGTACGGCTGCTTCCCGGCTGGCGGCATAAGCGTCGCGTTCGATGCCTTCGGCCGCCCATTGGCGGGCGATCTCGTCGGCGTTGATGAACGGCGCACGCGTAGCAGGCCTGACACGATCGGTATAAAGCGTGGATTTACCAGCGCCGTTGGGGCCCGCGAGGATGAACAGCGACGGCTGGGCAACCTCGGCCATCAGTCACCGAGCGTATCGACATCCACGCCGTTATCGCGAAACACATTCATTCGCCGCTCATGGGTCCGTACTTCGTCGGTGTTGGCGTCACGCATGGCTTCGTCATGCATGGCATCGAAGACCGGTTTCTCGTAGGCCGAGAGATCATCCACCGGAATCTCGGCCTTGAGCGCTCGCGCGATATGCTGATAGTCGAACTGGCCAGACTGTTCGATCGCGCGGCCGATCCGCGCCCAATACTCGATCTGTCCCGCCTGGGAGCGGTGCATGAGCCGGGATTCGGCTTTGGACGCGTTCGACAGTTCTTCTGAAACACGAATGGACGTGGCACTCATCGTCTGACACTGGTGAAATAGCGCATACGCAAAGCATAGCAATTTGCTACACACGACGCTATTCGCTATGGGCAATGCCCCGCTTTTATCGTCGGCAATGCCTTTTACCTATGCTCAGCACACCACCCGATTGCGGCCACCGAACTTGGCTTGATATAGCTTTTCATCGGCCGCGTGCAGCATCGGGTCCAGGTGACCACCGCGTTTGACAGTGCTTGCCACACCAATACTGGCGGTAAGCGCGAGCAAGGCGTCGTTATGACGACAGCAAAGCGCCTCGATCGCTTCGCGCAGGCGTTCGGCCATGCGGTAGGCAGCGTCGCTATCGGTACGCGGCAGCAATATGCAGAATTCCTCGCCACCAAGACGACAGACCACATCGTCGACACGCGTCTGCTCACGCAGGGTGTCCGCGATTTTTTTCAGCACGGCATCGCCGCAAGCATGGCCGTGCTCGTCGTTGATGCGTTTGAAATGGTCGAGGTCGAGTATTAGCACCGACAGCGGCAGCGCGCCCTCGTTTGCTGCACGATGAAATGCCTGTTCGAGATGAACGCGGTTGGCAAGACCGGTGAGCGAGTCGGTGAGAGCCTGTTGCGAAAGTTGCTGCTCGGCGGATTCGCGGCTGGCCTCGTAGAAATAGGAAAACAGGTAGGTCCAGATCGTGACGGCGACGATATTGGCAGTGGCGCCCGGCGCACTCACGGCCACGTCCGTGCCGAACCGCCAGAAAAACAGGCCGGCCGCCACCGCGAGATAGAACACCGAAAACAGACCAACCAAGCGGCGCCCCAATAACAGGTGCGCGGTAAGCGGCATTATCATAACCCAGCTGAATACCGTGACCGAGGTGGTCGGCGACGCCAGGGCATAGATCGTCGCGGCATAGAGCAGGCCGAGATAGCACAGGCACCAGCGCCTCAAGTGGTAGGTGGTTCGCACGACCGGCAACAAGGACAAGGTAAGCAGGGTAAGCGCCATCTCGACGGCCATCAGCGCGTAGCGTGCGCCGAAGAAGTTCACGACCACGAAGATCGCACCGAACAGCGCGGTGAACATCAACAGCAGGGTCAGCAGCTTGCGGCGATGGCGATGGGACAGCGGCATACCGTCGTCTGGCGAGGCGCGGCTCATTTGTTCCCCTGTCTATACGGATGGCATACCTTTTCCTCGATATGCGTTTATCGGCCGTGCGTGGCAGTTTTTAAGCTGGTCGCAGCCTGCAAACCGACCGTGATGATCAACACGAGGGATAAAAGCCTGGCCGCACGACAGGCAGCTCGTGGCGACGCCTGATCCGCGCCGCGCCATCGAGAAGGCAGGCGACAATCCGCTTTACTTCAAAAGAAGAACAGCCCGGCCGACGAATGCCGTCGTCGATGAGGCGCGTGACGCACACCGCGGGTCTGGCGGGCGCCGAGGTGCCGCTCTGCTCTAGCGGTGTTATACCGTGACCGCGGCCAGTTATGTCGGGGTTTGGCCGGCTGCTCTCGATTCGGCGATATCAGGCAACCCGGCCGAAAAGACGCCGTTGGTTATTGTTCAGCGAACGCCGGTGAACGCGTACCTGGGCGCACCCGAACCAGGACGATACGTGGCGCCATTGTCTTCTAGCGCTCTGCCAGATCGAGGTCGAGCAGGTAGGCACTGCGGCTCTTGCCATGGGCATCCAGTGCGACCGATCGAGTCACACCGCCGCCCAGAGCCTGGGACAACACGAAATTGAAGGCGCCCAACTGCGGCAGGTCGTAACGTTTCACGGTCCCCTGCACAATGCTGGAAAAAACCGTGGCGACACGCTGTTCGTCCAGCTCACGGGCAAGATAGTCGAAATCGGCCGGATCGTAGGCAATCACCGATATATTGGAAATATTGCCTTTATCGCCAGTACGCGCGTGCGCGATATCGCATAGCTTCATAAATTGCCTCCACTGCTGTCTTCTCGCCCTGGACCGGCGCTGCTGACGCGCCTGTTCGCCGGCGCATGCCTCGCCCGTCCACGATGCGGGCTCAATTCGTGCCACGCGGATGATCGCTCATACCGAAAGATAGTGAACCGCGGGGTTCACCTGGCCCCGCGGTAGCAACACCGAAGCGACCGCGAGCACTTGGCGCACGCTACGGCTGGCGCCACCGCCGCCGGCCGGCCCATTGGTATACAGCGCTTCAACTTCGCGCCCGACCAGTTCAGCCACGTCGGGGTCCTCTGTACGCAGGGCCACACGCATACGCACCTCGTTCGGCTGCGCTTTACACGCCGTGTTGAGCAATGCGTCATGGCCGATCAGGTCGTAACTGACGTCATCGGCAATCACGCCCAGCAGGGCCAGACGTTGCCGGATGATGTCCAGCGCCAGGCGCCCACGAGCGACGGCGCCGGGCCCTCCGTAGGAAATCTGCCCCTCGCCGATATACCCTTCGAGGTACCCCATAGAAACCTTCAGGGTTTCCGGCCTGCTGCGGCCTGATCCGCCACGAACCTGCACCCGATCGCTACCCAATGCGGTCATTTCCACCTGCGAAAAGTCCGCTTTAACGTCCGGCGTGAGATAGCAGGCGGGATCATGAATTTCATAGAGCAGCTGCTCCTTACAGGTGGCCAACGTGACGTGGCCACCGGAGCCGGGCACTTTGGTAATCACCACCGTGCCTTGCTCGTCCACTTCGGCGAGTGGGAAGCCGAGTCGGCCCAGGTCGGGCACATCCTTGAAACCGGGGTCGGCGAAGTAGCCGCCCGTGATCTGACCAGCACACTCCAGCAAATGACCGACAAGTGTCGCCTGGCCCATTTTGTGCCAGTCAGTCATCGACCAGCCCAGCTCGTGAATGAGCGGTGCGGCGAACAGCGCCGGGTCAGCGACACGTTCGGTGAGGACCACGTCGGCACCGCCGGCCAGGGCCTCGACGATCGGCGCAGCGCCCAGATAAGCATTGGCCGAAACCAGGTGCGCGTTCAAGGTCGAGGAGCGAGCGCCCGTTTCGAGCACCGGAAGATCGCGCTGCTTGACCTGGTCCAGGACATCGTCCCCGGTTACATAAGCGATCTTCAGACCGGTGGGCCCTAGCGCTTGTGCAATCTCCCGCGTCTTTTCTGCAGCCTGAGCAGATTCGCCGCCCCCATGTTGGAGATGATGGTAATACCGCGCTGCTGGCAAATCGGTAATACCGTTTGCATACGCGCCTCCAGCAGGGGGTCGAACTGTGCGACCAAATACGCGGTACGCGCTATCTCGGACGGTCTGCGCCAGGAAAATGACAAGCTCCGTGTGACTTGCGTCTATCCCGGCGTCGTCACGTCCGAACTCGCCGACAGTATTACCGACGAAAGCGCTGCCGAGGCCATGGCAACGTATCGGTCCATAGCGCTCAAGCCTGAGGCGATCGCCAACGCCATCGCTCACGCGATTGAGCAGCCCGAGGATGTCGATACGACAGAAATAGTCGTCCGGCCTACGGCGAGTGCCTGAGACCGTATGCGGGCCGGCCTATTCGCCGGCCTGGGCCTGGCGCCGAAAACCACGGCCTCTCGCGGGCGGTCATGAATCAGTTTTTCGATTCGTGGCGAACGGTATCAATGACGCCGCGCAGAAATGCGGCAGAGTCGTGCAGACGCTTGCGCTCTTCGTCCTCCAGCGGGCAGTCGATCACACGCGCCACGCCGGTGCGATCGATAACCGCCGGTACGCTGAGAACCACATCGTCGAGACCGTACTCGCCCTGCAGCATCACACCGACCGGCAGGATCGAATGTTCGTTGACGCTCACTGCTTGCACGATGCGAAACACGCTGGCAGCGATTCCGTGGTCGGTGTTGCCCTTGCGTCGAAAGATTTCCAGGCCGACCTGCTTGACGTCCTCCAGCACGCGGTCGCGGTCGAGTATCGGCAGATCGTGGCGAGCGCAGTAAGCGTCGAGCGGCACGCCGGCGATATTGCTCAACGACCAGGCGATGAAGGCTGTCTTGCCATGTTCGCCGAGCACGTAGCCAAAAACGTTCTTGGGATCGATGCCCAGATGATCGCCGACGATCTTCATGAAACGGGCGGTATCGATGATGCAGCCGGAACTGATCACACGGTGCCGCGGATAGCCGGTGTTCGCGATCACGAAATACGCGGTTATGTCGACCGGGTTCGTCACCAGTATCAACAGCGCATCAGGCGCGTAACGCTCCACCTCGCGGGCGATGTCGATGGTGATCTCGGCGTTGATGCTGGCGAGCTCGTCGCGCGTCTGGTCGCGCTTGATCTGGGCGCCGGCGGTGATGATGACGATATCGGCATCGCGACAATCGCTGTAATCGCCGCTGACCAACCGGGTATTGCGCGCGAACGTGAGTGCCGTGGTGTGCGAGAAATCCATGATCTCGCCCTGGGCACGTTCGCGGTCGATATCGACCAGCACAAGCTCCGAGCAGGAGCCCATCAATAGAATATAGTCACAGATGCTCACGCCGACGTTGCCGGCGCCGATGACCGCGATTTTCATAGGCTGATTTTTCCGCGTGTTGATGCCTAAGCCGGTCTGTCTGACCGCAGAGATTCCAGCCTAAGCATGCAACGATAGGGCCAGTTCGCGCTCTCGCCCATGGGTGGAAACGGGTTATTCGACCGCGCCCACCGCCCGGCTAACGGCCGCGGCATCGCTGTATTCGTCGTCGGGCAGCGCATCGATCACGGTCCGTACGCCCAGCGTGGCACCCTGCTGCTCTGCATGCGCGGCGAGCTGTTGCTTCGAGGCGGGGTATTCCATACCGCTCAGGTATGTCTGGATTTCTGCCGCGCTCGCATGATCGGGACGGGCCATAAGAGACTCCTTTCGAATAAAGCGACACCTTGCCAGCCCGTTGTTCGTCCGGCTAGCCCGCGCCGTGCTTTCCAAAGCTGTCCTACCACGATGAGCTGACTCAAAAACATCCTGCAGGCGACTCATCAGCGCTGTAGCTTGCGGTCACGGCCGGCCCAGCAATTCATGCAATACGTCGCCGTTGACCACCAGATCACTCAAATCGTAGCCATCGAGCACCTGCAGAAACGCTTGCTGTGCCTCGGCCAGCGCCCGTTTGAGCACACAAGCCGGGTCGATCGGGCATGTCGAATCCGGGCCGAAACATTCAAGCAGACGCAAATTCTCCGTACGGCGGACAAGCGCGCCGATGTTGATGGACTCGGCCGGCATGGCCAATGCGAGTCCGCCGCCGCGGCCGCGAAAACTGTGCAGATAACCGAGCTGCACGAGTGTCTGCGCCACCTTGGCGACGTGGTTGGCGGAAATACCGTAGCGGGCAGCTGCATCCTGTACGCGTGCCGGCGTACTGTCCTTGCGCACGGCCATAAAAATTAGCAGGCGCAACGCGTAATCGGTATGGGTGGTGAGCTGCATGTGCTTGACCCCAAATAGGTAAACTATATACTCATTTTAAACAGGTAAATCAGATGCCACTTTAGGAGGCACGCATGCTCACCGACCAACAGACAGAAACAATCAAGGCCACGGCGCCCGCCCTTCAGGCCTGTGGCGAAGAGCTGGCGCGCGACATGTATGCCCGCATGTTCCGCAACAACCCCGAGGTAAAGCCCTACTTCAACCCCGCCCATCAGCAATCCGGCCGTCAGCAGCGTGCCTTGGCGTCGGCGGTGTGCGCCTACGCACAGTATGTAGACAACCCGGCCGCCCTGAGCGACGTGGTGGAGCTGATCGCGAACAAGCATGTTTCGCTCGGGATTCTTCCGGAACACTACCCGATCGTCGGCAAGAACCTGCTCGCGAGCATCGAACACGTAATGGGCGCCGCCGCCACTCCGCAAGTGCTCGATGCCTGGGCCGCCGCCTACGCACAGCTGGCCGATATCTTCATCAAGCGCGAACATTCATTGTACGACGCCAAGCAGCAGCGCTACGGCTGGACTGGCTTCAAGCCGTTCGTTGTCACCCGACGCGAACCGGTATCCGACAACATCGTGTCGCTGTATCTCGAGCCCGAAGACGGCCAGCCGCTGGCCGCCCACAAGCCGGGTCAGTACGTGGCCATTCACACGTCGCTACCCAACGGCGGCACGGCCTTGCGCAATTACAGCCTGTCGAACGCGCCCGGCACGCCCTATTACCGGATTAGCGTGAAGCGCGAAGAGGCGGCGAGCGCCGGGGCACCCGCCGGCGTGTTCTCGCACTATGCACACGACGAACTGGCCGTCGGCGATCGCGTACGTCTGAGCCCGCCGTGCGGCGAATTCACGCTGTCCCCGGCCACACAACCCAGCCACCCTCTGGTGTTGCTGGCCGGCGGTGTCGGCATCACGCCGTTGCTGTCCATGCTTCACGCGGCGCTCGAGGAACAGCCGGCCCGCCCGGTGATCCTGATTCAAGCAGTGCGCGAAGAACGGCTACGGCCTTTTGTCGAGGAGTTAGGCGCGCTTGCGACCACGCATCCGAGTTTCACGCTGCACGTGCGCTATAGCGACGCGGCACCGCGAACCACGCCCGACGGCGCGCAAGTTAGTCAAGGCGTCATCGACAACACGCTACTCGACGAGCTACTGGGTGATCAGGCCGGAGAGTATTACTTCTGCGGCCCGCCCGCCATGCTCTCGCACGTATGCCAGGTTCTGGATACACGCGGCGTTGGCGCGGGCGACATGCACTACGAGTTCTTCGGTCCGGCCGACTCATTGGAGGCCGCATGACATCGTCGGACTGGACCGCGGTTGCCCGCGTCGGCGAAATCCCCGATCAGCAGTGTTTACGCTGCGATATCGACGATGAGCCGATCGCGGTCTACAACCTCCGCGGTGAGTATTTCGCGATCGAGGATCGCTGCAGCCACGACGACGGCGAACTCGCCGACGGCTGGGTCGAAAACGGGTGCGCGGTCTGTCCGCGTCACGGTGCGCGCTTCGACATTCGCACTGGGCGGGTAACCGCGCCGCCGGCCTACGAGGATATTCACAGCTTTCCGCTGCGAGTCGTCGGCGATGTGATTGAAGTGTACGACGATCGCGACTAAGCCGCGCCGGAGACGTGCTCTGGTTATGACGAGTCCGGGATGAACGCGCTACGCAGAATAACGGCGCAGCGCGCTCACGCTCGGGATATGCACGTGCGCGCCTTGCATACGAATGATGTCTTCTTCCTGGAGTACGCGCAGCACGCGCGAAAGCGTTTCCGGGGTTACGCCCAGATGGTTGGCGATCACACCCTTGCGCGTGGGCAGGCTCAGATCCGCGCTCGGGGCTTCGGCAGTCGGCACCAGACCGAGCAGATAATGAACGATGCGGTATTGCGTGTTCTGCAGCGTCAGCGCTTCGATTTCGTCCCAGTGCGACTGGATGCGCTCCGTCATACGGGCCATCACGGTCCGGCAAATCGCGAACGAAGTTTCCATCACACGCATATAGGCCGGGGTCGAGATCGACACCAGCCGTCCCGGCGTGAGCCCCTGCGCATTGACCGGGTAACGCGGCTCTCCCATGAACATCACGCTTTCGGCGAAGCTCTGCCCTGCCTGGATCAGGCGCATGATCTTTTCATGACCGCCGGCTGACACGCGAAACAGCTTGATAGTGCCACGGTCCAGCATGAAGAACGACGATGCATGATCGCCCTGGTCGAACAGCGTTTCGCCCTGTTCGAATGCCCGCACATGCAAATGCGGTCGAAGCTCCGCCATCTGCGCGTCGCTCAGATCGGCGAACAGATAGTGCTTGCGCAGTTCCGCCACCAGGCGTTCATCCGGGCTACTCATCGACAATCCTCGATCAGCCAGTACAAGCAAGACTGGCCACTGTTTCCTTGATGCCGGTCAATGGCCTGCCAGCCCAGCATCGCTATATTCCGGGCACGGAGCCTACCCGCTCAAGCGCCTGTCTTCACAATCGCCTCATAGCCGAGCACGCCCCCAAGCCACCATGATCTTCGACGAGGCCTGCATCACTATGCCGTCTATTGTACCGAGGCCATCGCACCGGCCGCATGCGCACGTGCACCACGACCCCGCGATAGCCCGTTCTTGCTGGCAACGGATACAGAACAGCGGGCACACGTGCAGATGACACTGCCCGGATTCGCGCTGGCGGTGCACGTGCTCTCGGTCGTCTGGTGGATCGGCGGACTGGCGTTCGTCACGCTCGTGTTTCTGCCGGCACTGCGGCGTGAACTCGATGACGATCCACCCCGGCTCTTTGAAGCGATCGAGCACCGCTTCTCGCTGCAAGCACGCATCGCACTCATTCTGACCGGGCTGTCCGGCTTTTACCTGCTATACGCCTTCGATGCCTGGGCATGGCTGGCATTACCGCGTTTCTGGTGGTTGCAGGCGATGATCGGCTACTGGCTGTTGTTCGCGCTGGCACTGTTCGTCGCCGAGCCGCTCGGTCTAATGCAACGGCTATTTTTCGGCGCGCGCGACCCAAATCGTGCGTGGCGATACTTTCATGCTCTACATGCTGCTCTATTGGCCGGCGGCGCTGTCATCATCGCCGCAGCCGTTGCAGCCAATCACGGGCTCTAGCCACCCCGGCGCTGCTATCCGCCAGCCCAAGCCGTCAAGCGTTTGCCGGCGGAGCCCTTGAAAACTGCGACGCGACGACGCGCCCGAGCGCTACAGGCCGCGCTATCGACGCTAGCGCCTCAATGCACGCCCTGCATTAAACACAACATGTAGCGATTGACGCAGATCAAACCACAACATGGCGCGTTCCGGGATAGTGCCGCGCATATTCGGCTTACTGCCGCTCCAGGAGAACGGTATGACATCCATCGCCCTCGCCCGTCGCCCTTCCAGCGCCGATTTCGACATCCCGCTACAGGCGGCGTCACTGGATATCTGGGATAAAAAATATCGATTGAAGTCCAAGGACGGGCAGCCGCTGGACGCGGATGTGGACGCCACCCGTCAACGTGTCGCCCGGGCGCTCGCCGACGTCGAGACGAACGACGACAAGCGCGAGGAATGGTATAAGAAATTTCTCTGGGCGCTGCGCCACGGCGCCATCCCGGCCGGCCGTATCATCTCCAATGCCGGCGCACAGGCACACAAACCGGCCACGTCCACCATCAACTGCACGGTCTCGGGCATCGTCGAAGACTCCATGGATGCGATTCTGGGCAAGGTGCACGAAGCCGGGCTCACGCTTAAAGCCGGCTGCGGCATCGGCTACGAGTTCTCCACGCTGCGGCCGAAGGGCGCCTATGTTTCGGGGGCTGGCGCCTATACATCCGGGCCGCTGTCGTTCATGGATATCTACGATCGCATGTGCTTCACGGTGTCCTCCGCGGGCGGTCGCCGGGGCGCGCAGATGGCCACCTTCGATGTCGGCCATCCGGACGTGCTCGACTTCATCCGTGCCAAGCGCGAATCCGGTCGGCTGCGGCAATTCAATCTGTCGCTGCTGATCACCGACGAGTTCATGCAGGCCGTACAAAGCGATGCCGATTGGCCGCTCGCGTTCCCGCTGCTCGAAGAAGAAGCATCGAGCGGCGAAGTGAATGTCGATGATCCGGCCCAGGTGATCTGGCGGGAGTGGCCATGCAGCGAGGGTTACGTCTCGCGCGAGGACGGCGCGGTGGCGTGCCGCATCTATCGAACGGTCAAGGCCCGGCGTGTATGGGACATGATCATGACGTCGACCTATGACTACGCCGAACCGGGCTTCATTCTCATCGACCGCGTCAACGAACTGAACAACAACTGGTTCTGCGAAGAAATCCGGGCGACCAATCCCTGCGGCGAGCAGCCGCTGCCGCCTTATGGCGCCTGTCTGCTGGGCTCGATCGACCTGACCTGTTTCGTGCGTGACCCGTTTACCGACAACGCCCATTTCGACTGGGACGAATACGCCCAGGTGGTCGACGTGTTCACTCGAATGCTGGACAACGTCGTGGAGATCAACGGTTTGCCACTGGCACGCCAGCGCGAAGAGATCATGCGCAAGCGGCGCCACGGCATGGGCTTTCTCGGGCTCGGTTCCGCGCTGACCATGCTGCGTATGAAATACGGCGATCCCGACTCGCTGGAATTCACCGAGCGCGTCGCAAAAGAGATGGCCCTGCAAGGCTGGCGTGCCGGGCTACAGCTCGCCGAGGAAAAAGGCGCCGCGCCGATCATGGACGAAGAATTCACGGTCAGCGAGGCAATGGTCACGCGCCGCCCGGAGATGATCGCCGACGGCTATAGCGTCGGCGATACGATCAAGGCGCGCGTGCTGCACGCCAAGTACAGCCGCTACATGCAAAAGATCGCCGCCGAAGATCCGTCACTGGTCGAACGGCTTGCCGAACACGGCGCCCGCTTCACCCACCACAGCTCGATCGCGCCCACCGGCACGATCTCCTTGTCGCTGGCGAACAACGCCAGTAACGGCATCGAGCCGAGCTTTGCACACCACTACTTTCGCAACGTCATTCGCGAAGGCCGCAAGTCGAAAGAAAAGGTGGATGTCTTTTCGATGGAGCTGCTCGCCTATCGGCACCTCATCGATGCCGAGGCACGCCCAGGCACCGATCCACAGACACGCAATCTGCCGGCGTACTTCATCACGGCCGATGAGATCACGCCCAAACAGCATGTTGATGTGCAGGCCGCGGCCCAGAAATGGATCGACTCCAGCATCTCGAAGACGGCCAATGTGCCGACCGATTATCCGTACGAGGATTTCAAGGACATCTATCGCTACGCCCATCAACAGGGCCTCAAGGGCTGCACCACGTTTCGCTTCAACCCGGAGGCGTTCCAGGGCGTGCTGGTCAAGGAAAGTGACCTGAGCAACACCACGTACCGCTTCGTACTGGACGACGGCGCCGTGGTCGAAGCCAAAGGCGGCGACGAGATCGAATACGACGGTGAAACCCATACCGCCGCCAACCTGTTCGATGCCTTGAAAGAAGGCTACTACGGCCGCTTCTGAGCCTACGGCTTACCACCAGAGAACAAGATCATGGCCATAAGAATCGACCGCAAGATCGTCGACTACAACGTCGCCCGACCGGACGACGAAGCGCCGCAAGCGCCCGCCGCACCGGAAATCGAGCACATGCACGAGCAGCTGCAGCGCCCGGACCGGCTCGAAGGCAAGAGCTACAAGGTGAAAACACCACTGTCCGACCATGCGTTGTACGTCACCATCAACCACGTCGTACTCAACGCCGGTACCGAGCACGAGTCACGCCGTCCGTTCGAGATGTTCATCAACTCGAAGAACATGGACCATTTTCAATGGATTGTGGCGCTCACGCGTATCGTGTCTGCCGTATTCCGCAAGGGCGGCGACTGCACGTTTCTGGTGGAAGAGCTCAAGAGCGTATTCGACCCGCGCGGCGGTTACTTCAAGAAAGGCGGCAAGTTCATGCCGTCGCTGGTCGCCGAGATCGGGGACATCCTTGAGCAGCATCTTCAGCATATCGGGATGCTCGATGTCGACCCGCTGGATGAACACCAGAAAGCGTTCATTGCCGCCAAGCGCGCGGAAATCGACGCCCGGCAACCGCAAAAACAGACCGACGCCGATTGCGACGACAGCGCGGCCGAATTCCCTGACGGCGCGCAGCTGTGTACCAAGTGCCATACCAAGGCCATGGTGATGATGGACGGCTGCCTCACCTGCCTGAACTGCGGCGACTCCAAGTGCGGCTAGCGGCTCGCCGCGCCGGGAACCAGTAACTGCCGGTGTTTTGCCGGTACCGGCGCATAGTCGCCGCCCTGCGGCAGGTGTTAACAAAGAAACCGGCATGTCAGCTGTCGGCAAGCAGTTATTGCGGTTGCCTTGTCCACGCACGCCTGATGCGAACGTAATCGAATCGTTCTTCGACCTTCCCCACGGGATTCTCTTGAATACCATCCGGGCTTACCGGCCGCACGCTCGGGTGATTGACGGGCGCGTACAGCCCGCTAGAGCGAGCCGGCAGAAGACCGAATCGACGCAGAGCGCTCCCTGCGGATACGCCCGGCCACGTGCCCGGCTCGCGCGTATCGTCGCGAGCCGCTAACGTCTGTTACGAAATTGAGCACGACGCTTTCAGAATGGACACCCACCGCTACAGTGCCAGCGACATCGACGCGGTCTATCGCGTGATCGCCCAACGACGCGACATGCGCCATTTCCGACCCGATCCGGTCGCGCCGGAGATGCTCCAGCGCGTACTGGCCGCGGCGCATTGCGCGCCGAGTGTCGGCTACATGCAGCCCTGGCGATTCATTCGTGTGCTCGACCGCGCCTTGCGCGCGGCCATTCGCGACGATGTGGAAGCCGAGCGGCTACGCACCGCCGAGGCCATGGGCGAACGACACGATGAATTCATGCAGCTCAAGGTCGAAGGCATGGACCAGTGTGCCGAACTGCTGGTAGTCGCCTTGACCGACGGTCGCGCGCGCCATGTATTCGGGCGCCGCACGATGCCGGAAATGGATCTGGCCTCGGCCGCCTGTGCGATTCAGAATCTCTGGCTGGCCGCGCGGGCCGAAGGCCTGGGCATGGGCTGGGTTTCGCTTTTCGAACCCGAGGTACTGGCACGTCGGCTTGATATGCCCGCGGGTGCCGCACCGATCGCCATTCTCTGTCTCGGCCACGTGGACGCGTTCTACGATCGCCCCATGCTCGCTGAACAGGGCTGGGCCGAACGTTTATCGCTGACCGATCTCATCGGCGTCGACAGCTGGCCGCGTGCGTCGGATGATACGAAACGCTCGTCTTAAACCACGTCAATGCGCATGTCGACTGTTTGACGCCAACATTCTTTTGTAGAACGCACCAAAGCGATCGTCACCGGCATTGGCCACCGCGTGAGCGTCCAACCTGCGCCTGCGGTCGGTTCTGCCTCAAGATGTGTCGTATACCGGCGTCGTTTCATAAGCCTTCGCGGCTCATACCACGTTCGCACAAGAACGCATGCGCACTCTAGTGTTCGGGCGGGCCCCACGATACGCCCGTCCCCATCAACGCTCGGTCGCCGGATCGCCGCCGCGCCCGTCATTACGATCACGCGCCGTATCGCCGCTGCCGTGGCTGCGTTCGGTGCTGTGATCGTTTTCGGCTGCACCGGTACGGCGTAAGTCGCGATCGCTTTCGTCGTCGTTGTCGCGGTCGGTGGCAAGATCGTCGTCCGGCGCCCCGGTACGGTTCCGGTCGCGATCGTCGTCGCTGCGCTGGGTGGCATAGTAACGGTCATCCGGACGACCCTGATCGCGGGTGGCACGCCTATCGTCCGCCGCATTGCCCATAGACCGTCCCGGCTCGGTCGCGCCATCGGCCATGGCGGCCGGTGCGTTGCCGGACCGACGTGCGGCTGGATCTGCGGCCTGGGCCGCGCTTGCGCCGAACAATACGGTCGCAACGAGTAATGTCGTACGAAAAATCATGGGGCACTCCATGGTTGAGACCGTCCGGTCTTGAGTTCGAGCCAAAAAAAGGCGGCCATTCAAGCATGACCGCCCTTGCCTTTCGTTACCAGCCGTTAGCGGCTGCCCACACGGCCTTCGACGCGCTTATGCCTCGGGCTGCATGGCGTAACGCAGAACGGCAGCCACGCCCGTATCCGTGGGCATGAGGTTGCCGGGCACGAATTTGACGTCACCATCACTGGCGATCACGAACTCGGCGATTTTGTCGAGCACGTCGTCGGTTTGACCGTCGCCCGCGGCGCCGTATTCGACTGCGCCATTGCTATCGACCGTGCCTTCGATACGCGCGGTCTCGTCGATCAACAGGGTATCGATTTGCCCGATGGTGGCCGAGTAAGCGACGTCTTCCAGCGCGTTTGCGCCTTCCTTATGCGCGGCACGCTCGTGATAGCGCTCAATGATCTGCTCGATATTGTCGCGCGTGGCGCGTTCGGCCACTTTCCAGGCCTGCTCGCCGAGATTGCTCTGGCGAATCGCTTCGAACGGATCATGGTCCAAGCCGTTCTCGAGCAGATTCGGATGCTCGCTGACCTCGCGATACAGGCCTTGATGCTCGGCGACGGCTGCCAGCACCAACGGCCGGTTGGTGTTGCCGTGGTACTCGCGGATCGCCTTGTCGACTTCCTTGAAATAGTTCTTCAGATCGGTGCTGTTGCTGCCGGCGCTCTCGGAATCCTTTCGATTCGGCGAGGTGTCCGGTTTGCCGAGCGCTTCGCCCATGCCGCGCGGCACGTCACTGTGCAGGTCGATTTCAACGATGGCGTCCTGGTTGGCGTCGTAGAGTGCGACCTCTTGAACGCTCACGCACAGAATCTGATAAGACATCCAGTTCGAAGCCGCACGCAGCGCCGGGCGCAGGTGGAACGACTCGGCGACGATCCCCTGTGCTTCGACCGGGCTGGTCATCATGCGACGCACGGTGAAGCGCTTGGGCGATGCGAACACGGCCAGCCCGTACTGCTGATGTGTCCAGAACTCGTCATTGGCGCCGACCGATTCGAGCTTTTCAAGCAGCGCGTCGCGCTCGTACTTGTCCATATCACGCCGATCGAGCGCTTCGCCGACCTTCTTGACCTGATCCTTATAAAGGATGCGGTTTTCTTCGCGATAGTTCGATACCGGCGTGGTCGGTACATAGATCGTCACGCAGGGCGATTCGTCCGCCAGCGTAAGCGAATTGATGTCGCGCGACTGCAGCATCGGCGCATCGGTTTCGGGCATATCGTTCTCTTTAGAATCGGTCATGATGATCGATCGATCTCCAACTGTTGTTCAATTCGTATGCTGCGTTACCTATTCTCGATGCTGGCCGTACCGCCTTTTTCAACAGTTCATTTTCAGTTCGGCTGTCTGACCCATGGTGTGCATCCGACTCGAGCACGCGGCCGAAGCGACCGTCCGCCGTCGAATACACGAATCACATCCCGTTGCAGGCAGTCTTCGTGGCAAAGTAAGCGCCGTTTTCCGACTCGACGCGTTGAATGAATCGCCTCTCCGATACCGCATCGGCCTCGCCGCTAACGAACCCCCTACTGCTGGTCATGGTCCTGGCCGCGTTCACGAGCGTGCTCAACAACAGCATGGTCAACGTGGCGATTCCGACTATCAGTACCCACCTCGACGTATCGCCCAGTCTGTCGGGCTGGGTGATCACCGCGTTTTCGATCGTGTTCGCCACGGGTGTGGCGCTGTATGGGCGCGTATCCGACAGCTACAGCTTTCGCGTGACGTTTCTCGCCGCGCTCGTGATCTTCGGCGTGGGGTCATTGACCTGCGCGCTTGCCCCCAGCTTCGGCTGGCTTGTCGCCGGTCGTGCGATTCAGGCAGCGGGCGCGGCAGCCATACCGTCGCTGGCGTTCGGCTCGGTGGCCCGCCTTTTCCCGCCGGGCAAGCGCGGCGTGGTTTTCGGCACCTTGTCTTCGGCGATCGGGCTCGGCGCCGCAACCGGGCCGTTGATTGGCGGCCTCGGCGTGAGTGCATTCGGCTGGCGCGTGTTGTTCTACGGCACGCTTGCCGTAATCGGCCTGCTGTTCGTTGCGGCGTGGCGGTTCCTGCCCGATTTGAACGCCCAGCGCGAGCGCCAGCCACACCGTTTCGCCCGGCTCGATCTACCGGGCGGATTGCTGCTCGCGCTCGGTGCGGCCACTCTACTATTCGGCGTGACGGCGGCGAACCATTCCGGCTTGGCGGCGCCTCAGTCCTGGGGTGCACTGCTTTTGTCCGCGAGCATGATCGGCGGCTTCGTATGGCGTATCCGAACGGCCACGCATCCTTTTGCGCCGCCCCGGTTGTTTGCCAACCGACAATTCCTCTCGGCGGCCGCGATTGCACTGTTGTCGCAGGCTGCCTTCATCGGCGGCGGGCTGTTTCTCACGCCGCTTTTGTTGATCAACCAGCTTGGTCTGACAGCATTTCAGACCGGGCTTGTGGTAGCGCCCGGCGCAATCGCGGTCGCACTGCTGGCGCCCACGATCGGTCGGTTGTCGGACAAGTTCGGCCCCCGTGCGGTTCTCGGCATCAGCCTGACATGGCTTCTGTTCGGCCTGTTGTTCATGTCGTCGTTCGCGGTGGGCGCCTCGCCGTGGATGGTCGCGATCGCCCTGGTCATCGCGAGCATCGGCTATGCGGGCGTGACATCGCCGGCGGCAAATGCCGCCTCCAAGGCCTTGTCGCCGGAGATTGCAGGCGTCGGCTTTGGTATCTATCAGCTGTTCTTCTTCATGGGCGCGGGCACCGGCGCCGCGGTATTCGGTTCGGTGCTTTCCGCGCGCCAGCAAAGTGCGGGCGCTGCACTGAACCCACTTTATGAAGGCGGCTTGGCGACGGCGGCGTTCTCGGACGCGTATCTGGTCGCCTGTATTGCGGTCCTCGTCGCCATGACCTTGCTGGTCGGCCTCGGACGTAGCGAACCGGCACGAGCCGATCCGGCCTGATGCCGGAAAAGCGAACTGGACATCGCCAAGCGAAAATCAGCGGGCGATGTCCGCCCGCGCAGCATTGACCCGCCACAAGTGATAACGACTGACTCGGGCGCTCAGCGGATCACCCCGTAACCACGGGAGACGCCCGGCGTGGCGCGATCTGATAGCGCACGCCCCACGAATCGGCGATCTCGACGGCGCGGGTCGGCCCCGGCGCCAGTCCGAGCGCAATCTGCTGCAAGCCGGCCATGGTACGGGGGCGCTCAGCGGCGCCGGCACTGTTCCAGCTATTGGCCGCGATATGGTGGTGATAGCCGTCCCGCGAGAAGAAACTCGCACCCGGGTACCGACAAGTCAGATCGAGCCCGATCTGTTCGCCGAAAAATGCTTCGGCCCGGCGCGTATCGCCAACCTGCAGATGCACGTGGCCGATACGCGCGTCCCGGGCGACACCCGCCCAGGCGCTTTCGTCCGCGTCGGCAAGCAACGCGGGCACATCGAGCCGCGTGGTCGCCATCTGTACGCGGCTGTCGTGCCAGTGCCACGTCTCGCGCGGCCGGTCGGCATAGACCTCCACGCCGTTGCCTTCCGGATCGTGCAAATAGAGCGCTTCGCTGACTCGATGATCGGAGGCGCCATCGAGGCGCACGCCGCGCTCGATCGCATGCCGAAGCCAGCGTGCGAGCTCGGTGCGCGACGGCATGAGAAAGGCCGTATGAAACAGTCCCGCAGCATGCGGATCGGGCACATCGGCATGCCGTCGTTCGGTCAGTCGCAGAAAGCCCCGACCGCCGGCGCCGAGCGTGACCCAATTGGCCTGTTCGTGTACCGGATGCAGTCCAAGCACGTTTTCATAAAATGCTCGCGTAAGGGCAAGATCACGCACCGCGAGTTCGACCTGCTCGATGGTCACGGTATCGGTTGCTGATGTGCTCATCGGACGCTTTCCTTCGAGCGAGCCGCCACTACCGTTGCGCGCGACTGCCAGGCCGCCGCACCGTTGCCGCATAACGCCTGCACCACAAGGGCAACGATCCAGAACGCCGGATATTCCCAACCGCCGCCTTCATTGCTGAACATGAAACCGTTGGCGCCGTGGGCGGAAACGATCGTGCCCAACAGCAACGGCACCATGGCCACCGCCACCAGTCGCGGCCAGAGACCGACGATCAGCGCAGCGCCGCCAGCAAGTTCCCACGCGATCGCGATATAGGCGAGTGCGGCCAGCAAACCGAGGCTGGAAAAATACTCGGCCGTGCCGGCCGGGGTGAACACGAATATCTTCACACCGGCATGAAACAGAAACAGCCCGCCGAGAACGACGCGCAGGATAAGGAGCCCCCAGGGCGCAAAACGATTATCGATCATGAAAAACCTCATGGATGCCATATAACTCGGACACGCAGGATGCGCGCTAGCCGAACCGGCCACTAGCCGGGCAATCGCGATTTAACAATTTCGATAATGGAAAGAATGTCAGGGGCCGGCGTGCCCCGTCTCCCAGCTGGGCGGATCATCGAAATGGTCCACCAGCCAGTCGATCAGAAGCCGAACCTTGCGCGGTGGGCGCTGTCCGGCCGGATGCAGTACATAGACACCCGTTCCCGGCGACGTCCATTCCGGCAGCAGTCGTACGAGGTCCCCCGATGCCACGCTGGCAGCGGCCACGAAGCTGGGTATACGTGCGATCCCGAGTTCCGCACAGGCTGCATCGAGCACCGCCTCGGCGTTCGAAAAGCTGAGCCTTGATTCGACTGCCACCCGTGTAGCGGGCGTGTGCTCACCCGCTTCGAACCCCCAGATGCATGGATCACGAAAGTTGGCGTCGATGATGCAATCGTGTGCGGCCAGATCAGCGGGCGTCTGCGGCGTGCCGCGGGCCTGCAGGTACGCCGGTGCCGCGACCAGCCAGTCCCGCGATGAAGTCAGACGACGCGCAATCAGCGTACTGTCCGCCAGGCGGCCGATACGTACCGCCGCATCGTAACCTTCCTGGACGAGATTCACGGCCTCGTCACTGAATGTCACGTCGAGACTGATACGCTCATAATGGGCCGCGAACGCATTCAGACTGGGCACCACCCAACGCACCCCAAACGTATGCGGCACCGAAATACGCAGGCGCCCGGTCGGCTCGACAGTACCGGCCGTGACGGCGGCGTCCAGTTCATCCAGGGATTCCAACAGCCGCCGCACGCCCTCGAAATAGGTCTGGCCGGCTTCTGTGACCGACAATGCCCGCGTCGTTCGCTTGATCAGCTGCACGCCGAGTTCGGTTTCCAGGCGCGCAATCATTTTCGACGCCGTTGCCGCACTCACCCCCATGCGCCGTGCTGCGGCCGCAAAACTGCCCAGTTCGAGCACCGCCACCAGCATCCGGTCACATTCGTAACGATTCATTCACGTATTGTGGCCAGCGCCAGAGGCGTTGGCGAGCCCCGTGCACAAGACCTTATTGACCAAGCCCGCGTAGCGACGCTTTTATCCGCGTACTCGGCAATGGACATTCGCACGATGAGCAATGGCTCTATTGCTGTTGCGACTGGCGATGATTCGGTGGCGCCCGGTAGCGAAATACCGTGGTATTGCGCCCGCGGCATTTGGCGGCATAAAGCGCGTGATCGGCGCGCTCCATCCAGATTTCGATGCTATCTGCCGGTTCGAACGCGACGCCGCCGCTGAATCGTACGGGCCCATGCTCAAGCGGTTGCTTTTCGCACGCTTCGCGCAGCAATTCGTCGACCTTTTCGACCTTCGCCTGGTCGGCGCCGGGCAGAAGCACGGCAAACTCCTCGCCGCCGCAGCGCCCCGCGGTACCGCCGTGCGCGCGAACCACGTTTCGCAACACCCGCGAGAAAAACTTCAAGGTCGTGTCACCGTAGACATGCCCGTAGGTGTCGTTGATGTCCTTGAAGTAGTCCAGATCGTAAAGAATCAACGCGCCTTCTACGCCGCGCTCGGCCTCGGTCTGTCGACAGTAAGCGTCGGCGATCGCATAGAACGAACCGTGGTTGAACAAGCCGGTAAGACTGTCGCGCCGGCCTGCCTCTCGCAGTTTTTCCGCATACTCGTTGATCAGACGTTGTTCGCTTTCGAAGCGGCGAAAGAATCCACCGACCATGACCAGCAACAAGCCAATGCTGAGCGTATAGGTCATCGCGGCATCGATGGCATGCGCCGCCCGGGAGGGATAGGGGTCGATCCAGCCCGGTGAACGATAATCCAGCCATAGCAAAAGATAAGGAACGGCCAGAAAAAGCAAAGCGATCAGCAGGCGTTGCCAAGGCGCCACGAGCAGCACGCAGAACGCGTAGCCGGCGACCACCAGGAACAGCAGAAGGCTCGGGCCATCCATGCCCTGGTTGTATATCCAGTTCAGCGGCAATAGTGCGATTGCGATGAGACAGCAGGAGACCTTCGCGGATTGCCTGGCGTAGTGCCCACGGCGCAAATAAGCCCAGATGGATAAAAGTCCCGCGCCGATAATCGTCACTACGACGATGAAAAACGTATCGGTCAGATTCGCCAGATAATTGAGCAACGCGCCGCCAAAGCAGCCCACTGCCGCGAAGAAGACGAACCCGCGGTTCATTCGCTGTTCGGGCGATTCGACATTGCCTTCAAGCAGCCAGCGCCAGTACCGGGTGAGCGTATGCACCAGATTCTTGTCGGGATCTGTCATGAAAAACCGGCCCACGCCTGTACTGGTCCCAATATGGCTCGCCGTGCCGACAACGAGCATCGCAGCCGTAATCATACGGAGAATGCGCGTTCCGACCACGCGCTCTCTGAGCGGGCCGCCTCGTCTGCGCGGACCAGCATAGCGAACCGACTGCTCGTCCAACCGGAGAACCCGACGCAAAGCGCATTCCATACGGCCGACCAACGTTCATTTTGCTAAGAAACGTAGGCACGCGGCGGTACGCGCACGCCTATAATTACGCCCAAATCTTCCCCCAAGGCTGTGTTAATGCTTTCTTCTCGATTCGCCCGTTTGGGTGTGGGCATGCTGGCAGCCAGTACGCTGTTTCCGCTGTCGGCATGTGCGTATGCCCGAAACGTTACAGCTGAAACACCCCCGCCGCCGGTGATCGAGCTGGCTTGCGCGGACAGTGCCAGCGATGCGCCTACAGGCGATGCCAAGCGCTACTCGCTACCGGACTCCGACGGCACGCTCTGGTTGGTCCCCTGTATTCGCGGCGCGTACCAGACCGCCTACAACGTGGTGGTCGCGCCCCAACACGGACACGCTCGACGACTGCTTTTCGCCCAGTGGCGCGATGAAAGCTGGACCGGCACAGCCGATGTGTTCGATCCCGCGTTCGACATGCAATCCGGCGTGTTGACCGACCGTTACAAGGCCCGCGGCGTAGGCGACTGCGGCGGTGCACGCCGGTGGCAATGGAACGGCTATGATTTCCGGCTGCTCGAGTATCGGGCAAAGAGCGATTGCGACGGCACCAACACCGCGTTCCCCGTTATATTCGAAGCGCCGGCTTTACCCTAGCGCCCATCACCGCCGACATTCGCCCGCCCGATCCGCTGTGCGTGCCCGGCCTGCGTGTCACGGCCATTCGGCTGCACAGTTAGGCGTTTCCCAGACCACGACCCGCGCCAGCCGTGCACGGCCCTCGCTGCGTGTGGCCACGCGGGGCGCAAGCCGTTCGAACCAGTGGCGTGCCAGGTTCTCCGCGGTCGGCGGTACCGGAATCACATAGAGTTTTGTACCCAGTGCCGTATGGTCGGGCACGGCGAACCCCTGTTCGCGCACTGCCGTATCGAGTTTTTCGACGAATTCGACGCGGCCCGCCTCAGCCGGCGTGAACATGGCGAGAAGTTCGATGTCTGCCAGTTCGGCAATAAAGCCATGATCGCACGGCGCATCGATCTGGCCGATCATCTCGTCCTTGAGAAAAGCAAAGTCGAGCACCATGCCGGCCTGTTCGCCCTCACCGGCCAGCTGGTCCGCCTCGCAAACCGCTTCGATGGTGTAGCGGTGGCCGTGCAGGTGTCTGCACTTGCTGCCGTGCAGGCGTATGCGGTGGCCGGCGTCGATGCCGATCTGGCGGCGAATACGATAGGCTGCAGTCAAGACCTCTCCCGGCGTGTAGTGGCGGCTGGCACGATTACGCACCGCGTGCTGTGCTGGCGCGCAACGCATGCCGGCACATCTGGCGCGCTTATTCTACGCACCCAGGCGCCCCAGCGATCTTGAGGCCCTAGGCAATCCCGATCATCTTGTGAGTCTGTAGCGACAGGCGCCACTGCGGACGGCGTAACGCGGTATCGATACAGCGGGCCACGTTGGCCTCGCGTACCGGGCCATCCATGGGTTGCAGATAAAAGCGCTCGAAATCGAGTGCTTCGAACTGTTCTAGAGCGAACGCCGGCTGCGGCCAGACGAGCTTGAGTTCATTGCCGTGTGTCTGCACAAGCGTACTGCCGGCCTTGGGGCTGACGCATATCCAGTCGATACTCGGCGGTGCTTTCAGGGTGCCGTTGGTTTCGACCGCTATTTCGAAACCCACCGCATGCAGCGCGTCGATAAGTGCGTTATCGAGTTGCAGCAAGGGTTCGCCGCCCGTGCAGACGATATACGGCGTGCCGCCCGCGTTCGCGGTTTCGCGCCAGATTTGTGCTGCACGTTCGGCTAGTGCCTGCGCGGTTTTGAAACGGCCACCGCCTGGACCATCCACGCCGACGAAGTCGGTATCGCAGAACTGACAGATGGCCTTGTCGCGATCCTTCTCACGGCCGGTCCATAGGTTGCAGCCGGAAAAACGGCAGAACAGCGACGCGCGCCCGGTTTGTGCGCCTTCCCCTTGCAGGGTCAGAAACATTTCCTTGACCGAGTAGCTCATCGCGCACAAACCCTCGCCGCTTTCTTGTGCTTCGCTCGCGAAACACGGCTCGTGGCTTTCATCGACATCCTTGAATAGCACGGCAATCGAGGCGCAGTTTAACGCTCTGATAGCTCGCGCGAAGCCTCTACCGCACCGGGCGCTCTGTTTCGCAGACTGTTCTGCGCAGATATTCGCAGGGCACACGTTACCTTGCCGTGTGCGCCCTCGTGCTAGCGTTCGCTGATCATCAGAGGAGCTGCCTGCCATGTTGGCCACAGAACGCGATACCGATCTGATCACCGAAACCCTCGAGCACGGCGTACTTACGCTGACGCTTGGCGCACCGCCAGCCCACCCGCTGTCGCTGGCGATGATAGACGTATTGCACGCTGCAGTGAGCCGCGCGGCACAGAATGACGCCGCCAAGGTCATCGTGATTCATGGCCCGGGCAATATCTTCTGTGCCGGGCACGACCTCAAGGAGATTGCCCGCCATCGTGCCGACGCGGACTGCGGCCGCGACTACCTGCAACGCCTGTTCGATCGCTGCGCGCAAATGATGCAGGCGCTCACGCTGTCGCCCAAACCGACCATTGCCATGGTAGAAGGCATTGCGACCGCCGGCGGGCTGCAACTCGTAGCCGCCTGCGATCTGGCGTTCGCGGCCGATAGCGCCACGTTCTGTCTGCCGGGCATCAACAACAAGGGTTTCTGTACCACGCCGGCGGTTGCTGTCGCACGCAACCTCACGCGCAAGCACGTTATGGAAATGCTGCTGTCGGGCGATACCTACGACGCGCAATGGGCGCGCGAGACCGGGCTTATCAATCGCGCGTTGCCGGTAGCCGAACTGCCAGCGTTCGTGGAAGACTTCGCGCGCAAGCTGGCCAGCCGCTACGGCGAGAACGTCGCCGACGGCAAACGCACACTATACCGCCAAGTCGAGATGCCGCTGGCCGAGGCCTATGCGCATGCCACCGAAGCGATGATTGGGCATTTCATGGATCCAGACCTGATCGAACACGATCAGAAGGCCTGGGGCGCCTAGCGCGAGCGATGGCCGCCCTTGGCTGCAACGGGCACATCGCATCCGGGGCGTTGCGCTGAACACAGGTCCCGCGCGCGGGATCCGGCAAGCACGTCTCAGTCCAACCCGCGGTATCGGTTGCGTGCTTCAACAATCACGCGGTGGTTGGCATCAGCCCATTGCACCAGCGCTTGCATGGGGCCTCGGAACGACTGGCCCAGATCCGTAAGTTCGTACTCGACCCGCGGTGGCACTTCTGGATAGACCGTACGGGTGATGAAGCCGTCCTGCTCGAGCTGTTTGAGCGTGCGCGAGAGCATCTGCTTGGAGATATCGCCAATCTCGCGTCCGAGCTCGCTGAACCGCTTGCGACCCGGCGCGAGCGATTCAAGCAGCAGCAGACTCCATTGGTCGCCAATCCGATCCAGTACGTCGCGAATGGGGCAGGGCTGCTCGAACGGCGGAAAATTCGTCGGCGTGTCTACGCGTTGTTTCGGAAGATCAGTCATCGCATTTGCTCTCGCTCTCGGCGCAGCACCAAAGGTCACTTGCGTGTGACCAGGTGACGTTCCCGTGACGTCTTGTGCAAGCCACGAGAGTGGCATAACTTGCGGCAACGGTCTACTTCTTAGACCAGTCTTTTATAACAGACCAAAGCAAGGAGCCAAGCATGTCAAACGTTGCACTCATCGGCGCCTCCGGCAACGCTGGATCGCGCATCCTCAAGGAACTTTCCGACCGCGGTCACCGTATTACCGCCATTGCGCGCAATCCGCAACGCATTGGGCTACTGCCCGGTGTGACCCCGGTCGCCGGCGACGCCAACGACCGCGCGCAACTGCCGGCCTGCTCAAAGGGCACGATGCGGTAATCAGTTCCGTACATTTCACTGCCAGCGATGCGCCCACGCTGGTTGGCGCGGTGCGCGATGCGGGCGTGTCCCGGTACCTCGTGGTCGGCGGCGCGGGCAGCCTGGAAGTTGCCCCCGGCGAGAACCTCATCGACCAGCCCGACTTTCCCGAGGCCTACAAGGCAGAGGCCGGTGCTGGCGGCGTCTTTCTGGACTACCTCCGCGCTATCAACGATCTCGACTGGACGTTTCTATCGCCGTCGGCGGTATTCGAGCCTGGAGAACGAACCGGGCGTTTCCGCCTGGGCCGGGATGCCTTGATCTCGAGCGAGACCGGCTCCCGCATCTCGTTCGAAGACTTTGCCATCGCGTTCGTCGACGAACTGGAGCAGCCGGCCCACCGACGCCAGCGCTTCACTGTCGGCTATTGAACATCAAACACGGCAAGGAAATCGCCATGAAACGGATCGCACCGACACTCTTAACCGCCCTCGCCCTACTGTTGCTTGTACCGGCGATCGCCCTGGCACAGGACCATGAAAGCCAGCAGGCCGAGAACGAGGCTTTGGTCGTGAATTTTTACAACCGCTTTTTCAACGATCACGACGTGCGTGAAGCGGCACAGGTCGTCGCCGAAGATTACCGCCAGCACAATCCACACGTGCCGGACGGCAAGGCGCCGTTCGTCGACTACTTCGCGGGCTTCTTCAAGGATCATCCGAACTCGAAAGCGCGTATCGTTCGCAGCGCCGCCAAAGACGATCTCGTGTGGCTACACGTGCACTCGCAAGAGGATGCCGAAGATCGCGGCGAGGCCGTTGTCGATATCTTTCGTGTTCGGGACGGCCAGATTGTCGAGCACTGGGACGTCATACAGCCGGTTCCAGAAAAATCGGCCAACGACAACACCATGTTCTAAGGTGCGACGATTGGGCACAGCGCCTCGGTCGTTGTCACGTACCGGCGCGCCGAATGACGGGCTCGGTTGCGGCGTGCTTTCAATGGGATGAGTCGCGCCTGGCTGGCCGGCCGCATTGACGACCGGCCAGCGTTGGTCGCAGGGTCGGCTATCGCAAGATGTCGGCCACCGCCTCCGAGCGATAGAAGTCTTCGAGTTGGCGCCGAAGCGCGGGTTCGAGCAAGCCCTCGGCCCGTAGCGCGTCGACCACCTGCGGCAGAAAGCGCATGCCGTCGCGCACGATCATGTCGCGAGTCACACCAATATCGTCGAGCAGATCCACAAGCGTGGTGTCCCGATAGGTATCGAAAAATACTTCAACGCCACGTTCGATCACTTCGCGATAAATCGGTGTACGCCGCAGGCGCTGCCAGTATTCGTAGCCGATGACGAACAGTTCCTGGATATCGAGCTGCCCCGCTACATCGCGTACCGAGGCGACCGATCGATGTTTGTGGTCGTCCCAGAAATCGAGCACCGCCTGACGCAGCGCCTCCGACTCAAAGGCGTCGTGCAGATAGGCCGCACTGGCCTGGATGCCGGCTTCGGTATTGCGTGCCACATAACGCCGAATGCCGCGCTCAAGCGCATCGCCCAACCTTGGCGAGGCCCGATCAACAACCGCGCGGCCGATCTTCAACGCCCGACCTGCACCCGGCACGCGGGCTGCCAGTCGCCCGCCCTGGGCGACATAGCCGCGCAGGCCTGAATACAGCAACTGTGCGACCAGATTGGCAAACACCGGATTGGAAACCGAGTGGTGAATCACCTCTTCGCGCAAGCGCTGCATTTCCAGCAACTTGTCGAGCAGCTCTTCGAATTCTCGATCGGGCAGCAACTCGGCAAGCGTTGTGTGCTCGTGGACAGGGTGCTCGTAGACCGCGGCCGCGATATCCCCGACCAATGCGGGAATACCGCCGCCCAGGCGCATATGCGCCGCGTAGTCGATAGCAGTCTGTTTGATCGATGCCTCGCTGATCACATCGCCCAGGCGCAGCCGTGCCGCGTCAGCCAGCACCCAATCGACGCGACGCTCGAGTTCGAACTGTAGCGCCGGCCCTTGCAGCCGAGCGGCAAGATACGCCACGTGAGCGTCGAGCAAGGCTTGTGCTTTGGACCCTGCGAATTCGTCGGTGTCCATCGTCTGCCGTACATGCGGGTGGGCGGAGCGGCGATCTTATCAGCCCTGAATGACAACCCGGCCGCGGCGCCGTCTGCGCGCCAAGGCCCGCATAGCGGCGCCAGCGCTAGCGATAGAAATGGGCGACCTGGTGCCGCCCGGTTGAAGCGGCTGCCTGTCGTGAATGCGCGGCGCAGGATACGCTTGTGCGAGCAGTCTCCAACTAAAGCCTACCGTGCCGAGCATCATCGCTATCAATATCGTCGTCGTGGCGCTGGCGGTGTTTATTCACTACGAATTTCTGTATCGCATGACCACGCTTTTGCCGCGCATGCGCCTTGCCCACCGCTTTCGTATCGTGCTCGGCGTATTCGGTTCGCTATGCGCGCACGCCGTGGAAGTGTGGCTATTCGCTTTTGCCTACTACGGCATGCTTGCCTGGGGCGGGTTCGGTGCATTCGAAGGTCAGTTCGACGGCAGCCTACTCGATTGCGCCTATTTCTCCTTTACCACGTTTACGACGCTCGGCTTTGGCGATATTCACCCGCTCGACGGCATACGCTATCTCACCGGCATCGAATCGTTGACCGGCTTGATCCTGATCACCTGGACCGCGTCTTTCTTGTATCTGGAGATGCAGCGCTATTGGCGCAGCGACGCAACCGTTGGACAGTAAGCAGGGCCTGCCTCCCGTTACCCGATGCGGCGACATGACGTGTCAAACACAAGTCACTGTATTCAGCAGCTGCTCATATTACCGGCGCATACTGACGCGATCTTTAGCTGTCGCGAGGTGTACTCATGCGCAATATTCGTTCTCTACTGGCCGTTGTGGTTCTCGGCCTGGCCGGCGTCGGGCTACAAGGCTGTGTACTGGCCGCAGCCGGTGCGGGCGCGGCGGGCGGCTATGCCGCGCATGAAGAAGGCTATCGTGTTCAGTCGCCGGTGAAGAAAGACGAGGTTGGCGGATACAAGGGCCAGAACCCCGTCACGCACGACGAAAGCAAAGACAAGACACCCGAGTCGAACGCGCAGAAATAAACCGCGCCGCAGCGCCGGCGCCGAACAGGCCTGGCGCTTATGCGACAAGCCTGCCGGCCCGATGCGGATTGTTTGGCCTGGTATCGTTCAACGCAGCCTGGCGTTAGCTACGCCGGTTAGGCCGAGACAACATATGCCCTGCTCCGCCAACAGCGAAGCGCCTGGCATCGCATCGCGAATCAGGACGCGCTTTGTCTTATTCGAGAATGTCTACGGTCTCGCCGACGTTGATATCGCCCTCGTTCTCGGCGACGAGGTTCTGCCCGAAATAGACCTGGTTATCCGCGCCCTTGCGATAGCGCAGTAGCGTGCGCATGGGCTCGCCGTCGCTGCGGCGTTCGCCGCGTGCCGGGTCGACGGTGATCATGACGCAACGCGAACACGGTGCGTCGACACGAAACGTCACATCGCCGATACGGATACGTTTCCAGCCATCTTCCGCAAATGCATCGGTATCACGTACCACCACATTGGGGCGAAACTGGGCCATTACATGCGAGCCGTCGGTACGGGCATTGAGATCAGCCAGCGAGGCTTCGCTGATGAGCAGCAACGGATAGCCATCGGCAAAACTCACCCGTACGCCGATCGTGTCGCGAAAGCGCGAGGACTGCTCGCCGAGCCAGAGCAGATGCACGGGCTCGCCGACAATACGGCTCACCCAGGCATCCAGTCGCTGGGTGGTGGTCCAGGCGGCGAAGTCGTCGGCCCATACACGGGTCGCGAAGTGCTGGCGCTCGAATTGGGCCACCGAGTCAGCCACCGCCGGATAGTCGTCGTGCAAAAGGGACAGCTGCGCGCCGTCGAAGCAAGCTGTGATCGTCTGTAGCACCGGATACTTGCGGGCGGTCACGAACACGCCGTCGGGCCTGGCAACCATGAAGCGCCGGTCATGGACCAGACCTTCCTGTTGTACGCGGGCCACATCGAGCGGCTCGGCTGCGCTCGACTTGACCGGATATCGATAGATTGAAGCAAGCGTTGGCACGGACTCTCCGGGGACTGACAACGTGCAGGAATGCGGTGCGCACAGCGCCCCGCAACGCGGGCCTGGACGCCGATGATAGAGCAAGCGTCGTTGAGCTCAAGCCACGGGCGTAGGACACATCTGTCCTATGCAGGCCAGACAGGCATAATTGTGCAATCGCTTGTCTCGAACAAAACAGTCGTGGTCGATATGTCCCCTAGCGCGAGCGAGCATGGCCGGACCGAGCGGCTGGCCGCACGTATCGCGCCCCACATCAGTCGTGACGGGTTCACGCCCACCGCACTGGATGGCCTGTCGCTACTCGGTTATGCCGGGCGCACCATTCGCCAACCGGAGGTATACGAACCGTCGCTGGTGTTCGTCGCCCAGGGCGAAAAAACGGCGCATCTGGAAGATCGCGTCATTCACTACGGCGCCGGGCACTATCTCGTACAGGCCATTCCGGTGCCGTTCGAATGCGAAACCCGCGGCGAACGCGATATACCCGTGCTCGGCTTGTCGCTACGCGTCGAGCCGGCTGTGCTCGACGAACTCGTGACATCCATGCCCGATGAGGCCTGGCCCGAGCCGGACGCGACCGATACCGCGTCATTGCCCATGGCCGCGGTAGCGCTGGACGCGCATATGACCGACGCGCTGCTACGGCTTCTCGACTGTCTCGAAGATGATCTGTCTGCCCGTGCGCTGTATGCCGCACGCGTTCGCGAAGTGATTTTTGAAGCGCTTCGCGGACCGCAGGGTCATCTGTTGCGGCGCTTGATACACGAACGCGGTGCCTATGCGCGTATCGGCACCGCCATCAACCATCTACACGCCGACTATGCCAAGTCGCTCTCGGTTGAAGAACTGGCGGCGAGCGTGCACATGAGCGCATCGAGCTTTCACCACCACTTCAAGCGGGTTACCCGGCTGTCGCCGCTGCAGTATCAGAAACGTATTCGCCTCCTCGCCGCCCGCGATTTGCTCTCTAGTCAGGTGGAGAACGTGGCCGGCGCGGCCCACGCGGTGGGCTATGAAAGCGCCTCCCAGTTCTCGCGCGAGTACAAGCGCTACTTCGGGGTCGCACCGACGCACGACCGTACCCAGCTCGCAGAAACCGGTACGCTGGCCCTCAACGACCGCGCCGCCACCTCCTGAGGCAAACCCTTTCGTTTCAGGCGCGCGCCGGCGAACACACCCATAAAAAAAGCCCTCGGCCATAGCCGAGGGCTTTTCCACGCCATCGCAAAGGATGGCCATGCAGCAAGCGAGTGCTACTGCGCAATCATCAGCGATTTGCTGTTGACGAACTCGCGCATGCCGAAGCCGCCGTGTTCGCGGCCATATCCACTATCCTTCACGCCGCCGAAGGGCAGGTTCGGCTGGGCGATGTAGTAGCCGTTGATGCTAACCATGCCGGTATCGAAATGATCCCGGGCCAGCCGTTCGGCACGCTTCTCGTCTTCCGAGAAGATGCCGCCGCCCAGACCGTAGACCGAGTCGTTGGCGATACGAATCGCATCGGCCTCGTCCTTGGCACGAATCAACGAGGCAACCGGGCCGAACAGTTCGCCGTCATAGGCCGGCATGCCGGGCGTGACGTTTTCGAGCACGGTCACCGGATAGAAATAGCCTTCGCGATCGGGCACTTCGCCGCCCGTGAGGCAGGTCGCGCCCTTCTCGATCGACTCCTTGACCTGGGCATGCAGGTTGTCGCGCAGGTCTTCACGCGCGATCGGGCCGAGCTGCGTGTTTTCGTCGCTCGGATCGCCGAACTCGACCTGCTTCATCTTCGCGAGATAGGCATCACGGAACTGCTCGTACACCGCGTCCACAACCACGAAACGCTTGGCCGCAACACAGGTCTGGCCGTTGTTGTTGATACGACCGGTCACGCAGGCATCCACGGCCTTGTCGATATCGGCATCTTCGAGCACGAGGAAGGCATCGTTGCTGCCGAGTTCCAGCACCGTCTTCTTGAGATGCTCGCCGGCGGCCGCGGCAATCTTGCGGCCGGTGGCCGCACTTCCGGTGAAGGTCACGCCGCGTACGCGCTTGTGCTCGGTGACCTGGCTGGCCTGGTCTTCCTGAATATAGAGCACGTTGAATACGTTCTCGGGCATGCCGGCTTCGCGGAAGATGTCTTCCAGCGCTTCGGCACAGCCCCAGACGTTGGGCGCATGTTTGAGCAGGACGGTATTGCCGGCCATCAGGTTGGCGATGGTGTAGCGAATGACCTGATAGAACGGGAAGTTCCACGGCTGAATACCAAAGATCACACCGATCGGCTGATGGCTGACGAGTGCACGTCCGCCCGGCAGATCGCGTTCTTCGTCGGCAAGGAAGCTCGCCGCGTTATCGGCGCTGTAGTGGCAAATGCCCTGGCAGAGCTGGAGTTCACCGGGCGCCTGATTAATCGGCTTGCCCATTTCTTCGGTAATGAGCTTAGACAGGCGGTCCTGGTTCTCCACCAGCAAATCGCCGACCTTGCGGATCAGCGCGCCGCGTTCGTCGAACGAGCGCTGCTTCCAGTCGAGAAACGCTTCGTGCGTCTTTTCGATCTTGTCCTGCAGCTGCTGGTCGGAAATCGTTTCGAATTCGCGGATGACCTTGCCGGTCGCCGGGTTAATGGTTTTAACGCTATTTGACACGCTAGCCTCCAAAAAGGGCTATAAATGAACACCGTCGAGGATAGTGGTATCTGTCAAAGAATGCGTGTCGCGGGCTGTCGATTATTTGCCCGATCCTCCAAGCGCCGGGCTTCGCGCGGGCCTCAATGTCGATCCGAGCCGATATCCAACAACGACACGAACAGCGAAATAACGATCAGGCTGAACAGAAAGCTGAACCCACTCTGCGCCATCACCAGCACCCATGTATCCAGGTCCAATGGCCGGTAGGCCCCGCTCATCGAAAACTGGACGGATAACGACTGAACCAGCGCATGGCCGCCGTCCAGCACGCCGGATTCACCGTTTGGCAGATGGAAGCGCCCCATTTTCGTGTAGACGAACGCCATCAGTAGCGCGGCGGTCGCATAGTTCTCCAGCGCGAGCACGATCGTCCGGCCAGTGGCGGCTACAATTCGGCCGGGCGTGATCTTGCAGCGACCGAACAACACCACCCCGATCTCCTTGTTGAGAATGCCGGCTATCCGAAGCAAAACCGGCCACGCGAGCCAGGCCGGCAGCTCAGACGCCTGCCACCACAACAAAACCGATAGCACCAGCCAACCGACGATATAACACTCGGACGCGACATAGCGCGCCTGCCGCCAGCGACCGTGGTCGCGACGCTCCATACGCGCCATGCCGGCATCGAGCCAGGCATAGGGCGAAAGACGATAGACCCAGACCACGAGCCATTCGACCAGGCGCGCGCTGTTCATGAGGCGCGCTGGCTCAGCGTGACCACGTCGCCCGGGAAAATCGGCGTCATGTCTTGCGGCGCCTGATCGGGACGACCGTAACCGGTGATCCATACGCGGTTGGCGGGATGCGCGGCAACGTAGTCTGCCACCGCATCGAAATCGGCATGTTCGTCGTTGCCGGTGGCGCGTGCATCGAGGATGACGTTAGGTGCCACGAACAGCTGGTCGTAATACCCCGGGTCGACCGCCGAGTCGCCGCCATAGGCCAGTATCGGCTGCGCGTCGTCGTAGGCGACAAAACCGAAACACGGCTCGCTATGGCGCGCGCGCAGTAGACGCAACGACAAACGCGGCGTGACGGACCAGCGCTCGTCGACCGGGGTATCGATCCAATCACAGAAGGCAGTCAGCGGCTCGCCGGTGCTGTTCAGCTCATGCAGCCGATGCTGTTTCAACACCGAACCGACCCGCGGTTCGGCTGCCACGCGCAGGCGCCGCGAAGCGCCGGCTTCGGCGGCCAGCACCACGGGCAGTTCGGCCGCATGATCGCTGTGGTTGTGGGTGACGAGAATCGTGTCCGGAATCTCGCCCAGCCACTGCCGACAGGCCCGCACGACACCAAAGCCGATATCCACGAGCAGCACGCAGCGCGTGCCCACACGCAACGCGATCGCGCTGCTCGGCTCGCCGCTGTAAACAGTAGTCGCGCCCCGACCGGTACCGAGGCAAACAAACGACAATTCCGTGTCCTGGCTATGCATGCTATACGTCTTAAAAACCCATCGGCTGCGTATGATAGCGAAGCGTTGCACCGCGGGCGGCGACGCAGAACAACGTCGGCTCAGTCCGCTTCGATCAGCGCCTCGACGATCTCGGCCTGACGGCCGAAATAACGGCCGTCCGAGGGCGGCGTCGGATCGGAGGTCATCACGACGGTCATCTGCCGCTCGGGCACAACGAACAAGACCTGTCCGCCATAGCCGCGCCCGTAATGGGCGGTGACCCCGGCGAGATCGGTCGTGAACCAACCGTAGCCGTAGGCGTCGCCGGTGTAGATCGATCGGGTGCGGCCGCGCCAGCTGGACTCGATCCAGTCCCGAGATATGACCTGTTGCTCGCCCACCCGTCCGCCACGGCGAATCATTTCGCCGAATACCAACAGTGCATGCGGGGTCATGCCCATTTCGTTGCCGCCGAAATAAATACCCTGCGGATCACGCGTCCACGGCGGGATATCGATCCCCAGCGGCTTGCCGAGCCAGTCGCGCATCAGCGCCAGCGTGCTGCGCCCACTGGCCCGGGTGAGTATTGCGGACAGCACATGGGTATTGCCGGTCGAATAAAGCATGCGCGTACCCGGTTCTGCGACAAACGGGCGTTGCAACGCGTTGGCGACCCAGTCGCGGCTGGCTACCCAGCTGCCGTAGTTGGCGCCGGAGGTGCGTTCCAGTCCGGACTGCATCGACAACAGCTGGCCGACCGTGATCCGTGCCACACGTTCATCGGCGCCGTGCGGCATGCGCGGGCCCAGCAGCTCGCCGATCGGCTGGTCGACGCTTTCGATCATGCCGCGGTCGATAGCTGCCCCCACCAGCGTGGCCATCCATGTCTTCGACAGCGACTTGATATTGGCCGTGGTGTCCACGTCGTGACCGCGAAAACCGCGTGCCACGACGGTTTCGCCGTCAACTGCCACGAGCAGCGTATGCGTTCGCTCCAGATTGCCGGCACGTTCGACAATTGCGTCCAGCGCGTTGCGGCCGCCCGCGCTCTGGCCCGTCGCCGCCCACAGCAACAGACTCCAGAACAACGCACACCGCAATAGACGCGATGCTTGTGCTGAAGGCCTAGCGTGGCACGCCGGCTGTAGAGCGAATCGATGCATGCCTGCATGGTAATCGCTTCATCGATCGACCGGGGCATAACCACCGACGTTTTAGCGCTGGCGCGGTCGATACCGAGCGCCGGTTCATGAAGTGGTATCGTGCACCCAAAAAAGGAGACGCGATGACTACCGTACTGGTCGCCGGCACCTGCGATACCAAGGGTGCCCCCATGTCCCGTCCTGAACGCCAATCGATCCTCGACAGCCTGCGCGCCAAGATCCGTGACGGTCGGCCAATCGTCGGTGGCGGCGCCGGTACCGGCCTGTCGGCCAAATGCGAAGAAGCCGGCGGCATCGATCTGATCGTGATCTACAATTCCGGGCGTTATCGCATGGCCGGGCGCGGCTCGCTCGCCGGCCTGCTGGCCTATGGCAATGCGAATGAAATCGTGGTCGACATGGCGCGCGAAGTGTTGCCGGTGGTCAAGCACACACCGGTGCTCGCCGGCGTCAATGCCACCGACCCGTTCGTTTCCATGGACGTGTTTCTCGACCGGCTCAAGAGCATCGGCTTTGCCGGCGTACAGAACTTCCCGACCGTGGGGCTGATCGACGGCACATTTCGCACCAATCTCGAAGAAACCGGCATGGGCTATGACCTGGAAGTGGACATGATCGGCCGTGCGCGTGCGGCGGACCTGCTGACTACGCCCTATGTCTTCTCCAGTAACGACGCCACCGCCATGGCAGAAGCCGGCGCCGATATCGTGGTCTGCCACATGGGGCTGACCACCGGCGGCAGCATCGGCGCCGAGACGGGCGTGGACCTCGACGGCGCGGTGGAACGCGTCAATGAATGGGGCGACGCCGCCCGCGCGGTGCGCGACGACGTGATCGTACTCTGTCACGGCGGCCCGATCGCCCAACCCGAAGATGCCGAGTATGTGTTGTCGCGCTGCCCCGGCTGCCATGGATTCTATGGTGCCAGCAGCATGGAACGCCTGCCGGTGGAACAGGCCTTGACCGAACAGACCCGCCGCTTCGTCGACCTGAAAGTCGACACCTCCGACCGTTGATTCAGGAGCTTGTTATGGAACGTATTTTTATCAGTCGTGTAATTCGTGCCGATGCCGATGTCGTCTGGGCCGTGCTACGCGATTTCAACGGCATGCCGGACTGGCATCCCGCTATTACCGATAGCGAAATCGAGGACGGGCGTGCGGCCGATTCGATCGGCTGCGTGCGCAGTTTTCATCTGGCCGATGGCGGCCATATCCGCGAACGGCTGACTGCCCTGTCAGATGCCGATCGTCACCTGCGCTACGTGATCCTCGAATCACCCATGCCGGTGACGGCTTACGATGCGACGATCGACGTGATCCCGATCACCGAAGAGGCGGCGAGTCTGGTGGTATGGAAAGCCGAATTCGAAGTCCCCGCGGAGGATGCCCGTGCCACGGTCGACACGGTCGCCGACGGCGTATTTCGTGCCGGCCTCGACGCGATTGCACAACGCGTGGAGTAAGCACCTGGCGCCTTCACCAAGGCACCGCGTATTCGCATACAGACCGGCCCGCCGCAAAGGCGGGCCGTTGAAGGTCGATAGCGACAAGTCCTATCGCTATTGATCGCGCCAAGCGCGCTACTCTTCGGGCAGCGCGTAGACGACCACCTGATCGCCGACCTGATCCTTGAGAATGGTGTTACCACCGGCAACGAACGCCACATACTGCCGGCCCTGATATTCATAGACCGACGGGTTGGCGACCGCAGGCGCCTGGGCCTGATCGGACCAGAGCTGTTCGCCGGTTTCGAGCGAATATGCCCGCAGCTTGGCATCCATCGATGCACCGATGAACACCACGCCGCCCGCGGTAACGGCCGGCCCGCCGATAGTGGGCGAACCCCATTTTTCCGGCATGAAAAAGCCGTATTGCTGCGAAGCGCCCACCGGCCGACGCCATTTCACGTTGCCGGTATGCATGTCCAGTGCTACCAGCTCGCCAAACGGCGGCTGCCAGCAGGGCATGCCAAGCCAGTTCATCGCCACTTTCAAACGCATGCCGTAAGGCGCGCCGGTCTGCGGCGAGAAACCGCTTTCATTGCCTGAACCGGTATCGGCCTTTTCGTAGTCTTCGCGGTTATAGAGTTTGACGTACTGAACGATATGGGAGGTATTCACTACGGCCGTCTGGCTGTCCGGGTCGAACGCAACACCGCCCCATTGCACGCCACCGGAGCTATCCGGATAGGTCAGCGCGCCCTCGCCTTTCGTGGTCGGCGGCGTGTACATACCGCGGTAGTCGAGTTGGTCCCAAAGGCGCGAGCATTGCCCGCCGCCGACGATATCCGCGAGCTTCCAGACCGGCGGTTTCTTGGTCTGGTCCAGCAACGGCGCGGGCTTGGTCGGAAATGGCTGGGTTGGCGAATAAATCTCGCCTTCGACCGAACCATCGCCGCCGGGCACGGGGCGTTCTACAATGGGCCATATATCTTCGCCGGTCTCACGGTTGACCACGAACAGAAAACCCATCTTCGTGGCCTGAATGAGCGCCGGAATCTGTTCGCCGTCGACCGTTATATCCATGAGCGTGGGTGCGGCGTTGATGTCGTAGTCCCAGACATCGTGATGCACCCACTGACGCGACCATACGACTTTGCCGGTCTCGATATCGAGCGCGGTCGTCGACGTGGCTAGGGGCGCCTTCTCTTGGCGATTGCCCCCCCAGAAATTGGGAGACGGTGACGATACGGGTAGGTAGACCAGACCGAGTTCTTCATCGGCCGACATATGCGTCCACACATTCGCCGTGCCACTCTTTTCGCGCATATCGTCGGAAAGCGCCTGGAACGTCCATTCGCGCTTACCGGTACGGGCATTGATCGAGAAGACGGTGCCAGGCGGCGCCTGCTCCAGCGCCCAGTCCTTGCCGGCCCAGCCCAGTAGCAGGTGGTCTCCCACCACCGTGGGCGGCTGGAGTAGCGACAACGGCCACTCGGCGTGGGTGTTGTTCCACTGATTAACGTCGAGTACGCCGTTGTCGGCGAAATTCGGACATTTTTCGCCCGTATCGGCATCGAGTGCGAACAACCGCGCATCCATGGTGCCCATATAGACCATCTTCTGGCAGGCCTCGCCCTCGATCGGGTTGTCTGCCGCCCAGTAGGAAACGCCGCGGTTTTTGAGTACTGGCTGGGTCAACGCCTCTTTCTGGGTATGGGTATCGAACGCCCATTTCTGTTCGCCGGTTGCCGGGTCAAGGGCAATCAGGCGGTAGAACGGCGTACCGATATAGATCGTGTCGTTGGCAAAGATAGGCGTGGCCGACCAGACCGTCGCCGGTATGTCGCCGCTGCCGTCGGACACGTCGCCGGTATGGAATTCCCATACCTTTTCCAACGTGCCAACGTTGTCAGCCGTGATCTGCGTGAGCGGGCTGTATTTCTGGGCATTGAGCTGGCCGTGGAAGCTGTCCCAGGTGGGCTCGGTTGGCACCCCGGGCCTGGCCGAAGGTGCGGGTACACTCTCGACCCTCGACGACTGACTGTCGGACGAGTCCGGTGGCTGCGCAAAGGTCATCCCCGAAAGCGCGCTCATCAGCAGCAAGCCGGTACCCGCGATGTATTTCAGGCCGGCCGTGGGCAGTGTAGATGGGCGGCGAATCATGAGTGCACCTGTGCGTTATGGCCGCCTGCACCAAGCGCATCGGCACCGAGCCCGACGAGCCCGGTCAACATCGCACCGCAGAGCCACCATTCGTGCAGAAGCGCGCCAGCAAAGGCGTTGCCGCCAAGCCCGATAACGGTCAAGACGAACACAAAACGACGCATGCCGCCTGGATGAAGCGTGGCTAGCAAGAACGCGAACAAAACCAGTACTGCACTCGTAAGAATCGCGACCAGCGCACCGAGTGTTGCCGTGACACCGGTTAGCGGTGCGAAATAAGCATAAAGCGCGAGGCCGAAGCCGACGGTCGTGACCGCAAGCAGCAGCACGACACCGGGCCGTGCCAGAAAAGCATTTGAAGACATGGAGGATGGGCCTGCAGAAGACGGCGCACGCGGGCGTGCGCGCGACTATATATGTGTATAGTGCAGCTATTATACGCACTCTGCTCCACTGCGCCACCCGCGGGCGCGCCGGTTATCGCCGGGGCGGCGGAAGCTCGCTGCGCAGCAGGTAAACCAGGTAAATCATCACGTGGCTACGCTTCAGGCCGACAGGCGAGTCGCTGCACGCCGGCCTTCGCTCAGTGGCTTTCCGAGAAAACGGCGCGCGTAGCGTGGCGTCAGGCGGTTGAGATCCAGATGCATGAACACATCTGCGACGTTGAAGTCCGGGTCGTGACACGGCGGCCCGCCCACACATGCGCCCACTCTTAAATACGCCTTGATCAGAGGCGGCAGACATACGGCCCGGTCGAGCGGCGCATTCGCAGGCGGCAGTGCCATAAGCGGACGTACGCAGCGATCCGGGTCAGCGGGTTGCCGCGCCCAGATCTGGCGATAGATCGCATGAGCACAGGCGAGGCCCTCGCGCAGGTCGATGCTCGCACAGCCAATGAGATGATCGTATCGATCGGCCCGAATCAGATCGGCGATGCCTGCCCAGAGTACCGGCATCGCCGGGCTGCGCCGATAGGCGGCATCCACACAGGTACGACCGATCTCGAGAAAGCGACCGCGACAAGCCAGTACGGCATCCAGATCGAACTCGCTGGCCGAGTAGAACCCGCCGGCCGCGATCGCGGCTTCATGGGTCAGGATTCGGGTGCTCGCCACCGTACGCCCGTCGCGCGCATCACGCACCAGCAGGTGCAGACAGAAACCGTCCATTCCATCCGCTTCGAGACCATTGCCGGCCAGACTCGCCCGCGCGCCCATTTCCTGGACGAAGACGCGATAACGAAGCGCGAGACTGTCGTCGATCGCGTCCTGGGTACGGGCGAACGTGTAGTAGAAGCGTGCACGGCGTGCTTCGGTTGCGTGCGTTGTCGTCGTTGCGGTCATGACCACCGTCTCGGTCGCGAATCAACGACAGCGATTCTCCGACCATCATGTGATACCGAAATGACCGCTCGGTGACGCGCCGATGACGGCTCGCAGCGTCATGCACTGGTCATTTACACCTGCTATCCAGGGTGCGCATTTTCTTCCGGTGTATTGTTCATGTCGGACACGCGGCTTCTCCTACGGCTATGGCTGACCAAGCCACGCCAGATAGCAACCTGGACGCCAACGGGCACGGCCGTCGCGCAGGCTTATGTCGATGCGCTCGACGCAGCGCCTCGCGACGGCCATATCGTCGAGCTCGGCGCGGGCACCGGGCCGATTACCGGTGCCATGATCGATGCAGGATGCGATCGCAGCCGTCTGTGTATCGTGGAGTACGATCACGCGCTCGTCGTCTTGCTCAAACAACGCTTTGGCCATACCGGCATCGTCCAGGGCGATGCACGCGCGCTCGACGCATTGTTCGACGCACACGGCATCGATCGGGTCGCAGCGATCGTGTCGACATTGCCCATTCTGCATTTCTCACGAACCGATCAGAAACGCGTGCTCGACGGCTGCTTTTCGCGTGCACTACCCGGCGCGACCTTTACCCAGATCACCTACCTGCCCGGTTCGCCCATTCGCCGGCGGGCCTTGTCGCGCTGGGGCTATTGCGCCCGCCGTTTCAAGCGTGTCAATCGTAACTGGCCACCGGCGACACTCTGGCAATACCAGCCTGCCAGCGCCGATTGAAGCCACACGACACACCACCGCTCACGCGTTGCACGATTGTTCAAGAACCGGCTACCGCCGCGTTCTAGGCTCTTTCCATTGCTCGTATCGCCGCCAAGTCGCCGACCATGGAAATCGCTGTCTACACATTTTGTGTGATGTATTCACCGGGGCCAGTCAACCTGCTGGCGTTCAACGCCGGTTTGCGCGGCGCATTGCTTGTGTTGATCGGGTACTGCGTTGGCGTGGGTTCAGCCATGCTGAGCGTGTTCGTCGTGCTGGGCTATGTCGGTGCAGCCGTCGTAAAAACCGCCTTGCTGCTCTATTTCGCCCTCGCCGGTAGCGCCTATATTCTCTATCTCGCCTATCACGTGTTCACCGCCCCCGCCGATTGGCAAGCCTCCGGGCCGCCCGGTGTACAGCTGCGATTTCGTGAGGGTTATGGTCTACAGCTACTCAACCCAAAAGGCTGGGTACTGGTATTGCCGGTCACGACGGTCATGTTCCCGGCTGCGGACATCACCGGCGGCGCGATACTCGTTTACGGCCTGCTGATTTCGCTCGGCGCAATCGGCGCACCGGCCGCCTATGCCCTGCTTGGGCGTTTTGCAGGGCGTAGAATCACAAATCGTCGCGTTATGGCCGCAGCAAACAAGACGATGGCGATCGTACTCGTGCTGGTCGCCTGCTCGATGGTCTACGATTTCTTTATTGCCACACCGGCCATTGCCTCATGAACGGCTCTGCTACCAACAAGGATTGGTTCGTCCATTCCCAGACACCGCGCCTGGAACGGCTCGAGGCATATTTCGGCGGCCATGCCTACGACCCGCATCGCCACGATACGTATGCCGTGGGCATTACGCTCGCCGGCGTTCAGAGCTTTCACTATCGCGGCGTCCACCGGCACAGCCCGCCGAACGTCTTTCAGGACATGCTGGGCGGCCAGCCGCTGCCGTTTCTCCCGGGCGGCATTACGACCGATACGCGCATGGCCGAAAGCGTTGTGCGGTTGTTGCGCCATATCGATAGCCCGCTGGAAACATTCGAGGAAGACGACGCCCTGTTCGATCTTGCCAGCGCCATGAACGCACACGCCGGCGCACGCCCGGCGCCCAGGCGTTTCGACTATCCAGCCGCGCAGCGCGTGCGCGCATTTATCGACGACACCACGCAACGCTCGATAACGCTCGGCCAGCTCGAGGCCGTCAGCGGACAGAACCGCTGGCGCCTGTCTCGCGATTTCCGGGTTCTGTTCGGCACCAGTCCCTACCGCTACCTGACCATGCGTCGGCTGGAGCGCTGCAAACGTCGCCTGCGTGCCGGGCAAACGCTGGCAGACGCCGCGTTCGACGCCGGATTTGCCGACCAAAGTCATATGACGCGCCAATTCACCGATGCCTACGGCATTCCGCCCGGCCGCTGGCTCAAGCTCACGCAGCAAGCACAGAACGACTGACAAGGCTTACCGAAACGGGCGTTCGCTGTGTTCCAGAATTGTCGGGATCACTATTTCTTCTTCGTCGGCCAGGTGCTGTTCGAGCAAGGCGAGTAAGCGGCCGGCACGTTCGGCATAGGCATCCGCGCCGTAGCGCATGGCATCGCCGCCGCGTGCGAGATCCTGCATGAACGCCTGTGCGCTTTCCACGACGGCGAGCAACTGCCCATGGATGATTTCGTGATCGTTTTCGAGCAGATCGAATCCGTAAACCAAACGCTCGTCGAGGCGACGAAAGCGGGGAAAATAATGCGCATCCTCGATCCGGTGGTGGCCTTCCAGATGTTGCAGATAACCGCGCAGACGCACGGCGAAAACGCGCTGAAAGGCGGCCATATCCGTACGCCCCTCACGGAAGTCTTCCGTGGCCTGGCCAAGCGCGCGTCCTTCTTCGCGTAACGCATCGTGGACCTGCAACCAGAACGCCGCCAGTTCGCCGTAGTTGCCGTGTGTAGCCCACTGGGGTGCCGGATATTTCGCGCGCAGAAATGCGATCTCGTCCGGCAGCGCGCGACGCTTATCCAACCGCAGGTTGTCGGATATCGTATGCATTCTGCCATATTAACCCGGCGTCGAAATCGTCGCCCAACCGGGCGATAAATCGAATACGCGCCGTATGCAAACTCGCCCCGCGTCGCGCCGGCTCCAGAGTTGGATCACTGCAGCGCCAAAGCCGACCTTTCGCAACGAAATAGCGCCCATCGGGGGTATGTGGATAACGACCCATCACGAACTCCGTAACGCCAAAAAACAGGTCAGATTAAGCACACCACGCGCGTGAACCAAACTCGATTGTTCGGCGCATCGCCGTGTACGCGATCTTGAGTACCTTCGAGGTCACGCGTGGCTCAGCGCTGGTGACGCCGGATATGTCGGGGCATACTCAAACCGGGGCCGGTCGGTAACAAAGATTTTCGGGCGACAACCGGGGGGATGGCGTCGTGGGTAAACGCGGAGATGGTGGCAGCAAGCCACGCCACCGAGGCGAATTTCGTGCAAGCGTGGCAACGCATGACGCGATTTGTGCGCCCAGTGCTCTCTGGCGCCGATCGTCGGCAGCGAGTGGCCAGCCGATAAAGCCAGCGAGATGAGCGAGCTCATCGATACCGGCGACACGCTCGCCCAGCGCCACCGCCGCGCCTTGATGCGCGTGTTGCTTGTATGCACTGCCCTATTCGGCTGCATCTTCATTGCGCTCAACTTCGCGGCTGGCAAATACCTCCTGATGTCGGTCGAAATCGCAGTTACCGGGTTCGCACTTTGGCTTCTTCCCGTTATGAAGCGCACACCGAACCTGCAGCGCTGGACGCTGAGCTATCTGATCGTGCTCTACAGCGGCACGACGTATGCGCTGGTTACGCCTGCCACCTCGGTGTCGGTATTCGGATGGGTACTGATCATGCCGGTGGTTGCCCATCTTTTGCTCGGCAGATTCTGGGGCGGCGTGTTGTGCGGGGTTTTCGTCCCCCTGTCGGCTGCAATTTTCGTATGGCGGTTCGGTTCGGACCCGTTACTTACCAATCCGGGTTCGGTCGCGAATATCGTGACTGTGACGGCATGCAGCTATCTACTGTCTCATGTCTATGAAGCCAGCCGCGCAGAGGCCGAAACGCAACTGTCCACGATGGCGTTGACCGACTCGCTGACCGGACTGGCCAACCGTTCGCAACTCGAACAAAGCTATGCTCGGCTTATGATGGCAAAGCGTCTGCCGCTTTCGCTGCTGATGCTCGATCTTGACTATTTCAAACGCATCAACGACGCCCACGGCCACGACACCGGCGATGCTGTTTTACGCGCCATAGCCAAGACGATGGTCAAACAGCTGCGCCGCAGCGATCTCGCCTGCAGACTGGGCGGTGAAGAATTCTGTGTGCTGCTGCCAGAAACGCCACATGCCGAGGCACGACAATTGGCGGAACGCATGCGCGACGCCGTCGAGGTTCTGGAATGTCAACATCGGCATACCGTATTACGGCTGACCGCCAGTATCGGGATTGCGGTTGCGGATACGGCCGACGAACCGCTCGAGGCACTGCTGCATCGGGCAGATGAGAATCTTTACCGTGCCAAGCTGGATGGTCGTAATCGCGTGGTTGGCTGAACGCCGCCGATACACTCGCGGCGTACCCCGCGGGGCGTTCGCTAGCGGCCCTTTAGCGCAAAAGTATGGGTCGCTGCTCTTGATATGCGAGGCATCGCAGACAGGTCTCGCACATAGTTCAGAGCGTCTTTGTCTGCGTACTGCGCGATATCTCGCCGCCCAACGCAGCCCATAAATTGATCGCTTGCGGACAGCAGTTCGGCGACGTAGAAATGCCGTGTTCATTCAGTCCGAAAAGATATTCGCCTTATGAACCGAGCGATCGAAGTTGAAGCGGCCGCGGGAACGATCGATGCGCACGTTTTTACGCCGGCAGGCGCAACCGCTGCCTTGCCTGCGGTGATCCTGCTAACCGATATCGGCGGCCTGCGCGACTGTTATTACGAAAAGGCACAGATCGTCGCCGATGGCGGTTATGCCGTGCTTATGCCCAATGTCTATTACCGTGACGCCTGGGGCTCGGTCGTGCCAGAGGGCAAATCGTTTCGTGATGAAGACGTACGCCCCACGCTGTTCGCATACGCGGCCCATCTCACTCCGGCAGCACAGCGCCTTGATTTCGATGTCTGGCTTGCAGGCATCGACGGCGAGCCCGAATTCGATACGTCGAACGTCGGTGTGGTGGGCTGTTGCATGACCGGCGCCTTCGCATTGCGTATGGCCGCCCATCATCCCGAACGCGTTGCAGCGGCCGCAGGATTTCATTCCGCGAACCTCGCCCAGGCCGACGACCCGGACAGCCCGGTACACGATGTCGATTCGATCCAGGCTCAGGTTTACTTAGGTCATGCCGACGGCGATACGCTTTTGCCGCCGGCGCAGATCGCGCGGCTGGATGAAGCACTGGCCAGGGCCGGCGTGCATTTCTGCACCGAACTCTATAAAGGCGCGAGCCATGGCTATACTTCCAAGGACGCTCCGGTTTACAACGCGAACGCGGACGCACGCCATTACAAGCGGCTGCTCACGCTTTTCGAAGAATGTCTTTAGCCGCTTACGGTCTAGCCAAGTCGCGCGGCGAACAGCACTTCAGGGGTCCGCCGAACCCGCTGCCAGCGCCTGCTCGAACGGATTGGCGCGTACGTAATGCGCGAACATGTCGGCGCATAAGGCATGACTGAACCAAAAGCCCTGCTGTTGAACGCAGGCATGAGCAATCAGAAAATCACGGGTAGCGGCACACTCGACGCCTTCTGCCACCACCTCCATACCCATGGCTTGAGCGAGCGTAATGATGGTGTGCACGATCGCTGCGTCGTGGGTGTCGGACAACACCCCGCACACGAAGCGTCGATCGATCTTGAGCTGATGCAACGGCAGCCGCTTGAGATAGTAAAGCGATGAATAACCGGTACCGAAGTCATCGAGCGCAAACCGAATGCCACGTACCGTAAGCTCGGCCATGATCGCCCGGGCTTTGTCCACACTGTCGAGCAACACGCTTTCGGTAAGTTCGACCACCAGCCGCCTGGGATCGACACCGAACTGCGCGATCGCGGTTGTTATATCATCGATGAAACCCGGGGCATGGAACTGGCGCGCGCTCACGTTCACGGCAATCGAGATCGATGCCATGGGTTCGATATCGCGCCATTCGCCCAGACGTTGACAGGCGTTTTGCAATACCCAGCGACCAAGCGGGAGGATCAGTCCGGACGCTTCGACCGTGGGAATGAACTCGCCGGGATAGAGCAGCCCCCGTTTCGGGTGCTGCCATCGCAACAGCGCCTCGGCCTTGATCGTGTTGTCCTGCAGGTTTAGCTGCGGCTGGTAGTGCAACACGAACTCGTCGTTTTCGATGCCCTGCTGAATATCGCGCTCGAGCGCTACCCGGGTGTCGATCGCCGCCTGCATTTCCGGCTCGTACGCCCGCACGGTATTGCCACCTGCCGCTTTGGCGCGATACATCGCCAGGTCCGCCTGGCGCAGAAGGACCGAAGGCTCGGACTGACAGTCGCCGAAGATAACGGTGCCGATACTGCAGCTCGTATGTCGTCGTTCGCGCGCTGACAGCTCGTAGGGCGCGAGCAGTGTGGTTCGTATGATCTGCGCGACCTCGCGAGCCGAGGCAACGGCCTCATCGCTATTCCGGCCGATATCCTCGAGTACCACCACGAATTCGTCGCCGCCGAAGCGGGCCACCGTATCCCCTGGGCGTAGACAATCGCGCAGACGGCTGGCCACTTCGACGAGCATCTCGTCGCCGACCTGATGTCCCTGGGTATCGTTGACCGACTTGAAGTCGTCCAGGTCGAGAAACAGAACAACGCCCAGTCGCCCGTTACGCCGGGCGTGCAGCAAGGCATGTTCCAGCCGGTCGTCGAGCAGCCGTCGATTGGGCAGCTGGGTCAACGAGTCGTAGTAGGCAAGAAACTCGACCTGCTCCTCGGCACGCTTGCGATCCGTAATGTCGCAAACCACACCGAACATGGCCTTCGGCGCACCCTGGGCGTCGTCCTCGAAACCGCCCTGGATCGATATCCAGCGGGTTTCGCCGTCCTTGCGCACGATACGGCAATCGAATACCCAGCGCGTTTTGGCGTCCGCTGCCTCTTCAAAGGTGCGGTTAACGCGACCGCGGTCTTCCGGCACCACATGTTCGATAAACTTTTCGTACGACCAACGCGGCAAGCTCTGGGTGTAGCCGAAAATTCGATCGTGCCGGTCGGTCCGCCAGGCTTCGCCAGTGCGCAGATCCATTCCCCAGGCGCCAAGCGCACCGACATCGAGAGCGATCTCGAGCCGCTGGGAGTAAGACGTGGTGGCGATATGGTCGCCGAAAGCGCGCGGGGTGATCACCACAACCGCGCTCGACCGGCGCGGGTTACCGGCGTTGACCTCGTGAAACGCGATGAACGCCGGCACCTTCCGCCCCGCCCCGATACGCGGCACCGTACGCAAATTGATTGCGACCGGCGCTCGGCGTCTTCGCGCCCGGTCCAGCACCTTGTCGATATCCGTGTTCAGGAATCGATTAAGCGCCTGGCCCACAACCTCGCTTGGCCGATCCTTGCCGAGCAGCCGGGCGAGCGGCGTGTTGGCCTGCACGATACGCCGACGAACATCGACCACGCACATGCCGCGTTCCGGACCGGTTTGTCGAAAAGCCTTCACCATCCCGCAGTACCCCTTCTGCCGCCGCATGCCGATGCCCGATCCCCGGCCAGACGCCCAATTCTAGCGGCCTGTGTATCGAATACGGCCCATTGCCCCAGCGCGATGCAGGGTTGGCATTACGTTACACCGGGCGGTCCCGATCCGATTCCGAATATTCGAACACCCTTGACTCAATCCGGATCGGCGGCAGCAGCTTGAGCTTGAATAAGATTGCGCACACACAATATTTATAAGCGAGATAACCCATACTTAGGAAATAAAAATGGCCGTAGATAAAGTCCTCTATCGCGCACAAGCTAAAGCAACCGGCGGGCGCGACGGTCGCGCTACAAGCGCCGACGATCAGATCGACCTCAAGCTGACCACACCCAAAGCGCTGGGCGGCGCGGGCGGCGATGGCACCAACCCGGAGCAGCTGTTCGCAGCCGGCTACTCCGCCTGCTTTATCGGTGCGATGAAGGTCGTCGCCGGCAAGCAGAAGGTCTCACTGCCGCAGGACCTGAGCGTCACTGGCGAAGTCGGTATCGGCCCCAGCGGCGAGGCCTTCGGTATCGAAGTCACGCTCAACATTTCGCTACCGGGTATGGATAAGGACCAAGCAGACAAGCTCGTCGAGGCCGCCCACCAGGTTTGCCCGTACTCGAACGCCACGCGCGGTAATATCGACGTAGCGCTCAACGTCGAGGTCTAGCCGCCCAGGGGCGCTATATGCGGCTTCGCAATAGCCCTGACCGATCTCACCTGTGAGTCTGGCCAGCCCGGTCGTATGCCGGGCTGGCTGTCGTACCGGCATGTATTGTGCAAAGCGCGTATTCGCGCGATGATATCCATGGCCTACGACGGTACGGGACGCCCTGCTTCTTTGACGACTCTGTCATGGACGAAGCGATGACAACGCCACGCAAATTCGGACCTCGAATCATTCTTCTGCTGTCGCTAACGACGGCAGGTTCGCTCGTGGCCGGAACATGGTGGTATGGGCAGTCTTCGGACCGCACCAATCCATCGACTACGCCGACGCCAACCGTCGCCGAAGACGGACATCGCGATCCGGCCGCCTCGTCACCGCCGCTCGGCGATTCGCCGTCGCCGGATACACGGTCTGGTGTGGCGAAGCTGGAACTGCGCCTGGATGGCTCGACCCAGTTGGTCGACCATGGCAACACCCACGAGAGCAGAGTGCGCAAACACCAGGCTTCGACCCAGGGCGTCGACGCAGAAACAGCCGGCGCTTTCGTGGAAAACGACGAACGGGATGATCCGCTCGATCTGCAAGTTCCGTCCTCTTTACATGGTGATACCGACGAGCCCTCGGTCGATGAAGCCGTGGCGGCTGCTACGGCAGAACCCAACCCGCTTGATGTCAGCGAATTCCGCGAACACGCACCCGAAGTGGAAAGCTACAACCTGTTCAAGTCGGAATATGGCCTGCGCGGCTTCATGAAACAGAACTGGATCAATCAGCGTGTCGCCCTCCAGGGTGGGCTGGGTCTCAACGACGACCGTCTGATCAAGACCGATAGCGATTTTCGCGACGATATCGCTTTCGGTATGGGGCTGATCGTCGCCTTCTGATCTCCGCGATCCCGCCATAGCGGCGGATAACGCGGGCCAACCTGCCTCAAACAACGCGTGTCTTTCGACAAGGCCTTGGTGCTTTCGCGCTTGAGCTAAGCCTGATCAACCGAGGCGCTTGTGAACAGACGTAGAAGAATATAAGCCAGAGTCGAGCCGGCCGAAGCCAGGCACATTACGATCGCCATGGCGGCCGCATCGCCGCCGAGCAGACCGACCAGCCAGGTCGCGATCGCGCCGCAGGAAAACTGCACCACACCGAATAATGCCGAGGCGGCGCCCGCCGCATCGGGTGCCATATCCAACAGCCCGGCGACCGTATTCGCCCCGGCCACGCCGACGGTCGATAGCAGAAAGAACAACGGTATGGCCACACCCCAGAAGCCACCAAAGCCGCTGAACGTGGTTGCCAGCAAGACGAACGAACAGACCAGCGTGTTCAGCACCGCTACGCCAAGAAGTGCGCGATAGCCAAAATACATCACCAGTCGGCCGTTGGTGGCGGTCCCGATCAGCATGGCAAAGACATTGGCCCCGAAGTAAAAGCCGAACAGCGATTCATCCACACCGAACTGATCGATATAAACGAACGAACTCGCCGCCACATATGAGAAAAGCGCGCCGAACATCAGCCCGCCGCACAGCAGGAACAACGCGACCGGGCCCCGCTTGAGCAACGAAAGATAACCGAGATACTGGGCGCCGAGGCTGCGGTCCCGGGTGCGGCGTTCATGTGCATGCGATTCGCCCAGAAGGACGGTCAACGCAATCAGACACAAGAACGAGTAGAAACACAGCAGCCAGAAAATGCCCTGCCACGCGGCGAGCTTGAGAACCAGCCCGCCGATGATCGGGGCAAGCAGTGGCGCCGTGGCCATCACCATCACCACGAACGACATCACGCTCGCCGCTTTCGAGCCATGAAAACGATCGCGCACGATCGCCCGTGACATCACCGGGCCGGCCGCCGCACCGAAGCCCTGCACAGCGCGCGACACGATGAGCATGCCGACTGAATCCGATAGCGCACAGGCGATCGAAGCGAGCAGATAAAGGCTCAGGCCGAAATACAGAATGGGCAGGCGCCCGTAGCGATCCGACAACGGGCCGTAGGTGAGTTGCCCTGCAGCCAGACCCACGAAGAACAGGCTGAGGCTGTATTGGACATAGGCCGCGTCGACATCGAACTGGCGGGCCAGCCCCGGCATCGCTGGCAGATACATGTCGATCGATAACGGCGCGACGGCAGTCAGCATGCCGAGCACGGCGATGAATACGAAGTAAGCCGCGCGGCTCTCGAGGGACGTTGCCATGCAGGCGGCTCCTTGGACTGCGAAGCACGCAGCCAATGGGCAGCGCGCGAAGCGCGACGACTCAGTCAGCCGAAGTGTGCGCGCGCCAGATCAGGGCCGCGGCATTATGCCAGCCGGCATCGATCACGGCCACGGCCTCGCCGGGGCCTTCCATCGCCGGGTGCAGACGAGTCAGCACGCGCGCAGGCGGCATTTCCACTGCCAGTTCATAACCCGACTCGTGCACGATGCGCGCACTGGCCGCCCAGTACACCGTACGGGCCATGTTATAAACCAGATCGTCGCGTATATCGTCGGCCTGCCAGAGCCGGCGTCGACGATTGGCGCTGAAATAAGCGCACGCCGGCGCGTGAAACGTGGTATCGGCTGCGGCCTCGGCCAGTCGCTCGGCCGGCACGTCGAGAAGCGCACAGTGCGACGGCACCGCCATATCCAGGCGTTGAACCCGCGATGCGCCCTTTGCCGTCGCGGCCTCCGCCAAACGATCGAGCGCGTCGTCGCGCCCGGCCACCACGATCTGGGTATCGCTGTTCACGTTCCCCACATACAGCGGCGCATCGTCGCTATACAGATCGGCTGCCAGTTCTTGAACCCGATCTTCGTCAAGCCCGATTACCGCGCTCATGCCATAGCTTTGCGGATAGGCTTCGGCCATGAGCCGTCCGCGCGCTGCCACCAGAATGAGCGCATCGGCATAGCCGATCGCACCGGCGATAACCGCTGCCGGCCATGCGCCGATCGACAGTCCCATCGCCGCGTCCGGCGTGCCGGCCTCCGCGATCAGGTGACGCGCGCTGGCGACCCCGACCACCGTTAGCGCGAGTTGTGTTGTCTCGGTACCTTTGAGTGCATCGCTGTTGTCCAGCGTCGAAACATCACGACCCAATACGTCGGCCGTTTCTGCAAGCGTATCGTGCACTGCGGCACTGTCAGGCAGCTCCGCAATCATGCCGGCGCGCTGCGCACCCTGCCCCGGAAACGTAAAAACGACGCCCATCGCGATCAGTTACCGGCCGCGTAGCACGCGGATTGCACGGGCGGGGCTTCGCGCCACGGGTCGGCATAGAGAAACGGGCCCTGATCGCTTTTCACCAACACCTGATCGTTGTCTGCGGCCCAGTCCGCCAGCGCCACCCCGCCCAACGGCGTTTCCATCTGAATATCGCAGCGCGGGGCTAGCGCCGCCAACGAATCGATCATCTCTCTTGCGGCCAGCCGCGTTATCGGCCGCGGTACACGTAACAGTACGTCGATATCCGATGCCGTGTGACAAACCGGCTGGCCGGTGGCCAGCTCGTAGCCGACCGCACCGGTCAAGCCCCACGACAGGTTCTGTGAATCCAGCGTTTCGGCCAGCTGCGGCAGCGCGTCGAGCGCCGCAATTGCGCGGAGCCGTTCCGCCGCGGGTTGCGCGATTCGCGCAGTCAACTGTTCCGGTGTCACAATTTTCGTGACGGCGTCGCGATCGATCGTCATGGCAAAGCGCTCCTGGCGTTGTCGCCCACGCACGCCGACGGGAATCCGAGCCGCGACACGCGGCGCACGCCGCACCACGAACGGCCCGCCGTGCGCGACAACAGGCAGGGCCCATTCCGGCGTGTCGTCAGCCGCACTTTGTGCCCGAGTCCAGAGCAGGTCGTGCGGGCGCGCGGGCGCACGGCAACACCCGCGACTGTAGTCGGTTTGCTTCAATCGCCGGCCCATTGTGCCCGTAGCCGCTCGCGCACCTTGACGGAGGCCGCACGGCCTTCGGCGTCCAAACGCGATGCCAGGCTGTCGTCGTCCCCGATATCCGCAACCGCCTTGTCCAAGGTCGTGCGAACCTGGCGCAAGTCGTTAGCGTCCGGTTTATCGGCGTCGCCTATCGACAAGCGGGCAAACAATAGTCCTAGCTTGTCGAAGCTGGCGATATCGTAGGCCATCGGCGTGATTGTTTCGGCCAGTTTCTCGACGCCTTCGACCGTACGCTGCGTGATACGCGCCGCGGCCTGCTTGCCCATCGCATGCACCTGCACTCCGGCATCATCGAGCGCGATCAATCGATTGGCCTGGTAGCCGTGGGCCAGAAACGCACCGGACATCGCCTTGCCGACGATCAATCCAACGATCGGATGGCCGGCCTCGCGTGCGGCCGCATACGCTTCGGCCGCTGCCGCCAACGCTTGATGAATAGCGAACGCCTCTTCCGTGCGACCGTAGGCCTGGCTGGGCACATCGATCACCGCAACGACAGCACGCTTGTGCTCGTTGCCGGCATCCGCCGCCACAATGTCGCGCACGGCCTTTGCCAACGCCCAGCCTTCGACCAGACCGACTTCACCGCCGGCCGCACGCGGATACGCATTGTCCGTATCCGGAACGACCGCGATGTAACGGGCCGGCAACTCGCCGAGCGGCGCATCGACCACCTGAACGCTGGCCGGAAAACCCTTGGCCTTCGATGCATTATCGGTCAGCGCCGCAAGCCACGTGGCGCCGCGCGAAACGTGATCGGTTGCACTCATGACGGATCTCCTGCGCCGTGAATATCGTGGGCCATGACCTGGCGAGCCCATTCGGCGTCAGCGCGACGGCTTGTGTCCAGCGAGCGTAGCTGCGCCAGATGTGCGTCCACTGCCTGGGTGCGCGGCAAGTCGGCTACAGGCTGCGCAACCGCGCGCGCAATTGCCGTACGGATCTCGGCGGCATCGTCATCGCAGAGCTTATCCACGAGATGGCATGCATGCCGTTGAGCGCCGCCGGTCAGGCTCCAGATCATCGGCCGGTCACGCGAATCGAATTCGTCCACGCCGGCTTCCTGTTCGATCACCTGCGGTCCGTTGAGTCCGAGCCGCGCTTCGCGCGTCGCAATCAGTGTTGAACACAGACCGGCCGCGATCGACATGCCGCCGAAACAGCCCACCGGCCCACTAATCACGCCGATGACCGGCACGTGCGCCCGCAGCGCCACGATCGCCGCATGGATTTCGGCGATCGCGGCCAGACCACAGTTGGCTTCCTGTAACCGCACACCGCCGGTTTCGAGCAATAACACGGGCACGACCGGTTTGCCGGCACGCGCATCTTCGAGGGCCAGCTCCAGCGCACCCGCAATCTTGGCGCCGCCGACCTCGCCCATCGAACCGCCCTGAAATGCCGGCTCGATCGCGGCGACCACCACGGCCACACCGTCGATCTTACCGCGGGCGATCACCACGCCGTCGTCGGCCTGGGTGACGATGTCCTGCAAGCCCAACCAGGGCGAGCTCAGTCGCTCGAAGGGATCCAGCAACTCACGCAGCGTGCCGGCGTCGACAAGATGTTGAACCCGCTGACGCGCGTTCTTTTCCACGAAGCTCTCACGTTGCAATAGTTCCGCGCTTTCCATCAGGCACTTCCCTGGCCGCTTGCGGCCTGTTCCATGGCTTGCGCAATGCGCAAACGCACCACCGCCGGTGTTGCACCGAAATCATTGATTTCGAGTGCGACCGCGGGCTGATCGGTATCGGCGAAAATGCGGTCGATCACCGCCGTCCATATATCGTTCACGCCGTCGACCGATGTCGTGATCGCGACCGTCGAACGCCCGGATTGTGCCGGTTCCAGCAGTACTTCCAAGTCGCCGGAACCCACCACCCCGGCCAGCGCACGCTGGGCCGCCGGCTCGCCGGCCGGATAATCAAGCGATAACCGTTGCATATGTTTTCTCCTTGGCGGATGGTTCGCCTGCAGCGTGCCGGCCCCAGGCACGGTCCGCCGCGCTTTCCAACGCATCGATAAGCAGGGTCGCGGCCAGCAGATCGGCACTGCCGCCCGGCGACGCATTCATGACCAATAGTTCGCGATCGAATCGGGCAAGCGCACGCGCGCCCGACACCGTGCCGACGCCACCGTGGTCGATGATCGCGGTAGCAGCGTCTTGAACCCGTGTAAGACCGGCGCGCCCGGCACGGCTGAGTACACAGGTATCGTCAAGCACGGCCATGATCGCCAGCAGTGTGTTCAAGCGGGCAACGCGTTCGCTGCATCCAACGCTACGCGCACGCCGCAGCATCGCGAGGCCGGCATCGCGTATGGGGGGAAATCCGCGGCAGGCTTCACCGCGCGCGCCGGCCACGTGATAACGGCGTACCGCGCGCTGACCGTTGGAGCGTCGCGCCGGCGAGACGACCGGGTCGTCGATCGCGGCTATCGCGGCCACTCGTTCAAGCAAGCTGCTCGCGCGCCAGCGGCTCGGTTGCATAGCCGACGCAGCCACGATTAACCCGAGACACCAGATCGCGCCGCGGTGGGTATTGATTCCACCGGTGGCCAGCATCATGCGGGCCTCGCTTTCACGGCCCAAAATACCCAGCTCGGCGCGCAGGGTAAACGGATCGCGCTCGTCGATCGCGGCCATGGCCATGTCATGAAAGCCGACTTCGAGCGCGTCGACCGAAGCCTGCATCAAGGCATGGTTCATATCCGAATGCGCGCCGGTGCCACGACGGTCCACTAGCCCCGGCTTGGGCGTGAGATCGACTTCGCCGCGCAGCGCGTCGCTGGCCGCCCGTGCGAGCATGGCCGGCAACGTTTCGGCGCGTATGTTTTCGGCTGTATGCAGTTGTGTCATTACCAGCTCCGAAAGCGTGCCGGCGGCTCATAAAGCCCGCCGGACCAATCAACCAGATCGGCAATGCTGCTGGCCGCCAGCTGCGAGCGCGTGGCCTCGGTACGTCTTACGCCGAGATCTTCGGGTGTACGGATCTTGTCCTGCGCCCGCAGGCGTTTCGTGGTGGCGGCGTCCGCGCTCATGCCCAGGGGCGTGACGCCGGCCACGGCCGCGATCATCGCGCGGCGTTCTTCCAGCGATTCGGCCTTGTAGAGATAGGCCAGGCCTTCTTCGGTGAGCAGATGCGTCGTGTCATCGCCGTAGATCATCACCGGCGCCAGATCCAGCCCGGCCTTTTCGGCCACCGTAACCGCATCGAGGCTGTCGACGAATGTCGGCTTCAGCCCGGCCTGGAAGGTTTCCACCATCTGTACGACGAGCTTGCGGCCACGCGCCATCGGGTCCGCGCTCGGGGCGAGGTTCGCCCACGCCGGCGTGGCATGACGACGACCGCGTGCGTCGCAGCCCAGATTGGGCGCCCCACCAAAGCCAGACACCCGCGACGTGGTCACCGTCGACGAATTGCCGTCGCCGTCCATCTGCAGCGTGGAGCCGATGAACATATCGGCCGCATAGTGGCCAGCCAGCTGGCAGAACGCACGATTCGAGCGTAGCGAGCCGTCCGCACCGGTAAAGAACACATCAGGCCGTGCGGCAACATAGTTTTCCATGCCCAGCTCGGTGCCAAAGCAATGCACCGTCTCCACCCAGCCGGATTCGATCGCCGGAATGAGTGTGGGATGCGGGTTGAGCACCCAGTTTTTCGCAATCTTGCCGCGCAGACCGAGCTTTTCACCGTAGGTAGGCAGCAATAGTTCGATCGCTGCGGTGTTGAAGCCGATGCCATGGTTGAGCGACTGCACGCCGTGCTCGGCATAGATGCCCTTGAGCGCCATCATCGCCATGAAGATCTGTACATCGGTGATATGGCGCGGATCACGGGTGAACAGCGGCTCGATATAAAACGGCTTGTCGGCCTGGACCACCACATCCACCCAGGAGCCTGGAATATCCACGCGATCGAGCTGGGAGACGTCATCGACGATCTCGTTGGCCTGCGCAATCACGATACCGCCGGAAAACGCAGCCGCCTCGACCAGCGCCGGGGTGTCTTCGGTCGACGGCCCGGTATAGAGATTGCCGTCGCGGTCGGCCTTGAACGCGGCTGTGAGCACCACCTTGGGAATGAGATCCACAAACAGGCGTGCATACAATTCGATGTAGGTATGAATCGCGCCGGCTTCGATCGTGCCGTCCATCATCAACGCGCCGATGCGATGGCTCTGAGTGCCGGAAAAGGCGAAGTCCAGTTTCCTGGCGATACCTTTTTCGAACACGGCCAGATGTTCGGGCCGGCCGACGCTCGGCTGGATCATGTGCAGATCGTGCACACGCTCGGGATCAAGATCGGCCAGTGCCCGTGAGAGAAAATCGGCCTGTTTCTGATTATTGCCTTCTGCGATCACCCGATCGCCCGGCGCGATCAGCGCATACAGCGCATCGGTTATACGGTCGGCCGGTAGTTGTTTGGCATCCAGCCACGGCGCGACCTGGGCCATGCGGTCCTGTTTATCGTCGCGGCGCGTAGTCCATTGGCGTTGAGTCATAGAAGTTCCTGGCTTGCGCGAAGCGCGCTCACGTTAGAATGCGCTGCGCGGCGGTTCAATAAACCTGTCGTTGGTTTCGTTAACGTCGAACATCGGCAGCTTCAGGGAGTACGTGTGAGCAGCAACGAGATCACCCTGCGCAAGCTCGAGATCTTTCTCGTATTCATGCGCGAACGCCATCTGGCACGAGCCGCCGAAGCCTTGTCGTTGTCGAGCGTGTCGGTCCACAAAGCGATCCATTCGCTGGAAGCCGCCGTCGGCTGCCCATTGTTCGCCCACCGCCGCCGGTCGCTCGAACCGCTGGATTCGGCGTTCGTGCTCGAACGTCATGCCAGCGAGATCTCGAACGTATTCAGCACAGTGTCGACGATACCCGTTCCGCGGCCGGTATCTCGCCGAGCATCTTTCGAATCGGCTCGCTCTACTCGCTCACGGTTTCCGTGGTACCGCGCATCATCAATGCACTCAAGGCCGAGGTGCCGGACTGCGATATCGAGCTCGTGCTCGGCTCCAATGCCGATCTCGAAGACAAGCTGCAGGCCGGCGATATCGACGCCGCATTGATCTGTGTCCACGAACTCGGCAGACGCCGGCATCGCATCGTCAAAACGCTGTTCGACGATGAGATCCATTTCGCACGCGCGGCCGATTCGGTCCCCCATAGCAGCGCGCCGGTCGACCTGCGCCGCTACGACGGCGAACCGTTCGTGCTGCTGTCGCAGGACTTCTCCACCGGCCGTGATAGTTACCGGATGTTTCTCGAAGCAGGCATCACCCCGCGCGTCGCGTTGCGCGCGAACGATATCTTCACGCTCACGAGCCTGGTCAAGGGCGGTGTCGGCCATGCCCTGCTGCCCAAGCGCATCGACGATATCTATCCCGGCGCACTGGCGTTCTCGCGGGTGGCAGAAAATCAGCGCGTCATCCAGACCATCGGCCTGTGCTACTTGAAATCGCGCCGAGCCGATGAACGGATCGCTGCCCTCGAAAAGGCAGCGATCGCGGTCACCAGTTAGGCTCGCCGACCTAGCCGCCGAGCAGCGCACGAACCACCAGATACAACACCGACGGGCCCAGCAGGCAACCCAAACCGGTATAAAAGGTTGCGGTCATCGCGCCGTACGGCACCAGGCGGGCGTCGGTCGCCGCGAGACCGCCGGCCACACCGCTGGTGGTGCCCATCATGCCGCCGAAAACAAGCGCGGCGGACGGATTGTTGAGCGAAATCGCGCGCGCCACCATGGGCGTGACGATCATCACCGAAATCGATTTCACGAGCCCGATGGCAATCGATAGCGCGATCAGATCCGAACCGGCACCGATCGCGCTGCCGGTGACCGGTCCGACGATATAAGTCGCCGCACCCGCGCCAATCGTGGTGACCGATACGGCATCGGTGTAGCCGAACGCATAGGCGATCGCGCCGCCAAGCGCGAACGGCATGATGATGCCCACAAACAGCGCGATCACGCCATTCAACCCGGCCTTGCGCAGCTCCTCGACGTCCACGCCGAATGCCGTGGCAACGATGGCGAAGTCGCGCAGCATCGAACCGCCCATCAGCCCCAGTCCGGAGAACAGTGCCACGTCGGCGAGACCGTCTTCGCCACCGGTCGAGACGCCGCCGATATAGGACAGTACGAGCCCGGCAGCGATCGCGATTGCCGAGCCGTGGATACGACCGCGGGTGAGATGTTTCGAGATCAGGTTGCAGACCAGCATCAGCAGGCCGACGGCCGCAAACGCGGTAATCAGACCGTTGCTGGTGAACACATCAACGAGGCGCTCATGCATTGCGATCACCCCGCTCGGCTTCGACATCGTCCAGCGGTACGGCGTACTTGCCTTTACCCAGCCGTGCGATAACCGGCACCAGGGCAAAGCTCGCCGCAACCACGATCAGACCGCCCACAAGCGCGACCGGCCCGCCGGTGACAGCGCCCACCACGTTCTGGCTGGCCGCCATCGCGACCACGATCGGGATATAGAGCGAACTCCAGAACTCGACACCGCGCCGCGACGAGGTATCCAGGCAACCGGCTTTCTGTAGCCGATAGACCACGAATACCAGCAGCAACATGGCCAGACCGACGCCGCCCACGTTCGAGCTCACGCCGATGGCCATGCCGATCAGCTCGCCGATGATATTGCCGGCCAACATACAGGCTGCCAGCAACGCAACGCCATAAATGATCATGGCTCCTCCTTTCGTTGTGTAATTGTCGTTGTGCCTGGAGTGAACGACAGCCGCGTACGGCCAATCAACGAAGATCGTGTTAAGCGTCTTAGCCTGAATATAATTGGCGCGCCAAATCAGTCGGTTGGATGCGACGCCCTACGACGATGGTCATACAGCGGGGGAAGCGACAACCACCCGTCGAACGGCGCCTTCCGGGTCTTTCGCGTACGTTAAACCCGCGACCCGCGCCTGAGTGAACGACGCAACCCGGCCCACGGCGCAGACAATCGATTATCCGCGCGAGCGCGCACGGATACGCGTCTGGGCTAGCTGCGTCAGCGTCAAGGTTTTGGCGAATTCTTCGCTGCGCTTGACATGACCGATCATGAGATTTTTCGCAGCGGCCACGTCGCGCTCGAGCAAGTAGGTACAGATCTTGTGGTGTTCGACATAAGTCAAATCGACACGCTGGTTTTGCGTGAAATCGAGTCGACGAATGACACGGATATGGTTATTCACATCCGCCAGATATTCTGCAACCGCGAAATTGCCTCCGCCTTCGGCAAGGCGGATATGGAAAGACTCATCGCGCGCTTCCATGTCCTCGGAGCTTTTCGACCTGCCGGGCTGCGTGACCGGATCCCAGTCGGCCGCCAGTTTCTCGAGCTGTGCATCGGGCATGAACAGGGCTGCCTTGTCCAATGAGAACAGCTCTAGCGCGACACGCACATCGTAGTACTGCATCAACCGCGTGATATCTAGATCGCGGATGAAGCAGCCCTGCTTAGGGCGCACCGACAGATACCCCTCCGACTCGAGCCGCTGTACCGCTTCGCGTATCGGCGTACGGCTGACCTGGAACATTTCCGCCAGCTCGGTTTCGGTCACGCGACTGCCCGGATACAGCTCAAACTCCAGAATCATGTGCCGCAGCTGCTGATAGACGAGTTTAGCCGAGGCCATTTTGGGTTCCAGGTCGCGTTTGGTCATTCGATCCGCCTGTCTCGTTCGATTACGTCGCTGCAGTCGGCGGCGACACCCCCGATCATACGAGCCCCGGCGCGTTCGGCAACCGCTGGCCGAACGCGAACGCTACCGCGCTCGCGAACCGCGACCACGCGAGCCGACGCATGGCCATACGGAACACGCGCAAGAAAGTCGCGCAACGCCCGACCTCGATTGCCATGGGCACACTTTTATCGTGCCCACGAAAAAGGCCGCTCGAAGAGCGGCCTGAATCGATGACTGGTGGAGCCGGGCGGAATCGAACCGCCGACCTTCGCATTGCGAACGCGACGCTCTCCCAACTGAGCTACGGCCCCAGATTTTGTACCCGCTTGCCTGCGAGCGAGCGGCGTATGATAGCAGGCTTATGTCTGTTGCCAACCCCCCTTCGCCCGCGAATTCCGAAACGCCGCTGCGAGGCGATTTCTCTGTTTGCATATTTGCCAAGGCGCCCGTTGTCGGCCAGTGCAAGACACGGCTTGCGCGCCGCCTGGGCGACCGCCGCGCAACAAGGATTTATCGGGCGATGCTCGAACACGCTGTTTCGCAGGCGGTCGCAATCGCGCCCGGGCGCGTGATGCTCGCTTGTTCACCCGAGACCAGGCATCCGGCGTTCGCGCGCCTGGCGCAACGGTACGGCGTCACGCGACGACGGCAGGCCCTCGGTACACTGGGCTATCGAATGGCAACTGGCGTACGCCAGGCGTTGCAGACTAGCGAGCGCGTCGTGGTGATGGGGGCCGATCAACCCGCGCTCGATGGCGGCTGGCTTGAGCACGCGCTGGCCCATCTCACCTGTACGGATCACGTATGGCTGGCGCCGACCTGGGACGGAGGCTACTGGGCGATCGGTCTATGCCACACGAATGCGCGTATTTTTCGCGGCCCGGTATGGAGTACCCCTCGCGTCGCGCGCAGCACGCGAACACGGGCGAAAACGCTCGGACTGGAACTCAGCGCCCTGGCCCCGCGCCGGGATATCGACGACTATCGCGACTGGCAGCAGCTCCCACAGTCGTTACGCTCATCGCTTGCGCGTGCCGCCACCATGCCAGGCCTGGCCGGAATCGCCCGCCGCCCGCCCTAGACCGGGCGGCTGTACGACCGGCCCCGCGAACCCCGGATAACACTCTCAGCCGGCCTCTGGGGTGGAATTGTTGGCGCTGGCTTGACGAACGCTGCGGAAGTAGCGATCCAACCAGTTGTTCAAATCGCTGAACATCTGCTCGATCTCACGATCGCTCGGTGGCTCGTCGGCGTTGTCGAGTTCCACCGTGATCACCGGAATACCCTGCATGCGCGACGCGAAGTTGCCCAGCGACCCCGGATAAACGCCAAGGCGATGCAGATTCAAGCTGCCCATCTTTCGCGGGGCCGGGAAATCGCCGTCATAATCGAGTACGCCATACGGCGCATGCATCGAAATAATGACGTTCGGCTTGAACTGTTTGATCTGTTCGGCCAGCCACTTATTTTCGGGCTCGCTGCCGGCGCTTTCGCCTGGAAAGCGGCGTTTCTCGAAACCGACACGGCGCCAGTAATCACGCGATTCCTTGGCCCAACCCGCCGTCGGCAGATTGCGATTGAGATCCACGCCGTTGGCATTCACACGCGTCGGCGGCTCATGAAACAAACCGTCGGGGTTAAGCACGGGCGCGACCTTCCATTCATAAGGCGTGCCCTCATCGGCCATGATGTTCATCCAGTTGAACACCGTGCCCACGGAGCTGAGCTCGTCACCGTGCGTAGCGGCAATCAGCAGTACGCGACCGGAGCCCGCAGCCTTCTGCGTGGGATCGATCTGACGCACGATCAGCGGACGACCGTTGACCGACTTGTGGCCTGAGTCAGCGAATGCACCTGACATGCAGTCCGAGCTCTCGACGCCCGGCACGCGCGCGGCCAGGTCGCGGCACCAGCTCGCCACGATATCGCTCGGCGGCAGGCTCGAGGCAGCGAGTTGAACGATACCCTGGCGCCCGACAAGCTTCAGATCGGGCATGAACTGCGGCTTGGCAGGCTCCGGCTCGGGTTCGTTTTCTGCGACCTGGCCGTCCTGCGGCGTGACTTCGCTTTCGATCTGGGTATCGGGCGAGGATTGAACGACGTCCTGTTCCGGTTCGTTCTGCGCGACCTGGCCGGCGCCGCTGGCTTCCGGCTCCGTCCCGTCGTCAGAAAACTGATAGGTGACAAAGACGGTGATCAGCGCCACGAGCACCATGCTGCCGATCCAGCCGGCGACAAGCACCTTGGGATTCGGATTGGCGCTGCCCTGTGCGCTGCCTTTCTTCTTGAACGATCCGTTAGCCATGACAGTCAGCCGTGCCGGCTTTGTGCGGTCACCGTGTCCTGCGCAAGCGCATCGGTGAGAAAATCAAATGCTTCATCGACCGAGTCTGCCCGATAGAACAGGTCGATGTCGCGCTCTGCTATCAGCCCCATTTCCACGAACACATCGAAGTTGATGAGTCGCTCCCAGAAGTTCTTACCATAAAGCACGACCGGAATACGCGGCTGTTTGCCCGTCTGTATCAGTGTGAGCATCTCGAAGAGTTCGTCCATGGTGCCAAAACCGCCCGGGAAGATGATCAGCGCCTTGGCCACGTTCATGAACCAGAACTTGCGCATGAAAAAGTACTTGAACTCGAAGTTCAGCGCGTCGCTGATATACGCGTTCGCCCCCTGCTCATGCGGCAGTTCGATATTGTAGCCCATCGACAATTCGCGGTTGACGTCCGCTGCGCCCCGATTGGCTGCTTCCATGATGCCTGGCCCGCCCCCCGTACACACATGGTAATGCGCATCGGGCTCATGTGTCTCCATCGTCCAGCGCGTCATGCGCGCGGCGAGTTCGCGGGCCTCGGCATAGAAGTCCACGGCATCGTCGACCGGGTCCGGGCCGATCGGGCGCAGGCGCGCCGACCCCCAGAAGATCAAGGCACGATGCACGTTCAGTTCTTTCAGCCGCGCTCTGGGTTCGAGATATTCGGAGAGCAGGCGCAGCGAACGCGCCTCATCGCTGAGCATGAACTCAGCGTCTTCATAGGCCTTGGTCATTCAAACCCCGGTGAGATCAAATCGTCGTGTGCCGGATTCGGCGCTCGCGCGAGTATATCAGCGTAAAAACGGCTTCCGGCGATAACCACTGACACAGATCAAGTCGTCATCTTTCAAACAATGGTTGAATTGTTCGCGAAAGCACCTATTAACAGCACATAGCTAAGGTACAGGCGCCCGAACACGGCGCCGCACCCGTCAAAGAGGGATAGCGCAACATGCGAATGGACAAACTAACCAGTAAACTTCAGAGCGCCCTGGGCGAGGCACAAAGCCTTGCGGTGGGTCGCGATCACAACGAAATCCAGCCGGTACACGTGCTGCTCGCGCTGCTCGATACGGAAGGCGGCACCGTGCGGCCGCTGCTCGACGGCGCCGGGCTGGATGTGCGTGACATACGTAATCGCCTGCTCAAAGCACTCGACAATCTGCCGACCGTTGGCGAAGCCACGGGCGACGTGGGCGCAAGCCAGGCGCTCGTGCGAGTGCTCAACCTGTCAGACAAGCTCGCCCAGAAGCGCGGGGATTCGTTCATCTCCAGCGAACTGTTCGTGCTCGCCGCGCTCGAGGACAAATCCGAAGCGGGCACCATCCTGAAGAACGCCGGCGCGACGCGCGACAAGCTCACCGCACAGATCGACAAGATCCGCGGCGGCGAGAACGTCGACGATGCCAACGCCGAAGAACAGCGCGGCGCGCTCGACAAGTACACCATCGATCTCACCGAGCGCGCCGAACAGGGCAAGCTTGACCCGGTCATCGGTCGCGATGAGGAAATCCGCCGCGTGATCCAGGTGCTTTCGCGCCGGACCAAGAACAACCCGACCCTGGTCGGCGAACCCGGCGTGGGCAAGACCGCGATCGTAGAAGGTCTGGCCCAGCGCATTATCAATGGCGAAGTCCCGGAATCGCTGCGCGACAAACGCGTGCTGGTGCTCGACCTCGGCGGCATGATCGCCGGCGCGAAATACCGCGGCGAGTTCGAAGACCGTCTCAAGGGCGTGCTCTCCGACCTGTCCAAGCAGGAAGGCCGCATCATTCTCTTCATCGACGAAATCCATACGCTGGTGGGCGCCGGCAAGGCCGAAGGCTCGATGGATGCCGGCAACATGCTCAAGCCCGCGCTTGCACGTGGCGAGCTGCATTGCATCGGTGCGACCACGCTCAACGAATATCGCGAGAACATCGAAAAAGATGCGGCCCTGGAGCGCCGCTTCCAGAAAGTGATCGTCGACGAGCCGGATCTCGAAGACACCATCGCGATCCTGCGTGGGCTCAAGGAACGCTACGAAGTCCACCACGGTGTGGATATCACCGACGGCGCCATCATTGCCGCCGCCAAGCTGTCGCAGCGCTACATCACGGATCGCAAACTGCCGGACAAGGCGATCGATCTGATCGATGAAGCCGCGTCGAAGATCCGTATCGAGATCGATTCCAAACCGGAAGAGCTCGACCGGCTCGATCGCCGTCTGATCCAGCTCAAGATCGAGAAACAGGCGTTGTCGAAGGAATCCGACGAGGGCTCCAAGACACGCCTCGACCGGCTCGACGAGGAAATCAACGAGCTCGAACGCGAGTATTCCGACCTGGAAGAAATCTGGAAGTCGGAGAAAGCGTCGGTGGCGGGCGCGGCCAACAAGCGCGAAGAACTCGAGCAGGCCAAGAAGGAACTCGAGGCAGCCCAGCGTGCGCGTGATTTCGACCGCATGTCGGAACTGCAATACGGGCGCATCCCGCAGCTCGAACGCGAACTGGCCGAAGCGCAGGCAGCGGAGCAAACACCCGCGGCCACCAAGCTGTTGCGCAACAACGTCACCGATGAAGAAGTCGCTGAGATCGTCTCGCGGTGGACCGGCATACCGGTCAATCGCATGCTCGAAGCCGAGCGCGACAAGCTGTTGCGCATGGAAGATTCGTTGCACGAACGCGTAATCGGCCAGAACGAAGCGGTATCAGCGGTTTCCGACGCCATTCGACGCTCGCGCTCGGGCCTGTCGGATCCGAACCGGCCGATCGGTTCATTCCTGTTCCTGGGCCCGACCGGCGTGGGCAAGACCGAGCTGTGCAAGTCGATTGCAACCTTCCTGTTCGACACCGAGTCGGCCATGGTGCGGATCGACATGTCCGAGTTCATGGAAAAGCACTCGGTTGCGCGCCTCATCGGTGCCCCGCCCGGCTATGTCGGCTATGAACAAGGCGGCTATCTGACCGAGGCGGTACGTCGCAAGCCCTATTCGGTGATCCTGCTCGACGAAGTCGAGAAGGCGCACAGTGATGTCTTCAACATACTGTTGCAGGTCCTCGACGACGGGCGACTCACCGATGGCCAGGGCCGTACCGTGGATTTTCGCAATACCGTGATCGTGATGACCTCCAATCTGGGCAGTCAGCTCATCCAGGAACTGTCGGATACCAGCTACGACACCATGCGCGAGTCGGTGATGGAAGTCGTGGCCCAGCATTTCCGGCCCGAGTTCATCAACCGTATCGACGAGTCGGTGGTGTTCCATCCGCTCGCCCAGGCGCAAATCCGCGAGATCGCACGTATCCAGATGCGTGAACTCCATACCCGCCTGGCCGAACGCGAGCTTACGCTGGATATTTCGAATGCCGCAGTCGACAAGCTCGCCGAAGCCGGCTTCGACCCGGTCTATGGCGCGCGTCCGCTCAAGCGCTCGATCCAGACGCTGGTGGAAAATCCGCTGGCCAAACGGATCCTGGCCGGCGAGTTCGTCGCCGGCGATACGGTGACGGTCGATCTCGACGGGACCGACGAAAACGAACTGCGCTTCAACAAGGCCGCATAACCTATATGGCGCTGATGTCATGTTTAGCGATTGCTCGCCGGCAACGCCCACTGTAGTCCGGGGATTGGCCAGACATTTTGCGAGACGTCTGAACCCAAGGTTTTCAGCGCGGCTTGTAGCCGCGCCCTGGACGATCCGCTCAAGCGTCTATTCGCGCGATGACGACTGCTGTCGCACCGACGTACCGACCCCTCTACAAAGCACGCATGGTTTGTCTCATGCGCTTGCGCATATCGGCGTCAGGTAGTTTGCCGTAGCCGGCGTGCATGTTATCGCGCAGGTGTTCAGGGTCGCTGGTGGCCGGAATTACGGCGGTGACCGTTTCATTAGCGAGCACGTATTTGAGCGCGAACTGGGCCCAGGAGAAGCAATCGAACTCCTTGGCAAAATCGGGCAGTTCCTTGCCTTTCGTCTCGCCGAATATCCGGCCATCGTTGAAAGCGCGGTTCACCAGCACGGCAATCCCATGATCGGCGGCCAGTGGAAGCAATCGTCTTTCAGCATCCGGCGTCATGATGGAGTAGTTGAACTGTACGAAGTCCAGGTCCTTGGTCGCCATCTGATGTTCGAGTTCATCGAAGGCGCTGGTCAGATAATGGGTGATACCGATATAACGCACCCGCCCTTCTTCCTTGAGCTGTTGCAGCGTGGCCCACTGGTTATCGAGCCCGATGAAGTTATGGATTTGCAGCAGATCGATCGGCTCACCCAGTTCATCGATGGACGCACGAAACTGCTCAAGCGTTCGTTCGCGACTGCGCTTGCGCACCTTGGTCGCCATGAATAGTTGCTCGCGCACACCGGTTTCGCGCGCAATATTGCCGATATTGGTTTCGGCGTTGCCATAAGACGGCGAGGTATCCACGAGTGTGCCTCCCATGGCGACGAACTCTTTCATGACCGTGGCCAGGTCCGCGAGCGTACTTTCGCTACGTGTTGCAAACGAACCGGACGAACCCATGCCGATCACGGGTATCTGTTCGCCGCTCGCAGGAATGGCGCGCGTGCGCATGGCCTGGTCGCCTCCCGCGGCGTCAATCTGCGCGGCAAGCGAAACCTGCCAGGGCATTGCGGCAAGCCCTGCCCCGGCCGCGCCATAGCCAAGCACGCGGCGGCGCGTGAACGATTTGTCGAGTATCGAATCGGATCGGTTCATATCCCACCTCGGTGGATTTGTGTTGTCGTTTCCTGATCGTCCTGCCCGCGCTCGCGCGCACGACGCGCGCGCCCCAGCATGATGCCAAATAACGCCCAGAGCGTGGCCAGCGGCACGGCCGCAAAGGCCAGTGCCGACAGCCCCAGCCCGATGGCTGACAGGCCAGTAAAAAGCCAGCCACTGGCTGCGTCGCCGCCGCGGTAAACCACGGTATCGATGAAGTTCTTGGCCTTGTACTTGTCTTCGCTACTCACGACCGAGAACAGCATCTCGCGCGCGGGTTTGGTGATCGCGTAGTTGCCGGCCCGCCGCACGACCTGAAATACCACGAGCACAGCAAGCGTGGGCGCTAAGCCGAGCGCGCCAAAGCCCGCGGCCACGGCGACCGGGATCATCGCCAAGGCGATAGGCAGGCCCAGCCAGGCGACCAGACGCGCGGTGGCGAAGAACTGTAATGCCAGCGTTAGCGTGTTGGTCGCCAGATCCATGGCCGCGAACACCTGCGTGCGCTGTGCGCTGCTATCGAACGCATTCTCGACGATGCGCGCCTGCTCGAAATACAGGAAGGTCGACAGCGCGGAATAGAACACGATGAACACGCAGATACCCAGCAGATAAGGCGAACGTGCGACATGGGTCGCCCCGGCCCAGACGCTTTCGCTACGCACCCGTGCATTCGGCGCGGCGCCGGTTTGCGAGCCGGCACGCTGCATGACCTGCAACGCGCAGACGACCGCGATAATCAGCAGCGCCGCGGATAGCGGCAACAAATTGACGGGGCCGACACGCTCGACCAGCAGCGTGGTCAAACCCGGACCGGCAATCGCGCCCAGACTGCCGCCGGCCGCAATCAGGCCGAACAGGCGTAACGCCTGGGCCTGATCGAACATATCGTTCATCACGCTCCAGAACAGCGAGATCACGAAAAGATTGAAAACACTCACCCAGACGAAGAATGCCCGCGCTGTCCAGGTGGGCTCGATCTCGGCGCGCAGCAGCAGAAAAAACACGAGCAGGTTGACGACAAAAAAGCCGTAGCTGGCCACGACCACCCCGCGGCGCGAAAAACGCGCGACCGCCCAGCCGAAAGCCGGTACGACGGCCAGCATGAGGATGAACGTGGCCGAGAACACCCAGGCGAGCGCATCCACGCCACCCTGGATGCCCATTTCGTCGCGCAGCGGACGCAGGATGTAGTAGCCGCACAGCAAACAGAAAAAATAGGCAAACGACCAGGCCACCGGCACGAACTCGCCTTTCTCCAGTTTGAACGCCCGTGCGACGCCTCCACTCATGTTTTTGCCCTTAGCGACAAGGTGTTGTGCATACAGGCTGTCTCGATTGAAAGCATGAGTAACAGACCTTACCTAAGGTGACGGCACGGAACAGGAGTCTTCTATGCAACACGTCAACGCAAACGGCGCAAAAATCCCGGCTATTGGGTTCGGTACGTTCGAACTGGAGCCCGCGGACGCAGAATCGATGGTCGCCCATGCACTGGAAGTGGGGTATCGACATATCGATACGGCCCAGATGTACAAGAACGAAGAAGCCGTCGGCCGCGGACTCAAGCAGTCGGGGCTCGATCGCGAAGACATCTTCCTGACCACCAAGGTTTGGACCGACCAGTTCGCTGACGGCGACCTGCAGGCCTCGGTACGCGAAAGTCTGAACAAACTCGATACCGACTATGTCGACCTGCTGCTACTGCACTGGCCGAATCCGGATATTTCGCTCAAGGAAACCCTCGGTGCGCTCAACGAAGTGCGTGAGCAGGGTCTGGCGCGCAATATCGGCATCAGCAACTTCACCACGACGCTCATCGAAGAAGCCGTGGGCCAGTCGACTGCACCGCTGGCCACGAACCAGGTCGAGTTTCACCCCTATATCAGTCAGCAACCGGTGTTGGATAAGCTGGCAGAGCACGGCATGGCCCTTACCGCCTATTGCCCACTGGCCCAGGGTCGTGTGTTCAGCGAACCGACGCTCGAGCGTATCGGTAAGGCGCATGGAAAGAACGGCGGCCAGGTCGCCCTGCGCTGGTTGGTACAGCACGGCGACGTGGTGGTGATCCCCCGCTCGTCCAAGAAAGAGCATGTGACCAACAATTTCGACATCTTCGATTTCGAACTCACCGAAGAAGAGATGCGCAAAGTCGAAGCGCTGCACTCGGAAGACGGTCGGATCATCAATCCCTCGTTTGCCCCCGACTGGGACAACGCGGCCTGATTCTTCCTGCACGGCCCGATACAAAGCCGCGCCCGAATCCGGGCGCGGCTTTTTTGTGGTCGCCAGTCCGCGCTGCTGTTTCCCGCGAACGACACGGCGACAATCCGGTCAAGGCGTGCTCTGTGAAACCGCCGCTAAAACAACGGCGACGTCGCAAAGAACGATCTGCCGTTTATTGGTCGCGTCCATGCCTGCAACCGGGCCGGAGGGCCAACTAGCGTTCCCCTGCCTCGATACGTTTCTTCGCCATATCGAGCGCGACCGATTCGGGCGGCCGGCGTTGCGCCTTGGCCTGCTCGAAAATCTCGTCCAGCGTCGTTTCGATCGACGCCACACGAAAACGCACGCGCTCGGCGTTGTAGCCTTCGCTGTCGAGTTCATCGCTGACGTTGATCAGGCCACCCGCATTGATCACATAATCCGGTGCATAGACGATGCCGCGTTCGGCCAGGCGCATCCCATCTTCGGGCGTGGCCAGCTGGTTGTTGGCCGCCCCGGCCACGATCGCGCATTTCAGCTCAGCGATACGGCTTTCGTCGAGAATCGCACCCACGCCGCTCGGCGCGAAGATATCGACTGATTCGGCGTGAATACGGTCGTTATCCACGATCTGTGCGCCGGCCGCGGCCGCACCTTCACAGGCCTGGTCATCGATATCGGAGGCAATTACTTCGGCACCGGCTGCGATCAGGCGTTCGACGATCGCCAGGCCGACATGTCCGCAGCCTTGAACCGCGACACGCAGACCCGCGAACTCGATCGGTCGCTCGGCGGCGCGTAAGGCCGCGCGCATGCCGGCAATAACGCCGTCCGCAGTATGCGGGGACGGATCGCCCGAACCGCCTGCCTCGAGGCTGCGGCCCACCGCATGCGGCGTGACCTCATTGAGCAAAGCGATATCGGATTCGCTCATTCCCATGTCTTCGGTGGCCACATAGCGCCCCGCCAGACCATCGATGGCCCGGCCCAGTGCATGCATGCCCGCCTCACGGTCGCGCGGGAACGGCGCGAGCACCACAGCTTTGGCCCCGCCACAGCGCAGACCGGCGCAAGCGGCCTTGTAACTCATGGCTTCCGATAGACGCAGCACGTCCACCAACGCGGCCTGTTCATCTTCATATGCACGGATGCGCACGCCACCCAACCCGGGGCCGAGCACACTCGAGTGCATTGCCACGATCGCACGCAGACCGGTGGCGGCGTCGCTGATATGACAAACCTGTTCATGACCGGCCGCGGCCATTTGCGAAAAAACGCTCAAGACTCACTCCTGCTGAATGACTGCATCAGCCAGCAGTCTGCCGCCATGCCCGGCCACTGTCGATGACTACGGCCAACGGTTGCGCCCGCGCGGGGCAACAGCAATACTGGCAAGGGTTTAACACAACAACGCGCACGCGCTGCCGTTTCGCCGGGGGAAAACGGCGCGGCGGTTCAGTGCCACGGGGTTTCGCGCGCTGTCGCCGGGCCGAATCGCGCCCACGCTCGTCTTTGGGACATTAGTTATGGTCATACGTGCATTGATCGCCGCCTTCCTTGTCGTCGCAAGCGCCACCGCTTCGGCCCAGGCCGGCGGCATCGAGGTCGAACTCAACAAGCTCGAGCCGGTGGAAGGCGCTTGTCGTGCCTATCTCGTAACCCAGAACCTGACCGACTCGAACTACGAGAACGTACAGCTCGACGTGGTGATGTTCGACAACGACGGCATTGTCGCGCGTAGGCTGGCCGTTCAGATCGGGCCGATGGCGCAGAACAAGACAAGCATCAAGGTCTTCGATATCAAGAACCTGGCCTGCCAGGATATTGGCCAGTTGCTGCTGAACGATGTAATCGATTGCCGCGACGATCAGGGCGTGCGTAACGACTGTCTGTCGCTGTTGTCGGTATCGCAGCGTGGCAACGTGCCGTTCATCAAATAACCACGGTAGCGCGATGTCCACACCGATGACCCGAACCACGCATTCCGGACCGGGAGCGCGCGCGTGAACCAGTTCCTAGACGCCATAAACGGTGCCGTCGAGATCATCGCGCTGGGCGGGCCGGTCGTCGCCCTGTTGCTGCTGATGTCGCTGATCGCGATCACGATCGTACTCGCCAAGCTGTTCCAGTTCCGGCGTGTACGTATCAATGATCGACGCACAGCACGCAACGCGCTCAAGCTCTATCGTGGCGGCAACGCCAGTGCCGCGATCACCAGCGCCCGCCGCTCGCCCAACCCGGCGGCACGCACGCTCGCCCGCGCAATCGAGCTGCGCCAGCGCGCCGGCGTCGCCGAAGGCGTGCTACGCGAAGACATCATGCAATACGGCGGCGACATGCTGGAGTCACTGCGCAGCCATCTACGCCCGCTGGAAGTGATCGCGGCACTTGCCCCGCTGCTCGGCCTGCTCGGCACCGTGCTGGGCATGATCGAAGCATTTCGCGATCTCGAACAGGCCGGCAGTCAGGTGGACCCCGCCGTTCTATCGGGCGGTATCTGGCAGGCGCTGCTGACCACGGCCGTGGGCCTGGCAGTCGCCATGCCGGTGATCGTGGCGCTGAACTGGCTCGAGCGGGCCGTGGATCGCTGTGCCCACGAGATGGACAGTGTCGTGACGCGCGTATTTACCGCTGATCTCACCCGAACGTCCGCCCCGATCGCAAGCGACGATGACGACGACCACAGCCACAACACCCCGTTCGTTTAGCGCCGGGCTGCGTGCGGCACGGCGGCGGCGATCCTTGATCAGCCTGACGCCGCTGATTGATGTCGTATTCATCCTGCTGCTGTTTTTCATGCTGGCGTCGAGCTTTCTCGACCTGCATTCGATCGTGCTCGACGCGCCCGCCGAAGGCAGCGGCGCGCCGGCCGTGGAAGGCGCGCTACTCGTGGACGTTCGCCTGGACGGCGTACGTTTTGCCGGCCAGTACGTAGGCATGGAAGAACTGGTACAACGCGTGCGTATCGCGCTCGCCGATGCGCCTGATCGGCGTGTACTCGTACGTCCAGCCGAACGCGTGAAGCTGCAGGATACGGTGCGCATACTCGATGCGCTCTCTGCGGCCGGCGTCAAGCAACTCTCGCTGATGGAAACCGCGCCCAGTGGTGGCGGTCGCTAGGCCATGGCGATGCACTTCAAGCGCAGCCAGCGTTCACGCATCAATGGCGATGACTCCATCCTGCCGTTGACCAACGTCGTTTTTCTGCTGCTGATCTTTTTCATGCTCGCCGGGCGTCTTGCCTCGCCCGAGGCATTCGATATCCAGCCGCCGGTCTCCCAGAGCGAAGCCCAGGCGCGACGCGACGGGCTGGAGATACAGATTGCGGCCAGTGGCGATATCGCTATCGACGGCGAGCCTATCGAACTCGATGCAATCGAGGCTCGTGCGCGCGAAGCACTCGAGACCGATCCGAATCTGGCATTACGACTCAAGGCCGACGGAGACGGCGATGCCACACGCGTCGTTGCCGTCATGCAGGCGCTGCGCGATGCCGGCGGTGAGAGGCTACGCCTGATCACCCTCGCGCCGGAATAAGGCCGCGATGCAGATTTCCAATACCCAATGGCTGTTCGCGCTCGCAATTGCGGTCGGCGTGCATATTGTCTTACTGGTGGCATTCCTGATCGGTGGCTTCAACCGCAACGAGGCGCCCGATTCGCCACAAGGCGTGATGGTCTCGCTCGACCAGCTCAATCCCGGCCCACCGCCGGAAGCCATGGCTGCGCAAGCCCCGATCGATGCGCCCACGCCCGAGGTGGCCGCCGCCAGCGCGCCGCCCGCCACCGAAACCAACGCACCCGACGCGAGCGCCGCGGCGCCGCCAGAAGCGGCTGAAGCAGTGGCCAATATCGGTCCGGATCCGGCCGAAAGCCCGGCATCGTCCAGTACCGGCGAGCCGAACGCGGCCGCCGAAGCGATCGAGGCCGCACCGGTCGTCGCCCCCGCCGCCGAGCCAGCCAACGCGGTCGCGGTGGCCCCGATCAACGCCATCGACGCCGTCGAACCGACCGAGCAGGTGACCGCACAGGCGCCGGAAATCGCGACCGCCGAAACCCGCGAGATCGATAGCGATGCCAACGGCGCCTACGGCAGCAGCGATGAGTCGACCGAGGACTACATCGTGCGCCTGCGCGCCTGGCTCTCGCGGCACAAGGAATACCCCGCGGCAGCGCGACAAGCCGAAACAGAAGGCACCGTGCGGCTGTATATCGTCGTCGATCAGAACGGTCGTATCGTGAGCCGTCGTATCACGCAGAGTTCCGGCTCGGAAATGCTCGACCGCGCCGCCGAGCAGATGCTCACCCGCGCCGAACCGTTGCCGCGCATGCCCACATCCATGCGCCGCAACCGGCTCGAACTGGTGGTTCCTGTGGTCTTTTCTCTGCGCTGAGGCCTGAAGGCTGTCGCGTTACCAGACGACCAGCTCGACACGGCGATTCTGGGACTTGCCGACATCGCTGTTATTGCTGGCGCGCGGCACCGCGTAGCCCACACCCCACGGCTTGAGCCGGTTGCGCTGTACGCCGTAACGCGTGGCCAGCGCACCAACCACGGCCTCCGCGCGCCGCTGCGACAGATCGATGTTGTAGTCGAATGTGCCGCGGCTGTCGGTATGACCGACCACCAGCAGCTTGAGACTCGGGCGCTCCGCCATGAGTTTCGCGATCTCCGACAACGTGGGCCGCGACTCGGGTTTAACCTCGGTGCTATCGGTATTGAAGAAGATGCCGTAGAGCGCGACACGGCCCTGGGTATCCAGGTCGTTGGCCATCTGTGCCGCATTGACCGAAATCGCACCGATTTCGCGCGGTTTCACCCGGAGCGTGTCGACCTGGACGGCCACGCCGGTACGTCCTGCTGCAATCTGCACGCCGACATAGATATCGCCGCCGCTATCGGCCTTGCGGGCAGCAAGGTAGCGCTGGTTGTCGTCGCTGGTACGAAAACGCTCGGCGTCGAGCCGATAGCCGGGCGATGCACGCACGAACGTGGGGCCGCAGTCGCTCGCCTCGCACTCGTACACGATATCGAAACCGGCTCTGCCCAGGCGCTGAGCATATTCGGTCGCGGCTTCATCGATCTGTGCGTTGTCGGCCAACTCATAGGTGATACGCGTCAACGCGCCTTCTACCGTCCGTGTTGCGGAGATGTTGCCGTTGATACCGCCACGCTGCGCGATGCGATCGACGATCAGCGGATAGGTCGCGAAATCCTGGCGTTCGCTGGCCACCATGCGCGCAGTCGCCGGTGCAGCGACAGCCGGGGTGGGCGGTGTTTCCTGTGCCAAGGCCGAGGTCGCGACCATCGCGGCAAACAGATACAACAGACTGAACGAACGAAGCGAAGATATGATCATGTCGCGATATTAACCGTGCGGTGCAGCGCTGTCAGGCAAAAAAAAAAGAGCCGGTGTCACCCACCGGCTCTCGTTACGGACGCGATGAAGCCCGAACGCTAGTTCACGCGCTCGATGACTGTCGCGATGCCCTGACCCATGCCGATACACATGGTCGCCAAACCCATCGTGGCATCCTTGTCTTCGAGGATATGTGCCAACGCGCCGGTGATACGTGCACCCGACGTCCCGAGCGGATGACCCAGGGCAATCGCACCGCCACGGATGTTGATCACATCCTGGCGATCTTCGATGCCGAGTTCCTTGAGCACGGCGAGGCTTTGCGCCGCGAAGGCTTCGTTGAGCTCGAAATAGTCGATATCGGAAAGACTTACGCCTGCCCGTTCGAGTGCTTTCTTGCTCGCCGGCACGGGGCCGCGGCCCATCACAGACGGGTCGCAGCCCGCCACGGCCATGCCGCGAATTCGCGCCATGGGCTTCAGGCCGAGTTCCTGCGCCTTGCCTGCCGACATGACGAGCACGGCAGCGGCGCCGTCGGAAATGGCTGACGAGTTGCCAGCCGTGACCGTGCCGCCACGCGGGTTGAACGCCGGGCGCAGCGAACCCAGGCCTTCCATGCTTGCATCGGCACGCACGACTTCGTCGCGCTTCGCCATGAACATATGACCGTCGGCGTCATAGCCCTTAACCGGCACGATTTCGTCGTCGAATTCACCGTTCACGTTCGCCCGATGGGCACGCTGATGCGAGTTCAGCGCAAACGTGTCCTGGGCTTCACGGTCGATACTGTGGATGTTGGCCAGCATTTCGGCGGTCAGCCCCATCATCGCGGCCGGCTTGGCCACGTATTTGGACAGCTGCGGGGCGATATCCACGTTGTAGTCCATGGGCACGTGGCCCATATGCTCCACGCCGCCGCAGATGAAGATCCCGTCGATGCCCGCCGCGATCTGGCCCACGGCGGTGTGAATCGACTGCATGGAGGACCCGCACAGCCGGTTGACGGTCTGCCCGGCCACCGCATGCGGAAGTCCGGCCAGCAGTGCGGCGTTACGACCGATGTTGAGCCCCTGTTCCTTGGTCTGCTGGACACAACCCCAGATCACGTCTTCGACGGTTTCCGGATCGATGGCCGAGTTACGCTCGAGCAGCGCTTTCATCAGCGCGGCCGATAGCTCTTCAGCGCGGGTATTGCGGAACATGCCGCCCTTGGAGCGGCCCATTGCGGTACGTACCGCATCAACTATCACAATGTCTTGTTTGGCAATGTCTTGCATGATTTTCTCTCGAAACTGGTTGAGCCGAACGCCTTACTGTCCGAAGTACGTTTCGCCGTTGGCGGCCATTTCACGCATGCGCTCGGTCGGCTCATAGAGCTTGCCGAGGTGGCTGTACTTGTCGGCTTTCTCACAGAACGTCTTCAAGCCCTGCGCATCGGCATACTTGAGCGCGCCGCCACGGAACGGCGGGAAGCCCAGCCCCATGATCAGGCCCATATCGACCTCGTTCGGGGTTTCGGCGATGCCCTCTTCGAGCGCACGCGCCGCTTCGATGATCAAGGGGACCATCATGCGGTCGACGATTTCATCGGCCTCGAAATCCTTCTGGCCGTCCTTCTGCACGCTGGCGACCAGCTCGTAGGCCTTGTCGTCAAGTGTCTTCTTGGGACGGCCCTTCTTGTCTTTCTCGTACTTGTAGTAGCCCGCGCCACTCTTCTGACCCAGGCGGCCATTTTCGACCATGACGTCGAGCGACGAGGTGCCGTCCTGCGCCATGCGATCCGGATAGCCTTCGGCCAGTACTTCCTCGACGTGCTGCGAGGTGTCCATGCCGACCACGTCGGAGAGATACGCCGGACCCATGGGCCAGCCGAACTTCTCCATGACATTGTCGATCTTGGCGAAGTCGGCGCCGTCGGTGATCAGCTGCTGGAAGCCGAAGAAGTAGGGAAACAGAATACGGTTGACCAGAAAGCCGGGGCAGTCGTTGACCACGATCGGGGTCTTGCCCAGGCGATGCGCGTAGTCGACGATCGTAGCGACCGCCTCTTCCGAGCTCTTCTCGCCCTTGATCACTTCAACCAGCGGCATCTTGTGCACGGGGTTGAAGAAATGCATGCCGAGGAAGTTCTCGGGACGCTTGAGATCGGCAGCGAGCGTATCGATAGAAATACTTGAAGTATTCGATGCAAGTATCGTTTTTTCCGAGACTTTTTCTTCCGTCTCGGCAAGAACGCTCTTCTTAACCTTCGGGTTCTCGACCACGGCTTCGATCACCGCGTCGACAGTGCCGAAGTCGCCGTAGGTCAGGGTTGGGCGAATACGCGACATGCCCTCGGCCATCTTCGCGGTATCCATCTTGCCGCGCTCGACGCCCTTGGAGAAGTGCTTGGCTGCCTCTTCGAGGCCCTGAGCGATGGCCTCTTCCTTGATGTCCTTCATCAGGATCGGCACGCCTTTGTAGGCGCTCTGGTAGGCGATACCGCCGCCCATGATGCCGGCGCCGAGCACAGCGGCCTGCTCGATGGTGTGTGCGATCTTGCCGTACTTCTTGCCTTTCTTCTTGATCAGCTGATCGTTGAGGAACAGCTGAATCAGCGCGGCGGCTTCAGTGGTCTTGGCCAGCTTGATGAAACCCTCGGTCTCTTCCTTGATGGCGCCGTCACGATCCATGCCGGCTGCCTTGGCCATGCGATCGATCGCCTCGATGGGCGCCGGGTACATGCCCTTGGTCTGACCAAGCACATAGCCTTTGGACGTCTGGAACGTCATTGCGGCTTCGGTCTTGTTGAGCTTGAGCGGGGCTTTCTTTTCGGCCTTGCGCGCCTTCCAGTCGAACTCGCCTGCAATGGCGCGATCGAGCAGATCACGGGCAGCGGCTTCGAGTTCGTCCTCGGCGACCACGGCGTCGACCATGCCGGCTTTGAAGGCCTTGTCGGCACGGCGCGGATTGCCGTCGGCGATCCATTCGATTGCGTTATCGGCGCCAATCAGACGCGGGGTGCGTACCGTACCGCCGAAGCCGGGATAAATGCCGAGCTTTGTTTCCGGGAAGCCGATCTGCGCCTTGGCGCCCATCACGCGGTAATCCGTCGACAGGCACATTTCCAGACCGCCGCCGAGCGCCATGCCGTTGATGGCCGTGACACTCGGGAAGTCCAGATCCTCGATGGTGGAGAACATACGGTTGGCGTCGGCCATCCACTCGCGCATTTCGCCGTCGGACGCCTTGAAGCGCTCGCCGAACTCCATGATGTCGGCACCGACAATGAACGCCGGCTTGGCGGATTTGACCAGCAGGCCTTTTACATCATCAGCATGGGCCAGCGCCTTCGCGGCCTCGTTGAGATCGTTGATGGTGGCCTGGTCGAATTTGTTGACCGATTCTTCGCGCGCATCGAAACACAGCACGGCGATCCCGTCGGTCACTTCGACCGACAGTTTTGATCCCTCATAAAGCATGGATGCTGACTCCATTGAAGATGAACATTGACCCGGTCGCAGTCTGCGGCCGGGGTCTGGAACTCGGGCCGATACGGTAGCGTACTGTCGATAACGCCACAATCGGCAAAGCGCCTGCGCATGCGCGAACCGCGCAAGCATGCCCTGCGAGTTCTGTAACACTGCGCAGTGTTTTGACAGCTCGCACGGCGCGTGCTTATCTACGTTTTCCTTTTAACGCAAGGCGAATCCAGGTCATGGCGAAATCCGATAACCGCATCAGCAAATTGCGCAAAGATGTAGAGAAGCTGCGCAAGAACTACACCGGTGCATTCACGTCGGCCAATCGCGCGGTCTACGACGGAATCGAACAACTCGCCGAGCACGAACTCGCGGCTTTGAAGACCCACTACGAACAGGCAATCGCAAGCCTCAAGACCCTGCGCAAGGGGGGCGCGCCGCGCGAGCTTGCCGTCGCTCAGCTGCAGCTGATTCAGGACACTATTGACCGGATCATGAATAACGCGCGCGAGAGCATGGCGATCCTCGACAGCACGCGCTCGAAGATCAACGAAGAAATTCGCCGCAACCTGGAAGGCAGCGAACAGCTTACCCAGGACGCTGCGGTGCAAACCAAGGCCGAAGCCAAGACGCAGGCAACCCAGGCCAAAAAGCGCAAGACGCAGGCCAAGCGCAAGACCAACCAGACCGCGAGCGCCGCCAAGGCCAAGGCCAGCACGACCGCCTCGAAGGCTGAGTCCGCGGCCAGCGATGCCGCAGCCAAGGCTGAAAGTGCAGCGCCGGCCAAGACGAAAAGCACCGCCAAGAAACGTACCGCGTCGTCTAAGTCCAGCAGCGGTAAATCCGGCACCGGCGCGACGAAAGCCAAATCCACAACGAGCAAGCGCGCCGCGTCAGCAAAGTCATCGACTGCGAAAAAGACCACCGCAACCCGCAAAAGCGGTGGCACGACGGCAAAGACCGGCACGAAGAAATCGACGACGACTCGCAAACGCAGCAGCGGATCGACTGCAGCCAAACGGGGCAGCGCTTCGAGTTCTAGTTCTTCGAATTCGAATACGGCAGCGTCGAGCACGCCGAACAGTTCGGCCTCTTCGTCGGACTCCAATAACGATAGCAGCAGCAGTAACAACTCGACCTCCAGCTGAATCGGGTATCCTGTCGCCCGCCGGGCCGCTCTTTACGGGCGGCCTTTTTTTATTGGCGCTGCGCTATTGGCCTTGATCGTCGGGCCCCGTAGCGGGTAGCCGTGATACCGCTTCTATCTCCGGTTCGTTGCCAATGCTCGATCTTGCCGACAGCACACAGCTATTGCGCCTGCTGGCCGAGCCAACACGGCTGCGGCTGTTGCTGTTGCTTATCGACCAGCCCATGACGGTGGCCGAACTCACGAATGTGACCCAGCTCACTCAGAGCCGGGTATCGAGCCACCTGGCGCGTCTACGCGAAGCCGAACTGGTCCAGGACCGCGCCGTGGCGAACGCGCGTTTCTACAGCGTCGACGTCAAACGCTGGCGTCACGACATGCGCCCGTTGTGGGGCGCGCTGCTCGATACGCTGGACGATTCGGTTATCCACCGCGATCGCGAACACGCCGCGGCGATCGTGCGCCAGCGCAGCGCGCGCAGCAGCTGGGTGGAATCGGTCGCGGGTAGCATGGAGCGCCAGTATTCGCCTGGGCGCACCTGGGAGGCCATGAGCCGGGCACTTATCGAACTGCTCGACCTTGGCGACGTGCTCGATATCGCCTCGGGCGATGGCGTGCTGGCAGAGCTGCTGTGCCGCCGTGCCCGGCACGTGACCTGCGTCGATCGCAGTGCCGCCGTAATCGACGCCGCACGTACGCGCCTGGGCAAGCAGGCCAACGTCGGCTTTCGAATCGGCGATATGCACGCCTTGCCGTTCGACGATGCGAGCTTCGATCAGGCGTTTCTTTTGCATGCGCTCAGCTATAGCGAGACGCCGCAGACGGCGTTGGTCGAGGCCGCGCGGATACTACGCCCCGGCGGACGGCTCACGCTCGCCACGATCGGGCGCCACGAGCATGCCTCGACGGTGGCCGCCTATGACCATGTCAATCTCGGATTCGAGGTGGCACAGCTCAGCGATTGGCTCGAAAAAGCCGGCCTGCACGTACATGACTGTGCCGAGCGCGCCCGCGAGCCGCAACCACCCTATTTCCGAGTGATCACCGCCAGTGCGAGCAAGCCATGAGTGAACAATCGTCGCGCCGCAGGTCGCGGCTGATCGCAGGCGCTATCTGGGGCGCGCTGCTCGTCGCCGCTCTGGTGTGGATCTATGTGCAGGGGTTGTCGATTCGCGAGATCATGCGTTTGGTCTACGAATACGTGGTCGACAATCCGTTCGCACCACTGGCCTATATCGTGATCTACGGGCTGCGTTCGCTGACTTTTTTCCCGGCCATGTGGTTGACCATCGCGGCCGGCAGCCTGTTCGGCTTCGGGCCCGGACTGGTCTATGCACTGATCGGCGAAAATCTATCCGCGAACATCGCCTACTTCATGGCCCGCTTCTTTCGCAGCGAAGAACACGCCCAGGACCACAAGAACCCCCGCATCGCCGCGTTCCGACGGCTGCTCGTCGAGCAGGCCTTCCCGACCACGGTGGTCCTGCGCGCCTCGTTCTTGCCGTTCGACCTGGTCAACTACGCCTGTGGGCTGCTGCGCGTGCCCTGGGTGCCCTACTTCCTGGCCAGCATCATCGGCATGCTGCCACCCATGATCACGTTCGTGAGCTTCGGCGCGACCGTCAACCTGCCCGACCTGCTCGCGCAGCAGACGTTCTCGCCCGAGCAACTCATTGACGCGAAACAGCTGATGATTTCGGGCGGCCTGCTGGTGGCCAGCGCCGTTATCGCGTTTTTCGCGCATCGCCGCCGCAAGACGCTCGCGGCCCGGGCCGAACGCCGGGCCGACGCCGATTCCGATTGACGGGAACCCGGGCGCTTTGTAGCCTTCAGTCAAGCAACTTCTTTCGGGGACCGCGTGCGCTATCTGCTCGGGCTGATCATCGGCGCTGCCACCCTGTGGCTCCTATTGTCGGGCGTTTACAAGCCCATCGTGCTTGGCCTGGGCGGCTTTTCGGTGCTGTTCTGTGCCTATGTATGCCATCGCATGGGCATCGTCGACCGCGAGAGCGTGCCGCTGCATCTGCTTGCCCGGGTGCCGCTGTATGCGCTCTGGCTGGGCGGCGAAATCGCCAAATCCAACTGGGATGTCGCCAAGCGCATCGTGTTGCCCGGGCGTCGTATCTCGCCGACGATCGTGCGCCTGCGCGCCCATCAGTCGAGCGAGCTCGGCCAGGCGGTATTCGCCAACTCGATCACTCTGACGCCCGGCACGGTGACCGTGGCGCTGCGAAGCGGTGACGCCATCGTGCATGCAATAACCGCAGACAACGCCACGGATATGGAAGGCGGCGACATGGACCAGCGTGTACGCCGGCTCGAACGCCCCTTTGGCGCGCCCGCTCGCCGCGAGGCCAGCCAATGATGTTTCTCGTTGCCATTATCGCCGTTGTGGTCACCATGCTGCTGATCCTGGTGCGCGCCCTGCTGGGGCCAACGGTCTACGACCGCATCCTGGCCATCAATCTGTTCGGCACGAAGACCGTGCTGTTCGTGGCTGTGTTGGGTTTTCTAAACGGCCGCCCGGAATTCCTCGATCTCGGCCTGATCTACGCGCTGATCAATTTCATCGGCACGGTGACGGTGCTCAAGTTCATGCAGTACGGCGATCTCGGCTGGGAAGCCGCCAGCAAGGAAAAGCCCGATGTATAAGGCTGGCCGTCATCCGTATCGCACCGTTCGACGGGTTCTGCGATGAATGCTCTGATCGATACCGCGAGCTGGATTCTGCTGGCCGGCGGCGCGCTGTTGAGCGTGATCGGCGGTATCGGCATGCTGCGCATGCCCGATTTCTATACCCGTATGCATGCCGCATCGGTCACCGATACCGGCGGCATGATCCTGATGCTTGCGGGCCTGATGCTGCAGGCGGGGCTCACGCTCGTAACCGCGAAGCTGGTATTCGTGATGCTTTTTCTGCTGATCACGAGCCCGACCGCGACCCATGCCCTGGCCCGCGCCGCGCTGGAAGACGGGATCGAGCCGCAAGTCGATCACGATAAGCGTTGATGCACGCCCCGACCGACAACGGCCGGGCGTTTGTCGACGCCCGCTACCCCGGCCTGCGGATTGCGATCCGTGCACGGCGCGGGGGGGTGGTGTAGCATGAGGCCGTCGCCACGCCAGCACCCCGTGACGAAGCCTTCGTCGCCGCGGTTCACCGACAACAGGATTGCCAAGTGACCACGGATATCGCGCTCAACATTGTTCTGCTGAGCTTCATGGCGATCGTCGGCCTGGCGATCGCACGGCTGCGCAACCTGTTCCCTGTGGCCATGCTCACCGGCCTGTACAGCCTGCTCTCGGCCAGCCTGTTCACGCTGCTCGACGCCGTCGATGTCGCGCTTACCGAAGCCGCCGTCGGCGCCGGCGTGACCACCGTATTGTTTCTGGCCACCTTCGGGCTTACTCGGGCTCGTGAAAAGCCCGTGCCCCGGTCGCGCACGCTGATCGGACTTTGCGTAACGGTCCTGACCGGCGCCGTTCTGATCTACGCGAGCCTGGATATGCCGCACTTCGGCGCCGCCGATACACCGGTGCAACAGCATCCGCTACGGGACCATTACCTGAAAACGGTCAGCGATGAGATCGACGTACCCAATACCGTCACGGCAGTACTCGGCAGCTATCGTGGCTACGATACGCTCGGCGAGGTGGTGGTGGTATTCACGGCCGGCATCGGCGTACTCATGTTGCTGGGCGTGGCTTGGCGGCGTCCGAACAAGTCTGCGGAGCGCAATCGCTGATGCGTGAACATACCGTCTTGCGGGTGGTCACCAAGCTGTTGATCGCCCCGATCATTCTCTTTGCGCTGTATGTCCAGTTCCATGGCGACTACAGTCCCGGCGGCGGCTTTCAGGCCGGCGTGGTGTTCGCCGCCGCGATTATTCTGTATGCCTTGATTTTCGGTCTGGCCGAGGCACGCCGGGCGGTATCGCCCAACCTGCTGCGCATCACCGGCGCGCTCGGGGCGCTGATATTCGCCGGCACCGGCGTCTATGCCATGCTTCGGGGCGGCAACTTTCTCGACTACGACTATCTCGCCCACGATGCGATCCACGGCCAGCATTACGGGCTGCTGCTGGTCGAGTTCGGCGTCGGGCTGACCGTGGTGTCGGTCATCACATCGATCTTTTACGTCTTTGCCGGCCGCGGCCGCCGCAACGACGACGAACAACCGCCCGGGGACGCGCGATGAGTCTGGCGTCGATCGCCGATAACTTCTTCGGCCTGTTCAATTACTGGGTGGTCATCGTGCTGATGATGATCGGTTTCTACACCGTCATCTCGCACGACAACCTGGTCAAGAAGCTCATCGGTCTGAACCTGTTCCAGACCGCGGTGTTCGTGTTCTATATCAGCATGGGCAAGATCAGCGGTTCGACCGCGCCCATCCTCATGTCCGGCGAGGGCAGCGAAGACGCGCTCTATGCCCATCCGCTGCCCCATGTGCTGATCCTGACCGCGATCGTGGTCGGGGTATCCACCACCGCGCTGGGCCTGGCGCTGGTGGTGCGTATCAACGAAGCCTACGGCAGTATCGAGGAAGACGACGTGCTCGAGGCCGACTTCGAGACCCAGGAAGAAGAAACCGAGGAAGAAGCCGAGCGTACGGCCCGTGCCGAGGCACGCCAGGAGCGCGAAAGCGCACAGCAGGACCACGACGACGGCCGTGAAGAAGAAGACGAAGCAGACGACGATCGGGAGACTCGCTCGTGATCGAAGCCTTTTTCGCCCAGATGCCCGCCCTGGTCATCGTTCTGCCGCTGCTGGCTGCGCCCCTGTGCGTGCTGCTGCACCGTGGCGGGCCCTCGTGGTTCGTCTATCTGCTCACCACCTGGGCCTGTTTCGGTCTGGCGTTTCTGCTGTTCGTTCAGGTCAAGATCGGTGGGCCGATCAGTTACGCCATGGGCGGCTGGTCGCCGCCGTTCGGCATCGAGCTGCGCCTGGACGCGCTCAATACCGTGGTGCTGCTGCTGGTTACCGGCATCGCCGCGATCAGCAGCGTCTATGCCAAGGCCAGCGTCGCCGCCGAGATTGCCAGCGAGCGCGCCTATCTGTTCTATGCCGCGCTGCTGCTGTGTTTCTGTGGCCTGGCCGGCATCACGGTCACCGGCGATGCATTCAACCTGTTCGTATTCCTTGAGATTTCGTCGCTGTCCTCGTATGCGCTGATCGCGATGGGCTCGAAGCGTCGGGCGCTGCTTTCGGCGTTTCAATACCTGATCATGGGCACCATCGGCGGCACCTTTCTGCTGATTGGTATCGGTTTTCTCTACATGATGACCGGCAGCCTCAACATGGCCGATATCGCCAGCCGTCTGCCCGCGGTTGCCGATACGCGAACCGTCGAAGCAGGGCTCGCCTTCATTGTGGTTGGCACCAGTCTCAAATTCGCGCTATTCCCGGTGCACGTCTGGCTGCCCAACGCCTATACCTATGCGCCCTCGAGCGTGAGCGCGTTCATCGCAGCCACCGCCACGAAGGTCGCGGTCTATGCGCTGATGCGTTTCCTGTTCACCGTATTCGGGGCCGCCTATGCCTTCGACCGGCTGCCGCTGGGCGAGGTGCTGTTGGTCTTGTCTGTCGCCGCGATGCTGTCGGGCTCCATGGCCGCGATCTTTCAGACCGACGTCAAGCGTCTGCTGGCGTGGTCGAGCATCGCCCAGATCGGTTACATCGTGATGGGCTTCGCGCTGGCCAGCAGCGCCGGCGTATCGGCATCGGTGGTACACATGGTCAACCATGGCCTGATCAAGGGTGCCCTGTTCATGGCCGTGGGGGCGATGTTCTGGCGCCTGCGTACGATCTCGCTCAACGATATCGCCGGGCTGGGTCGCCAGATGCCGATCACCTCGGCCGCATTCGTCGTCGCCGGGTTGTCGTTGATCGGCGTGCCGGCGACCGGCGGCTTCATCAGCAAGTGGGTGCTACTGGAAGCCGTGATCGCCCCCGGCCACTACTGGCTTGCGGCGGCCATACTCGTGAGCTCACTCATGGCACTGATCTATATCGGACGTGTCGTGGAGGTACTGTATTTCCGTGAGCGACCGGAAGGACGGCCCGACGTAGGCGAAGCCCCCGTGCTCATGCTGGTCGCGACCTGGACTCTCGTACTCGCGAATATCGCGGTTGGCCTGTATGCGACACCGCTGATCGCGGCCGCTCAGCGGGCAGCCAGTGCGGTGCTGGGAGACGGCTCATGAGTGCGCATTGGCTAGGCTGGCTGGTGGCGTTCCCAGCGCTCATGAGCTTGCTGGTGGCTGCGTGCGGCCGCTGGCCGAATCTGCGGGAAAGTATCAGCGTGGCGACGGCGGTGGCCTTGTTCGCAGGGATCGCGCTCTTCGTCGAGCCGGTCACCGCGGGCGCGCGCCCCTCCCTGACCCTGTTCGAGGTGCTGCCCGGTGTGGGGCTGACATTCACACTTGAGCCACTGGGGCTGCTTTTTGCCCTGGTTGCATCCGGGTTGTGGTCAGTGACCACGATCTATGCCGCCGGCTACATGCGCGGCAATGAAGAACATGCCCAGACCCGCTTCTTCGTGTGCTTCGCGCTGGCCATATCTGCGGCCATCGGGATTGCGTTCTCCGGCAACCTTCTGACGCTGTTCATCTTTTACGAGATGCTCACGCTGTCGACCTATCCGCTGGTCACCCACCACGGTGATGTCGAATCGCGTAACGGCGGCCGGGTGTATCTCGGCATCCTGTTGACCACGTCGATCGGCTTCTTTCTGCCCGCGATCATCATCACCTACCTGATCACCGGCAGCATCACCTTCGACGAGGCCGGGTTGTTCGGCGAGGCGGGCCTCAGCGTGCTGGGCGCCGGCGCACTCTATGCGCTGTTTCTGTACGGCACCGGCAAAGCCGCGCTCATGCCGTTTCATCGCTGGCTGCCGGCCGCGATGGTCGCGCCCACGCCGGTATCGGCACTGCTGCACGCGGTGGCCGTGGTCAAGGCCGGTGTATTCATCGTACTCAAGCTCTCGGTGTACGTATTCGGCGTTCAGTTCCTGGCCGATACCGGGGCTTCCGAATTGATGATGTGGGTGGCCGCCTTCACCGTTCTCGGCGCGTCACTGATCGCGATGACACGGGATAACCTCAAGGCGCGTCTGGCCTATTCCACGGTCAGCCAGCTTTCGTATATCGTGCTCGGCGCGACCATGGCCTCGAGCTTCGGCATTCTGGGCGGCGGCATGCATATCGCCATGCACGCCTTTGCCAAGATCACGCTGTTCTTCTGCGCGGGCGCGATCTATACCGCAACCCACCGTAAATATGTCAGCGAGCTGGACGGGCTCGGCTATGCGATGCCGATCACGTTCACGGCGTTTTTCATCGCATCGGTATCGCTGATCGGTATTCCGCCCATGGGCGGTATCTGGAGCAAGTGGTATCTCATGGAAGGCGCGGCCGATTCGGGCCATACCGCTATCATCATGGTGCTGGCGCTGAGTTCGCTGCTCAATATCGTCTATCTGCTGGAAATTCCAACGCGGGCGTTCTTTCACAACCCGCGCCCGGATACACCCCGGAACTGGCATGAAGCACCCTGGGCCTGCGTGATTCCGCTATCGATCACGGCGACCGGTTGCATCGTCTGGTTCTTCTATCCGTTGCCGTTTCTCAAACTGCTTGCGCCGTGGGCGCCGTAGCAATACGAGGTGAATTCGCCATGTTGATCGAACGCAACCCGCAGCAGTACCGCCGGCCAAGCACTCCTGCACGTACCCACTGGGCGCGCGCGCTCTATGTCGTATGCGCGCTCACCCTCGTACCCAGCCTGTTCATTCATCCGCACGCAGAGTTCGGCTTTGCAGAAATGCCGGCATTCCACGCCGTGCTGGCGTTCGTGACCGGCGTAGTGCTGGTACTGGCTGCCATCCTGCTGCGCCGCCTGATCATGCGCGGCGAAGACTACTACGAGCACCGCACCTGACATGCTCCCTGCCTGGTTGAATAACCCGGGGATGCTGCTGATTATCGCCGGCAGCGTGATTCCCCTACTGCCCTACCGGCTGCGTATGGTCGTACTGCTGGGCGCGCCTGCCGCGAGCCTGCTCTGGCTCTGGCAGATTCCGCTGGGCACGACCACCACGATGGAACTGCTCGACTACACGCTCACGCCGCTGCGCGTCGACGGTCTCGCCTTCACCTTCGGCGTGATCTTCAACGTGGCCGCCTTCCTGTCCGGCGTGTACATGTGGCATACCCACAGCCGCCTGGAGCCGGCGGCCGCGCTGATCTATGCCGGCTCGGCGCTGGGCGCCGTACTCGCCGGCGATCTGATCACGCTGTTCATGTTCTGGGAAGTCACCGCGATTGCCTCGGCGCTGTTGCTGGTCATCCGCGGACTGCGCGACGCCATGATCGTGGCGCGGCGGTACCTACTGGTACAGATCGGTTCCGGCATGTTCCTGATGGGCGGCGCGGCGATCTATATTCATGCCACCGGCGATCTGGCCTTCGGTCATCTCGGTCTGGACGCACCGGGCAGCTGGCTGATCCTGCTCGCGTTCGGCATCAAGGCGGCGTTCCCGCTGTTGCATAACTGGCTGCAGGACGCCTACCCGTCCGCAAGTGCAACCGGCACGGTGGTGCTGTCGGCATTCACGACCAAAATGGCGATTTATGCGCTGGCGCGCGGCTATGCCGGCACCGATCTGCTGATTCCCATCGGCGCGGTGATGACGATCTTTCCGATTGTCTATGCCATGCTCGCCAACGACCTGCGCCGGGTCTTGTCCTACAGCCTGAACGTGCAACTCGGCTTCATGGTCGTGGCGGTGGGCATTGGCACCGAGCTCGCCATCAATGGCGCTGCCGCCCACGCGGTGACCCATATTCTCTACAAGGCGCTGCTGTTCATGGCCATTGGCGCGGTGCTGCGTCAGACCGGTCATGTCCGCGCGACCGAACTCGGCGGGCTGGCCCGCCAGATGCCGTGGACCGCGGCGTTTTGTGTGATCGGTGCGGCGTCGATCAGCGCATTCCCGTTGATGGCCGGGTTCGTGAGCAAGTCGTTGATTCTGGCAGCCGTCGCGCACGAACACTGGGCTGGCACATGGATTACGCTCACCGCCGCGTCGGCTGGGGCGCTGATGTACGTGGGTATCAAGATCCCGTATTTCGCCTTCTTCGCCCCCAACGACCAGATTGAATGCGACGAGGCGCCGCGCAACATGCAGATCGCCATGGGCCTGACTGCGGTTGCCTGCATCGCGCTCGGGCTGATGCCCTCGTTGCTGTATTCGATCCTGCCGTACCCGGTGGACTACAACCCGTATACCGCCAGTCATATCGTCAGCCAGCTACAGCTGCTGGCATTCTCGGCGCTGGTGTTCTGGCTGGCATGGCGGGCCGGGCTTTATCCGCTGCCCAAGCGTGCCGTGCATCTGGATACCGACTGGGTCTATCGCATGCTGCTGCCACGCTTCGGCTATGTCGCCGAGCGCGTGTATCACGCAGTGGTCACCAAATTCGGCAGCGGCGTGAACAGCGTTGCTGCCCGCGGCATGGGACGACTACGCCTGCGTTATGACGCGCGCGGAGTCATGTCGCGGACATGGAGTACCGGCTGGATGGCGCTCTGGGTCGCGTTGTTACTGGTCGTCTATCTCGTGCTCTACTACTGATCGAGTTGCCACCGCCTTGCCGGTCGCGGCGTAGCCTGCTGGCGAAGGTGGGCTAGGCTTCGTCGAGGCTGCGCCATAGACAACGATCGCCGCTGGCTTTAGCCAGCATATCGAGATAGCGCGCATGGGCGGCCTGCTCGTCTTCGCTGGCTCGGGTCACACGCGGGCGGGTTGCTGCCTGGGCAAGATGCTCGGCCAGACCCGCGGTAGCCAGGGCGCCGCTTTCGGCGCTGTCTTCGGCGGCGAGACCGATATCGATCTGCCCGCCGGTCATCGATAGATAGACATCGCCCAGAAGCTGCGCGTCGAGCAGCGCACCGTGCAATTCACGATTGGAGTTGTCGATCTCGAAGCGCTTGCAAAGCGCATCCAGACTGTTGCGCTGGCCCGGGTAGAGCTGGCGCGCCTCGACCAGCGTATCGATCACCGGCTGACGCGACTCGAGCGCCACGTGGGCCGGATTGACCGCCTTGAACTCGTGATTGAGAAAGCCCAGATCGAATGGCGCGTTGTGGATGATCAGTTCGGCGCCTTCGAGGTACTCGGCCAACGTCTGAGCAATCTCGGCAAAACGCGGCTTGTCCTCGAGAAATTCGAGGGTGATGCCGTGCACATCGATCGCACCCTGATCGATTTCGCGATCCGGATGGATATACAGATGCAGATCGTTGCCGGTAAGTCGGCGATTGGCGAGCTCAACACAGCCCACTTCGATGATGCGATGGCCCTGGGCGGGTTCCAGGCCGGTGGTTTCGGTATCGAGAACAATCTGTCGCATAGGCTTTCGGTCAAGTTACGTGGGCGAGCAAACGGGCTCTAACGTTTCAGCTCATCAATGCCGCGGTTGGCCAGCGCATCAGCGGCTTCGTTGCCTGGGTCGCCACTGTGGCCTTTCACCCAGTGCCATTCGATCTCATGACGCTGGGTGGCTTCATCCAACGCCCGCCAGAGATCGTCGTTCTTCACCGGTTTCTTGGCCGCCGTTTTCCAGCCGTTGCGCTTCCAGTTGTGCATCCAGCTGGTAATGCCCTGGCGGACATAATTGGAATCGGTATGCAGCTCGACACGGCAAGCACGCTTGAGCGCATTCAGCGCTTCGATGGCCGCCATCAACTCCATTCGATTGTTCGTCGTGTTGGCTTCGCCGCCGCATAGCTCGCGGGTATTTTCGCCGTGGCGCAGCAGCGCGCCCCAGCCCCCCGGCCCGGGATTGCCGCGGCAGGCGCCGTCCGTATAGATCACTACAGGTTCGCTCATCGGCGGCATCTTACGTGATGCGAGGCCTGGCGCGCCAAACCGACGGCCGCGCGTTTGCGCTGTCCCGGCAACGGTTTGCGAATCGGCGTGCGCGGCGCAACCTGACGGCGCGCAAGCAGCGCATAAGACTGCGCACACCAGGCGATACAGCGCGCGCTGCGTCGATCCTCGCCCACGCGATGATAACCACCGAAGAACGGGAAACCGAGACCATAGCGAACCAGGCGTTCGGGCTCGAATTCCAGCAGACGCAACCAGTCGTAGAGACGAGACGCGCTAGGCGGGGCCGAGCACGGCTGAAAACGCGGCGCGCGCCGTGCGGGCAAACGCTGTCGCATCGCCCACAGCGACCACGGATTGAATGCCAGGATCACCAATTGGCCGCGTGCGTTGAGTACCCGTGCACATTCGCGCAACAACACATGCGGTTCGGCGACCTGTTCGAGCGCATGGGCGAGCACCAGTGCATCGACGCTGCCGCTTGCCAGCGGCAGATGCCGGCCATCGAAGCCGACATCGGCACGACAGGCCGATCCGAAGCCTAGCTGCCACTGACACAATGTGCCGGCGCTGGCCAGCGTCGCACGTTCATGCCCCCAGCTGCCGATCTGCACACAGCGGTAACCGGTCAGATTCGGCAACAACTGCGCCAACACCCGCCGCTCGTACTGCAGGAACAGTCGCGCACGCGGCGTGGCAAGCCAGTCGGCGGAGTCGGTGTATTGGCCAGGCAGGAATCGAAACAATTGATTTTGCCTCAGGCGGTTGGCAACATTCGCGGATGCTCGAGATCAAAGCACTTTCGGCTCTGTCCGACAATTATATCTGGGTGGTCAAAAACCAGGGCAGCAACACGGTCGCAATCGTCGACCCCGGCGAGGCCCAACCCGTACAGCAATACCTGTCGGAACATGGGCTTGCCGTCGGTGCCTATCTGATCACTCATCATCACGGCGATCATGTCGGTGGCCTCGACAGCCTGCTCGCGGAGCATTCTGCGCCGGTTTACGGCCCGGCAGGCGAAGCGGACCGTATCGCGCAAATCACCCATCCCGTCACTGGCGGCGATCATTTCACGCTCGATTTTCTCGGCGTCGATTTTGAGGTGATTGACGTGCCCGGCCATACGCTCGGTCATATCGCATACGTTACGCCCGGCGTGCTGCTGGCCGGCGATGCCCTGTTCCGCGGCGGTTGTGGCCGCGTGTTCGAAGGCACTCATGCGCAAATGCAGGCTTCGCTCGCACGTCTGCGCGCACTGCCCGAGGCGACCGAGGTCTACGGCGGGCACGAATACACGCAGAAGAATCTGGCATTTGCCCAAACGGTGGAACCCGACAGCAGTGCAATCGCAACCGTGATTCGCGAAGTCGACGAGCTGCGCGCGAACGATCAGCCCACCTTGCCCGGCACATTGGCCGAGGAGCGTGAGATCAATCCGTTTTTACGCTGGGATCAGCCGGATGTCGTGGCGGCTGCCGAGCGGCGTGCGGGCCGGCCCTTGACCGACGCGGGTGAAATTTTTGCTGTGTTGCGTGAATGGAAGGATGCCTCCTAAGGCGAGTGGCGCGGTTGCCGCGCTAATCGCCTCGACCGCCCTGCTGTTCAGCGGCTGTGCCACGAAGCCACCCGCAAGCGCACCCGCCACGCCTGCAAATACGGCCGCGCAGAACGAAACCGCCACTTCCGACGCGGATACGGCTCCTGCCGTAGCGTCAGCGGACGCGGTCGAAGTCGAAGTCGAAGTCGAGGATGATTTCGACAGTGAAGATGGCGAAGACGATCTAGAACTGGCTGGCGCGAGTACTGCCAACTGGCCGGACCCTGAAACCGATCTCTGGTCGCAGATTCGCAACGGCTTCGAGCTCGACGGCTACGGCAAACGCTATCGTGTACGCCGTTGGACCCAGCAATTCGCCACCCATCAACGCCATCTACAGGCATCGCTGGATCGCGCTCGGCCGTTTCTGTGGCATATCGTACGTCGCATCGACGAACGTGGCCTGCCCACCGAACTGGCACTGTTGCCCATCGTGGAAAGCGGTTACGACCCTTCGGCACGCTCTTATATGGGCGCGAGCGGCCTGTGGCAGTTCATGCCGGGTACGGCCGACCATATGGGGCTGGCCCGCGACTGGTGGTACGACGGGCGTAACGATGTCATCGCCTCGACCGATGCCGCGCTGTCTTACCTCGATGATTTGCACCGGCGCTATGGCGGCGACTGGCTGCTCGCGCTAGCAGCCTACAATGCCGGTCCTGGACGGGTAGACGCCGCCCTGGCCCGTGCCCAGCAAAGTGATCCCGACGCTACGTACTGGGATCTGGAACTGCCGCTGGAAACCACTGAATATGTACCCAAGCTGCTGGCGCTGCGGCGAATCATGTTCGCGCCCGAACGCTTCGGATTCGACTGGCCGTTGCTGGACAACACGCCACGCACCCGCGCTGTGGCATTGCCGAGCCAGACCGAAATCGCCGTGGCTGCCGGCATGCTCGACATGTCGGAAGAGGATTTGCGTCGCCTCAATCCAGCGCTCCAGCGCTGGGCGAGCGCGCCGGGTAAAGGCACGCGCCTGTTGGTCCCGGCCGGTAAGGCGGACGCCTTCGAGAAAGCCCTGGCGAGCGCATCGCCCAGGACGCTCGTACAACGCAATACCCACAGCTATACCGTGCGCCGCGGCGATGTTCTGGGCGTCATCGCCGCGAAATACCATATGAGCGTGGCAGCACTTCGTCAGGCCAACGGGCTGCGGAGCGATCGGATTCGGATAGGACAAAAACTCACGATTCCACGTACCGGCGCGCCCGGCCAACCCACGCCCGTTGCTGAACCGGCCGAAACATATATCGTGCAGAACGGCGATTCACTATGGGAAATCGCCCAGCGTTACAACGTTAACGTCGCCGCCATGCGCGGCAGCAACCCCGGCGTGAGTACATCGCTACGCCCCGGCCAGAAACTCACCATCCCCGGCTCGGCCACACCGCCGGAACCCAGCACACATATCGTGCGCGCCGGCGATTCGCTCTGGGAGATTGCTGACGCCAACGATGTCACGATCGCCGATCTACGCCGCTGGAACCGGCTCGAGCCCAACACGCGACTGCAGCCTGGGCAATCGATAGCGATCGACGGCCCAGCGCCCCTACCCGATTTCTACGAGGTCGAGACCGGCGATTCGCTTTGGTCGATCGCGGCTCGTTTTTCAATGCAGGTCACGACCCTGCGCAGCTTGAACGATATGTCGTCCGGGAGCACCATTCGTCCAGGACAACGACTGCGGTTGCAGCCGGTGTCTTCGAGTTGATGGCACCCCGTTCGGCGCGACGCTTAGAGGAGCAGACATGGGATTTCTAGAAGGCAAGAAGGCGCTGATCACGGGATTGGCCAGCGAACGCTCGATCGCCTATGGCATTGCCCAGGCAATGCGCGATCAAGGCGCAGAAATCGCGCTGACCTATCAGGGTGAAAAGCTCAAACCAAGGGTTGAAAAGATGGCCGAAGGGCTCGGCGCATCGATCGTGCTCCCCCTGGATGTGGCGCAGGACGATCAGATCGAGGGATTGTTCAAGTCGCTCGGCGAACACTGGTCCGAGATCGATATCCTCGTACACGCGATTGGCTTTGCGCCGCGCGAAGCACTCAACGGCACATATCTGGATACGCTCACGCGCGAGGCCGCGAGCATCAGCCACGACATCAGCGCTTATAGCTTTGGCGCCCTGGCTAAGGCCGGTCGCTCGATGCTGTCGGAGCGCGCCTCGTTGATCACGCTGACGTATCTGGGGTCCACCCACGTCATGCCCGGCTACAACATCATGGGCCCGGCCAAAGCCAGCCTCGAGTCGAGCATGCGCTTCATGGCCGCAGAACTCGGCGCCCAGGGAATTCGCGTCAACGCCATTTCGGCCGGGCCAATCAAGACGCTCGCGGCTGCCGGTATCCGCGGTTTCCGCGACATGCTCTCGCATGCGCGTGAAGGCGCGCCACTGCGCCGTAACGTGACCCAGGAAGAAGTCGGCAATGCGGCCGCGTTCCTCGGCTCGGACCTGGCTTCCGGTATTACCGGCGAAGTGCTGTATGTCGATGCCGGCTACCACATCATGGGCGCAACAGCAGGCGCGTGATCCGGCGTTTGCCACCGGCATAGAATCAAAGCGGCCTGCGGGCCGCTTTTTTTGTTTCAAAAAAAAACCGCGGTGCTAAAACACCGCGGCTGCCATCCCAACAAAACCGTCGCAGCAAACTGCGACCCAGGCAAAGCGCCTAGTTGATACGGTCTTCGTTGACCTCTATATCGGTCTGAGCGCGCAGATACTCGCCCAGCACCGCGTATTCAAGCCCGGCGATATACTGACGCTGCTGGTTGGCAAAGCGCTCACGCGGCGTCCCAGCCTCGCTTGCGGGCGCTTCACGTACCGAATCGACCGCGACGAGCGCGATATCACCGTCGCGGGTGCCCGTAACCCGATAACCGGGCGCATCCTCGCTGGGCTGAGAGATATTGAAAGCCGCTTCTAGAATGCGCGGGTCGACATCCCGATTCGATCGTTGGACAAAGCCTTTCTGCTCGATCGCCCCGCCGTCTTGCGCAAGCGTTTGCAACGACGTTCCAGACTTTGCTTTGTCCAACGCCGCATCGGCCGCGGCCTGCGCCTTCTGGCTCGCCTCGCGCGCGATGACACGCTCGCGGATATCGTCCTTGACCGTATCCAGAGGTTGGCGGGTCGCGGGCTCATGCTCGGCCACGCGTAATACGATCTGGCGCTCGGCGCCCAACTGGATCGGCGTGCTGTTGAGCTCGTCCTTGAGTACAGCATCGGTGAAGGCGGCCTTGCGCACGGCGTCGTACTGGCCGATGCCCGACCCGCCGTCACGGGTGACCCAGTCCGTCGTCTGGATTTCGAGACCGAGCTCGTCAGCAAGCGTATCGAGATCGTTCGGCGCTTCGTAGGCCAACGACTCAAGCCGATCGCTCTTGTCGCTGAAGGCCTGTTGGCCCTGCTGGGCGCTGGCGATTGCGTTGAGCTGCGCCTGGACCTCGGTATCGTCGAACGACGGCTCGCTCGCGGGCGTGATCTGCGACAGTTGCACCAGATACCACGCCTGCGGACCTTTCACAGGCGTCGAAGTCTTGCCCGGCTCCAGATCGAAGAGCGAATCCGCGACAGCCTGGGGCAAATCAGCGCGCTGTGCGTCGTCGACGCTCTCGTATTCAACGTTATCGTTCGAGGCAGCGCGCGCTTGCAGATCGCCCGACGCAGAAGCGAGTTCCTGGATCGTATCGCGAGCGGCATTCGCATCGTCGCCGGTAGCCACTCGTAGAAAGCCACCACTACGACGCTCGGGTTCGCCAAACTGCTGCTTGTTTTCGTCGAAGAGCGCGCGCAGCGTTTGTTCGTCCGGTTCGCCGGCATCGGCCGCCGCGCTGCTGCGGTCCAGCGATACATAGCTGAGCTTGACGCGTTCCGGCCGTTTGAACGCATCCGGATGGTCGTCGTAATAGGTTTGAATCTGCGCCTCGTCGACCTCGATACCATCGCGATAGCTGGCGGGATCGAACGAGAGATAACGAACACGACGTTGCTGGTTGGCCAGACGATATGCCTGGTCGACCTCGGCAGGCGCGGCAAAGGCGCTTTCGTTGATCTCGTCGCGTAGCTGACGGCTGGTCAGATCCTGACGCAGACTCGCCTCGTACTGGGCCGGCGCAATGCCCGCTTGCGCCAGCAGACCGCGATAGCGCTGCGCAGAGAACTCGCCGTTCTCCTGAAATTGCGGGTCGTTGCGGATCGCGCCAAGCAGCGCGCCGTCGGTGACACGATAGCCCGCATCCTGTGCGTACTGATCCATCACCTCACGGTTGATCAAGCCATCCAGTACCGTCGCGCGTAAACGCTCCGGGTTGAGAATGCTGGGGTCGAAGTTATCCCCCATCATCTGGCGCAAACGCTGATAGCGCTGCTGGTATGCGTTTTCAAGCTGGTTGCGGGTGATATCCGTGCCACCGACATTGGCGACGACCGGGTCCGCAGATGGCGTGAAATAGGAGCCGATCCCCCAGACACCGAAAACCAGGGTGATGACGGCAACGACGACATAGGCCAACGGGCCGCTGGCATTGTCGCGGATTCTCTGCAGCATTGATCGCGCTCCGGCGTATGTGATCTATCGAACGCAACGCCAAGTCAAAGCTCGATGCGCTCGTTTTGCGAAAGCGCCATTGTGCCGTATACGACGCGCCCATGGGAGGCCCGAACGGCGATCCGTTCGGCTTAACAAACGAACGCGGGCGTTGCGCATAAAAAAGGCCCTCCGGGGAGGGCCTTTCGTTTGTCCGAACCGATGTGTAAATCGATAAAGACTGGCGGAGCGGACGGGACTCGAACCCGCGACCTCCGGCGTGACAGGCCGGCATTCTAACCAGCTGAACTACCGCTCCAAACACTTGGCCAATCGCGAATCAGGCGCCTGGCACCATGATATTGACGATCAGCCCTCAAAACAGCCATGGACAAAAAAAGACCCTCAAAACGAGAGGGCCTTCGATTTGCCCGAACCGATGCGTGCATCGATAAAGACTGGCGGAGCGGACGGGACTCGAACCCGCGACCTCCGGCGTGACAGGCCGGCATTCTAACCAGCTGAACTACCGCTCCGAAAACTTAATAATGGTGGGTGCTGACGGGTTCGAACCGCCGACATTCGCCTTGTAAGGGCGACGCTCTACCAACTGAGCTAAGCACCCTCTCTGGCATGATCGGTGTAACCGTTCACCCAGCGAAGGCGCGCTAGTTTACAGCGTCTTTCAACGCTTTACCAGCCTTGAAGCCAGGAGTTTTGCCAGCGGGAATCGTGATCGACTGACCGGTCTTCGGGTTGCGACCCTGACGGGCGGCGCGCTCACGTACGGAAAACACGCCGAAGCCGACCAGCGAGACCTTATCGCCTTTCTTCAGGGCGTCGGTCACGGCGTCGATCATGGCGTCCACGGCACGCGAGGCGTCGGCCTTGGACAGATCAGCATCATCAGCGACCGCGTCGACTAGTTCGGTTTTGTTCATAGCAAATATCCCCTGAGGAATGAAACGAGAATTCGATTAAGGAGCCGGCCAAAACCGGCCCCTAGGCATACGCCCGATCGCGAACGCATCGCCGACCATGCGCGTTCACGCTGGCGCTTTCAAACGCCGGGCCGCGAACAATAAGCCGCTGTTATACCAAGCGGCTCTTTGTACCGTCAACAAAGGGTTACACCTCATTACGATCTGCCGCCGACCGGCGACTAATGCGCTCGCAGGGCGGCCGGATCGTTCTTGCCCGTATTGTCGGCGGCCGCAGCATCATCGGAGAGTGGCTGCGGCTTTCGTGTGAGCGCGATTTCGAGCACTTCGTCGATTTTGCGCACCGGACGAATATCGAGTCGATTCTTGATATTGGGCGGTATCTCCGCGAGATCCTTGGTGTTTTCATGCGGTATGACAACGATCTTGATGCCACCGCGGTGTGCGGCCAGCAGCTTTTCCTTGAGTCCGCCAATAGGCAAGACATCGCCTCTGAGCGTGATTTCGCCGGTCATCGCCACGTCCGCACGTACCGGTATCTGCGTTAGAGCCGAGATCATCGACGTACACATGCCGATACCCGCGCTCGGGCCATCCTTGGGCGTTGCGCCCTCAGGCACGTGCACATGAAGATCAGATTTCTGCATGAAATCGCGCTCGATACCCAGGGTAGCCGCGCGCGAGCGGATAACCGTAAGAGCAGCCTGGATCGACTCCTGCATTACGTCGCCCAGCGAGCCCGTATGCAGCGGCTTGCCCTTGCCCGGTACCGCTGCCGACTCGATCGAGAGCAATTCGCCGCCGACTTCAGTCCACGCAAGTCCGGTGACCTGGCCGACCCCATCGGTCTCCTCTGCGCGCCCGTAACGGAACTTGGGCACACCGAGGTACTTGTCGAGATTGCGCTTGGAGACCTGCACAGACCCGTCTTTTTCGTGGCTGATCAGCTCCTTGACCACCTTGCGACAGATCTTGCTGATATCACGTTCCAGGTTACGCACGCCGGCTTCACGGGTATAGCGACGAATGACGTCCGTAAGCGCGTTATCGGAGATCGCCAGCTCCTCGTCCTTGAGGCCGTTCTCTTTCATAGCCTTGGGCACGAGATAACGCTCGGCGATATTCACCTTCTCATCTTCGGTGTAGCCCGACAGACGGATGACTTCCATACGGTCGAGCAGCGCCGGCGGTATGTTAAGCGTGTTCGCGGTGCAGACGAACATAACCTGGGAGAGGTCGTAGTCGACCTCGAGATAGTGGTCGCCAAACGTGTTGTTCTGTTCCGGATCCAACACTTCCAGCAGCGCCGAAGCCGGATCGCCGCGGAAATCCTGTGCCATTTTGTCGACTTCGTCGAGCAGGAACAGCGGGTTGCGCACGCCCACCTTAGCCATGTTCTGAATGATCTTGCCCGGCAGCGAGCCGATATAGGTGCGCCGATGCCCGCGGATCTCCGCTTCGTCGCGCACACCACCCAGGCTCATGCGCACGAACTCACGGTTTGTAGCCTTGGCGATCGAACGACCGAGCGATGTCTTGCCCACGCCGGGTGGCCCGACCAGGCACAGAATCGGGCCCTTGATCTTCTTCACCCGGCTTTGCACCGCGAGGTTCTCGATGATGCGCTCCTTGACCCGCTCCAGACCGTAGTGATCGGCGTCGAGCGTGTCCTGCGCGGTCTTGAGATCGATCTTGGTCTTGGAGCGCTTCTTCCACGGCACATCGACCAGCCAGTCGAGATAGTTGCGCACGACCGTGGCTTCCGCCGACATCGGCGACATGCTCTTGAGCTTGTTGAACTCGGTGGTGGCCTTTTTCTTGACCTCCTTGGGCATGCCGACCTTCTCGATCTTCTCTTCGAGTTCGTCGAGATCGTTCGGCGCGTCGTCTATCTCACCCAGCTCTTTCTGGATAGCCTTCATCTGCTCGTTGAGATAGTACTCGCGCTGGCTGCGCTCCATCTGCTGCTTCACGCGCCCGCGGATCTTCTTTTCGATCTGCAGGACCTCGATCTCGGCGTCGGTCTTGGCCACGATATGCTCAAGCCGCGCTTGCGCGTCGGCGATCTCGAGCACGTCCTGGCGCTCTTCGAGCTTGAGGTTCAGATGGGCGGCAATGGTGTCGGCCAGCCGACCGATCGAATCCATGCTGGACAGCGAGGGCAGCAATTCCGCCGGCACTTTCTTGTTGAGCTTCACATAAGATTCGAACGTCGAAATCGCCGAGCGCATGAGCGCGTCGGTCTCGGCGCTATCGTCGGCATCGTCGTCAATCACGTCCCAACTGGCCACGAGGCTGCCGTCAGCTTCGTGCAGATTGTTAAGACGTGCGCGATCAGCGCCCTCGACGAGAACCTTGACCGTGCCATCAGGCAACTTGAGCAGCTGCAGGATCGAGGCCAGCGTGCCGACTTCATAGATATCGTCGGCGCCCGGATCGTCGATATCCGCCGAGCGCTGCGCGACCAATAGAATCTTCTTGTCTTCAGCCATCGCCGCTTCCAGCGCGGTGATCGACTTCTCGCGTCCGACAAACAGCGGGATCGCCATATGAGGAAAGACGACGACGTCCCGTAGCGGCAGAACAGGTACCAGGGTGTTGTCCGTCATTGGACCCTCGCTTAAAAAGCGGCCGGCATGATGCCGGCCACTGTGTATTTAACTGTTAAGAATGCGGCTGCCCGCGCCGTTTTCAATCGACGCACAGACAAACCGCAGAGCGCTGGACGGCGCATTGTGCGCCGTCCGAGACGCTTCAGGCGCCGGCGCGGGTCGCGTCGGCGTTTTCATAAACGATATACGGCTGGGCATCGCCCTTGACCACCGCCTCGTCGACCACGACCTTGGAGACGTTCTCCATGGCCGGCAGCTCGTACATGACATCGAGCAGAATCGACTCGAGGATCGTACGCAAGCCGCGTGCGCCGGTCTTGCGCTCCATCGCACGATTGGCGATCGCCCTCAGCGCGTCTTCGCGCAGTTCCAACTCGCAGTCTTCCATCTCGAAGAGCTTGGCGTACTGCTTGGTGAGCGCGTTCTTGGGCTCACGCAGAATCGAGATGAGCGCGGTTTCGTCGAGCTCTTCAAGCGTGGCAATCACCGGCAGACGACCGACGAACTCGGGAATCAGGCCATACTTGACCAGATCCTCGGGTTCCACCGTCGCCAGCATATCGCCCAGCGAGCGCTGGTCGTCCTGACCCTTAACCTCGGCCGAGAAGCCGATACCTGACCGGCCCTCGCGGGTCTGGATCGTCTTGTCCAGACCGGCGAACGCGCCGCCCACGATAAACAGGATGCCACCGGTATCCACCTGCAGGAATTCCTGCTGGGGATGTTTGCGCCCGCCCTGCGGCGGAACCGATGCTGTCGTGCCTTCGATGAGCTTGAGCAACGCCTGCTGCACGCCCTCACCCGACACGTCACGGGTGATCGACGGGTTCTCGGACTTGCGCGAAATCTTGTCGATTTCGTCGATGTAGACAATGCCGCGCTGGGCCTTCTCTACATCGTAGTCGCACTTCTGCAGCAGCTTCTGGATGATGTTTTCCACGTCTTCGCCGACATAACCGGCTTCGGTAAGCGTGGTCGCATCGGCAATCGCGAACGGCACATCCAGCAATCGGGCCAGCGTTTCGGCCAGCAGCGTCTTGCCGCAGCCGGTCGGCCCGATCATCAGGATATTGGATTTCTGCAGTTCGACCTCGCCCTCGCCGGTTTCGGCATTCAGGCGTTTGTAGTGGTTGTACACCGCCACGGCGAGAATCTTCTTGGCCGACTCCTGACCAATGACATAATCGTCGAGCACATGCTTGATTTCCTGCGGGCTCGGCAGGCCCTTCTTGGCCGGCTTGCTCGCGAGTTCTTCGCGCATGATGTCGTTACACAGATCCACGCACTCGTCGCAGATGAATACCGACGGACCAGCGATCAGCTTGCGAACCTCATGCTCGCTCTTGCCACAGAACGAACAATAGAGGGTGCGGCCTGAGTTAGAGCCGCCGTTGCTGTTGGAGTCTTCCGCCATTGTCTAGGACCTCTTCAGTCTGGGCCTGCCATACGCCCTGTATGGCACACCGGATAAACGCTTGTCACGGAATTTACATCCGCGGTGTTTGAAGCGCTTACTTGTTCTTATCGGCACCTTGGCCCGAAAGTGCTGCGCGCGACGTCAGTACATCGTCGATCACGCCGTAGTCGGTCGCGGCCTGCGCGCTCATGAAGAAATCGCGCTCGGTGTCGTGCTTGATCTTGTCCAACGGCTGACCGGTGTGATGCGCAAGCACTTCATTGAGCCGTTCACGCGCATGCAGGATTTCACGGGCATGGATTTCGATATCCGTTGCCTGACCCTGGAAGCCGCCCAGCGGCTGATGGATCATCACCCGTGAATTCGGCAATGCGTAGCGCTTGCCATGCGCACCGCCGGCCAGCAATACCGCGCCCATGCTTGCTGCCTGACCCAAGCACATCGTGGCCACGTCGGGCTTGATGAATTGCATCGTGTCGTAAATCGACATGCCGGCAGTAATCACACCGCCCGGCGAATTGATATACAGCTGGATGTCCTTATCCGGGTTATCGGATTCCAGGAACAGCAGCTGGGCAACGATAAGGTTGGCCATCTGGTCGTCGACCGGGCCCACGCAAAAGATCACGCGCTCCTTGAGCAGACGCGAATAGATATCGAACGAGCGCTCGCCGCGGGCGGTCTGCTCGATGACCATCGGTACCAGCCCCAGATTCTGGGGCTGCATGTTGTCGTTATGTTCAGACATAAACTTTAGTTTCCCTTGCCACGTCAGTGACGTCGAGGCCGTACCTCGATCAGCCGTTCTGACGCTGGGCGTTGAGTAGTTCGTCGAGCTCGGTCTCTTTTTCGGTGACGGTCGCGCCTTCGAGCAGCGTATCGACCACCTGCTCTTCCATGACCATCGCCTGCAGCCCCTGCATCAGCTGCGGGTTCTGCTGATAATAGGCCTTGACCTGTTCGGCCTGATCACCATAGCCGGCAGCGATGTCATCCATCTTCTTGCTGACACGATCCTGGTCGAGTTCGATCTCTTTCTCCGAGATGATTTCGGCAATCAGCAGGCCGAGGGCGACGCGACGTTCGGCGTTTTCGCGCAGAACTTCATCAGGCAGCAGCTTCTTGGCCTGCTCCTCGTCACCCTGCATTTCCTGCGGCATGCGCTGCAACGCTTCCTTGCGCATGCGATCGATTTCCTGCGCCACCATCGACTCCGGCACTTCGATCGGGTTGGCCGCATGAACGCCGTCCATCACCTGCGTCTTAACGCTGGTGTCGACCGCATGTTTGGCTTCTTGATCCAACGACTCACGCACTTTTTCTTTCAGCGCGTCGATACCGCCTTCTTCCACGCCCATCTGCTTCAGGAATTCGTCGTCGATTTCCGGCAGCTTGGCTTCCTTGACGGCCTTGACAGTCACATCGAACGTCGCCGTCTTGCCAGCCAGATCCTTGGCGCCGTAGTCCTCTGGAAAGGACACATCCACGTCGAACTGCTCATCGGCCTTACGACCGACCAGGGCGCGTTCGAGATCGGGCAGAAACTGCTGCTCGCCGATATTGACTTCGATATCGTTGCCGGTGCCGCCTTCGAAGGCTTCGCCATCGATACGACCGACATAGTCGACCACGACCTGATCACCGTCCTGAGACTCGCGCTCGACTGCCTCGTAAGCCTTGTTCTGCTCACGAATGCGTTCGATGGTCTTGTCGATATCCGCATCGGTGACTTCGACCACCGGTTTTTCGACCGCCAGGCCATCCAGGCCAGTCAGTTCGATTTCCGGATAGACATCGAAACTGGCCGTGAACTCGAGCGGACCTTCTTCGTTGACTTCGCCCAGCTCGATCTGCGGCTGCCCGGCCGGCTTGAGTTCGGCCTGCTCGATGGCTTCAGGATAGACGCTCTGGATCAGCTCGCCGGCGGCTTCCTGACGCGCCTGAGCACCGTAGCGCTGGTAAAGCACTTTCAACGGCACTTTGCCCGGTCGAAAACCCGGAATCTTGGCGTGCTGTCCGACGCGCTTGACCTTGGCGTCGACCGCTTCGCTGACCCGCTCGGCCGGGATCTGAACCTTGAGGCGACGGGCCAGCCCACCGGGATTCTCAACAGAAACGTCCATTAACTACCTCTATCCAATCGTCTGGTATGTACAGCGCCGCCGGATTGCGACCACTGCTGCGAATATTGACCCACGAGTATATCAAGGCTGGCCAGCCCACTCGCGAAACCACCCTATTCGTTATGCGTCACGTGCCGGCGGCGCCATGAATTCGGGGCCGACCGGGTCGACCACATGCCGATCGACAATCTCTTTAACCTGGTTCCTGGCCGCCTCGTCGAGGTGCCAACCCCAGACGTTATCCACCGCTTCGAGCTGCTTAGGCGTGCGCGCACCCCAGAGTGCAACGCTGTGCGGGTACTGATCGAGCACCCAGCGAATGGCCAGGTCGAGCACGTGCTTGCCATAGTTGTCCTGCGCGAACTGCTCGAGTTCATTCACCGCCGCCAGATACTGATCGAAGCGCGGCTGCTGGAATTTCGGATCGTTGTTACGCAGATCATCGCCGGGAAACTCGCGATCGGCATGCATACGGCCCGACAACAGCCCCCGGCACAGTGCGCCGTAGGCGAGCAGCCGCGTATCGTGTGCCTGCGCCCAAGGCAGCACATCTTCGTCGATCTGGCGCTCGAACAGGTTATACGGGTTCTGCACGACGTCGATCGTGGTCACTTCACTGAAGGCATCGAGCTGCGCAGGCGTGAAATTGGATACGCCGACCGCACGGATCTTGCCCTGCTCGCGCAATGTCGCCATCGCACTGGCCGTCTCATACATATCGACGTTCGGATCCGGCCAATGGATCTGCAGCAGATCGATATAGTCCGTGCCCAAACGACGCAACGAATCGTCGGCTTCCTTGAGAATGCGATTTTTGGTGGCGTTACGAGCCACGCGCTCCTTGGCATCCCACTCGAGCGCGCACTTGGTCGCCAATGCGACCTTATCGCGCAGCCCGCCCTGTTTTACGGCCTTGCCAACAATTTCTTCGGACCGGCCGAATCCGTAAACCGGCGCAGTATCGATGAGGGTGATGCCGTGGTCCGGCGCGCTCTGAATCGTACGAATCGATTCGGCTTCGTCCGTACCGCCCCACATCCAGCCACCAATGGCCCAGGTGCCTAAACCGATACGTGATGCGACAACGCCGTTGCCATTCAGATCGAGTGTTTCCATGGACGAAACTCTTGTCCTTTCGGATGTACAGCCATGGAAATGGGTGCGCTGACCCGGCATTCAACAGTCTATCGCGCCCTATTAGCCGACATACATGACGAAAAGTCGCTTAGACGTCGATCCCAACTCGATCCGCGAACCGCGCTTGATAGCCGTCGAGCGAATTAAGAGAAATTGGTGGGCCGTGAAAGATTCGAACTTTCAACCAATTGATTAAGAGTCAACTGCTCTACCGTTGAGCTAACGGCCCATCCGTGATCCGGCGTTGCCGGAATCTTCAAGCGATCGGGCGATCGCGAGACGCCATAATAAGCGCCGGTACTGCCTTCGCCAACCTGCCGGCGACAGGATTGGGGTGGACGATGGGACTCGAACCCACGACGACCGGAATCACAATCCGGGGCTCTACCAACTGAGCTACGCCCACCATCGAAAGCATCCTGCGTGATCCGCCGCGATCACAAGCCAGCGACGGCGCAGGCGGCGTATTCTAGTCATGTTCGTTGAACGATGCTACCCCTGATAGACGCCAGCGCAATTATTTATCGTCATTGCGCCGTTCGACCTGCGACACGGGCATTGCACAGAACCGCTTGCATCATGGCTAGCGGCCCCTATCTGCAAGCGCGGGCTGATCGCAGAATTACCAGGTACGCGACGCGCCGGCGCGGACATCCATCTGGCGTCCAAGAAAGCTTTAGTCTCGCAACGCGCGACCGGCTGGATTATTCGCCGACTGCGCCGGATCGCCCTTCGGGCCGGCGTCGCTTCGCTCCGCCGTTCTCGCGCGCTTCGCGCGCTCGTCGAACCATGCTTGTTTATTCGTCGCTGGTTCGAATGGCGAGTCGAATATGCCATCCATATGGGCCGCGCTTCGGCGGCCCATATGGATGGCGCGCCCGGCTGGATTACTCGCGGCTGCGCCGCTCGCCCTTCGGGCCGGCGTCGCTTCGCTCCGCCGTTCTCGCGCGCTTCGCGCGCTCGTCGAACCATGCTTGTTTATTCGTCGCTGGTTCGAATGGCGAGTCGAATATGCCATCCATATGGGCCGCGCTTCGGCGGCCCATATGGATGGCGCGCCCGGCTGGATTCGAACCAGCGACCGACGGCTTAGAAGGCCGTTGCTCTATCCCCTGAGCTACGGGCGCGGAAAACTTGGAGGGGCGCTCGTGCGCGACGAGTAGGAATGGTCGGGGCAGCAGGATTTGAACCTGCGACCACCTGCTCCCAAAGCAGGTGCGCTACCAGACTGCGCCATACCCCGGCTTGTCTTTCCTATCTCTTCAAATTATACGGCCTTTGTGCCGTATTCATGCACCTGCTCTTGCGAGCAGTCTGTTACTAGGCTCAGCCATGCTTCGCCAAGTAACCCTGCCTCGAAACATGCATTTCTCGGCGTTCGTCGGTGTACGACTCACCCCAAAGCAGGTGCGCTACCAGACTGCGCCATACCCCGGTTTGTCTTTCCTATCTCTTCAAATTATACGGCCTTTGTGCCGTATTCATGCACCTGCTCTTGCGAGCAGTCTGTTACCAGGCTCAGCTGCGCTTCGCCACATAACCCGGCCGCGAAACAAGCATTGCTCGGCGCTGATCGACATACCAATGCTCTTCGATACAACGCTGAGCCCGCGCCATACATTTACGCCATGCGAGTGCAGCGCCGCGAATTCTATCTGGTCACCGCGGTGCATGCGAGCATCGTGTTCCAGCCGGTGGCAATCGGTGCGCAAATTGTCGCCCTTCGCGGGGCGTGCGAAAATCCGCGCTCTCTTTCCAACCGCCTTGATGCCCATGGTCGCCCGCCTTATCGACGGCAAGCAGATCGCCCAGGATTTTCGACATGCCGTACGCGACGCGGTCGACCGTCGCCTGGCGCGCGGCCAGCGCGCACCGGGCCTTGCCGTCATTCTTGTCGGCAGCGACCCGGCCTCGAAAATCTATGTCGGCAAGAAGATCGAGGCCTGCCAGCAGGCCGGGCTCGTGTCGCAAGCGACCTACCCCGACGCGGACATCTCGCAAGATGCGTTGCTGGCGCTGATCGATCGCTTCAACGCCGATGACGAGATCGATGGCGTACTCGTTCAGCTACCCTTGCCCGACCATATCGATGCGACCAAGGTCATCGAGCGTGTACGGCCCGACAAGGATGTCGATGGCTTTCATCCGTATAACGTCGGCCGGCTCGCCCAGCGCGTGCCACAACTGCGCGCCTGCACGCCGCTCGGCATCGTGCGGCTGCTCGAATCGATCGACGAGCCATTTCGTGGCCGCCAGGCAGTCGTTGTCGGCGCGTCGAATATCGTCGGCCGACCGATGGCGCTGGAATTTCTGCTCAAGGGCGCAACCACGACCGTATGTCATCGCTTTACGCGCGATCTCGAGTACGAGGTCGGTCAGGCCGAGATTCTGGTTGTGGGCGTCGGCAAGCCGGGCTTGATCAAGGGCGAATGGATCCGCGAAGGCGCCACCGTGATCGACGTCGGCATGAACCGGCTCGACTCCGGCAAGCTCGTCGGCGATATCGAGTTCGAAGCGGCCGCCGAGCGTGCCGCGTGGATCACCCCGGTACCGGGCGGCGTCGGCCCGATGACCGTCGCCATGCTGATGAGCAACACGCTGCGCGCAGCCGAAATGCGCGAACAATCGGCCGCAACGGACTGATTCGCGCGTTCAGCCCCGGCGCCAGAGCGTGCCGTCGGGGCCATCTTCCAACACAATGTTCTGTGCGGTAAGCGCATCGCGAATTTCATCAGCGCGGGCGAAGTTCTTGGCGGCACGCGCGTCGCGACGCTCTTGGAGCATGGCCTCGATCGTATCCGCACTCAGGCCCTCTTCACCGGCGTGGCCTTGCAGGAACACCTGCGGCGACTGTTCCAGCAGACCGATCCGACCGGCGAGCAGAGCCAGCCGCGCAGCGATCGCACCGGCCGCCTGGCAATCATCCTGTTTGAGACGCTGGCAGTCCCGCGCCATTTCGAACAGCACGGCGATCGCGGCCGGCGTATTCAAGTCATCCGCCATGGCATCGGTAAAGCGGGCCTCGTAGGCGTCGGCCGCTTCGCTTTGCGCGTCGTTGGGCGCCACGTCGCGCAGCGCAGTGTAGAGCCGTGACAAGGCGCTGGTCGCCGCATCCATCGCATCCACGTTGTAGGCCAACGGGCTGCGATAGTGGGTCGAGAGGACGAAATAACGCACGCTTTCCGCATCGTACTTCGCGAGCACGTCACGAATGGTCAGGAAGTTGCCAAGCGATTTCGACATCTTTTCGTCGTCGACGGTCACGAAGCCGTTATGCATCCAGGTGGTGACATAACGCTGGCCGGTCGCAGCCTCACTTTGTGCAATCTCGTTCTCGTGGTGCGGAAACTGCAGATCCAGCCCGCCCCCGTGAATATCGAAACTCGCGCCCAGGCAATGCGTGGACATCGCCGAGCATTCAATATGCCAGCCGGGACGGCCCTGGCCCCACGGCGAATCCCAGCTCGGCTCATCCGGCTTGGCGGCTTTCCAGAGCACGAAATCGAGCGGGTCAGTCTTGGCTTCGTTGACTGCAATACGCTCGCCTGCGCGCAGATCGGCAAGACGTCGCCCGGACAAAGCGCCGTAGTTGTCGAATGTGCTCACGTCGTAATAGACGTCGCCGTTGTCGCTGGCGTAGGCGGCGCCGTTTTCAATCAACCGCTCGATCATGGCAATGATCTGATCGACGTGCCCCGTGGCGGTCGGCTCGGCGCTCGGCGCCTTCAGCCCTAGCGCGGCTTCGTCCTCGCGCATGGCCTCGGTGAAGCGCGTCGAGATTGCCTCCGGCGTCTCACCCGTTTCGTTTGCGCGATTGATGATCTTGTCGTCGATATCGGTCACGTTGCGCACGTACGTCACGCGCCAACCGATCGCACGCAGGTAGCGCACGAACATGTCGAACACGATCATCACCCGCGCGTGCCCAAGATGGCAGTAGTCATAGGCAGTTACGCCACAAACATAAAGCCGCACATGATCCGGCTCCAGTGTTTTTAGAGGCTGGCGTTGGCCGCTGAGGCTGTCGTGCAGTTCGATCATGGAGCAAAAACGTCGGTGTTGGGACGAGCGAAACGGCATAGTCTACCGACTCGTACAAGCCATGCTGCCTCTCATCCACGGTGTTTGCACTAAGATGAGGGCATGAAGACGATATTTGCCATCGTCGTGATTGCGGTCGCCGGCATAGTCACCGCGCTCGCTGTCGACCCGTATCGCGATATCGCTTGCCTGGTTTCACGTACTGCCGATCTGGTGCGTGAGCAGCATGTCGGTTGGCAGTGCCTGCACTACGCCGCCGCCCGCGACGATTCGCACGCCGTATCCGTCGCGCTCGATAATGGCCTTTCGACAAACCTGCGCACAGCCCAGGGCCAGACGCCGCTCAACGTCGCCGCGGAATACGGCAGCCTGCGTGTCGTGCGTGTACTCATCAATCGGCATGCCGAACTGGAAGCGCGCGACGGGCGCAACGGATTCACCGCCCTGCACTGGGCCGCGCAGAACTACCACCCCGCCGTTGCGCGCGCCTTGGTCGGCGCTGGCGCTAAACCCGACGCGGCCAATAAATGGGAACAGACGCCACTTTGGATTGCGGCATGGCAGCCCGATCAGCGTAATACCGAGATCGCCCATATTCTGGTCGCCGCCGGCGCCGATCCGACCCGACCCGATCATGAGCACAATACGCCATTGATCATGGCTGCGCGTTCCGGACACCGACCGATGATCGGCTATCTGCTCGATCTCGGCGCCAATATCGAAGCAAGGAACAATCATGGCCGTACCGCGCTATTCCAGGCGGTCGTCGGTGGCCATCACGATGTGGTGCGGGTTTTACTTGCGCGCGGCGCCGACCCACAAGCCAAGGCCGCCGGCGTCGCCCCGCTGGCCTATGCACTCGACCACGAGGAGCGCGATATCGCCGAACTGCTGGTCGCCAACGGTGCAAGCGGCTACACGCGCTATGCCGCGGCTGCGGCGATGAAAAGGGGACGCCGCGCGTTTTCGGACGCTCGCTTCGATCAAGCGATCAACGAATTCAGTGCTGCGATCGCACTGCGCTCCTCTTCAGCCGAGGCCTACTATCGCCGCGGGCAGGCGTTTGCCGCGCGGGGCAAGCGCGCCGAAGCCGAACAAGACTATCGTCAGGCCCAAACGCTCAACCCGGCGCATGCCGAAGCCCAGGAAGCCTTGGCCCGGCTCTATGTCGACGAGGGCCGTTACGAACGCGCGATTAATGCGCTCGAACCGCTGCTCGAGAACCAACCGGACAACCCGCGCGCCCTGTTCTTGTTGGCTGAAAGCCGTAACGGCCTGGGCGAATCGTCACAGGCCCACAGTCATTTTGCCCGTGCCTGCACCCTCGGGTTCCAACCGGCGTGCGGACGCTAGCTGTGTAAACCCACCAGGTTGTTC
>NZ_AFNV02000008.1 GCF_000215955.2 Salinisphaera shabanensis E1L3A
GAAACGGCAACACGCCCTAGTGGGCGTGGTTGCGGCATTGGGTGTTGCAACCGCGTCCATCGGTAACGCGCGGGCCGCCGAGACGATTAAGTTCGGGCATGTGGGCCAGCCTGGGTCGCTGATGGACAAGGTGGCCACCGAATTCGCCAAGCGCGCCAATGAAAAGCTCGGCGATAAGGCCGAAGTGCGGGTCTACGGCTCCAGCCAGCTCGGCAGCGATACCCAGATGCTGCGCAAACTCAAGTTGGGTACGATCGATATGTCACTGCCGTCTACCGTGATGAGTTCGGTGGCGCCGTCGTTCGCGCTGTTCGAAATGCCGTTCATGGTTGCCGATCGCGAGCACATGTCGCGTATCCGCGAAAGCGAGCTGATTCGCGGCAAGCTCGACGAGGCCGCCGAGTCCCAGAATTACAAGATCATTGGCATCTGGGAAAACGGTTTCCGCAACATCACGAACAACGAGCGTGCGATCAACACGCCGCAAGACCTGCGCGGCATCAAGCTACGCACGCCGAACGGCCAGTGGCGCGTGCGCATGTTCAAGTCCTACGGCGCCAATCCGACGCCCATGCCGTACTCCGAGACGTTCGTCGGACTGCAGACCGGCGCGGTCGACGGTCAGGAAAATCCCTTGGCCCAAATCTATCCGGCACGCTTCTACGAGGTGCAGGATTATCTGTCCCTGTCGCGCCACGTCTATACGCCGGCCTATGTGCTCACCGGCGCCAGCTGGCAGCGCCTGCCCGATGACGTACGCCAGATTCTGGCGCAGACCGCCGAAGATATGCAGCCGGTCGCACTCGAGATGGGCGCCCAGCTCGACGATGAGTTGCTCACCAAGCTCAAGGACGAGGGCATGAAGGTCAACGATATCGACCGTCAGGCGTTCGTCGATGCCTCGAAGCCGATCTATCAGGCGTTCGAGGAGGAGGTCGAAGACGGCGCGGCGATGATCGAAGAGGTCCGCAGCCTGAAGGACGAGTAGTCCGACTACGCTACACCGCGGCCTCGGCCCCACGGCCGGCCGCGGTGTGAGCCCCGCTGTGAATCGATCATCTGTTATGGAGTATTTCTCGTGAAGACACTAGCGGTCATTCGGGCGAGTCTCGACCGGGTGCTGGAAGCGATTGTCGTCGTGCTCATGATAGCGCTTGCGCTCGTGGTCACCGCCGGCTTTGCGTCCCGGTTGATGAATATGCCCATGTCATGGACGGGCGAAGTCGCCGCCACCGGCCTGGCGTGGCTGACGTACTATGGCGGCGCGCTTGCGGCGAGCAAGGGCGCGCATATCACCTGCCCCAATATCGTCAACATGATGCCACCGGCCCTGCGGGTACCGGTGATCGTCGTCGCTGAAGTTTTCACGATCGCGTTCTTCGTGCTGCTGGCCTGGACCGGCTATCAGGTGATGGTGATCCTCGAAGGAAGTTCGTTGGTCAGCCTGCCGTCGGTGTCGCAACAGTTGACCCAGTAGGTGATTCCGATCGCCTCCGTGCTGTTCATTGTGGCCGAGCTGCTGCGTTTCCCGGAAACGCTTGCCTGTGCTCGTGGCAACGGCTTCGTGCATGAGCCCGACCTCGAAGAGGAAATGCCGGAGTCCGCCGAGGCGATAGAAGAGAACAGCGCAATCGCGCGCCGCGACGCGACGCAGGAGCGCTGACATGGCGATTACTTTCATGCTGCTGGGCCTGTTGGCCCTCATTTTGATCAATGTGCCGATTGGCGTGGCGCTTGCCGTGGTCGGCGCCGCGGGCATGTACCTGAGCTACGGGGCGATGGCGCTGCCGAACGTGGCGCTGACCATGTACGACGGTGCGACCTCGTTCCCGCTGCTCGCGATCCCGCTGTTCGTGTTCGCCGGCGCGATCATGAATGCTTCGAGTATCGCGCGCCGGCTGATCGATCTGGCCTCGGCCATGGTCGGCTTTATTCGCGGCGGGCTGTCGCTGGTGACCATCGGTTCGTCAATCTTCTTTGCCGAGATCTCGGGCTCGGCGGTGGCCGGCGTGGCCGCGCTCGGCAGCGTACTGATCCCGGCGATGCGCAAGCGCGGTTACTCGCGCGAATTCTCGGCGGCGATCTCGTCGTCGGCGGCGAGCCTGGCCATCATCCTGCCGCCATCGATCCCGATGATTCTCTATGCCGTGATGGCGCAGGAGTCGGTGGTGAAGATGTTCATCGCCGGCGTTTTTCCGGGTCTGCTCGGCGCGCTCGGCCTGGCGTTGATGGCGTATTACCTGGCACGCAAGAACAATTATCCGGTCGAGGACAAGTTCCGCCTGTCACGGTTGCTGGAAGCGTTCAAGCACGCGTTCTGGGCGCTGACCATTCCGGTGATCGTGCTCGGCGGGATCTTCGGCGGTTTCGTGACCGCCACCGAAGGCGCCGCACTGGCCGTGGTCGCCGCGTTGCTCATCAGTGGTCTGATTTATCGCGAACTGAATCTGAGCAAGCTCTACAAGGCCTGCCTCGAGGGCGGCGTTCAGACCGCGGTTGTGATGCTTCTGGTCGCGGCCTCCGCGCTGGTTGGCGACTATTTCACCGAAGCCCAGCTGCCGCAGCAGCTCGCTGCCGGTATCGAGGGCATTACCACCAATACCTACGCGGTGCTGGCACTGCTGAATGTGTTCTTCCTGATTCTGGGCATGTTCCTGCACTCGGCCGCGGCGATCATCCTGGTCGTGCCGATCGTCATGCCGCTGATCCACGCGGTGGGTATCGATCCGGTGCACTTCGGCCTGATCGTGACGCTCAATCTCGCCATCGGCCAGCAGACGCCGCCGGTGGCCAGCGTGCTGATCACCTCCTGCTCGATCGCCAAGGCCGACGTCTGGCGTACCAGCCGCGTGAACCTGTGGTTCATCGGCGTGTTGTTCGCGCTGCTGATGATCAACACCTATGTGCCGACCATTGCGCTCGCGCTGGTGCACCTGGTCTATGGCTACTGATCGGGAGAAGATCATGGCAACCGACGAACTGCTGTTCGAGAAATCCGGCGCCAAGGCGTCGATCGTGTTCAACCGGCCCGACGTACACAACGCCATGAACTGGGCGATGTACGACCGGCTCGAATCGGTCTGTGACGAGATCGACGCCGACGACGATATCCGCGTGGTCACGCTGCGCGGCGCCGGCAGCAAGGCCTTCGTGGCCGGCACCGATATCGGCCAGTTCCGCGACTTCGAGTCGGGCGACGATGCCGTGGCCTACGAACAGCGCATCGATCGCGTGGTCGGCCGGCTCGAACGGCTCAAGCGCCCGACGATCGCGTTGCTGCAGGGCGTATGCGTGGGCGGCGGCGCGGCCATCGCACTGGCCTGCGATTTTCGCTATGCGGACCAGAACCTCAAGCTCGGCATCCCCATCGCCAAGACGCTCGGCAACTGTCTGTCGATGGCCAACTTCGCGCGGCTGGTCGATTTGCTCGGCACGCCCAAGGCCAAGGAGATGCTCATGCTCGCGCGGCTGTTCAAGGCCGACGAGTGCGTTGCCGCGGGCGTGGTCAACGATGTATTCGATGCTCGCGAAATCGAGGCCGAGGTCGACGCCATCGCCGAGCGCCTCACACAGATGGCGCCATTGACCGTGGCCGCCACCAAGGCCGCGATTCAGCGTATCCACGAAGCCCGACGTATCGCGCCGGAAGACGGCGAAGATCTGATTCGGTCCTGCTACACGAGCGCGGATTTTCACGGCGCAGTCGACGCATTCATGCAAAAGCGGCAGTACACCTGGCAAGGCCGCTAGATACGGAGAAACTTAAGATGAGTCTACCGCTGGACGGGCTGCGCGTGCTCGACATTTCGCAGATCATGGCCGGACCCTACTGCACGATGGTGCTCGCCGATATGGGCGCCGACGTCACCAAGATCGAAAAGATCAAGGGCGGCGACGATTCGCGCCAGATGGGTCCCTACATCGAGGACGAGTCGGCCTGCTTCATGCAGATCAACCGCAACAAGCGCAGTGTGGCGCTCAACCTCAAGGACCCGGCGGCGCGCGAGCTGTTCTATGACATGGCGCGCCAGGCCGACGTCATCATCGAGAACTACCGCCCCGGCGTGACCCAGTCGCTCGAGGTCGACTACGAAAGCATCAAGCAGATCAACCCGGGCATCATCTATGCGTCCATCTCCGGCTATGGTCAGACCGGGCCCTACGCCAACAAGGGCGGCTTCGACCTGGTCGCCCAGGGCGCAACCGGGCTGATGTCGATGACCGGCGAGCCGGGGCGGCGACCGCTCAAGACCGGCGTAGCGGTCTACGACATCGGCGCCGGCATCACTGCGGTCTACTCGATCCTGGCGGCTTATATCCATCGGCAGAAGACCGGCGAAGGCCAGCAGGTGGATGTGGCTATCGGCGAGTGCGGCATCCCGTGGTTCACCTGGGAGGCGGCCGCCTATTTCGGCGAGGGCCGCGAGCCGCAGCCCACCGGCTGGCGTCATCGAGTCTCCGCGCCGTACCAGGCGCTGGCCACGCGCGACGGCTATTTCATGCTCGGCTGCGCCAACCAGCGTACCTGGGAGCGCTTCTGCAACGATGTGGTGAACAAGCCGGAATGGATCGACGATTCGCGCTTTGCCACGAACAGCGATCGCGGACGTAACGTCGAGGAACTTGAAGCGCTCATCGAAGAGGCCTTTGCGGACGAGGACACGGATACCTGGCGCCAGCGCTGCGACGCCGCGGGCGTACCGACCGATCAACACCTTTTCGCAGGCCTTGTCGGACCCGCACTATATCGAGCGCGGTATGGTCCAGGAATTCGAACATCCGACGGCCGGCAATGTGAAGACGCTGGGCTTTGCGAGCAAGTTCTCGTCCACGCCGCAGCAGATCCGTCGCCCGAGCCCGTTGCTCGGCGAACATACCGAGGAAGTGCTGGCCGATATGGGTATCGACGCCGGGCGTCTGGCCGAACTGCGCGAGCGCGGGGCGGTCGGCTAGGCTCGTTGACTGGGCGGTGCGGCTCAATCCGGGCCGCGCTTGCCCGGTTCGGATTGCGCTACAGACTCATGCCGCGCGCGGTCACCGGCCAGAGTGCAACCACGCGGTCGCCGCGAAAGCCGACGAGCCAGTCGTGCATGTTGACCGTCGGGTCGCAGTGCCCGGGTACGAGGCGCAGCGTATCGCCGAGCGTGAGCGTGTCCCGTGGATCGTCGAGCTGGCCGTGCTCGTCGGAGGCGCCGGTGTAAGTCACGCCTGGCCTGTCGAAGACGGTCGGCAAGCCCGAATCCACGCTGTGCGATTTCAGCCCGGCATCGCAAACCGCGCGACCGGCGCGCGTCTTGCTGATCACCCGGGCCAGGACGAACAGGCTGTGTCGGAAGGGCAGGCCGGCGCCGTTGGTGGCGGCTACGCGCGCGTAGTCGGCGTCGAGAAAGACATAGGAACCGCATTGCAACTCGTTGTAGACGCCGCTGGCGGCTTCCATGTCGAAACTGCCGGTGCCGGCGCCCGCAACGATCTCGCAAGTCAGCCCTTCGCGCGCCAGGCGCTCGACGGTGTCGCGCGTGAGGCCGACCACCGCATCGATGGCCGCGCGTCGTTCGGCGTGGTCGCGGATGTGCTGGGCGGGGCCGTGGTAGGCCTGCAGGCCGGCGAAGCGCAGGTTCGTACAGGCCGCGATCGAGCGGGCGAGCTTACAGGCCGGCTCGCCCGGTGCGAGGCCGCAGCGTCCGGCACCGACATCCATTTCCACCAGCAAGTCGAGCCGGGTTGCGAAGCGGGCCGCGGCGGCCTCGAGAGCGGCCACGTTGTCGGCATCGTCGGCACAGACGATCACCCGCGCGTCACCGGCGAGTGCGGCCAGTCGATCGATCATGCGCGGCGCGACCACTTCGTTGGATACGAGTACATCACGCACGCCGGCGTGCACCATGGCTTCGGCCTCGCTCACGGTCTGGCAGCACAGGCCGACCGCGCCTTGGGCGAGTTGGCGCGCGGCGATATCCGCGCTCTTGTGGCTTTTCGCATGCGGGCGCAGGCGTACCCCGGCCCTTTGTGCGAAGTCGGCGAGATACGCGATATTGGCCTCCAGCGCATCGATATCGACCAGCAGACACGGCGTATCGACCGCGGTGATATGCATGCCGACCTCGGCCGGTATATTGAACGCCATGCTACGACCGCGCTCAGTTGGCGAGTGCGTCGGCGCTCGGATTGTCGTCGTCCACCGTGTCCGCGTCCACGCGGTCCAGCTTGTGCTTGAGATGGCCGCGCAGAATATTGCCCATCGCTCGGCTGTCGCGATTTTCAAGGGCGACGACGATCTGTTCGTGTTCGTCGACCACCTGGGCCCAGAGCTCGGGTGACATACGTTCGGAAAACCGAAAACGGCGAACGCGCTCGTTGAGGTTGTGGTACGTCTCCGCCAGCACCGGATTGCGTGCGCCGGCGACCAGGGCCTCGTGGATTTGCTGGTTTATCTCGAAATAGGCGGTTAGATCGCCGGCTTCGTAGTGGGCAATCATGCGCGCGTGTAGCTGGCGTACGGTTTCGATCTCTTCGGTGCTCACGTGCTGGCAGGCGAGTTCGCCAGACAGACCCTCGAGCGCGCTCATTACGTCGAGCGTGTCCTTGAGCATGCGACGCGTGAGCTTGACCACGCGCGCGCCGCGGTTGGGCAGTAGTTCCACAAAGCCTTCCGAGGCCAGCACCTTGAGCGCCTCGCGCAGCGGCGTACGCGAAATGCCGAACTGTTCGCAGAGCTGCTTCTCGGGCACCCGCGTACCGGGTTTCAGCTGGCCATCCTTGATCATCGCCCGGATGCGATGGGCCGCTTCACCGTAGAGAGAACCCTGTCTGATCTTGTCCATGCCGTAACTGCCAATACCGACCCTCGGCGCATATCTGCACCGAGGGTCGCGGGTGATTGTTTCAATTAGCGAGACGGTAACAGACCGTCGCCGCGCGGGCGTTCAGCTTGTTGCCCGCCGCTTGAGCTGGCGGGCGAGCAGTACCGCCACGTGTTCGGCCTCGCGCGCGGCGCCATCGCGGATCTGATGCCGGCAGCTGGTGCCGTCGGCCACCAGATGCACATCGTTGCCGGCTTCGCGGACGGCCGGCAGCACGCCCAGTTCGCCGATCGCCATCGAGGTATCGTAGTTCTCGGCCTGGTAGCCGAACGCACCGGCCATGTCGCAGCAGGTCGAGGCGATGGTTTCGATCTGCGCATCGGGGATGCGCTTGAGCAGCCGCTCGACATGGGATACGGCATTGAACGCTTTCTGATGGCAGTGCCCGTGCAGCAGCACGCGCTCGCCGCCCAGACTTTCCAGTTCGAGCGTGGCGCGCTCGGCGGCGCATTCGCGTTCCAGGAATTCCTCGAACAGCAAGGCGTTGTCGGCCAGGCGGGCGGCATCCGGCCCGGGTAGCAGCGAGTGGAATTCGTCGCGCAGTGTCAGCAGGCACGAGGGTTCCAGGCCGACCACCGGCACGCCGCGTTCGACATACGGCATGAGCGCGGCCATCGTGCGTTCGGCTTCGGCGCGCGCGTTGTCGGTATCGCCGGTCGAGAGATAGGTGCGGCCGCAGCACAGCGGTCGGCCGCCGTTCTCGGGCTGGGCCATATGCACGCGATAGCCGGCAGCGACCAGTACCTCGATCGCCGCGCGCAGATTGTCCGATTCCTGCCAGCGGTTGAAAGTGTCGGCGAAGAGTACGACCTCGCCGGCGGTGGCGTCGCCGACCGAATTCGTATCGCGAAACGGGCGAGCATGCCAGACCGGCAACGGGCGGCGTGCCGACATACCCATGATCTTTTCGCTGAGCTTGGCCAGCCCCGGAATACGATCGCGCAGATTCAGCAGCCAGCCGAGCCAGGCGATCTTGGGTGCATAGCGTGGCAGGTGGGCGATGAGTTTGTCGCGCAGGCTACGGCCGTGGCGGGCGTGATAGTGGTGAAGGAATTCCACCTTCATCTTGGCCATGTCGACGCCGGTCGGGCATTCGCGCTTGCAGCCCTTGCAGCTCACGCATTTGGATAGCGTGTCGTACATCTCGTGCGAGGTCAGCGCGTCGTCGCCGAGTTGGCCGGACAGGGCCAGACGCAGCGAGTTGGCGCGCCCGCGGGTCACGTCGCGTTCGTTCTTGGTCGCACGATAGGACGGGCACATCACCGCAGCGTCGAACTTGCGGCACGCCCCGTTGTTGTTGCACATCTCCACCGCCGAGGCGAAGCTGCCGTGCGCCGACCAGTCGAGCGCGGTCTTGATCGGAATGGTCTTGTAGTCGGGATTGAAGCGCATGAGTCGGGTGTCGTCCATGCGCAGCGGGTGCACGATCTTGTGCGGATTGAACAGCCCGGTCGGATCGAAAGTCTGCTTGACTTCTTCAAAGGCCGTGATCAGGCGCTTGCCGTACATCGACTCGTGGAATTCGGAACGGGAGATACCGTCGCCGTGCTCGCCCGAATGCGAGCCCTTGTACTCGCGCACCATAGCGAAGGCTTCTTCGGCGATCGCGCGCATCTTCGGCGCGCCTTCCGGGTCCTTGAGGTTGATGATCGGGCGCACGTGCAGGCAGCCCTCGGAGGCATGGGCGTACCAGGTGCCTTCGGTGCCGTGCTTGTGAAAAACCTCGGTCAGCCGCTCGGTATAGTCCGGCAGATCGGCGAGCGGTACCGCACAGTCCTCGATGAAGGACACCGGCTTACCGTCGCCCTTCATCGACATCATGATGTTGAGCCCGGCCTTGCGCACGCCCCAGATCTCGGTTTGCTGAGCCGGCGTAAGCGCTTCGACCACGCCGTCGGGATAGCCCAGGTCGCCCATCAGTTCGACCAGCTTCGCGAGATGCGCCTTCTGTTCGTCAAAGTTCTCGCCAGAAAATTCCACCAGGAGCACGGCTTCGGGGCGGCCACGGATATAACGCTCCATGACCGGGCGGAAGATATCGATTTCGCGCCCGAGCTCGATGAGCGTGGCGTCGACCAGTTCCACTGCGGCCGGATGGAGCGCCACGATCGGCGCCGCGGCTTCCATGGCGGCCCGGAAAGTCGGGAAATGACATACGCCCAGCACCTTGTGCTTGACCGTGGGCTGCAGGTCGATCTCGATCTGCTGGAAAAAGCCGAGCGTGCCCTCGGAGCCCACCAACAGCCGGGCCAGATTGGGCGCGCGATCCGGCCGGTTCGGGGCCAGCTCGTTGAGGTTGTAGCCGCCCACGCGGCGATTCACCTCGGGAAAATACTTCGCCAGCTCGTCGGCCTCGCGTGCGTAGAGCGCGCTCATCCTCTCGGCGAGCGCGCGGTAGGCGGGCTCGGCCTTGGCCATGGCCTCGGCGTCGTCGATACGCCCGAAGTGGTAGGCGCTGCCGTCGGCCAGCACCGCATCCAGCGCGCGCGTGTTGTGAACCATGTTGCCGTAGCGCAGGCTGCGCGTGCCGCAACTGTTGTTGCCCGCCATGCCGCCGAGCGTGGCGCGGGCGCTGGTGGACACATCCACCGGATACATCAGCCCGTGCGGGGCGAGTTTGGCGTTGAGCGCATCGAGGGTGATGCCCGGCTCGACCGTGGCGATGCGGTTTTCGACGTCGAGCGAGACCAGCGAATCCAGATACTTGCTGGTGTCGAGAACAAGCGCTTCATTGACGGTCTGGCCGTTCTGCGACGTGCCGCCGCCGCGGGGCAGCACCGGCACGCCTTCGCCACGCGCGATCCCCAGGGCACCGACGATGTCGGCCTGGGTGCGCGGCACGACCACGCCGAAGGGGCGCATCTGGTATATCGACGCATCGGTGCTGTAGCGCCCGCGCGAGAAATCGTCGAACAGCACCTCCGCCTGCAGTTCGTTGCGCAGGCGTCGTTCCAGCGGCGATTGCCGGTTGGGCTGCGATATGCGTGCGTTCCCGCGCTTGCGGACTGGAGTATCGGCGGCGTGTTCGCGCGCCAGTGTCTGTTCGGCCATTGTCGCTCTCGTTATGCTGCACTCCTCATTTTGAATTATGCATTCATAATTACGTTGAGCTCAATTCGATTTATGGCGTAGCCACTGGAATGCTTGGTCGAGGTAAGTCCGTGCGTGGGCGCGCTTTTGTCGCCTGAACGCGCACACGTTGCGGCAATTCGTTGCCGCACAATGGATTTGCGTTAAACGCACGGCCGCTTAATGCGGCCGTCGCGGGCGGTGCCCTGTCAGGACTTGGGCAGCGCGAAACGCATGACGCGATCGATCATCCACGGCGTGAGCGAGCCGGGAGACAGTCGCGACAGCCGCATGAGCATGCGATAAGACAGGCCGGGCACGACCTGCGAGTGTTTGCCAAGCCCTTTGAGTGCGGCCTTGACCACGTCTTCGGCGCTCATGATCGTGGCCCGCATGGGCGCGGGCCAGTTGCTCGGGTCGACGTTGACATGTTCGAAGAACTCACTCTGCGTTAGACCGGGGCACAGCGATACGACATCGACGCCGTCGCGTGCCAGTTCTTCATGCAGACCTTCGCCGAGAAAGCGGTTCCAGGCCTTGGTGGCGCTGTAGTTGGCGAACATCGGGGTGGGTACGATGCCGGCCACCGAGGCAAGCATGATGATGCCGCCACGCCGGTCGTCGCGCATACGCCGTCCGAAATGATGGGCAAGTACCAACGGCGCACGGCAGTTGAGCGCCAGCATCTGTAGTTCGTCGTCTAGATCGTGATCCAGAAATTCGCCGGTCATGCCGGAACCGGCATTGTTGACCAGCAGCCCGACATGGCGGGTACCCAGTGCCTCGGTGATCGTGCTCAGGAAATCGTCGCTACAGAGATCGGCGCCAATGGCCAGGCTGCGCACGCCGTATTCTGATTCGAGTTCTTCGCCGAGTGCTTCCAGGCGCTCGCGTCGCCGGGCGACCAGAGCCACGTTCAAACCCTTGGCGGCGATCTGGCGTGCGAATTCCGCACCGATGCCGGCCGATGCGCCGGTAATCAGAGCCCAGGGGCCGTATTTGTCGACAAAAGCCATGAACAACTCCTAGGTCGGTGAAAAGAACGACGCCAATAGGCGGTTTACAAGCTGTTTCAGTTCAAGAACAACAGTCCGGCGTTGAGATAGACGGCATAGCTGACCCAAGCCAGATAGGGCACGAGCAGCATGCCGGCGAGCCGGTCAATACGCCAGAATGCGGCGAGCGTGGCGGCGAGTACCAGCCACAGGGCGACGATCACTATCAGCGCCCAGACCAGCGCATGGGCACCGAATGCCACCGGCATCCAGAGTGCGTTGAGCAACAGCTGTGCCACGAACAGCGCCAGCGCACGGCCGATGCCGGCGGCGCGCCAGACCCGCCAGGCGGCGACGGCCATGGCGATATAGAGCAGCGTCCAGGCGATCGGGAAGGCGATATCGGGTGGCGTGCCGGCAGGCTGGTTGAGCTGTTCGTACCAGAGGCCGGGCGGAAAAACGGCGCCGGTCAGCGATACGAGAGCGACGGCGACGCCGCAAACCAGCGCGGCGCGTGTGGCATTGAACGACTCACGCATGAAAGACACCCCGTCGCGTGGGTACCCACCAGGTAAAGCCGAATATGAACGTCGCCATGATGGTGGTACCCCAGCCGACCTTGCGGCCCTGTACCGCAATGAAGGCCAGTGGGAATTCGAGGATATGAATCAGCAGTACGATGGCCCACAGCTGGGTAACCGGGTGGGCAAAGCCTGCGGCGACGTAGCAATACACGCCAAAGCCGTGCAGAACCAGCAGCAGCAGATTGAGCAACAACCAGAAACGACGGTTATCGGCGATACGATCCATCATCTAGACGCTGGTGGCCGCGCTATCGGCCAGCATGGTGAGCAACAGCCGCGGCATGGTTTCCGACGTACCCAGATAGGGCGCGATCTCGATATGCACATCCGGATGCTTGCTTTGGGTCGTGGACACTTCTTCGGGAATATCCTCGATCACGTGACGGCCGGCGGCCAGAAAATAAGGCAGCACCGTGATATGCGCGGCGCCGTCGGCGATCAGACGTTCCAGCCCATCCGGAATGGACGGTTCCGCCAGTTCCAGAAACGCGCACTCGATCGCCGCGAAGCGTTCGTTGGATTCCGCGCGCACGCGTTCGGTAAGCGCGCGTACTTCATCATTGGAGGCCTGACGGCGACTGCCGTGTGCCACGACCAGCAAGGATTTCTTCATAAGCGCAATCGTATCAGAGCAAACCGCGCTACAGGCTTTCGGACAGGTACCAATGCGGTTGGTAGACTATGTTGATATACATCAACGCAGGTATCGTGCCATGCAGATGCCCTCCAATGAACCTGTAACCTTCCAGCGCGACTGCGAGGCGGTGCTGATTCCCGCCGGCGATACGGTCGAAATCCCGGTGGGCACACACGGCAATATCACGCAGGCGCTCGGCGGCTCGTTTACGGTCTATATTGCCGGTAACCTGATTCGTATTGCCGGTGAAAACGCCGACGCCATCGGCCAGGAGCCCCCGGAACCGTTGCGCCTGCCTGAAGGTGCCGGCAACGATGATGTCGAAGCCATGGTCTGGGAACAGATGCGCACCGTGTTCGACCCCGAGATCCCGATCAATCTGGTCGACCTCGGCCTGGTCTATCAGTGTGATTTCGACCACAGCGACCCGCAGGCGCGGATCGTGGATATCGACATGACGCTGACCGCGCCCGGCTGCGGCATGGGCGATATCCTTGTCGACGACGTGCGCAACAAGGTGAAGATGGTGCCCACCATTGCCCAGGTGCGTGTCGAACTCGTATTCGATCCGCCGTGGACCATGGAAATGATGAGCGACGCGGCCAAGCTCCAGGTTGGCATGCTCTAACAAGCGCGCCCATGCGCGGGTCCTGGCCGTGGTTGCCTGAGGGCGCCGGCAAACGTAGGCTTCGCTGCATCATGCATTGGTAAAAGGCAGCGAGGGTGGCGTATACCATTGGCAGCGGCGATAGTGCCGATCGCCGCCTGTTGGGTTTGAGCTGGTCGCACTTTCTCAACGACGGTGCGGCGACTTTTCTACCCGGCATTCTGCCTGCATTGCTGATTCAGATGCAGCTGTCCGTGAGTCTGGCGGGCACCATCATGGCGGCCTTGCTGGTTGGTCAGGGATTGCAGCCTCTGGTCGGACTGCTTGGCGATCGATTCGGTGGGCGCACCTTCGTTGTGCTCGGCCTGTTGGGTTCGTCTGCCGGCGGCGCGATGATCGGTTTCGTCGAGACGCCGAGCGCCTTGATCGGCGTGCTCGTGCTCATCGGCATTTCCAACTCGCTGTTTCATCCGCAAGCGCTTGCCGGTGTGCGCCTACTCGCGCACGAGCGCCAAGGCAGCGCGATGTCATTTTTTCTGGTGGGCGGCGAAATCGGACGGGGCGTTTGGCCCGCACTGGCCAGCCTGGTAGTGGTTCATATCGGCATGGGCTACCTCTGGCTGCTATCGATACCCGCGCTATTCACCCTGCCTTTGCTGTGGCACTGGGCGCCGAGTCTGGCGCGGCGCCAGGCCGACACCACGCCGATCGCCTGGCGTGCACACGCCGGCCCGCTCACCGGGCTGGTGCTGTTCTGTGCGCTGCGCGCGCTGATCATCTTCACCGTCATCACGTTCGTGCCGGTGCTGTGGTCCCAGGCGGGCGGCGGCCTCACGGCGGGTGCGAGTTTCATTACCGTGCTCATGGTCGTGGGCGTGATCGGTAATCTCGGCGGCGGCCGCCTGGCCGATTCCAAGCCGACGCGCCCGATCCTCGTCGCCGCCATGCTCATATCGAGCGCGTTGCTTGTCGCGTTTGTCCTGCTCGACGGCGTTTGGCTGTGGCTGGTATTGGCGGCGCTGGGTGTTGCGCTGTTTTCGACCCTGCCGCTGACCATCCTAATCGCCCAGGATATATTGCCGGAGAATCGCTCTTTCGGTTCGGGCTTGGCCCTGGGGTTGGCGAACGCGATCGGTGCGCTTGCGGTCATCGCGCTGGGCCCGGTCGCGGCGCACTGCGGCGCCGCGGCGCCGCTAGAGGTGGCCGCCGTCTGTGGCGTGATCGCTGGTTTGCTCGCGCTTTGGTTGCCGCAACACAAGACGTCGGCAGCTATCTGAAAACGCGGGCGGCCCCGGATTGGCTAGAAGTGCACCAGCCCGAGTACGCCGATCAGGATCAGATAGCCGGCCACGATGTAGTTGAGCAGCCGCGGCACGACGAGAATGGCGACGCCGGCAGCCAGCGAGATGATCGGCACAAGACTGGCGTCGGAAATAGTGATGGTCATCGAATAGATGCGGTGATGAGTTTGTCGTGAGAATGCGGCAAGCTGCAGCCGAGCGCAATCACGCGCCCGAGGCGCTTCGGCCGGTCAGCCGATCGAGCTCGCGATGTTGAAGCGCAACCGCCTCGCGGGTCGCGCTTTCCAGGTCGCGGGTGCTGCGCATGGCCGAAAAACCTTCTGCGAGCAGGGCGTAGGTATGACCCATACCCAGCGCTTTCGCCGGCGAGCCGGCCAGCTTGAACGCCCAGTATGCCGCCCGATTGTCGGCAAAGCCGCCCAGCAGATCGACCAGCTCGCGTACCCAGCTGATCTGTTGTTCGCGGATATCGAACTGGCCGACGTCGCGAAAGGCACGAACGTAGCGCGTGGGCGTGATCGGCGCCTGCGGCGCCCGCGCGTCGAGTGCATCCGCGAGTTCGGCGTCGAGCGTGTCGGCGGTATGCTGTAGCCGAACGGCGATCACAAGCGGGCGGTCATCCTCGATGATACGGCCGATACGCGAGGCGATCTTGGCCGGGTCGGCGGTGAGTTCCGACCAGTCGGCTTCGAGATAGAAGCTGCGCGTGAGAAAGTGCAGCAGTTGCTCGCCGTTGTAGCGTTGCGCCAACCCCTTGTGCAGTTCGGCCGTGCAGGTCGATTGCCATTCGCGCACTGCCTGCAGGCGCGCATCGAAGGCTGGCGTACTGCGGCGCGCCAGTACATTCTGTGCCTCGCGCAGTTCGACGAGGGCGTCTTCCAGGCCCGAACTCACGGCGCGGTCTCGGGTTCGGGACGCGGAATACGGGCGAAAGAATCGGCGTTCAGACTACCCAGGTAGAGGGTGTCGCCGTCTTCCTCGACGCTGGTGATCGGCGCGAAGGCGTTCGTGGCATCGTCGCGTAAATCGGTGACGACCGTACCATCCGACTTAATGCCCAACAGGCTGCCCACATGGGCCGGCGCAGGCTGCAGTGCCTCGGGCAGACGAAACACGATCCGGCGCAGCCACGGCTTGTCCGCCGCGAAATCGAGCATCTGATTGCGGGGTGCAAACAACGCTACCCAGAAGGTATCGCTGTCGGCGCCGTGCGAAATGCCATCGGGAAAGCCGGGTAGCCGGTCGATGAAAATATCGCTCTGGCCGGCCTTGTCGCCGGTTAGCCAGTAGCGCAGCACACGGTAGCTGCCGGTTTCGGTGACCAGGACATATGAATCATCGGCACTGAGGGCGACACCGTTGGCAAACTGCAGGCCGCCAAGCAGTACCGTTACGGTGCCGGTGTTCGGGTCGTATTCCATCAATCGTCCGTGGCCGCCGTGTTCGAGAATATCGGTGCGGTAGGCGTTCTGGCCGTATTTGCTCGAGGCATCGGTGAAATAGATCGTACCGTTTTCCGCAACGTCGACATCGTCCGTGAACTTGAAAGGCAGGCCTTCGGCGCCGCTGGCCAGCATCTTGATATCGCCTTCGCCGTTGATCGCAAGCAGACCCTTGTCGGCATCCGCCACGATCAGCGTCTGGCCTTGCGGCGCATCGCTTTCGGCGGGCACGCCGTTTTGTGCTGTATTGTCAGGCGGCGCCACGGCTTTATCGGTGAAGGCCAGGCCCAGCGGACGGCCGTTGGTCGTGGCAAAGACCTCGCCGTTGCGCCCGTTTGCATCGAAACGGCGGATCGTTCCGTCGTCGTAACCGGCATACAGGTGACCTTCGTTATCCACTGCGACGTCCTCGGGGCCCGTGGCCACGCCTTGGGCCAAGCGCTCGGCTTGCCCCAGCGGCGCGCTTTTGACCGGCGCCGCGCCGGTCACCGCCGGCGGCGCGCTCCACGGCTGCGGCATGAAATCGCTGGGCCAGAACAGCGCAAAAGCCACGAAGGCCACGAGCGCGAGCAGCAGCAGGGTAAGCAGGTTCTTCATGTCATTCCTTGGCCCGAAAACGGGTTCGGGCGCCGATGATCATATGAATCGGCATACAATGATCGCAAATATCGTGGCCGCATTATCCATATATGAACGACGCCGTCTCGCCCACGCTGTTAGCAAAGCGCCGCGCCAGCCTCAGTCGTATCGATCGCATCGCGTGGTGGCTCGATGATGCGTTTGAAATTCCGGTTATCCGCAAGCGCGTCGGTATCGACGGTATTGCGGGTATCGTGCCGTTCGCAGGCGATCTGGTGGGGGCCGGGCTGTCGAGCCTGCTGGTAATCGAAGCATTGCGACTTGGGGCGCCTAAACGTGTCTGGATGCGCATGGGCGCGAACGCCGGCGTGGATTTCGTGGTGGGGCTGGTGCCGTTGTTCGGCGATATCTTCGATATGGCGTGGAAGGCCAATCGCCGCAACGAGCGCGTGCTACGACGTTGGCTTGAACAGGAGACCGCCGCTGAAAAAAAGCCGTCTCGCTGGGGCGGCCTCATAGGCGTTAGCCTCGGCCTGGCCGCTGCATTCATTGTCACCGTCGTGCTCTGGCGGGCGCTGTTCGGGTAAGTCGCATGAGTCATAAAGTCGATAAGGGCGATCGAGCGCCCACGATAGAGCGAAAAGCGCATGATGGTCGCGAGATCGATACCCGGGCGCGGATCGGCGCACGGCCGCTGGTGATCTATTTCTATCCGCGCGATGGAACGCCGGTGTGTACGCGTCAGGCCTGCAGCTTTCGCGATCAGCTCGAGGCCTTTAACTCGCTGGATGCCGAGGTGATCGGCATCAGCGCGGACGACGACGACAGTCATCGTGCCTTTGCCGAAAAATACGATCTGGACTTTGCGCTGGTCTCGGACCACGACGGTACGTTGTCCAAAGCGTTCGGCGTCGGTCGTGCGCTAGGCGTGCTCGGCAACCGGGTGACGTTCGTGATCGATTGTGATGGCATCGTGCGCTTGCGTTATCAGGCGCAGATGGCGGCCTCCCGGCATGTCGACAAGGCGTTGGCCACGCTGCGCGAACTGGGCTAAGCCAAGCGCCGGTCCTGGGTTAGCTGCGCACGATCGGCCAGAGCAAAGCCGCCCAGCCCACGATCAGCAATACGCCGCCGATGGGTGTGATCGCCCCGAGCCAGCGAATGCCTGAGAAGGCGAGCACATACAGACTGCCCGAAAAGATCAGCGTGCCCAGCGCAAAGCAGACGGTGGCGGTCATCATGCTGGCGCCGGCCATGCCTTGCCGGGCCAGCAGTCCGACCGCCAGCAGTGCGAGCGCGTGGTAGAACTGATACTGCACCGCGGTATGCCAGATCGCCTGCAGGTCGGCCGAGAGCTTGGATGCCAGTGCATGGGCGCCAAAAGCCCCGAGCAGTACGCCGATCAGCCCATAAAGACTGCCGGCTGCGAGCGCGAACTGGGTCATGGTTTGGCATCCTCGAGATCGATGAAAATACGGCTTTCGGCATAGCGTACGGCGTGCCCGCCCAGATGTACGCGTTCGCCGGCCAGACGACACATTACGGTGCCGCCGCGCTGCGAGATCTGGCGCCCGGCCAGTTCGGTCTTGTTCAGACGCGCGCCCCAATAGGGCGCTGACGTGCAATGGGCCGAGCCGGTGACCGGGTCTTCGTCGATGCCGTGGGCGGGGGCGAAATAGCGTGAGACGAAGTCGTGGACGCCGTCGTCGGCCGGCGCTGTCGCGATGACACCGCTATTGTCTTCGCGATTGCACTTCGCGAGCGCGCGCATGTCGGGATCAAGCGCGGCCACGGTGGCGGCGTCTTTAAACACGGCCAGATGATTGGCACCGACATACCACTCGACGCTGTTCGCCCCGAGCGCGGCTTCGATCGCTGCCGGCGCCTGTTCCACGGTCTGGGCCGGGCGCGCCGGGAAATCCAGCCATAGCATGCCGTCTGCCTCGTCGACGCCGAGTTCGCCCGCGCTGCGGCTGGCAAAGCGCAGCGGCGCGTTGAAACCGTGGCGGCAATGCAGCAGTACATAGGCACTGGCCAACGTGGCATGCCCGCACAGATCGACCTCACAGGTCGGGGTGAACCAGCGTAAGTCGTGCACAGCGTCCCCCGGCACCACGAACGCTGTTTCGGCGAGGTTATGCTCGGCAGCGATTGCCTGCAGCGTCGTATCATCGAGCCAGTTATCGAGTATGACCACCGAGGCCGGGTTGCCACGAAACACGCGGTCGGTGAATGCATCGATATGGTATGCGGTGAGTTGCAGCATTGCGTTTGTCATGGAACTGTCATCTGCTGTTGCTATCCGTTAAGCCCATTTTTTCAGCCGGCGCGGTGCGTCGCGAGTCGATTCAGCATGAGTGCAAATCCAGAAGCCGTCGCAGAGCGTCCGCTCGACGCCCCCGATCTGTTCATCAATCGCGAGCTGTCGCTGCTCGAGTTCAACGATCGGGTGCTGGAGCAGGCGCGCGATACGCGCGTTCCGCTGCTCGAACGGCTGAAGTTCCTGTGTATTTCCTCGACCAATCTGGACGAGTTCTTCGAAGTGCGCGTGGCCGGCCTCAAGCAGAAGGCCGAGCTGGTCAACTCGCCGACCGAAGCCGACAATCGTACGCCGACCGAAGCACTGCGCGCGATCAGTGCCCGCGCGCATGAGCTGGTGGCCAAACAATACAGCACCCTCAACGACGAACTCATTCCGGCATTGCAGGACGAGGGTATCCGCTTTTTGCGCCGGTCGGAATGGAATCCGGAACAGCGCGCATGGCTGGCCCAGTTCTTCGAAGAAGAGCTGCTGCCGGTGATCAGCCCCTTGGGGCTCGATCCGGCCCATCCGTTTCCGCGGATTCTCAACAAATCGCTGAATTTCATCGTTTCGCTGGATGGCACCGATGCCTTCGGCCGCAAGATCGACTATGCCGTGGTGCAGGCGCCGCGTGCGCTGCCGCGTGTGATCCAGCTGCCGTCAGAAGCCGGTAGCGGCGATCACGATTTCGTGTTCCTGTCGTCGATCATCCACCAGCATGTCGGCGATCTGTTTCCGAGCATGGGCACGCGCGGCTGTTACCAGTTCCGGGTGACCCGCAATTCCGATCTGTTCGTCGATGAAGAAGAGGTCGATGACTTGCTGCGTGCGGTCGAGGGCGAGCTGCCGTCGCGCCGCTATGGCGATTGTGTGCGCCTGGAAGTGGCGCACAACTGCCCCGATTCGCTGTGCAAGTACCTGCTTGACCGTTTTCTGCTCTCCAAGGAAGACCTGTTTCAGGTTGATGGGCCGGTCAACGTGAACCGGTTGATGTCGTTGCTGGATACGGTCGACCGCCCCGATCTGAAATACCCGGCCTTCTCACCGCGCCTGCCCAGTGAACTCGGGCCCAGCGGCGATCTGTTTGCTGAAATCCGGGCCTCGGACGTGCTGCTGCACCATCCGTTCGATTCCTTTCTGCCGGTGATCGATTTCGTGCGCCGCGCGGCCTCCGATTCGCGCGTGCTCGCGATCAAGCAGACGCTCTACCGCACCGGGCCGGATTCCGCTGTCGTCGATGCCCTGGTGGAAGCGGCACGGGCCGGCAAGGAAGTCACCGTGGTGGTCGAGTTGCGCGCCCGTTTCGACGAAGCCGACAACATCGAGCTGGCCAACCGTCTCCAGGCCGCCGGTGCGCACGTGGTCTATGGCGTGGTGGGCTACAAGACCCACGCCAAGATGACGCTGATCGTGCGCCGCGAGACCGACGGTCTGCACAACTACGTGCATCTGGGCACCGGCAATTATCATCCCAAGACGGCGCGGCTGTACACCGACTACGGTCTGTTCTCCTGCGATGACGATCTCGGCAACGATGTCCACGAGATGTTCCTGCAGCTGACCAGTCTCGGCAAGGTGTCGGGTCTGGAACGCTTGCTGGACGCGCCGTTTCGTCTGCACAAGGCGATCATCGAGAAAATCGATCGCGAGGCCGCGAATGCGCGTGCCGGCAAACCGGCGCATATCATCGCCAAGATGAATTCGCTGGTGGAACCACAGTCCATTCGGGCGCTCTATGCCGCATCGCAGGCCGGCGTGACCATCGATCTGATCGTGCGCGGCATCTGCTGTCTGCGACCTGGGGTCGCCGGTGTCTCGGAGAATATTCACGTGCGTTCAGTGGTCGGGCGGTTTCTCGAACACACGCGCGTGTTCTATTTCGCCAACGACGATGCGCCGGAGTTGTATCTGGCCAGCGCCGACTGGATGGATCGAAATTTCTTCCGTCGTGTCGAGACCTGCTTTCCCGTGACCAGCCCGGCGTTATATGATCGGGTACAGCGCGAACTCGCGCTCTACCTCGCCGACAACAGTCAGGCCTGGCTGCTCGGCAACGACGGGCGCTACACGCGAGCCGAGCCCGTCGGCGACGAAGCGCCGCTGGCCGCCCAGAAACGGTTGATGGAGGGCCCGGGCTGATCGCGGCACATGCCGCTGGTGTGAACCTGTGGTTGTTGCAGCGGTCTGATCGCGAGTAACACTCGATTCGAGTTGGCGCATTCGCCGACTTCAACTCCGTAAGCAGGGGAAGCATAGATGAAACAATGGATCACGGCGTTCGTGGCAGCGATTGCGTTGCTCTCGACCACGACCAGTGCACTGGCGGCCAGTGAACAGCAGCAAAAGCTCGACGATGCCACCACCGTCGTCCGGCAGTTCGTGGATATCCCCGAAAATGCCATTCCGCCGGCACTGCTTGGTCAGGCGTATGGCATTGCCGTCATCCCCAGTGTGTTCAAGGCCGGCTTCATCCTAGGCGGCCGCCACGGTGAAGGCGTTCTGTCCGTTCGTACCGCGGACGGCAGCTGGTCCAACCCCAGCTTCATCTCGCTGACCGGCGGCTCGATCGGCTGGCAGATCGGCGCGTCGTCGTCGGATATCATTCTGGTGTTCAAGACCCAGCGCAGCATCGACAAGATCGCAAACGGCCAGATCAACCTGGGCGCGGATGCGGCGGTCGCGGCGGGGCCGGTCGGTCGTAGTGCCGGTGCCTCGACCAACCTGGGCTTCGATGCCGAGGTCTACTCCTATTCGCGTGCCCGTGGCTTGTTCGCCGGCGTGTCGCTGGAAGGCGGCAAGATCAGCATCGATCGCGAAGCGAATTGGCTGTTCTACGACAAGGCCGGTATCGATGCCTACTCGATCCTGCGCAATGGCAACGAATCCGGTCTGCCGCAGTCCGGTCAGAAGTTCGTCTATACGCTGGATCGCTACATGCCGGCCTCGAGCGACTTCGATCGCGAAGCAGCGACCCGCGGCACGAGCATGGATTCGAGCAACAACGGCAATTCCGGCGGTAGCAATCCCCAGCAAGACGACTACAGCCGTGGCCAGGCCGTGCCTTATGACAGCGGCAACGGTGTCGAAGTGCGCCAGGGCAATTACGAGGCTCAGGACAATAGCGGCAACAGCGGCTATAACCAGAACAGCGCCAATGACGGCAGCTACAACCAGGGTGGTGGCAGTGGCGACTACGGTAGTGGCAACAGCAACTATTGAGCATCCTGTTTAAACGACCCTTTCGCTATGTCCTGATCGCTGTCGGCGTGCTCTTGCTCGCGCCGGCAGCGATGATTCTGGTCATGCGCTGGGTGAATCCACCGATCACGGCGTACATGCTGCGCGTGCATTTCGAAAGCCAGTCCAGCGACAACGGCCCGACGATCTTGTATCGCTGGGCCGATCTCGACGACATGGCTGCCTGTATGCCACTGGCGGCCGTCGCATCCGAAGATCAGACCTTTCCGAACCACCACGGCTTTATGTGGGAAGCCATCGGGGATGCGCTGGCCGACAACGCCCAGGGCGGCACCATTCGCGGTGCGAGCACGATCAGCCAGCAAACGGCCAAGAACCTGTTTCTCTGGCCGGCCAAGAGCTATATCCGTAAAGGGATCGAAGCGTATCTTACGTTTTGGCTCGAAGTGCTCTGGCCCAAGCGACGCATTCTCGAGGTCTATCTGAATATCGCCCAGTTCGACGATCGCATTTTCGGCGTGGGCGCCGCGGCCGAGCGGTTATTCGGCGTAAGCGCGAAGCAGCTCAGTACCAGTCAGTGCGCACGTCTGGCGGCGGTGCTGCCGAACCCGGAGCGCTACAGCGCTGCGTCGCCGGGGCCCTATGTGCAAGGGCAGGCGGCATGGATCATGCGGCAGATGCGCCAGCTTGGCGATGGTTATCTTGCTGAAACCATAACGCGCTAGATTGTCCGGAACGATATGAAGTCGACTCTGCCCAACCGATAGTTGTCATGCTTACTCGTAGCGAATTCGAACCCGCATTCTGGCTGCGCAATCCGCATGTTCAGACGGTCTTTGCTTCCAAGGTGCGGTCTTCGCCGCCGCTCGAGGTAGAGCGCGAACGCCTCGAGCTTGATGACGGTGACTTTCTGGATCTGTCCTGGTTGCCCGAGCGCGGTCTCGATGCCGATGCGCCGGTCGTGGTTATACTGCATGGCCTCAACGGCTCGCTGGAATCGAAGTATGCGCGTGGTCTGTTGCGCCAGGCCGATGCGCACGGCGCGCGCGGCGTATTGATGCATTTTCGCGGGGCCGCCGAGCCCAATCGCCTCGCGCGCAGCTATCACTCTGGCGAAACCGAAGATTTTCATACCGTCGTCTCGCATGTGCGCAAGCGGTTTGCGCGCGCGCCGCTGGCTGCGGTTGGCTACTCGCTGGGTGGCAACGTGCTGCTCAAGTATCTCGGTGAACAGGGGCGCGCCGCGCCGCTGGCCTGTGCGACGGCCGTCTCCGTGCCCTACGACCTCAAGCGCTGTGCGCAGGCCATTCAGCAGGGTTTGTCGCGTATCTACCAGGCGCATCTGATCAATGGTCTGCGCGAGGCCTACGAAACCAAGTTCAAGATGATCGAGGCGCCGCAGCCGTACCCGGACTTTCGTCGGCTACGGGATTTTCCATCGTTCGATAACGCCATTACCGCGCCGCTCAACGGGTTTCGCGATGCCGACGATTACTACGCGCGCTCCAGCAGTGGCCCGTTCCTCAAGCATATCCGGGTGCCGACGCTGGTAATCCATGCCGAGGACGACCCCTTCATGTCGCCGGATATCATCCCCACCCCCGAGGCGTTGTCGCCCTCGGTTCGCCTGGAAGTATCGCGTCACGGGGGCCATGTCGGCTTCATCAGTGCCGGGCGGTATGGGGAGCCGCTCTATTGGCTGGAGCAGCGTATTCCTGCGTGGCTGCGTGAGCGCCTGCCTGGCTTTGCCGCAGACGACACGGTCAACGAGGCCGAGGAAGCCGGCTGATCGCAATGCCGGCGTCGTTAACCGTCATCGTGCCCGCGATTGACGAGGCCGAGGCGCTGGCGCCGCTGTTGGCCGACCTCGCGGTACAGCGCGATGTGGTGCTGCAAGTGCTCGTCGCTGACGGCGGTTCGACCGATCAGACCGTAGCCGTCGCCGGCGCGGGACACGCCGAGGTGATTTCCAGTGCGCCCGGACGAGGTGTCCAGATGAATACGGCCGCCGCCCATGCCGATCATCCCTGGCTTTGTTTTCTCCATGCCGACAGCCGTCTGACCCATCCCCGTCAACTGGCCGCGGCGATCGATTGCCTGGCGGCGGATCCGGATCGTCGTGTGGCCGGCCATTTCGCGCTGCGCTTCATGCGCACAACACGCGGCCATGCGTTTTTCTATCGTTATCTGGAAGCCAAGAGCGCGGCATCACGCCGCTATACGATCAACGGCGACCAGGGCTTGATCATGCCGGCACGTTTTTTCAACGAGCTCGGCGGGTTCGATACGCGATTGGCATTTCTGGAAGATCAGCGCATGGCCACGGCCATCGACTCCAACGGGCAATGGCGCTTGTGTCCGTACCGGCTGGCGACTTCGGCCCGGCGCTTCGAGCGCGAGGGCGAGCGGGCGCGCTATCTGCTCATGGCGTTGATCATGGCGATGCATACGGCTGGCGTGTCCCGTTTTTTCGAGCGTGCGCCCGGCGTTTATGCTCGTCAGAGCCAGACCGAGCGTCTGGTGTTATCGCCTTATATCGATCTGCTCGTGTCGCTGTGGCGCGAATGCGGCATCCGCGCTGGCCTGGCGGTGAGCTGGCGTATGGCCGGCGTGGCAGTAACGCAAAGCTGGCAGCCGTTTCTGGCCATCGATGTAGCGATTGAACCGCTGCTGGGCGCGCGCCGTTACGCAAGCAGGTTGCACGATCGGCTGCTTCGTCATCTGTTGCAGAATCGTCTGCTGCAGGCCGTGTTGATGGTGGCGGGTTTGTTATGGGTTTTCGGGCTGTTACGGCTGTGGTGTAGGCTGCGAAACAAATAGTCGCGTCCTCGCCATGAACACGTCCAATTCTTCATCTCCGAGCCACGATCCCAGGGACTACCGACGCGCGCTGGAAGGCACGCTCGGAATCCCGTTCACTACCGGCAATCGTATCGAACGCCTGGTAAACGGCATTCGTATATTCCCGGCGATGATCGACACCGTCGCCGCCGCGCAGAGCTCGATCGATTTTCTGACCTTCATCTATTGGCAGGGCGAAGTGGCCGAACGCTTCGGCCATGCGTTGGCTGAGCGGGCGCGCGCCGGTGTGCGTGTACGCATATTGCTGGATAGTTTCGGCGCACACAGCATGCCCAAGGACGTGCTCGCCGAACTCGAACAGGCGGGCGCACAGATCGCCTGGTTCCGTCCGGCCGTGCGCTGGCGTTTCTGGCAGGCAGACAATCGCACGCATCGCAAGATTCTGGTCGTCGACAACCGCATCGGTTTTACCGGGGGGGTCGGTATCGCTGCAGAGTGGGACGGTGATGCGCGCGAGCCCAACGAATGGCGGGAAACGCATTTTCGTCTCACCGGGCCGGTGGTCGACGGCCTGCGCGGCGCGTTCCTGTCGAACTGGGTCGAGGCCGGCGAGCGCGGCTTCGATGACAGTTGGACGTTCTCTGATCCGGAGATCACCGAAGAGAAGAATGGCGCGCTCATCCAGGTGCTGCGGACCTCGGCGGCGGTCAATTACAGCGATATTGCGACCCTGTTCCGGCTGGTGATTTCGCTTGCACGGCATCGGCTTCGTATTACCACCGGTTACTTCGTGCCCGACACGGCCACTATCGACATGCTGTGCAACGCCGCCCGTCGCGGTGTAGACATCGAAGTGCTCATGCCAGGCCCGTATACCGACTCGCGGGTCGCGCGGGCAGCCGCCGACGATGCCTATCAACCACTGCTCGAGGCCGGCGTGAAGCTGTATCGCTATCAGCCGACAATGTTGCACGCCAAGATCGTGCTGGTCGACGATGTCGTGGCGATCAGCGGCTCGGCGAATTTCAATCACCGCTCTATGGGCAAGGACGATGAAATCGCCATTGCCATGATTGACCCGCCCACCTTCGCCGCGCTCGATACGGATTTCGATGACGACCGCGCGCGTTGTCATCAGGTCACGCTTGAGAATTGGCAAAAGCGCGGCGTCTTTCAGCGCATCAAGGAATATCTCAGCCGTATTCTCAAACCCCAGGCGTAGGTTCGGCGTGAGCCCCGTCAGATCCGGCGCAGCCGGTCGAGACGCAGCCGGTGGCGATCGTCGAACAGCCGTCGCGAGCCCAGTTCGACCGCAAGCAGGGTGCCGAAGCCCGTACCGGTCGCGATCAGGAACATGATCAATATCTGATATTTGACCGCTTCCCAAGGCGGGCTGCCGGCCAGAATCTGCCCGGTCATCATGCCCGGCAGGCTGATAATGCCGGCTGCGGCCATGGCGTTGAGCATGGGAATGAGCCCCGCGCGCATGGCATCGCGGCGCATATCGACAATCGCCTGCTGGCCGTTGGCACCGAGCGCGAGCCGGGTTTCAACGACGTTCGCGCCGCGCCAGACTTCCTGAGTGAGCCGGTCCATGGAGAGCGCGATACCCGTCATCGTGTTGCCGAGCAGCATCCCCAGCAGCGGAATCGCGTACTGCGGCGTATACCAGGGCTCGACCCGGATCACGATCACCAGTGTCGCCACCGCGGTCACGAACGATGATAGAAACATCGACGCGGTGCCGGCGAAAAAGCCATAGCCACCGACGAAACGCCGCTTTTGTCGTGTTGCCGCTTCACGTCCGGCCAGCAGCAGCATGACGAATGCCATCAGTGCGACCCAGAGCAGGCGCTCCTGCGCGAATACCGCTTCGAGGATCAGGCCCACCAGCGCGAGTTGTGCGGCGGTTCGTACGGCCGCCACGACGAGCGTACGCGTGACACCGAGCTTCATCGCCGCCGTCGTGCCGGCCAGCGCCAGCACTGCGCCAGCAGCGAGTGCGAGATCGAAAAACGATAACGAGATCAGCTGCATGGTGCATCGCACGGCTGTCCGTGGGCATCGAGTATGAGCAGTGAGGAGGCCACACGTTCGAGTTGTGCCCGATCATGGCTTACCCAGATACAACAGGCGCGGTGCGTGGTCAGATAGGCCGCGATCAGACGCTCTACGCGATCGATGTTCACGGCGTCGAGATTCGCGGTCGGCTCGTCGAGCAGCAGCACCTCGGGGGTGTGGGCGAGTGTTCGCACAAGCGCCATGCGCTGACGCTGGCCGGAGGAGAGTAGCTCGATCGGCATATCGAGCAGCGCAGAAGTCAGGTCGAGTGCATCGAGCAGCTTCTCGCAACCACGGTCGAAGTGCTCGCGCGGTGTATCGGCCCACCAGGCCGATTCCGCGGCAAGGAACGCCACCCGGCGCCGCCATTCGGGAGCCGGCATATTGGCGGCAGAAACACCGTCGAGCCGGCAATCGCCCTCGTGTAGGTCGAGGTCAGCCATCGCGCGTAACAAACGCGTCTTGCCGGCACCGGAGGGCGCGCTCAGGCCCAGGCAATGGCCAGCATCAACATCGATATCGATCGGCCCGATCGTGCCGGCCGCCAGGCCGATTGCCTGAAAGCGCGCTGCCGTCATGCCTGCGTCGCCATGCTGAAGCCGGGCGCGACGCAGGCCGTGGGGATCAGATCGCGTCGCGGTCCGTTTCGCCGGTACGAATCCGTACTACCTGTTCGAGGTTGTGCACGAAGATCTTGCCATCGCCGATCTGGCCGGTCTTGGCCGCTTCGATTATCGCCTCGACAACCGCGTCCACACGATCGTCGGCGACCGCGACTTCCAGTTTGACCTTGGGCAGGAAATCCACTGCGTATTCAGCGCCGCGATAGAGTTCGGTGTGGCCTTTCTGACGCCCGAAACCCTTGACCTCGGTCATGGTGGTGCCGTGTACGCCCACTTCGGCGAGTGCTTCACGAACATCGTCGAGACGAAAGGGCTTGATGACGGCGGTAACCATTTTCATGGTTGGAAACTCCTCATTTTTTGATGCCAGCGAGTCTAACAGCTGCCGCGGTTCATGCCATTAAGGAACCTAAAGATCGTACCCGCGCTCTTCGTGTTCGAGAATATCGAACCCGACCTGTTCGTCCGCCACGCCCACGCGTAATCCCATGCTCGTTTCGAGCACTTTGAGGATGATCCAGGTCAATAGACGAACACAGTCACGACGCCCAGCGCCTGGATACCCGCTTGGCTGGCGATGCCATCTGCAAACCCGTGGCCCGAGAAGGGGCCGAGATCGGGGGGATGCGAATACGCCAGCCAGGCGCGTGCCGATAATGCCGCCCATGCCACACGAAAATGCCGGTTTTCGCGTGGTCATTGCCGGCTAGTCGTCGCAGCGGTTCGTTTGTTGTTCGTGTCGCAGACAAAAAAAGAGGCCCCGTTGCCGGGGCCTCCAGATGCGCAATCGCTCGCGAGCGATTTAGGACATCGAGCGACGGCTGCCGCCGGAGGTGAACTCCGGATAGGCTTCCATACCGCATTCGCCCAGATCCACGCCTTCGACTTCCTCTTCTTCCGAGACGCGGATGCCGAACACGACCTTGAGAAGGCCCCAGACGATAAGGCTGGTCACGAAAACCCAGGCAAAGATCGTCAGTGCGCCGATGGCCTGGCCCGAGAAGCTCACCTCGGAGTTGGTGATCGGTACGACCATCAGGCCGAGCAGACCACAGACACCATGGACCGAGATGGCACCCACCGGGTCGTCGATCTTGATCTTGTCGAAGAATACGATCGACAGCACCACCAGAATACCGCCGGCTGCACCGAACAAGGTGGCGACGAGCGGGGTGGGGGTGGAGGGTTCGGCAGTAATGACCACCAGACCGGCCAGCGCGCCGTTGAGCGCCATGGTCAGGTCGCCCTTGCCGAACATGGCACGGGCCAGCAGCAGGGCCGCGACCAGGCCACCGGCGGCGGCCGTATTGGTGTTCAGGAACACCATGGCCACGGAGTTGGCGCTGGCGATATCACCGAGCTTGAGCACGGAGCCACCGTTGAAGCCGAACCAGCCCATCCAGAGGATCAGCGTGCCGAGTGCGGCCAGCGGCAGGTTGGCACCCGGAATGGCGCCGATGCTGCCGTCTGCGCGGAACTTGCCTTTACGCGGGCCAAGCAGCAACACGCCAGCTAGTGCCGCGGAAGCGCCGGCCATATGCACAATGCCCGAGCCGGCAAAGTCGGAGAAGCCGAGATCGCCCAGCGTGTACAGGCCGAACACGGCGTCGCCGTTCCAGGTCCACGAGCCTTCCATCGGGTAGATGAAACCGGTCATGACCACAGCGAAGGCAAGGAACGCCCACAGTTTCATGCGTTCGGCGACCGCGCCGGAGACAACCGACATGGCGGTGGCCACGAACACGACCTGGAAGAAGAAGTCGGATGCGTCGGCGTAGACCGAATCGCCGCCGAAACCGTTCTCTGTCGAGGCTGCGAGTGCGTCCTGGACCAGGGTGTCGCCGCCGGCGATCCCCGCGAGGAACAGGCCACCGTCATACATGATCATGTAGCCGCAGACCATGTACATGATGCAGGAGATTGAATACAACGCGATGTTCTTGGTCAGGATTTCGGTCGTGTTCTTGGCACGAACCAGGCCGCCCTCCAGCATGGAGAAGCCGGCGGCCATCCACATGACCAGTGCCCCGCAGATCAAAAAGTAAAAGGTATCGATTGCGTACTGCAATTCGAAGATATTGTTTTCCATGGCGTGGGATTTCCCTCGAAATTTAAGGCGTTACGCGGGCGCGGCTTACAGCGCGTCCTTGCCCGTCTCGCCGGTGCGGATACGGATGGCCTGTTCCAGCTCGGTGACGAAGATCTTGCCGTCGCCGATCTTGCCGGTATGGGCCGCCTTGGAAATCGCTTCCACGGCCGCTTCGAGTTCGGCTTCTTCGATCGCGACTTCGATCTTCACCTTGGGCAGAAAATCGACCACATATTCGGCGCCGCGGTAGAGTTCCGTATGGCCTTTCTGACGCCCGAAGCCCTTGACCTCGGTGACGGTGATGCCTTGCACACCGACCTCGGAAAGCGCTTCGCGGACCTCATCGAGCTTGAACGGCTTGATTACGGCTGCGATTAATTTCATATGACGTGCTCCTGTCATGCGTTATCGCACGCTCCGTTGCCTCGCATTCAAGCATTCGGGACGTGCAAGCGAGAGATTGCGATCCGGTCTAAGCACTCACCGTGCCAAGGCATAAAAAACAATAAGTTATACAGGTATGGCTAGAGGCCGAAAAATGCCGGGAACAGGCGCTGATAGCGCTGCACCAATAAAGTGCAGGGCGCCTTTGCGTAGCGCGTGGCTTCGCGTCATGCTGTGGCTTTAACCGCCGAGGTCGTCCAACCGCTTATGCGCTCTATCGAAGATATCGCCGCCCGTCTCGCTCAGGCGCTGCCGCCGCAGGTCGCGCCGTTACGCGACGAGTTGCACGCCAATTTCCGTACGATCCTGCAGGGGCAACTCGCACGGCTCGATCTGGTGCCGCGAGAGGAGTTCGAGGCAGCGCGCGAAATGCTTGCGCATACGCGTCGCAAGCTTGACGCGCTCGAAGCTCAGGTCGCCGCCCTGGAAGCTGAACGCGACAGCGGCGGCTAGCCAGAAGAGTTTTCGTGACGCTGGCGACCGTACACAGTCGAGCGCAAACGGGCCTGGAGGCGCCGGCGGTCACTGTCGAGGTGGATCTGGCCGGCGGCCTGCCGGCGCTTGCGATCGTGGGTTTGCCGGAAACCGAGGTCAAGGAAAGCAAGGACCGGGTTCGGGCGGCAATCGTCAACAGTGGTTACGAATTTCCGACCCGCCGTATTACCGTCAATCTGGCGCCCGCGGATCTGCCCAAGGAAGGCGGGCGTTTCGATCTGGCCATTGCGCTCGGCATACTGGCGGCGTCCGGCCAGATTCCTGGTACCGCCTTGACGGGTTACGAATTCCTTGGCGAGCTGTCGCTGTCCGGCGCGCTACGCGGCGTACGTGGCGCACTCCCGGCCGCGCTCGCGGCCAGTCAGGCGCAACGCACGTTGGTGGCGCCCGATGAGAACGGCCCCGAAGCGGCGCTCGCCGCACCGGATGGTGTGTTCGCAGCTGGGCATTTAGCCGATGTTGCCGCCAGTCTGGCCGGCGACGAGACGCCTTGGCATCGTCCGGAACCCGCGCCGGGGCATCAAACGTCGACCTATGAGGATATTGCCGACGTGCGTGGCCAACAGCAGGCCAAGCGCGCGCTGGAGATCGCGGCGGCCGGCGCCCATTCGTTACTGCTGATCGGCCCGCCCGGCGCGGGCAAGACCATGCTTGCATGTCGCTTGCCGGGCCTTTTGCCGGATATGACGTTAGAGCAGGCCATGCAAAGCGCAGCAGTCGCTTCAATAGGGCCGGGCGGTTTTTCTCCGGAAAACTGGGGTCGAAGACCGTTTCGGGCACCGCACCATACGGCCTCCGGCGTGGCCTTGGTGGGGGGTGGCTCGACGCCGCGCCCGGGCGAGATCACGCTGGCGCATAACGGCATTCTTTTCCTGGACGAGCTGCCGGAGTTCGATCGCCGCGTACTTGAAGTATTGCGCGAGCCGCTCGAGTCCGGACATATCGTGATTTCCCGTGCCGCACGCCAAGCCGAGTTCCCGGCGGCGTTTCAATTGATCGCTGCCATGAACCCGTGTCCCTGCGGCTATTTGGGCGATGCATCGGGGCGCTGTCACTGCACGCCCGAACGTATTGCGCGCTATCGGGATCGCATATCCGGGCCGCTGCTCGACCGGATCGATATGCATCTCAATGTGGCGCCGGTCGCGCGCGACGTGCTCATGGGTGGTGCGCAGGCCGAGCCCGCCGAGAGCAGTGCGACAGTGCGCCAACGCGTTATCGCGGCACGGCAGTTCGCGGCCGACCGCGGGCACGGCCCCAATGCCACTCTTGCGCCGGCAGAAATCGACATGCATTGCCTGCTCGAAAAAAGTGCACGCGCTATTTTGGAGCAGGCTATTGCGCGACTTGGTCTGTCCGCGCGCGCCTATCATCGTATTCTTCGGGTGGCTCGCACGGTCGCGGATCTCGCCGGCGCCGATACGATCTCTTCCGGGCATGTGGCCGAAGCAATCGGCTTTCGCCAGCTCGACCGCCGCGCCGCCTCTTAGTTTCGACAAGTTTGCCTGTATAAATAGTTTCGGGCCGCAAGCGATCAGCCGATTCGAGATCGTTTGGGTTAAATCTGTATGGCCGATATGGTGCGCGACACCTTCGCTCATGCATTTTCCATCCGGTTTGGCATGTCTCGTGCATCGATTCAACGCATCCCGCTCAAGGCCTAGGCTGCGTTTGGGGTTTCTCGTTACGAGACTTTTTGCAAAGGGAGCAAAAACCGAGATGAAAAAACAACTTCTAATGGGCTGTGCCGCAGCGATCGTTACCGTATCCAGTGCCAGCGCCGTGGCCGCCGAAGCCAGTGCCAATATTGCGTTCACGACCGATTATCGCTATCGCGGCGTATCGCAGACCGACCGTGATTTCGCCATTCAGGGCGGTTTCGACTATGCGCTCGAAAGCGGCCTTTATATGGGCACCTGGGCTTCGAACGTCGACAACTTCAACCCCAGCCCGGTCACCGGCGACAACGGTGCCCAGGCCGAGATCGATTTCTATGCGGGCTACGGGCTGGCGCTGAGCGATCACTGGGCGCTCGATTTCAACGTTCTGTACTACTACTACCCGGGCGCGAGCACGGCCGGCGACAATAACGAAATCGACTTCTGGGAATACACGCCGGGCATCGCCTACAGCGACGACAACATGACGGCTGCGTTGTCGGTGTCCTATAGCGACGATTTCTATAACGAATCGGGAGATGCCTTCTACTACAACACCAGCTTCGAGTTTCCGCTGGAAGAGTGGCTGACGTTGGGCGCACACGCGGGCTATCAGACCGTCGATGAAAACGATCTATACTTCGAAGACTATGCCGACTGGTCAATCTCGCTGGCCACGACGCAGTTCGGCCTCGATTGGTCGGTGGCTTATATCGATACCGATCTGGACGATACTGCCTGTGGCGGCTTGAACGTCTGTGGCGCTACCGCGGTCGGCACGATCAGCAAATCGTTCTAAAGAACGCGTCTTGTACTGAAGACGATGAGCCGGCCTTCGGGCCGGCTTTTTTGTGCCCACCGACAACTGACAGGCCGTCTGCCGGCGCCGCGCTAACTGCTAGACTCTGCCGCCCATGGCGACTCCCAAGCTCAACCCCGAACAGGACGCGGCCGTACGGTATCTCGACGGCCCGTTGCTCGTACTCGCCGGCGCCGGTTCGGGCAAAACCGGTGTCATTACGCGCAAGATCGCGCATCTGATCCAGCGTGGTTATGCCGGGGATCGGATCGCGGCGGTCACGTTCACCAACAAGGCTGCGCGCGAGATGAAACAGCGCGCCTCCAAACTCATCGACAGCGATGCCGCCCGTGGGCTGACCGTGAGTACCTTCCACAGCCTCGGCCTGCAGATGATTCGCGCCGAGCATGCCGCGCTCGGCTACAAGCCGCGCTTTTCGATCTTCGATGCCGAGGATGCAGACAAGCTGCTGGCCGATCTGATTGGCAAGGATGCCGAACTGCGCAAGACCGCACGGTTCACGATCAGCGCCTGGAAGTCGGCGCTTGTAGATCCCGAGGGTGCGGCGGCCACCGCAGCCGGTTCCGAGCAGGCGATCGCACGCGCCTATGCGGAATATCAGCGTCGGCTGAAAGCCTATAACGCCGTTGATTTCGATGATCTGCTCAGCCTGCCCGTGCAGTTGCTGCGTGAAGACGCCGCCGCGCGAGAGCGCTGGCAGAACCGTTTCCGGTATTTGCTGGTCGACGAATATCAGGACACCAATGCGGCACAGTACGAGCTGATGCGGCTTCTCGCGGGCGTGCGTGCGGCGTTTACCGTGGTGGGTGACGACGATCAGTCGATCTATGCATGGCGCGGCGCGCGGCCCGGCAATATCGCCGATCTGTCGCGCGATTTCCCCCATTTGAAGGTCATCAAGCTCGAACAGAACTATCGCTCGGTGGGCAACGTCCTGTCGGCGGCGAACACGCTGATTTCGTCCAACGCGCGGGTCTACGAAAAGAACCTCTGGAGCGCGATGGGCCCGGGTGATCGCATTCGCGTACTCGCCTGTGCGGATGAGGCCGGCGAGGCCGATCGCGTGGCCAGCGAAATATCATCGCACCGGCTACGCACGGGCAATGCGTTCGGTGATTATGCGGTGCTCTATCGCGGCAATTTCCAATCGCGGGCGTTCGAAAAAGCCATGCGCGAGCGCCAGATTCCGTATCGCGTGTCCGGTGGGCGCTCGTTTTTCGAACGCAGCGAGATTCGCGATCTGGCGGCTTATCTCAAGCTGCTGGTCAACCCGGATGACGACGCGGCGTTTCTCCGTGTGGTCAATCTGCCACGCCGCGAAATCGGGCCGGCCACTCTGGAAGCCCTGGCGCGCTATGCCGGGAGTCGTCATCTGAGCCTGTTCGATGCCGCGCGCGGTGTCGGTCTGGCCGGTGGGGTAGGCGATCGTGCCGGCCGGCGGCTGGCCGAATTCGTCGACTGGGCGAAAGGGCTGGCCCGCGACGGCGAGTCCACGCCCGCCAAGGCACTGGTGGTACAGCTGATCGCCGATATCGACTATCGCGAATGGCTACGCGATACCGCGGCCAATACGCGCGCCGCGCGCAAGCGCCTGGAAAATGTAGACGAGTTTCTTGCCTGGCTCGGCCATATGGAAGAAAACACCGACGGCACGCCGCGCGGACTCGATGAAGTCGTGCGTCGGCTCAGTCTCATGGACTTTGCCAATCAGAGCGAAAAAGACATCGAAAACCAGGTGCACCTGCTTACGCTGCATGCTGCCAAGGGCCTGGAGTTCGATCATGTCTTTCTCGTCGGCATGGAAGAAGGGTTGTTGCCGCACCATGCCTGCATGGACGATGAAAAGATCGAAGAAGAACGCCGCCTGCTTTACGTCGGCATCACTCGGGCTCGCAAAACGCTGTCGCTGAGCTATGCGCGACAACGCCGTCGCGGCGGCGAGAATACGGACAGCACGCCCAGCCGTTTTCTCGAAGAACTGCCCAAGGACGAGATCGAGTGGCCGCAATCACGCAAGCGCGACCCCAAGGCCGAAGCCGAGCATGGGCGCAACCAGCTCGCGGCTCTCAAGGCCATGCTGGGCGATTCAGCGGACTAACGAAAATCGTGGCCAGCGTTCGCGCTGACTAAGTTCGTGTTCCCGATCAACGATCGATAACGCCCAGGCGACGTATTAAAGTCCCAAATCGCTAAGTCCGGCATGGTCGTCCGGCCGGCGCCCCTGGGGCCAGAAAAACAGGCGTTGATCGTCGTTGATCGGACAGTCGTTGATGCTGGCAAGGCGCGTATGCATCAGCCCGTCCGCGTCGAACTGCCAGTTCTCGTTGCCATAGGCGCGATACCACTGGCCCGTATCGTCGCGATATTCGTAGGCGAAGCGAACCGCGATGCGATCCTCGCCATAAGCCCAGAGCGCTTTAATCAGGCGGTACTCGAGTTCGCGCTGCCATTTGCGTTGCAAGAACGCGTGAATCGCATCGCGCCCCGTAAAGCGCTCCACCCGGTTGCGCCAGCGGCTGTCAGGCGTATAGGCAAGCACCACACGGTCGGGGTCGCGGCTGTTCCAGGCGTCTTCAGCCAGGCGAACCTTGCGGATGGCGCCCTCCAGATCAAAAGGCGGTACAGGCGGTTTGGCAGTCATGGCATTCCCCGAAATGATGTAGACAGAATGGTCTACATAAACGCAGTCTGGCGTATGTAGACAGATCTGTCTACACTGCGGCGATGATCGAGGAAATATCGGTAGATGCCCAGGCGCCTGCCCGCCAACGCATTCTTCAAGCGGCTCAGCGGCTTTTTTATCGCGATGGCATTCGTGCGACCGGCACCAATGCGCTGATCTCAGAAGCCGGGGTAACCAAAGTCACGTTCTACCGTCATTTCGCCAGTAAGGACGTGCTGGTGGCGGCGTTTCTGCAGCAGCGTCACGCGCGCTGGATTGGCTGGTTTGAACAGGCGCTCGTGCGCCATGGCAGTGGCACGACTGCGATCGTACCGGCACTGGCTGAATGGCTAACTAGCGCTGGTTTTCGAGGCTGCGCGTTTCTCAATAGTGTGGGCGAGTACGGCGAGGTTCTGGCATCAGTGAACACGGTCGCGCGCGAACACAAACGCGACATGGTGGCCGCGGTAGCCGCGTGTATCGAGGGCGAGGGCGCACAAGCGCAAGCGCGCCAGATCGCCTTGGCTATCGACGGCGCGATCATGCGTGTTCAAAGCGGGGAGCCGGCACACGCTGTCCTGGCTGACCTCGATGCGTTGATCGCGTGCCTCACGGCCAACGTTACCCGTTGGACAGGCGTGCATAAAAAAGCCGCCCCAGCGGACGGCTTTTTCGAATGCGCTGGGCGTCGCGATCAGGTCGCGCCGGCTTCGCCGAGGATATGATCGACGGCCTTGTGCATTTCCTCTTCGGAAAGATCGGGGTTGCCGCCCTTGGCGGGCATGCCCTTGTAGCCGTTGATCGCACGCGAATAGAGCGTGTCCTTGCCTTGTTCATCCAGGCGTTTTTTCCATTCGGCGGTATCGGACGTCTTGGGTGCGCCGGCCACGCCGGAGGCATGACAGGCTGAACAGACGTTGGCATACACCTCGTCGCCTGACATCGGCTCGCCGCCGCTATCGTCGCCCGACGCCGCTATCGACGTGGCGTTCGGGTCCGTATTGACCGCGTAAGCCGGTTCGGTACGGTCCTGGACGCGCGTGAGCTGTTCAGGGCGCATCTCGCCGCTGTCACCAGAGCCCGAAATCAACCGTGCGCCAATGATGGCTGCGATCGTGATCAGGAATAGCGCGCCGAGTACGATCGTGAAAGCGCGAAAGAATGTCTGGTCGGTGTTGGCGGTCATGGCAAACTTTATATGGCGTGGTCGAACGGTGCGCGGAATTGCGCGCAGTATAACGGATTTTGTTCGTCACACGGATACGCCCATCATCGCAGGATGGACGCGAAGCCGGCGTGTGCGTATCCTTTGCGGCGCCGATGCGCCCGTAGCTCAGCTGGATAGAGTGTCGGCCTCCGAAGCCGAAGGTCGCAGGTTCGAATCCTGCCGGGCGCACCATATAAAAATGCCGGCCGCAGTGCCGGTATTTTTATATGGTTCATCGATAAGTTTCGAACCTGCGACAGATAAACAAGCGGGGGTCGAGGGACTCGCGCAGTCTTTGGCGATGCGCACAGCCGAGCCTTATTTTGTCACTGACTGCCCGGTTATCTGCCTTGCCCGGGCAGCCGCGACCGTTCCGCTAAGGCCTTGATCGCACGAAGATCAGAACGAGTACTCGATGGCCAGTCGGTTCTGGAGGAAGTCCTCTTCATACACGGGCGAAATCTGGTAACCCAAGAAATTGGCGATACTCAGCCCTTCCAGCGCGCCGTCGAAGTTATAGATCCCGTAGACGAGGTATTCCTGCTGGTTGATCGAGTCGCTGACAGCGGTCGGTTTCAGGTCCATGAACGAGTACCTTGCGCCCGCAAACACCTTGTCGAATGGCGCGCCCTTGATATCGAATGCGTAAGCGCTGCCCGAGCCGAGATCTTGCGTGCTGGTGAGGAACGGCTGTGCGTAGTATGGGCCTGACGACACATTGTGTTGATAGGGCGTGACCAGGGAGCCGTTCAGGAAGGTGCCTTCGCGGTGCGGAATATAGTCGTAGTTGAGCGTCGCGGTCAGTGAATTACGCTTTAAGCCCAGCTGTACGCCGTAGGTGTGATGATCGATCTCGCCGAGCAGGGCATCGCCTTCTTCCGTCGCACGAATGTACTGCAGTCCGATAAACGGTTTGATTGATCCTTCTGCCTTCGCGATCTGGCCGTCGACGTAGTACATGTTGGCGTAGTCCATATAGTTGAAGAACCAGGCCTGCCCGGTCAGGTCGACAGGGCCGGTGTTCATGGTATGGCCTGCGCCGGCAGCCCAGAAGCCGTCTGTCCTTTCCGTGGTATTGGGGCCAAATGGCGCGTATTTCTGATTGTAGGTCGTCGTACGGTCGAATTCGTCGTTGATATACGATTTGAACTGGGTGATGCGCATGCCGGTGACATAGCTGTCGTCCGTGCCGTAACGCATAGTCACCCCCTGGAAAAGCGGCGGGATGATGCGCCAGTCGGTGGTCGATGTGAACGGCGCATCCAGACGCTGGTTACCAGCCCGAATCTGGAACATATCGTCCGGGGTCTGCCATTGGATATAGGCCTCGCCGAGCGTTGAGACATCGTTACCGAGGACGCTGTCGTTACGGCTGGGGTCGTTCGATTCGTCGATCTGGCGTTGCGCATAGGCCGCAAGCTGTATCGTAAAACCAGCCAGTTCAGCGGTGGTGAAACGAAGGCGGCCACCAACAGAAACGGTATCCTGATCCTGATTGGGCGTGAAGAATGCATTGTCCGACGAGTAGTAGAGCGTACGCAGATTGCCGTCCACGGTGCCCTGTTCGAACATATCGCGGAGCGTAGCGACCTCGGGCTCGCTAGGGGGCGCATCTTCGCTTTCCGGCGGAATGCCTTCTTCGGTATCAGCCGGGGCTGCTGAGGGCTGCTCCTGATAATCGTCCGGCGTGGTTATTGTGTTGTCGTCCTGGGCGAACGCGCATGAGGTGCCGACGGCGGCCAAAACACTTGTCGCGGATGCGACATAGAACAAACCGAGCCTGAGCGTAGAAGAACAGCGAAGCATCGTGATAACCCCCGAGTAAATACATTGATGTATGCAACATCTCCTGCATGCAACGGGTGTGCCTAACTGGCTCAAGCGTTGGAATAATTCTTATATTTGCGCATACGTTAAATAAGATATTGATTTAATTATGTATATTAGCGTTTCGGCGTTCGTGCCTTATCCCGCACAGTGCCGAAAGAGGGCGCACTGGCGCTATTTGAAAGCTCGATTAACGTGCGGGGCTGTTGGAGTGCAACAGCTCAGAGCATTTTCCTGTTTGGCGTAGGCAGAAGCGGCGTCGGTCGAATTCACGCGCGATGGCGATGCGAACGAGTTAACAGCAGCCCGATTGCTGATACCAGCCATGCACATGCGCTTCGATATCAGACCAGACCGCTTGCAACGGACGCCGATCGGTCCAGCGCCGTCGATATTGGTCGATCAGTTCGTCGTGGACGGCAGCGATATCGAGATTGACCAGTGCCGCGTCGCACACGACCGGCTGTCCGCCCACCCAAAGCTGATCGATATGGGCCGCCGTGGTATGGCTGAACAGTGAGGCCGGAATCGGGTTGTCGACGAGATCGTAGCGTTGTAGTCGCGCCAGATCGAGCACCAGCCAGTCAGCTGGTTGACCGGCCGCCAGCCGACCATCGCCGGGCGCGCCGATGCAGACCCTGCCATGACTGGTCGCGCAGGCGAGCATGTCGCGATGTCCGGCCCATGATTCGAAACCCCGGTCAGCGTGCACCAGGCGCGTTAGCCGCATTTCCCGAAGCGCGTCGTCGTCCTGATCGAGCGCCGAACCATCGAGGCCCAGGGCGACCCGACAACCGGTATCGAGCATGCGCCGTAGTGGCGCGATGCCTGAGCGCAGGTGCAGGTTGGAGCTGGTATTGACTGCGATAGTCGCGCCGGATTCGGCAATGCGTTCGAGTTCGTCGTCGCGCGCCCAAACACAGTGCGCCAGTGTCAGCCGTGGGCCGAGCAGCCCGATCTCAGCCAGATGTTGGACGATGCCGTTCGGATACTGTCGGTCGGCCCACTCGCGTTGATAGCGGGTTTCGAGCAAGTGCATATGTACACGCCGCCCGGTATCGGCGCTCGCCTGCGCGATCGCGGCGAGGAGTGCATCCGAACACCATTGCACGCCGGTCGGCCCGTATTGTACGTCGAGGTCGCGGTCGGTCACCGCTTCGGCACAGGCATCGACGCTTTCCAGCATCGCGTCGATGGATTGATTCGGCACGTTGAAATATCGGTCGGCTACGGGGCGGGTTTCAGCATCCATTGCGGCGCGAATCGTTGCGTCGTCGCCGTAAACCAGCGGGTTGCGATCGCGCAGGCCTACTGCAAAAGCCGCGCGAATGCCGACGGTGTCTGCGGCGCGGGCAACTGCGGCCACTTCGGTGGGCAGATCGTTTAGCCCTTGCGCCCGCGTGCAGTGCATCATCACCGCGCCTGATCCGCCGAGTGCGGCCCGGCCGAAACTGGCACAGGCCGCGATATATGGATCGACCGAGGGTGCCACGGCCAGGCGCAACAACCAGGTTTCCAGCGGCTTGTCGACGGCGCCGAACGCCACCGTGGGTAGCGGTCGGCCGTGATCGTGGGCGTTGGCGAAACAGGGCATGACCAGCCGCCGCGGCCCGGCAGGTCTGGCGCCGAGCGGTTCGATGGCGGTGATTCGCCCATCATCATGCGTTATACGCACCGGCCCACGGCTATCGCAGCCGGCGCCGAGGAGCGCGTCGTGGGCAATGAATTCGCTCATGTTCGTGCTTGCCTACGGCAGGCGCTGATCACGCGGCGGCAAAAACCGATCGGTAAACACCGTTTCGGCGAGCGGTTTGCTTTCGAGATCGTAAAGATCGGCAATGGTGTCGATGGACCTCGACAAACGCTGCGTGCTGACATCGCCGATGCCAATTTCGCGGCTTTCGTCGGAGACGATCAGATGCGTCATTGCATAGTCGAGACGCTTGCGCTCGGCATCGGCATCGATAAACGCTTCGCGTTGCTTGACTGCGGCAATGCCGGCGTCCGGGTCTTGGATGATGTCCTGCATGGCATGGTTGATCGCTTTGACGAGCCCTTCGACTGCCTCGGGGTGATCGGCAATCATCGCCTGCGACACCATCACGCCGTTCGAGTAGATATCAAGGCCGTGATCGCCGTAGGCAAACCAGCGGTAATCGGCTTGCGGGTCGCGACCCTGCGAAACCAGGTTCATATAGCTGGTGACATTGAACACCAGTGCGGCGTCTACATCGCCGCGATTGAGCAACTGTTCCTGAAGCTGCGGCGCAACGTTGGTGATGCTGACCGAATCGGGGTTGATGTCGGAGGCTTCGAGCATTGCAGGAAACAGCTTGGTAGCGGCACTGCCGGCCGGGCCGCCGAATGTGTGGCCGGGAAAATCCGCTACCGATTCGGTCGGCCCGTCGGCGGTGGTCAGCACCGCAAACGGCGGCTGGTTGTAGATCTGGTAGACCATGACCGGCGCCCGGTCGGGCGATTTGGCCGCGGTCTGGATGATGGCATTCATATCGCCGAAGCCGGCATCGTAGGCGCCGGAGAGCACGCGGCTCACCGTCGCCGCTGAGCCTTCGCCCTGATCGATGGTCACATCCAGGCCCTGGTCCGCGAAGTACCCGCGCTGCTGGGCGAGATAGAACGGCGCATGCACGCCCTGGATCTTCCAATCCAGGGTGAACCGGACCGCTACGGTTTCAGCCGCGGCATTCGTGGCCGAAAAGAGCAATGTGCCCAGTATCAGGGTGCGTGTGAGCGTTCGAAAAAGTAGGTCAATCATGGTCGGTTCCCATTAAGCGAAAATCAGGCCAGTGGTGTGTCGGCGCCGCGCGATGCCCAGCCGCAGACACGGCGCTCGAGCAGCGAGAACAGGCCGTAGAGCACAACGCCCATCACGGCGAGCAGGAACAGGCCTGCGAACACCAGCGGCACGTCGAAATTGGATGTGGCGATCATCATCACGTTGCCGATGCCACGATTGGCGGCCACCGTTTCCGAGAGCACGGTGCCCACGAAGGCGAGCGTGATAGCAACCTTGAGTGCGGCAAACAGATAAGGCATCGCACTCGGCAGGCTGATGTTGAATAGAATCTCGCGCCGGCTTGCACCGAGCGCCTTGAGCACGTCCTGTTGTTCCGGCGACGTGGTAGCCAGTCCGGTGGCTACATTGACCACGATCGGAAAGATACAAATGACATAAGAGGTCAGAATCGCCGGCACTGTGCCACTGCCGAACCACAGTACGAAGATCGGCACCACGGCGACCTTCGGGATCGAGGAAAACCCGACCAGCAACGGGTAGGCCGTGTCGTAGGCGATTTTGGACGAGCCTACGAGCGCGCCGAGCACGATGCCGGTGAATACGCCCGCCGCAAAGCCGATCATCGTGGTCATAAGCGTCTGCACGATATGCGGCACGAGGGCAGGAAAACGTTCGATGAGCGTCATTAGAACCGCACTCGGGCGGGGCAGCACGAACGGCGAGATCGAAAAGACCACGCAGGCCGCTTCCCACAGCAAGAAGAAGCCGACGATGAACGCGATAGAGGCGGCGCGCTGCATCGCGCGCGGGCCGAGCAGGCGCTGTGTCATGACGCCGCACTCCCGACCGTATTCGGGCCGTCGTGGGTGATCAGGGCGCGCAGATCCTGCATGAGCTTTATGAAGTCGTTGTCGTAGGTCCGCGCAACGGTACGTGGCCGTTGGAAATCGACCGCACGGTCTTCGACGATGCGCCCTGGGCGCGGGCTCATGATGCATACCCGCGAGGCCAGATAGGCCGCTTCGCGCAGATCGTGAGTAACCAGCAGTACGGTCGGCTTCTTGTCCAGCCAAAGGTCCTGGAGAATGCCCCAGAGTTCCTCACGGGTGAATTGATCGAGCGCGCCGAACGGCTCGTCGAGCAGCAATACGCGCGGTTCGTGAATCAATGCCCGGCACAGCGAGGCGCGTTGGAGCATGCCTCCCGATAGCTGCCAGGGATATTTGTCGCCGAAACCGTCGAGCCCGACCTGGGCGAGCAGGGCATCGGCACGCTCGCGGTACTCGGTCGCCTTCTTGGACCGGTAACCGGCCTTGAACGGCGACACGATCTTGAGCGGCAGCATGATGTTGTCACGCACGCTCAGCCAGGGAAGCATGGTCGCATTCTGAAAGGCGATGCCCACGCGCGCGGCTCGTGCCGATATCTCGCGTCCGCCGACGAATACATAGCCTTCGGAGGCCGGCAACAGGCCGGCGGCAAGCTTGAGAATGGTCGATTTGCCACAGCCCGAGGGGCCGACGAGCGCAACGAATTCGCCGTCGCGCAGGACCAGCGAAGTGGTATCCAATGCGCGCGTTGCGGTCTCGCCGCGACCGTAGGTGACCGCTGTGTCTTCAAGCACGATAGCGGCATCGTCGAAGCGCCCCATCGGTGTGTTCTGAGCCGTGTTCATGACTTCTCCGGCGTTTTGGCGATTTCAGCGGCCAGCGTGCGATCCGCGTTTTGGATATTGGCTTTCGACATGTTTTGTATGCGTTTGACGTTGCGCCCGTGACCGCGCGCCTCGGCCACCAGGCGGCGTTTGCGCATGACGAATCGGCCGCCGACGAGCGTATGGACCGGCACACCGGTCACGGCTACGTCATGAAACGGCGAAATACGCGCGTTGACCGAATGCAGCTGATTCTGGTCTATGGTCTCGGTGCGGTTCATATCCACCAGTGCAATATCGGCATCGGCGCCTACGCCGATACGCCCCTTGGCTGGATACAGCCCCCAGGCCTTGGCTGGAGCGACCGACGAGATACGTACGTAATCGCACAGCGACAACCGCCCGGCATTGACCGAATCCAGCATCAGAGGCATCTGGGTTTCCACGCCCGGAAAACCGCAGTCGGCATCCCAGATCACGTCGTTGTGTTTTTCCTTGGGCAGATGCGGCGCATGATCAGTGGCGATCATGTCGAGCGTGCCGTCGGCCAGGCCGGCCCACAGCGCGGCGGCATCTGCGGGCTCGCGCACCGGCGGATTGACGCGGATCACGCTGCCCAGACGGTCGTAGTCTTCGGTGGAAAGACGCAGATAGTGCGGGCAGGTTTCGGCGGTGATATCCACGCCGCGCGCCTTGGCCTCGGCCATCGGCCGCAGCTCCGCAGCCGACGACACATGCAATACGTGAATTCGTGCGCCCGTCCATTCCGACAGGATCGCCGCGCGGGCAACGGCTTCGACAGCGACCACCGACGGGCGGGCGGCCACATGAGCGAGCGGGTCGTGACGCCCGGCTGCGCGCAGGCGCTCGTAGCGCCAAGCCATGATCGAAGCGGTTTCGGCATGCAACGAAGTGCGCAGGCCCAGCGGTGCGATACGTTCGAAGGCTTCCAGCATCGCACCCGTCGAAGGCGAGGGCAGATTGCCGAAGGTATTGCCCATGAAGCACTTGTAGCCGATCACCCCGGCCGCGGCCAAGGCTTCGAGCTGGTCCACATTGTTTTCCGCGAGCAGCCCGTAAACGCCAAAATCGACATAGGCATTGGCCTCGGCGCGTTCGAGCTTGTCAGCCACTGCATCCGCGGTCGCGGTGGGCGGGTGTGTGTTGGGCATTTCGAAGACCGTAGTCGTGCCGCCCATTGCAGCCGCGGCCGTACCGGTTTCCCAGGTTTCCTTGTAGTCGTAGCCTGGGTCGCGAAAATGCACGTGGACATCGATCGCCCCGGGCAACAGATGCAGGCCGGTCGCGTCGAAGCGTTCGTGGGCGCTGGGCATGGTGGCATCGGCCCCGACAGCCACGATCACGCCGTCGTCGACTGCCACGCTGGCAGGGAACTGGTGCGTGTCGGTGACCACGGTCGCGCCGTGGATCACGAGGTCGACGGTTTGTTGTTCGGTCATGGTCGGTAACTCCTAGACTGCGGCCCAGCCGCCGTCGACCGGCAGGTCCACGCCGGTGATCTGGCGCGCCCGGGCGCTGGCAAGAAACAGGCAGGCGTGCGCTACATCCGCACTGGTCGATACGCGTTGCAGGGCATAGTCGGCGGCATGGCGAGCGGCCGCCTGTTCAAGGCTGATGCCTTCGCGCGCGGCGATATCGGCACAGACCTTGTCGCGAAAACGCGGTCCGTCGACCATGCCGGGGGCGACCGTGTTCACGTTGATGTTGTAGGCGCCCAGTTCTAGCGCAAAGCTCTTGGTGATACCGCGCAGGCCCCATTTAGACGCTGAATAACCCAGCCGCCCGGCACGGCCGCGCATGCCGAATGTGCCGCCCACATTGACGATGCGTCCCGCTTTTTGCTCGATCATGCCGGGTGCCACGGCATGAATGGTGTTGAAACAGCCGGTCATGTTGAGGTCGACGATGTCGCGGAATTCTGCGGCGGTGGTGTCGGCGCCGGTCTTGCCGATCGGCCCCGAGCCGCCAGCGATATTGACGAGCACATCGATGGCCTTGCCGTAGTGTTGCGTTGCGGCCTGGATCGCGGCCTCGCAGGCGTCGGCATCGGTAATATCGCAGGCGGCGACGAAAACGGTGCGCCCATCGCTGCGTAGATCCTCGGCCAAAGCCTCGATGGGCGCGGTATCGCGGCCCAGCAGTACGAGCCGCGCGCCTTCGGCGGCGAACGCACGGGTGATGACCTCGCCCATGCCCTTTGCAGGACCGGTCAGGGCGACGATCTGGTTATCGAGTTCGAGATTCATGAGTCGTTTCTTGTATTGGGGCGGGGGTCAAGACAGGCGTGCTGCGCGCCGCTCGGCGTAGGGCCGAGCGGGCGCAGGGGTGTCGCGATGAAATCGGCGCGCCGCGGGCGACGCGAAGGAGGGATTTAGGGCGCTTCGTAATCGAGCGTGTAGATGCGCTTGTTTTTCGGCGGTAAAAAGCGCGTATCGAAGATTTCGTCGACCGTCGGCGTGCGTTCCAGATCCTTGGCGTCCACGACGATATCGATCGCCTTGGCGAAACGCTGTTCGTCGATATTGCCCAGCCCCAGATCGCCCATGTTGTCGAAATCAATCTCGTCGCGCAGCGTGGCAAGCAGGCGTTTGGTTTCCACGTCGCGGTTGAGTAGCGGCTCGCGCTGCATGACGGCATCGATGCCCGTATCGATATCGGCGAGCGTATCGGCGATGGCGTGATTGATGGCAGTAACGAGCCCACGCACCGCGTCCGGATTGTTCTCGACCAGCTCTTTGGAGACGATGATCGCATTGGAATACAGATCCATGCCGTAATCGCCGTAGCGGATGAAGCGGAAATCCTTGTTGGCGTCGATACCCGCAAGCATCGCCGAGAAACGGATCGTGTTCACATAGCCAAAGACGCCGTCAACGCGTTCACGAATGAGCATCTGCTCTCGCAGGCGCGGCTCGATATTGAGAATATCGATCTTCGAAGCATCGATACCGGTGATCTTGGCAAACGCCGGGAACAGCTTCAGTGCGCCGTCGTTGGCTGGTCCGGCGATGGTCTTGCCTTCCAGATCGGCCGGCGTTTTGATATCGCTATTGGCGTTGACGGCGATCGTGAACGGCGGCTGGTTGTAAATCTGGTAAACCGCGTAGGGGTGGTCGTCCGGGCTCTTGGCTGCGAATTCGATGAGCGTGTTCACATCGCCGAAGCCGGCATCGTAGGCGCCGGTGGCCACCTGCGAAACCGCCGCGCTCGAGCCCGAGCCCTGATCGAGGATCACGTTCAGGCCCTGATCGGCGAAATAGCCGCGTTGCTTGGCCAGAAAGAACCAGGCCTGCGGGCCTTCGTATTTCCAGTTCAGTACTATCCGGATCGTGGTGGTCTGCTGCGCGCTCGCGGTGCCAGCGAACATCAATGGGGTGCAGGCCAGCAGTAGCGCGGCTACTGCGTGGGTCAGCCAAGGTCTGGTACGCATGAATAAATCCTCGAAAAGGGGGTTATCGGGCGTCGACGAAGGCGTCGACAGTGGTGGTAAAACCATAGATCTGGCGCACGATCGTGCAGGCGGCCTCGCGTACGTCCGCCGGTGAGGGCGTGGCGGTGGCATCGTCGACGAGCGCCACGTCGTAGCCTGCGAACGTTGCGTCCATCAGGCTGGCGAGCACGCAGCGGTCGGTATTCACGCCGGTAAAACACAGCGTGGTGATATCCAGGCGACGCAGGACGGCGTCGAGTTCGTTATGCCAGAAGCCGCTGAAGCGGTTCTTGTGCACCACGATGTCGTTATCGGTCGGCGCGAGCGCATCGATCGTGGCCGCGCCCCAGGTACCGGTTACCAGCGCCGGCTCGCCACCGGCACGATACGGTTCGGCATAACCCGTGGCGCGGCCGAACATCTGGCCAAAGGCAAGCTGGCCGGGGCTCATGTCCAGCGCGTCGGCACGTACGCCCCAGTTCAGAAAGACGACCGGCATGCCGTGGGCATGGGCGGCGTCGATCGTGCGGCGTACCTGTGGCACCACCGCCTGAATCGCGGTGAGATCCACGCCGCGACTGGCGAACCAGCCGTCGTCGTGACAGAAATCGTTCTGCATATCCACCACGATTAAGGCCGTACGCGCCGCATCGATCGTGACGGGCTCTGGCGCAGCGGTCAGCCGTCGTGCCCGCGGCGCAAGCGCTTCGCGAACCAGCGAAACGCCATCCGCGTCGCTGGGCCACGCGGGTATGGCGTGACGGTGCTCTTTTGTCGTGTGGGAGTCAGCCATGACATGAGCCATCTGTGAGCGATGGGCACAGCCTCGCAAAGGTGAGCGTCGACGACTATTGCTTTATTTCTGCTAGCGTGTTGCAGAAAAGTCAACGCTATGGATGTGGCCGAGCTGCGTTGGGTAACAATGCATTGCCACGGCGCATGAGCTCGGCGAGTCGGGCTGTAAAGCGCCATTTTCGATGTAGTTACTTACCAAGAGCGTCCCATGAAGCATTTTCGTTATTTTCGTTATATGGACGCTGTCGTACGCGCCGGCTCGATCCGGCGCGCTGCCGAGCAGCTCTATATCACGCCCTCCGCGCTGGACCGGCGGATTCACGATCTCGAAAAAGAGCTCGGCACACCATTGTTCGAGCGCCACGCCCGGGGCATGCGGCTGCTCGCCGCTGGCGAGATATTTCTGGGCTATGTGCGCCGTCATCTGGCCGATCTGGACCGTATGCATCCGAGATTGAAAGTCTTAAAGGCCTAAAACGGGGTCATGTCGAAATTGTTGCGAGTCAGGCCGTGGCAGGTGGTTTTCTCCCCCATCAGGTACGCGCATTTCAACAAGACCACCCGGGGGTGTCCTTCAACGTGCGTATCACCGACCGCGGCGAAGCCATGCGCGCGCTTACCGCGTTTGAAGCCGATCTGGCGCTTGTGATTTCGCCGCTGCGCACGGCCGAGCTTCTGCCGCTGGTCGTGATCGCCCAACCCGTGATGGCGATGATGGATGCCGAGCACCCGCTGGCCGATCGTGCATCACTGCGTTTGGGCGATTGTCTGAGCTATCCGCTCGTTTTGCCGCGCGCCACGCTCGCCACGCGGGCACTCATTGATAACGTGCTCGATACGCGCTCGGTGCCGGTGACCGTCGCCGCTGAAACCGACTCCTTCGAATTGATGCGCGGCCTGCTCGCTCATACCCGCAACATCGGCTTCCAGGTGGCCATCGGCGCGCCTGACACCCAGGTCGATCCACGCCTGGTTGCCCGCCCCATCGACGAACGCGATATCTCGGCCGCACCCATGGTCTGTGCCCAGCTCAAAGGCCGCAGCCTATCGGTCGCCGCGGCTCGGTTTGCGAATCAAGTGGTGGGGGCGTTGGATGCGATGAAGCGGTGATGGCTGCTAATTCGACCCGTAGTAGCGAAGCGCTTAACTGTGTGAATAGGCCGAGACAACAAGGTCCGGTTTTGGCCAGAAGTGATGCTGGCAGCTCGAGCTACTCGCGCGGCAAGCCGCGTCTGAATAGTAAAGCGAGCGTTCGCATTCAGGCTAGAGTGCGCACGACGCCCTTATCGCTGCATGTGGCTTCGAAGATTATTCTTGGCCGGATTGCTTCAAAGCCATTTCGAAACGTTTACTCGCTCGAATTCCTCTAGATGGGTAATCAACGAGCCGGGGTCGCCATCGACGACGATGGATTCGCGATGAGCCGCGGGTAGGAAGGACTCTGCGATCATATGGTCGATCAGGGCCATGAGTGGGTCGTAGAAGCGGGCGATGTTATAGAGGCCGGCAGGTTTGTCGATCTCGCCGAGTTGGTTGAGCGTCCAGACTTCCATGAACTCTTCTAGCGTGCCGATGCCGCCGGGCAGGGCAATGAATGCATCGGCCAGCTCGGCCATTCGGGCTTTGCGCTGACGCATGGTGGGCACAATTTCGCTTTCGTGCAGGCGCGGATGGCTATGGCCCTTGTTATGAAGACGTTCGGTAATCACGCCGTGCGCATGGCCGCCGCCATCGATCACGGCATCTGCGAGCACGCCCATAAGGCCTTTGTGCGTACCGCCATAGACGATACCCAGGCCAGCTTGGGCGATAGCGCTGCCCAGGGCGGCGGCGGCGTCGGTATAGCGGTCGCCGCGGCCAGTGTTGGAACCACAGAATACGGCGATCGTCTGAATTCGGGGCATGGAGCGTCAGCCAGGAAATGGTGGGCGGCAGTATGCGTTGCGTATTGGCTCACCGCCAATGCGCGGGGATGGTGCGCTTGCCCGGTTATGATGCACGCAACGATGCGTCTCGATGGTGCTTCGAACAGAAAGCGCCCCGCCCCCGCTGTGTGCAGCACCTTGAGTAATCGTGCGAACCCAACCAGTGCCATGCCATGACGCTGTTTTGACTTGGGTGCGTTGTATGCAACGGGGCGATATTGGCACGCTCGATGCATCGTCTCTCTTATCGAATCGCGGCCGCCGCTCGGCGCGGCTCGCTCTATCGCTGTTTCAAGAGAGGCCTCATGAAAGACCATCGAACGAGCATTTCCCGTCGCCGCCTGCTGCAAGCCGCGGGTGGATTGGGCGGCCTCGGCCTGGTCGGCGGGCTGGTGCCCACCGCTGTATGGGCTGCAGATACATTGTCCATCGGTTTTATCTATGTCGGGCCGAAGGACGATTTCGGCTATAACCAAGCCCATGCCGAAGGCGCGGCGGCAATCGCGGCGATGGACGGCACGAAGATTTACGAGCAGGAGGGCGTGCCGGAAACGCTGGAAGTGCAGAAGGTCATGGAAAGCATGATCAACTTCGACCGCACACAGATGCTGTTCCCGACCTCGTTCGGTTACTACGACCCGCACATCAAGAAGATCGCGCCAAAATATCCGGACGTGAAATTCCTGCATGCGGGCGGCTTGTACGAAGAGGGCGACCCGGAAAACGCGAGCAGCTATTTCGGCTATATCGATGAAGCCCAGTATGTCGCCGGCACGGTGGCCGGGCATATGACCCAGACCAAGAAGCTCGGGTTCGTCGCGGCCAAGCCTATTCCGCAGGTGCTGCGCAATATCAATGCGTACACGCTCGCCGCTCGAAAGGTCGATCCCGAGATCACCACTCAGGTGATCTTTACCGGCGACTGGGCGATGCCCGTCAAGGAAGCCGAAGCTACGAACAGTCTGGTGAACCAGGGCGTGGACGTGATCACCTGTCATGTGGATAGCCCCAAGGTTGTGAGCCAGACCGCAGCGGAACGCGGCGCGTACGTGACCGGTTATCACGTCGACCAGTCGCCGCTGGCGCCTCAGCAATATCTGACCGGCGCGGAATGGAACTGGGGTGAAATCTATCCGCGTTTCGTGAAGTGGCAGAAGGCCGGCAAGGATTGGCCGCATTTGTATCGCGGCGGGCTCAAGGATGGTTTCGTGAAGACTTCGGACTATGGCCCGGCGGTAACCGATGCCGCGCGCAAGGCCGGCGACGAGGCCATCGCCTATTTCATGTCTGGCGAGGGCGTGATCTACAAGGGCGAGCTCAAGGACAACCGCGGCAATGTCGTGATCCCGGCCGGCCAGGAGCGCGAACAGACCGATATCCAGCTTGAGAAGATGGATTATCTGGTCGAAGGCGTGATCGGTTCCACGAGCGCTTGATCGCGATTGCCGTACACGGCCCGCGTGTTCCTAGGCGAGTGCGCGGGCGTCTTTTTGATCTATTGCAGGTTTCTAGTCGATGACGAGCCATCCCGGCCTGCGTCTGGCGGCAGAGAGCGTGGTGCTTATCTTGGCCACGTTTGCGGCCACGGCGCTGCTGTTCGCGTTGTTCGTGGCGGCCGCTGGCGCGCCGCCTACCGGCGTGTTCTACGATATCTATCTCGGCGCGTTCGGTAGCTGGTTCTCCTGGCAGAACACGCTCACACGGGCGGCCCCGTTCATGCTGGCGGCTTTGTGTACGGCGTTGCCGGCACGTCTTGGGCTGCTGGTGATCGGCAACGAAGGCGCGCTGGTGATTGGCGGCGTGGCCGCCGCGGCGGCCGGTATTTCGCTCAATGGTGTCGCGCCGTTGGCGGTCCAGGTCGGCATGTTTGTCGCGGCAGCCGTGGCCGGCGGGTTGTGGATCGCCGGCGCGTTGGCCTTGCGCCACTACCGCGGCGTCAATGAAACCATCAGCACGTTGTTGCTCAATTACCTGGCGATCGCGTTACTGCTGTGGCTCGTGGGCGGGCCGCTGCATGATCCGGCCAGTCTCAACAAGCCGTCCACGCCGTCGATCGGCAGCGCGAACATGCTGGGCGATATGCCGGGCATGTCGGTGCACTGGGGGCTGGCCTACGGTGTGATCGCCTGTGCGCTGTTGTTCGTGCTGTTTCGTTATACGACGTTCGGGTTTGCCGCGCGCATCATCGGCGGCAACGTGCGTGCTGCCCAGCTTAACGGCCTAGCTGTCGCCCGGATCACGTTGATCGTGGGTTTTCTTGCGGGTGCGGCGGCAGGCGTAGCCGGCATGGTGGAGGTGGCTGCGGTGCACGGTCGGGCCAATGAGTCTCTGGTTGCAGGCTATGGCTACGTCGGCATTCTGGTGGCGTTTCTGGCGCGCCAGAACCTGGCGATGATTGTGCCGGTCGCGATTCTGCTCGGCGGTATCGAGGCCAGCGGTGGCTTGCTGCAACGCCATTTCGAATTGCCGGATGCCACTACCACCGTATTGCAGGGCACGTTGTTCATGTTGCTGCTTGCCAGTGAAAGCTTGCGCGGGCGTATTTTCCCGATCCGCGTCCAGGAGGCGAACTGATATGGAAGGTGCAGCCGATCTGGGGTGGTGGGGCGTGCCGTTGGCGCTGTTAGCCGGCGCTGTGCGTGCCAGTACGCCGTTTCTGTTCGTGAGCCTCGGCGAATGCCTGACCGAAAAGAGCGGACGTATCAATCTCGGTCTCGAAGGCACGCTGGTCATGGGGGCGATGATCGCCTACGGCATTTCGTTTCTGACCGGCTCGCCGTGGCTGGGCGTAGCTGGCGCGGCCGGCGTGGGCCTGGTGATGGGTGCGTTGCACGGCGTGATCTGCGGGCTGCCGCGGGTCAACCATATCGCCGTCGGTATTGCGTTGATGATCTTCGGCGTGGGGCTGGCGTTCTTTCTGGGTAAACCGCTGATCCAGCCGAGCGCGCCCCAGTTGCCCGGCCTGGCCCTGGGCGCCTGGAGCGATTCGCGGGCGGTACGGGCCGCGCTCAACGTGAATGCGTTGTTCATCATCGGCGTGATTTTGACGTTCGTGATGGCCTGGATGTTTCGCTCGACGCGTATCGGCCTTGCCATTCGCACGGTGGGTGATAGCCGCGATGCAGCGCGCGCGGTCGGCTTGGATGTGAAACGCATCCGGCTATTGACCACGGCGGTGGGCGGCGCGTTCGCCGGCGTGGGCGGTTCGTTTCTATCGCTGTATTACCCGGGGAGCTGGAACGAGGGGCTGTCGAGCGGCCAGGGGTTGATGGCCGTCGCGCTCGTGATCTTCGCGCGTTGGGACCCGATCAAATGTCTGTATGCGTCGCTGTTGTTCGGCGGCGCCGGGGCGCTCGGCCCGGCATTGCAGGGGGTGGGTATATCCACCGGCTATTACCTGTTCAACGCTACGCCTTATCTGCTCACGCTGATCGTGATGATCGCCGCCAGCTCGCGCGATCGCGCGCTGGCCGGCGCCCCGGGCGATCTGAGCATCAATTCCTCGTCATGACGGTATCGAACGACAAACGAGCGGCCAGCCGAGCGATCCTGGAAACGCTGGGCGTGGGCAAAGTGTTCGGTGCCACCCGCGCGCTTGACGACGTGACGCTCCGGGTCGCGCCGCGCGGCATCCATGCATTGCTGGGCGAAAACGGTGCAGGCAAGAGCACGTTGGTGAAATGCCTGGCCGGCTTTCATCGGCCCAGCAGTGGCCAGATCATGATCGGCGGGCGCGAGCGCGTGCTACGCAGCCCGCGCGATGCGCATGCGGCCGGCGTGGGCATGGTGTATCAGCATTTCACGCTCGCCCCCAATCTGACCGTACTCGAAAACCTGGTCCTGGCCGTGCCCGATCGCAACGGCGTATCGGCAAGGCGCATCGACTGGAAGGCCGAGCGTGCACGCTTTGCCCAGCAGATCGATGAGCTACCGTTCGATGCCGATCTCGATGTTACGGTCAGTTCGTTGTCGAGCGGCCAGAAACAGAAAGTCGAGATCATCAAGCAGCTCTGCCTCGGCCCGCGGATTCTCATTCTCGATGAGCCGACGTCGGTGCTCACGCCGGACGAGGCCGACGAGGTGCTGGGCACGCTACACGAGATGACGCGCGATCAGGATCTCGCGGTGATTCTGATCACCCACAAGATGCGCGAGGTGTTTGCCTATGCCGATCGCGTCACGGTGCTGCGTGGCGGGCGTGTGACCGGCGACGACGAAATTGGCGCGCTCGATGCCGATGCGCTGTCCGAAATGATGATCGGCGAGGTCGAGATAGCCAAGAGCCCGGAGCGCGCGCCAACCGCTGCCGATAACGTGTTGCTGCGAATCGAAAATCTCAGCGCCGACAACGACCGCGGCGTGCGCGCGCTCGATGATGTGAACCTGACCGTGGCTGCGGGCGAGATCGTTGGCGTGGCCGGGGTGTCCGGTAATGGCCAGACCGAGCTGGCACAGGTGCTGGCTGGTCAACGCCGGGCCATGGCCGGGCGTATCCAGGTCCACGAGGAAGTCTATTCGGGTACCCGTGCCGAGATCTCACGTCACGGTATGCACTGTTTGCCGGAAGAGCCGTTGCGCAACGCCTGTGTGCCCGATATGAGCGTCGCCGACAATCTTGCGTTTCGGCATTTCGACCGGCCCGAATACAGTCTGGGCGGGCTGTTCATGCGCGGTGCGCCGCTTGCGCGGCGAGCCGCAACGCTCATGGAGCGTTTTAACGTCAAACCGCGAGAACCGCGCCTGCCCATGGCGTCGTTGTCGGGCGGCAACGTCCAGCGGGCCGCACTGGCACGCGAACTCGGCGAGGATGTCGACATTCTCGTGGTGACCAATCCCTGTTTCGGGCTCGACGTGGCGGCGGTCGCCCAAATTCATGCCCAGCTCATGGATGCCCGCAACGCCGGTACGGCCGTGTTGCTGATCAGCGAAGACCTGGACGAATTGCTCACCCTGGCCGACCGGCTGGTCGTGCTCTTCGAAGGTCGAGCGGTGCACGAATGCACGCGCGAGCAGGCCGATCGCCGCGGCATCGGCCAGAAAATGACCGGTTATTGAAAGATATCTATGACAGATCAACCCCAGACTTTCGTGATCCCCGATGTCGGCGAACGGACCGGCCCAGGTTGGCAGGTTCTGCGCGAGGGCGTGCATGTCTACGTGCTACAGCCGGGCTACGACGACACGCCCCGTATCGCGTTGCTGGACTACGAACCCGGCGCGAGCGTGCCTTGGCACCGCCATTCTGGCGACGAGCATATCTTCGTGCTTGAAGGCAGCCAGCAGGATGAATCGGGCGTATATCCGGCCGGCAGTTATGTCTACAACCCGAAAGGCACGGCCCATAGCGTGGCCAGCCCCGAAGGCTGTCGCGTGCTCATTCAGTGGTTCGCCCCGGTGGTGTTCGAATGATGGCGCCAGCACAAACGGCGTTGCGCGTACCGGCGGCGCCCTACGAGTGGCCGCCGTTCGGCCCGATCGAACGCGATCGGGCGGCGCTGCTGGTGATCGATTGCCAGCAGGTGCAAACGCAGCGGCTCGGCGCGCCTGGGATGGTCGATGTTGTAGAAGCTATAGAAACCGCCATCGCCGGCGCGCGCGATGCCGGTTTGCGCGTTGTTCATGCGCGCCAGGGCGAAAGGCCGGAAATCGTGGCGGCGTCCGCACGCCGTGCAGGTGCCGATCCCGCGGCCGGCATCGGCGAGGCGGCGCTCGTACGCGGTGATGATGCCTGGCAGTTCCTTTCCCGCTGCACGCCAGCCGCGGGCGAGGTGGTCGTCGAGCATCCCGGCCGTGATGTGTTTCATGCCAGTGATCTCGACCTGATCCTGCGTACGCTTGGAGTCACGCACTTGGTACTGGCCGGACTGTCGGCCGACGGTGCTGTGCACGCGACCATGCGCTCGGCCAACGACCGTGGCCTGGATTGCCTGTTGCTCGACGACGCCGTGCGCGCGACCGACCCGGGCCGCTACGGCGACGCCTGTATCAGCATGACGACCATGCAGTCGGGCATTTTCGGGGCAGCTTGTGCTGCCCGCACCTTCGCCGCGGCGCTAGCCGGGGCGAGCGATTGATCCAACCCAATGAATATGCCGGCGGTGGCCGGCCCGGAGTAGACACATGAGCGGACTCGGCGGACTCAATAAATCCCCCAACGGTGTGGTCGTCGGCGTGGTGCAGAAACAGCTACCCAAGGTCGAGACCAAGGCCCAACTCACCGCCGAGACAGAACGCGTCTGCGAGCTGGTGGCCAAGGCTCGTCGGCAGATGCCGACCATGGATCTCGTGGTATTTCCGGAATACGCGCTGCACGGGCTGTCGATGGATATCCGCGACGAGATCATGTGCGCTGTGGATGGCCCGGAAGTCGCGGCCATGCGTCAGGCCTGTATCGACAACGAGATCTGGGGTTGTTTTTCCATTATGGAATACAACCCGGACGGCAACCCCTATAACACCGGTCTCATTTTCGACGACAAGGGCGAACAGAAGCTTTTCTATCGCAAGTTGCATCCGTGGACCCCGGTCGAGCCCTGGGAGCCGGGGAATCTAGGTATCCCTGTGTGCGACGGGCCCAACGGCTCCAAGCTCGCGCTGATTATCTGCCACGACGGCATGTTCCCCGAAATGGCGCGCGAGTGTGCCTACAAGGGGGCAAACATCATGCTGCGCACGGCCGGCTATACTCAGCCGATCAACCATTCCTGGACAATCACCAACCAGGCCAATGCGTTCACCAATCTCATGGCGACCGCAAATGTCTGTCTGGCCGGCAGCGACGGCACCTTCAATTCCATGGGTGAGGGCCAGATCATCGACTTCGATGGGCGGCCGTTGGCCATGGGCAACGCCGTAGCCGACCATATCGTCACCGCCGAAATCCGGCCCGACCGGATTGACGAAGCACGTCGCCTCTGGGGCGTGGAGAACAATCCCTACCAGTTCGGCCATCGCGGCTATGTTGCGGTCGAAGGTGGGGCAACCGACTGCCCCTATACCTATATGAAAGACATGGTGGCGGGCGAATACCGCTTGCCGTGGGAGGACGAGGTTCACGTCACCGACGGCAGCGACTTCGGCTTCGAACGGCCGACCCGCCAGTACGCAGGTTAGGTTTGATGACGCGCCGCTCGAAAACAGCCGGTACGAAACCATCGGCTGAGCCCACCCGATGAGCCGGGCCGCGCCGCGCATCGCGATCGTGTTCGACTCGCGCTATGGCAGCACGCTGGCGCTGGCCCAGGCAATGCAGGCGGGCTGCGGCGACGAAAACGCCGATGGCGTGCTGTACATGGCCGCCGGGTTCGAGCCTGAAGTCGGCGTGGATAGCGAGCGTGATCAATACGTTCAGGCCCAGCGCACCATCGACGGTATTCCGGTGGCAAGCCTGGAAGATATTCGTGCCGCGGACGCGCTTGTGATGGGCTCGCCGACTCGTTTCGGCCATATGACCCGGCCAATGATGGCGTTTCTCGAACGTATCGGCCCGTTATGGCGTGAAGGCGCGCTCATCGGCAAGGTCGGCGCCGCGTTCACTTCCACAGGCGGGATGCATTCAGGGCATGAAACCACGCTGCTGTCGCTGATTATGACGATGTTCCAGCACGGCATGGTGGTAGCCGGCGTGCCACACAGCGTCGAAGCGCTGATCGAAACCCGCTTCGGTGGCTCGCCGCTGGGTGCAGGTGCGGTGACCACGTTCAACGGCCGGCGCGAAGTCGATGCCAACGAACTGGCGATTGCACGGGCACTGGGCGCGCGTGTGGCCAGGCTCGCACGCCAAGTCGAGCCGGAGCCTGCGCCGCTGATCGGGCCGTCTTAGGGGGCGTGTTGAAGCAGGATGATAAATAGATGTCAGCCTCCAGTTGACGCGGTGTTGCCGGCAGCAGAGATCGTCAGCTGCTTTGGTGCCGGATTAATAATCCATCGGTCGGGCGGGCATGGTGGCGACGATCCCCAGCATAACTGCCCTGTAGCTGCTGGCGCCCAGCTGGCACAGCCGTTGCATTAGGTGTCGCCATGTATACAACGTTGCGCATTGGCAGGGCTCTACATTGATCACTCGCAATAACTCTGGTCCGTTTTCGGTCATCATGTGCGGTCACAGCCTGGCAACTGCACTGTGTCTGTGCGTGCTCATATTGGTCGGGTGTGGCCCATCTTCTGATGAGGCCACAGCTGATACGAGCCCCTCAGCTGGCACGAACGCGGCAGAACATGCCGATCAAGCTTCCAGTGGCGTGGCATCGAAGAAAATCCGCCTCACCACGAATTGGTATGCGCAGGCCGAACACGGCGGTTTCTACCAAGCGGTCGCCGCCGGTATTTATGCCGATCATGGCCTTGATGTCTCGATCGACATGGGCGGGCCGCAGGTCAACAACCTGCAGCTCCTGCTCGCTGGCAAAACCGATTTCGTGGTGGGGTTCGGTATCCGGGCGATCAATTCGCTCAACGAGGATCTGCCGGTGGTTACGGTCGCCGCTTATTTTCAGAAAGACCCGCAGGCGATTCTGGCCCATCCCGACATCGAGTCGTTGGCCGATCTCAAGGGCAAACCGATTGCGGTGGCGGCCAGTGCCGATACGACGTATTGGCCTTGGCTGGAAGAAAAATACGGGTTTACGGGCGGTCAGAAACAGCCCTACCAGTTTAGCGTCGCGCCTTTCATCGCCAATCCCGATCTATCGCAGCAAGGCTATGTGACCTCCGAGCCTTATGCGGTCCAGCAGGCAGCGGATTTCGAGCCAGAAATTTTCTTGTTCGCAGATTACGGCTATCCCGCTTACTCCACCACCATCACGACCACGCGCGACATGGTCGAGAATCACCCGGATGTGGTGCAACGCTTCGTGGCGGCTTCGATTGAAGGCTGGCAATCGTTTCTCGATGACCCAGCACAGGCCAAGAAACTGATTCAGGAAGAAAATGCTGATATGGGCGACGGCCAATTCGACTTTGGCGTCGACAAGATCAGGGAATACGAGCTAGTCACCGGGGGTGACGCCGTCGAACAGGGCATCGGGATCATGACCGACGCACGCTGGCAACAGACGTTCAACTTCATGCGCGAAGCCGGCATGGTCGACGCCGACGTCGATTACAAGAAGGCCTACACGCTGAAGTTCGTGCAGCAGGCACACGCCGATGCCAATCCGGACGCCCCGCAATAAAACCGTCCATGAAAACGGGCCCACAGGGATTCATAGCGACATGCAGAACACTTCACCCATGAAAACTAAATCCGCTGCCTTTTCGAATCGATGCGTCCTGCGTCTTATCGTCATGGCGCTGCTGCTGACGTTGCTGGCCGGTTGCGGCGAGTCGTCAGATACCCAATCGGACGATCGCAATGCCAACTCGTCGCAAAGTGCGTCGGCCGAAAAAGACAAACCACTCGACAAGGTAACCTTCACCACCAGCTGGTATGCCCAGGCCGAGCACGGCGGCTACTACCAGGCCGTTGCCGACGGGACTTACGAAAAATACGGGTTGGACGTGACGGTCGATATGGGTGGGCCGCAGGTCAACAATCTGCAGCTGCTGCTCGCGGGGAAGGCCGATTTCATCATGGGCTATGGCGTGCGCGCGCTGAAGTCCGCCGGCGATGGTCTGCCAGCGGTCGTCGTCGGCGCCATCTTTCAGAAGGATCCGCAGGCGTTGCTCGCGCATCCGGATATCAAGACCTTGGCTGATCTCAAGGGCCATCCCATTGCGGTGTCGTCCTATGCGGATACGACGTTCTGGCCATGGCTACAGTCGAAATACGGCTATACCGGCGATCAGAAACAACCATATTCGTTTAGCGTGGCCCCGTTCATCAACAACCCGGAGCTGGCCCAGCAGGCTTATGTCACATCCGAGCCGTTCGCCGTGCAACAGCAGGCCGATTTTGAGCCGACCATTCTCTTGTTTGCCGACAACGGTTATCCGCCCTACGGCAACACGATTACCACCACCCGCGAAATGGTCGAAGAAAACCCGGATGTCGTGCAGCGTTTCGTGACCGCCACGATCGTGGGCTGGCAGCACTATTTGGATGATCCGACCGAGGGCAACAAGCACATCCAGCAGGCCAATGCCGATATGAGCGACGAACAGATTGCCTTCGGTATCGACAAGATGAAGGAATACGGTCTTATTACCGGCGGCGACACGGGCAATCCCGGCATCGGCACGATGACTGACGAGCGCTGGAAACAGACCTTCGATTTCATGACCAACGTGGGCATGGTGCCCGCCGATACCGATTACAAACAGGTCTACACGCTCGATTTCGTCAACAAGGCACAAGAGATGCTCGGCAACGACGAGCCCGACTGAAGCATGAGGCCGGCGCGCGGCACACCCGCGCCGGCCCGCGTCGCGAAGCGCAGATTCCGGCTTCGCGCAAAAACCCATCGCGTCCGGCACAGCGCGTATCCAAGCTCAAGAGGACCATCGAGATGCTTGTGACTCAACAACCGGTATTGCGCCGTTTCTGGTATCCCGTCATGCCGCTCGGCGAACTCGACGACGGCCCGAAACCCTTCACGCTGCTCGGCGAAAATATTGTGCTCTGGAAGAACACGTCCGACGAGCCGGTCGCGCTGGCCGATCGCTGCTGCCATCGCCATGCCCAGCTGTCCCGGGGCTGGGTCGATGGCGACCAGATCGTATGCGGCTACCATGGCTGGTGTTACGACGCGACCGGCGCCTGCGTGAAGATTCCGCAAACGCCTGACCGGCCGGCCCGTGGCAAGGTCGCGGCCTACCACTGCCAGGCCCGCTACGACTATGCCTGGGTCTGTCTAGACGAACCGCTCTTCGACATCCCTGAGTTCGAAGAGGCCGAACGCGAAGGCTATCGCATGTTCCACGAGTTCTACGAACCCTGGTCTTGTGCCGGGCTGCGCATCATGGAGAACTCGTTCGACAACGCACATTTTTCTTTCGTGCACCAGAACACGTTCGGCAAGGCCGAGGACCCGGTGCCGGCCAAGCTGGCCATCGACGAGGTCGTCGACGGTTTCCATATGCACGCCATCGCGCCGGTCAAGAACCCGGAAGCACAAAAGAAGGCGCTGAACATGGACAGCGACGAAACCGAGCGCGATATGCGCAGCCGCTGGTACCTGCCGTTCGGCCGCAAGCTCCAGATCACGTATCCCAACGGGGTGGTGCACGCCATCGTGACCTGGGCGACGCCAATCGACGATGCCACCTCGCAGATCTGTCAGTTCGTCTATCGCAGCGACAGCGAAGCCGACTCGCCGGCTGCCGGGATCATCGCCTTCGATCGTGAAGTCACCGGCGAGGACAAGTTCATCCTCGAGTCGACCAACTACGATGTACCCCTCGACACCGCCAGCGGTGAGGAGCTGCATATGCCCTCGGACAAGCCAGGGCTGGTCATGCGCCAGCAGCTCAAACGTCTGCTGGAGGCGCACGGCGAACCGGAAGCTCGGCTTAGGTCGTCTGCCGTTGCCTGAGTTGCCACGCTAGACCCAAGCGCCGGCCGTCGTCGTTCGTTGCTGCGAGCGGCGGCCGTTTTGCGTCATTTCATTATCGCATCGCCTGCGCGGTGCGCATTCAAGGAAAGTCATGTCGATCTGGATCAAGAATCCGTTATCCATTCTGGCCGAGAACGCAGGCGGCGGTATCGTTGTCGATGGCGCGCGTATAGTCGAACTCGTACCCAGCGGCCAGACGCCGCAGGCTCATGTAGACAGTGTCTACGACGCCGGTGAACACGTTGTGATTCCCGGAATGATTAATACCCATCACCATTTCTTCCAAACGCTCACACGGGCCTTTCCGCCGGCGCTGAACAAGGAGCTCTATCCGTGGCTGGGCTCGCTGTTCCCTTTCTGGAAGCACTTGACGCCGGAAATGATGCGTCTGGCTGTACGGGTCGCCATGGCCGAACTGTTGCTATCGGGTTGTACGACGGTGATGGATCATCACTACCTCTATCCGAAGGGGCTGGATGACAAGGCCGTGGATATCGAGGCCGAGGAAGCTCGTGCACTGGGTTTACGCGCAGTGCTCACGCGCGGCTCGATGGATCAGGCCGGTCGCCCAGGTGATGTGCAACCCGAAAGCGTGGTCCAACCGACTGAACATATCCTGCTCGAGTCCGAGCGGATACTGAACACCTATCACGAGACCGGCGACGGCGCGATGCTGCAGATCGCGCTCGCCCCCTGCACGCTGCTGTCCTGTACCCAGGAACTTATGCGTGAAAGCGCGCGCCTGGCCCGCCGCCACGGTGCGCTATTGCATACCCATATGGCCGAGACCACCGGCGAGGTCGATTACTGCGTCGAGCACTACGGCTGCCGCTCGGCCGACTATATGGAAGACGTCGAATGGTTGGCCAACGACGTCTGGCTGGGCCACGGCATCCATTTCGACGATCACGAAATAGCCAAGCTGGGTAAGGCAGGTGTGGGCATTGCCCATTGTCCGAGTTCGAACATGATTCTGGCGTCGGGCACCTGTCGCGCCACCGACCTGGAGCGCGCTGGCTGCTCGATCGGCCTCGGCGTGGACGGCTCTGCCTCGAACGATTGCTCGAACCTGATGCAGGAGGTGCGTCAGGCGTTTTTCCTGCAACGTCTGGCCACCGACGCTCAGACCGTGACCCATGCCGATGCCCTACGCTGGGCCACGCTCGGCTCGGCGAAATGCCTGGGTCGTGCCAATGACCTGGGTTCGATCGAAGTCGGCAAACAGGCCGACCTGGCCCTGTTCAAGCTCGACGAACTGCGTTTCTCCGGCCACGGCGATCCGCTGGCCGCGATCGTGCTGTGCGGTGCACACCGTGCGGATCGCGTGATGGTGGCGGGGCGTTGGGTGGTAGAAGACGGCGCGATTCCGGGTATGGATATCGGCCATCTCATCCACGACCACACTGCGGCGGCCAAGGTGTTACAGACAGCCATCGCATAACGCTCGCCGCGGACGCTGCATGCAGCCTCGGCTTGCCGAGGTCTAGCCGCGCGAGAGGATGGCCGCGATGACCCCGCCGCCGCTCGGGCCCTGATGCTCGGCGCCACCGGAGACATACACCGTCGGGTCGCCGGCCAGGGCCGCAATCACACCGCCCACCACTGCGCGTGCGTGACGGGTGTGATTGATATCCGAGTCGTTGATCATCGTATGCCGGCGACCGCGGATTTCGCCCGATGGGTCGGCTTCGGCTTTTGCGAACAGCTGAACGACGCGATCCCCGGGCGCATCGGCGGCCAGTGCCTGTCGTACCGCCTCGGCATCGATTGCGTCCTGCATGACCGCATGGCGGGCATACAGATCGCCGCTCGCGGAAAGCGTGTTGCCAATGACGATTACCTCGCAATAGTCGAGTTCGCTGCCGGCCGAGGCAGAAGCCACCGCGCTGAAGCAGTTCATGTCCTCGAGGACGGTTTCGTCCTGCGCCCGTTCGGCTTCGATCTCGCCGAGCGCGACTGCCACGCCGAGCGCACTGGCGCCGCGAGAATAGCCCATCGATTTGTAGGTATCCGTGGTTGCCACTGCGTGACCGGTCGTCTGGGCTTCACGGATTTTCTGGCTGGTTAGCAACGGGCATTTGACCTGCACGTAGTGCACATCATCGGGGTCGTCGATACCCGCCTGCTGCAGCGCCTGCGCCGTGGCAGTGGCCACGGCCTGGATCTGGGCACGTCGGCCGATGTCGTGTGCTGCCAGCTCGGGCGTTCGTGCGACGCCGACGGCGAGTGCCTGGGTGTCCACGGCGCTGGGTTGCGCACTCCGCTCGCGGCAAATGACGGTGAGGTGTGGGCTGATAACCCCTTCGGTACCGCCGGACATAACCATTGCGATGCGTCGCGCTGCATCGCTGCCGATATGCGATGCAAACAGATTCTGCAGGCGCTCCGTGGCATAGCCGCGGGTGAAATCGTTGACGCAGCCGTTGCCTTCGGTTTTGCCGAACACCGCGACAACGGTCGCGGGATCGAGGGCGTTGGATTCGATGAGTTGAACCAGGCCGCGGGTGTCAGCGGGAGAATCGGTCGCTATACGGTGGACAGTGGTCCGGGTTGATGTCGTCATGGCGTGAATAACTCCAGAGTCATTTAAATGGGCGAGCACGGAGGTCGTTGTATGCAACGGCTAGGCCACCATAGTAGAAGCGACCTCGCAGACGTGCGCTGTATGGCGGCGGCCACAACCAGTGCGCCATGTTCGAGCAGAGGGAGGGTCAATTGCCCGTATCGAGTGCAACGATCTATCGTCTAAGCATTTCGTTGGTGCGCCCGGGCTCGTCTGTTGCCTATAGCTGCCGGACCCATGGCGTGGCATGAGTGGCACAGAAGATGCTACGAGCCTGAGATGCAATGTTGTATGCATCTAGGGTAGTCACATTGGCTCTCATATATACCGGCAGCTTCGTTCGCCTGCGATTGAAAGGTCAGCCTCGGTGAGGTGGACACTCGACCGGTTGAACCGATTAGGGGCATCCGAATTCGAGGCTGCCCTTGGCGATATCTACGAAAACTCGCCGTGGGTCGCCCACGCAGGCGCCGAGGCGCGGCCTTTCAGCACGTTGTCCGCACTGCATGCGGCCTTGGCCGCACAGGTTGATGGAGCTGACGAGGCTGCACGACTGGCCTTGATTCGTGCGCATCCGTCATTGAACGCCGGGGCGTTTCGGGCAGCCCCGCTGAGCGCGGACTCGGGGCGTGAGCAAGCCGGCGCTGGCCTCGACTCGCTGGACGATCACCAGGCCGAGGTCTTGGCCCGGCTCAACCAGGCGTACGAAGATAAGTTCGATATGCCATTCGTCATGGCGGTGAAAGGCCATGGCGCGACTTCGATCGTGGCCCATATTGAAGCGCGCCTGAACCACACGTTCGCACAGGAAAAAGCCGCCGCTGTGGCTGAAATTCACCGTATCGCGTACTTGCGTCTGTGCGACAGGATAGAGGATTCACTTTGAATATTACCCATATCGAATACGGCAAATGTGCCGTCACGATGTATCGCAGCTACGCTGCGCCGTTGACCGGTATCACCCCGATTCCCGAGTCCGGTTTTACTGGTCGTGCCAACCGCTTGTTCGCGGTGGACGTCGAGGTCCATGTGCTCGGTGACCATTTCGAAGCCGCTTATACCAAGGGCGACAATCAGGCGGTCGTGGCCACCGACACGATGAAGAACTTCATCCTCAAGCAGGGGCTGGCGTTCGAAGGCGCGACGATCGAGGGATTGCTGCATTTCCTGGCCACGCGGTTTCTCGATACCTATGCCGATATGGCGGGTATGAAGATCCTCGGGCGTGAGCAGCCGTTCATGGCCGCCCAGGTGCCCGATAGCCAGGGTGGGCTAGAGGCGTCCGATCGGCTTTTTTCGCGCAGTCGCGACGACTTCGGCTATGCCGAAATGACCGTGATGCGAGGCGCGCAGGCACACGAAATCACCGCGCAACGCAGCGGCCGTTTGGGTATGCAGTTGATCAAGCTCACGGGCAGCTCATTCATGAATTTCCCGCGTGACGAACACACCACGCTGCCAGAGCGTCGCGACCGACCGCTGTTCATCTATCTCGACGTTTACTGGCGTTACCGACAGGCCGCGAATGCGGTGGCCAGCGACCATCGTGACTATGTCGATGCGCAGCAGCTGCGAGATCTGCTGCAGGTCGTGTTCCACGAGTTCAACAGTCTGTCGATTCAGCATCTCGTGCATGCAATGGGCGAGCGTATCTTCGCGCGCTATCCACAGCTGGGCGAGTTGCACTTCGAGGCGCAGAATCGCCTTTGGGATACCGCTTTCGAGGCCGACGACGGTCACGCCAAGACCTACTGCGACCCCCGGCCACCGTATGGGCATATCATGTTGACCGTCACACCTGACGACGGCTGAACCATGGGGGCGCTGACCACACACGTACTCGATACCACCCGCGGCGGCCCGGCTGCCGGCCTGCGCGTCGAGCTCTGGCGACTGGGCGACGACGTCGCGGCTGCGCCGTTGGCCGATTTCGTCACCAATGACGACGGGCGGGCGCACGGGCCGTTGTGCGAAGGCGAAGCCTTCATCGCAGGCAGCTACGAGCTGATTTTTCATGTCGGCGCCTATTTCGCCGACAGCGGCGCCACCAGGGTATTTCTGGATCGCGTGCCCGTGCGCTTCACGGTGGACCGGCCCGACGAGCACTATCACGTGCCGTTGCTCGTATCGCCGTTTGCCTACAGCAGCTACCGGGGCAGTTGAGATGCGGCCTCTGTGGCGCCGCGCCAGCCGGCGAGTGGCATCGATCTCGCTCGCCCACAGCTACGCCGTTTTTCTTGAGACCCATACCGAGAGCTTATGGTGACTGCTAAGACCACCGCGTTTTTTATTTGTGGCTCGGCGCTATCGGGCCAGCCGGACCATCACACGCTGGGCGAAGCGCGCTTCGTCAAGGCCGTACGCACCGCCGCGCTGTATCGTTTGTACGATGCCAACGATGGCTGGCATCCGGCGATTCGGCCGGCCCAGGCCGGCGAGACGGGCATTGCGATTCCCGGCGAGGTTTACGCGCTGAGTGAGGCCCAGCTCGTCGCACTGCTGGCCAGCGAGCCGCCCGATCTGGTGCGTTCGAGCGTCGCGCTCGACAACGGCGAGACGATCACCGCCATGCTGTGCCCGCAGGCCACGATAGACGAAAAAGGCTGGCCCGATATCTCCCATTACGACGGTTGGGCTGCGTACAAGGCCGCGCCGCACAACGATGCTGGCGACACGATGCCATGAGCGTTGGGATCGAGTTTCTGCTCAACGCGCACGTCGAACATGCGCACGCCGGCCCGACGTTGGCGCTGCTGGATTATCTGCGCGACCGGCGTCGGATTGTGGGTATCAAGGAAGGCTGCCACGAGGGCGACTGCGGCGCCTGTGCCGTGTTGTTGGGTCGCCCGGGTGCCGATGGCGTGTGGGTTTATCGTAGCGTGACCGCCTGTCTCGTACCCCTGGCCGATGTGGCCAGCTGCCATGTCATCACCATCGAAGGGCTCAACCGCGCCGATGGGGCAATGACGGCGATCCAGCGCGCGATCGTGGATGGTTACGGTTCGCAGTGTGGTTACTGCACGCCGGGCATCGTCGTCTCGTTCACCGAACTGGCCTTGAGTGCACAGCGCATGCCGACACGTGACGATATCCGCCGTGCACTCGGTGGCCATCTGTGTCGTTGTACCGGCTACGGCGGCTTGCTGCGCGCGGGCGATTTGATCGCCGAAGCGCTGGGTGCGCTGTCGCTGCCGGCCAATCGATCGGCGTTGGTTGCCGCCGATCTTTTGCCGGCGTGGTTCGATACCATTGATACGTTGCGCGAGGGGCTCGATCCGGCGCCGGCTCTTGTGTCCGAGGGGGTGCCGCTGGCCGGGAGCACCGATATCTATACCCGCGGTCCGGCCCAGGCCGCAGCGCCCGAGCGATTGCGTTTGTTATCGCGTGAGCCTGTGCTGCATGGCATTCAAGACACGGGTGACGGCCTGCGTATAGGCGCGATGACGACAACACGCGAGCTCATGGAGTCGCCGGCGATGGCCGCCATTGTGCCGACGGTTGCCAGCGATCTGTTGCCGGTCGCTGCACAGACCATTCGTAATCGTTCCACGCTCGGCGGCAACATAGTGACCGGTGCGCACAACGCCGATCTGGCCACGATTATGCTGGGCCTCGACGCCACGCTGGAGATCGTGGGCTCGGCCGGTCGTCGCGAGCTCGCGCTGGCCGATTTCTATCGCGATGCCACGCAGGTGGATTTGGCGGCCGACGAAATAGTGGCGGCGCTACATCTGCGCCGCGACCCCGGGCGCCGGGTGAACTTCGAGCGGGTCTCCAAGCGCAGCCATCACGACAAGGCGATCGTGAATACGTTCATGGCCTGTCGTGTTGTCGCGGGCCGTATTGAGTACGTGCGTCTGGCGGCCGCCGGTATTGGCGCGCGGCCACAACGGCTGCGCAACGTCGAAGCCTGGCTCGAAAAACGAACGATCGATCAAGACACGCTCGGTGGGGCGCTCGATCGCCTCGGCGTGGATATCGCCCCGGTCGACGACTATCAAGGCAGTGCGCGCTACAAGCGGCTGCTGTTGCGCCAGCTGGTGCTGGCGCATTTCTTAGTGCTGTTCGGCGATGCGGTGGATATGGAAGCGCTGACGCCGGAGGTGGCCTCGTGAGCCGTCATTTGGACGCCGAATTTCATGTGCGTGGCACCTCGCGCTATGTCGACGATCATCCGCGCCCGGAGAATATGCTGCATCTGGCGGTGTTCGGCTCGCCGGTCGCCCACGGCCGGATTCGGTCGATCGATACCCGCGCAGCGCAGGCCGCGGACAACGTCGTGGCGGTTTTTACTGCCGACGATATTCCAGGCGACCCCTGGCATGGGCCTGTGGTTCAGGATGAAGCGCTGCTGGCGGTCGGCGAGGTCCGTTATATCGGCCAGCCCATCGTCTTGATCGCGGCCACCGATACCGCCAGCGCCCGCCGAGCCGCCGCGCTTGTCACGGTGGATATCGAAGCCCGCGAGATCGTCACCGATCCGCGCGTGGCGCATGCACGCGGCGACCTGTTCGGCGTGGAGCGTACCTTCGCTCAGGGCGATGTCGATGCCGTCTGGGCCGCCTGCGCCACGGTCGTCGAGGGCACGGCTGAACTGGCCGGCCAGGAACACGTGTATATGGAAACCCAGCGCGCCCGGGCCTATCCGCGCGAGGACGGCGGCGCCCAGGTCATGGCGTCGACGCAGGGCCCTACGATGGTGCAGAAGTGTGTCGCTCGCGCCCTGGGTGTGGCGCTGCATCGGGTGGAAATCGATGTGGTGCGGTTGGGCGGTGGGTTCGGTGGCAAGGAAGACAACGCCAACTCGATCGCCAGCCTCGCGGCGGTCGCGGCCCGCTTGACGGGCCGGCCGACCGAGCTGGTGCTCGATCGGGCCACCGATATGCGCATCACGGGCAAGCGTCATCCCTATTCCTCGGATTATCGGCTGGGTTTGTCGGCAGACGGCGATATCCTGGCCTTCGAGGCCCGCCACTATCAGAACTCGGGCGGTTATACCGAACTGTCGCCTGCGGTGCTCGAGCGCACGTTATTTACCAGCTGCAATACGTATCGCATCCCGAACTTTCGCGTGCACGCGGCCTGTTGCCGTACGAATATCGTGCCCAATACTGCGTTTCGCGGTTTTGGGGCGGCACAGGGGCTGTGGGTCATCGAGTGCGCGATTCACCATGCGGCCGAACGGCTGGGCATCGCGCCGGAGACACTCAAGCGACGCAATCTCGTGCACGACGGCGACTGGTTTCCCTACGGCCAACAGGTCAGCCACGAGCATGCGCATCTTTGCTGGGAAGCGGCCGACATGCAGTTCGACCTGGCCGGCATACGTACGGATATCGAGGCTTTCAATGCCGACAATCGCTTGGTCAAGAAAGGTATGGCAGTGCTGCCGATCTGCCACGGCGTGTCGTTCACCAAGATTCCGCTCAACCAAGGCCAGGCGCTGGTACATATCTATCAGGACGGCAGCGTGACGCTGTCCAGCGGCGGCATCGAAATGGGGCAGGGCCTGTCGACCAAGCTGGCGGCGATCGCCGCGCGTGCATTCGGGCTGCCGGTCGAGCGCATTACGGTGCAATCCACGAATACGCTGCGTACGGCGAACATGGGCCCGTCCGCGGCCAGCGCGACGACCGATCTCAATGGCAACGCGGTGCTGGTGGCCGCACAAAAGATTCGTGATCGTTTGCTCGCGTTCGCGGCCGATCGGCTCGGCGTGGCCGTCGATACGCTAGATATCGTCGATGCCCGTGTCACGCAAGACGGCACTGATGCCGCCTGGGCTTGGGATGATCTCGTCGCCCAGGCGTTTCTCAACCGCATCAATCTATCGGATCATGGTTTCTACGCCACGCCCGGTATCGCCTTTGACCCGTCCGTGGAGAAGGGCCAGGCCTTTGCGTACCACGTATACGGCACGGCGGTGTTCGAGGTCGAAGTCGATTGTCTGCGCGGCACCTATAGGATCGAACGTGTCTCGGTCGCCCACGATATGGGGCGGCCGCTCAACGAGGCCGTCGATATCGGCCAGATCGAGGGCGGTTTGTTGCAGGGCATCGGCTGGATGACCTGCGAAGACCTGCGCTTCGATCGCGAAACCGGGGCGTGCACGACCGCGACCCATGCCAGTTACAAGGTGCCGGGTGTCTACCTCGTGCCCGACGATATCCGTATCCATCTGCTCGAGGACCCGGGTAACAGCATTGGCCCGTATTCCTCGAAGGCCGTGGGCGAGCCGCCATTTCTGTATGCGCCCGGCGTGTATTTTGCGCTGCGCGAGGCGATCCGTGCCTTCAACTCCGATGCCGAACTTGGCTTCGATGCGCCGATGACCCCGGAAAAGACGCTTATGCAGCTCTATTCGGGCCGAATCGATGCGCTGCTCGGCGACACGCCCGTGCCCCAAGCACGCACACGCACCTAGCCGATGAGCGTGCCCGCGTTCTGGCCGACGGTGGTCGAGCGTCTGGCGGCAGGGCGCGCGGTTTTCGTGGCCCTGGTGGTCGCCAATACCCGCGGCTCGCCCGGCACCCGCGGCGCCCGTCTCATGCGCGACGATAGCGGCAAGACTGTGGGCACGATCGGCGGCGGCATCATGGAGCGTGATCTGTTGGAGCGCAGTCGTCGCACCCTGGCCGATCGCGGCCCGGTGGCGGTGCTGCAAAGACGGGTGCATCGAAAAAATGCAGGTGACGACGCCTCGGGGCTGATCTGTGCCGGTGAGCAGACCAATCTATTGCTCTATCTGGATCCGGCGCGCGACGTCGCAGCTATTGCCGCGCATGCCCAAGCGCAGGCAGTCGACTCGCCCGGCACGTTGCTCGTGCAGTCGTGCGGCGTGCGCTTCGTCGATACGCTCGATGGCCACGAGGGGCTGCAACAAGGGCATGGCGCCGATTGGTGTTATCGCGAGCACAGCCCGGCGGCTCAACGGCTGGCGATCGTCGGCGCCGGTCATTGTGGTCTGGCTGTAGCGCGGCTGGCGCGTGATGTCGGCTATGACGTCACGCTGTTCGATCATCGTGCCGAGCGTATAACGGCAATCGAGGGCATACGTGGTGAATATGTGGCCGATTACAGGGACGTCGCTGCACGGTTACGGCATGCGCCGATGACCGTCGTGCGTGTCATGACGTCGTCGATACGCTCGGATATCGCCGCCCTGGGACCGCTGGCCGCGATCGGGACCCGCAGTCTGGGCGTAATGGGCAGCCGCCAGAAGATTCAGGCAATTCGCACAACGCTAATCGAGCAGGGCGCCGATGCCGATGGGGTTGCCCGTATTGCGGGTCCGATCGGGCTGCCGATCAAGAGCGATACGCCCGCCGAGATCGCGGTCAGCGTGGTCGGCGAACTGCTGGCCCACGCAAAAGACACGGCCGGGCAGAGCGCCTGATGAAAGAAACCGCAGGCCAGCCCGGCGCCGAGGTTCGCTGGCTCACGGTCGCTGCACTGTGTCTGTTCGATGGCCGAGGTCATTTGCTGTTGGTGCGCAAGCGTGACACGTGGGCGTTCATGCTGCCAGGCGGCAAGATCGAGCGCGGCGAAACGCCGCGGGCTGCGGCCTGTCGTGAAGCGCGTGAGGAGACCGGCTGTCTCATCGAGCCGTCGGCTTGCCGGACATTGGGTGTATTCGAATGTGTGGCCGCCAACGAAGCCGACACACGTATCGTTGCCCACGTGTTCGAACATCGTTCGGCCCTGGTGACGCCGCCCGCCGCCCATGCCGAAATCGCCGAATTGCACTGGTTATCATGGGCGGACACGACGACCACGTTGCCGCTAGCCCCCTTGTTGGATGTGGCTGTGTTGCCGGCGCTTCGGCGCGGCGATTAGCGCGGCGGTGTCATCAGCGGCGGCCGTTTGCGCGACGCCGGTGCCATTCTCGTCGCTGGCATGTCGATTGCATGTATACAACGTTGAATTTTTGATGGTGGCCGTTTGCGATGCGTCGGTAGTGGCGTGCGAGCGGGCGCACGTTTTTGTACCGAGGAGTATCGATGATCGATTTGCCGATAGACGCACAACCGTATCATTGGCCGTTCGATGGCCAGGTGCCCGCCGAGAAGATCGCGGTCATGGTGATCGATATGCAGGTCGATTTCTGTGGCAAGGGCGGCTACGTGGATTCGATGGGCTACGACCTCGCGCTCACCCGCGACTGCGTGGCGCCGATCGGGCGTCTGCTGGACGCTGTGCGCACGACCGACATGATGGTCATTCATACCCGCGAAGGGCATCGGCCGGAACTGGTGGATCTGCCCGCAAACAAGCGTTGGCGCAGCGAGCAGGTATCGCCCGGTATCGGCAACCCCGGCCCTTGCGGTCGTATTCTCACGCGCGGCGAGCCCGGCTGGCAGATCGTGCCCGAGCTGGCACCTGTCGAAGGCGAGATCATTATCGACAAGCCGGGCAAAGGCTCGTTTTATGCCACCGATCTGGAGCATGTGCTGCGCACCCAAGGCATCACCCATATCGTGCTGACCGGCATCACTACCGATGTGTGCGTACACACCACCATGCGTGAAGCCAACGACCGCGGCTTCGAATGCCTTTTGCTCACCGACTGCACGGGCGCGACCGAAATCAAGCATCGCGATGCCGCAATCACCATGATCGGCATGCAGGGCGGCGTGTTCGGGGCGACGACGACCTCCACGACGTTTATCGAGGCGATCGAATCCGCGGGTCGATAACGCGACCGCGTTTTGCCACCCCGGTGTGCCCATGACGATCGATGCGCGCTTTCATGCCTACGGCCGGCGCGGCATGGTGGTTACGCCGGACGCGCGCGCCAGCCAGGCCGGCGCCGACGTGCTGGCCGAAGGCGGCAACGCGCTCGAAGCCAGCGTGGCCGCCGCGGCGGTGCTTGCCGTCGTCTATCCGCATATGAACGGCCTTGGTGGCGACAGTTTCTGGCTCAGCGCAGCGCCGGGCGAGCCACCGGCCGTGATCGATGCCAGTGGCGGGGCCGCCGCGTTGGCGACTCGCGGCTTCTTTGCCGACCATGGCTACGACAGGATTCCGGCACGCGGGCCGCTTGCGGCCAATACCGTGGCGGGCAGCGTGGCCGGCTGGCAGGCCGCGCTCGAACGTGCTGCCGAGTGGGGCGGGACGATGCCGCTGGATCGACTCCTGGCGCCGGCGATCGATTATGCCGAGCGCGGCGCGGTGGTCGCCCCGCATCTGGCCGAAACCAGTGCCCAGGGCTGGAACACATTGGGCGACATCGACGGTTTTGCCGAGCAGTTCGGCGGTGCCGATAGCGGCTTGGATGGCCGGCGCAGCCCACTACAAGCCGAACAGCAGCTCAAGCTGCCGGCGTTGGCGCAAACGTTGAAACGTGTTGTCGAAGCGGGTTGCGACGACTTTTATCGCGGCGATCTGGCGGCGACTATCGCGCGCGATCTGGCGGCCGCCGATAGTCCGTTACGGGCGTCGGATCTGGCCGCCTATCGGGTCCAGTATCCCGAGCCGATCGCGCTGTCTCATGGTGCCGGCCAGCTTTATAACGTCGGTGCGCCGACCCAGGGCGTGGCGTCGTTGATGATTCTCGGCATCACCGACCGGCTCGGCTGGCCCTTCAATACCGACGACGCCGACCTCGTGCATGCCATGGTCGAAGCCACGAAGCGGGCCTTTGCCTGCCGCAACCGGCTGGGCGGCGATCCACGCCATGTGAGCGCAGAGTTCCATCATCTGCTCGACGACGCCACGCTCGACGCGCTGGCTGGCGAAATCGACCGACACCACGCGCTCGCTCCCGACGCTGGGCGCACCGGCGATACGGTATGGGCCGGCGTGATTGATGCCCACGGCAATGCGGTCAGTGCCATTCATAGCGTATTTCAGGATTTCGGCAGTGGCCTCGTGCTGCCGGGCACCGGTATCTGGTGGCATAACCGGGGAGCGGCGTTTTCGCTCGACGCCGCCCACCCGAGCCGCATCGCCTCCGGCGCGCGGCCGCTGCATACGCTCAATCCGGCGATGGCTGATCTTAACGATGGCCGGCGTCTTATTTATGGGGTGATGGGCGGCGACGGCCAGCCGCAGTCGCAATCGGCCATCTTTAACCGCATCGCCGCACAAGGCATGAGCCTCGGTGCTGCCGTCGATGCGCCGCGCTGGCTGCAGGGCCGTCATATGGGCCAAGGCCCGGACAATCTCAAGCTGGAAACGGGATGGTCGCCGTCGACGGCCGCCGAATTGACCCGTCGCGGCCACGACGTTGCCTGGCTGCCCCGTCATAGCGCGGTATTTGGCCAGGCCGGTGCGATCGCCATTGGTAGCGATGGTTTGATCGAAGGGGCGAGCGACGCACGTAGCGATGGCCAGGCGGTTGCACTGACCTAGGGCTGCATCACGGTGCTGCGAGGTATTCGCGGCCGCGTCTGCACCGTTGCGTAGCAAGCCTGTGTCCCCGGTCAGCGCATGAGCGCTCGCGATGTGACCGATACAAGCAGGCCGCGGCGTCGCGACTGGCACGAAGTTGGCAGATGCGTCGAAGTTGGCACACGCCATGCATCGTGATGCATGCAACGTTGTGCGCTATAGGCGCACCGGTTTCGAATCGAGTTCTAGCCACGATGAAGGACACTGACTACAACGCCAGCCTGGGCCATGCGCCGGCGACGGCCTGGCATGTCAACGCGCAGCAGGTGGATATGACCCGTACGCCGCCGCCACCGCGCCGCGTCGCTATCCAGGCCGAGCCGCAGCACATCGTTGTCGATGCGAACAAGACGGCCATCGTCGTCATCGATATGCAAAATGATTTCTGTCACCCCGATGGCTGGCTGGCCCATATCGGTGTCGATGTATCGGGACCACGCCAAGCTATCGAGCCGTTGGCTGATCTGTTGCCGGTGCTGCGTACGGCCGAGGTGCCGGTGGTGTGGGTGAACTGGGGCAACCGGCTCGACCGACGCAACATCAGCGCGGCGTTGCTGCATGTCTATAACCCCGACGGACAGAGCGTGGGTCTGGGCGACGCGGTCCCGGCCAGCGGCGCGCCCGTTCTCGAGCGCGACAGCTGGGGCGCAGCCACGGTCGATGAGCTGGTCGCCGCACCCGGCGATATCCATGTCGACAAGTACCGTATGTCCGGGTTCTGGGATAACGAACTCGACAGCGTGCTCAAGAACGCGGGCATCACCACGCTGCTGTTCGCCGGCGTGAACAGCGATCAATGCGTACTGCACACCCTCGCGGACGCGAATTTTCTGGGCTACGACTGTGTGCTGGTCGACGACTGTGCGACCACCGCATCGCCCGAGTTCTGCCGCGAAGCCACGCGCTACAACGTCAAGCAGATCTTCGGATTCGTTGCCCACAGCGCTGACGTGCGCGCCGGCTTTGCCCAATCTTCTGGAGAGTCCCAATGAACCCTATCGCCCGCAGTCTGGACGATTTCGAAACCTATCGAATCGAGGCCGACGCCACCAACCGGCTCGCCATCATCCACGACCCGAAACGCGACGGCACGAACTTCATCGTGTGTATCGAGATTTTCGACGTGGACGGCCGCCAGCCGCCGAACCTGCACGAGCACGGCGACGAATGGTTCTACGTTTTACACGGCGAAGGCACCTGCACGGTCGATGGCAATCCCTGTGCGCTCAAGAAGGGCGATGCAGTACTCATTCCGAGCGGCGGTGAGCATTTCATCCAGAACACGGGCAGCGAACGGCTGTACATGATGTGTCTGATGGTGCCGGACGACGCATTCGGAGATCTCATCCGCTCGGGCGTGCCGGCCGAGTTGGATGACGAAGACCGTCGTGTTCTCAGCGGGCTCGTTCATGCCGCTTGAGCCGCTATTCGAAGTCGCTGCGGTCAGCGTCGAATCCATGCACACGCGCGATGGCGTGCGCCTGGATGCCGACGTCTATCGGCCGATCACCGACGAGGCGCTGCCGGTGCTACTCATGCGTCAGCCCTATGGCCGACGTATCGCCTCGACCGTGACCTATGCCCATCCGAGCTGGTACGCCGCCCGTGGCTACGTCGTGGTCATCCAGGATGTACGCGGGCGCGGTAGCTCGGCGGGCGCGTTCGATCTATTGGTGCACGAGCGCGACGACGGCGCAGATACGCTCGATTGGGTCGCCAATCTGGCCGGTTCGAACGGCCGGGTTGGCATGTACGGTTTTTCCTATCAGGGGCTGACCCAGCTGCTGGCCGCTGCCAGCGGTCACGAAGCCCTGGCCGCGATCTGCCCCGCTATGGCGCCGTTCGACCTGCGCGCCGATATGGCCTATGACAACGACGTGTTTTGTGCGGCTCGCAATATCGGCTGGGCCGCCCAACTGGGCGCCGAGAGCGCACGTCGTAGTGGCGATGACACGCGCTATCGCGATCTCTATGCTCTTGGCCATGCCACGCCGATCGTGGATTTGATCGATCCGCGCAATACGGCGCTGCGCGAGCGCCTGGCCGGCACCCACTACGACGACTGGCTGAATGCGCCGGCCGACAGCGACTACTGGGCTGCGCGCAGCCCGTCAGCCCAGCTCACATCGCTCGATCAGCCGGCGCTGTTCATCGGCGGGTGGTTCGACGGCTTTCTCGGCGGCACGCTGAAAGCGTATCGAGACCTGCCGGGTGACGCGCCGCGCCAGCTGCACATCGGCCCCTGGGGGCACTTGCCCTGGACACCGCATGTGGGCGATCAGGACATGGGCCGGGCTGCCGACGGCATGGCGATCGATGCCCTGCAGCTGCATTGGTTCGACCGGTTCCTCAAGGATGCAGACAACGGTGTGGAGCAGTTGCCGAACGTGCGTCTGTTCGATCTCGCACGGTGCGACTGGCAGCGCTTCGATGCCTGGCCGGCCGATGCGACCGAAAAACACTATCTGAATACCGATGCCCTGCGGCGGGATGGGGGGCATCTGCATGATCAACCCGGCACCGGCGGCTGCCGGATCGTACACGATCCGTGGCGTCCGGTCAGCGATAGCGGCCATTACGCCTCGAAAACGCCCGGCCCGCGCCAGCGCAACGCCATCGAGGCACAGCCAGACGTGGCCTGCTATGTATCGGAGCCGCTGACCGCCGATCGCATGCTGGCCGGCGATGTGTGCCTGTCGATCGTCGCCGACGCCGATACGCCGTCGTTCGATGTGCACGCGACGCTGGCACGTGTCGATCGCGACGGCGTGTCGCGCAATATCGCCCACGGCGTACGACGCGGGTTTTCAGGCGATACCGGCGAACCGATCGTCATCGATCTGCGAGCCGTGTGTGCCCGCTTTGCGGCCGGCGATCGCCTGGCCGTGTCGCTGGCCGGGGCAGCGTTTCCGGCGCTGGAACTCAACGACGGCCGCGACAGCGGCGCCCAGGGCTGCGCGGATGCCGCAGCGCTGTCGATCATCACGCTCGCCTTCGCCGATGGCGAACACAGCTTTGTATCGCTGCCCTGGGTCGGGGCCGAGGCCTGATGCGGCGTGCCGTTTCTTACCCTCTTTTCAATGCTTTTCCCGTACCGGGAGTCTGACTCATGGATGCCGAAACCCAAACTTCACCCGAGCCGACGGCGCAAGCCCCGGGCGGCCCTGTTCCGGGCGGCAAGCGTCCGGTCGTCGATATCAGTCAGGTCGACAAAGTCTATGGTAACGAAACCAGGGCACTGGACCAGGTCGATCTGACCGTCCGCGAGGGCGATTTCATCAGCCTGCTGGGGCCGTCGGGCTGTGGCAAATCCACGCTGTTGCGCATCGTCGCGGGGCTGTCGAAAGCCACGTCGGGTGAGGTGAAATGGTGGGAACAGGATTACGGCGTGGTCGGCCAGCCCGGGCGCGAGCTGTGCTTCGTGTTCCAGTCACCTACGCTCATGCCCTGGGCGCGCCTGGACAAGAACGTGCGCCTGCCGCTTGATCTCAAGCACGTCAAGAAGTCCGAGAGCATGCCCAAGGTGCGTGACGCATTGACCATGGTGGGCCTGGGGGACTTCGAAGGGGCCTATCCACGTGAGCTGTCGGGCGGCATGCAGATGCGCGCGTCGATTGCCCGGGCGCTGGTTACGGAGCCGAGTCTGTGCCTGATGGACGAGCCGTTCGGCGCCCTCGACGAGATGACCCGAAACCGGCTCAACGACGACATTCTGCGGTTGTGGAAAGAACGCGGCTGGACGGTGATCTTCGTCACCCACAGCGTTTACGAGGCGGTCTATCTATCCAACCGGATCGCGGTGATGGCACCACGCCCGGGACGGATCGCTGAAGAGCTAACCATCGAAGCGCCGTATCCGCGCGGCAATGAGTTTCGCAATTCCGACGAGTACGCCGAGTACTGCCGGCGTGCCTCGCACGCGCTGGAAAAAGTCTCCAGCTGATCGCTCGCCGTGAGGAACATTTTATGAAAGCTCCCTTGGTTCATAACGAACGTTTCGTACAAATCTTCGCGCCGCTGATGGTGGGCGTGTTCGCGCTGGTGTGCTGGCAGGCGGCGGTGGTGGCCTGGGATATCAAGCCCTATGTGCTGCCGTCGCCGCTGGCGGTGGGCGTGTCGCTGATTGAAAACTTCGGCGTGCTGATGCATGCGCTCTATATCACGCTCACGATTACGGTCATCGCGTTTCTGATCGCTGTGGTGTTCGGTTCGGCGCTGGCGTTGTTGTTCGTCCAGAGCAAGTGGATCGAAATCAGTCTGTTTCCCTACGCGATCATCATGCAGGTCACGCCGGTGGTCGCGATCGCGCCGCTCATCATCATCTGGGCCGACGACACCACCACGGCGCTGATTATCTGTGCCGTGATCATTGCTATCTTCCCCATCATCTCGAATACGACAATGGGCCTGCGCAGCGTCGATCCGAACCTGATGAATCTGTTCCGCATGAACCGCGCGAGTCGTTGGCAGATTCTCACGCGTCTGCGTATACCCAGCGCATTGCCGTATTTCTTCGGCGGGCTGCGCATCAGTAGCGGCCTGGCCCTGATCGGCGCGGTAGTGGCCGAGTTCGTCGCCGGCACCGGCGGTGCCAAGGCCGGGCTAGCCTACATGATCCTGCAATCGGGTTACACGCTCCAGATTCCGCGCATGTTCGCCGCACTCTTTCTGATCACGCTGACCGGTATCGCGCTGTTCGCGCTCATGGTCTGGCTGTCGCGCCTGGCGCTGGCTAGCTGGCATGAAAGCTATCTCGAGAACGAGCAATAAGCCGGTAACGCCGATCGATTCGCGAATCCAAACAAAGGCAATCAACATGACACAGGCCGTCGATTTTTCGATCGAGACGTTTTCGTCCGAGCTGGGCGACGTCGAGATCATTTCCAACGAAAAACAGCGCAAGCGTCTGTCCAAGGACTTTTCCTGGTTTTCGCCCGTGCTCAAGGATTTCTTCGAAGGTTATGAGGCGGACGTGGTCGTTAAACCCACGACCGAAGAACAGGTCGCCCAGGTGGTCAAGACCTGCGTTGCCCATAGCGTACCGCTGACGCTGCGCGGTAGCGGCACCGGCAACTATGGGCAGTCCACCCCCATGTTCGGCGGCGTGGTCATGGACATGAGTGCCTACAAGCAGCCGCTATGGCTCAAGGGCGGCGTGGCACGCATGCAGGCGGGCATGCGTCTGGCCGAGGTCAACAAATGGACGGTGCCCGAAGGCTGGGAAATGCGCACCATGTCCTCGACCTTTCGTCTGGCCACAGTGGGCGGCTTCTTCGCCGGCGGTTTCGGCGGTATCGGTTCGATCACCTACGGGCGCCTGGGCGAGCGCGGCAATGTGCTCGGTGCCAAGGTCATGACCGTCGAGGCCGAGCCGCAAGTCATCGAACTGCGCGGCGACGATGCACTGGATCTGCATCATGCCTATGGCACCAACGGCATCCTGCTGGAACTCGAATTCGCCATGGCGCCGGCGCTGGCCTGGGCGGAAGCAATCGTCGTGTTCGACGATTTCATGGACGCGGCCCGTTTCGGTCAGGCATTGGGCGAGGCCGGCGGCGTGGTCAAGAAACTCGACACCGTGCTGGCCGATCCGATTCCACAGATGATCGAACTAGGCGACTATGCCAAGCCCGGCCAGCATGTGGCCCTCGTGATCATCGCCGAGAACGCGCTTCAGCCCATGGCTGAGATCGCGGCCGAGCACAACGGTACGGTCGCCAAGCAGGTGGCTCCGGAAGAGGTAAGCGATTCCAACACCCTGATCGAATACACCTGGAACCACACCACGCTGCGTGCGCTCAAGCAGTACAAGGATGTGACGTATCTGCAAAGCGGTTTTCGCGCGGGCAAGAATCTCGAGCAGATCGAGCATATGTACCAGCACTTCGGCGACGAGGTGCCCATGCATCTGGAATTTCTGAATATCGGCGGGATGATGACCTGCAGCGGGATCCAGATCGTGCGCTATACCACGCGTGAGCGCCTCGACGAGATCATCGCGTATCACGAAGCCCACGACGTGCATATCGCCAACCCGCATACGCATATTCTCGAGGATGGGCACAACAGCGGTGAAGCCGACCCGCGCCAGCTGGCGCGCAAGAAAGCCTACGACCCGAAAGGGCTGCTCAACCCCGGCAAGATGCGCGCCTGGGGCGAAGTCACCGAACTGGATAACGTCGGATGAATCAGTCGAATCTCAATGGCCCGGTGCCGGATCATCGCTTCCTGCCGTTTCTGGACTGGCACAGCGTGCGCGATCTCGAAGACAAAGCGAACACGCCGATAGTATTGCCAGTGGGGGCCACCGAACAGCACGGCCCGCACCTGCCGACCTATGTCGATACCGTGATTCCCAGCGAAGTCGTCGGGCGCGCGCTCGCGCAGCTCGACGATGCGATTCCGGCCTATGCGCTGCCGGCGGTGTGGTGTGGCAAGTCCAACGAGCACAACCGTTTCCCCGGTACCATCGCGCTGCGCGCCGAGACGCTGATCGCGATGCTCACTGATATCGGTGAAAGCCTGTATCGGTCGGGTTTTCGCAAACTCATTTTCGCGAACGGGCACGGCGGCCAACCCCAGGTGCTGGATATCGTTGCGCGTGACCTGCGCGAAAAATATCCGGACTTCATGGTCTTTCCCTGGTTCGTCTGGACGCTTGCACCCGAAGCCCGCGCCGAGCTGCCCGAAAAAGAGCGCGAACTGGGCATGCACGCCGGTACGGCCGAGACCGCGATCATGTGGGCGCTGATCGAGCGCACCGTAAAAATGGACCGGGCTGTCTGCGAGTACCCGCCCGAGACCGTCGGCGGGCTTACGCCCGAGGGTGCGCTGCCCTATGCCTGGCTCGCTCACGACGTATCGGAAAGCGGCGTGGTCGGCGATGCCACGGCCGCGACCCGCGAGAGCGGCGAACGCATGGCCGAGCTGCTCATCGATGCCTGGACGCGGGCGATTGCCACCATCCATGAATTCCGCATGCCGCGCGAATAGCGACAGCGCTCCGGGTTGCTCCCTTGGCCGCGTGCGAGTGTGCGCGGCCTTTTCTATTCACTTGGGCGACGTCGAACGACGCGGCCCGCTCGCGTTATGGAATGACTCATGACGAATTGGCTGATCAAGAACCCTATCGATGTACTCAACGGCGCGCCCGGACGCGACGCGCGCGTCGGTGGCGTGGATATCCGTGTGCGCGACGGCGTGATTGCCGAGATGGCGCCTGGCCTCGCGGCTGCGGCCGATGAGACGACGGTCGATGCCAGCCGATGCGTCGTCTATCCAGGCTGGGTTAACACGCATCATCATCTGTTTCAGGCGGTGCTCAAGGGTGTACCCGAGGGTATCGACAAGCGCTTGTTCGACTGGCTGCGGTTGGTGCCGTATCCGCGGCTGACGCGCTTCACACCGGAATTGCTGCGCGTGGCCGCGAAGGTGGGCCTGGCCGAGCTGGCGCTGTCGGGCACCACCACCTGTGCCGATCATCATTATCTCTATCATCGCGACGGCGATCCGACCATGGCCGACGTGTTATTTGAGGTGGCCGAGGAAATGGGCCTGCGGTTCGTGCTGTGTCGCGGCGGTCAGACCCAGCCCGCCGCGCATCCGGGCTATCCGAAGGATCTCGCTCCTGAGACGCTGGATCAGTTTCTTGGCGATATCCAGCGCTTGCACGGTCGTTTCCATGACCCGGCGCCGAATGCCAAACAGCGGGTGATCATCGCCCCGGCCACGCCGACGTTCTCGGTCTCTCCCCAGGATCTGCGTGTGATCGCGGCCGAGGCACGGCGCATGGGCCTGCGCCTGCACTCGCACCTGTCGGAAACCGAAGGCTATGTCGATTACTGCGCCGAGCACTACGGTATGCGCCCGGTGGAATTCGTCGCCGAGCACGACTGGGTCGGCGAGGACGTCTATTACGCGCATATGGTGCACGTGGACGAATCTGAATTCTCGATCCTGGCGCAAACGAAAACAGGCATTGCCCACTGTCCACAGTCCAATGCCCGCCTCGGCAGCGGCATTGGCCCGATTCCGGCGATGGCCGAACGCGGTATTCCCATTTCCATCGGCGTGGACGGTGCGGCCTCCAACGAGGCGGCCGACATGATCAGCGAAACCCACGAGGCCTGGCTGGTACATCGCACGCGCATGGATGCCGCGGCCACCCACGTCGAGGACGTGGTGCACTGGGGCACGCGCGGCGGCGCCGAGATTCTAGGCTTGGATGCGATCGGTACGCTCGCGGTCGGCCAGGATGCGGATTTGGTGCTCTACGATCTCGACGCGCCGCGCTATTGTGGTATGCACGATCCGGCGATCGCGCCGGTTACTTGTGCTGGCACGCCGCATATCAAGCTGTCCATGATGCAGGGCCGCACGATTGTGGATGACGGCGTTATTCCCGGGCTTGATATGGGCGAACTCGCACGCGAGGCGGCGGCCGCGGTACGTGAACTCGTCTGAATTCGCACAAACCGATCGTGGCTCGCCGGGTAAAGACGGCTGGCGACTGGCGGCGATCTTCGCGGTCAGCTCGCTCACGGTCATGTCCAGCGCCTGTATCGCGCCGGCCTTGCCCGGTATCGCTCGGGCCTTCGGCAATACCGATACGGCTGCCTTCTGGGTACGGTTGTCGCTAACGTTCCCGACGTTGTTCAGTGCTATTGGCGCGCCGCTGGCCGGCCGTGCAATCGACCGTTTTGGGCGTCGTCAGCCGTTGATACTGGCGCTCGTGTTCTACGCGCTCGCGGGCACGTCGGGCGGCCTTGCAACGAACTTAGTCTGGCTGATCATCAGCCGCGCGCTGCTGGGTTGTGCGATCGCGGTGATCATGGTCACCGCGATCACTTTGATAGCGGATTATTACGACGAAGCGGCGCGCCGACGCGTGCTCGGCTGGCAATCCGGGGTGATGTCGGTCGGTGGCTTCATCTATCTTTGCCTGGGCGGGGTACTGGCCGATATCAACTGGCGGGTGGCGTTCGCGATCTATGCGGCATCATTGGTCATCTTGCCGCTGGTGCTATGTCATATTCGCGAGCCCCGGGCCGAGTCGCGCCGCGATGCCAGCCAAACGACTGGCGGGCAGCTGCATTTTCGGCTGCTGGTGCCGACGATGCTGCTGGCATTCGCTGGCATGGTCGCGTTCTATATGGTTCCGGTGCATCTGCCGTTCTACCTGCACGAGCTCGATCCGGATATATCGGCCTTTGCTACCGGTTGGGCGGTCGCCTTCATGCCGTTGTCGGTCGGTGCAGGTGCCATGGTCTATGTGCGTGTGCGCCGTGTTCTAGAGGCGACGGCCACCTTCGTGCTGATCTTCGTGCTGGTGGGGTTAGGCTACCTATGGATTGCTCAGGCGCCCGGTTACGGGTCGATTCTCATCGGCTTGGTGATCGGCGGCAGCGGGGTCGGGCTGTTGTTTCCGCATCTGTCGAATACCGCCAGCGATTGCGCCAGCGGTAGCCAACGGGGCCTGGCGCTGGGTCTGGTCAATACCGGTATTTTCACCGGGCAGTTCGTCTCTCCGCTTGTGACACAGCCGCTGCTCGAAACGGTGGGGGTTGACGGCGCCTATGGCGTCGCCGGCACGACATGCCTGGGTATTGCTCTTTTGTGCTGGTTCGGTGCGCGGTCGTCGGGCCGAGCACGGTAATAGAGCAGGCCAGCATGGCGTCTGCTCACCAGGCCTATGAAGTATCAGCTGCTGGGACACGGGACGATCAAATCCGATGGCACATGGTTTGCATGCAACGTTGCATTGGGTAACGCTGGGATTGATGATGAAGTACAACTTCGAGTGGCTGCGTTTTCGTCGCAACCGCGTAATGGTTCAAGGCGCGATCGCTGTTTTGTCGCTTAGCGCGGTATCTGCGGTGTCGGCACAGGAGCTCGACGAAGTCACGGTCGGGATGAGCTGGTATGCCCAGGCCGAGCACGGTGGCTTTTATCAGGCCAAAGCCGAAGGGATTTATGAGAATCACGGCCTCGACGTGACGATTCGTGACGGCGGGCCGAACGTTAACGGCATGCAACTGCTCATGGGTGGTGCGACTGATTTTCAGACCGGCTACAGCCTGAATACGCTCAATGCTGTCAAACAAGGTATTCCTTTGGTCACGATCGCAGCGATCATGCAAAAGGACCCGCAGACGCTGGTCGCCCATAAGGGCGTAGGCCACGACAGCCTGGAGAAACTCAAGGGCGAGCCCATCAAGATCCCAACGGCCGGGCGCGTTGCCTATTGGCCCTGGCTGAAAGCCAAATATGATTACAGCGATTCCCAGCTGCGACCTTATGACTACAACTTCGGTCCGTTCGTGGCTGACGAACAGGCCATCCAGCAAGGCTATATTACCAACGATGGTTATTTCCTCGCGCAGGCAGGTGCCGAGGCTCAGAGTATTTTGCTGGCGGACAACGGCTGGAGCCCATACGCCTATACGATCGATACCACGCAACAAACGATCGATGCTCAACCGGAACTCGTCCAGCGCTTCGTTGACGCCACCGTCGAAGGGTACCGCCGCTATTTCGAGAACCCCGCGCCCGGTAATGCGCTGATTCAGGAGCGCAACGCCGATCAGGCCGACGCATTGCTTGTCTATTCGCTCGACAAGATGAAGCAATACGGCATCGTTAAGTCCGGCGACGCCGAACAATACGGCATTGGCGCCATGAGTGACGCGCGCTGGCAGACATTCTTCCAGCAAATGGTCGACGCCAAGGTGCTGCCCGCCGATCTCGACTATGAAAAAGGCTACGCGCTCGAGTTTATCGACCATCCTTGAGCTACGGCATCCATGCCAGAACGGGCGAGGCAGATGGGGCAAAGTGGACTAGGTGTGTCCGCCTGTTCGCGTTTGCCCCCGGTTCGCCGATCCCGGAGGAGATGGGGTAGCGACATGCCGCTCGATGCACGAATCACAGTCCTGGCGGAACAGCGCCTGGCGGCCATATCGACCCTCGAAATAGCGAGAACAAGCTTATGAGTCGTTCCATATCGCCGGCCGACGACATGCACGCTCCTGGGCGCAAGGTAGGCCTCGACGAAGTGCCGATAGTCGACTTCGCGCCGTATCTGAGCGGAGACCCGGACGGTGAGCGCAGGGTCGTCGCTGAAGTCGATCACGCCCTGCGCGAGATCGGTTTCATGTATGTACGCAACGTCGGCTTTCCGGCGGCCCTGCGCGATGACACCTTCGCGGCCATGCGGCGTTTCTTTGCCCGCGATGCGGGCTATAAGCAGCGATTGGCCTGGCTGACGCCCGAGTCGAACCGCGGCTATGTCGGTCCAGGTGTGCAGGCGCTGGACCCTCGTCGGCCGGGTGATCTCAAGGAAGCCTTTGATACCGGTGCCGAAGCGCAAGGCGCCGACGCCGCGCATGTGCCGTCGAATCGCTGGCCGGCGGATGATCCGTCGCTTCGCGCTACCGTGCTGGCGTACTACGAGGCATCGCTGGCGGCTGCGAAGATCATCCTGTCCGCAATGGAGCGAGCGCTGTCGATCGCGCCCGGGACATTTACCGCAACCCACGATGCCTATGCCAATACGCTACGACTTCTACATTATCCGCCGGTGCCGCATGCCGGCCCGCAAGAAAATCAGATTCGTGCTGGCGCGCATACCGATTTCGGCAGCATTACCTTGCTGAGCCAACACGGTGAAGGCGGGTTGGAAGTACGCAACAAGCGCGGTGAATGGTTGATGGCCCCGGCGATCAATGACGCGATGATCATTAACACCGGCGACTGCATGCAGCGTTGGACCAACAATGTATTCCGCTCGACCGGCCACCGCGTCGCGCTGCCAAATGGTGTCGATACGAATACCTCGCGCTATTCGATCGCCTTCTTCTGCTCGCCGGCAGCGGACACCACCATCGAGTGCCTACCCGGCTGCGAGCGCGCCGACGGCAGCGCGATATACCCGCCAATCACGGCCGGTAAGCATATTCTCAAGCGGCTCAACGAGACCTACGGCACACGCGACAAGGCGCGCAAATGAAGCCGATGGCCGCTGCCGCGCCGGGGTGTCGTCGAACCACGAAACAGAAGGAGTCTTCGACTTACTGACGCTCAAAACTCTTGCGCGCGTCGCCCGGCGCGATTTCGGCGTGGCCGATCGAATCAAACTATTCGATAGCACGCCTTTTATTCCACCGATCCGGTTTCGGCGGCCAGAAGGCAGGCGACTGCTTTCGAAAAACCGGTTCCTATATGCCAGGAGTACAGACGATGGCAACCGCCAATGCCCACCACGCTGTTACCGATCTGCCGGTACCGGTTATCGATTTTTCTGCATTTACTGGCGGCGATACTAGCCGCCAGGCAGAGACTGCTGCCGAAATTTCGCGCGCCTGTCGCGAGATCGGATTCTTTTATCTGAAGCATCATGGCGTCGATGCTGCGCTGCTCGACGAGATGTTCGCCGCGTCGGCCGAATTCTTCGATCAGCCGGCCCAGATAAAGCAGGACGTTGCCTGGCAGTCTGCGGAAGAAAATCTCGGCTACGTCGCTATCGGCCGTGAAAGCCTCGATCCGAATCAGCCGGGCGATTTCAAGGAGGCGTTCAATATCAACGAAGATGATGCCATGAGCGGCGAGCACGCCCAGCGTCATCCCGCCAACCGCTGGCCACCGCGACCGCAAGCTTTCCGGCCCGTGATGGAGCGTTTCTTTCATGCCTGTGTGAATACTGCCGATGCGGTATTGCACGCCTTCGCCATCGCGCTGGAAACGCCCCGGGAATTCTTCGTCGAAAAACATGCAGCACACGACCACACCATGCGGGTGCTGCACTATCCGGCGTTGGGCAAGGCAGGCCAGGACGATGCCGCGAAGCCGCGTGCCGGCGGGCATACCGATTACGGCAGCATCACCCTGTTATTCCAGGACGATGTGGGGGGGCTGGAAGTGCGTACCCTTGACGGTGAATGGCGCTTTGCGCCGCCGATTCCGGGCACCGTGCTGATTAACACCGGCGATCTCATGCAACGCTGGACCAACGACGTGTTTCGCTCCACGCCGCATCGCGTCGGTGCATCGTTGGCTGAAAATGCTGAGCGCGATCGCTATTCGGTGGCGTTCTTCTGTCATCCCGATATGGACGCCGAAATCGCCTGTCTGGACAGTTGCCACGGCGAAAGCAAGCCGGCGAAATATCCGCCCATCACGGCGCACGAACATCTCATGGAGCGCCTGGGTGCAACCTACGGCTGAGGCCTGACGCACGTTTTCTAAAGTGTAAGCATCTCTGCCCATGGTCGGCCTTTGTCGATTGCGGGCTTACTGCGGCCTTGCCGTCGACCAACAAATTATTGCTATGAGTAAAACCCCGAACGCCGAGGATCTCGGCGGCAAATGGATCTGTATCGTCTGTGCCTTCGTTTACGATCCCGTCGAAGGCGACCCGGACTCGGGTATTGAGCCGGGCACGCCGTTCGCGGATATCCCCGATGATTGGGAATGTCCGGACTGTGGCGTGACCAAAGATGATTTCGAGCCAATGGATTAGACTCTGTTGCGCGCTGCACTCTTCGCGCTCGAACCGAACGATTATCTCGGCGTCGCGGCCGTACCACTTGCGCTGCTGATAGGCCTAATACCGATCGCTGTCGGGTAGTTTGGATTCGGCGTTTTGGTCGATTTCGTTAGCTGTCGCACTGCAATTGATCAGTTCGCGCAACGCGCGTTTTCTATTGCTGAGGCCGGGTTCTGATACGCGTTGAGCGGTTTAAAAAAGCCGAAAAGGCATCCGCGTCGACGGCCGGGCTGAACAGATATCCTTGCACCTGGTCGCAATGAAGCTCGGCGAGTGTGCTCAGCTGTGATTCGAGTTCCACGCCTTCGGCGACGACGTCGAGCTTGAGGGAGTGGGCAAGATCGATGATCGACCGCACGATCGCATTGCCATGATCGACGTTTTGGCCCAGGCGTGCGACGAAGGCGCGATCGATCTTGAGCTGGTCTATCGGCAGGTCCCGCAGGTACGACATGCTCGACAAGCCCGTGCCGAAGTCGTCGATCGATATACGAATGCCGAGGTTACGCAATGTGCCCAGCGTATCCAGGGCCTGTTCTATCTCCGGAACCGCAGCGGTTTCGGTGATCTCGCAGATCAGATCTCTTGCGGAAAGCTCGAATTCAGACAGCATCGAGGCGATGAAATCGGGCAGGTCGGGGTCACGAAGACAGCTGGCCGACAGGTTGAACGCAATCGGCGGCACCAGCAGTCCCTTGCTGCGCCAGTCGCGCATGTCGGAACAAATAGCACGCAACATGCAGTTTTGTAGATCACTGATTTGGCGAGATCGTTCGGCGATGGCGATAAACCGATCCGGCGGGACGAAACCCTCGGTCGGGTGCTGCCAGCGCGCTAATGCTTCGGCGCCGACCAGTCGGCGTGTACGTACGTCGTACTTGGGTTGGTAATACGGCAGGATCTGCCCGCGATCGATCGCGTTACCTAGCTCGTTCTGAATCGTGACATCACGCTCTACGCGCTGGGCCAGCTCGGAGGTGAAGAACGCATATTGATCGCGGCCGGCCCGTTTGGCGCTGTACATCGCCATGTTGGATGCCGTAAGTAGGCCGGACGCGTCGTAGGCATCGATGGGGTAGCGGGCCACGCCAATGCTGCCCGAAAGACGTGTCTGCCCGTAGTCGATTTCTCGGATGAGCGCGAGCAAACGCTCGCAGGTCCGATGTAACGTGCGGCTGCCGACATCGCCTGTCATCAAGATCAGGAACTCGTCGCCGCCGACACGAGCAACCGTATCGCTTGGCGGTGCGGATTGGCTCATGGCATGGGCCAGGCGCGTGAGCAGGGTATCGCCGGCGTCGTGCCCCAGGCTGTCATTGACCAGTTTGAAACGGTCCAGGCCGATATGTAGGAGTGCGACCCGCTGACGATCCGTGTGCGCTGACTCGATCGCCTGTTCCAGGCGTTCGCGCAGTAGTTGTCGATTGCCGAGGTTGGTGAGCGGGTCGTGACGGTTGGCGTGGTGCAGTTGCACATTGGCCATCTGAAGCGACTGCACAAGTTGTGCGGTTCGATTTTCCATGCGTCGATCCAGCGCGATGGCCACGAGCATGGTTGCGAGCAGAAGCAGGCTTGTATTGCAGATCAACAAGGCAAGCCAGCGCCAGTCCAGTTCGCTGGCGGCCGCGCTCGTGCTTGAGGCCGGGAAATCGGCAGCCTGCATGCCCGTGTAATGCATACCGGCGACGCCGATACCCAGCAGCAGCGCGCCGGCAGACTTGCGCCCGAACTCGCTCAGCCCCCCGGATGTCGGCAAAGCGAAGCCGATGCGTAAAGCCCAGGCACAGGCCGCCAGCACGATGGCGATCGACACCGCGACCCACGCTCGGTCGTAGAGGACGGCCGGCGTAATATGCATGGCCGACATACCCAGGTAGTGCATGGTGACGATCGCACCGGCCAAGGACAGGCTGCCGCCGAGCAGCCGGGCCAGGGTCAACCGTTGATGGGCCAGCAGCGCCAGCGCCACGAGCGAACCCATGACACTCAAGAGCCAGGACAAGGCCGTCATGTCGGCTCGGAAGCCGATATCGATGGGTAGCTCGAAGGCAAGCATGCCAATGAAGTGCATCGACCAGATGCCGGTTCCCATGGCAATAGCGCCGGCGGCGAGCCAGCCATAGAGCAAAACACCCTGCGTCGAGCGTATGCGGCCGACCAGATCGAGCGCCGTATAGGAGGCCACGACCACGATCACAAGTGACGCCGCAACCAGTCGATCGTCGTAAGTCCCGATTAAAAAATCCATCCCCGCCCCCACAGCGCGTCGCAACATTTGTCTGGGCTGTCTTCCGGTTCGTGCGGCTGCGACTCATCCGTTTATAGGGAGTACGACTTTTTTTGTCTACAACGCATTGGAATCGAGCCCGGTGCGGACGCACCGGGTCTTTCGCTTGGCTTATCGGCTACGACCACGTTTGCGCTCTGGATTCATTCGAACGGCGGCTCATGCTGCCAATCGAAAAAATCCGGCATATCAGTCGATACACGGTTGGGGAACTTCGCCGGGCGCTTTTCCAGGAATGAAGAAACCCCTTCCTTGGCGTCGTCCGAGCGACCGCGGGCGCGAATGGCCTGGCTATCGATACGGTGGGCATCCATCGGATGGCCTTCGGCGTGCATGCGCCATAGCAGCTGGCGTGTCATCGCAATCGATACCGGCGCGCTTTCGTCGGTGAGTTCATGGGCGAGCGCTACGGCAGCACCATAGAGATCGTCGGGTGCATGCAGCGAACGCACGAGGCCTCGCTCATGTGCTTCGGTGGCGGGGAAAACGCGGCCGGAGTAACACCATTCCAGGGCGGTCGAAAGCCCGACTGTGCGCGTGAGAAACCACGACGAGGCGGCTTCGAGTGTGATGCCGCGGCGCGCAAACACAAAGCCGAACTTTGCGTTGTCGGCGGCGATACGGATGTCCATGGGCAGCTGCATTGTCGCACCGATGCCGACGGCGGCGCCGTTGATTGCGCCGATCACGGGTTTGAGGCTGCGAAAGATACGCAGGGTCACCTGCCCGCCGCCGTCGCGCCGGCCGTCCACGCCCTTGCGTTTGTCGTAGTCGAAGGTATCGCCGCCCGACGACAGGTCGGCGCCTGCACAAAAGGCGCGGCCCCGCCCGGTGACAATCACGGCGCGCACGTCGTCGTTGGCGTCGGTGTGATCGAAGGCCGCGATCATTTCGTCTTTCATCTGCGGCGTGAATGCGTTCATTTTCTCGGGCCGATCCAGCCAGAGGGTGGCGATTCCGTCTTCGATGTCGAGTGAAATCGTGGTGAAATCCAAAGAGCTCATGGGCTATCAGCCTCCTTTTTATACGCTTGTTCTACCGGTAAGCGGCGGTGTCGGCATCATCGCATCGCCACGGCCTAGAGCCCATGCCGGTTAATGGAAAAATCGCGATATTGCGCGAGCACGACATGCAAGCGGTGTCGTTGTCGGGTGATAATCACGGGTTTTCAAGCGCTGAAACGGCTCGGCACCAAGGAATCGATCGTGAAATTGCAATCCTGGCAAAGCGACCCTGAGCGCTACGATTTCCGCCATACGCTTGTGCCGCAATACAGCCATATGGATACCATTCGCCACGTCAATAACGTTGCGGCGCATGGTATGCATCTCGAGGTCCGGGTGCGTCATCAACTGGCGGTGCTTGGCCAGGAGAGCCTCTTCTCGGACGACGTGTTGCTGCGCCCGCAACGCACGGTTACGCATTTTCTGCGTGAAACCCATTTTCCGCACGATGTACTGTGTACAGCGCGTCTCATCGCCGTCGAGCGCGACGGGTATCACGTGGCTACGGCTTTGTTTCAGCAGGGTGAATGCGTTGGCGTACAGCAGGCTTGGATTGGGGCATGGGAACGTGATGGCTGGCGGGCGCTGCCGCCTGCGACTTACGACGCGCTCGTAGCGCCGCTCTCGGCTACGCCGGCAACGATAGACGACTGGCCTGAGAAGCCGCTGACGCAGGTCGATATGAGCGACTATCCGGTGGCCGCCGAAATTTCCGGTCGCTATGCCGATCTCGATCCGGATGTCGTGATCGGCGAACTCGCCATATCGCGTTTCGCCGAGCAATCCCGAGCCGGCACGCTCAAGCCGATTCGTAACGACCCTGCGCTGGGCCTGCTGGTGGCGAGTGTCGATCTGAGCTATCACCACTGGCGCCGTGGGGCGGCGGCTGCGCAGGTCACCTGCGGCGTTGAGCGAATCGGCAACAGCTCGTTTGCGCTGGCTGGAGCCGTCGCCGTAGATTCGGTGCGTCTGGCCAGCGTGCGCAGCACGATGGTGCTGATCGATCGTGCGCAGCGCCGACCGACACCGATCGACGCGCCGCTGCGGCGAGCGATGGGACCTTTATCCATCGATACGCACGCGGTTCAAGCGTGTATGGGCGAATCGTGAACGACAGCGTGGCCCGTTTCAGCAGCACGCCGCACGGCCTGCCTCGCAGGAGTCGGGCGGCTTCTGCTAATATCCGCGCGCTCGGCGCGCCGGCCTCGGTGCCATATCGTATTCAGGTTGGCCGACCCGACCGAGCATAGCCGCGCCAACGCATTCGCGATTGTCAGCTCGTGCGCCCACGGTTGCTGGCTCGGCGCTTGCTTACCCGAGAAGAAGACATACGCCCGGCGCTGTTAGATCCAGCGCAACGACACCGTCGCCGCGCCACACGGCCGTGCGGGCGCGCCGTGTCGTCACGCCAGCACGAGACACGATGATTCAATCGATACGACAAACCTGGTTTTCCAACATTCGCGCCGACGTGCTCGCCGGTACGGTGGTCGCCCTGGCGTTGATCCCAGAGGCGATTGCCTTTTCCATCATCGCCGGGGTCGATCCGAAGGTCGGCCTCTATGCCTCCTTCTGTATCTGCGTGGTGATTGCGTTCGCCGGCGGGCGCCCGGGCATGGTGTCGGCGGCCACGGGGGCGATGGCGCTGCTCATGACCACGCTGGTGGCTGAGCACGGCCTGCAGTATCTGCTGGCGGCGACCCTGCTTACCGGCGTGCTGCAGATTGTTGCTGGCGTACTACGCTTGGGCGAGCTGATGCGGTTCGTGTCTCGCTCCGTAGTCACGGGCTTCGTCAACGCACTGGCCATTCTCATCTTTATGGCGCAGCTGCCGGAGCTGACCGGCGTGACCTGGCATGTGTATGCCATGACCGCGGCCGGTCTGGGCATCATCTATCTGTTTCCCTACGTGCCGGTCATCGGGCGCATGCTGCCGTCGCCGCTGATCTGCATTCTCGTGCTCACCGGCGTGTACATGGCCAGCGATCTGGGTATCAACACGGTCGGCGACATGGGTGAGCTGCCGGATACGTTGCCGGTCTTCCTGTGGCCCGACGTGCCGCTGAATATGGAAACGTTCTGGATCATCCTGCCGTATTCGATCATGTTGACCGTGGTCGGCCTGATGGAATCGATGATGACGGCCACGATCGTGGACGATCTCACCGATACCGGCAGCGACAAGAACCGCGAATGTCGCGGCCAGGGCATCGCCAACATCGGCGCCGGCCTGCTGGGCGGCATGGCCGGTTGCGGCATGATTGGCCAGTCGGTGATCAACATCAAATCCGGCGGGCGGACCCGTCTGTCCACGCTCACCGCCGGCATCGTGTTGCTCGTCATGGTGGTGTTTCTTTCCGACTGGGTGTCGCTCATTCCCATGGCCGCACTCGTGGCGGTGATGATCATGGTCTCGATCGGCACTTTCAGCTGGGAGTCGCTGCGGGACATGCGCAAGCACCCGATGAGCACGAATGTGGTGATGGTTACGGTGGTCGTCGTCGTGGTGGCGACCCACAACCTGGCGATTGGCGTGTTCGTGGGCGTGCTGCTGTCGTCGCTGTTCTTTGCCAACAAGGTCGGCCGGCTGCTTTATATCGGCAGTACCGAAACTGACGATGGGCGGTCGCGCGAATATGAAGTGGTCGGGCAGGTATTTTTCACCTCGGCCGAGCAATTCGTGGCCGGCTTCGATTTCAAGGAAGCGCTCGATCATGTGCGTATCGACCTGCGGCGCGCGCACTTCTGGGATATCACCGCGGTCGGCGCGCTCGACAAGGTCGTACTGAAATTCCGGCGCGAAGGCGCCGAGGTCGATGTGGTGGGGCTTAACGAGGCCAGTGCCACGCTGGTCGATCGTATTGCTGTGCACGACAAACCCGACGCTGAGAAACTGCTCGGCGGCCATTAGCACCCACAAGAAATCGAGGAGATGTCATGAGCGAGCGCCACGTCACCGCATGTATTGACGGTTCGGCTTATTCGCCCGCGGTGTGCGACGCAGCCGCCTGGGCCAGTCTGCGCCTGGGTATCGGGCTGACTTTCGTGCACGTCATCGACAAGGCCGGCCGAGTTGCCGAGTCCGATGTGAGCGGCCAGATCGGCCTGGGTTCGCGCGAACATCTGCTGGCCGAGTTGGCCCAGCTCGATGAACAGCGTGCCCGCCTGGAACGCGAGCAGGGCCGGCTCATGCTCGAAGCCGCCTGTGAGCGCGCTGCTGCGGACGGCGTTGCCAATGCCGCATCACGCCAGCGCCATGGCGCGCTCGCCGAAACTCTGGTCGAACTCGAGGGTGCGACACGCCTGCTCGTGATCGGCAAACGCGGCGAGACGGCAGACACGGCGCACGAGCATCTCGGCTCGAATCTCGAGCGCGTGATTCGTTCGTTGCATTGCCCGATGCTGATCACGCCGCCCGGCTTTACCGCGCCCAAGCGGATTGTCGTCGCGTTTGATGGCAGTCGGACCTCGAAGGCGATGATCGAACGTATTGCTGCCAGTCCGCTGTTTGCCGATGTGGTGTGCCATCTGGTCTTTGTCGGTGAGGCCAGCGACGAATGCCGAAAGAAACTGGACGACGCCAAGGCTGCGCTCGACCGTGTGTGTGCCCAAGTGACCATCGCCGTCCTCGACGGGGAAGTGGAAGCCAGTCTGCGAGCCTATGAGCAGTCCAACGATATCGACATGCTGGTTATGGGCGCCTATGGCCATTCGCGTATTCGGCATCTTCTGGTTGGCAGTACGACCACCGAGATGATTCGCCGCGCGACGCTGCCGGTGCTGATTCTGCGCTAGCGTGCGTTAGCCGCAGGCAAGAAAAAGGGGCGATTTATCGCCCCTTTTTTATTTAAGCCGCAAGGCTGTGCTGCTGTGTCACGTAGCCTTTATCACGGCGTCATCACCACCTTGATGCAACCGTCCTGTTTGGCATTGAAATTGGCATAGGCCTCCGGCGCTTCGGTGAGACCGTAGCGATGCGTGATGATGAAGGACGGATCGATCAGGCCTTGTTCCACAGTGTTCAGCAGCGGCTTGAGATAACCCTGCATATGGGTTTGCCCACCTTTGACCGATAGCGACTTGTTCATCAGCGCGTTGATCGCGAAGCCGTCGACTTTATCGGTATAGACGCCGGGTAGGGACAGCCGCCCGCCCTTGCGAACGGACATGATCATTTCGTTGATCGCATGCGGGTGGTTGTCTTCGGTGGAATCCGCGGTGCGGCGTACCGCCTCTGGATCACCCTGACCGTGGGCCTCAGCGCCGACACAGTCGATGCCGCAATCCGGGCCGCGCCCACCGGTCATGTCCAGCAGCTTGCTGTAGACGTCTTCTTCTTCGAAGTTGATCACCTCGGCGCCGGCTTTTTCACTGGCCAGCTTCAGGCGCTCGGGTACGCGATCGATCGCGATCACGCGGCCCGCGCCCATCATCCAGGCGCTGCGAATCGCGAACTGGCCGACCGGGCCGCAGCCCCAGATGGCGACCGTGTCGCCGGCTTCCATGTCGCACTGGTCGACCGCCTGATAGCCGGTCGGGTAGATGTCCGACAGGAACAGCAGTTGGTCGTCACGCAGGTCGGACTCGACCTTGATCGGGCCGATATCGGCATAGGGCACACGCACGTATTCGGCCTGGCCGCCGGGAATGCCGCCCAGCAGGTGCGAGTAGCCGAACAGCGCTGCCGGCGAATGCCCCATTACTTCGGCCGCCTGATCGGCGTTCGGGTTGGAGTTGTCGCACAGCGAATACAGATGCTTGTTGCAGAAAAAGCAGCTGCCACAAGAAATGGTGAAAGGTACGACCACGCGGTCGCCTTTCTTCAGGTTGTTCACGGCCGAGCCGGTTTCCACAACCTCGCCCATGAACTCGTGGCCGAGAACGTCACCTTCCTGCATGCCGGCCATCAGACCGTTGTAGAGATGCAGATCGGAACCACAGATCGCAGTGGCGGTAATCTTGATGATCGCGTCGCGATCCTGCTGGATTTTCGGATCGTCGACGTTGTCGACGCGGACGTCGTGGGTACCGTGCCAGGTCAGTGCTTTCATGATGCGCTCGTTAGTTTCTCGAAACTGCAGGCATTCATCGTACACGCGGCGACTAGGGTCGGGAATGCGGATAGTCACTGAACTGCCGGAAGTAAAAGACTTTTGCGCGTTCGGCAGTAGTGCGCGCCGGGCGATACCGCCGGCCCGCATGAACGCGGGCCGGCGATCGGTTTGCTAGAGCACGCCTTTTTGTTTCGCGGTATGGGTGGCGATCACATCCATGAGCGTGGGTGATAGGCAGTCGTACGGTTCGAGGCCCTGGTCGTGCAGATGGCGCCGGATTTCGCCCATCTTGTTCGGATCGGTACCGGCTTCGATAATCGACGATACGAATGCCGCGAACTGCGGCGGTTCCCAGCCGTCCTCATCGGACAGTTCGGTATGGATGAAGTCGAGACCGTAGAACGGGTGCTTGCTGTCTTCGATATGCCCGTACATGTGGGCGCCACAATCCGTACAGGCGTGGCGCTTGATGGCCGCGTCTTCGTTGACGACCTTGAGTTTTTTCTCGTTCTCGCTGACCTTGACGCTGTCGCTGGGTACGACCGCAATCTGGGCAAACGTCGCACCTTCGGGTTTCCAACACATCGTGCAACCGCAGACATGGTTATGCGCACACTGCGATGAAACCTTGACTTGCACCGGATCGCTGCTGCACTTGCATTTCAGCGTGCCGCCGGAAAAATTGTCGGCGGCGGGCTTTATGCCTTTGTCCACGCTGGGATGTATCGTGATGCTCATGAATATTCCTCGTCTCGCAATGAATTCGAATTCGTTAATGGGCGTATTGCCTGTTATTGACCGGCGCGTACGCCGGTTTGCGATTCACACTACGCCGCTGGTCGATCAGGTCAAATACGACGTAAGCCGGGTGCTGTCTTTGCTTGCACCGGGTGAGGCGAGTGCCGGCAGGCGGCGGGGCGAGCGATAGAGATGGCGCACACGCCCTTGTTTTTGCTTGTTGCGACCTGGCTGTTGGCCGGGTTGTTGTTCGAGGCCGTGGTCTGTGCCCGCCAGTGGCGGCATCTCGCCGGCGACGCGCCGGGTACGGGGTCGCGCAGCCGTTACGGCCAGCAGCGTGCGCTGTTTCAGTGGCTGGCCGGCGTCGAACGTATCGTACGTGTGGTCCTGTGGCTTGCGACCGGTGCGCTTGGTGCTCTGTATGCAAGCGTCGAGGCCTATGGCGAAGCGGGTGCGCTGGTGTTCGTGGCCGTCTTCGCTATCGCCGATCAGCTGCTGTGCGAGGTACGTGCCTGGGCGCGCTGGTGGTTTGCCGAGCGTGCGGGCGGCATGTCGCGAAGTGGTATGGCCACCGTAGCCCTCGATAGCGGCCGCCGAGTCGCCCTCAACACCGTCATCGCGACGCTGGCGGCTGCATGGGTACTCTGGCCGTTTTCGTTCTGGGCATTCGGCTGGGCCTGGCCGATAAGCGGCGGGCTGTTGATTGCGGGGGCTGCGCTGTTGTTCTGGGCGCGCCCGAATCTGATCGCGCCGCTGTTCGAACGCTTCAAGCCGCTCGAGGCCGGCGAATTACGCCAACGCCTCGAGGCCATGATGCAGCGCTGTGGCACGCATCTGGAGCAGGTGCTGGTTGTCGATACCTCGCGTCGTTCACGTGTTGCCAATGCGTATTTCACGGGCCTGGGGCGCAGTAAACGGGTGGTGCTCTCGGATACGCTGATCGCGCAGTTGTCGGCCGCCGAACTGGAAGCCGTGATGGCCCACGAGCTGGGTCATTACCGCTGTGGTCATCTGCAGCGCTTCTACGCCAGCCAGGCTGCGTTGTTGTTCGGCGCTTATCTGGCGCTCGGAGCTGTCGCGGCGATGATGAATCTGTCGCCAGCGCCGGCTGAACTTGTGGTTGCAGCATATTTGCTTCTGCCTGCGCTCGGCTGGCCGCTGCAGTTTTGGCAGTCGGCCCGTCGGCGGCGCTATGAATACGAAGCCGATGCCTATGCAGCCGAACATGCTGATGCCGCAGCGCTGATCTCGGCTTTGGAGAAACTGCTCGCCAACAACCTGACCGCGCCGACCATGGATCGCTGGTACGCCGCGCTGTTTGCGACCCATCCGCCGGGCGCGTCGCGTCTGGCACGGCTGCATGCGATCGATGGCTGATCGCGGCCGACTACTGTCGCGGCCTGCTGTGTGCATCTTGCTGGCGGGGCTGTATGCGCTGAGTTGTGCGTCGGTTGCAAGCGCGGCCGGGGTCGATACGATCGTTCACGATCCGCTGGAGTCATCGCGGTGGCGCTATATGGTGGCCCAGCATTTTCGTGACGCGCCGGTGGTATTCGACGAGCGCGTGCAGGTTCTCGTTCCGGATCACGCACAGGACCCGCAGGCCACCCCGGTACAGATCCGTGTGCAGGGCCTGAACGATGTCACCCAGATCCGGGTGATCGCCGACGCCAGCGCCCATAGCAGGGTGCTGGATTATTTTCCGGCGAATGCCGCGCCCTCGATCGGCTTCAGCTTCGAGGTGGCCCAGGCCACGCCGCTGCGCGCGGCAGTGCGCACGGGCGACGGCGTATGGCATATCGGCGGCGCCTGGGTGGACGGGCAGGGCGGCGGCTGTGCCGCGCCCAGCGTTACGCCAGCGGCGAGCGCCGATCTTGCATTCGAGGGCCGTATTGAAGCGCGCAGCTGGGCTCGTGCCAACGACCGTCAGCGGCTCAAGTTGCGTGTCGTTGTGCCCAGGCAGACATCGGATATCGCGACGCGCAGCACGGCCGTTGTCGAGGAAATCACCGTTCGCGATACGCAAGGCCGGCTTCAGGCGCGCCTCGTGCCCGGCAGCCCGCTTGCCCGCGCCAGCCTGTTCACGCTGGATATACCCAGCCGTGAGGCGTTGCGAATCGAAGCCCGCGACGACTGGGGCAATCGCTATCGAACACACGTTGCCATGAATGCCGAAGACGAGGCGCCGTAATGCGTGTTTTTCTCGCCTGTCTGCTGCTTGCCCTGAGCCCCGTTGGCGCCTGGGCCAGCGATTATTATGCGTTGACGCCACAACAAATCGCCCCCGATACCTATGTGTTCATCGGCGCGCTTGAAGGATTCGATTTCGACAATCACGGCGCCGTGGCCAATAGCGGCTTCATCGTCAGCGAAAAAGGCGTGGTGGTGGTCGATACGGGCCCGTCCCGGCTCTATGGCGAAGCCATGCGCACGGCGATTGCAGAGGTTACCGACCAGCCCGTTGTACGGGTCTATATCACCCATGCCCATGCTGACCACTTTCTCGGCAACAACGCTTTCGAGGATGTGCCGATCGCGGCACTACCGGCCACCGAAGAGAGTATTCGCAGTGCCGGCGAGGACATGGCGAGCCATCTCTACGATCTCGTCGGCGCGGCCATGCGCGGCACCGCGCCCGTGGTGCCGAACGAGACGCTCGCGCTCGACGCGGCCACGAGCACGCGTATCGACTACGGTAATCACCGGCTCGAACTTATCGCCGCGGCGGGCCATAGCCCGGCCGATCTGATGATTCTGGATCGAACGACCGGCGTGCTCTTTGCCGGCGACGTGGTTTTCAATAATCGGGCGCCGGCCACGCCGCATGGCGATATCGCCGGTTGGCAACGGGCGCTTGCCGCGGCGGGCGAAAGCGGCTTCAGGATCGTGGTCCCCGGTCATGGGCCGGTCGCATACGATACGGCGCCGTTGGCCCAGACCGCGGATTATCTGGCCTGGCTGAAAGATCGGCTGCAACAGGCCGCCGCGCGTGGCGAGAGTGCTGCCGAGGTGATGTTCGAACCGCTGTCGCCGCGCTGGGCTGCGTTGGCAGTACAGCCGGCCGAGTATCGGCGTTCGGTAAGCTATCTCTATCCGGCCCTGGAGCGAGCGACGCTCGACCCGTCGCAAGACTGACGAGTGCTGCCCGTTTGCCGTTCAGCGGCCCGGTGCACGGGTGAGCTTCATGCTGATATGCCCGCCGGTAATCATGCGCTGTTCGCTGGTCAGGCGTTCGTCGCGCTCCAGGCGGGCCAGGCCCACGCCCGGGCAATACCATTCGCGTTGCTCGATAGGGACCTCGGAGGGCGCGAACCCGGCACCGGCGCCCAGATGAAAATGCGCGGTGCCGACAGCCAGCACGCAGCGCTGGAAGCGTCCGGCGGGTACGTCCACGGCAACGTCGTCGGCCTCGATACGGTAGTCCAGCGTGACCGTATTGCCCGGCGCGTGTTCGCTGATGAAGGTCCGGGCGCGATCCAGCAGATAGGCATGGGCCGGCTCGCGCCAGCTCGTACCCACCGTCGCCGGTAGCGGCAGGATCTTGGTTTCGGGTTGATCCATGATCGGCGTGTGGCTGGCGACCGATTTAACGGCCACGCGGTAATAACCGTCATCACGCTCGGCCAGGTAGTAGCGGCTGCCGTTTTCGTTGCGACGGATCGCGATGCCCGGCTCGCCGGCAAAGCGGCGGCGCTCGACGTTCTCCATGGTGCGCGTGCTGCGTTCGGGGGCGGCCCCCTTGCGTTCGGTCACCACGCTGTACTCCCAGCGCAGGCCCGGTTCGAGCGGGTAAAGCGCATCGGCATCGGGCTGGGCGCCGCAGCCGACCAATACGGTGCCAAGCCATGCTGCGGACAATACGTTTGCCAGTCGGAATACAGCGCGCACGGCTATTTCTCCGGCAGCATGGGTTCGGGCAGATCGCGCAGCTCGATGTTCTGATGATCGGGCGCAAAGGTATTGTCTTCGCTGACCACGCGCTCGCCGTCGCTGCGATCGGCCGTACCCATCTGCAGCTGGCCGTTGCGCATGGCGTCGCGTGCCCGCTCCAGCCGCGTATGCAGCTCACGGTCGTAGGGCAGGGTGAAGGCTCGTGGTATGCCGCTGGGCTCGTCGTTGACGATCGGTGTGATCCATAGATAGATCCGCCCGGCCGCGCCCTGGCTTTCATCCGGCTCGAGCACCGACGATGCATTGAGCAGAAAGTGATGCGGCAGCGACATACGCGCCGGCCAGCCGCGTAGATCCTGCAACGAATGCCAGGTGACGAAATACAGGGCGCTCACCAGCACGATACAGCCCAGGCGCACCCACAGTGGCCAGCCGCTGCGGATATTGAGCGCGAGCACCAGTACGCCGAGAGCCACATAGGCGCCGCCGAGCAGCCAGAGAGTCTGTGTCATCGTCGGTCCTCGTTGTGTGTTGGCGCGTGCGAAGCGGGTGTCATTGCACGATCGACTTGGCCAGTGTGTTCACATTGCTCACCGAACCATCGGGGTTCACGGTAAAACGCACCGCCGTATGTTCCTGGCCGGGATAATCGAGCGCGACCTGATCCTTGAAGACAATCTGCAGGCGTGGGTTGATCCGGCTGACCACCACATCGGCGAGGATCGGCTGCCCGGTCTTCGAGTCGTAATACTGCAGATTGACCACATATTCGCCCGGCGCCCGCCCGCGGATGGTCACGATTTCCTGGTTGAGTTCGTTGGTGATGCGCTGGCCGTCGACGATCATTTCATCGTTGATCAGGCCGCGGTCGTCGCGATCGAGATTCATCATCCCGGCTTCCGGATTCAGGTACCACACCTTGTCGCCGCCGGGGCCCTGCACCCACAGATCGACATCATCCGGACGCCCCGATTCCCAGGTTGCGGTGATGATGTATTCCGCCTTGGCGGGGATTTCGCCGGTCTTCGCGGGCGGGTTCAGGAAGAACACCGCGATCAGGAACATGAAGGTAAAACCCAGCAGTGCATTGAACAGCAGATCGGTAAACGGGTCGGTATCGCTATGGCGGCGTTTGCGCCGAAAGGCCATGGCGCAATCAGCCCAGGCGCTGGTCTTGGGCGAAGGTCACAATGCGGGCCTGCAGGCGGTCGGCGGCGCGGTCGAGCAGCAGGTATTGCAGGCTCAGCACCATGCTCGTGGTCAGGCCGACGAGGGTGGTATAGAGCGCCACGCGCATGCCCTGGCTCATACCGACGAGCAATTGCTGAATCGCGGCCACATCGAAAGACTGGGTGCTGTTAACCGTGGCCAGCATGACGATGAAACCGATCACCGTGCCCAGCAGCCCTAGCTTGATGAGGGCGCCGCAGATGAACCAGCCCATTTCGTGGGCGCCGGCCAGGCGCTCGCCCAGCACATCGACCACCGTATCCGGCGGTGGGCCATCGCGGTGGGAGCGCAACTGCAGCAGCGACGCAAGATAGGCGCTGGCGGCGCTTTCGGGCTGGATGCGGTCATCGACGGTGAGCGCGCCCGTATCGCTGCGCTGCAAGCGCGCGCCGTTGTCCACGTCACGTATCACCCGCTCGAAGCGCGCGGTCTCGCGCGAGAGCCAGGCGCTGCGTATGCCGCAATAGCCCCAGGTGACGATGAATATCAGGCTGATGAGCAGGCTCACGCGGGTCATGTCGCCAGCGACGAGCGTTGTCAGCACGTTGTATTGCTGGGCCACCCACAGCACGAAGACCAGCACGCCGGTCATGATCAGCCATTGCTGGAATACATGGCCCGAGCCGGCCCCGGGCCGAGCGGTTTTGAAGCGGGTCAGCGATACCGCCATGGCTCATCCTCTCGCAGCGTTGTCGCGCCGAGCGCGCGATCTTTTGTTGTTCTCGTAAGCACGATGTTCTATCGAGCAGGCACCGGTCAGCCGAAGCTGTCGTGCACGATGTTGTGATACCACGAGCGCGCATAATCGGCCTCGGCCGCGCGCGTGTCGGGGTCGGCGGCCAGGGCTGAAATACCACCGGCGTTGGCAATGGCGGTCAGTGTATCGCCGTCGAGCGTATACACCTCGGTTACGCTGATGCCGTAGTCCGGTGCCACCAGGCTGTAGCAGGCGTTGATCAGTCTTGTCTCAGCGGCGGGTTCGCCGGCCAGTTGTCGCGCTATCGCATGCGCACACAGCTTGGCCTGCATGTTGGCCGCGTAGGCCGATTTGGGCATGGGCTCGGCGCGCGCAGCATCGCCAATGACATGCACGCCCTCGTGGCCCGGCACCGAAAAATCGTGGCCGGCGACCGGCACCCAACCGGCGGCATCGGTCAGCCCGGCATCGGCTGCCAGGCGGCCGGCTTTCTGGGGCGGAATGATATTGAGCACATCGGCTGAGTATTCGTCGCCGCCCGCGGTACGCACACGCTTGCTTGTGGCATCCACTTCGACCACCCGCGCCCCCCCGCGCGGCGCCCGCCGCGCCATTGCACGCGTTCGCCGTAGCGTGCGCCCCAGCCGGTGCGAAACAACGGTTCCTTGGAAAAATGATCCTTCGCATCGAGGATCAGCACATCGGCGTCGGGTCTGTGCTGCTTGAGGAAATGGGCAATCAGGCTGGCGCGCTCGTAGGGCCCGGGCGGGCAGCGATAGGGGTTGTCCGGCGTGCTGATAATCACGCGTCCGTTGTCGGGCATCGCGCGTAGCTGATCGCGCAGTGTGCGCAACTGGCGGGCGCCGCCGGGCCAGGCATGGGGAATGCGCTCGACATGGTCGGGGCCATAACCGTCGATTGCGTCCCACTCGAAATCGATACCGGGGGCGATAATCAGCCGGTCGCCGGCAATCGTTCGACCATCGCCCAGGCGGATACGGCGTGCCGTCGGCTCGACGCCATCGATATCGGCATGCACGACTTTGACTCCCGCCGCGCTTAGCCCCTCGTGGGTCTGGGTGATCGCCGACACTGGGCGTAGCCCGGCGATGACCGTATTGCAGAAGGGTCCGGTCACAAAACTGTCCTGGCGATCGACGAGCGTCACGCGAACCGACGGCGCAAACCGGCGCAGTGCAAGTGCGCAAGTGGCACCCGCGAAACCGCCGCCCGCGATGACCACCTGGGGTGGCGCCGCGCCGGCGCGACCTACCGGTAGGCCGAGCACACTCAGTGCAGCGGCGCCGGCGAGCCCGCGCAGCAGGCGTCGCCGGTTGTTACGGGGCACGACGATGTTCTTCGGCCGCGCTATCGGTAGCGGCGAAATAGTCGGCGAGCGCCGTGATCTGGGCGTCGTCGTAGGCTGGCGCGATTCGATTCATGATCGTGCCGGCGCCGTCGCGAAACGCCTGCATGCGTGCGATGAACATGGGTTTGTCCAGGCCGGCCAGAGACGGCACCGCGCCGGTGGACTGGCCTTGCGAGCCGTGGCAGGCGGTACAGGCGCCGGCAAGCGTTTCGCCTTCGGCAGCGGCTGCACCGGCGCGCCCTACGCTGAACGCGATCAGCATCATTGTCACGGCGAGTACGCGATAGCTCATCGTTTTGAAACTACGCTCGCCGCTGTCGCCCGGCAAGAGAGGGCGCTGTGCTTGGCAGTGCATCGTTGTCGGCGTTCGTGGAAGATCGTGTCGTCAGCCGCGTGCGCCGGCTGCCATTGTCCGCCTGCGACTATCCGCGGGCTTGCGTGCAGCAACCGTTAGCGGGCAATTTAGACTTGCAAACAACAATATATCCGCGTCCTGCGATCGAGCGTGGCGGGATTGCTAATAACTCGGTCGGCAAAACGTCGACCATGGCGACGGTGTCGAGGCGGTGCGACCGGGATACCGGCAGGAGATTCCATGACTACACCCGCGCGTGTTGCAACGCGTTTGTGGCTGGCAGGTTTGATCCTACTGGCGGCGTGGCTGGTCGGCTGTTCCGCCGATACGCCAGATAATGCGGCTGACCCGCTGCGTGTCGGCGTGCTCAAGTTCGGCACCGTGAGCTGGGAGATGGAGACGATCCAGCGCAACGGTCTGGCTGAAAAGCACGATGTGGCGATCGAGGTCGTACCTCTTGCTTCGGAGAACGCGCTGGCCGTGGCGCTGCAGGGCGGGCGCGTCGATCTGATCGTGTCCGATTGGCTGTGGGCGGCACGCCAGCGTGCCGAGAACCGCAACTATCAGTTCGCGCCGTATTCGCTGGCTGTGGGTGCAGTCATGGTCAATCCGGCTTCGGGCGTGGAAACGCTCGCCGATCTCGCGAACAGAAAACTGGGAATCGCGGGCGGGCCGGTCGACAAAACCTGGTTGTTGCTACGCGCCTATGCGCAGAAAACGCAGGGTATGGATCTCGAACGCGTCGTCGAGCCCACATTTGCGGCGCCGCCGATGATCAATCGCTTGCTGCTCGATGGCGATCTGCCGGCTGCGGTGAATTTCTGGCACTACAACGCCCGGCTATCGGCGCTGGGCATGCGGCCGCTGCTCAGCGTTGAGCAGATGCTCGCAGGGTTGGGCATCGACACCGTACCGCCGCTGCTGGGCTGGGTTTTCGCCGAAGACTGGGCCGACGAACATCGCACCGAACTGCAGCATTTTCTGGCCGCCAGCCAGGATGCCAAGCGCCTGCTGAACGAGTCGGATGAGGCCTGGGCGCCGCTCGAGCCGATGATCAAACCGGAAAGCGAGGCCGTGTTCGCCGCGATTCGCGACGGCTATCGCGCCGGTATCATCAAGCGCTACGGCGCGCCCGAGATTGCGGCGGCCGGGCAGTTGTTCGACCTGCTTGCGACCGAAAGCGATGGCCAGTTGACCGGCGGCGTCACGCAGCTGTCGGCCGATGTGTTCTGGGATGGATATCGCCAGCCATGACATGCCGCTGGTGCGCTTTCGCATGAGGCGGCAACAGACGCTTGTGCGTGCCGCATCGCTGGTCGGTCTCGCGCTGCTGTGGCAGATCGTGGCGCTGATCGCGAACAGCGATGTGCTGCCCGGCCCGCTGGCCGTTTTCTACAAGCTGATCGTGCATACGGCGTCGGGCGAACTGCCGTACCACCTGGCAATCACCCTGGCGCGCGTGGCGGTGGCGTTTGGGCTGGCGATGGCCATCGGTACCGCAGTCGGCATCGTGATGGGGCGCTATCAGCAGCTCGATCTCGCGTTCGACGGCGCGCTGGTATTGGGACTGAATATCCCAGCGCTGGTGACTATCATCCTCTGCTATGTATGGTTCGGTTTGAACGACGTTGCCGCGGTACTTGCCGTGGCCCTCAACAAGATTCCGACCGTGGTGGTGATGGTGCGCGAAGGCGCGCGCGCGGTGGACCCGAAACTGCTCGCCGTGGCCCAGGCGTATCGCGTGCCCCGGATCGTAACCTTGCGACAGGTGTTCCTACCGCAACTCTACCCTTATCTCATGGGCGCGGCGCGCAGCGGCCTGGCGCTGATCTGGAAGATCGTGCTTGTCGTGGAGCTGCTCGGGCGCAGCAACGGCGTGGGCTTTCAGCTACACCTTTACTACCAGTTCTTCGATATCGGCAGCATTCTGGCTTATACGCTGGCGTTTGCCGGTGTGGTGTTGCTGGTCGAAGGGCTGGTCATGCGCCCGCTCGAACATCGGCTCACCCGGTGGCGTACATGAGCGGGCTGCGTATCCATATTCGCGAGAAGCGCTTCGACGGCGCGCCGGTGCTGGGTGAATGCACCATCGACGCCGCGCCGGGCGAGTTCATTGCGCTGGTCGGCCCGTCCGGCTCGGGCAAGAGCACGTTGCTATCACTGGTCGCCGGTCTCGATGCAGACTACGACGGCGACATCACCTGGAACGGCGCGCCGCTATCCGCAGTCGGCGAATCGCCTGCGCATATGGGGATGATGTTTCAGGAACCGCGGCTCATGCCGTGGTTGAACGCGCTCGATAACGTGAGGCTCGCCGAAGCCGAACGTGTGGCCCGCGAGCCGGGCTATCAATCCAATGCGCCGCGGCTTCTCGAAGAGGTGGGGTTGGGTGAAGCGCAACACGTCTGGCCGAATCATCTATCGGGCGGCATGCAGCGGCGCGTGGCGCTCGCACGTGCGTTCGTCGTCGAGCCGCAGCTGTTGCTCATGGACGAGCCGTTCGTGTCGCTGGACATGCCCACCGGCAATCGCCTGCGGCGCTCGTTGCTGCGCTTGTGCGAACGTCAACGGCCGCTGGTCTTGTTCGTGACCCACGATTTGCGTGAAGCGTTGGCCCTGGCCGATCGCGTGCTGTTCTTTGGCGATACGCCGGCCCGCGTTCTGCTTGATCACCCGGTCGAGGGCGCTCGCGGCAAGGATCTGGAAAGCGCCGAGGTGGCCTCGGCCCAACAGGTGCTGCTCGCGCGTTATCCGCAGCTGCTCTCCGGCATACTCGACCCAAGCCAGGTACAGACTTACGACGAGGACACCGCATGAGCCAAGCCGCCCTCAAAGTCGACGCGGTCAGTAAATCCTATGGCGCCGTGAAAGCCCTCGATACGCTGTCGCTGGCTGTCGAGCAGGGCGAGTTCGTGGCCCTGCTGGGGCCCAACGGCGCGGGCAAGAGCACGCTGTTTCAACTGCTCACGGGGCTTTTCGTGCCGGACGAAGGCGCGATCGAAGTGGCTGGATACAACATGCGTCGCGATTCGCGTGCGGCGCTGGCCAAACTCGGCGTCGTCTTTCAGCAACCCACGCTCGATCTGGACCTGAGCGTGGTCGCCAATTTGAAGTTTCATGCTCGCCTGCACGGCATGGGCGCCAAGGCGAAAGCGCGTATCGATGACGAGCTGGCACGCATCGGCCAAGCCGAACGCGCGAAAGACCCGGCGCGGGCACTGTCCGGCGGCAATCGACGCAAGATCGAGCTGGCGCGTGCGCTGCTGCACGAACCGGCGTTGCTGCTTATGGACGAGCCGACCGTGGGCCTCGATCCCGGCTCGCGCGAGCTGTTGGTCGATTATGTACACAAACTCTGCGCCGAACGCGGCATGGGTGTGCTGTGGGCGACCCATCTGGTCGACGAGGCCGAGCGTGCGCACCGCGTGATCGTGCTGCACAAGGGCCAGCGCATTGCCGTGGATACGCCGCGTGCGTTGTGTGAACAAACCGATACCACTTCGCTGGGCGCAGCGTTTCTCGCCCTCACCGGCGAGGCACCCAAGAAAAAAGAGGAGACCGTTTGATGCGTTTCAATCGATACAAACAAGTCCAGCTCGCCGTTGCAGCGGCCGTTCTTTCTGCCAGCCCGATGCTGTTTGCTGCCGGCACCGGCAATGTCTATGTTTCCAGCGAAGACGACGACGTGGTCACCGTCTTCGACGGCCAGAGCATGGACAAGATCGACACCATCGCGGTGTCGGAGCGCCCGCGCTGGCTGGCGTTTTCGCCCGATCACAGCACGCTCTACGTGGCGTGTGGCGATGAGGATTCGATCGATGTGATCGACGTTGCCCAGGGCAAGGTCACCGACCGGCTTACCGATATCGATGATCCGGAAATCTTCGCCATTGGCCCGGATGGCAAGCATCTGTATATCTCCAACGAAGACGATGCCCAGTTCACCGTCTACGACATCGGCGCCAAGAAAGCCGTCACCCAGATCGGCGTCGGCCAGGAACCGGAAGGCGTGCTGGTCACGCCTGATGGTAAGGCGGCCTATGTGACGTCCGAAGTGGCGAACATGGTGCATCGTGTGAACCTCGACAGCCATGAGATCGACGCCAATATCGTGGTCGGCAACCGGCCGCGGCGTTTTGCCCTGTCCGAGGACGGTCACACGCTGTGGGTGACCAACGAGCTGTCCGGCTCGGTATCGCTGATTGATACGCAGACCAACAAGGTCAGCGACACCATCGAGTTCAAGCCGCAGGGCTTTCGTCCGGAAGACGTCACACCCGTGGGTATCAAGTTGTCCGAGGATGGGCAGCACGCGTTCGTCACGCTCGGGCGGGCGAATCACGTGGCGTTCGTGAACGCGAAAACGCATGACGTGGAGGACTATGTGCTGGTCGGCGACCGGGCCTGGGGCATTGCTCAGAGTCGCGACGGCAAACAGCTTTATGTCACCAACGGGTTGTCCGACGATATGTCGATCGTGGATATCGGCCAGCGCAAGACACTGCGATCGATCCCGGCCGGGCGCGTGCCGCATAGCGTGGTCATCGACACGGTCGCCGAGTAATCATGGCGCACGGTGAAACGCTTTCGATAAACGCAGTATTGCGGCGTGCCGTGTTGCTGTGTCTTTGGGTAGGCGCAGCGCTGTGTCTGTTGCCAAGCGTTGCTGTCGCCCAGCAGGATCTCAAAACCTTCGACCTGGGCTATATCGGCTGGAACGACGACCCGCGCTATTCCGAAGCCCGGATCGAGCGCGAATACCAGGGCGAACCCTGGGGACGGCCGATCGACGGCGCGCGGGTAGCGATCGACGAAGCACGCTTTCCGGGGATTGCGGCCGGGGTGCAGTTCGGTCTCGATGAAGCGCTGGTTTCCAATACCCGCGAAGTGCTGGAGAACGTGCGCCGTATGCGAGATGCGGGTACGCGTTTCATCCTGCTCGATCTGCCCGCCGGCACCGTTTCGCGGGTGGCCGCCGAGTTCGCCGGCGACGACCTGACGTTGTTCAACGTGGCGGCGCACGACGATCGCCTGCGCGGTGCCCACTGCCAGGCGAATCTGCTGCATACGATCCCCTCGGATGCGATGCGCAACGATGCGTTGGCGCAGTATCTGGTTTCGCGGCAATGGAAGAACGTGTTGCTGCTGGTTGGTCCCGAGGCCGCAGACAAGGTGTTGGCAAAGTCGTTCGCGCGTTCGGCCAAGCGTTTCGGTTTGAATATCACCGGTACGCGTGAATTCGTGCTGGGCAACAATCCGCGTGAACGCGACAAGAACAATCCCAAGCTGCTGACCTCCGGTATCGATTACGACGCGGTCTATATCGCCGATACCCAGAGTGAGTTCGCCCGCAACGCCAATTTCGCCATCCAGAAGCCGCGGCCGGTGGTGGGCAGCGGTGGTCTGGTGCCACAGGCCTGGCATTGGGCCTGGGTACGCCACGGCGCACGTCAGCTCAACAACCGGCTGGAAAAGAAGGCCGACCGGCATATGACCGCCTACGACTGGGCCGCCTGGGTAGCCGTGAAAGCGGTCGTCGAAGCGGTGCAGCGCACCGACAGCACCGACTATGCCCAGCTTGCGGCCTATGTCCGCGGCGACGACATCAATCTCGATGGCTTCAAAGGGTATCGCATGGGCTTTCGTGATTGGGACGGCCAGCTACGCCAACCCATCTTGTTGGGCAGCGGCAACTGGGTGGTCGCTCGTGCGCCGCTCGAGGGGTTTCTGCACCCGGACAATTATCTCGACACGCTTGGCTTCGACCCACGCGAATCCGCCTGCAAACTCACGACCGGCAACGAAGGTTCCTGACCCATGGCCCGTATCGCCCACGTGTTCCAGGCGCTGATGGCGGTTTCGTCACGCGAAACGGTCAAGTTCATGCACCAGCGGGGCCGGCTGGCGTCGGCGGTGGTTCGCCCCAGTCTGTGGTTGCTGATCTTTGCCGCGGGCTTCAAGAACGTGTTCGGCATCTCCGTGCTGCCGCCTTACGAGAGCTATATCGAGTACCAGGTTTATGTCGTGCCGGGGCTGCTGGGCATGGTGTTGCTGTTCAACGGCATGCAATCGTCGCTGGCCATGGTCTACGACCGTGAAATGGGACTCATGCGTTTGCTGCTCACCGCACCCCTGCCGCGCTCGGTGCTGCTGGCCTGCAAGCTGCTCGCGGGTACGTTTTTGTCGGTGCTGCAGGCCTACGCGTTTCTTGTCGTCTGTGCCTTGTTCGGTGTCGATCTGCCGTGGTGGCCGGGCCTGCTCACCGTACTACCCGCGCTGATTCTCACTGGGCTCATGCTCGGCGCGTTGGGTTTGTTGCTGTCGGTGTATATCAAGCAGTTGGAAAACTTCGCCGGCACCATGAACTTCGTGATCTTCCCGATGTTCTTTCTGTCGCCCGCGTTATATCCGCTCTGGCGGCTGCAGGAGTCGGGCGCGACCGTCATCTATCAGCTGTCGCGTATTAACCCGTTCACCCACGGCGTCGAGCTGGTGCGTTTCGCTTTGTATGGGCAACTTAATGCCGTATCACTGGCGGTCGTTGCCGGTACGCTGGTCGTGTTCTTTGCGGCGGCTGTTTGGGGGTATGACCCGCAGCGCGGTCTGGTGCGGCGCCGCGGCTAATCGATTGGCGACGTGCTGATTGCGCGCCAGGCTGCTTCGACGAATACGTCCGTGTGATCTACCGGTGCGCCTGATACGCGATCGGACAGCCAGGCCCGGCAATAATTTTCGCTCGGGCCCACGAGTAGCGAGGCGAACGTCTCGCGTGGCAGGGAACGAATGTCGCCCGACTCGACGCCGGTCTTGAGCACGGCCAGCAGCGGACCGAAGCGTTGCTTGTTCTTTTCCTTGAGCGACCCAGCGCTTGAACTCGTGGCGACTTCGCTGCGCGCCGCATACATGAAACGTGCCTCGACCGGGTGATGGGTGACCCAGTCCAGATAGCCGTGAACAAGTGCGCGTACGGTTTGCCGTGGCGTGGTCGCGGCATCGATCTCGGCGCGGGACCGGGCTATCTGGTCGTCCAGCAGTTGAAGAAAGAGCGCCGCGATCAAGCCCTCGCGATTGCCGAAATGGTGATACATCGAGCCGACGCTACTGTTTGCGTGACGACGTATCTGCTCGATGGTCATACCCGTCAGGCCATGTTCATCGAAACAGGCGATCGCGCTATCCAGCAATTTATCGCGACTGGATCGAGGCGCCTGTACGGAAGTGGCGGAGGGAGAGCTTGCATCGGTCATATTAGAATAATATTCTAGAATTGTATTCTAGTTGCTATGGCGCCCAAGAAAGTGGCGCTCTTTTACATCAGGCGACAAGTTATGGCCAAGGCATCCAAGCTACTCCAAATGTGGCGTCGGCTCGAAAACCGGCCGGGAGGCCGCTGGCTGTTCAGCCGTGCCGTAAGTTGGCAGGCCCCTTATTTTTCCACCATTCGTCCGACGGTTCGTCTGCTTCAACCGGGCAGCTGCGAGGTGGGCATGCGCAAACGCCGGGCGGTCACGAATCATATCGGCTCGGTGCACGCTATCGCGATGTGCAACATGGCCGAACTGGCGGGCGGTTTGATGACCGATGCCACGGTTGCTCCCGACTACCGCTGGATCCCCAAGGCCATGTCGGTCGAGTACCGGGCAATCGCGAAAAGCGATCTGATCGCGCATGCCTACCCGATCGATCGGGCAGCGGTGCTCGCGCCAGACACGGAGTATCCGGTCACCGTCGACGTGCGCGACAGTGCCAGCCGTATCGTTCTGCACGCCGAAATCACGATGTGGCTGTCGCGCCCGAAGCCGCGCTGAATTCGCTTACGGTTTGAAACGATGCCTTGCGCTAGCCAGACGCCTAGTACTCCGCCCGTCTAACAATGGATCAACATGAAGCCTGAAACCCTGCGTCGCGTAATGAATATCTGGCCGCCGTTTCTGTTCAGCGGTATTCGGATCAACAAGGTGTCGCGCGATTGGCGTCACGTCGAGGTGCAGCTCAAATTGCATCGCTGGAATGCCAATTATTTCGGCACCCAGTTCGGTGGCCATATGTTCAAGATGTGTGATCCGTTCTGGGCCATTCTGGCAACCGAGCGCCTTGGCAAGGCATATCACGTATGGGACGCAGCGGGCGATATCGAGTTCATTTCACCGGGCCGCGAGACGGTGTATGCGGTGTTCGATTTCGACGATGCGGCACGTGACGAGATCGTCGCAGCGACCGCGGACGGCGAAAAACACCTGCGCTGGTTCGAAAACGAAATCAGAACCGCTGCGGGCGTGCTCGTGGCGCGGACCCGAAAGCAGCTTTACGTGCGTCGCAAGGACAAGGGGCGTCAGAACGTGGCCGCAAGCGCCTGAGGCGTCATTGAACGAGCCACTCAGCGGGTGAAGACGATCCGCCAGAAGCTCATTCGTGCACGAACGAACAGCGCCGCATCATGGTCGTGCATCGTATCGCTGGCGCCCAAGCCGGCCATATCGGCTGCGAGCAAACGGCCGAAGCGTCGCAGGCGGTGGCGTGCGGCAAACGACAGCATCGCAATCGCACCGAATACCAGGCCGCTTGCCGGTTCGCCGTGCAGCATGGCGAGACTCAGACCCAGACAGATCACGCCGTTGAGTACAAGCACGCTGCCATATTCCCGGATATTGGCCAGCCGTTTCTGAACCAGGCGTCGGGCGTCGTTCACGTTCATCGATTGATCTCTCGTGCCGGGGAATCCCGGCAATGCCAGAGTATCGGCGCCGACAAACGCGAATGAAGCGGTTATGTCGATATATTTCGTGTTTTTTTGGGGGGCTACTCGGCAGCCGTCGAGGTCAATACTGCACGCGTTACCGGCTGTGATGAATCGGGTCGGTTTCACCGCCTCTACAACACGCAATGACCGGTCGCAGGCAGCCAGAACCTGCGACCGGTATCGGGCTAAAACGACAGGCGCGCGCCCACGTTGAAGCGCCGGCCGTCGAGTAGCCGGCCATAGTTTTCAGGGGCGATGTTTTTGTCGAGCAGGTTGTAGATGCCGCCGTAGATATCGAGTTCATCGGTCAACTGATGGCTCACGCCTGCATCGACGAGCGTGTAGCTCGGGTAGCTGATGCTCAAGCCGCGCCGGCTGGCGACTTGCTCGGTATCGCTTTTATAACGTGCCTGCGACCAGAGCCGGGTGGCGCCGGTTACATCCCAGTCCAAGCCGAGCGTGGCCCGGTGCTTGGGTTGATCGCTCAGCGGAAGGCCGGCGTTGTCGCCGGTTTCCTGCTCGCTTTCGGTATAGGTGTAGCTGGAAGTCGCGCTCAGGCGTTGCGTGATCGGCGCTTCGAGGGTGAATTCCACGCCGCTGATCTTGGCCTTGTCGACATTGCTGTACTGATAGATCGCCGTGTAGTTTTCGCTGGCGAAAGGGCACGCGGCATCGCCGGCACGGGTGTCGCAGACGATCGGTTTCTGGATCTTGTTATCGAAGTCGGTCCGGAATACGGTCAGGCTGGATGCCAGCCCGCCGGTTTCTGACTGCCAGTACAGGCTGGCCTCGTATGTCGTGCTCTTTTCCGGTTCGAGATCCGAGTTGCCGACGTCGCGGCAGTCCGGGCAGCCGGGGCCGCCGCCGCCTTCGATCCAGCGGGAATCCCCTTCCTTGAGGTCCGGGGTGCGATAGCCGGCGCTTACGCCGCCTTTCAGGGTGAGCTGCGGCGTCAGGCTATAAACGCCGTACATACGCGGCACGAACTCGTCGCCATAGTTTTCGTCATAGACATAACGCAGGCCGGTGGTCAGCGCGAAGTCGTCGGTCATAAACCACTCGTGCTCGACAAACGGCGCAATTTCGTAGCGTTCCAGGTCGGAGGCGCCCAGTCCGCGATCCGGGTTCTCGCTGCGCTGCTTGCGATACTGCGTGCCGAGCGTAATCAGCTGACTGGCCAGTGGTAGCACCGTCTGGGTATTGGCTGTAATACGCTCGTAGGTGGATTCGTAGCTCGAATCGTTCTGGGTCAGCTCCGTATGCTGGATATAGCTCCGGGTGGTGACGTGATCGTTCCATGCCACGCTATGGCGAAGGGTTTGGCGTTCGCGTTCGGTACGTAGCTCGCGATCGGAGCCGGTGAGTTCGGCACTGGCGTCGGTATCCTGGCGGCCGAAGCCGGCTTCGAAACTCAGTCGGTTGGCATCGTTGGCCGCCCAGTCGAGCCCGGCATCGAGGTTACGGCGTCGATAGCCGGCATAGCCGTCTTCGAGCGCATCTTCTTCGCGCTGCAAGATATTGCCGTTGAGCCGCAGCGACAGCGTGTCCTGGATCAGCGGCCCGCTGACGCTGAAGTCGCCTTGCTGGCGATTGCCGGAGGCTGAGTCTTGCTGAATGATGGTGTCGGCCGTAATGGTGCCGGCCCATTCATCGGCCACCGGTTTCGTGATCACGTTGACCACGCCACCAAGCGCGTCCGAACCGTAGATCGTCGACATAGGGCCGCGAATGACCTCGATACGCTCGATCGCCGACACGGGCGGTAGCCAGCTGTATTCCGCGCCCGAGCCATAGCCGTTGTAATAAGCCTGGCGCGAACCCTGCGGCACGCCGTCGACGAGCAGCAGGGTGTATTTGGGGGCCAGACCGCGTAGCGAGATTTCGCCGGTGCCGCCCTTACCGGTCGGGCCTTCGTCGAGATAGACGCCGGGCACGTCCTGCAGCGCTTGCTGGATATCCCGGTAGGATTTGTCCTGAAGCTGCTCGCCGCCGATCACGGAAATGCTGGCCGGCGCATTCTTCGGGTCGACCGCATAGCCTGAAGCCGAGGCCGATGTGACGGTAATTTCATCGAGTTCGTCGTTGGCGTCGATTGTCGTATCGGCCCCTAACATGAGCACGTCGGTGCCCGTATTGTCGGCCGACGTGGTTTGCGCCCAGGCGACGTGGCCGTAGATCAGCGCCCATACGATGGCGCAACGGCCAACCCAACGCATCTGCCGGCGCACCGTGGTGCGCTCCCCCCAATAGATCATGCTTCCCCCTGAACGGATCGGTCTAAAAATTAATCGCATGCGCGCGACGAAACCCACCAGCCGCGTTACCCCGTACAGCTGCGGTGTTCGATATGCGCTTGCCGCCGCAGATCCCGGCGCCCGCAGCAAGCATTTATAGTAAGTTAATCTAAATGAGTGTGATTCGCAATTACGGATAGAGAGCCACTCGCTGCGCGCCGGTACTTGACTCTAGTTCATGGCTATCGATGCTTTAGAAGCAATGAAGCGCTTCGGCCCGCTGTATAGCGCGCTGAATCGATGCCAGTTCAAATCGATGCGTCGATAGCTCAACCGGGCAGGGATTTGAGCAGCCACTGCATTATCGGCATGCGACCATCACGAATTGGACGCTCACGCGCCGCGATATTCGTCGCGGCCTGTCGCGCCAGCCATGCCGATGTATGGCTGTCCGGGGCCTCAACGCATGCAGCTGCAGGTGAAGACTCGAGCCGTTGCCTTAGCCTGCGGCACGTGCTTATCGGTATGCGAATTCATCGGGCAGGCGTTGGTGGCCGGCTCGATAGCGGCGGGCAGGACGGTGGGCCGCTACGACATCAGGTGCGCCGGGCCCATCGGCCGGACACTAACGGGTCGGGTTGGCCTTCTCGTCCGGTTCCTGGCCGATCTGCCACTGTTCGACCGACAGTTCCACGATCTCGCCGCTTGCGGCATCGACCTCGACCTTGAACTCGCTGTCCTGGCCTTCCTGAGCGAGGTCGATCTCGTAGCTCGGCGAGCCATTCGATTCGATCTCGTATTCGACTTCGACCACCTCGCCGCCGAACCGTGTCTGTGCGGTCTTGATCGCCTCTGCTTCGCTGACCTTGGCGGTACGCGCGAATGCCTCCTCATCGGCGGATTCGGCCTCGGTTTCGAGTTCGTAGATATCGCCCGTACGGGCATTACACATTAGTTCCCATTCGGTACCGCTGCTATCGCGAACCTCGATCTCGTAGGTGGGTGCGCCGGCCGGGCTGACACTCAGATACTCGACTTTGACGATATCGCCGCGGCGCACGTTCTGGGCCGCATCGAGACACTGCTCCAGCGATATCTGATCGTCGGGTGGGGCTGCGCTCGCTGCTGTCACGCTCAGTAACGTTGTTGCGACAAGCGCACCGATGGACGATAGCGGTTTTGGAATCATGAGAGTGTGCCTTCGTGCTGGGTGCGTATCGAAAAACAGGCGGCCGGCCAGCGCTGCAAAACATGGATGTGCTGGCCGGCGCCTGCCGGAGGAGATCGAAAGAGAGGCTATAGCTCCACCCGCACGCCGCCCCAGATGCCGCGCGGCGCGCCGGGGCCGATGAAGCGCGTGGCGTCGTCGTAGCGATCGCCTTCGAGCACTTCGTCGGCTTCTCCGTAGAGGCCGAAGGTTTCGTAGTCCGAATCCAGGACATTGTTGATGCGCAAGAACGTGGTGATGCGATCGGTGATCTTGAACGCCGCATTGGCGTTGACGATGGCATAGCCGTCGATCTTTTCGTTGTCGGTATTGGATTCATCGCCGCGATAGATCTGGTCGCCGTTGCCGACCACATCCATGCCCACGCGCAGCCGGCTGGTGGGCGCCCAGTCGATGCCGACATTGAACAGATGTTCCGGAATCAACGGGATGCGATCGCCGGGCTCGACCTGTTGGGTCGGGTCTTCGCCCGGCGCGGCGTCTTCATCGGCCAGCGGATGGTTCGGCGAATTGGTGACGAACGAATCACGGAATTCCGCGTTGAGGTAGGTGTAGTTCGCCGACAGCCGCCAGCGCTCGGCGAAGGCCCAGTCCAGTCCCAGTTCGACGCCCTGGCGGCGGGTTTCGCCGACGTTGTCGAAATAGCCTTCAAAGCGGGATTCGGCCGCGATGAACAGGATGTCGTCCTGGTTGTCCGAGCGAAACACCGCCGCATGCCAGCGCAGGTCGTCATTGCCGCCGCGAAGACCCAGTTCGTAGGTGGTGGTGACCACCTGCTCGAGCGGCGGATCGTCGACGAAGCCGTTGGGCAGCCGGCACGGCGCATCCGGGTTGGCACAGGTCAGCTCGACCGGCGTTGGCGCACGCGAAGACTGTGACACGCTGCCGAAGGTAGTCAGCCGATCGTTGACCTGCCAGGTCAGCCCGCCGGCCAGATTCAGACGTTTGAATTCGTGATCGCCCGACAGGCTGGTGTCGTCGTCATCATCGCCGCCGGCAAATTCCACTTCGGGCGACGTGTCGTGCAGCGAGATCGATGTGCGGTTGTAGCGGCCGGCCAACGTGCCTTCGAGCGTTTCGGTGATCGGCACGCGTTGCAGAAAGAACAGGCTGGCGGTGCTGTTGTGGGCGGATACGCCGGTCAAGGATTCGCCGGAGACGATGCCGCTACCCACGGTGCCGCGTTCGTCGGTAAGGCTGGCCAGTTCGGTCTGTTGCGAGAAATCGCTGCTGGCGTAGTCGAGACTCGTGCCCACGATCAGCTCGCCGCCGAGCACGCCGTCCTGGCGGCCCTGCAGGTTCAGGCCAAAGCCGTTTTCCTTGGTCTGTGACGTGTTTTCGGTGCCGCCGATCACGCCATCGCTGGCCACGACCGGATTACCGTCGGCATCGAAGACGATTTCTTCGTCGCCGCCGTCTTCGGCTTCTTCACAAAGCAGACCGGCGTTACCGGCGTCTTCGCAGTCCTCGAACTCGGAGCCGTCGCCGTTGAACGTGTTGATCTCGTTACGCCGGTAATAAGCGCCCCAGGCCAGGGTGAAATCGTCGCTGTAGTCGCGCGTGCCGCGCAGGTTGAACATCACCATTTCCGGATTGGTTTCATCCGGATAGGTGAACACCGAGTCGCGGCCTTCGGCTTCGGCAAGTTCGGCCGGAATGGCGCCGTTGCCGCGCAGGCTGTTGTCGGCCGCGGTGATCGAGAAATCCAGCGTGCCGTTGTCGGTCAGCGTGGAGAACTGGGTGAACAGCTGCGCGACGTCGGAATCCGAGAAATCGCGCCAGCCATCTTCGGAGACGCCCTGGGCGGCGAAATACCACGCATCGGTGCCGTTGTTGCCGCCGGCCTGCACATGGCCGCCGAAGCGGCCGAAGTCGCCGCCAAAGATTTCTGCCTCGGCGCCTTCGTAGGTGAAGCCGGTCTTGGTCTTGACCGACAGCGCGCCGCCGAGCGTGTTCTGGCCGAATAGCGGATTGGAGCCGGGAATGAGGTCGATGGAATCGATCGCGACTTGTGGGATGAGGTCCCAGTTGACGGTATCGCCGAACGGTTCGTTGATACGTACGCCGTCTTGATAGATCGACAGCCCCTGTGGCAGTCCGAGCAGCGGCGACGCGGTATAACCGCGGTAGTTCAGATCCGGCTGGAACGGGTTGTTGGTGGCGTCGTTGACGTGGACGCTGCCGAGTTCCTGCTGCATGTATTGGTTGAGGTTGAGCGTCTCGGCACGCTCGATGTCTTTGCTTTCGGCGTGTTGCACGTTGGCCGGATAGCGATCGGCATCGACCTCGCTGCCAGCAAACGGCGTGGCGCCGATAATGTCGATGCCGCCCAGCTCGAGCGGCTGGGCCACCGCGCTATGGCTGACGAACACCCATGCCGCGCCCAGAGTCACCCCAACGCCTCTGCGATAATCCATTGCTCCCCCGCTCGTTATTATTTTGTAGTGCTATCGAGTCTTGTCCGGGGTGATTGCTTCGCTCAATGGGAAATCTTCCCGATTTCAGGGGATATACGACCTTTTGCCGATGCCGCTGATGCCCGTGGGATATCGGCGTGAATATGGGTGCCGTGGTGGTGGCGACTGTCGACCTGCAGGCGCCCGCCGAGCAGGTCGATGCGTTCGGCCATGCCCGATAGCCCGAGACCGGGTCGATAGGCCTGGGGGTCGAAGCCGCGGCCGTCGTCACGCACATCGACCTGCAGCCGATCGGTTTCCAGGTCCACCGTGATATCGATATGCGCAGGCGCGCCGTGACGCAGGGCGTTGGTCAGTGCTTCCTGAACCAGACGGAAGACATGGATCGCGATCGGCGTGGGCACATCGGCCAGGCGGTCGTTGCCGGTATAGACCAGCGACACCTCGCGATGACTGCGCTGGCGGCTGGCGACATGGTTTTCCAGGGCCGCGTCGAGGCCGAGTTCGTCCAGGCCAGGCGGGCGCAGGCGACGCATCATCAGACGCGTCTGGTCGTAGATGCGCCCGGCAACGGCGACAATGGCTTCGGCCGATTCGGCAACACCGGGCGGCAGCTTTTCGCCGCGCGCGAGAATGCCGGCAGCGTCGGCCCGAATCGCGGTCAGGCTCTGGCCGAGCTCGTCGTGCAGTTCGCGGGCGAGATTGCGCCGTTCGTCTTCCTGGATACGCAGCGAATGTTCGCGCAGGCGTCGGTTTTCACGCTGCGCGGCGTCGAGCGCAGCCGCCATGTGGTTGAACTGGGCGGCAATACCGTCGAACTCCGGTAACGAAAACCGCGGCAGGCGAATGGCGTAGTCGCCGTGCTCGATACGCGCCAGCGCGGCATCGATACGTCGTACCGGCACGAGCGCGCGCCCGAACAGGCGATAGACCACCGCGATCGTGGCCAGATAGAACACCACCAGCAGCGCGAGCAGCCCGCGTGTGTCCTGCCAGGCTTCGGCAATTTCGTCGTCCGGATCGGCAACGATCACCATCGCATAGTCCGGCGCGATCGCAAGCCGGCGTTCGGGCAAGGCCTCGGGGCGGATGAGCGCAGAAAACCAGTCTGGCGCTTCGGTCGTCTCATCGTTCGTGCAGCCGGTGGGCGATGGCTCGGTTCGTGCGACGAGTGACAGGCATAAATGGCGCAGATGGCCGATGTCCGAAAGCCGTCGGGCGGCGGCCAAGGCCTCACTGTCGCTGCGGATACTGTTTTCGACCAGATCGCCGGCGAGGGCTACGCTGGCCTGCATTTCTTCGGTGACCGCGCGCTGAGCATTGTGGATTACGAGCCAGGCGGCCGCGCAGAGAATCATCGCCAACAGCAGGGTGACGGCGATCATCAGCCGTTGTCGCAGGCGCAGGCGTCGCCGCGCGACCGTACTTGCCGGTGGTCTAGAGCCCGACGACACCGGTACGAATCGCCAATCGAGTCAAATCGGCCGTGCCGCCCACACCGAGTTTCGCGCGCAGACGCGAGGCATGGTTGGCGACGGTCTTCGGGCTGACGAACAGTTCTTCGGCAATCGTGTTCACGCTCGCGCCCGAGGCCAGCAAACGGAATATCTCGAACTCGCGGGACGACAGGCAGGCCAGCGGTGTGGCCGGGTCGTCGTCGCTGGTGTTGCGTTCGTCGGCGAGGCTGGGGTCCAGATACTGGTGCCCGAGAGCCACCTGGCGCACGCCTTCGATCAATACATCGGCCACCGCGCGTTTGCCGATATAGCCGGTGGCACCCGCCGCCAACGCACGGCGCACGAAAATGGCTTCCTCGTGTACGGAAAACACCAGCACGCGTGTGCCGGGGTGGCGGCTGCAGATACGCCGCGTGGTTTCGATACCGCTCATGCCGGGCAGCGACAAATCCATGACGATCACATCGAAGTTCTGCTCGCGACACAGGGCGTAGGCGCGTTCGCCGCTGTCGGCTTCGCCCGCCACTTCGATATCGCCGGCCAGTTTCAGCAAGCGCGCATAACCAGCGCGCACGACAGCATGATCATCTACCAGGAGAACCTGGATCGGTTGCTTGGGCATGGCGGGCTCCTGTCTTGTCCGATCGCGCGTGTTGTCGACGTGCGTTCTATCTACACGATAGCGCAATCAAGGACCAGGGCGTCGCCCGCAAGCCGTCGGCGACAAAAGAAAAAGCCGGCTGCCAGGGGGCGCAGCCGGCTCGGGGTACACATCCTCTAGGGGAAGGAGGATGCGAACTCGGTTACAACGCCACCGTCACGGTCTTGGTTTCGGTGTAGTTGTTGAGCACCTGGGCGCCCATCTCGCGGCCCCAGCCGGACTGCTTGTAACCGCCGAACGGCAGCGCCGCATCGAAGATGTTGTAGCAGTTGACCCAGACCGTGCCGGCACGCAGCTTGGCCGCCAGTTTGTGGGCACGGCCGATATCCTGGGTCCAGACACCGGAGGCCAGACCGAAGACCGTATCGTTGGCGCGGCGTACCAGATCCCGATCGAAATCGGAGAACTTCGTGGCCGTGACCACCGGCCCGAAAATCTCTTCCTGAACCACTTTCATGTCGTCGGACACGTCGGTGAGCACGGTCGGCTTCACGAAATAGCCGTCGCCATCGCCACGTTCGCCGCCCGCTGCCGCGGTGGCACCCTGGCTCTTGCCGGATTCGAGATAGCCGGTCACCCGGTCGAACTGGGTGCGCGATACGAGTGGGCCCATCTGCGTTTCCGGGTCCAGACCCGGGCCCAGCTTGATGTTGCGGGCAAACTCGGCCACGCCTTCGACCACCTGGTCGTAGACTTTTTCATGCACGAACAACCGCGAGCCGGCCGCACAGCACTGGCCGTGGTTGAAGAAGATCGCGTTGGCCGCGCCCGGAATGGCTTTTTCCAGATCGGCATCATCGAGCACGATATTCGGCGATTTGCCGCCCAGTTCGAGCGAGACTTTCTTGAGGTTGCCCTTGGCGGCATCGACGATCAGGCGGCCGACTTCGGTGGAGCCGGTGAAAGCGATCTTGTCGACCATCGGATGGGCCGCAATCGGCGCGCCGGCTTCTTCACCGAAGCCGGTGATGATATTCACCACGCCGTCCGGCACGCCGGCTTCCTGCATGATCTCGGCGAGTTTCAGGCCCGACAGCGGGGTTTCCTCGGCCAGCTTCATCACGATGGTGTTGCCCGTGGCCAGCGCCGGTGCGAGCTTCCAGGCAGCCATGAGCAGCGGGAAGTTCCAGGGGATGATCTGGCCGCATACGCCGACCGGCTCACGCCGGGTATAGGCATGCCATTCGGCGCCGGGCGCGTAGGGCACGGTCGGGGTGATCATTTCGCCGGTGAGTTTGGTGGCCCAGCCGGCCATGTAACGAAACATCTCGGCGGCCAGCGGGACGTCGGCGGCACGGGCGATCGAGATCGGCTTGCCGTTGTCCAGCGACTCGAGCTGAGCGAGCTCTTCCTGATAATGCATGATCAGATCGCCGATCTTCCAGACGATCTGCTGGCGTTCGGCCGGCGCCATGCGCGTCCACGGTCCGTCGTCGAAGGCCTTGCGCGCGGCCTTCACGGCCTTGTCGACATCGACCTTGGTTGCCGACTGCGCCTGGGCGATGACCTGATCGTTGGACGGGTTGTAGACATCGAACGTCTCGCCCGATTCACAGGCCACCCATTGGCCATCGATCAGCATCTTGCGTGGGCTGTCGATGAATTGCTGGACGCTCGGTTCGAGCGATACTTCAGAAGCAGCTACTGCACACATATGGGTTCTCTCCTCCATGAATCCTTATCGCGCCGGCAACAGCGTTGCAGCGCACGGTTTTTCGAATGTTCGTCGTATCGACGGCGAAACCAATAACGAAACCGCAAGATTCAGGCCATACGTGGGCGTCATGAAAATCAATATCTTGCGCGAGATCGTCGCCAGGCATCGCCGTCTCGACTGTCACATTTCCGAGACAGGGGTGTTGCAGGCTGTGCCAGGCGTGACACGCGTGCTTGTGTGCGTAATTCGAACCTGCTAGAACCGAGTCAGACCCGCGCCTAAAAGCGGGCGATAAAAATTCGACAGAGCGCTTGCATGCGCTCTGTCATGCGAGGAGCAGCGATGGTCGATCTGGCGACGCATCCTTCGGCGGCGATAGTCCAACGCGATTCGGCCGATCTGGTGGCGGGCTCGTGGAATCGCTGTGTTCGTGACTACGGTCTCGATCCGGCGCGCATCGAACTGGACGTGGTCTCACGCAGCCAGCTCAGTGCCCATCGCGACGAGTTGGGCGACGTGGTGTCGATCGCCCGCGGCGAGATGGACAATCTCGCGGCCCAGATCGCCGGTTCCGGTTATGCGCTGATGCTCACCGACGCCCGCGGCGTGATTCTTTACAACCATGTTGAATCGGCATTGCGCGAGAGTTTTCGTGCGGCCGGGCTCTGGGACGGGGCCAACTGGAGCGAGTGGCGCCAGGGCACCAACGGTATCGGCACCTGTATTGTCGAACAGCGACCGGTTGTCATTCACTGTGCCGATCATTTCGCGGTTCGACACAGCGGGTTGAGTTGTTCGGCGGCACCCATTCGTAATGCGGCCGGCGAACTGCTGGCTGTGCTCGATGCCTCGTCCGTGCAGTGCGAAGGCACGCGGGCGGGGCAGATGCATACCGTGGCGCTGGTGAGCATGTCGGCCCGGTTGATCGAAAAAAGTCTGTTTGTGAACGCCCATCGCGAATCTCGTGTGCTGCGTTTTCACGGCCGGCCCGAGTTCGTGGGCCTGATTCACGATGGCCTGCTCGCGATCGACGATAACGATTGCATCGTGGCCGCCGACGAAAACGCAGCCCTGCAGCTGGGTGTCGACGGGCGCGGCGCGCTCATCGGCCAGCCCATCGCACAGGTTTTCGATATCGACACCGGTACGTTCGCTGCCACAGCCCACGAGCAGGACCAAACCGTATGGCCGCTGCACGAACGCCTACGCGGGCGGCGCTACTACGCGCGGCTCACTGCGCCGGCCCGCTCGCGCCGTGCGCTATCACTGCATGGCGGCGAAGCGCGCAGCCTGCACATTCCGGCACAACATGCGAACCGGCGACCGGGCCTGAGCGAGCTTGCCGGCGCCGATCCGGCGATGGCCGAGAACGTGCGCTGCGCGCACCGCGTGGTCGATCGGCGTATCGCGATCATGCTGCGCGGCGAAACCGGTACTGGCAAGGAAGTTTTTGCGCGCGCCATTCACGAGGCAAGCGCGCGGGCCGGCAAACCGTTCGTGGCCGTCAACTGTGCCGCGATCCCGGAAACGCTGATCGAGGCCGAACTGTTCGGCTACAAACCGGGCGCCTTCACTGGCGCCAGCCGCGACGGCATGCCGGGCAAGGTATTGCAGGCGTCCGGCGGTACGCTGTTTCTCGACGAAATCGGCGATATGCCGCTGGCGCTACAAACACGTTTGCTGCGCGTGCTCGAAGAACGCGAGGTCGTGCCGCTGGGCGGGGATACGCCGATCGCGCTCGATCTCAACGTAATTTCGGCGACGCATGCGGACTTGGGCGCGCGTGTCGCATCAGGGGATTTCCGGTCCGATCTCTATTACCGCCTCGACGGCATCACGCTCACGCTGCCCGCGGTACGTGAACGCGCCGATCGCCAAGCGCTGCTGCGTGCCGTTATTGCCAGCGAGCACGACGGCGCGGCGGCAATTCGGATCGCCGAGGACGCGATGAAAGCCCTGGTTCGCTACGACTGGCCGGGCAATATCCGCCAGATCCGCAATGTCATGCGTACCGCGCTCGCGCTGTGCGAGGACGGGCTGGTGCGCCTGGCCGATCTGCCCGAAGAAATCACTCATCAGGCGCAACAAAGTGCCGCCTCTACGTGTGCCAGCGATGAAGATTCGGTAGTAAGTGATAACCCGCTCGCCAACGCCGAGCGCGATGCGTTGATCGGCGCTTTGGAACACAACGGCTGGAACGTGTCCCGTACGGCCGCCCAACTGGCCACCAGCCGCAACACGCTCTATCGCAAAATGAAGAAGCACGCGATCGAGCCGGCGCAGAAGCGTTGATCATCAGCCGGTACCGCGCCGATACGAGCCCGATCACGGCTGGCACGACTCCTGCCTGATTTGTTGGTCGAACCGGTTGTCGCAGGATGAAATTATGTATGTACGCGTACTCGGATCGGCCGCCGGCGGCGGCTTTCCGCAGTGGAATACCAATGTCGGGCTCAACCGTAAACTGCACGAGGGTACGACGCGGGCCGAGGCTCGCACACAGTCTTCGATTGCGGTAAGCGCGGATTACAAGCACTGGCTATTGGTTAACGCCTCGCCCGACGTACGCCAGCAGATTCTGGATTTCGAAGCATTACGCGCGGCGCCGGAAAGTCGTGGCACCGGCATCGGCGCCGTGCTGCTCATGGACAGCCAGATCGATCACGCTACGGGGCTGATCATCCTGCGCGAGGGCGACACGCTGCCCGTGTGGTCGACGCGGCCGGTCTATGAAGATCTCACCACCGGCCTGCCGCTGTTCAACGTGCTTTCGCATTACTGCGGCGTGGATTGGCACGAGATCGATACCGCGGCCGATCGTTTCGCGATCGACGGCGTGCCGGGGCTGTCGTTTCGTGCCGTCGAGCTGTCGTCGGCCGCGCCGCCGTATTCGCCACATCGCGGCGACCCGCATCCGGGCGACAACATCGGCCTGATCGTCACCGACGAGACTACCGGCGGCACGCTGTTCTATGCGCCCGGCCTCGGCGCGCCGGACGACAGCATCGCCGCCGTCGCACGCGAATCGGACTGCCTGCTCGTAGACGGCACCTTCTTCACCGAAACCGAAATGATCGACCAGGGCGTGGGCGTGAAGCCGGCCGCCGCGATGGGCCATCTGCCCCAGTCCGGCGAGAACGGCATGCTCGCCTGGCTGGCGAACTTTCCCGACAAGCGCCGGGTGCTTATTCATATTAACAACACGAATCCGATTCTCGATCCGGATTCGCCCGAGCGCGCCACGGTTGAAAACGCGGGCGTCGAAGTGGCTCATGACGGCATGGAACTGAAACTGTGAGCGTTGCGATTGACGAGCGCGAAGCCTGGCCGCGCGACGAGTTCGAAGCCCGCCTGCGGGCACTCGGCGCGCGCTATCACATTCATCATCCCTATCACCGGATGATGCACGAAGGCCGCTGCACGCCGGCGCAGATACGCGGCTGGGTGCTCAACCGCTACTACTACCAGGTGTGCATCCCCATCAAGGATGCCAACGTGCTCGCCAACTGCCCGGATCCAGCCGCACGCCAGCTCTGGGTCCAGCGCCTCATCGACCACGACGGTGCGCCGGGCGAAACCGGCGGCATCGAAGCCTGGCTGATGCTGGCCGAAGCCACGGGCCTGGATCGCGACCGCGTCGCGAATCTCACCGACCTGTTGCCTGGCGTGCGCTTCGCCGTGGATGCGTACGTGAACTTCGCCCGGCGGGCGACCTGGCAGGAAGCGGCCTGCTCATCGCTCACCGAACTGTTCGCCCCCGAAATCCACCAGCAGCGCCTGACCGGTTGGCCCGATCACTACCCCTGGATCGACGACGCCGGCCTGAGCTATTTTCGCAAACGCCTGTCCGAAGCCCGGCGCGATGTCGAACACGGCCTGACCGTCACCCTCGACTACTTCACCACTCGCGCCGAGCAGGAACACGCGCTGAACATTCTCCAGTTCAAGCTCGACGTGCTCTGGAGCATGCTCGATGCGATGTGGATGGCCTATGTCGAAGAGCGCCCGCCCTACCACAGCTGCCCGGAACCCAGCCGATGAGCACGCCGGAAACGATCAGCGCCAACGCCGTGCCCCGGATCGCGCGTGGCCACCGGCTGCAGTTCGAGCCGGCCCAGGAGTGCCACGTGCTGCTCTACCCGGAAGGCATGATTACGCTCAACGACAGCGCCGCCGAAATACTGCAGCGCTGCGACGGCCAGCGTTCCGTGCAGGCAATCTGCGATGATCTCTCGGCGGCGTTCGCCGGGGCCGACGTCACGGCGGATGTGCATGATTTCTTGAAGCTTGCCGCCTCGCACGGTTGGGTCATATTGGCTTGAGCCAAGCTCGCCAGATTGGGCGGCGCAGTCTCGCTATTGCGACGCTGCGCCGGGTGGATTTCCCCTCGCTTGAAAACCATCGGTTATCGCGCTTGCCTCGGTGGAATTGAGGGCGGGGTTTAAGCGAGTTTTCCGGCGCTCTTCAAATGGATAAGCAAGCATTCCTGGATCGGCCGGCTTTGCTATATTGTGTGAATAAATCACACAGCGGCATCGTCACATGGGTAGAACGACCAGTATTACCATCGGTTCTCAAATGGACGAGTTCGTGGGCAAATTGGTTGCCTCGGGCCGCTATGGCTCGACCAGCGAAGTCGTGCGCTCTGCATTGCGGTTGCTCGAACGCCAGGAACAGGCGACCGCCGCATTGCGCGCGGCTGTAGAAGCCGGAGAACGCAGCGGCGATAGCGACGAATCACTACGAGATATCGCCGCCCGGGTGAAGCATCGCCACGATGTATAGGCTGTCGAAACTCGCGGCTGAAGACTTTGCAACCATCTACGAATACACCTTGCTGAACTTCGGCGTCGACCAGGCCGATGCTTACACCCGGCAGCTGGAGCAGATCATGCGGTTGCTGGCTCAAACGCCGGATATGGGGCGGGAGTGCCCCGATATCGCTGAGGGGCTCCTTCGCCACGATCACCGTCACCACGTTATTTTCTATCGCGCCCGTGCGCACGGCATATTCGTTATCCGCCTGCTCCATCAGCGCATGGAGCCACTGCGGCATTTCGACGATCTGGATATCGACTGACCGGGGAGCCCTACTCGGCACGTCCGGCAACGGTTTGATTCGCGCCGGGCAGTTTACGCGCGTTCGCGGGACGTCCGTGATCCATGCAGTCGCTTCGAATTCTTCGGGTTGCGAAACACGATCGGCTGCGCCGCGGGGGCGTCGGCCGGCTGTGCGTTCGCGCGCTCGACGGCGTCGGTTACGAGATGGTGTTCGGGTGATTTCGCACAGACCGGGTCGGTGGCGTACATATCGCCGGTGAGCATATAGGCCTGGCAGCGGCAGCCGCCGAAGTCCTTTGTTTTTTCCGAGCAGCTGCGACAGGGTTCCTTCATCCAGTCATAGCCGCGGAAGTGATTGAAGGCGGGGGATTCGCCCCAGATCCAGTCGATGTCGTGGTCGACCACGTTCGGAAATTCCAGCCCCGGTAGCTGGCGCGCCGCGTGGCAGGGCAGGGCCACGCCGTCCGGCGCGACGGTAAGAAAGATATCGCCCCAGCCGCTCATGCAGGCCTTGGGCCGGTCTTCGTAGTAGTCGGGCACGACGAAATACAGCTTCATCGCGCCGCCATGTTCGCGGTATTCGGTGGTGACACGTTCGGCGTGCGCGAGCTGTTCGCGCGTGGGCATGAGCGCATCGCGGTTGTGCCAGGCCCAGCCGTAGTACTGGGTGTTGGCCAATTCCACGTAGTCGGCCTCGAGTGCTTCGGCCATCGCGATGATTTCTTCGATATCGTCGATGTTCTTCCGGTGCAGCACGATATTGAGCACCATCGGGTAGCCGTGGCGTTTGATCGCGCGGGCCATGTCCTTCTTCTTTTCGAAGCTGTCGCTGCCGCCGAGGAAGTTGTTCATCTCGGCGTTGCTGGCCTGGAAGCTGATCTGGATATGATCCAGCCCGGCTTCGGCCAGACGGGCGACGCGGGCGTCGTCCATGCCGATGCCGGAGGTGATGAGGTTGCTGTAGTAGCCCAGCCGCCGCGCTTCGGCCACGATCTCCTCGAGATCCTTGCGTACCAGTGGTTCGCCGCCGGACAGACCGAGTTGGGCCGCGCCCATCGCTCGTGCTTCGCGCAGCACCTTCTTCCAGGCGTCGGTCGAAATTTCGCGCCCGATTTGGGCCATTTCAGTCGGATTGCTGCAGTAGGGGCATTGCAGCGGGCAGGCATAGGTGAGCTCGGCCAGCAGCCAGAGTGGCCGGGCCGGTGTTTCGCCGTCGTGGCGTGTGGGCAGCGGGGAAGGCGTTGCGCTCATGATCCTGGTAACGCGCACGAGAAAGGGGGCCGTGAAGCCCCCTCGCCGTACGTCAGAACCGGGTTAGCGGTTGTTGACGTACATCGTGATTTCGAAGCCCAGACGCAGGTCGTGAGCCTTCGGGGTGGTCCATTTTTTCATCGCAATCTCCTGGATTTTTTAGTTGGTTGCGTCATGAGTAAATGCATCGACCATGCCAGCGACCGCGAGACGGCGCTTCGGCCGTGAATGCTTTTCATACCGGGCTACTCGGCTTGGTGGGCGACCAACGCAGTTGGCCAGGATGGCTCGTGGCGGCCGAAATTAGCCAGATAAGCCGGCCAATATGGCCACTATTAGCCAGCTCGGCCAAACGTCGGTGGCCAGCCGAAGCAGGGCATTTCGAGTATTAGACCGCGGCGGCTAGACTCGCGGGATGATCCTTCGCCCTGCCGATTCGCTCAAGCGCCTGATCCGACGCTATCAGCTCGCCCTGCTGCTGGTCTTGATGGCCGCCGCGGGCTGTGGCGTTGCGTGGGCGAGTTTCTGGCAATCGGGGTATCAGCGCTCGCTACGCTTCAATGAATTGCTGGTCGAGGCGCAGGCGGTGCGCGGCGATCTCTACCGCCAGATCAAGACGGTGGATACGCTCCGCGGTGACGGCCCGCGGGATGATTACTGGCAACGGCTGTATCGTATCGACGAGCACTTTTACCGCATGCGCCGGGCTGCAGACACATCGGACGAGCAGGCGAGCATTGCACGTATGGAAGCTGCCTACGGTCTGATCCTTGCGGCGATGAACCGCGCGATCACCGCCCCCGACAGCGATGCCAGCGCGGCCGCATTCGATACCTGGCAAACCGGCGATTTCGAAAGCGCCTATAGCCGTCTCACCCAACAAGTCGCCGCGCGCCGCGACGCGCTCGCCGAACGCATGGGGCTGTGGAACCGGATGGCGCCTTGGTTGGCCTGGTTGCCGTTGATTTTCGGTATTGCGCTCGCGCTCTGGCTCAACCGCCGGTTCGTGCGCGAGTTTCTGCGTCCGCTCGAGCGGCTGGTGGCCGGCACTCGTGAAATTGCACACGGCCGGCTGGATTATCGGCTACGCCCGCAGGGCGTGGCTGAAGTACGCCATCTAGCCGATACGCTCAACGCCATGGCCGCCGAACTCGAACATAAACGCCACGCCCTGGTCGAGAGCGAGCGCGAAGCCGCGCTTGGCGCGCTCGTGCCCGTGATTGCACACAACATTCGCAATCCGCTGGCAGGTATTCGGGCCAACGCCCAGATGCTGGATCGCCAGGCCACGGTCGACGATATCGAAGAAACCGGCGCCGACATCATGGACGCCGCCGACCGGTTGGAACGCTGGCTCGACGCGCTGTTGTCCTACCTGCACCCGCTCGATCTTGAGCGCACGCCTTGCCAACTGGACACTATTGTCGATGGCGCGATCGCTGCGCTCGGCGGCCGACTCGCCGCAGACGATATCGAACTGGTCCGCGAACGCGCGCCGGTGGTGGTCGAGGCCGACGCACCACTGCTCGAACAAGCCCTGCACGGCCTGCTCGCCAACGCGCTCGAGGCGTCACCCGCCCAGGCGCGGATCACGGTACGCACCGCTGTGTCGGACGCAGATCAGGCGATGCTGGATATCGTCGACGCCGGCCCGGGCATGGCTGTCGTGCCCGATCCGCGTTCGAGCGCGCCGTTGCCAACCACCAAGCGTCGCGGCACCGGCCTGGGAATCCCATTCGCCTACAAGGTCATCCAGGCCCACGGCGGCACGTTGGAATATCAACCGGCCCCGGGCGGCGGTACACGCGTACGTGTGAGCCTGACAGTGAAGGACGTGTCATGAGCGCTGCCCATATCCTGCTGCTGGAAGACGAAGGCGCGCTCGCCCGAGCGCTTGACCGGCGCCTGCGCCGCGACGGCTACACGGTGGCGGTTTGCGAGAATATTGCCAATGCCAAGCTGGCCGCGCGCCGCCGCAGGCCCGATCTGGCTCTATTGGATTTGCGTCTGCCGGACGGCTACGGGCTGGATTTCCTCGAATGGCTGCGCGGTGAAATCCCCAACATACCGGCCGTCGTGATGACCGCCTTCGGCGAGCTCGACGATGCGATCGCCGCCATGCGCCTGGGCGCTGTCGACTTCCTCAAGAAGCCGCTCGATCTTGAGGCGCTGCATCGCGTGGTGGCCGATGCGCTGGCACGAGAAACGCCGGCCACGCGCGTTGCGAATGACGCCGCCGCTGCCCCGGAAGACACCGGGCTCGTCGGCGACAGTCCGGCCATGCGCGCGCTCTACGCGCAGCTCGATCGGATCGCGGCGCTGGCCGCAGGTGAGGCGCCGCCGAACGTTCTGCTCACCGGCGAAACCGGCACCGGCAAGGATCGCGTCGCACGCATGCTGCATGCGCGTTCGACGCGCGCGAAAAACCCGTTCGTGCAGGTCGACTGTGCAGCGTTGCCACGCGACCTGGTCGAAGCCGAGCTGTTCGGCCACGAGAAAGGGGCGTTCACCAACGCCCATCGTGCCCGTCGCGGACTGCTCGCCGCGGCCGGCGACGGCACTGCGTTTCTCAACGAAATCGGCGAACTGCCGATGGCCTTGCAAGCCAAGCTGTTGACGGCGCTGGAGTCGCGCACGGTGCGCGAGATCGGTGGCGATACCGAACGCGATATTAGCGCCTGGTTCGTGGCTGCCACCAATCGCGATCTGGCCGAGATGATGGCCACCGGCGACTTCCGGCAGGATCTCTACTACCGGCTCAACGTGCTTACGCTGCACCTGCCGCCGCTACGCGAGCGCGGCGACGATGTCATCGCACTGGCCGAACATTTCGTGGCCCACACCGCCGCGCGCTACGACCGGCCCGTACCGACAATCGATGAGAACGCGCGCGCGGCGATACGCACCTATCACTGGCCCGGCAATGTGCGCGAGCTACGCCATGTGGTCGAACGCGCTGTGCTCGTGCATGCCGAGCATGTGGTCGAAGCTACTCACCTGCAGTTGCCGGCCGCCCTGTCCGCGCCAGCGCAGCGCGAGTCGACTGACCGCGCGACTGACAACGCCGCCAATACCACGCTGGCTGATAGCGAACGTGATCTTATCGAGCGCACGCTCCACCAGACACAGCACAACGTCTCGCAAGCCGCGCGCCAGCTGGGTTTGAGTCGCGGCGCGCTGCGCTATCGGCTCGAGAAATATGGTCTGGACGGCGGTTGAAAGAGGCTACGCAGGCGCGAGTTCTGGCGCGTGGCTGTTAGCGGCCGGTGGACCTCGTCGCTTTGTCGCGTGAGGTGACGGTGCAGCGCTCCGTCGTACTGATTTGTTGCTCCAACCAGTTCTGCATCTTCTGACGCGCACGGCGCCTGGTCATGCGTTTCGTGCTCACGGCGACCGGGCGCATGAGTTGGTTCTCTTCACCGCGCACCAGGAATTTGCGCTGCGCGCCGATCAGGCCGCCCTCGGGGCCGTAGCTTGCAACGACCGTAACCTTGAAATTTCGTACCGCCAAGCTGTGCAGAGGCTGGCTTTCATCGGCACTTAAGTCCTTGTGGCGTTTCGCGGTCTGGCGTAACAGAGAACGAAAGGTCCCCAAGTTCATCTGTTCGCCCACGCGTAGCGGTCCCTGGCGGGTGACCTCTTTAGGGTGGCTCTCGCTATCGCGCGGTTGCGCTTCGTCGAAGTCGGTTATCGCCTCGGTATATTCGGTGTCGTAGGCGCGGATGGTCATGGTAATGCTGTGAATATAGATCGGCTCCTGACTCATATTGCTGATCAGGCATACGGAGTCGATCTGTTGCCCCCACCCCTGGGTGACCAGTATTCGGGCCTGGCGCTGACGCCGAAAGCCCGAATACAGAAGATGCGCATAGAAAAGCCACACGCCCAGCGTGCCGGCGCTGGCGAAGAAAGACAGCGCCTGGGCGTTGTCGTTGATCCATTCCCACATAGTTACGTTCTGCGTTTTGCCGCCCGGGCTGCAAGCCCGCTTTGATAGTTGAGTCGGGTGTTGTTGTATTCGCTACGGTGCCGAAAGGCCACGCCGCGTAGGCCCGCTCGCTGCCGGCCCGGCAATGACCTACGACGGGCTCGACGTACCACCGGCCTCGGTCATCGCCCGGAGCTGGCGCTTGAGTGAGCGCACGTCGCGCCGCGCTGCGCGCAGCCGGGTTCCTTTCGGGTCGGGCCGTACTTCGCCGTTCGACGCGTCCACAGAAAATCGGCGCTCAGCGCCAATGATTTGCTCGTATGGCCCCGCGGTGATGATCACGGTGATGCCGAAAGACTCGATCTGCTCCCAGAGCGCGTTGTCACTGTCGTTGCCGTTCAAACCGGCCTTTCGAGCCGCTTCGGCTACCAGCCATCGGAATGGTCCCAGTGCGAGTTGCTGGCTGGCTTCGACAGGACCCTGGCCGATGTCTTCGGTGGTATAGCTCGTGGGCTGCTCTTGCCATTCCTTTTCCACGGGTTCGGTGTACTGATTACCGTCGGCGCTGTAGAGGTCGACGAACACGCCGCGTAGGAAGACGAACTCCTTGCCCATGTTGCTGAGCAGGCAGGTCGAGTCCGGCCCCGAGCCGTTACCTTGCGTGATGAACACCCGCGTCTGTAGCTGGCGACTCTGATTTGCGGACATGATCTGCCCGTAAACCGTCCAGACGATCAATGTCACTCCCGTGACGATGACCGTTAGCGCCGGCGCGTGTTCGGAGATGAATTGCCACATGGCAGCGCTCCGTGGCGCGGAATAGCCACGCAATATAGTGCGCCGACCCGGGGTGGTATATCGTGAAATTCCGGTGGGGAAATATACGTGTATCGCACGTATCCGGTGGGTGCTAGCGGCCCGGGTCTCGAACACAGCTGAGCAGATCGGCTGTTTTGAAAAACGACGTATGGGCCCCGCGCCCGTGTACTAAACGCGTGGCGTGCCCATCCGGCTAGTTACGACTTCGGTACGAGTTCATCAGCGCACCCCTCTACGCCCCACGATGTCGAGACGATGGCCCATGCGTAGCGCGATGTCTCGATGCCGCCGGCGTATGGCGTTTCTGTACGGTCGACAGCACCGTACGCAACGAGCAAGCGCTGCCTGACCGAACCAGAAATCGAATACCGAGGCATGGCAGCAGCTATGAGACGATCGGCGGTGAATTGGTCGGTTGTCGATACGGACGGTTTATATCGATGGGGCGGCGAGCGTCTTGCGATATAGTTGCATCACACAGTTAAATAGATGCAGTTGTTGATGAAAGTCGTTGCCTTCGAAGAATTTGGTGCCGCGGGAAACCTCCAGCTGGCCGATCGCCCCATGCCAACCTGTGGCCCGGATGATGTCCTGATCAAAACGGCGGCCGTGAGCGTGAACCCCGTCGACGTAAAAACACGCCAGGGCGAAGCGCTAGCCTCGCAGCTGGAACATGCGTTGCCGTTGGTTCTGGGCTGGGATATCGCGGGTAAAGTGGTCGCGGTAGGCCGTAATGTCCAGAATCTCAGTGAAGGCGACGACGTCTTCGGGATGATTCTTTTCCCGAAACCGCCCAACGGGTATGCGCAATACGTCGCGGCGCCGGCTGATGAACTGGCGCTCATTCCGGCCGGCGTGTCGTACGACGCGGCGGCCGCGAGTACGCTCGCAGCGCTCACAGCCTGGCAGGCGTTCACCCACTTCGGCGAGCTCAAGGCAGGCGACCGGGTGCTCATTCATGCCGCCAGCGGCGGGGTGGGCCACTTCGCGGTACAGATGGCCAAACACCTCGGCGCGCATGTCATCGCGACGTCGTCGTCGAAGAACAAGGCGTTCGTCGAATCGCTGGGTGCCGATGAGCATATCGACTACAAGGCGGTGAAGTTCGACGACGAAACCGGCGATATCGATTTCTGTCTCGAAACCCAGGGCGGCCCGCAGTTTCAACGCTCGGTGAGCGTGATGCGCAACGGCGGCACCATCATCAATCTGCCGTGGGACTGATCGACAGCGATCGCGAGGCCGCGGAGCGCAAGGGGTTGTTCGTGAACTATTTCATGCATGTCTTCCCCAGCGGCGAAAACATGCGCGAGATCGCTGCGATGCTGGGCGACGGTACGCTGGTGCCGCATATTTCCGAACGCTTCGCGCTCGAAGATGTGGCCGCCGCACACGAACATATCGAAAGCGGGCGTACCGTGGGTAAAGTGGTGATATCGCTGTAACGCGATAGCGTGTCGCCGGTCCGGTCCGGTCCGGTCCGGTCCGGTCTGGGACGACTCGCGTGCGCCGTTGGCCGCTTCTCCGATGTCGAGCTTGTGTACGCTGATTCTTTCGAAGCCGATCGGCAGTTTGTTCGATGATTGAATTACGCCAGCTGCGCCAGTTCGTCGTGGTGGCCGAGGAGCTGCATTTCCATCGCGCGGCGCGTCGGCTGAATATGTCGCAGCCACCCTTGAGCGCGGCCATCAAGCGGATTGAAACGCACGTCGGCGAACAGCTCATCGTGCGCGGTCAGCGGGAGAATCGCTTGACTGTGGCTGGCGCGGCGTTTCTCGATCAGGCGCGGCGTACGCTCGACCAGGCCGAACGCTGTGCACCGGCCGCCCGCGAGGCAGCGGCCGGCCAGAGTGGGCGACTGCGGCTGAGCTATGTCGGCAGCGCAATGTACGGTCGCCTACCGGCTGCAGTGCGCGCGTTCCGGCGCGCGTATCCGCGGGTGCGCGTTGACCTGATGGAGGAAACCACCGCAGCGCAGACTCGGGCCTTGCGGCAAGAAGCCATCGATCTGGCCGTGGTATTGCCGCCGCTGCCAGAGAACGATGGCCTGCAACTACAGCCTTTCGATAGCGATCGGCTGGCGATCGCGGTACCGGTTGCGCATCCCCTGGCAGCCGAAGCGGATTTCGCAGTGCGCGATCTGGCGTCGCAAGCGTTCGTTTTCTGGCCGGGGCACGAAGGGCGCGGTTTCTTCCGGCGAGCGCTTGAGCTTTGCCATGCCGCCGGCTTCGAGCCGGATATCGTCCAGGAGGCCCGCCAGATTCATGGCGTGATTTCGCTGGTCGCAGCAGAGGCGGGTGTGGCGATCGTGCCGGCCAGCATGGCCTCGGTGCGCAGCAACGAAGTGCATTACCGTGTCCTCGATGATCCGGCGGCCGTATTCGAACTCGCCGCGGCTCGACGCGCGGATTGCGATTTGCCGGTGGTGACGAATTTTCTGAGCGTGGCGAACAGCCAGCGCTGATACATGTCGGGTATCAGCGGCGCGGCTGAAAGGTATTAGCCGGGGCGCGGGGCTGAACTTAATCTTTTTCGCTCATTTTGCGAACGAGATTTATATGCTCGATTTCAACGCCCGTATTGCCCTGATCACTGGTGCCGGACGGGGGATTGGCCTGGCCTATGCGCGGGCGCTGGCCGAGCGCGGCGCGCATGTAATCGTGCACGACGGCGGCACGGGCAGCGACGGTACCGGTCGTGATGCGGAAGTCGCCAACGAGGCAGCCCGCCTTATCTGGCACGACGGCTATTCGGCCGAACCCGCAAGCGACGCGATCGAAACGCGCGACGGCTGTCGACAGCTGGTCGATCGCATCGTCGCCGACCACGGCCGGCTGGATATCGTGATCCACAACGCCGGCTGGGTGGGCTACGAGGCCATCGAAGCGCTCACACCGGCGTTTCTCGAGCGTGCCACGGCCATTCATCTGAACGCGCCGGCCTGGCTCGCCCAGGCCGCGTGGCCGGCGATGGTGGAGCACGGCTATGGCCGTATTCTGCTTACCACCTCCGACCGTGCGCTCTATCCGCAGTATGCCCAGGCAGGTCTTGCGGCCTATGCGGCCACCAAAATGGCGGCCGTCGGGCTGATGCATGCGCTGGCGCTGGAAGGCGCGGCCCATGATATTCGCGTAAACGCGATTTCGCCGGTCGCCAAGACCCGTATGTGGGGCGTGACCGAGCCGCCGACCGAACTCACCCCGGACAGCGTCGCTCCCGGCGCCGTATTTCTGGTCAGCGATGCCTGTGACGACAGCGGCTGGATACTGCGTGCGGCCAATGGCCAGTTCCATGCCGTGCGTGCACAGGAGGCCGCAGGCGTGGACGACCCGCGCGATATTCGTGGCAGCAGCGCCGATAGCGCCGAAAGCCTGGCCGCCTGTTGGGCCGAAGTGGCGCCCGTGCGCACCGAGTACCGCGCGGCCGGCTAAGCCACGCCGGCGTTACGGGCTGGCAGTTGCAACGGCGGTTTGCTTCGCCTGCTGGCGGCCAGTCTTTGCAGGCCGATCACGATTTCCAATATAATGGAAATCGAGCCAAGAATTGCCTCGCGATGGATAACGCCACCCCACAGGACCTGCACCGTGCGTTCGCGCAACGCATCAAGTCGTTTCGAACCGCCCGCGGCATGACGCTGGTCGACCTGTCGGCGCTGACCGGTATCGGCAAGTCCACGCTGTCGAATCTAGAGCGTGGCCAGGGCAACCCAACCATCGAGACGATATGGCAGCTCGCCCAGGTGCTCGACGTCGGCTATGGCGAGCTGGTGGGGCATGCCGCGCCACAGGCGTCGGTGGCCGCCGGGGTTTCGGTGGTGTTTATCGATCGCGAAGACGCCGAGCGTAAGATCGAGACCTTTCGTATGCGCTTCGAAGCCGGCGGCTCGCGTCAGGCCAACGCCCATGCTGCCGGCGTGAGCGAGCATGTCCTGGTGCTTCGGGGCACGCTGACGGTGGCAACGCCGGCCGATCGTGCCCGGCTACACGCAGGCGATGCGTGGACGTTTGCCGCGGATCAGCCACACCGCTACGAAGCTGGCAACGCAGAAGCCGCAGCGCTCGTATCGGTCGTCTATCCCGGCGTACGCCCGACATGAGCCGGCGCCGCGGTCTCTTGCGCGGCCTGCAGTCTGCGGGGCCGATCTGTCTTGGCTACATACCGGTAGCGATCACTTTCGGCGCCGTGGCCACGAGCTTTGGCTACCCCTTCTATGTGCCGCTGCTGTTCTCGGCCGCGATCTTTGCCGGCGGCACCCAGTTCATCCTGCTTGCCGCGCTGCACGATGCCACGCCGTGGCCGTATGTGGTGGCTCTTTGTGCGTTAATCGATTCGCGGCATATCGTCTACGGCGCGTTCCTGCGCCGTATCTTCCCGGCCCGGCTGACGGCACGCGTCCCCCTGGCCATGGGCTTGACCGACGAGGTGTTCGCCACCGCGCTTACGCAGCGTGATGCCCGGCCGGGCCGACAGTTGACTGCATGGCTCGCCGGTCTGGCCGCGGCGGCTTATCTTTCCTGGGTCGCCGGTACGGCCCTGGGGGCCGTGCTGGGCACCGTGATCAGCCACGCCGCGCCGGCGCTCACTCATGCCCTGGATTTTGCCCTGCCGGCACTGTTTCTGGCCCTGTCGCTGGACAATCTCAACCGCGAGACGGCGGCGCCGCTGCTGGCGGGTGCGGGGGCCGCGCTTGGAGCCGTCTGGGTCGGTAACATTGCGCTGGCTATGGCGGCCGGCGTTGCAGCCGCCGTCGCGGTTGCGGCCTGGCGCCATCGCTCGGCGGCGTCATGAACGACGGATCGCTGTTCATCGCGATTGCCGCCATGGCCGGGGTGACCGCGTTCAGTCGTGTGCTGCCGTTTCTGCTCTCGCCGCGCAGCCGTCTGCTCAAGCTACTCTCGGGCGACCACCCGGCAATCCGTATCGCGGGCCCGGCGTTGCTGGTTGCCCTGGCGGTGGCGAGCGTCGCGCGGCCGGTGCTGGAGAGCTCTTCGCGGCAAACGCTGCTGAGCTACGGCGTAGGCGCGCTGGCAACGGCGGCGGTTCTACGCTGGCGCCATAGCGTGGGCCTGGCCGTGGTCGCGGGTATCGTCGCCTTCGGACTCGCCGGGCCGGCAACGAGCTGGCTCATGTCCTAGCAACGCCAGCGGTTCGACAGCACGTGGATCAGGCCGCGGCGAAGTCCTCGGGCAAACGCACGAGCGTGGCGCCCCAGGACAGGCCCACACCGAAGCCGACCAGCAACAACAGGGCACCGGGTTTGATCTGGCCTTTGGCAGCAGCGCGTTTAACCGCAATCGGAATGCTGCAGGAGACGGTGTTACCGATGTCTTCCATGCATACCACGAACCGCTCGGGCGGCAGGTCGAGCTTCTTGCGAATGCCTTCGAGTACGGTCGCGCTGGCCTGATGAGGTACGACCGCGTCGATCTCGTCGAGGCTCACGCCGGCCTTTTCGCACAGCGCGTCGATGGCTTTGGGCACTTCGCGCAGGGTGAACTCGATCACCGCACGGCCGTTCATGTAGATGTTGTGGTCGCTGCGGGTATTGCCGTGGCGGTCGGTGTATTCCTCCACCGGGCGATCGACGGCCCGGTTGCGCAGGCCGCTGTTGGGCACGATCAGATCCTGAGCGCCGGAGCCGTCGGTGCCGTAGACGAACGGGCCGATGGCTTCATCACCGTCGCGCGCACTCATGAGCGTGGCCGCCGCGGCATCACCGAACAGCGCACGCACGCTTTTGTCGCCGGGATTGACGAACTTGCTGTAGGTGTCGGCGGTGATCAGCAGCAGTTTCTTCGACTGGCCGGTTTCGATCAGCGCCTTGGCAACGCCCAGCGCATAGATATAGCCCGAGCATCCCAGATTGATATCCAGCGCACCGATATGGGTGCCGAGGCCGAGTCGTTCCTGGACGAGACAGGCTGTTGTGGGCGCGAGATAGTCCGGACTCTGGGTACAGAAGATCAGGTAATCGATATCGCCGACATCGGTGCCCGTGCGTTCGAGCAGATCACGCGCGGCAATGACGCCGAAATCCGATGCGCATTCGTCGTCCGAGGCAACATGACGCGCGCGGATTCCGGTTTTTTCCGCGATTTTTTCCAGCGGCCAGTTGGGAAAGCGCGCAGCGATTTCTTCGATCGACTCGGTGCGAGCCGGCAGCATGTATTCGATGGCATCGATCACGGCGGCCATCAGCGGCGGCCTCGACGGTGGATGAGGTCTCGACTGGGCAACGTGTCTCTCCCGATGGCAGCGGCAATCACGAATCTATGCATAACACAGGTGCCGATGCGCAAAACGCTCAATATCGGCGTCCGTACGGTGCGCGTCAATGCACGTACGCCAGCGTATGCTGCGGTTGGGTTCGTCTAGCGCCTGTAATACGCAAACGCAGGCGCTTCGCTGGCTTTGCGCTGCTTTGGTTGACGCGGCGCAGCATTCGCTGGCGCAACGCCGCGCTGCGCAACCGCGCGCGTCATCAAACCCGATAGCTCTCGATAAAGCGGCGGTCGAGCCAATGCTTGAGCCAGACGCTCGTGCGCCCCAGCCACCAGCGTTGGCCGCGGGTGGCCAGGCCCGTGCCATCGCCGAGATCGAGAATCGACAGCCATTTCGACTGCGGCTCGTAGCGGGCCAACGCGTCGCCTTTCAGACTCGCGAGGAGATTGGACCGCAGCACCGGCGCCTGGCGCACGCCGAATACGCCCAGGCGTGCGAGGTCGTGACCATTGATATGGGCACAGTCGCCCACGGCGAAGACGTGCGGATCGTCGACGCTGCGCAATGTGTCGTCCACAACGAGGCCATCATCGAAAGCCAGGCCGAGATCACCCAGCCATGGCGGTGCAAGCAGCCCTGTCGCGACGATTACATGATCTGCACCGATACGCTGGCCGTCATCGCAGAGCAGCTCGCCATCGCGGCGCTCGGTCACGCGTCGGTTGTACTGAATCTCGATGCCCAGGGCGGTCAGTTTCTCGGCAAGCCGTGTCTGCGCCCCGGTTGGCAGCGATGGGGCCAGGGTATCGCTGCCTTGCAGCAGGCGGATGGCTGGCCGGGCGTGAGAGGGCGCATGGCGTCGCGCCAGCGCAGCGATATTGGCGGCGATTTCACAGCCGGTATTACCGCCGCCGATGACGGCCACGGCCGGCAACTCGCCGGCGGCGAACGCGCGGCTCAGCGTGGCGCGCAGGCGATCGAGATTGGCGATCGGCTTGACCGGCCAGCAGTTCGTCTCGGTCGTGCAGCCGGTGATCGCCTCGCTCGCCACGCCGCTGCCGACGTTGAACGACAGCCAGTCGTAGTCGAGTGTTTGCCCGTCGGCCAGATACACGCGCTGTTGGGCGCGATCCACGGACTGCACCTGACCGGACACGAACGTACCGCCGTGCGTTTCGATGACCGCACGCGCATCGATCTGATCGTCTTCTGCTGCAAACCGGCCGCCGAGCATGCCGGTGGCTCGGCCCGAGTACCAGAACATGCCGGTATCGACGAGCGTGACCCGGGCACCGGCGGCGCGGATTTCGCCTGCGTGGGCGGCAACATGCAGATGGGCATGCCCGCCGCCCACGAGTACAACTCGGGGCGGCGTTTTCACCCGGCCTGGTCGGCGTCTGGATGCTCCACGGGATAGCCGGCGGCGTGCCAGTCGGCATAGCCGGATTGCAGCGCCTTCACATTGCTATAGCCGTTGGCGGCAAGCGCAGCCGCGCCCCGTGCTGCACGCAGTCCGGCGGCGCAATAGGTCACCACCGGGGTATCGCGGGCGACACTGACTTCCGGATGCGTTTCCAGTGCATCGACTGGATGATGAACCGCGCCCGCAATATGGCCTTCGGTCCATTCGTTTGGTTCGCGGACATCGATAAAGCGCGCGCCGGCCTGATAGGCATCGAACGCGCTGCCCAGGTCGACGACGTCCACTGGCGTATCGCTTGCGGGCGATGAGCGCGTGGATCGATTCGCGTTCTGGTGCGCTATCGAACCGCCGTGCCGCTCGAACCACTGACGAAGTTTGTCGATGATCGTCATATTCGCCGTCTGTGTCGTCGTAGGTGCGTACGACGATTGTACGATGCTTGCACAACCGGCATGTCTTTCATCTTTTTGATAAGCATTCGTATTTAGCTTATTCTCGGGCACCTGCCGAATCACCGCGCGGCGCATGCCGACAGCGAACGCCGCGGAGAAGGTCATGTTCGAACTCAATGCCGCACGCTTCGAGGTCAATGGACGCTGTCTTCTCGAAGCCACCGATCTGCGTTTTACGCAGGGACTGGTCTATGGCTTGATCGGGCACAACGGCTCCGGCAAATCCACGCTGCTCAAGCTGCTCGCCCGCCAGCAGAACGCGAGCTTTGGCCAGGTGAGCTTGAACGGCCGTGCGGTAGGCGAGTGGGGCGATCGTGAATTCGCCCGCGAAGTGGCGTATTTGCCCCAGCAACTGCCGGCCGCGACGAGCCTGACCGTGCGCGAGCTGGTGTCGTTTGGGCGCTATCCCTGGCAAGGGCTGCTCGGGCGCATGACCCGTGAAGACAAGCGTGCCGTAGCGCGAGCCATGGAACTAACCCATATCGAGGCTATGGCCGAGCGCATGGTAGATACGCTCTCTGGCGGCGAGCGCCAGCGCGTATGGCTGGCCATGCTGCTCGCCCAGGGCAGCCGCTTCCTGTTGCTCGACGAACCCCTCTCGGCGCTGGATATTGCTCATCAGGTCGATACGCTCGCGCTCATTCGCGAACTGGCCACCACGCTCGGCATCGGCGTGATTATCGTGTTGCACGACGTCAACATGGTCTCGCGCTACTGCGATCAGCTGGTGGCCCTGCGCGGCGGCAAGCTGCTCGCCCAGGGCGAGCCGCGCGAGCTCATGTGCGATCAAACGCTCGAAGCCATCTACGGCGTGCGCATGCGCGTGATGGAGCACCCGGCCGACAACCACCCCATCGCCGTCGTCCAGTGAAGCGGCGCGGTCGTGCCGTTGGTGCCGTGGTGCCACGGCACACGATCTGCATAGGCTGGCTGCTCGGGCTGGCCTTGTTTTTTTGTGCCGTGCGCGGCTTTGCCCAGGCGAACGACGCACCGCGGGTGGCCGCCATCGACTGGGGGCAGGCCCAGACCCTGATCGCCATCGGCGCGCCGCCGGTGGCCATGTCGCAGATCCCGGCGTACAACGAGTGGGTAGCCGCGCCCGAGGTCCCTGACGGCGTGCGCGATCTGGGCCTGCGCGTGCAGCCCAACATGGAGCTGTTGTCGCAGCTGGATATCGACGTCATCACGATCACCTCCATGTATGCCGGCCTGCGCGAGCGCGTGGCTCCCATCGCGCCGGTGGAGACGATCGATATCTACGACGGCAATGGCGCGGTCTGGGATCGAACCGTCGAATCCACGCGCCGCCTGGGGGCGCTGGTCGGCCGTGAGGCGGCAGCCGAGGCGCTTGTTAACGATACACAGGCGCGTATCGAGGCCTGCACGGCCCAGGTCCCCGAGCACGCCAAGCCGCTGCTCGTGGTGCAGTTCATCGATGCCCGGCATGTGCGGGTGTATACCGAAGACAGCCTGATCGGCAGCGTGCTCGAACGCATGGGTATCGCCAATGCCTGGCAGGCCGGCGGCACCTACTGGGGCTTTGCCACGGTGCCGCTCGAGCGGCTGGCGTCGATCGATAACGCACGCATGGTGGTGGTCAAACCGTTACCGGTCGGCGTGGCCGAAGAAATCGACACCAGCGTGCTCTGGCATCACCTGCCGGCCGTGAACAACGCCCCGGTGCTCTACGTGCGGCCGGTCTGGGGCTTTGGCGGGCTGCCCTCGGCCAGCCGCTTTGCCCGCCTCTTGGTGGACGCGCTGGGCCAGGACTGCAGCGCGGGCGGGGCCGCTTCATGATCACGCCGTGGGTCACACCGGCGCGTCTGTGCGGTGGCTTCGCGCTGCTGCTGGCGGTGCTCGCGGCGTTCGTGCTGCACGAAAATTCTGCGGCAGGCATCGCCGCACTCTGGGCCGACAGCAACGATATCGCGGGCGTGTTGGCCCGCTATAACTGGTTGCCGCGCGTGACGGCGGCGCTGGTCGGCGGCGCCGGGTTGGCCCTGGCCGGCGTGCTGTTCCAACAGACCCTGCGTAACCCGCTGGCCGCCCCCACCACCCTGGGCGTGGTCGGCGGCGTACATCTGGCGTTGCTGGTGGGCACGCTGTTCGCGCCCGCGCTCATGGTGCATGCCCGCGGGCTGGTCGGCTTTGCCGGCGGCGCCGGGGCCATGGCGCTGGTTTTCGCGCTCGCCTGGCGACGCAACCTCGCCCCTACGGTGGTGGTGCTCGCCGGGCTGGTGGTCAATCTCTATTTCGGCGCGCTCGCCGTCGTGCTGCTGCTGTTCAACGAAGAAGCGCTGCGCGGCATGATGATATGGGGCGCGGGTTCGCTTGCCCAGAACAATTGGGACGGCGTGCTCTATCTGCTGCCGCGGCTAGCGCTGGCCGGGGTGGCTGCAGTGGCCTTGTCACGCGCGCTGGCGCTGCTGGATCTCGACGATACCAACGCAAAGAATCTGGGTATTTCGCTGGCCTGGCTGCGCGCGGCGAGCCTGGGCCTGGGCGTGTTTGCCAGCTCCGTGGTGATCGTCGAGCTGGGCATCGTCGGCTTTATCGGCCTGGCCGCGCCGTCCATCGTGCGCCTGGCCGGTGCGCGTCGACTGGCGAGCCGGCTGATCTGGGCACCGATATTCGGCGGCCTGCTGTTGGCGGTCACCGACCAGGTGCTGGAACTGGTCACGCTGCATTCGTCCATGCTCATCCCCACGGGCGCGACCACGGCGGCACTCGGCGCGCCGTTGCTGCTATGGCTCATCCCGCGTCTGAATCTGGCCCGCGAGCCCGGCTCGCCGCCGACGCCGGCCCCGCGCAGCGAGACGCCCGGCCGGCTGGTGGCCATGCTCGCCATTGCGCTGGTTGCGGCTGTGATCGTTGCGCTTTTAGTCGGGCAGGGCGCCGACGGCTGGGACTGGCCGTTTACCCGGCCCTGGGACGAAACCGGGCTGTGGCGTGTACCCCGCGTATTGGCCGCCGGCGCGGCCGGGGCCATGCTGGCCGTGGCCGGTACGGTCATTCAGCGCGTTTCCGGCAATGCCATGGCCAGCCCGGAAGTGCTGGGCATCAGTGCCGGCACCGGCCTGGGCGTGCTGGCGGTGGTACTGCTCATGCCCGGCGCCGGCGTGCCGGTGCTGCTGCTGGCCGGCATGCTCGGGGCGCTGGCATCGCTGGCCGTGCTTGTCGGGCTCAACGCCCGCAGCGACTACGAACCCGAACGCGTACTGCTCACCGGCATCAGCGTGCTGTTTCTCTTCGATGCCGTCGCCAAGATCGTGCTCGCCGGCGGCGACCCGCGCACGCAACAGCTGCTGGCCTGGATGTCGGGCACCACCTATTACGTCGAACTGCCGCTGGCATTGACGGTCGCCGTGCTCGGCGTGCTCTTGTTTGCGGTAATCCGGCCCCTGCAGGTCTGGCTCGATCTGCTGCCGCTGGGCATGCCCACCGCCCGCTCGCTGGGCGTGAACGTCGGCATCAGCCGCCTGCTGCTGCTGGTACTGGTCGCATTGCTCACAGCCGGCGCCACGCTCGTGGTCGGCCCGCTGAGCTTCATCGGCCTGCTCGCCCCCAACCTCGTGCGCATCATGGGCCTCGCCCGCGCCCGCCACCAGCTCGCAGGCGCCGCCGTACTCGGCGCCCTGGTCATGGTCATGGCCGACTGGATCGGCCGCATGCTGCTGTTCCCCAGCGAAATCCCCGCCGGCATCGTCGCCACCCTCATTGGCGGCAGCTATTTCATGTGGCGGTTAAGGCGGCTTTAGGCGGGGGTTGGGCAAAGGTGAGATCGTTCGCGAATGAAAGCCAATTGGAACGCGCACCTTATATTAATCGACCGTCGTGGAGGTTGCGTTCTTAGTCGTTTTCCTGAGTTCAGTCGGCTCACGACCCAAAGCGGCCATTAAACAGCTGTATTCGGTACCCCTGATATCAATCAGTACCGCATCGAAAACGCTGAGAGTTACAGGACGCAGTTATTTAGGGGTTTCAGTCCCTATATGGAGCTGCTAAATCGTTGCTTAGTAGCGAGATATCGCACACCATCGCCTATGGGCTCTAGCGGATCGGAACATCCTTGCCACGTACTCGCTCACCAAAACCCGGATCTGAGAAGCTGGCAGCGTTGTCGCGTCTGTTTTCAGCGACGGTGTTCCGCGAGCTTTCTGTCCGCGGTCAATCTAAGGCTTTCGCTCGCCTATTAAAATTGGCAGACCTAGAAAGCCCACCCAATAAAACTGTCGCAGATGGATTCGATATTGCCTTCGAGTCACTGAAGCGATCGGGCGACCGTGACGAGTACGTCTACCGATCGGCGTTGACGCAAAAAGTGTTGCTCGGGCGCCACTCTTTAAACACGGCTGCAATGCTCACGGAGTTCCGAACCGGTAGCTGCCGAGCGGACTTAGTAATTCTGAATGGCACTGCTACAGTTTATGAGATTAAATCGGAGCGTGACTCGCTAAACCGACTCGCGGCCCAGGTCGACGAATATAGAAAGGTCTTTGCCTCGGTTAACGTAATTGCGTGCAATAAGCATCTCGACCAGATTCTAACTGTGATACCGGACGATGTCGGCCTGCTGAATTTATCGGATCGTTTTCGCATCCAGGTTGTGCGCGAGGGAGCGATCGCACCATGGCGAATATCGCCGACCAGCATTTTCGATTCTCTTCAATCCGTAGAAGCGACGAAGATACTGCAACGGCTGGGTATTGAAGTACCTGCGGTTCCTAATACGAAGAAGCGCCAGGTTCTGCGCTCGCTTTTCGCTGATCTCGATCCTGAAACGCTACATGGCGCTGTCGTTCGCACGCTCCGCGATACTCGCAAACAAGCGAATTTTTCGCATGTGCTCGACAATTTACCGCGATCTCTCCACGCAGCCGCGCTTACGACTCCAATAAAACAGCAGAACTATGCGCGACTACTTGAGGCAGTAATGACACCGCTCGCCGTCGCGAAAAATTGGGACAGAAAATAATGTATTACCCCTACGTACGAGGTAAGCAATACGAGCTTATAACGATACGCGAAAACGCTTCGTTACTTGCCGACGCCGGTTTTACACCGATTATCGAACCAGTAAAAGAGAAGCTGGATACTTTAGACCGGGCGCTTTCGACCGTTCGAGAAGCTGGTGGTGATGCAATTGTCGTAATAAACCCGCGCTATGGACATCACCACGAGGGCGGAAATGAGATCGTCGCTTCATTAAACGCTCAGGATCAGTACGATGGAATCGTGCCTGGTCTTCTCTTGAAGGAAGAGATGTCCGTCGACGAAGTAATTACTTGGCTGGAAGCAGTACCACGCCACAATGTCACTTTAATCCATGCCGGATTTACCGAAGGACGATTACTCTCAGAGGCGTGTCGAAATGAGCCCAGAATTAACCGCCATATCTTTTTCGAGGAGCACGGAAAACTGTACCAGCGGTATTTCCCAACTGGCGAACGCATCCTCCTGCGGGATGGCTTCAAACGACGCCGCAACGCAGACCACCCTCCGACAGAACACTTTTCCGATCTACATGTCACCTATCGTTACGAAAACATGGATGGTTTTGGTGATTTTTTAATAGTCGGCGATGACTACGTGGAAGGTGGGGGGCCCGCATATGCGATTGCGATCCATTTGACGTTCATCGACACCGAGCAGGATGACCAGATGTTCATCCATCACTTTAAATCTGATACTCAAGACACACCGACTGACCCGGCTGGCAAGTTTAAAGAGGCATTGGACAAACTTATCCATGCGTTAGGCAACGGTGATTCAAAACTCATTGAAACACCTGCGATCCGAGAGTTTCGAGAACTCCACGCGCGAGCCCATTTCCCCGGTCTAGGCTACGTGAAAAAGCTGTCGATGAATCATCACATACAGACTTTAGCAACCTACCTACAGTAGCGTAATGCAACTCTATTGCTGCCCAGGATGCATCGGTGACGCCCAGCTGGAAATTCAGATTTTCCCTTTTTTAGGCGCTACTCGGGGCGACTGCTGTTTTTGCGGCTCATCAAACGTGCCTCTCATCGAGCCTTTCAAGTTATCAAATTATTTTGAGTCGCTCATCGCCATCTATGAGTACGACCCCAATGGCGAACCACTCGTCGACTACCTCAAATCTGACTGGCGTCTTTTCGACCACGACGTGATGGATCGTGCTCATTCCAATGAACTATTAGCCGAAATACTCGACGACGGTGACATCGTACGGCAACGCTTTAGTCCGTCGCCTATGTACCATAGCCAAGGGCTTGGAGATTGGCACGTCTTGCGCTTCGAGATGCTGCACCAAAACCGATGGTTCATGGATGTTCCATTCGATGATGCGAGACTACAAGGCATTCTTACGCATTTAATAGCGCGAGACATACAACCACGGTGGTTTAGAGCGCGCCTCATCGGCTCTCAAACGCCATTTGGCATCGAGGAGATGGGCGCACCTCCGAAGCACTTGGCTTCTTATGGACGGGCAAACCCGCCAGGCATCCCCTATCTCTACTTGGGGTCCAGACCGAATACAGCGGTTGCAGAAATAAGACCCCATACCGGCGAACTCGTTCGGGTCGCCGAGTTCGAACTCAATGACGGGCTTAAGCTGGCCGACTTCCGTGAACCGCGTAAAAGCGTTTCGCCGTTCCTCCTTGACGAACCAGAACTAATCGGCCAATTACTAGCGGATATCCCTTTTTTAGAGTGCTTGGGTCAAGAGCTTACCCGGCCGGTTTTGCCCAGTAGCTCCGCTATCGACTACATACCCAGCCAGTACTTTTGCGAATTCATAAAAAAATGCCTATACGACGGAGTTATCTACCGAAGCTCCGTTAGCGACGGGATCAACCTAGCGCTATTCAGCCAGGAGGATGCAGACCCGAAGGCTATATCTACATATACGGTTAAAGACGTATCGGTGGAAATAGAAACGCAGCGATGACACCTTTCAGTAGACGCCGCTGGACATCGAAGGAAGAGAGTCTTGTGGGCCGGCATCAGCGTCGGTGTGAAGTTTTATGGATATGATTTTGAATCAGGTGACTGAGTTCAGGTGACAGTATATGTAACTCCGAATTGTTCGAAGCGATTACCGCAACCTTCTGTGCCGATCGGCTAAATTACGTCATCCTCACCGGATGACTTTGCGGCTTTCGGCGACGGCGAAATCGCCTGCAAATGAACGCTAGTTCAATGGCGTGCAGTGGGACGCAAGCCACTGCGCAACCTGCGCTTCTGAGTACCGCTCGTCCGGGATTAAGCAACATTCTTTCTG
>NZ_AFNV02000007.1 GCF_000215955.2 Salinisphaera shabanensis E1L3A
ACCTGGTGGGTTTACACAACTAGGCCGCGGTAACCATCGCACCGCGCAGTTTCTTGATCGCGGCTACTTCCAGCTGGCGAATACGTTCGGCCGACACCTTGTACTTGTCGCCAAGCTCCTGCAGGCCGATCTTGCCATCTTCTCGTAGCCAGCGGCTTTCGAGAATATCGCGGCTGCGATCGTCCAATTCGGTCATTGCCCGCGACAGATTGGCGTGCTGGTAGGTCTCCCAGTCGCCATTTTCCACATCCGAGGCCGGATCATAGCCGTCGTCGGCGGAAAGATAGTCCTCGGGTGCGTAGCTGTCTTCATCGTTCGCCGACGGCAGGGCGTTGTACGACGTATCACCGCCCGACAGGCGACGCTCCATCTGCAGCACCGTTTCCGGCTTGACGCCCAGATCACCCGCCACGGCGTTGACTTCCTTGTCGTTCATCCAGCCCAGGCGCTTCTTGGAACTGCGCAGGTTGAAGAACAACTTGCGCTGAGCCTTGGTTGTCGCGACCTTGACGATGCGCCAGTTACGCAGGATGAATTCGTGAATTTCAGCACGAATCCAGTGCACTGCGAACGAGATAAGACGTACGCCGACATCGGGATCGAAGCGTTTGACCGCTTTCATCAGTCCGATGTTGCCTTCCTGTACGAGATCGGCCAAGGGCAGACCGTAGCCCGAGTAACCACGGGCGACGTGTACGACGAAACGCAGGTTGGACAGGATCAGCTTTTGCGCTGCCTGGATATCACCGTCGTCACGCAGCTTGCGTGCGAGCTGCTGCTCGTCGTCGACTTCCAGGACAGGAATGCTCGACACCGCCTGCAGATAGGAATCGATGCTGCCGGACGCAAGCGTCGGCAGGTTCATTTTAGCGGGAGAAAGAGAGATATCGTTAGCCATGTGCAAAGCCTCCTTGGGACTTCTGCCTATTGCAGCCAGTCTACCAAAAATTAGCGCCTGTTGATGCAGTAATGATAGTAATGACGTTAAGACATTCGCCGAAACGTTAGGTTCCTTCTATCGCTAATTCAGTCGGATTATCGCGGCTCGATTGCAGCCAGGCGGCGATTCACTGTGAGCACACAGCCCAACCAGCCCAACGCCACACCGATACCGAGCAGCATTAAAACGCCTTGGAACCCGAGCCCGTGCATGGCCAGCGCGCCGTTGTAGGAGCGCGTGAGTGCACCCAAAGGCTCGGCCAGCGCGATAAAACACAAGCCCAGCAACACAAGTGCAAGCACGGCACCGATCAGTCCGTACCAGAAGCCGCTATACAGGAACGGGCGGCGGATAAACGCATCGGATGCGCCCAGCAGCTTCATTACCTCGATTTCTTCGCGTCGGTTTTCGATGTCCAGCCGAATCGTGTTGCCGACGATGAAGAGCACCGCGGCCGACAGCAGCAAACCGATCACCCATGCCGAGCGCTCGATCACGGAAAGAATCGCGTACAGACGTTCGAGCCACGCCTGATCGAGCTCGGCGCGAGCGACACCGGGTTCGTCCTCGAGCGATACGAGCAGGGCGCCGATTTCCGCGCGCGACATATCCGAGTGTGGAGCGATTGTGATCACGGCCGGTAGCGGATTGTCTTCGAGCGCGTCCAGCGCGGCGCCAAACCCGGACGATTGGCGAAATTGTTCCAGCCCGGCCTGAGCGGAAATATACGTACTGCTATCGACCTCGTCGCGCTCGCCGAGCCGTTCAGCCAATGCCTGGCCTTGGTTTACCGAGAGGTCATCCTGCAGATACAGCGATGCCTGTACGGCTCGATGCCAGCTTTGCGATAGCGTGTCGAGATTGCTCATCAGGACATACAGCCCGGCCGGCAGTGCCAGTGCAATGCCGATGACCGTAGCGGTCAGCAGGCTGGCCAGCCAACGCCGATGTAACCGGCCCAGGCTTTCGATCAAACAGCGCGCATGTGAACTGAGCCAGCCCTGCGCTGGCGCGGCGAGCGTGCTCGGCAGGGTGCGCCGACGGTTGTTCTGGGCCGCGCTGCGTGTCGGTTTGTCGCTGCTGCGTGCCATATCTCAGCCGTTCTCCAGATGACCGTGATCCAGACGAATCCGGCGATGGCCCATGCGTTCGACCAGATCGATAGCATGAGTGGCGATCATGATGCTCGTGCCCGCTTCGTTAAGCCGCATGAAAAGCCGCATGATATCGGCCGACAAGGCCGGATCGAGATTGCCCGTCGGCTCGTCGGCCAGTAGCAGATACGGGCGGTCGACGACAGCACGCGCGATCCCCACCCGCTGTTGCTCGCCGCCCGACAGCGTAATCGGGAATTTGCGCTCGAGCGAGAGCAGGCCGACCGTATCGAGTGCGGCGCGTACGCGGCGGGCGATATCCGCATGCCCCAGGCCACGAATCACCAGCGGCAGGGCGACATTGTCGAACACGGTACGGTCGAACAGCAGGTTGTAGTTCTGGAAGATCAGACCCAAGCGTTGACGGTAGCGTGGAATCTGGCGTCGCTTCACCGCGGCGAGATTGGTGCCGTTGATCACGACCTGCCCGCGCGTGGGTCGCTCGATCAGGCCGATGAGCTTCATCAGCGTCGATTTGCCTGCGCCGGAATGGCCGGTCAGAAACGCCATCTCGCCGCGCTCGAGATGCAGCGACACGCCGTCGAGCGCGATCTTGCCGCCCGGATAGCGCTTGATCACATTCTTGAAGGCGACGATATCGGTCATGGGCAAAAACGGGCCGCGTTACTTGCTGCGATCGAACAGCGCGTCCATGAAATGCTCGGATTCGAACACGCCCAGATCCTCGACTTTCTCGCCGATGCCGATAAAACGCAACGGCAGGCCGAGACGCTTGGCGATGGCGAACACGATACCCCCGGAGGCGGTGCCGTCGAGCTTGGTGATGGTGATACCGGTCAGGCCCACGGCTTCGTTAAACGCCACCGCCTGCTGAAGCGCGTTACCGCCGGTGGTCGCGTCCACCACGAGCATGACCTCATGCGGCGCATATTCGTCCTGCTTGCCGAGCACGCGCTTGATTTTCTTGAGCTCATCCATGAGATGGCCCTGGGTATGCAGGCGCCCGGCCGTGTCGGCAATCAGAACATCGATACCGCGCGCCTTGGCGCGCGAGTACGCGTCGAATACCACCGAAGCCGAATCGGCGCCGCTGCCCTGGGCGACCACCGGTACGTGATTGCGTTCGCCCCAGCCCTGAAGCTGTTCGACCGCGGCCGCACGAAAGGTATCGCCGGCAGCAAGCATGACCGATTGACCGGCGTCCTGAAATTTCTTGGCCAGTTTGCCGATGGTGGTGGTCTTGCCGACGCCGTTCACGCCCACCATGAGGATCACGAACGGGCGCGTGTGCTCGGGAATGGTCAACGGTTCCTCACACGGCGTAAGAATCGCGCCGAGGTGTTCGCGTAGCGCCTTGCCCAGGTCCTTGCCCGTACGCAGGCGGCCGCCATCAAACATCACCTGGAGTCGATTCATGACCTGGCCGGTGGCTTCAACGCCGACGTCGGCAAGCAGTAGCTGGGTTTCGAGTTCGTCGAGCGCATCCTGATCGACGGTTTCGCCCGGCAACAGATTGCGCAGGTCGTAGGTCAGCCACGAGTCGCCCTTGTTGAGGCTGGCTCGCATACGGGTGAAAAACCCGGGTTGCTTGAGCTTGGACGACTTGCGCGCCTTGGGATCGACGTTGGCCATGGAGAATGCGCTGCTTGCGATATTGAACGTGGACGAAAGCGCGCCGCGCGGCGCCGGCTCAGCGCCGGTGCCCGCGTCGCGGATCGGGCGCTACTTTAGCATCGCCCGTGGCCTGGGGCGCGTTGATCAGTACGATCGAGCCGCGATCGTTTTCGACCAGACGTAAATCCACGCCCGCGGCCTTGAGATCCGCGACGAGCGCGGCCTGCGCCGCCGGGTATTGGCGTTGATCCGCCGCTGTCGCCAATAAATGAAAACGATGCGCGATCTTCTGGACATCGGTCATGCCGACCCAGAGCGGACTGCGATCGGACGCGCGCACCTGCCCAGTGGGCCATAGTCGCAGCACCCGGCGCATATGCTCGGCCTCGGGGGGCGCGACAGCATGCACCAGAGTCAACGTCGGCTGGCGACCATCGTGAATACGCGGCAGCACGGCGAGCTGGCGGATATCGCTGTCACTTACCAGCCAGTGCAACGGCTGACTGACGCCCAGCGCAGGTGCGGGATGCCAGCCTGCTTCGGCAAGCATCTGTTTCAGCTGGGGCGCGTGGGCGGCGGCCTGGACATTCAACGGCGCGCTGGCGCGCCCGGCGATATCCTTGATGCGCGTGTCGAGCTCACGGTAGCCATGGTCCGCCCAATGATCGATAATGCTCGGCGTGCGCTTTGCTTCGGCCTGTGCCCAGGCCCGATACGTGGTATCCGGCAGAATGCCGGCCACCACTGCGACCATTGCAAAGCCGGCCAGCACCGCCAGCACCGGCGCACCGTGTACGCGCGCCGGACGCTGGCGGCGATAGCTGAGCACGAGCATGTTGAGCCAGACGAAAGCGATCGCCAGGCCGATGAGCAGATCGCTGGCCCAGTCCAGACCCAGATAAAGTCGTGCGAGCGCGATAAGCACGACGCCGGCGACGGTGATCGAATGGTAGTAGGGCCGCGCCGTAAGCGGCTGGCCGGCGGCGATCATCAGGCCCGCCATGCCATAAACCGTGGCACAGAGAATGAGATCCTGGCCGCCGCCGGCGAGAAACAGCGGGTCGGTGGCATCGCCGTGGAAGTAACCGCTGGGCGCAGGGATGGCCAGCCACCAGCGCAGGCCCAGCGCAACCAGGGCAGAAAAACCCAGCGCTACCATCCAGTGCGTCGCGGCGCGCCAGTTGCCCATCACCGCAAGTACGGCAGCGAGAACCACGGCAAAGGGCAGGTAGATCAGCGGCGAACCCATCTGCGCGATGGCGAACGCGATCTGATCCGATATCGGTGTTTGCAGGCTCTGGACGATATAGAACGCCAGCGCATCGAAATGACCGGGATAGACCGGGCGCTGCCAGCCCCACATCACCAGATAAGCCAGGGCCGTGGCCAGCATCAGCAGCCCTGCACCGACTGCCAGTGCCGGGATTTCGGGTTGGCGCGGATCGGCCAGGGCCGGGCCAAGCAGGCCCAGTCGGCGATGGCGCCGGCTCCAGGCAAGCAGGCGTCCTGCATAGCGATGCAGTGCGACCCGCCCGGCCACGAGCACGAAACGCACACTCACGGTCGTGATCCAGACGATCGCGACCACCGCGACCAGCAGAATGGCGAGCCGGGTCGCCACTTGGGCGGCAAGATCCAGCGATGCGCCAAACACCACGCCCGGCAGGATATAGCAGGGCGCCCAGATCGCGGTCGCGATCAGGTCCATGATCACGAAGCGCGTGGTCGATAGTCCGGCGGCGCCGGCCACCGTCGGCATGATCGGGCGCAGTGCGCCGATCAGCCGGCCCATGATGATGGCCTTGCCGCCGTGATCGGCCAGGAACCGCTCACCGCGGGCGACCAGCACAGGCGCGCGCGCGAAGCCGGGCAGCGACGACACGTGGCCGCGATAGCGCCGACCCAGCACGAAGCTGGCGCCATCGCCGATCAGGGTTCCGATAATCGCTGCCACGAAGGTCGCGCCGATTGGCAGCAGGTTGGCGCCGATCAGTGCGCCGAAGGCGAACATGAACAGCGCGCCCGGCACCAGCAGGCCGAATAGAAAGAGCGATTCGCCCAGGGCGATCGCAAATACCAGTGCAAGTGCGGCCAGCGGATGGGCGTCGACCCAGGCCAGGAGGGCCGCGAACAGGTCGTGCCCCATGCGTCAGGGCCTGTCGGTGTGGCGTGCGAGGCTGGGCCAAGGTGCGTTTAGCGGCAGGGCGTGGCACAGCGAGCGCCACGTAGCCGTTCTACGTACGCCGCCTGTGCCCCGTAAGTGCAGCAAAACCGCCCTTGTCCCTTGAGGCCGAGCCATCGACCTCGCGATCCGAAATCGCGCGGTGCCATCGTGCGCCACGCCGACACGTCGTCTCGCGCCGTGTCCGGCGCGATTGATGGGCGCGACCGCGGCGCTGGTACGCAACATCAACGCCCTGTCGCCCTAGTCGCGTGAGAGCGCTGCGAATGCCGCGTCGGCAGCATCCAGCGTACGTGCGATCGCCACGTCGTCGTGCGCCTGCGAGATGAACGCCGCCTCGAATGCCGAGGGCGCAAGGTAGACGCCGTGATCGAGCATTTCGTGAAAGAAGCGGGAGAACGCCTCGGTATCGCAGGCAGCAACATCGTCGAAACGGCTGACCTGCTTGGCATCAGTAAAGAACATGCCGAACATCGCGCCCACACGCTGGGTCATGAACGGCACGCCGTGTTTGGCCGCGCGCTCGTCGAGCCCGGCGAGCAGCTTGTCGAGTTGCGGGGCGATCGCATCGTGTACGGCGCCGCCCTTGACGCGCGAAAGCGTGGCGATACCGGCTGCCATGCCCAACGGGTGCCCGCTCAACGTACCGGCCTGATACACCGGGCCGGTCGGGGCGAGCGTCTCCATGATCTCGGCAGAGCCGCCGACTGCACCCACGGGCATGCCGCCGCCCACGATCTTGCCGAGCGCGGTCACATCCGGTTTGACGCCGTAATACGCCTGGGCACAGCCCGGGTGGACGCGAAAGCCCGTCATCACCTCGTCGAAGATCAATAGCGCGCCGTGCTGATCGCACAGCTCCCGCAGGCCGTCGAGAAACCCTTCGGTCGGCGGCACGCAGTTCATATTCCCGGCCACCGGCTCGACCATCACACAGGCGATATCGTCGCCGTGCGTATCGAACGCCTGCACGACCGAGTCCAGGTCGTTATAGGTTGCCGAGAGGGTGTCTTCGACCACGGCCTGGGGTACGCCGGGCGAGCCAGGAATACCCAGCGTGAGTGCGCCCGAGCCCGCGTCGACGAGCAGGGCATCGACATGGCCGTGATAGTTGCCCTTGAACTTGAGAATCTTCTTGCGGCCGGTATAGCCACGCGCGAGCCGCAGGGCGGTCATCGACGCTTCGGTACCGGAGTTGACCATGCGTACGGATTCGATCGAGTCGACCATCGAGCAGACCAGTTCGGCCAGCTCGGTCTCGAGCCCGGTCGGAGCGCCGAAGGACAGACCCTTCGCGGCCTGTTTCTGCACCGCGTCGATCACGTCGGGATGGGCATGGCCCAGAATCATGGGCCCGAACGAGCCGACATAGTCGACATATTCGTTGCCGTCGACATCGTAGATATAAGCGCCTTTGGCGCGTTCGATGAAAGCGGGCGTGCCACCCACACCGGCAAAGGCCCGTACCGGCGAATTGACGCCGCCGGGTGTCACCCGTGAGGCGCGTTCGAACAGTTCAGCCGAACGCGGACCCGGGCGTTGCCACTGTGAGGTCTCGGATGCGTTCATCGAAATACTCCTGCGAAAAGTCGAATAAGATTCTAGGCGCCGGCATGCGAGCCGGTATCCTCGAACAGCGCGCACAGAGCGCGCGCGGCAGCGCCGCTGTCCGGGGCATGAAAGAGCGCGCCGGAGACCGCGATCAGATCGGCGCCGGCAGTGATGATATCGCCTGCGTTGTCTATGTCGATGCCACCGATGGCCACCACCGGCACGCCCAGGGCGCGCGCCTGCGCCAACACGCTCGGATCGGCGCCCGGCGCATCGGGTTTCGTGTGCGAGTCGAAAAATCGCCCAAAGCTGACATAGCTTGCGCCTTGCTCGATGCCCCGGCGCGCCAGCTCGATTTCGCCGGAACAACTCACGCCGATGATGGCACCCGTGCCCAACGCAGCACGCGCGGTGGCGACGCTGCCGTCGCTCTGGCCCATATGTACGCCATCAGCGGCGACTGCCTGGGCGAGCTGCCAATCGTCGTTCACGATCAGCTGGGCGCCATAGGTGCGCGTGAGCGCGCGCAGTTCGCCGAGCAGCCCGGCATCGATACCGGTATCCCGCTTATCTCGATACTGCAGCCAGCAGGCGCCGCCGGCGAGGACGGCTTCTACCCGATCGAGGGCGTCGGTGGCCAGTGTAGTGCGATCATAGATCGCGTATAGACCGCGCGCAGTCACGACGCGGGCGCAATAATTCGTGACGGAATGCGCTGGCCGCGGCCGGCCGCAAAGGCGCGATCGAGTGTTTCCCAAGTGTATTGCTGACCCCGGCGCAATGCCTCGCCGGTTTCATGACCGAGGGCGAGCTGGGCCGCGATCGCGCTCGCCAGCGTGCAGCCCGAGCCGTGGAATACGCCGTCCAGACGCGGCCATTCGTAGTGTTCGACCGATTCGCCGGCGGTGTACCGACGATTGACGACCTGGGCACTGGCTTCGTCGCCGCCGGTGATCAGTACGCTTGCAGCATGGGTGCTCAACGCCTTGCCGCAGCGATCCAGATCGGTTTCGCCATGGCACAGAGCGCGTGCTTCGCGAGCGTTGGGTGTAATCACCTGAGCACGATCGAAGAGCTGGTCGTGCAATGCTTTGCCGACACTATCGTCGGCTAGCGTGCCACCCCCGGCTGCAACGAGTACCGGGTCGATAACCAGCGGCGTGCCCGGTAACCGATCGAGCAGGGCGGCGATGCATGTTACCTGTTCGACGTTGGCGATCACCCCGAGCTTGATGGCATCGAAATGCATGTCGGCGACGGCGGTGTCCAGGCAGCGCGCAAAGAACTCGGTCGTTACGGCTTCCACGCCATGAACGTTGGTGGTGTCCTGGCAGGTCAGCAGCGTGATGACCGTTGCCGCGTGCACGCCTTGGGCGGCAGCGGACTCGATATCGGCCTGGATCCCGGCGCCACCACTCGGATCGTGCCCGGCAATCACCAGAATATTGGGTCGTTTCATGGCGCGAAGTCTAACACTTGCGCGGTTCGCCGTTGTCTTATGCACAACGGAAAAAAACGCGGCGGGGCGACTTGCGAAATTTTTTTAGTCGGTAGATTTACGCAATGGCGGTATTAGGTTAAGTGTATGATTTCACAGTATTGTTTCCGTATGGTTACAAAATCGCCGGTTTGGGGAAAGCGCTGAAAACACGCCGCTTAAGACGGTTCGGCATCATGGTTTCCACAGGCTTATCCACAAGTCCTGTGTATTTCTAAGCTTTCGTGTTTAAGCTCAAGCGTTTAGCGAAAACAGCTCAGGGATTGTCTGCTCTACGGTAGGGGTTATGCACAGTGTCAACCCGCTTGTGGTTCACGCATCGGTTTGTTATGACGCATTACGTCACTTTTGGTTGATCTGTAACATTATGATTATATTGGTTAAATCAAGTATTTCCTCGCGATTTCTCGGGTTCCGGGCTGAGGTTTGACCGATAGCGCCGCGCGTCCCCATTTCATCCCCAGATTTATCCACAAGCGGCGGTCGCGGATCGGACACGTTTGACCGTGGTTTCAAATGATTGATCCGCTGCGATTTCGATCAGGCGATACCCCGGTGCCCGCGCCGGGTCGTCAGTAAACGAGTGCGCGCCAGGTGCGAATTGGCGCATCGTGCTCGGCGTGACAAGACAGGGGCGGTCGGCGAAATCGAGTTCCGCGGCCTGATGTGCGTGTCCGCAAAGCACTGCCTTTACATGCGCGCGGCCGGCGACGACCCGTTCGAGCGCGTCGCGATCATGCAGGCCGATCGCATCGATCCAGGCGGCGCCTACGTCGATCGGCGGGTGGTGCACGAATATCAACGTCGGTGCTGTGTTCTCGGCGAGCCAGCCGTCCAGGCGTTCGAGTTGCTGGCCGCCGAGTTCTCCCGCTTCGCTACCATTGATATGGCTATCCAGCGCCATCAGCTGCCATTCACCGACGCGCAGACGCTCGTGCACAACCGCATGTTCGAGTGTCTGGGCCATGCGCAGCGGATCGTCGTGATTGCCGGCCATGGCTAACACCGGGCAGGGCAGGCGGGCGAGGGTGCTATCAAGTCGTTTGTAACCGCGTACGCTTTCGTCGTCGACTAAATCTCCGCCGAGTACGATCGCGTCGGGGCGTGGCAACGCTTCGAGCGCCGCGGCGAGTACGCGCTGAAATGCGTCTTCCACGAGCCAGCCGTGAAGCCGGGCATCGGCGTCGGCACGCAGGTGTAGATCGGTGAGGTGGATGATTTGAAGTGTGATACGCATTCGCCATTCCTCTCGGAGTCGGCGTTATCCTGCCGGCATGGCTCGCAATAACAAGAGCCGTCATTGTGAACACATACAGGTATGAGGCGATGATCGACAAGGAACTGCTTGCTTATCTGCGCCATGTCAGTCTGCGTGAGACGGAGATTATGGTCGCCAACCGGCGGACCACGGCGGCCGAGGCCAACGCCGATCTGCAGGTCGACCCGGAGCAAGGGCAATTCATGGCTTTGCTGCTAAAGCTCGCCGGCGCGCGTCGCGGAATCGAAATTGGCGTCTATGCCGGCTATTCCAGTCTCTGGGTTGCTCAAAGCCTGCCGACCGAGGGGCGGCTGCTGGCCTGCGACAACGACCCCGAAATCACCGAGCGGGCGCGTCGCGACTGGGCGGCGGCCGGGCTGGCCGATCGCATCGAACTCAAGCTGGGCGACGCGCTGGCGACACTGGACGCTGAGGTTGCGGCGGGTATGGCGGGTGCCTACGACTTCGTGTTTATCGATGCCGACAAGGCAGGCTATATCGACTATTACGAGCGTGCCCTGGCGTTGGTGCATGCCGGCGGGTTGATCATGGCCGATAACAGTCTCTGGCACGGTCGTGTTATCGACCCCGATGACGAAAGCACTGATACCCAGGCGATACGTGCATTCAATCGGCACGTACACGCGGATGATCGGGTGGATATGAGCCTGATACCGATCGGTGATGGTCTGACCCTGGCGTATAAACGATGAGTGCGCGTATCGGCGACAACAGCGCCGCACAGCGTAATAAAGAGCCGATTTTCGATGCGCTGGTCGAGCACCTCGCGCATGCGCGCGATGTGCTCGAGGTCGGGGCGGGCGATGCAACGCACGCGCGATACGCCGTCGAACGTCTCCCGCATTGCGTCTGGCAGAGCAGCGAAGCGCCCGGGCATTACCGGCGGCTGGTGGCGGCACTGGCCGACAGGTCCGAACAGAATCTGCCCCGGCCGTTGGCGCTGGATGTGCGGGCTGCATGGCCAGCGGGTCCGTACGACGCGGTGTTCGGCGCCAATGTCGCCCACATCATGGATTGGACAGCGGTCGAAGCGCTTTTCAGCGGTGCGGCGCGCGTACTGCGCCCGGCCGGCCGTCTCTGTCTTTATGGTCCGTTCCTGCGGCGCGGCAAACCGCCGGAAACCGGTAACGCGGCGTTCGACGCTGCACTGCGCGATCGCGATCCCGCGATGGGGCTGCGTGAAATCGAAGCGTTGGATGCGCTGGGCGAGCCGCTGTGCTTGTCACGCGTAGCCGATATCGCCATGCCGAGCGACAACCGCCTGCTTATCTGGCAGAAAGCGGCCGATCGCTAGCAGCAATCGGCCGCATTTCGGAATGTCCTAGTTCACCTGGTTGCGGATTCCGCCATCGATAAATGCGTGGATATTGGCGGCCACGCCTTCAAGCATGCGCTGGCGCGCACCACGGCTGCCCCAGGCGCTATGCGGCGTCACGATCAGGTTCGGTATCGCCGGATCGAGCAACGGATGATCGGCTGGCGGCGGCTCCTGGTCGAGCACGTCCAACGCGGCGCCGCCGATCTCGCCGGCTTCGAGCGCCGCGATCAGGGCCTGTGTGTCGACGATCGCGCCGCGCGCGGTATTGATCAGAAATGCGCTGTTTTTCATCCGCGCCAGGGCGTCGGCATCGATAAGGTGCCGGGTATCGTCGGTGAGCGGGCAGTGCAGACTGATCATGTCCGAGCGTTCGAGCAGCTCGTCGATCGCTACGCGGCCCTCACGTATTTCACGGGCGCCGGGGCGCTCGCCAACCAGAACCGTCATGCCGAAGGCCTCGGCCAGTCGCGCGACGGCCTGCCCGAGTTCGCCGTGCCCGATCAGGCCGAGCGTCTGGCCCGCGAGCTCTTCGATCGGGTAATCGAGCAGGCAAAAGAATTCACTGGCAGCCCAGTCGCCGCGCTTGACCGCGGTATCGTAGCTGGCCCAGCGCGTGGCGTGCGCCAGCATGAGCGCCAGCACGTGCTGGGAGACGGCCGGCGTGGCATAGCCGGTCACGTTGACGACCGGTATATCGCAGTGCGCCGCGGCTTGCGTATCCACGTTGTTGAAGCCGGTTGCGGCCACGCAGATAAGCTTGAGGTTATCCGCGGCCTCGAGTACGGCCGCGTCGAGTACGACCTTGTTGGTGATGACGATATCCATGCCGGCGATACGGTCACCGACTTGTTCGCGTGTGGTGTTGTGATACCACTGCCAGTCGTTGATCGCCCCGTTCAGCTCATCCCAGTTGAGGGCGTCGCCCATCGATCCCGCGTCCAGAAAACAGCCGCGCATCGCAACTCCTTTTCCGATATACAATGCGAAAGAGTAACCGACGTGCGATGTACGCGTGTGTCGCAGCCGAATTTTTCTCGGACAGCAGGGAATCGATGTGAGTAAAATGCGGTTTTATACCTATCGTGTAAGATGCATGTGTTCGTGCTCGTAATCACGACTGATCTCAATCGGGTTCTCAACCAAGGCTGAAGAGTCACCATGATCCGCAGGACAGAACAGCAAGACGAATCGTTGGGTAATCACCTGCCTATGACCTGCCCCTCCGTGGAAGCGCTGGAATATGAACTCGCCTTTCTGGTGCGTCGCCTCGAAGCCGCCCGGCGGCGGTTCAATTTCGGCCTGGAGCGTGCGCATTATCTGTTGCTGATCCTGCTGGAACGCAAGGACCGGCAATCGGTTGGCGCGTTGGCCGAGCAGGTCAATCTCGACGCGTCGACGGTGACGCGCCAGGTTGCAGCGATGAAGCAGGCCGGTCTGGTCGACAAGCTCGATAATCCGGACGATCGCCGCGGCGGCTTCGTGACCATTACCGAAGCGGGCCGGGATGCGGCAGCACGTGTGCGTGACCGTCGGCTCGAGCGGGTGGAGAAAGGCTTCCTGGACTGGACCGAGGCCGAGCGCAAAGAGTTCGCGCGGCTGACCGCGCGTTTCAACGATGCCATGCGCGACGAGCTCAACGAAGCCTGAAGCGCAAAAACAGTTCGCTATAACGTGATATAGGCGGGCGTGTTCAGCCCGCCTCGGCAGTACGGCTACTCGGTGTCGGCAGGCCCAGGTCTTGCCACAAATCCATCGTCGGTTGTGCCTTGTTGAGACTGTAGAAATGCAGCCCTGGCGCGCCGCCGGCGAGCAGCTGTTCGCACATACGCGCTACGACTTCGCGCCCGAATGCCTGTACCGAGGCCTTGTCGTCGCCGTAGCCTTCCATCTTCTGGCGTATCCAGCGCGGGATATCCGCCCCGCACATCGCTGAAAAACGCGATACCTGGCCGAAATCGACGATCGGCATGATACCGGGCACGATCGGGATATCGATGTTCTGAGCCGCGACTTCCTCGACGAAGTTGAAATACGCGTCGGCGTTATAGAAATATTGCGTCATCGCCGAATCCGCGCCGGCCTGAACCTTGCGCACGAAGTTGTCGATGTCGTCGGCCGGCGAGTTCGCCTGCGGGTGATATTCGGGGTAGCAGCCCACCTCGATATGGAAATCGTTGCCGTGGCGCTGCTTGATATGCGCGACGAGTTCGTTGGCATAGCTGAACACGCCGGGCTTTTCCATACCCTCGGGCATGTCGCCACGCAGGGCGACGATCCGTTCGACGCCGGCGGCCTTGTAGCTGTCCAGCAATTCGTTGATCGAATCGTGCGTGCCTTCGATACAGGACAAATGCGGCGCCGTGGGAATACCGGTGGTTTCCATCGTGCGATTGACGGTTTCCAGCGTGCCCGAGCGGGTGGTGCCCCCAGCGCCGAACGTGACCGAGAAAAAGTCCGGCCCCAGCGTGGCGAGACGCGTGCGCGCCTTGTCCAGACGGGCTGCGCCTTTCGGCCCCTTGGGCGGGAAGAATTCGATACTGAAAGAGTTTTGCGATACGTGCGTCATGCCCATACGTCCACTGTCGATGCTCGATCCGTCGGCCGTGGCCAGTCTGCCGTGACATGAAAAGACCCGACCCGCGTAATCGGCAGGCCGGGTCTGCTCTTGGCCCGGGTTGTCCGGTCGCTAGCGTTTAGTAGCGATAGTGATCCGGCTTGAACGGACCGTCGGCCGGCACACCGAGATAATCTGCCTGTTCCGGGGTGAGCTTGGTCAGCTTGGCGTTCACGCGTGCCAGATGCAGCGCCGCGACTTTTTCGTCGAGATGCTTGGGTAGCACATAGACCTTGTTCTCGTAGCGGTCGCGATGCTGCCAGAGCTCGATCTGGGCCAACACCTGGTTGGTGAACGAGTTCGACATCACATAGCTCGGGTGGCCGGTGGCACAGCCGAGATTCACCAGACGACCTTCAGCCAGCAGAATGATTTTCTTGCCGTCGGGGAAGGTGATGTGGTCGACCTGCGGCTTGATCTCTTCCCACTCGTACTGCTCGAGCGAGGCGACGTCGATCTCGTTGTCGAAGTGACCTATGTTGCACACGATCGCCTCGTTCTTCATGCGCTTGAGGTGATCGTGGTTGAGCACGTGATAGTTGCCGGTGGCGGTCACGAAGATGTCCGCCTGTTCGACCACGCCCGGGTCTTCCAGGTCCACAACGCGCAGGCCTTCCATGGCGGCCTGCAGGGCGTTGATCGGGTCGATTTCGGTTACGCAAACCGTCGCACCCAGGCCGCGCAGCGACTGCACCGAGCCCTTGCCGACGTCGCCATAGCCGCAGACGATGGCCACCTTGCCGGCGATCATGACGTCGGTGGCACGCTTGATACCGTCGACCAGCGACTCACGACAGCCATAAAGGTTGTCGAACTTGGATTTGGTGACCGAGTCGTTGACGTTGATCGCCGGGAAGGTCAGGCCGCCTTCCTTGGCCAGGTGATACAGACGATGTACGCCCGTGGTGGTTTCTTCAGAAACACCGGTGATCGCCTCGCCGAGCTTGGTATAGAAATCCGGCTGTTCGGCCAGACGCTTCTTCATCACCTTGAACAGCGCTTTTTCTTCGTTCGAGCTCGGGTTGTCGAGCAGCGACGGGTCCTGCGTGGCTTTTACGCCGAAGGTGGCCAGGGTGGTGGCATCGCCGCCGTCGTCGAGAATCAGATTGGGCAGGCCGCCGTCGTGCCAGTCCATGATGGCGTGGGCATATTCCCAGTATTCCTCGGCCGACTCGCCCTTGAAGGCATAGACCGGCACGCCGGCTTCGGCAATGGCTGCCGCGGCATGGTCCTGGGTCGAGAACACGTTACAGGAGGCCCAGCGTACTTCCGCGCCGAGGGCAACCAGGGTTTCGATCAAAACCGCGGTCTGAATGGTCATATGCAGGGAGCCCGCGATACGCGCGCCCTTGAGTGGCTGCGATTCGCCGAACTCTTCGCGCAGGGCGACCAGGCCCGGCATTTCGGTTTCGGCGATTTCGATTTCCCGCCGGCCCCAGGGGGCAAGCGAGATATCGGCGACGACATAATCCTGGTCGATCTTTTCTGCGGGGGTGCTCATGTTCGATTCCTATTAATTTCGTGAAGTTCGAGCCGGCGAGCTACAAAACGCCATGCACGGCTCGACAGTGGGGTGCGGGTTTTATGCAGCCTGCAGGCCGGCGTCCTTGGCCAGCGCTTCGGCCTTGTCCGTGCGCTCCCACGGCAGGTCGATGTCTTCGCGGCCGAAGTGCCCGTAGGCGGCGGTCGGCGCATAGATCGGGCGCTGAAGGTCGAGCATCGTGAGGATGCCGTAGGGGCGCAGGTCGAAATGCTCGCGAATCAGCTGGGTGAGACGTTCATCTTCGACCTTGCCGGTGCCGAAGGTCTCGACCCAGATCGAGGTCGGCTCGGCCACGCCGATGGCATACGACACTGCGACTTCGCATTTCGACGCCAGCCCGGCTTTGACCACGTTCTTGGCCACATAGCGCGCGGCATAGGCGGCACTGCGATCGACCTTGGACGGATCCTTGCCCGAGAATGCACCGCCACCGTGACGCGCCATACCGCCGTAGGTGTCGACGATAATCTTACGGCCGGTCAGGCCGGCATCGCCCAGCGGGCCACCCACTTCGAACTTGCCGGTCGGGTTGATATGGATGGTGGGATTGTCGGTGAGCCATCCGCCGATCACCGGCTTGATGATTTCTTCGTGCACGGCTTCCTTGAGGTCGGCCTGCGAGATGCTCGGATCGTGCTGGGTCGAGAGCACAACGGCGTTGATCGCGACCGGCTTGCCGTCTTCGTATTCGAAGGTGACCTGCGATTTCGCATCCGGGCGCAGCCAGTCGAGCTGGCCGGATTTCATCAGCTCGGATTGCCGGCGGGCCAGACGGTGTGCATAGGTAATCGGCGCCGGCATGAGCACGTCGGTTTCGTCGCAGGCATAGCCGAACATCAGGCCCTGATCGCCGGCACCCTGTTCTCGCGGATCGCCGCGATCCACGCCCTGATTGATATCGGCCGACTGTTCGCCAAGCACGTTCATCACGGCGCAGCTATCGGCATCGAAGCCCATTTCGGAGCTGGTGTAGCCGATGCTGCGCACGGTATCGCGCACGATCTTTTCGACCGGCACGTTCACGTTCTTCTTTTCGTCGGTCTTGATCTCGCCGAAGACCATCACGAGTCCGGTCTTGGTCGCGGTTTCGCAGGCCACACGAGCGCTTGGATCCTGAGCCAGGTAGGCATCGAGGATGGCGTCGGAGACCTGATCGGCCAGTTTGTCAGGATGGCCGCCTGTGACGGACTCGGAGGTGAACAGGTATCGGCTCATAAGACGTTATCTCTCTATCCGGATGAACGGATAAGAGTATACGCAAGCGAAATCACGGTTGCCATGACAAACCGCCAGGCGGGCGCTCTGCCGCGATCAGTTGCAGCTCGGCATCTGCCGTGGCTTGGCGCCATGTAGGGCATAGCGTCGGCGGACTATACAAATAACGCTGTTGTGACATCGGGTTGTCGGTGAGCTTTTCATATTGCGCATGCGGCTAAACGTCTTAATCGAACACGAGGGCGGCAAGCGCGCCTGCTCAGTTCCGATGGCACACGTTGGCAACGGTGGTGGGGCGCATCGATCTGCGCGATTGCGTTTGCCATCGGTGCTGGCTAATGTGACATCAAGCAATGGCACAGTAACAAAAGAAACAAATCAGCCGAGGTAGCCCATGTTCCGATCGAAGCGACTTTCCCACGGCGCACAGGCCGTGATTACGGGTGCAGGCAGCGGCATCGGCGAGGCTTTTGCCGTGGCTCTGGCGGCACGCGGCGGGGCCGTGGTGTGTTCCGATATCGACAAGGCCCTGGCCGAGGCGACCGCGGCACGTATCGAAGCAGCGGGTGGCCGCGCGCTGGCAACGGTCTGCGACGTGACCCGACTGGACGATGTCGCGCGGCTCGCCCAGACGGCCACCGAATGGTTCGGCGGGGCGCCCGATCTGGTCATCAACAATGCAGGCGTTGGCGCGGGCGGGCATGCCATCGGCGAGATGAGCATGGACGACTGGCGCTGGGTGCTCGATATCAATATGTGGGGCGTGATCCACGGCTGCCACGTATTCGCGCCCATGCTTCGCGAAGCCGGGCGGGGCGGCATCATCAACGTGGCGTCCACGGCCAGCTTTGCGGCCGCACCGCGTATGGGCGCCTACAACGCCAGCAAGGCCGCCGTGCTGGCGGTCACCGAGACCCTTGCCGCCGAACTGGCCGACACGCCAATTCGCGTGACCGCGCTGTGTCCGACCTTCGTGCAGACCAACATCATGAAAGCGGGGCGCATCAGCGCCTCGTCGTCGAAGATCGCCGACAACCTGATGCGCTGGGGCGGCGTGTCGGCCGAAAGCGTGGTCAAGAGCGCGCTCGCCGGGCTCGACCGCGGCCATCTCTATGTGTTGCCGCAGTTCGATGCGCGTGTGGTGTGGCGTCTCAAGCGCCTTCTACCCGCCGGCTACACGAAGGGCCTGGGTTTCATCAATCGTTTTGCCGCCAACGACGCATCGGGCAAGGCCCGCGCGTCCGCTTCCGAATAACCCGGGCTGAGAGGAGATTCTCATGGACATCGATCTGGAAAAAATGCTGGCCAAGGTCAAGGCCAGCCAGTGGGCGCTGGCCGACATCGACTGGGATGCCCCCGGCGCCGAACTGATCACCGACGAACAATGGCCCAAGCTCAAGGCCTTCATGTCCGATCTGATGTGGATCGAGCACGTGGGCGCGCGCGGCTTTGCCGCCATGGCGCGCAAGGCTGAAGACCCGATGCTGAAAGAAATGTATACCTACTTCCATGCCGAGGAGCAGCGCCACGCCAATGCCGAGATGGCGCTGATGCGTCGCTGGGGCATGCTCGAGGAAGACGAAATTCCGTTGCCGAATATCAATTTACGACTGGTGATCGACTGGCTGGATACGCAGTCGGACCGGATGCCGCTCGAGGTCCTCGGCTCGGTGATCCCCATGCTCGAGGTCGCGTTGGACGGCGCGCTCTGCACGTTCCTTCTGGAACAGGTCGACGACCCGGTTTGTCACGATGCTTTCAAACGCATCAACGACGACGAATCGCGCCATCTGGGCGTGGGTTTTCACGTGCTGGAGATGCAGGGCCACGGCAAGGCCTATCGGCTGGGTCTCAATTTCATGGGCACGGTGCTCAATCCCCGTCTGATCGTCGGTATTGCCACGTATCTACCGTTGTTGTCACGTATGCGCGACAACGTTGCTGCCATGGGCCTGCCGGAAGAAAAGCTCTACAAGGCCATGAACAAGTACGAGCGTATCGGCGGGCGCACGGCGGATGGGCGCCGCAATCCCTGGTTCCAGTTGATCAGCCGCCACGGCCGCCTCGTTGCCGACCGCGGCAACAAGCTCTATCACGTGCCGGTCGATGCCATGGTCAAGCTCACCGACTACTACCCGCGCGCGCTGCTGCGGCCGGTGCCGACCTGGGTGAAGGAACTCACCTACAAGACCGCGGCATGAGCGCGGTCAACGGTCATGCGGCGTCGAAACAGGCCGCATCAGCGTCTCGGCGCGCGCGCAAGACACCGGCAGCGCGCCAAGCGCCCGTGCTGGATGTCGCGATCATTGGCGCCGGTTTTTCCGGCCTCGGTACGGCGATCCGTCTTCGCGAGCAGGGCATTAGCGATATCGCCATCCTCGAACGCGGCGACGACGTCGGCGGCACCTGGCGGGACAACACCTATCCCGGCGCTGCCTGCGATATTCCCTCCAACCTGTATTCGTTCTCGTTCGCCCAGAACCCGAACTGGTCGCGCGGCTATTCCGGCAGCGCCGAGATACTCGACTATATCCACCACTTGGTCGACCGTTTCGAGCTGCGTGCCTTGATGCGTTTCCGGCACACCGTGACCGGCATGACGTTCGACGAGGCCCGCGGCGTCTGGACGATTCGCGTGGCCGGCAAGAAGAACGTCCATGCCCGTTGTGTGGTGTCGGCCCAGGGCCCGCTGGCCAATCCGGCGCTGCCCAATATCCCGGGCATCGACACCTTCGGCGGCAAGACGATCCACAGCGCGCGTTGGGAGCACAGCTACGATTTCGCCGGCAAGCGCGTTGCCGTAATCGGCACCGGCGCCAGCGCGATCCAGATCGTACCGGCACTGGCCGAGCGGGTGGATTTCCTAAAAGTCTTTCAGCGCACGCCGGCCTGGATTCTGCCCCGGCCGGGCTACGCCGCGCCCGACTGGAACAAAACACTCTTCGAAAAGCTGCCCGCCAGCCAGACCGCGTTTCGAAACGCCTTGTTCTATGCGCATGAGGCGATGGCCACGGGCGTGATATGGAACACGCCGGTCACACGCCTACTCGAAGGCGTGGCCAAGGCGTTTCTGCGTCATCAGGTGCCGGATGCCTGGGTGCGCCGCCAGCTCACGCCGCAATACCGTATCGGCTGCAAGCGTCTGCTCGTCTCCAACGACTATTACCCCGCGCTCATGCGCGACAACGTCAAGCTCTATACCTGGCCGATCGACAAGATTTGCGAAAAGGGGATCCGCAGCGTTGAAGGCATCGAGCATCAGGTGGACTGTATCGTCTTCGCCACCGGCTTCGCCGTGTCCAAGGCGGCCGCGCCGTTTCCGATTACCGGCGTGGACGGTCGCCGGCTCGACGACGAATGGTCGCGTGGCGCCATGGCCTATAAAAGCGTGAACGTTGCGGGCTACCCGAACCTGTTCATGGCGCTCGGCCCCAACTCCGGGCCCGGCCACAATTCTGCGCTCTCTTATATGGAGCCGCAGATCGACTACATCGTGCAGGGCATCCAGACGATCCTCGAATACGACCTGCGCGCGCTCGATGTAAGAGAAGACGCCCAGGCCAAACACAACGCCCAACTGCAGAAACGCCTGGCCAAAACCAACTGGAACTCGGGTTGCGCGAGCTGGTATCTCACCGAAGACGGCTTCAACGCCACCATGTATCCGGGCTTCGCCACGCAGTACAAGAAACAGATGGCCCGCTTCGTGAACGAGGATTATCGAGCAATTCGCTATGAGCCTGAATTTCACGAACGGTGGATGCGTAATGACTAAACGGTCGCGTTCTCGCGACTGATGCCGCGGCTGGGGCAGGTTGCTGCTTGCAACCTGGCTGTCAGCGATCAAAATGCCCATCGTCGGCAGTTGCAGCAGATGATCTGCCTTACAAAGGCGACACTGTCATCGGCAATGATGTCTGGCTCGGCTACGAATCGCTCATCATGCCCGGAGTAAAGATCGGCAATGGCGCTATCGTGTCCTCACGTGCTGTCGTGGTGTCTGATGTGCCGCCATACACCATGTTGGCGGTAATCCTGCAACGCCCGTCAAGCGGCGTTTCCCAGCAGAGACAGTCGACATCCTGAACGAAATCGCGTGGTGGGATTGGCCCGTCGAGAGGATCAGTGAGCATTTGGCGAAAATCGTGTCAGGCGATATTGAAGCCTTGCGGGCATGTGCAGCCAATACGTGATCGGGGCAACGTATACGGAATTCGTGATAAGGGCTAAGAAGCCTTTTGCCAATCGCTTTCTGGAGCCCTGAATTAAATACACCGTCGGATGCGCCGGGTGCGCGAACATTCTCGGTAATCGCCAATAAAGAAGCAGGTGTGGGTTATTGGGATGGCGAGTCTTGGTTTGTTGCCCATCCAAGCGCCGCAGTCCACCGCCGTTCTTACGCCGGCAACTGAGCGCAACCGCTAGCCGAACAGGCGTTATTCTCTCCAAAAGCCGCTCAGGGCTTCGCAATCGCCCGCCAGAGCATCTCAAACAGCACGTTGACTTGGGCGCTGAGCGGCGGTTCCTGTCGTCGCATGCTCTGCATCTGAATCAGGCGTGCCAATACGCCATAGAAGTAGTCGAGCAGGATCGCTTCGCTGACCTGATCGTTGAGAATGCCGCGTTCGCGCCCTTCGGCGAGCACTTCGAGAAACAGATTGGTCAGCCGTCGCTGCTGGTCGGTCACGTCATAGCGCATGGCACCCGGGTACACCGAGCCGAGAATCATGCGTGCGACCTTCTGATGCTGTTCGAAAAAGTCGAGTACCACCCAGAACACTTTGCGCAGCCGATCCTTGTACGTCTCTATGCCGGCAAGATGATCGGTCATGCGTGCGGCCAGTGCGTTCGCCCAATGAAGTACACAGGCATCGAGCAAGGCCTGCTTATCGCCGTAGTGGCGATAGATGGTCTGTAGCGAAGCACGTGCAGCCCGCGCGATCTCGTCAAGCCGCACCTCGTGAAATGGGCGTTCGGCAAACAGATCCAGCGCGGCATTCTCGATGCGTGCGCGGGCAGCCGCGCTGGGTTTTTGCCGCGAAGAGCCGGTCGGCAAAGGAGAAATGCTCATAAAAAGGCCGGTTTGAGAGTGAACATTAAATTACACATATAAATGTAATCGGCTATCGTGCCTCGGTTTAATTGACATCATTCAATGTAAGCGACTAAGAATAACGCTCGTAGCAGCAACGTATCCGTCACTCTTAGAGTGTAACCAAATTTACAGTTTCGCGTTATCGAGATGAATTCATGGCAGAACAAAACGGCGCGGTAGCCACCAAGGCGCGCAAGAAAACCTCTGTAGCGAGCAAGCGATCGGCGGGTCTGAACGGCCCGAACGGCCGCATTGCCGTCGTGGCGGGAGTGCGGACTCCGTTCACGCGTATCGCTACTGCGTTCCGCGATCAGGACGCAGTGGATCTAGGCGCGATGGCGGCGGCCGAAGTGTTGGCGCGTACCGGTCTGGCTGCCGGCGACATCGAGCAGGCCATCTTCGGTATGACCGTCATGAAGCCGGAGGCGCCGTTCATTGCCCGTGAAATCGTGCTCGCCTCGGGCATGGATGCGCGTACCGACGCCTATTCGATCACCCGAGCCTGTGCCACCAGCTTTCAGACCGCGGCCAGTGGCGCCGAGGCCATCGCGTTGGGTAACGCAAACGTGGTGATGACCGGCGGTACGGATTCGACGTCGGATATCTCCGTGCCGCTATCCAAGCGTCTGGCCGATGCCCTGCGCGACGCATCGCAGGCCAAGACCAACGGCGACCGCCTGAAGATACTCACACGGCTGCGTCCGAAAGACCTGATCCCGCGCAAGCCCTCGATTACCGAATATTCAACCGGCAAGACCATGGGCGAGTCGGCCGAGCAGATGGCCAAGACCTGGGGCGTCACCCGCGCCGAGCAGGATGACCTGGCGCATGCCTCGCATACCAACGCCGCCGCTGCGCTGGCCGACGGCCGACTGGACGCGCAACGTATGACTGCGTTCGTCGCCAACAACGGCAAAACCGTGCCGGTGAGCGACGACAACCTGGTACGAACGAATAGCGAACGCACCGGCTACGACCGGCTCAAGCCTATATTCGATCGCGCCAATGGCAGTGTGACCGCGGCTAACTCGAGCCCACTCACCGATGGCGCGGCCGCGATGATTCTGATGAGCGAAGAGCGTGCCAAGGCGCTCGGCTACGAGCCGCTGGCCTATATCCGCGGCTATGCCTTTGCCGCGAAAACGCCGGAGCGCGATCTGTTGATGGGGCCGGTTCTGGCGGCCCCGCTAGCGCTGGAGCGGGCCGGGCTGTCGTTATCCGATCTCACGTTGATCGATATGCACGAGGCGTTTGCGGCACAGGTCGAAGCCAATATTCGCGGCATGGAATCGAAGACCTATCTTCCGGACATGACCGGGCAGGCGCCGCTGGGCACGATCGATCGCGACATTCTTAATGTGAACGGCGGCTCGATCGCATTCGGCCACCCGTTTGGCGCGACCGGCGCACGCATCCTTATTCAGACCGCCCACGAGCTCAAACGCCGCGGCGGCGGTCTGGCGATGACCACCGCCTGCGCGGCCGGCGGCATTGGCGCGGCCATGATTCTGGAACGCGACTGAGCGCTACGGCCACCCCCGAACCGATCCGATTTCAAGCACAGGTCCTATGAGTAATAACACCACGACAGCCCGGCCAGCGGCGCCTACTCAAGGGCGCGACGAACTTTTCCAACTGGAAAAACGCGAGGACGGCATCGTTGTCCTGCGTTTCGGCGTGCCCGGCGCACGCCAGAACACGATCCAGGCCGATTTCGCGGATGCCTTCGATCATGTGCTGGAAACCATCGAGCACGACACCGAAGTGATTGGCGTAGTACTGATCTCGAACAAGCCGGGCTCGTTTCTGGCGGGCGCGGACATCGGCCTCTTCGAGCAGGTTAAGAGTGCCGGCGAGGTCGAGGCGTTGTCTTTGCGGGGGCAGGCGGGCTTCTCTCGTTTGTCAAAACTGCATGTGCCGGTGGTCGCCGCGATCGAGGGCAGCTGTCTCGGTGGTGGTCTGGAAATGGCGTTGGCCTGTGATGTGCGTATCGCAGCCGAAACGCCGGCGACCGCGCTCGGCCTGCCGGAGGTGATGCTTGGTCTGCTACCCGCGGCCGGTGGCACCCAGCGTCTGCCACGGCTTGTGGGTATCGCCACTGGCCTCGATCTCATGCTCACCGGGCGAAAGCTGCGCCCAGCGCAAGCGAAGAAGATCGGGCTCATCGATCAGGTCGTGGCGCCCGAAGCGTTGCTCATGGAAGCCATTCGCCAGGCCCGAATCGCGGGCAAGCGTTCGTCCACCGCATCGGCTTCGCTGATTCAGCGTGCGCAAGGCCGTATGCGCGCCGGTGTGGGCGGGCTCACGAACGCGGCACTCGAGGACAACCCCGCCGGGCGCCGTGTGCTGTTCGACCAGGCGCGCAAGACCCTGCGTGCCAAGACGCACGGGCATTACCCGGCGCCGGAGCGCATTATCGGGGTCGTCGCGACGGGTTACGCGCAAGGCGTGAAAGCCGGCTTCGCGGTTGAAGCCAAGGCGTTTGGCGAGCTGGCCATGGGGCCCGTGTCGAAAGCGTTGCGTCATGTCTATCACGCCACGGAATCGCTGAAGAAAGCGACCTTCGTAGGCAGGAATGTAAAGCCGCGCGACGTGCATCAGGTTGGGGTGCTGGGCGCGGGTCTGATGGGCGCAGGTATCGCAACGGTGACCGTCGACAAGGCCGGCTTGCCGGTTCGTCTGAAGGATGTCAGCAACGAGGGGCTCGCCCGCGGCATGCAGCATGTGCGGGCCTTTTACGACAAGCGTGTGCACAACAAGGCGATGACGCGCGCGGCCGCCGATCGCTATCTGTATCAGGTGACCGCGACGACCGACTACAGCGGCATCGGCGCTGCCGATATCGTCATCGAAGCGGTGTTCGAAGACCTCGAACTCAAGCAGGCCATGCTCGCCGACGTGGAAGCCGCAGCCGATGCGCAGGGCAACCCCGATTGCATTTTCGCGACCAATACATCGTCGCTACCGATTTCGGATATCGCCGCGCGCGCCAAACGGCCCGAGAACGTGATCGGCCTGCATTATTTCTCGCCGGTCGAGAAGATGCCGCTGCTCGAAATCATCGCAACCGACAAGACATCGAAGGAAACGATCGCCACAGCGGTCGCCTTCGGCAAGGCTCAAGGCAAGACGGTAATCGTGGTCCGCGACGGACCTGGCTTTTATACGACGCGCGCGCTGTCACCGTATCTGAACGAGGCCGCCCGTTTGCTGGCCGAGGGCGCCAGTGTTCGAGCCATCGACGAAGCGTTGGTGGACTACGGTTTCCCGGTTGGCCCGCTGACATTGCTCGATGAAGTGGGCGTGGATGTCGGTGTGAAGGTCGGTCCGATTCTCGAAGCCGCGTTTGGTCCGCGCATGGCCGCACCTGATGCGTCGGCCAAGATGATCGATGCGGGCTATCTCGGCCGTAAATCCGGCAAGGGTTTCTACGATTACACGGCCAAGCGCAAGAAGGGCGCGAAGCGGCCAGTCAATCCGGAGCTGGCCACGCTGCTCGCGGATGACCGCCAAGGCGTGCGGGCGCCGAGCGCGGCCGAGATCGTCGAGCGTTGCACGCTGTTGTTCGTCAACGAGGCGGCCCATTGCCTGTCCGAACAAATAATCGATGACCCCATGCAAGGTGATATCGGCGCGATCTTCGGCCTTGGTTTTCTGCCATTTACCGGCGGACCGTTTCGCTATGTCGATACCTTCGGCGTGGGCCGGGTCGTCGACCGTTTGCAAGCGCTTGCCGAGCGCCATGGCGCCCGGTTCGAACCGGCGCCGTTGCTCAAGACCATGGCGAAGGCACAAGCCGAATCGCATCGACGGTTCTACCCGTGAAGATCGCCTGTTCGTCATTTTCCCCTACGTCTCTCGGCGGGCGGCCTCGTCCGTCAATGAGACACCCTGAATAACGAGCCTGCGCCCCGTGCGCGATTTGTTGCTCAATACCGACCCGGAGCCAAGCCATGTTCGAAAAACTCATGCACTGGATGCAGGCCAACAACGTTTTGCCGCGTATTTCCGATACAGAGCGCCAGGCGTTGGAAGCCGGCGATGTGTGGATCGACGGCGAATTCTTTTCCGGGCATCCGGATTTCAAGCGCATGCTGGACGCCCGCTACGGCCGGCTCAGCGCCGAAGAACAGGCGTTCATGGACGGGCCGGTCAACGAGCTGCTCTCGCGGGCCGACTGCAATGAGATTGCCCTGAGCCGGCGCGTGCCGGACGACATCCTCGACTTCATGGCCGAACAGGGCTTTTTCGGGCTGATCATCCCCAAGGCGTACGGCGGCAAGGGTTTCTCGACGCTGGCGCGCTCGGCGGTCATGGCCAAGGTCACGCCGCACTCCGCGATTCTGTCGACCTATGTGGTCATTCCCAACACACTGGGCGCGGCTGAACTGCTGGTCGAGTACGGCACCGACGATCAGAAGGAGCATTATCTGCCGCGGCTCGCGCGCGGCGACTATCTGCCGTGTTTCGGGCTGACCGAACCCACCGCCGGTTCGGATGCCGCCTCGATCACGGCCGACGCCGAGGCATTTCGCGACGACAACGGCGACGTATCGCTACGGCTGAATTTCGCCAAGCGCTATATCACCCTGGGGCCGGTCGCCAATCTCATATCGCTGGCCTGCCGGCTGCGTGACCCGGACAACCTGCTGGGCAAGGGCGAAGCGCCGGGCATTACCGTGGTGCTCATCCATGCCGGCACGCCCGGCCTCAAGCAGGGCGATCGCCACGAGCCTATCGGCGAAGCGTTCCCAAATGGCCCGCTGATTGGCGAGAACGTGGTGGTCAATGCCGACAATATTCTCGGTGGGCGCGACCAGGCAGGCGGGGGCTGGCGCATGCTCATGGAAAGCCTCGCGGGCGGGCGCATGGTGTCGTTGCCGGCTTCGGCGATTGGCGGCATGCGCACGATTGCTGCGGCCACCGGCGCGTACTCGATGGTACGCCAGCAGTTCGGTTTGGCGATTGGTCGTATGGAAGGTGTGGCAACGCCTATCGGCCGTCTCAACGCGTTGGCTTATATGACCGAGGGCACGCGTGTGCTCGGCTGTAGCGCGGTCGATGACGGCATCAACCCGCCCGTGGTGTCGGGCGTGCTCAAGGCCTATACCACCGAGCTGGCACGCCAGTGTGCGACCGATGCCATGGATGTGTTTTCGGGCGCGGGCGTCATGCAGGGGCCGAAAAACATCATCGGCCGCGGTTATTGCAGCGCGCCGGTCGCAATCACGGTCGAAGGCGCCAACATCATGACGCGCACCCTCATGGTCTTCGGCCAGGGGGCGATTCGTTGTCATCCGCATGCGCTGGAAGTGGTGCGCGCCGTCGAAAACGATGATTCAGCCGCATTTTCGAAGGGCATGCGCGGCTGGATCGGCCACTTTGTCGCCAACATGGGCCGTACGCTCGGTCACGGTCTGACTCGCGGCTTGTTCGTGCGCGTGCCGGATGTCGACAAGCACACCCGGCGCTACTACAAGAAACTCGGCTGGGCGGCATCGCGTTTTGCGCTGTTTACCGATCTGGCGCTGTTCTTCGTGGGCGGGAAGCTCAAGATGCGCGGCAATCTCACCGGCCGCTATGCGGATGCACTGGCGTGGATGCTCATGGGCTTTTCCACGCTCAAGCGCTTTGAGGCCGAAGGCCGCCAGGCGGAAGATCGTGTGCTCGTCGACTATGCGCTGCGGCTGAGTCTGGCCAAGGTGCAGGACGCGTTCGAAGGCATTTACGAAAACTTCGAAGGGCCACTCGGCAAACTGCTGCGCTGGGTCGCATTGCCCCTGCTGCGCGTGAATCGCCTGGCGCGTTTGCCGGACGATCGTATGGCCGTCGCCTGTGCGGCGGTTTCACAGCGCATGGATGCCCAGAGCGAACGACTCAATGCCGATATCTTCATGCCGGAGAACACCGACTCCGGCGTCGGACGTCTTTTCGAGGCCTTTCATCGTGTCAGCGAAGCCGCACCGCTGGTCGATCGCATCAAGGCGGCACAGAAGGACGGTCGTCTGCCGGCGGGCGATCCCGACAGCCTGACCGACGCCGCACGAAAGGCCGGTGTGCTGAATGCCGATGAGGCCAACCAGGTCGCTGCGGCACGCCAGTCTCGCATGGCTGCGATCGATGTCGACGTGTTCAGCGAAAGCGAATTCTTCGACCGGGCCGTTCAGGCCACCCGAGACGATCGCCGGCATGCCGCTTGAGGTGATGCAAAAGCCGAGCGGCTGACTTGATCCCATAGACAGAGCGCACCAGCCATGACGGAAGACGCTGACATGAGCCAATCGGGCAACTCGCTACTGGCCGGCGTACGGGTGCTCGATCTGACCCGGTTGCTGCCGGGGCCGCATGCCACGCAGTTGCTGGCACAACTCGGCGCCGAGGTCATCAAGATCGAAGAGCCGAACGGCGGCGACTATGCGCGCACGCTCTCGCCGGCGTTGTTCGAGCAGGTCAACCGCGGCAAGGCATCGGTCACGCTGGATTTGCGCGACCCGGGCGACGTGGCAGCGTTCAAGCGCCTGGTGGCCGATGCGGACGTGGTGATCGAGTCGTTTCGGCCCGGCGTGATGGAGCGGCTCGGCTGTGGTTATGAAACATTGCGCGCGCTTAATCCCAAACTCGTTTATGCCGCGCTGACCGGTTATGGCCAGACGGGACCATTAGCGCAGGCGGCCGGGCATGATCTGAATTATCTGTCGTTGTCGGGCGTGCTCGATCAGGTCGGCAACGCGGGTGCGGCGCCGGCGATATCGAATGTCCAGATCGCCGATCTGGCGGGTGGGGCGCTGACCTGCGCGGTGGGCGTGCTATCGGCGGTCATTGGGGCACGCGCCAGCGGCCAGGGCAGCTTTGTTGATGCCGCCATGCTCGATGGTTCGCTCGCGTTGCAATCGGTGGCGATGGCTACGCGCCAGCAGTTCGGGCAGACGCAACCGCGCGGGGCCGATACGCTCACCGGCGCGTTGCCCAACTACCGCGTCTATAAGTGCCGCGACGGGCGTTACCTGGCGGTCGGGGCGCTTGAGCCGAAGTTCTTCGCACGGTTGCTTGAACGATTGTCCCCGGTCGGCAGCCCAAAATCCCGGTCGCCGAAACCGCCCGGTTCAAGCAAGCCCAAAACCGCGCGCGCCAATAAGACGTCGGGATGGGCCGATCGCATCAATGCCGCCTTGGCCGATCCCCGTCGCGCACGCTATCTGACGCGGCCGGTTCACTGGGGCCTGGCAGCCCTGTTTCGCACGCGCAGTCGCGATTCATGGGTGGCGCTGCTAGCCGATGCGGATGCCTGTACCACACCGGTGCTGACGCTCGAAGAAGCACTCGCGCATCCCCAGGTGCAGGCACGCGCGATGCAGCAGGGCGAAGCGCTGGGGTGCCCGTTGCGTTTCGACGACGCGCCCCGCGAGGCGCTTTCGCCCAGTCCGACGCTTGGCGCGGATAACGAGCGATTGCTCTAGGCGCAACTGACATCGGGGGCGTGAAAGCGGTGTATAGCGAGCGCCTGGTTTGGGTTGCCCGGACACAGTGGATAAACTGCCAACCAGCATTTACAAACAAGGATCGCTCATGTCGCTTACTGACTCGACGATGATGCCGCTGGGCAAGAAGGCGCCCGATTTTTCGCTGCCGGATACGGTTTCCGGCCAGACGGTTTCGTTTAACGACGTCGCCGGCGAGCAAGGCACAGTGGTGATGTTCATCTGTAATCATTGCCCGTACGTGCTGCATATCATTGATGAGATCGTGGCGGTGGCCAACCACTACCAGCCGCAAGGCATTGGCTTCGTCGCCATCTCGTCAAACGATATCGCCGAGCGCCCGGAAGATGGCCCCGAGCAGATGCAGGTGTTTGCCGAGAGCCGCGAGTTCGCGTTCCCGTATCTCTATGATGAAAGCCAAGGCGTAGCCAAGGCCTACGATGCGGTTTGCACGCCCGATTTCTTCGTATTCGATAGCGATGGCAAATGTGCCTATCGCGGCCAGTTCGACGAGTCGCGTCCGAAAAACGGCGTGGCCATCACCGGTGCTGAACTGCGCGCCTCGCTTGATGCGCTGCTCGAAGGCGACATGATTCCTGAAGACGTTCAGGTGCCCAGCCAGGGCTGCAGCATCAAATGGAAAGCCGCCTGATTCGATAGCGGCTTGGCCATGAATCGATCGAGCCCTTGGCCCGTTCGATTGGCAGTTGAAAGAACGCCGGTTCGCATAGCGACCGGCGTTTTTTTTGCGCGCGGTATTGGCAAGACGCGTTTGCCCGCCCATGCACGGCCACCATGAGCGACAACAACGGTTTACTCGGTATATGGTTTGCGGCGTTCGATAATGAAAAAGAGGAGTACTGATGTCTGATAACGAGAAGGCCTATCCCACCGTATCGCTGCTGATCAACGGCGAGTGGCGTGCGGCCGCGGGCGGCGAAACGCTGCCCGTGATCAACCCGGCTACCGGCGAGGTCATCGGCGAACACGCGCATGCGCGACAGGCCGATCTGGATGCAGCGCTTGAAGCCGCGGACGCCGGCTTCAAACACTGGCGTACGGTGCCCGCGGTCAAGCGCGCGGCCATACTCAACAAAGCGGCCAATCTGCTGCGCGAGCGCGCTGACGATATCGCCCGCCTGATGACTATCGAGCAGGGCAAGCCGCTGGGCGAAGCGCGCGGCGAAACCCTCGGTGCGGCAGGCACGCTCGACTGGTTCGCCGAAGAAGCCAAGCGTATTTACGGCCGGGTGATTCCGGCACGGGCCGATAATGTGCAGCAGATTGCAGCCAAGCATCCGGTCGGCCCGGTAGCTGCCTTCACGCCGTGGAATTTCCCGCTGAATCAGGCTGTGCGCAAGGTGTCCATCGCGCTGGCCGCGGGTTGTTCGATCATTCTGAAGGGCCCGGAAGACACACCGGCTTCGGTGGCCGAGTTACTGCGGTGCTATGTGGATGCCGGCGTACCCGCGGGCGTGGTCAATCTGGTCTATGGTGTGCCGTCGGAAATCTCGGAATACCTGATTCCGCATCCGGTCATCCGCAAGATCTCGTTTACCGGTTCGACCGCCGTGGGCAAGCAGCTGGCCGCACTGGCTGGCGCGCATATGAAACGCAACACCATGGAGCTGGGTGGCCACGCGCCGACGCTCGTGTTCGACGATGCCGACATGAAAACCGCGGTGAAGATGTCGAGCATCGGCAAGTTCATGAACGCAGGCCAGGTGTGTATCTCGCCGACGCGTTTTCTGGTTCAGGAGGGCGCCTATGAACAGTTTGTCGAGCAGTTCGTGGCCGCGGCCAAGGCGATCAAGATCGGCAACGGTCTGGAAGAAGATACCCGCATGGGTCCGCTGGTACACGACCGGCGTCCGACGGCCGTGGGCGATATGATCGACGATGCCAAGCAGCGCGGCGCCGAAGTCCATCTCGGCGGCAAGACGGCGGACCGGCCGGGGTACTTCTTCGAGCCGACGGTGCTGAGTGGGCTCACCCATGACATGAAGATCATGAACGAAGAGCCGTTCGGGCCGGTCGCGGTCATCAATACCTTCAAGGACACCGACGAGGCGATTGCCGAGGCCAACCGGTTGCCTTACGGCCTGGCGGCTTATGCCTTCACCTCATCCATGAAGACAGCGCATCGGATCGGTCAGGAAATCGAGGCCGGTATGATCTCGATCAACCATCTGGGCCTGGCCTTGCCGGAAACACCGTTCGGCGGCGTGAAGGATTCCGGCTACGGCTCGGAAGGCGGCAGCGAAGCGATCGAGTCTTATCTGGAAACGCGTTTCGTGACCACGGCCGCGATCTGATCGCAGCCGGCGTTCGCGCACGAAAAAGGCCGCACAAGATGGTTGTGCGGCCTTTTTTATCCCCCGGCTTTGTTCAGCTGGGCAGCAGCCGGCCCATTACCCGCCAGTAGTTGACCGGTACCAGCCGTGAGATTGCCGAGATAACCTGGGCATCAACGCCGATCAGGCATCGGCCCTTGCGTTTGCCCAGGTCGCTCAAAATCTTGCTTGCAGCCTGATCGGGCGTCGTGCGCGCCATCTTGTTGACGAAATCCCCGGCGGCCTTGCCCTGGTCGTTGCCGCCGTCCGGGCCCACATAAAAACGGGCGGAATGGGCAATGCCCGTCTTGATGCCGCCCGGATGTACGCACATCACGTGCAGGTCGCTATCCGCGGTTTCGTGACGAAGCGCCTCGGTAAACCCGCGCACGGCGAACTTGGTTGCGTTGTATGTGCCCTGGGTGGGCACGCTGATCAGGCCGAATACGCTCGACACGTTCACCAGCGCGCTACCACTGTGCTTCTTGAGTTCGGGCAAAAAGGCCTTGGTGCCGTGCACCACGCCCCAGAAGTTGATCCCCATGATCCATTCGAAATCGTCGTAAGTCGTGTCTTCGATGGTTTGCGAATGGGCGACGCCTGCGTTGTTGACGACCAGATCCACCTGGCCGTATTCGGCAACGACCTCGTCGCGAAACGTCTCGACCGCCGCACGATCGGACACGTCCACAACGCCGGTTAGCACCTTCGCATTCGCGCATTCGCTGCGGGTTTGTTCCAGGCCGGCCGTATCGACGTCGCACAGGGCGAGTCTTGCGCCACGCTTCGCACAGAGTTTGGCCAAGCTGCGCCCGATTCCGGAACCTGCGCCGGTGATGACGACGACCTTGTTGTTCAAATCCTTCATGCGGTTTCCTTTGCGTAGCGGCCGGTGACGGTCTTTTCCCGCCTCTCCAAGTAGCGTGCCGCGATCGATCTCGGGGCGGCTGGGGCGCACTGTCGTGTTGCCAGCAGAACTGACAATATGTAATGTCAGATTACGTTTGACAATAAATAATGTCAATATGCACAGATGAGCGACGAATCTTCTTCATCCCGCGCCAGCCCTAACGGGCGGGCGTATGGCGGTCGCAGTCTCGACGAACGCCGTAGCAAACGACGCGCGCAACTCATCGATGCGGGCATCGCGGTCTATGGCCGCGAGGGTTTTCGCGGCGCGACGGTCAAGTCGCTTTGTCGCGAGGCCGGGCTGACCGAACGCTACTTCTATGAGTCGTTTAGAAACAGCGAAGCGCTTTTCGCCGAGGTCTATCGAACGCTCGTGCAACGGCTCGAAGAAGAAGTCGTCGCGGCAATCGATAGCGCGCCGAGCGACGCGGACGCCACCGCCCGCGCCGGGCTGCGGGTTTTTTTCGAAACCATGTATCACCAGCCGGGTACCGCCCGAATACTCTTGATCGAGATTTTCGGCATCAGTGGCGAGATCGATCGGCTCTACCGCGAAACCACACAGAATTTCACGCGGACGCTGCAGACACTGGTGAGCAACATCTTCGTGCTCGGTCAAGACAGCGGTACCGATGCCGGGGTCCTGTCGACCGGCCTTGTGGGCTCGACGATTCATATCGCGATGTACTGGACGCTCAATCGTTATCGCGAGCCGCTCGATGTCGTCGTGGAATCCAGCCTCGCGTTGTATGTGGCCATGGCGAGGCAAGCGCAGCAGGGCGCCGAAAACGTTTGACTGGCAGATAAAAAAACGGCGCGGTCGTGACCGCGCCGTTGTACGTCATCGACTGTTTCGTAATCAGTGATGTGTCGCGTAGGCTGCCTCCGCGTCGTCGACCAGTTCGTCGAGCTCGGCCAGCAGATCGGCGTTGTTCTGCTGCCACGGGTGGAAGCTGTACTGAAAATAGCTTAGCCATTCCGGGATCATGCGCCGAATGAAGCCGGGCTTGCCCAGGGTGAAGTTGAGCAACTTCAAGTGGCCTTTCCAGCCCTGCTTGCGGCAGTTTTCGTCGGCCCGGCTCATCTGCCAGTAGAAGCTGAGCAAAATCGGCCAGAAGAGGGTGGTGGCGAGCGTCATCGCGAATGTGCGTTCTGCCCAGTTGCGCGGACCACGACCGATGCATTTTTCGTAAACGTCATACGCCACGGCCTTGTGCTCAACTTCCTCGAGCGCGTGCCAGCGCCACATGCGTTCGAAATCTTCCTGCGAGCCCTGCATCATTTCCGGATAGCGTAGAAGCATGTCGCCCATCAACGCAGTGTAGTGCTCAAGCGCGATGGTCGCCGCCAGCGGTAGCGATTTCGGCGTGTTCTGCTTGATCCAGTCGAGCAGGTTCCAGGTGAACTGATCGAGCTTGTGCGCGGGCAGGCCGGCTTGTTCCATCAGTTCGTTGTATTCGATGTGCTCGCGTGAGTGCATCGCTTCCTGGCCGATGAAGGCCGTTGCTGCCTTCTTGAGATCCGGGTCCGGAATCTCGTCGCGATAGCTGCGTATCGCATCGATGAACATACGCTCGCCGGCCGGGAACAGCAGGCTCAACGCGTTCATGAACTGGGTCACGTTCGGGCCTTCCTTGTGCCAGTCGTTGATGCGGTCGCCAGGCGGCAGGAAATGCAGGTCGCGACGCTCGGGCATGACCGCGACGTTCTCGCTATGCGGGAACTCGCGTTCTGCAGCACTCGGTTTGTTCTTTACGACATCAGATGCGTTCTTGCTCATGGTGTCCTCCGTGATCGGGGTCGGTATGCCGTGCAAAACGGCGTATTCAAAGCAATCGATTAAGCGGTGTGGCTCGCGTAAGCGGCTTCGGCGTCGTCTACCAATTGGTCGATTTCAGCCAGCAGATCGGCGTTGTTCTGCTGCCAGGGGTGGAAGCTGTATTTGAAATAGGCGAGATACTCGGGCAAGAGCTTGCGTAGATAGCCGGGGCGGCCGAGCATGAAGTTCGCCAAGTGCAGATGTCCGCGCCAGCCGGCTTTCACGCATGCCGGGTCGGCCGCAGCCAAGCGGCGATAGAACAGCATCACATGCGGCCAGAAGGTGGCCGTGGTAGTGAGCATGATGGCGCTGCGCATGGCATACGCCTTGGGCCCGCGGCCGACGCATTTTTCGTAAACGTCATACGCCACGGCCTTGTGCTCGACTTCTTCAAGCGCGTGCCAGCGCCACATGCGCTCGTAGTCTTCCTGTGAGCCGGCCATCTGTTCGGGATAGCGCAGCAACGTATCGCCCATGAGCGCGGTGAAATGTTCGAGCGCGATCGTCATCAGCAGCGGCGTGACTTTCGAGCTGTGCTTTTTTACGTATTCGGTATGCGCCCATACCTGGGCATCCAGCTCGCTGGCCGGCAGACCGGCCGCGTCCATGAGCTGGTTGTATTCGATATGTTCGCGCGAATGCATCGCTTCCTGACCGATGAACGCGGTCGCGGCCTTGCGCAGATCGGGGTCGGGAATCTCGTCGCGATAGGCGCGTACGGCATCGATGAACATGCGCTCGCCGGCGGGAAAGAACAGGCTCAGCGCATTCATGAACTGGGTCACGTTGGGCCCGGCCTGATGCCAGTCGCAGATACGATCGCCCGGCGGCAGGAAATGCAGATCGCGCCGCTCGGGCATGACCGGGCCGCTATAGCCACTGAATTGCTGCTGCAGGTCGGCTGTGGTCTGGCTCATGAGAACCTCCTCAAGCGCTGGTTTGCGCGGGTTCCGGAGAAGACGGATTCCGGGTGCGCTGTGGTGCCGTTTCGGCGTGAATGGCATCGACGAAATGGCGGCAATGCGTTGCGATCGTCTCGGCCTCGCTCTGGATCGCCCAGTGCGCTGCGTCGATCTTTTTCACGGTGAGCGTCTTTACCCACCGGTCGAGGCCGGCCACGAAGCCGGGCCCGACGAACGGATCGCGCGCGGGCACGATCACCTGTACTGGCATCTGTGCGCGGCGCTTACGCGGTGCGCGTAGCCGAGCGACGATGTTGGCGCGATACAGCGCGATGCCGGTTGCGCCGTCGCGCGCCTGGCTCGGGTTTTCGGGCAGTGTCATGCCTTCCATGCGTGCCACGATCGACGGCCAGCGGCGGCCGAGGCCTGCGTACCAAAGCAGCGAGGGCAGCCCCGGCAGATGGAACGCAAACACGTACCAGGACTTGCGCAGCTGCTTGAGCAGGCCGGCGCGATCGGTATGCCACTGCTGACGAAGCCAGTAGCCGACGTGGTCCAGGCACGGCCCGGAAATGGAAGTGAAGCTGTCGATACGGTCCGACAGCGCTGGATCGGTTGCCGCTTCCCAGCTCTGGATCGAGCCCCAGTCGTGGCCGATCAGGTGAACAGGCGCGGCCGGGCTGGCCCAGTCGATCACCGCCGCGAGATCGGCCGCTAGATGATCGAGCGTATAGGCGCTTGTGCTTGACGGCCGGCTCGAACGACCGGCACCGCGTACGTCGTAGCGTATACAGCGATAATCTGTAGCGAGTTTGGCGACGATGCGGTCCCACACGCCGTGGTTGTCAGGGTAGCCATGCACGAATACGAGTACAGGCGCATCGGTAGGCCCGTCGGCGTAACAGGCCAGATCGACGCCGTCACCACGCACCAGGGCAGGCGCCCCAGAGTGCTCGGCGTTGTTGTCGTGATTGGTCATTGGCCATATTCGATGTAATCGTTACATCAAACGGTGTCACAAAGATCAAGGAAGCGCAACTTTGATGTTGCGGTGCCGCAATGACGGCACGAACGCACACGGCGAAACCGTCGGCGCCGTTTTATCGGTTCGCTTGGCGTGCTATTGGGACAGGATTATCGATCGACCGAATTGGCAAGCCGGTGCCAATCGACTACCGCGCTTCAAGCGCGGCGCGCGAGCGTTAGCGCGCGTCGTGCAGATGTTCCATCAGCAAGGCGAGACGGTCGCCCAGGTGGCGGTCGGCTGCCTGGCCCATTGCACGCGCGACTTCCGGCAGTACTGCCATTTCCACGAGTGGACGAAAGCGCCACACGATATCGGCGAGTTCCGGCATGTCCTCTTTCGGGGGCAGTTGCCCTTCGCCATAGCGATCGAATACATGCATGGCGACCAGGCGCACCATTTCATCGGCGGCCTGTTCGACGTTGCGGCGCAGGTAGGCCACGACGTCGAGCATTTCTTCGAGTGGAATGCCGACCGCAACCAGTTCTGCGCCTGCATGCAGCATGCGCGGACTGGGCACGCGATAGCGCATGCCCTCGGGACGAATCACATCCAGTTCGATCGCTTTTTTAAGCGCCGAACGCGAGAACTGGCCGCCAAACTTCTTGAGCAACTGCGGCATCGTGACGTAGTCGGGGACTTCGTCTGTCCAGGGGCTGGCGACGGCCGTTTCGAGCCCCAACAGGCTGCCGATATCGTTGCCGCGCTCCCAGCTTCCAATCAGCTCGCCGATGTTGGCCAGCGTATAGCCGCGCTCGAGCAGGCGATTGATGATGCGAAGACGTGACAGATGCGCATCGTTATAAATGCCTTTGCGACCCCGGCGTTCTGGCGGTGGCAGCAACCCGCGATCCTGGTAGGCGCGGATGTTGCGCACCGTGCTGCCGGTCTCGCGCGCCAGCGCATCGATCGAGAATTCCTGGGGCGCTGTATCGGTATCGGCGCCGTCGTCGGATGTCTTGGGAGCACTAGTCATGGTCAAAGGATAGCCCGGCGCGCTGTTGTCGTCATCTGAGCAGATCGCAGAGGAACTTCCTTAGGCGCAGCGCGCAGTGCGCGTCGCGCGGTAAGCCGCTATTTCCTCGATGGTCAGAACCGGCAGGTTATGGGCCTCTGCATAGCGCTGGATATCGTCGTTTCCTGCCATTGTGCCGTCATCGTTCATCAATTCGCACAGAACCGATGCCGGGCGCAGACCGGCCAGAATGGCCAGGTCGAGCGAGCCTTCGGTATGACCACGGCGCTCCAGCACGCCACCGGCGCGTGCGCGCAGCGGAAACACATGCCCGGGACTGACGATACGGCGCGGCCCGTCGACTGACTCAAGCGCGGCCTGGATCGTGCGTACGCGATCGATAGCCGAGACTCCGGTGGTCACGCCCTCGGCGGCTTCGATCGAAACCGTGAAGCCGGTGCCGTGGCGTGCCTGGTTGTCGCGCACCATGGGCTCGAGTTCGAGCGCATCGGCGCTGGCCTGATCCAGGCACAGGCAGACGATGCCGCTGCCGTTACGGATCATGCGGACCATGGTTTCGGTCTTGAGATTGTCGGCGGCGGCAACGATGTCGGCTTCGTTTTCGCGATCCGCGTCGTCGAGCAGCAGCACCGGGTCGCCTGCCTGGAACGCGGCGATCGCTGCGGCCAGGCGCGGGTGGTTGTTGAAATCGTGTTGGGGCATGAAACGTCCTCTTGGCTGAGTCAACGTTTCAGGGCGACAGGCGCGAAAGGCGTGCACCTATGCGGTGGCCGCCGTGCGTCTTCTTTCATCCGGACTCTAACCGTCGGCTCTGGCATCGCACCAGATCTGCTGACCCTCGACGATGAATCGAGGCGCTCGCGGGCTCGTCGAGTACGACATACCGCCGGTGGGGAATTACACCCCGCCCTGAAGACGGTGGCGAGTATAGCCGATCACGCAGGTCCCGTCAGATCGGTTCGCCATTGGTTCGCAGGAAGTCGCCACAGGCCCTACTATTCCGCCTTGTTTGAAAGACCTCGATCATGCGCATGCAACTCGCCAGCAAACTGCCTGCCGTGGGCACCACCATCTTCAGCGTGATGAGCGAACTCGCGGCGAAACACAACGCCGTGAATCTGGGGCAGGGGTTTCCCGACTTCGAACCGCCGGCGCAATTGCGCGACGCGCTGGCACGCGCGGTTGCCGATGGTCGAAACCAGTATCCACCCGGTATCGGCGTCGGCGCGCTGCGCGAGCAGATCGCGCACAAGACCGCTGCCATGTACGGGCGGAACACCAATCCGGACACCGAAGTCACGGTCACCTCAGGGGCCACTGAGGCGATATTCGCCGCGATCGCGGCCACCGTAAGCGCGGGCGATGAGGTCATCGTGCTCGATCCGGCGTACGACTGTTATGTGCCTGCCATCGAGTTGCAGAACGCGACCGCCATTCGCGTGCCGCTTCGGCAGCCGGATTTTGCTGTCGACTGGCAACGTGTTGCCGAAGCCATCAGCCCGCGTACACGCATGCTGATCGTCAACTCGCCACACAACCCGACCGGCGCCGTTCTAGATGCGGTAGATCTCGATCGCCTGGCGGAGTTGCTGCGCGATACGCCGATCATCGTGTTGTCGGATGAGGTCTACGAACACATCGTTTTCGACGGCCACGCGCATCAAAGCGTGGCACGGCACGACGAACTGGCCGCGCGCAGCTTCGTGATCAGCTCGTTCGGCAAAACCTATCATTGCACCGGCTGGAAGATTGGCTATTGCGTGGCGCCGCCGCCGTTGACCGCCGAGCTGCGCAAGGTGCACCAATACCTGACGTTTGCCACCTTCGCGCCGGCCCAATGGGCGCTGGCCGAGATGCTTGCGAGCGAACCACAACACCACCTGCAGCTGGCGGATTTCTATCAGGCCAAGCGTGATCGTTTTCGTGCGCTTCTGGCTGATACGCCGCTGATATTACGCGACGTTCCGGGCGGCTATTTTCAGCTTGTCGACTACTCGCCGATTCGGGATGTCGACGATGCGACATTTTCTCAGTGGCTTGTACGAGAAGTAGGCGTGGCCGGTGTGCCGCTGAGCCCGTTCTTCGAAACCTCGCCGGATATACGCTTATTGCGTCTGTGTTTTGCCAAGAGCGACGCCACGCTTGTGGCCGGCGCCGAACGTCTGGCTGAACTCAAGCCCGTTTAACGCCGTTCGTCGGGGTCGCCAGTCGCTGCTTCGTCGGCGTTATCGGCGTGCCAGACCGCTTCCCAGCGCCAGCCGTCGTCGCGCACGTAGGCATGCAGAAGTTTCTGATGGTCCGTATGCATGAGTTGCTCGCGTACGGCTTGCGCGGGGGCGCCAAAGAAGTCGAAGGCGATGAAATCGTCGAGTGCCGGTATGTGCGGATTCCGGGCGCTGGGCCGAATGAACGCGCTTTCCAGCGTACCGAGAAAATGCGCGATGTTGCGCCGTGTAATGGCGATACGCGCACGCGTGTCGTCGGGTAGGCTCTGATGGGCGCTATCGATGATCGTCAGCGTCTGATCCAGACGCGCAAGGGCAAGCGGTAGCGCCGTCATGGTGTCGGCGCTGTGAAAGTAGTGGAGGATTGGGTACGCCAGATGCTTTTGCCCGGCGTCGGCAATCGCGGAGCCGATCTGTTCGAGTTGTGACGCGAGCGTGGCGAAGTCGCCACTGCCGACGGTGGTCCGACAGATATCGAACGGACTTTCACCCAGGGTGTTTATGGTAAGGGCGAGTTGGCGCTTTTCGGTCGCCGCCGAGATGATCGGAATCGCATAGGTGATCGACATCGTGAACAGCAGCAGGCCGTTGGCTGATGCCACCACTGTCAGAATACGAGCCCACCCGTTACCTGGCACGAAATCGCCGACGCCGAGCGTAGTCAGTGTAAAGCCGGCGAAGTAGATCCGTTCTATCAGGCTGGCGGGAATTTTCGTCGTGGAGTTCAGTACGGCATCGGGGCTGGCAAGGAATAACAACCCCCAGCCCAGCCAGGCGATCAGCACCCAGCTCAGAATCAGGGTCAGCGTAATCCAGGTGCCGGCGCGTTCGAGCATGCCGTGGCGAGGGCTGAGCCTATGCACGAACAGCAGCACGCGCCATAAGGCAGCACTCAGGCGACGGGTGAGCGGCCCGGATGTAGAGGCCGACAACGTCGTACGCGCACCGTCATAAGCGACGATCAATACAAACAGCGCGCCGAGCACGGCTGCAATGGGGTGGCTTTCAATCATTAAACGCGCGCGTAGTGTTCGAATCGCAGTCGCGTGATGGTATCGATATGAGCGGTAAGTACTATCCGTATCCGCGCTGACCCTTATGACCTCGAGTACGATGAGCCGAGACATGGTCGCGGGTTTGTGCGCGGCGCAAGTGTGTTCGGCTTGTGCGTATCTCATACAAAAGAAACCCCGACGATTGCCGGGGTTTCTGTGTCTGAGCTAACGAGGCTGTTGCTTACCCATCGTCACTCGAGTTATCAGCACTCGCCGCGCTCGCGGTCAGCGTGCCTCGCGTGCCATCCGGGAAGAAACCGCCGCCGTTGCTGCTGCCGACCGTGCCGCCGCCGGGCTGCGCCATTGGCGTGAGGTATACGATGTTATGGACCTGCTGCGGGGTGCGGCTGAAGGTGATGCCATTATCGTCGGTGGGCACGATATTGGACGCCGAGTACGACGTGCCGTAGATCGACACCGTGGTCTGGGTGTTGCCGATGCCCTGATCCAGGGCCTCGCTGCCGTCCAGGTCGTCGCGCGCCCCGGAAATTGCGTTGACCACCTGGCCCACGGTGAGGCCGGTATCGAGATAGGGCTCGTCCTGGCGCTGTGTAAGGATCGTGCGGACCAGTCCGGCGTGATAGCCCTCCACCGACAGGATGCCGGCGGCGGCGGTCAGGAAATCCGGGTTGCTCAGAAAGCGGGCGCCGCCCTTGTAAGCCGTCACGCCTACGTCTTCGAAGATGAACGCGCCGATGAGGAAGCTGACCGGGTCGGCAAAGGGGTCGAAAGCACTCAGGCCGGCTGCTTGTGCGGCCGAGTTGAATGCATCGGTGAAATTGATCGGCGGGCGTGCAATTACGCCGTCTCCGAGCCCGCCACGCAGGAATTGGACATGATCGAGTTCGTCGGACGCAATTTCTGCAGCATAACGCCCGATCAGAGGCTCTGTCGTGAAGGTGACTGCTCGACCGCCAGTCACCGATCCCACGGCCATGTTGCCGCCATTGATATCGTCATCCATCAGGCCGTTGCCGGTTACGGCACGCAGATAATATTCGGCTTCCAGATATTCGAGGTTGAGCGCGAACTGCAGCACGGCAGCATCGCTGATGCCGTCATCGCTATCGTCCTGAGCGTTGGCAAAGCCGTCGTTGTCGCTGCAGGCGGCGAGCAGCGAGCTGCCGACCAGGCCTGCAGAAAACATGCCGGCATTGGCAAGAAAGCGTCGCCGTGAATTGCTGATGGGCTCGCCGGTCGTACCGCTGATGATCTCGACCGAGCCGTTCTGTTTTGTTTCTTCGCTTTGATCTGACATGACCCTTATCCCTCCAATTTTCGTTGCACCGGTCGCACGACCGATAAAAGAGGGCATCGTCGGCGTGCGTTATTCCGCCGGTCCAGCACGGGCGGAATGGCACGGTAATTTCGATACCCTTGGATTTGACGCGAGCACAACGAATAGGCCGGCCCGTGTGTATGACGACTCGTTCTTGTCTTTTATCCAGGGGAAATTCTTCGTATCGGTCGAGCTTTTAATTGGGAAAAATGGCCCAAAATAATGATAATAATAGTTTTTATGGATGACGGTTTGCCCGGATTTCGCTTTCGCCGATCTGTTCATCAACGGACCATGACAAGCGTCGTCGGCGCGTGAGCACGCGCGATTTGCGCATGCTGTGCTCATGCGAAGCGGTGATGTCGCGGCGGCGAGGGAGGGCTGCTATGAACTAATCGCGTGTTGCCCGCTTGAGCGCTTTAATAGACAATGCACGGCCTTTGTCAAGCCGCGTCATAGGATTATCGATGCCTGCACGCCGTGATCTCGCCAATGCCATCCGTATTCTGTCGATGGACGCCGTCCAGCAGGCAAACTCTGGCCATCCCGGCATGCCGATGGGCATGGCCGATATCGCCGAAGTCCTGTTCAACGACTATATAAAGATCAATCCGGGCAATCCGGATTGGGTCGATCGCGACCGCTTTATTCTGTCCAACGGCCATGGCTCGATGTTGCAGTATGCAGTGCTGCATTTGACCGGCTATGACCTATCGCTGGACGACATCAAGAATTTTCGTCAGCTGCATTCGAAGACGCCGGGCCATCCAGAGAACTTCATGACCCCGGGCGTGGAAACCACGACTGGGCCGCTGGGCCAGGGTCTGGCCAATGCGGTCGGCATGGCGCTCGGCGAAGCCGCGCTCGCCGCGCGTTTCAATCATGCCGACGCCACGCTTGTGGATCACTACACCTGGTGTTTCGCAGGCGACGGCTGCCTCATGGAAGGCATCTCTCACGAAGCCTGTTCGCTCGCCGGCACGCTGGGGCTGGGCAAGCTCGTGGTGTTCTACGACGACAACGGTATCTCGATCGACGGCGAAACCCGTGGCTGGTTCACCGACGATACCCCGGCGCGTTTCGAAGCCTACGGTTGGCAGGTCATCCGTAACGTCGACGGCCACGAAGCCGACGAGATCAAGACCGCGATCGAAACCGCCCGCCAGGAAACCGGCAAGCCCACCTTGATCTGCTGCAAGACGGTGATCGGCTGGGGTTCGCCCAACAAGCAGGGCACTGCCGGCGTGCACGGCGCGGCACTCGGCGATGAAGAAATCGCCGCGGCGCGCAAGCAGATCGGCTGGAGCGATGAAACACGCTTTGCCGTGCCGGACGACATCTATGCCGCCTGGGACAAGCACGACAAGGGCGCCACCGCCGAGAAGAACTGGCAGGACGCCCGCGCGGCCTATGCATCGAAACATGCCGACGATATGGCAGAGTTCGAGCGCCGCCTGGCCGGGCAGATGCCACGTGACTGGCCGGCCCAGTGTCGCGCTTTCATCGAAAAGGTACAGGCTGAAGGCAAGCGTACAGCCACGCGTAAGTCGTCCAAGGCAGCGATCGAAGCCTATGCTGCGCTGTTGCCCGAACTCATCGGCGGCTCGGCCGATCTGTCCGGCTCCAACGGCACCGACTTCAAAGGTCACGTGCCGATTACCGCGAACGACTACAGCGGCAACTATGTCTATTACGGCGTACGCGAGTTCGCCATGACCGCGATCACCAACGGGCTGAGCCTGCACGGCGGTTTCACGCCTTTCGGTGCAACGTTCCTGACGTTTTCGGACTATGCCCGCAACGCGGTGCGTATGGCCGCGCTCATGCGTTCGCGCAACGTGCTGGTCTATACCCACGACTCGATCGGCCTGGGCGAAGACGGCCCGACCCATCAGTCGGTCGAACATATCGCCAGCCTGCGTTTGATACCGAATCTGCATGTGTGGCGTCCGGGCGACGATGTCGAGACTGCGGTGGCATGGCAGGCGGCGATCGAGCGCGAAAATGGCCCGACCGCGTTGGCGCTGTCGCGTCAGGACGTCGACCACCAGCCGCGGGATGCGGGCCAGGTTGCAGCTATTGCACGCGGCGGCTACGTGTTGCGCGAGCCCGAAGGCGAGGCCAAGGCGCTGGTTATCGGTACCGGCTCGGAACTGGAGTTGGCAGTCGCGGCTGCCGATCGGCTGGCCGAAGAGGGCGTGGGTGTACGCGTTGTGTCCATGCCCTGTATCGAAGCCTTCAATGCCCAGAGCATGGACTATCGCGAATCGGTTCTGCCTTCAACGATCACCGCACGCGTGGCGGTCGAAGCCGGTGTGAGCGATAGCTGGTACCGATTCGTGGGCGCGACCGGTCACGTCGTTGGCGTGAACGATTTCGGCTCGTCCGCGCCGGCGGGCGAGGTCTATGCCGAAATGGGCGTCACCGTCGACGGCGTGGTCGATGCTGTGCGCAGCCAGTTGGGTTAGTCACCAAATTATATTCAAACTTGTGTATTTCCTGGCCGCAGTAAATCGGCCAGAACGATAGAAAAGAGGTAGCTATGGCAGTCAAAGTCGGGATCAACGGTTACGGTCGTATCGGGCGCAACGTGCTGCGTGCGCTGTATGAATCCGGCCGCAACGGCGAGATCGAGATCGTGGCGATCAACGATCTGGGCGACGCCGAGGCGAATGCGCATCTCACCCAGTACGACACCGCGCACGGGCGTTTCCCGGGCGAGGTTTCCATCGAAGGCGAGTACATGGTCGTCAACGGCGACAAGATCAAGGTGCTCGCCGAGCGTAACCCGGCCGATCTGCCCTGGGGCGAGCTCGACGTGGATATCGTCATGGAATGCACCGGCCTGTTCGCCAGCAAGGAAAAGGCCAGCGCCCATCTCGATGGCGGCGCCAAGAAAGTGCTGATCTCGGCCCCGGCCGGTGATATCACCACGGTGGTCTACGGCGTCAACCACGACACCATCTCCGCCGATGACAAGGTCATCTCGAACGCCTCGTGTACCACCAATTGCCTGGCGCCGCTGGTCAAACCGCTGCACGAAGCCTTCGGCATCGAATACGGGCTGATGAACACCATCCACTCGTACACCAACGACCAGGTGCTCACCGACGTCTATCACAAGGACCTGCGTCGTGCGCGCAGTGCCACCCAGAGCATGATCCCGACCGCCACCGGTGCCGCCAAGGCCGTTGGCCTGGTTCTGCCGGAACTCAACGGCAAGCTCGACGGCTTTGCCGTGCGCGTGCCCACGATCAATGTCTCGATGGTCGATCTGACCGCCCAGGTATCGAAGGACACCACGGTCGAAGAAGTCAACGCCGTACTCAAGAAGGCCGCCGAAGGCCCGCTCAAGGGCGTGCTCGCCTACAGTGAAGCGCCGCTGGTCTCGCAGGACTTCAACCATGATCCGGCTTCGTCCACGGTGGATGCGCCGTTGACCAAGGTTGCCGGTGGCAAGCTCGTGAAGGTCTGCGCGTGGTACGACAACGAGTGGGGCTTCTCCAACCGTATGCTCGACACCGCATTGGCGCTGGCCAAAGCCGGTTAAGCAGGGCGACGAGACCGAGGAGCGCATATGACCGACATGCTCAAGATGCAAGACGTCGATCTCGCCGGCAAGCGCGTGCTGATCCGTCAGGATCTGAACGTGCCGTTCGCCAACGGCGAGGTCAGTTCGGCCGGCCGCTTGAAAGCGTCGGTGCCGACTATCCAGGCGGCACTCGATGCCGGTGCGCGGGTGATGGTCATGTCGCACCTCGGCCGTCCCAAGGAAGGTCAGCCTGACAGCGAGCACAGTCTCGAGCCGGTGGCCCGTTATCTGTCGGATCTGTTGCGTCGCGATGTGCCGTTGGCAACCGATTGGCTCGACGGCGTGGAGGTCGGCGAGGGCGAGATCGTCATGTGCGAGAACGTGCGTTTCAACGTAGGCGAAAAAGCCAACGACGAGACGCTTTCGCGCAAGATGGCCGCTCTGTGCGATGTCTTCGTCATGGACGCGTTCGGTACGGCCCATCGCGCGCAGGCATCGACCGAAGGCGTGGCCCGCTACGCCCCGGTTGCCTGTGCCGGGCCGTTGCTGTCGGCCGAAGTCGAGGCGCTTCAGGCCGCTCTGGGTGATCCCGCACGCCCGCTGGTGGTGATCGTCGGCGGGTCGAAGGTATCGACCAAGCTGGAGCTGCTTGAAAGCCTGGCCAACGTGGCGGATCAGCTGATCGTCGGTGGCGGCATTGCCAATACGTTCCTGGCAGCCGCCGGCCATAATGTCGGCGCATCGCTGCACGAGCCGGATCTGGTGAGCGCTGCACGTCTGATTGACCGCGAGATTCGCAGCCGAGGTGGTGAAATTCCGTTGCCGACGGACGTGGTGGCCGCGACGGAAGTCTCGCCCGAGGCCCATCCGGAAGTTCGCCCCGTGACCGAACTCGAAAACGACGAGATGATTCTCGATTTCGGCCCGGAGAGCCGCGACCGGATCGCGGCGATCATGGAGAATGCCGGCACCATCGTATGGAACGGCCCGATCGGCGTTTTCGAAATCGATCAGTTCGGGGGCGGCACCCATGTGCTCGCGCGAGCGATTGCGCGCAGCAAGGCGTTTTCGATCGCCGGCGGCGGCGATACGCTCGCGGCGATCGAGAAATATCGTATTGAAGACGATGTTTCCTATATCTCCACTGGTGGGGGTGCCTTCCTCGAATTTCTCGAAGGCAAGACCTTGCCGGCGATCGCCGTGCTCGAACAACGCGCTGCCGGCTAGCCCGCGTTCGGAACAGGTGGCCGGGCACTGTCGCCCGGCGACACGGCAGCGCTATGGCGGTCGTGCGGAATTGAAAAGCCGTTTCATTTCCACGACACTGGCGTTTTCGCCGCCCCGGCGATCGATACGAACTCCAACTCGCGACCCACGCCTATGACCACCCAATTCACCGGGACCGACCGCTACGTCGCCACGGACGACCTCAAGCTCGCCGTCAATGCGGCGGCCACACTGCAGCGCCCGTTGCTGATCAAGGGCGAACCCGGCACCGGCAAGACGATGCTGGCCGAAGAAGTTGCGGTCGCACTCGACAAGCCGTTCTTCCAGTGGCATATCAAGTCGACCACGAAGGCCCAGCAAGGCCTGTACGAGTACGACGCGGTGTCACGTTTGCGTGATTCGCAGCTCGGCGACGAGAAGGTCCACGATATCGGCAATTACATCGTGCCCGGCCCGCTATGGGAATGCTTCACCTGCGATACGCAGCCGGTGCTGTTGATCGACGAAATCGACAAGGCCGATATCGAGTTCCCGAACGATTTGTTGCGTGAGATCGATCGCATGGCCTTCGATGTCTACGAAACGCATCAGACGATCGAAGCGGCGCACCGCCCGATCATCATCATCACCTCGAACAATGAAAAGGAACTGCCGGACGCTTTTCTGCGCCGCTGCTTCTTTCACTTCATCTCGTTTCCGGACAAGGACACGATGCGCGACATCGTCGATGTCCATTTCCCGGATATCAAGAAGAACCTGCTATCCGACGCGATGGATCTGTTCTTCGACGTGCGCGACGTACCCGGCATCAAGAAAAAGCCGTCGACATCGGAGCTGCTGGACTGGTTGAAACTGCTGCTGGCCGAAGATATTCCGGCCGAAGCGCTGCATTCCAAGAATGCCCGCGATGCGTTGCCGCCGCTTCACGGCGCGCTGCTCAAGAACGAACAGGACGTCCACCTGTTCGAGCGCCTCGCGTTCATGACGCGTCGCGGTTAACAGCTGCGCGCGTCGCAATTCGCGCACTGCCATGCTGATCGAATTTTTCTACGAACTACGCGACGCCGGGCTCAAGCCGTCGGTGACGGAGTATCTGACGCTGTTGGAGGCGCTGGATCATCACGTCGGCGGCATGAGCGTTGAGAACTTCTATTACCTGTCGCGGGCGACGCTGATCAAGGACGAAACCAAGTTCGATCGCTTCGATCAGGTCTTCGGCCACTACTTCGACGGTATCCAGGCGGCGACAGAGGATCTGACCACCGATATTCCGGACGAATGGCTCGAGAAGATGAAGCAGCTCGAGCTGTCCGACGAACAGAAGGCACAGATCGAGGCCATGGGTGGCTGGGACAAGCTCATGGAGACGCTCAAGAAGCGGCTCGAAGAGCAGGGTGAGCGCCACGAAGGCGGAAGCAAGTGGATCGGTACGGCCGGCACCTCGCCGTTCGGCGCCTATGGTTACAACCCGGAAGGCATTCGTATCGGCCAGGACGGTTCGCGGCATCGCCGTGCCGTCAAGGTATGGGACAAGCGCGAGTTCGCGAACCTCGACGGCGCCCAGGAAATCGGCACCCGCAATATCAAGATGGCGCTACGCAAGCTACGTCGTTTCGCCCGCGAAGGCGCGGACGAAGAACTCGATATGGAGCGCACGATTCGTGCGACCGCCAAGAACGCCGGCCATCTGGATCTGCATATGCGCCCCGAGCGGCGCAACGCCGTGAAGCTGCTGATCTTCTTCGATGTCGGCGGGTCAATGGACGATCATGTCGCGACCGTGGAGTCGCTGTTCTCGGCTGCACGCGCCGAGTTCAAACATCTCGAGTACTACTACTTCCACAATTTTCCCTACGAGGGGCTGTGGCGCGATAACCGGCGCCGGCGCACCCAGCAGCACTCGACCTGGGATGTGTGTCATACCTACACGTCCGATTACAAAGCCATCTTTGTCGGCGACGCGACCATGAGCCCTTACGAAATTGCCTATCCCGGCGGTTCGGTCGAGCATTGGAACGCCGAAGCCGGCGCGGTATGGCTGCAGCGGCTGCTCGATAGCTTTCCCAACGCGGTGTGGCTCAATCCGGAGCCGCGCCAGCGCTGGGATTACACGCCGTCGATTCAGATGACGCGTGAACTCATGGATGATCGTATGTATACGATGACCCTGGATGGGCTCGAGACGGCGATCGACCGGCTGGCGGACTGAGACGTGATCTCGGTCGTCGCGGTTCAGCTGCGATGCCCGTATCGTTTTCACGCTATCCTGCCCAGCGTCCTGCGCCGCCATCGCCGTGATGACCGTTTTATCTCTATCGCCATTGTTCAGCCGCGGCGTTGCTCGTCGTATCCTCAAGCTCGCTTTAAGTGCGACCGGCTGCGTGCTGTTGCTGATCATGGGGGCCAATGCCTGGGTAGTATCAGCCACGCGCGAACTCATCGTGGACGATATGGGCCGGCTGGGCGTGCACGATGTCGGCGTTGTGTTGGGCACGAGCCCGTTTACGCGTTATGGCAATCGCAATCTGCTGTTCACCCATCGGATGATGGCCGCGGCCGAACTCTACGCTGCCGGCCACGTGCGTCATTTGCTGCTGTCTGGCGCCAACCCGGATCGCACATACAACGAGCCGCGCAAGATGTATCAGGCGCTGCGTCGTCTGGGCGTGCCGGACGATGCGCTGACCTTCGATTTCGCGGGTTTCCGTACGCTCGATTCGGTCGTGCGCGCACAGCGCGTGTTCGGACTTGATCGGTTCGTGATCATTTCGCAGCGCTATCATGACTACCGCGCGCTTTTCATTGCCCGTTACAACGGTGCCGAGGCCGTGGCCTATATCCGACCGCAGGAAGATCGGCGTCAGCCGCTGCGTGCCGAGACGCGCGAGTATCTGGCCCGCTTCAAGGCCGTGATCGATCTGTTCCTGTTGTCCAAAGGTCCGCGCTTTCTGGGGCCGCAGCGGCGTATCGTGATCGAGCCCGAAACAACGTACGGTTTCTTCGTACGCGATCGGCCGATTGCGCCGGTCTATGTCGTGCCTCGGCGAGCGCCGAGCGTGCCGGTTGCTCCGAGGCCGCCACTGGCGTACCCGGATCAAACACGGCGCAATGCGATGGAATCACGCACAACGAACCACCGCTGAACGACTTAGCCCGGCATGAAAATCGTTGACCACGCGGCTTAATAGAACGGAATGCGCGCCGCGCGTATTCGCCGTAGCTGTCAGCCGCTGAGCCTTATCGAATGAAGGACGGCGTGTGCCGGCCATCATCGGGTGCGGTGCTGAAGAACAGCCCGCATAGTCAGCTATTTTAACGCCGGATTATTCGACGATCGCCGTATCCGGCCTGGCCATGGCAGCGTGCCGCTGTAGCGTCGCGCTGGCGGCTTCGTCGATCAGACCCCGGAGCGCGGCATCGACCAGGGGCGCCCAGTCGCGATCTGCCGCGTAGGTCTCCGGATGACGCAACACGCATTCATAATGACCGGCCATAAAAGCCATGACGACATCGGTGGCATCGCGTACCGACAATTGCGGGTGCAGGTGGCCGAGTTGGTCGATCTCGTTACATAGCGAGAGCAGCACGTCTCGTGCATCCTCGAACATCGCGCGCATGAGTTCGTCTGCCGGGTGACCATGATCGGTGACTTCACAGCGATGCATCACGATATGGCATACGCGGCGATGGCGGGCATCATGACCCAGGCGTTCCAGGCCATGACGCATCATTTCTCGAACCAGCCATAGCGGCTCGTTGCCCGGAATATGCTGGCTCAGGCACTGGCGCAGATCGCGCAGCGGCAGATGAGTGCGCGAGACCATGGCCTCGAGCAGGGCGCGTTTGTCGGAGAAATGCCAGTAGATTGCGCCCCGGGTGACCTGGGCACGACGCGCGATTCTATCGAGCGAGGTTTGGGACACGCCGCGTGCCTGCATCTCGATCTCCGCGGCGTCGAGTATAGTCTCTCGCGTCTGCGCGGATTCATTTTTGGTGCGTCGTGCCATCGCCTGGTCATTCGCTCGTGCTGGTATCGAAAGCATACCGGAAAATTCGGTTACATACATACGCGAATGTATGTATAGTTAATGGTAGATTCACCTATTTCTTCCGACCTCCTCGGGAATAGTTCTATGCACCACCCTTTCCCCGCGCATGCGCGCCGTGTCTCAAACGGCTTGCGTGTCTCTTTGATGGTCGTATTCGCAGTCGCACTTTCTGCCTGTGGCGGCGGTGGCGATGGTGCCGGCGGGCAGCAAGGCCAACAGGGCCAGCAGCAACAGCCCCCGATGCCGGTGGACGTACACACCGTGATTCCGCATAGCGTGGATATCATGTCGGAGTATCCGGGCCGCGTACGCGGGCGGCGTACGGTCGAAGTACGTGCGCGGGTCGAGGGCATTCTGGAAAAACGCTTCTATAACGAAGGCGAAATCGTCAACGAAGGCGACATGCTGTTCACGATTGACCCACGCCCGTTCCAGGCCGTGGTCAACCAGCGCAAGGCTGAACTGTCGAGCGCCAAGGCAAGCTTGAACCAGGCGCAGCGTAATTGGGGCCGTGTACGTCGTCTCTATGATGTCGACGCGGTCAGCGAGGCCGAGCGCGATGATTCGCTCTCGCAGCTCGAAACCGCGAGGGCGTCGGTCCAGCAGGCTGAAGCCAATCTCGATGCCGCGCAGATCGACCTGGGCTATACCAAGGTGAAGGCGCCGCTGACGGGTGTGACCAGTCTGCGCGATGTGGACGAGGGTGCACTGGTCAGCAATGGGACTCAGCTTACGACCATCACCCAGCTGGATCCGGTGCAGGTGCTGTTCGCACTGCCCGAAGACGACGCCATCGCACGTAACAAGGCGATGGCGGCCATGGGGGCGCAGAGTACGAGCGAACGAACCCGCGAAGCCACGATCATCCTGCCCAACGGTGACGAGTTCCCGGCCAAGGGCGTGGTGGATTTCACCCAGAGCACGATCAATCCGGAAACCGGTACGGTGCAGCTGCGCGCGGTGGTCGAGAACACGAACAACGGGTTGATGCCGGGCCGTTACGTGCGCGCGCGCATCCGCCTGGATACACGTCATAACGCCGTCGTCGTGCCGAATGTGGCGGTGTCCGACGGCGAGCAGCAGACCCAGGTCTTCATCGTGGGTGACGACGGCAAGGCCAAGGCGGTGAAAGTGAAACTGGGTCCCTCCGTCGAGGAAGGCCGGCTCGTGGAATCCGGCCTGTCCGGCGGCGAGCAGGTCATCGTCTCGGGTCTGGGACAGCTCAAGCCGGGTGCGGCGGTCAAGGTCAAGTCCGACCAGGGCAATGAAAGCGCGGGTGGCAAGAACGAGGCCGGCGCCGATGGCAACAACGCGCAACAGGAACCGGTCGGCGAATCGGCCTCGGCCGAGAGCCAGCCGTCCGACAAGGCGGTGGCCGGGGTCGAGGGGCGCGCACTTCGTCTGAGCCCGCGCGAGCCGTTGCAGCAGATCGACAAACCGCGCTCGCACACGCGCACGCGCCCGACGTATCGCACCGATGACGCCTACGCCGCCAACGTCGGTCGGGGCAGCTAACCATGATTTCTCGTTTCTTTATCGAACGGCCGGTATTCGCCACCGTTCTCTCGATCGTGATCACGCTCGCGGGCCTGATGGCCATGCGCGGGCTGCCCATTGCCCAGTATCCGGACGTCGTACCACCCGAAGTGGTGGTCCAGGCGACCTATCCGGGCGCCAGTGCCGAGGATATCGCGGAGACCGTGGCCGCGCCGCTCGAGCAGGAGATCAACGGCGTCCAGGACATGCTCTACATGACGTCGACGGCGTCGGACGCGGGCACGCTGCAGATCTCGGTATCGTTCGCGATCGGTACCGATCCCGATCAGAACACCATCAACGTCAACAACCGCGTGCAGTCGGCGCTGTCCCAGCTGCCGCAGACGGTGCGCAACACCGGCGTGCAGGTCGACAAGCGCTCGAGCAACATTCTCACCGTGCTCACGCTGTTCTCGCCCGATCAGACCTTCGATACCACGTATATCAGTAACTATGCGCTGGTTAACGTCATCGACGCACTCAAGCGTGTCGAAGGCGTGGGCGATGCGCGGCTGTTCGGTTCGCAGGATTATTCCATGCGCATCTGGCTCAATCCGAGCAAGATGGCGCGTTATCAGCTCACTCCGGCTGATGTGCAGGCAGCGCTTCAGGAGCAGAACTCGCAGTTTGCGGCGGGCAGCTTCGGTGCCATGCCCAACGACAACGAAATCGCGTTCACATACACCGCCAGTACCGAGGGGCGTTTCTCCAACGCGGAGCAGTTCAAGAACATCATCCTGCGGACCGAGGATAACGGCCAGGTGCTGCGCCTGGGTGATGTCTCACGCGTCGAACTGGGCGCGCAGAGTTATAGCACCAGTGGTTCGTTCTCGGGCAATCCGGCGGTTCCGTTCTTGGTGTATCTGGCGCCGGGCGCCAACTCGCTGGCGACCGTGGAGCGTATCCGCGCGCGGATGAAAGAGTTGGGCAAGGATCTGCCCAACGGCATGGAATACGAGATTCCATTCGATACGACCAAATTCGTCGATGCCTCCATTTCGGACGTGGAACAGACGTTCATCGAGGCGATCATCCTGGTCGTGCTCGTGGTATTCCTGTTCCTGCAGAACGTACGCGCCACGCTGATTCCCTTGCTCGCAATTCCGGTGTCGGTGATCGGCACCTTCGCGGGCATGTATGCGCTCGGCTTTTCCATCAACCTGCTCACGCTGTTCGGCCTGATTCTCGCGATCGGTATTGTCGTGGACGACGCCATCATCGTGATCGAGAACGTCGAACGCATCATGGAGGAGGAGGGCAAGTCGCCCAAGGATGCGGCGATCAAGGCCATGGAGGAGGTCAGTGGCCCGGTGATCGCGGTGGTGCTGGTACTGGCGGCCGTATTCGTGCCGGTCGGCTTTCTGGGCGGTTTGTCTGGCCAGATGTATCGACAGTTCGCGATTACCATCGCGGTGTCGGTGGCCTTCTCGGGGCTGGTCGCACTCACGCTGACCCCGGCCCTGTGTGCGGTGTTTCTCAAGCCGCGCAAGAAAACGCCCAACTGGTTCTTTCGCAAGTTCAACCAGATGTTCAAAAAGGCGACCGGTGCCTATCTATGGGGCGTCGATCTGCTGCTGCGCCGGGCGATTCTCGGTCTGGTGCTGTTCGTGGGCGTGCTGGTAGCGACCTGGTTCATGTCCACCCAGGTGCCGGGCGGTCTGCTGCCGCAGGAGGATCAGGGCTATATCTTCACGACCTATACCCTGCCGCCGGCGGCTTCATTGCAACGTACCGAAGAAGTCCGCGATGAGGTGATTAGCAAAAGTCTCAAGGCCATGCCGGCGGTCGAGGATATCGTCGGTGTCGCCGGTTACGACTTTCTGGCTGGCGCTCAACGTACCTATGCCGGTATCGCCTTCCTGACGCTCAAGGACTGGGACGAGCGCGGTGGCCAAGGACAGGATTCATTTTCGCTCGTAGGCCAGACATTCGGCCTTGGCGCGCAGATCCCGGATGCCCAGATCATAGCCTTCAACCCGCCGCCCATCATCGGCTTGTCGACGACCGGTGGTTTTGAGGGCTACTTGCAGAGCAAATCCGGCGACAGCTTCAACGAAATTCGTGAGGCCGCCGGCAAGGTGGTGGCCGAGGCCAATAAACGCCCCGAGCTGTCGCAGGTGCGCACCACCCTCACGACCAACGTGCCGCGCTACCGACTGGATGTGGATCGCGAAAAAGCCAAGACGCTGGGCGTGCCGATCAACGATCTGTTTGCCACCCTCCAGGCGACTTTCGGTTCGCTGTACGTGAACCAGTTCACCTATCTGGGGCGGAACTGGCAGGTCAATATCCAGTCTGATGCGCCGTATCGCGAAAAGCCGGAGGATCTGGCCAAGGTATTCGTCCGTTCGGATACCACCGGCGACATGATTCCAGTGAGCTCGCTAGTGAGCCATGAACGCAGGCTTGCAGCCGACGTGGTAGAGCGTTTCAATATCTTCCCGGCGGCCAAGATCATGGGCTCGCCGGCGCCGGGCTATAGTTCGGGCCAGGCGAACGCGGCCATCCAGCAGGTCGTGGCCGATGTGCTCGGCGGCAACAATTACCAGCTGAGTTTCACGGGCACCGCCTATCAGGAAGAAACCGCAGCCGGATCGGGCGGGATCGCCGTGCTGTTCGGCATGATCATGGTGTTCCTGATTCTGGCGGCCCAGTACGAGAAATGGACGCTGCCGCTGGCGGTGATCACCGCGGTGCCATTCGCCGCACTGGGCGCCTTCGTGGCTGTCTGGTTTCGGGGTATCGATAACAACCTCTACTTCTCGGTGGGTTTGCTGGTGCTGATCGGTCTGGCCGCCAAGAACGCGATTCTGATCGTGGAGTTCGCGGTTATGTCGCGCGAAGAGGGCAAGTCGCCTGCGGCCGCTGCCTTTGAAGCAGCCAAATTGCGTTTTCGCCCAATCGTGATGACGTCGCTGGCCTTCATTCTCGGCTGTGTACCGCTGGCGCTGGCCACTGGCGCGTCGGCGAATAGCCGTAATGCCATCGGTACGGCTGTGGTTGGTGGCATGCTGGCGGCTACGTTCTTTGCCATTCTATTCGTGCCGCTGTTCTATGATCTGGTCGAGCGCGGCTCGGCGCGGGCCGGACGTTTGCTCAACAAAAGAAAAGATGATGAAGGCAATCCCCATGCGTAAGGCCCTTCTGCTGCTCGCGGTGGCGGGCCTGTCGGCCTGTACGCTCGGCCCGGATTATCAGCGCCCTGATATCGACCTGCCGGATTCGGCGTTCGACTCGACGCTGCTGAGCAAGAGCCAGCGCCAGGAACTGGCGTACTGGTGGACGCGGTATCGCGATCCGGTGCTCAACGAGCTGATCGACGACGCGCTGGACGACAACCTCGACGTTGCGCTGCAGGCCGCACGCTTTCGCGAGGCGCGTGCACAGCTGGGGCTGACCAACGCCGACCTCTACCCGAGTATCTCGGCACAGGCCCAGGCCGCCCGTCAGAAAAGCAGCTACATCGGCCAGGGGGGCGCGGGTTCCGGCAGTAGCGGCGTCGGCGCGGGCGCCGGCGGCTCTTCGGGTACACCGAGCGCCGGTCGGCGCTCGGACTATTTCTCGGTCGCCGCGACGCTGAGCTATGAGCTCGACGTGTTCGGCGGCCTGCGTCGTGCCAGCGAGCAGGCCCGCGCCGCACTGCTCTCTTCGGCCTATACCCAGGACTCGATTCGTCTGGGCGTGGTCAGTGACGTGGTGACCAACTACATGTCGCTACGCGCGCTCGAGCGCCAGATTCGGGTCACGCAGGAAACCATTGCCACGCGCGAGCGCGGCCTCGAACTTGATCAGCAACGCTACAAATACGGCGCGATCGACAAGCTCACGCTGCTACAGACACGGTCGTTGCTCGAAACCGCACGATCGCAGATGCCGCCACTTAGGCAGCAAGCCAGCGAACTGCGTTCGGCGCTGGCGATTCTGACCGGTCGCACGCCCAGCGAGATTCTGGCCGGCCCCGAAATCAACGACGGTTCGTTCGAGGATATGCATCTGCCCAACGACCTGCCGGTGGTGATTCCATCGCTGCTGGTCGAGCGACGGCCGGATATCCGGGCCGCCGAGGCGCAGCTAATCGCGGCGAACGCGAGTATCGGCGTGGCGAAGGCGCAGTTCTTCCCGACCTTTGACCTCACCGCCATGATCGGCACCGAGGCGATCGATGTGGACGACCTGTTCGAGCCGTATTCAGAAACCCAGAGCATCGCCGGCACGATTTCCGCGCCGATTCTGGACTTCGGACGCCGGCAGGCGAACTACGAAACCGCGATCGCGCAGAAGGACGCAGCCGAAATCCAGTACCGTCAGACCCTGCGGCAGGCGTTTTCCGAGGTGCGCGATGCACTGGTTGCCGTGAACCTCACGGATGAGCGCGTGGAGTCGGTGCAACGCCAGGTTGATGCATATGGCGAAACCGTGGAACTGGCTCAGATTCGTTACGACGTCGGCCGGACCGCGTTTTTCGACGTTCTCGATGCGCAGCGTCAGCTGTTTACCGCGCAACTGGATCTGGCCGAGGCGATTCGTGATCGCTTTACCGCGACGGCGGACCTTTTCAAGGCCCTCGGCGGCGGTTGGACCGAAAACAGCGATTCCTTGAACGATGGTTTGGAAGCGGTGCGTGACTCTTACGCACCGCAGAAAAACGATAGCGCGCAACCTGACGCGCGCAACGTGTCAGAATAGGAAACCTCTTCGTTTCGCTATCGAGCCTTCGTGCCGCAACCCGCGTCGCCCATCTCGACTTTGTATCGTATTGAAGCGCGCCCCGACGGGGTCGCGCTCGTACTCGCGGGCGACTGGGGCGCGTCGGCGCAGCTGCCGACCACGCAGCGGATCGTTGCGGAAGTGCTTGGTGCGCGCACGCACGACGCCGCACCCGTGGTCATCGATGGGACGGAACTGGCGAGTGCGCACCCGCGGGTCGCCGCGGTCGTGTATGGCGTCAACGAGCAGTTGCGCACGCGTGCCGTGGATGTTCATTACGAAGGTCTGCCCGAGAGTGTGCACGCCCTGGTTACGCTGGCACGCCCGGCGCAGGCCGAGGAACGCACGCCTGCGCGCACCCACTGGCTTAATAGGCTGGGCAAACGCGGCGGTCGGCGCGTCGCGTCGGTTGCGGATACGGCCGAGCTGATCGGCAACGCCTTTGCGGCCACGCCCAAGCTTGCCGTCGGCAAGGCACAGGCGCGCTGGGTCGATTTCATGGCGCTCATTCGCGAAACTGGCGCCGCCTCGTTGCCGGTCGTTACCGTGGTGAATCTGCTCATCGGTGCGGTTCTCGGCTTCGTCGGGGCGGTACAGCTGGCGACATTCGGCGCCGGCCTCTATCTGGCCGATCTCGTCGGTATCGCGGTTGCGCGCGAGATGGCGGCGATCATGACGGCGTTCATCATGGCCGGGCGCATCGGTGCCACGTTCGCTGCGCATCTGGCGACGATGGAAGCCAACGAGGAGATCGACGCGCTGCGCATGATCGGCGTGTCGCCGTTCGAATTCCTGGTATTGCCACGTTTGACGGCGTTGACGTTGATGATGCCGCTGCTGTTTCTCTATGCCGCGGCGTTGGGCATTGGCGGCGGCATGATCGTGGCCGATGTCGTGCTCAATACCTCGCCCGCGAGTTTTCTCGGCCGCCTGCAGGATGCCGTGGCCATGCGGCATTTCGTGATCGGTTTCATCAAGGCGGTCTGTTTTGGTGTGTTGATTGCCCTGGCCAGTTGTTACCTGGGCATGCGCGCAGGGCGCAATGCGGCCGAAGTCGGGCGTGCCGCCACGCGCACGGTCGTGGTGTCGATTATCGGCATCATCGTGATCGATGCCATCTTTGCCCTGTGTACGAACGCGCTGGGAGTCTAGGCGATGGCCGAACTCGATCCGTCACAGCCGTTGCCCGAGAAAGGAGTCGTTGTACGCGATCTTACGCTTGCGTACGGCGATACGGTCGTACAGCAGTCGCTGTCGTTTCATGTGCGCCCGGCCAGTATCTTCGTGATCATGGGGGTCTCGGGCTGTGGCAAGAGTACGTTGCTGCGCCACATGATCGACCTGGAACAGGCCGAGCAGGGCGATGTGGTGTTCGATGGCCACCGGCTATGGACCGACGACAGCGCCGAACGCGCCGCGTTGCAGCGTCGTATCGGTGTGCTGTTTCAGAGCACGGCACTCTGGAGCTCGATGAGCGTCGGCGAGAACGTCGGCCTGCCGTTGCAGCTGCATACGCGCTTGAGTGCTGCCGAAATTCGCGATCAGGTGGCGTTCAAGCTTGCCCTCGTCGGCCTCGCCGGTCAGGAATCACGAATGCCCAGCGAACTGTCGGGCGGTATGCAAAAGCGCGCCGGTCTGGCCCGTGCGATCGCCCTCGATCCGGATTATCTGTTTCTGGACGAACCGAGCGCCGGGCTCGACCCGATTACCTCGCAGCGCCTGGATGCGTTGATCATGAGTCTGCGCGATGCGTTGCAGCTGAGCGTGATTGCGGTCACCCACGAGTTGCCCAGCATCTTTACCATTGCTGACGACAGCATATATCTCGACAATGAAAGCCGATGCGCCATAGCACACGGCGATCCGCGCGTGCTCGCCGAGCATGCCGAACATGCGCGCGTACGCGCTTTTCTCAATCGCCAGCCGATCGCGGCCGAAGACGCCGCGCCGTGATGTCTGGCCGATCCGAGGTTTTCTAATGGCAAGCAACCGCAGCTATACGGTCATCGGCCTGTTCATGCTCGGCGCGATCGTGCTGACCGTGGTCGGTATTCTCGCGTTGGGTGGCAACCGTATTTTTTCGAACAGCCGCCAGGCCGTGATCTTCTTCGATCAATCCGTGCTCGGGCTGACCAATGGCTCGAAAGTGCTGTTCCGCGGCGTGCAGGTGGGTACCGTCAAGAACGTCCAGCTGCGTCTCGACCCGAACGTGGGCAAGGCGCGTATCGGTGTCACTATCGAAATGGCCGGCAACAACACGGTGATGATGAATGGTGATCCGACCAACACCCAGCTGAGTACGGAAGAGCTCGTAGCGCGCGGCTTGCGGGCTCAGCTGGTGGTTTGGAGTTACGTCACGTCGCAGCTGGCGGTTAATCTGGATTTTCAGCCGGATACGAAGCCGCAGTTCGCGATCAATCGCGATGATGTCGAGTTGCCGGAAATCCCGGCAGTGCCGTCCCAGATCGAGCAGCTCAAGGACACGGTCACCGGTTTGCCGTGGAAAGAGACGCTGGAAACGGTCAACGAGACCATGGGCTCGGTGGTGACGTTGGCCAACGACATGGACCAGTTGCTCAACCGCATGGGCCCGAACCTCGAACGCACCACCGACACAACGCGCGAAGCCATTGCTGCTGCACGCGACGCGGTTTACATGAACAGCCGTCAGTTCGAAAAGACGCTCGAAAGCGTGCGCGCGTTGACCGACAACGTGAACACACAGCTCGAATCACGCGATCAGCAACTCACACGCCTGCTCAACAACGCCGAGGCAACCAGTGCCAATCTTGAGCAGTTGTCGCAAAACCTCGAGAACCTGACCGACCCGGACTCGAGTACCCGACGCGATATGGAAAGTGCCATACGCGATATCTCGGCCGGGGCGTCGTCCATGCGCCGGTTTGCAGAAACAATCGAACGTGACCCGAATGCACTGCTGTTCGGCGGAGGCCAGCGATGATGACCAACCTTGTACGCGGCGCGATGGCCGCGGTCTTTGTAGTCGCGACTACGGCGTGCAGTAGCGTGGCGCCACTGCAACAGGTGTTGCTGTCCCCGCCGCAGGCCTCGCGTGCGGCCAGTCAGCCAAGCAGCTGGCAGGTGCGGCGAGTGCACGTACCCGAATATCTCGATAACTACGATATCCAGTTGCGTACCGACGAGTACGTGCTCACACGTATGCCGAACGCCAAGTGGGCCGAGCGACTTCCTGCGGCCATGACACGCCTGCTACAGCAGACCATCGATGAAAAGCTCGTCTCCGATCGCGGGCGTGACTATGACGTTGACGTGGTGGTTGATTCGTTCGAGCCGCAGCCTTCGGGGCAGGTCGTGCTAGCGGCGCGCTGGAAGGTCACCCAAGCCAATACCCATACCGTGGTTGCTCGCGATAACACGGTGATTCAGCAATCGCTGCCTGCCAAACCGCGTGATCCCGCGGCGATCGGCCAGGCCATGTCGGACGCCGTACGCGAACTCGCCTTCGAGATCGTCGCCCATACCAGTCATTGAGTCGGGCCAGCTCAGGGGCGGCCATATCGTGCTTACCGGTACGCGCGTGAGCGTCTGATTGGCGTGGCATTGCCGTGCTCGTAACGGCGAACCAGGCCCGCTGAGCCGCAGGCTAGGCTTGCATCCAACGGTCTCCGCGAGCCACGGTGGTGGCTCCGGCTGGCCACCTGAGCGCGTATTGTTGATGTCGGTTGATGATAGGCGGCCCGAAGGCCGCCTGGGCTTCGGGCATTGCGTTCTTTGATCGGTAGCAGGATACCGCTGCGCCGGCCGTTTGTGCCGTGGCTGCACCAGCCAGCAGACTGACCGCACTGGTAGCCGGGTAGGGACAAAAAAAAGCCGCCCCTCGAAACCGAGGGGCGGCTTGTTACCGGCTCGCCGTTGGAGCGTTTTCGATTAGAAGCGGAAGCCCATCGACAGCTGATAGAGAACGGCCTTGAAATCGTTGGTCGAGCTTACCGAACCCACGTTGACCGGGCCGACCGTCGGGCTGAGCGCCGGCGCTTCGACGACGACGTTGTTGACCTTTGCTTCGACTTCCGCACAACCCACGTACTTCACGTCAGCGGTGACGAACAGTTTCTCGCTGAGATTCACGTCCATGCCGATCTGACCGACGCAGGCGACCGGCTTGCTCAGGTTGAGCGTGGGTTCGTTACCGTAGGCGTTGAGAACCTCATTGGTGACGTCGGTATCGAAGGTATAGAGATACATCGCGCCGGCACCGATATAGGGCTGGAACATGGTGTCCACCCACGGGCGGTAGATGATGGTCAAGTTCGGCGGCAGCGCCTTGAGCGTACCGATCTTGCGACCCAGGGCGGGCACACCGGTCGGAATCCCGCTCTGCGTTTCCGGTGCGATCGATTCGTTGATAGCACGGCCACTGACTTCGAAGTCGAGCTTCAACGGCGGCGCCAGGGTTATCTCCGCGGCCAGATGACGACCGGTTTTCGGAATATACATGCCGATGGTGCCGCCGAGCGTCGTCTTGTCGCCAACGGACGAGCCGGTGCCTTCAAGTTCGCTTGAGCCCACGCCGAACGGCTGGGCCGCCAGACCGTTTGCGTTATCGATTCTCAACGGCGAACTGTCGCCTTCGTAACTCAGATGCAGCACGCCGACGCGGTAGTAGGTGTTGTCGTGCGCGTATTGGAGTGCCTGCTCAAAGAAGCCGCCGTTATCGTCGACGGTATCGGTCTGGGCGTTCTGACTCGTGCCCTGGGCAAGCGCAGTGCCGGCCAGCAGCATAAGACTCGCGCCGCCCAGCAGTTTTGCCGCGTGCTGGCTCAACCGCCGGCGCGCTGGCTTGGTTTGGTGAATCATCTCCCGTCTCCCTGTTAGATTCTTGTTCGTGTTGGAGGGCGCCGCGCCGGTCTCCCCCGGCGCGGCTGCACTCAGTTGCTAGCGGTTCGGAAACGCGCGACCGCCATGGACCGCGTTACCCACGAGCTGGAACGTGAGTTCGGCAGGCTCGATAGTGGCGGTTGCGGGAATCGGTGCTCCAAGCAAACTGGCCGTGGCGTCGAGCTCGATCTGGTTCGCGTTACGCAGCGAAATGACCAGGCGTCCGTTCTGTTCGAACGTAACCGGCCCCACCAGATTGGCAGCAAATTGCTGCTGGTCGAGCGTGACGTTTTCACCGTCCGGCGCGTTGGCCACCAGATTCAGCGACGCCGCGAAGCAGGGCTCAAAGTCGTATTCAACGCCGCCCGGGAACTGGCCCGTACAGCGTTCCACGATATAGCCGGTCTGATTCGGCGTGCCGGTCGGGTTGGCGTCCTGGTCGTTCGGGAAGCGCAGCAGTATGCGGCCGGTGTTGATCGTCAGCAACGGTGCACCAGCCAACGTCGCGGTAGCCTCAACGCCGGTCAGGCTGGTGATCCCGCCGGGCAGCAGCGACACGGGCACACACGTCTCGGGCGTTTCGCCCACGGCCGATCCGGCGTTGGGCGTGTTGCCCTCGCCGAATTGAACGGCGTCTACGCGCGCGCAGTCGCTGGTCGCTTCACGAATCGCAATCGGGCGGGCGAGCGACAGATAGTTCGCATACTTGCCATCAGGCCGATCCGGGCTCTCGATTGTAGCGAGAGCGCCGATGCCGCCGGCTTCCAGCGACAGCAAGGCTCGATTACCCGGCTGCAGGCGTTCGCCATCATCTACACGGCCATTACCGTTGGTGTCGGTTTCCGGCAGCGTGAATTGGGTGGTGTAGTAGTCGTTGTTGGCCGCAATCGCGTCGAAGGGCATGACGATATCCGGACCGCCCGCGGTGCCGGTCGACGAGTCGGTCGAGCCGGTGCCGTTGAGCGGATCGGTATTGACGGCCGCACCGTTGAGGTCGGCAATAACGCCCGCCGGCACCGACCCACCGGTACAACGGTCGCCTTCGGTACCGCAGACGACGATCCAGTAGCGCGTGCCCTGCTCAAGATAGTCGGTCGGACGAATCGTGAAGGAGCGGGTCTGGGCGTCGCCGGGGTTGGCCAGGGCGATGTCCGCGTCGACCGCGCCCACGCACTGCCCGTTGCCGTCCATTTCCTGTAGCGCCACGCTGGCGCCTTCCACGCCGTTGCCTTCGCCACTACCGGCCGTCAGACAGCCGTCGGCCAATACGATGGTGCTCGCGTCCACGAACTTTGACAGGACGGCATCAACCGGGACATTGACCGGACTTTGGAACACCGGGTAATTGAACGCGGCATTATCGGTCGAGCTGCCTACGCAGTTGCCAGCCGTGTCGCCACCGGTGACGAAGGAGTCACCCACGTTATCCGTCTCGAGCGCACAGGGTATGCCGGGCGAGAGCGTGCCCAGTAGCGGGGGCGCGCTGTCGGTGGCGACCTGAGGCTCGGTACGGAAGTTCATGGTCAGGCCCGGCCCGCCGGCGTTGTCGCTGAGCGGGTTGCCGTCGAGATCTCTGAGTTGGTTCTCCGTGCGGCTATTGGGAAGGGAGATGGTGTAATCCGTATCCGGCGCGAGAAGATCGACCGGATCGATAACCACGCTGAAACCTTCGACACGGTAGTTTACTTCATCCTCGGTGAGCGGCGTTCCCCCGCTCGATGCAAGCTGAATGCTCTGCGCATTGACCGTGTTCGGATCGATCGGCGAAGAAAACACAATCGCCGGGCTGGATTCGATCGGGAAACTGTTAACGGCTACACCCAGTCCGCCGCCTTGCGTGGGCGGCAGCGGCTGGCCGCCGGGCGCGGTCTGGAAGTTTGTGCAGAAGGGTTCCGGGAATGCCGTCGGCGCAGCGCCGGTATAGAACGCGTCGTAGAGCGGCGAGCCGAAAGCGTACAGGCAGGCGCTGGGCGAGCGCGCGGTGATGACCGGGCCCACCGAGTCCTGAGTGTCACTCGCGCCTGCGACTTCGGCGTCGTCCGGGTTGGCCGGCAGTACCAGCGTCAGCTGGAAGTTGACGGTGGCGTTATCGGTGCGGTTTACGTTGATCGGGAAGGTGCCCAGCGTTTGAATTTCCAGGTCGCCATTGCCGCGCGGAATCGCAAGGCCGGCCCCTTGAATATTGAGCACGCTCTGGTTGAACACGCCGTTGGCCAGCTGCTGGATGACGAAGTTCTCGGGGTCAGAGCCGAGCGCGGCGGTCACCAGGGTGCCGATACCCAGGTCAAAGCGCAGCTGTACCGCCGTCGGCGTGACTACGTTGCGATAGTCGTTGGCCATCAAATAGACGCTGACGTCGTTGATGAAGTTGACGTCGATCGGGCCGCTGTCGATCGGGGTCTCGACGCCTGCTTCCTCGCCGCCGAGGAATAGCTTGAGGCCCTTGAGCTGGAACTTCTGGCCGGCGGGAATGACGGCCGGAATAACGTCGCCATAGCCGGCGGTGCCGGGCGTGGCGAGAGTTGTCGCAACCCGGTTGCGCAGCGGCGGGGACACGCTAAAGGGGACGTCTTCGGGGCCGAGTACCGGCTGGTCGTTGCTGCCGATCAACTGGGAATCGATATTGACGTTATTGACCTTGAGACCGCTCAGTAAGCTATCGGGCAGATTGACCCTTTCCTGGGCTGAGCTTCCGTCCTCGATGATCAGCGTCTGGTCGGTCGGCTGATTGCCCAGGGTCAGCACGGTGCGCGGCTCGCTACCCTCGGTCAGCGACTTGCCGAATACCGACGTAATGTCGGACGTCCAGCTCACGGTGTAATCCCCGGGCGCAAGATCCTCATTGGGATCGAAGACGATATAACGCCCCAGGGCGGTTAGCCGGGCGTCGGTTACGCGGTTGCCATTCGAATCTTCTACGAAAAAGGTGTTTTCGTTGACCGTGGCAGGGTTGACCGGCTCGTTGAGGATCACGCGGATCGCATTGAACTGCGTGAAAACGGTGGGTTCCTGGGTTGCCGGATTGATTTCGCCTGGGGTTACTGTCGTGACCTGGAAATCGCCGTTGGCGGGGCGACCTTCACCGGGGCGCGTCGTGAAGCTGAATAGCGGCTTGCCATCTCTGAACGTCGTGTTGCCGACCGTGATATCGCCCGTGGCCGTCACTGCATAGGTGCTGTTCGGCTTGAGCGCGCCGTCAAGGTTCAACCGTACGGGGTTGAACTGGTTGTCCTTGCGATTGAATTGCTGGGCATCGCGATCGAACGTCACACCCAACTCGGCCGGCTGATACTGATCATCGTCGGCGTCGGCCGGTTTGACCTGTAGGGCCAGCGAAGCGAGGGCGCTATCGGTGACGGTGCCATCGAAATTCACCACGATCTGCGTATCGAGGAGCACGTCGTGCTGGCCGTTAAACGGATAGGTGAAGTTCAGTCCGCTAGCAGTGACTTCGCTTCGAGGGTTGGGCTCGCCGTTATCGCCGCCACCTCCACTAGAGCAAGCGGGCAGAACGGTGGCCGCTGCAATGAAAAGCGCTGCAACCGCGAGGCGGCTCCGGCGTGGATGGCGCGCGCTGTGCGCGCCGACGAGCGTTGCGGTGTCCGAATTCTGGGCAGAATCGGCGCAACGCGTCCGACGAGAATGCATCGATAGCACGGTTTGTCTCCCTGGCTGTATACACGTCTCATTGCGACACGTGGTCTTTTTAGAATACTCCCGTTTCTGACGATAAACGAGATTGGTAGTACACGCCATACGCCACAGGAATATATTGAATACGCTCGGCTTTTGCCGCATTGCAGCAAACGTGCGGCTGTCTTCCCAATGACGCCGAATCGCACGTGAATTCAAGGCTTCGAGCGCTCAGCCGATAGCGATCGGTTGCCTGGGGCGCGACGATTCATATCGCAGATCAGCCAGCCGCTTCGTCTCAAAAGCGGCTGGCGCGCGCGAAAACGCGCAAAACTTCGCCGGTAATAATGGTTTTCCTTTCAGACCTGCGGCCGTGTCGAGAAATCGATCGTAAGCAACTGTTTTACGATGAACGCGAGTGGCTTCTTCGCTGGCTGATGGGACGTTCGTGTCAGCGCTGTGATCGACGCCGTAAACCCGCCGATGGCGATCACGCGGCTCGTCTGTATGGGCGCCTCAAGCCGAAAGAAATGCCGCGATGTGGCCGGCTATGCTCTGCGGTTTCTGCAGATGCAGCATATGTCCGCAGCCATCGACGACCACATGGCGCAGATCGCTGAAACAGGCGCGGCGCTCGGCCATTTCGGCCTCGCCGCAGAAGTATTTCGCCGGCGAGTCGCCGCCGTCGATGCATAGAACATGGGCCCGTACTTCTCGCCATAATGCCTTGGCTTCGGCCGCGCGGAAGGCATAGGGCAAGGGCACGCGATGCCATGGGTCGACGCGCATACGCCGCCGACCGTGTTCGTCTTCTCTCTCGGTCCATTGAGCGGCAAGCTGCTCGATGACGTCATCGTTGAGTTCGGGGTAGCGCTTGGCGATGCGCGAGGCCGCGGTTTGCAGGTCGTCATACACCTTTGTCGCCGGCGGGTTGGCATGGGCATCCAGCCAGCGGCGATAGCGGTCGGGCACGTTGGCTGTAGCGCTGTCCGGCACGTTCAGGCTGTCGAGCGTCACCAGATGCGAAACGCGTTCGGTCCGGGTGCCGGCATATAGACTCGCCACCTGGCCGCCCATGCTGTGTGCGATCAGCGTGACCGGTTGATCCTGGCCGACCAGGATGTCGAGAAGTCGTTCCAGGTCGAGCAGGTAGCTCGGGAACCAGTAACTGTCATGAATTGCCGTCGTCGCGCCATGGCCACGCCAGTCCGGCGCGATATAGCGATAGCGGTCGGGCGCTATCGCCTGCATGGCGTCAACCAGCGGCTCGAAACTCGCGCCGGTATCCATGAGCCCGTGAAGAAGCACTAGCGGCTGACCATTCGGATTGCCGGCTTCGCGCACGGCGTAGTCGAGCTCGTCGATGCGTACCGAGCGAATCAGATTGCCTAAGTTCATGTTTTGACCTGTTGAGAATGTCGCGCATCACGCGCATGCACGATCGCCTGGCGCCAGTAAAAGACGCCGAGCACGCCCAGAATGATTGCAATGGCCGCGAGCGTTGCCCGCGTGGGAATTTCTCCGAGAAACACGCTGGCCCATAAGGTGCCGAAGACGGTTTCCAGCAGCATGAGCAGACTGACTTCAGGGGCGGCTAGATAACGCGGGCCGCGACCGATGAGCGCAAACGCCAGTGGCAGCACCACGGCCAGACCTGCGAGTGCTGCCATGCCCGGCGTCGTGAGCGAAAACGGCGTCGCAAAGAAGACGGTGACGAGGGCCATGATCAGGCCGCCAAGCGCGAGTCCGGGCAGGGTGTCGCCCTGGCCGGTCGCGCGCATGATCACAAACGTTGCGCCAAAAACCATGGCGGTGGCGATGCCGGCGACGCGTCCGATGAGGCTGCCGGCGCCGCCGAACGCAATGAGCAGTAGTCCGGCTGCGATGGCGGCCGCGGTCAGCCACGTTCGTAGCGGTGCCCGTTCATGCAGGAAGACGACGCTGAATAACGCCGCAAAGATCGATGCTGTGGCGAGACAGCCCAGCGTGTCGGCAATGGTCGTATGTTCGATGGTAAACACGAACAGGACATTGCTGAGCGCGAAAAGCACCCCGAGGCCCCAGCCGAGCGGGCTGCGCAGTGCGTCGATAATGGGTTTTGAATCCCCGCGTTCCCGCCAGAACAGATACAGGCCAAGACCCATGACCAGCGCAGTACCACGCCAGAAAAGCGTCGTCGCCATATCGGCATCGAGCAGCCGAATGAGGATCGAATCCGGGCTGAGGATGAGTACGCCCAGCCCGGTAATCAGAATCCCGTATAGACGCCCGCTCAAAACAGGCGGCCGGCGTCTGCGCCGGCCCTCGGAGGCGCTATGGGTTCGTGCGAGCTTCGTAGGGGGCGATCACCCGGTGGATGAATTCGAGCTTGCGCCGCGCACCGGCGTTGAGCACGAACGGATAGGCGTCGGCCAGCCCCATGCTGCGATTGACAGCATTCATGCCGATCGCCAAGTGGGTCCAACGATGCATCAGCGCTTCGAACTCCGTGGCCTGTTTCTGCCAGGGCGGTCTTGCCACCAGCTGGTATTCGGTGGCGGTGTCCAGCGTGTCGCGAATGTGCAGATAATGTGCCCACGATTCGGCCCAGTCTTCCCATGGATGGGCCGAAGCATAGGGGGTTACGAAGTGTGACTGCCAGTCTGCCGGCGCGCCGTTGGCATAGTGCCGCTGCAATGACTGGCCATAGTCGGCGCGCTCGTCGCCGAACAAGCTGCGATATTCGTCCAGCCATTCCGTCTTTTCGATCAGCCGCGCCCAGTAGTAGTGGCCGACTTCGTGACGGAAATGGCCGATGAGGGTCCGATAGTGCTCGCCCATCTGCTCGCGCATGCGTGCCCGCGCCACATCATCGGCCTCGGCGATGTTGATGGTGATCGCACCGTTGGCATGGCCGGTGGTCACCTGTGCCTGGCCTGCGAGCGGTTCGGTGAATTCGGTTTCGGCATCGGCGTCGGCCAGGAAATCGAAGCACAGGCCGAACTCGGGATCCTCCGCACGGCCGACGATCGGCAGGCCCAACTGGCGAAGATTGAAGATCAGGTGCCGCTTGGCATTTTCCAGTCGTGCCCAAAGCTCCAGGTGGCGAGGCGCATCGAGATCCGGAATGGTGCGCGTGAGCCGGCACGACGGACAAAAATGGTGCGGCGATTCGTCGGGTACGAGCCAGTTGCATACGTTGTGCTGCGTATAGTTCTGGCAAAGCCGATAGATGCGCCCGTTGATGCTGCCGGACGCGGGCACGCGCCAGCGGCCGTCGCCGATTGCTTCCAGCGCGGTCATGAGCATCGCTTCCGGGGCGAAGCCGAGGGTTCGCTCGCAGACCAGGCACCGCGTATTGCGAAAGAAGATCGAATTACCGCACTGGCAGTAGAAATCACGCATGGCGTCGAACGTCGCCTCGCCGGCTGAAAGGGCAGATCACTATCATTGCTGAAAATAGCGGCTTTGGATCGTGTCGTTGATTGCGCTGAGTTCAATCTGCATGCGGTCGAGGAATTCGCTCAGTCGGTAGCCGGTGAGCGTGCCCGGGTCGGCATCGTTGAGTACCTGGACTGCGCTGTCGACGGCGCCCACGCAACGCGAGGAGGTGGGCAGTCGAACCAGCCGATCGGTGGCGGCGTTCAGACAAAAGCGTACCGAGCGGGGGAACGCGCTGTCGGCGAGCAGAAACCGGATCACGCCGGCGCCGGTGACGCGCACGCGTACGTGACGACGGTACATCTGAAAGGCGCTCAGCGATTTCAAGACGCTGATCCATTGGACGGTCTGGTAGGGCCGCAGTTCGCTGATGTCCTCGTCCAGAAGGTCCGCGCTGCGCACATCGATGATGCGTGTGGTCATGTCCGCACGCTCGAGCTGCAGGCCCAGCATGAACATGTCGTATGCCGCATCGCGACTCATGCCGGACTCGATCAGCCCGGCCATGTGCCGTGCGTTGCGCACGACATGGTCCATTACCCGCGATCGGGCGAGCCGACTTTCGATGTGCTGGCCTTCATCGGCGATGAACAGATGCAGGCCATTGATATCCTCCCAGACTTCCCGCGGCACGAGATCGCGGGCACTGCGCAGATTTTCGCGTGCGCTGGCCAGACAGCTGGCGATCGAGCTTGGATGCAGCCGGTCGGCCACCAGAAAACGCATGACGTTGGCTTCGCTGTCGTCGGGGTAGCGCTGCGCAAACAGATCCTCGGCGCCGACGATCTCGACCAGCGCGCGCCAGTCGAAAGCCGTGGCGCGTGGCATATCGAGCAACAAAAGGCTGGTTGCGTTGATCAGGCGCGATGTGGATTCAGCGCGCTCGATATAGCGTCCGGCCCAGAACAGGTTCTGTGCGAGTCTCGAGAGCATGCTCAGACCTCCTCGTCCGCGACGATCCAGGTGTCCTTGCTGCCGCCACCCTGAGAGCTGTTCACGACCAACGAGCCTTCGCGCAGGGCGACACGGGTGAGCCCGCCCATGGTCACGAATGCATCGTCATCCGGGCGCGAAACGATGAACGGCCGTAAATCCACATGGCGCGGTCGTGCACTGCCGTCGATAAGCGTCGGCGCGGTCGACAAGGCCAGCGTAGGCTGGGCGATATAGTTGCGTGGGTTACGTTGAATCAGATCGGCGAACTGCTTGCGTTCGGCCGCCGTCGAGCGTGGCCCGATCAGCATCCCGTAGCCGCCGGATTCGTTGGCCGGCTTGACCACCAGCGAATCCAGGTTGGCCAGTACGTGTTCCCGATGCGTGTCGTTCATGCACAGCCATGACGGTACATTCGGTAGCTTGGCTTCCTGGTCGAGGTAGTAGCGGATGATCTCGGGCACGAACGCATAGACGACCTTGTCGTCGGCCACGCCCGCGCCGGGCGCATTGGCGATGGCCACATTGCCGGCACGCCAGGCACGCATCAGGCCCGGGGTGCCCAGCATGGAATCGGCCCGGAATACCTCCGGGTCGATGAAGGCATCGTCGACGCGACGATAGATCACGTCCACGCGCTGCGGGCCGTAGATGGTGCGGGAATACACGCAGTCGTCGCTGTCTACGAACAGGTCGCTGCCTTGAACCAGCTCGGCGCCCATCTGGCCGGCCAGCCAGACATGTTCGAAGAAGGCGGAATTGAACACCCCTGGCGTAAGGACCGCGACATTCGGCGTCACATCCTTGCGCGGCGACAGCGCGTTGAGCGAATCGAGCAGCTCGCTGGCGTAGTCGTCGACCGGCAGGATGTGATGTTGGGCAAACAGCTCGGGAAACACCCGTTTGGAAACCAGACGATTCTCCACCATGTACGACACGCCCGAGGGCACGCGCAGGTTGTCCTCCAGGACATAGAACTCGCCCGCACCGTCGCGTACCAGATCCGAGCCGCAGATATGCGCCCAGATATCGCCGGGCGGACGCATGCCAACGCATTCGGGCCGGAAATTGGCCGACTGCGCGAGCACTTCACGCGGAAAGACGCCGTCGGCAACGATGCGTTGATCGGCGTAGAGGTCGGCCACGAACATGTTGAGCGCAGTTACACGCTGCTGCAGACCTTCGCGCACGCGATCCCATTCGTGCTTGGGTATCGGTCGCGGCAGGATATCGAATGGCCACGCACGATCGATCATGCCGGCGTCGGAGTACACCGTAAACGTGATGCCCATCGATTTGATCGCCAGATCCGCTGCTGCGCGCCGCGTTTCCAGTTCCGTACGACCAAACTCGCCGAGATAGCGCACCAGCGCATTGGCGGCGCTACGCGCCTGGCCCGAGTCGTCGAAGGCTTCATCGAAAAAGCCAGGGCTCCGATAATCCCGCCACAAGTCATTCATGAATAGATGCTTCCAATCGACGAAACAACGCGCGTCACGTATTTCTATGCAAGACACAGACCGTAATGCACAAACAGCGTGCTAGACTCCCCGGCTTGTTTTTGAGAGTTATTCGGGCATGGCGGATACAACAACCGCAGCCGGTACCGGCGTCGTGTTCAAGGGTCGCATGATGACCCTGACGGTTCTCGAGGTCCGCGAGACCGACAGTACACGTATTGAAGAACAGATTGACGCTCAAATAGCGCGGGCGCCGGGTTTTTTCGAGCGGATGCCGGTATTGCTATCGCTGCCGAACAGCGTGCCCGATCTCGTCGCGTTGAGCGGTATCATTCGCAAGGCCGGGATGGTCCCGGTTGGCGTGCTCGATCCGAGCCCGGAAGTACGCGAGGCTGCCGAAGCCGCCGATCTGGCCACGATGGATTCGCCGGCGCGCGGCGCTGCCAAGGCGGCTGCCGAGCCAGCCGCGGCAAGCGACGCGCCCGTCGAGCAGCAAGCCAGTTCGCAGAATGCGGACGAACCGGTCAGCCGGGACGAGCCGCCACGCACGCCGACGCGGCTGGTGACCAAGCCGGTGCGTTCAGGCCAGCAGATCTATGCGCGTGGTGGCGATCTGGTCATCGCGACGTCGGTATCGGAAGGCGCCGAAGTACTCGCGGACGGGCATATTCATATCTATGGCGCGCTGCGCGGCCGCGCGCTGGCCGGCGCGACCGGCGACACCGAAGCGCGCATCTACTGCCGTCGCTTCGAACCGGATCTGGTAGCGATCGCGGGTTGCTACAAAGTAGCCGATGCGATCGAAGAGGGGGTACGTTCCAGGGCCGTATCGGTTCGCCTGGATAACGATAACTTGAGCATCGAATTGCAGGAGTAAAGAGTGGCAAAGATCATCGTCGTCACGTCCGGCAAGGGCGGGGTCGGCAAGACCACGACCGCCGCCTCTTTTGCGGCCGGCCTTGCCATGCGGGGGCACAAGACCGTCGTCATCGATTTCGATGTCGGTCTGCGTAATCTCGATCTGATCATGGGCTGCGAACGCCGTGTGGTGTTCGACTTCATCAACGTCATCAGTGGTGAGGCGAACCTCAAGCAGGCGCTTATCCGTGACAAGCGTCACGAAAATCTCTATATCCTTGCCGCATCGCAGACCCGCGACAAGGATGCGTTGAACCAGGAAGGTGTCGAGCGCACGCTCAACAAGCTTGCAGAAGACTTCGAGTACATCATCTGTGATTCGCCCGCCGGTATCGAAACGGGCGCGATCATGGCGATGTATTTCGCTGACGAAGCGCTGGTGGTGACCAATCCCGAAGTTTCGTCGGTACGCGACTCCGATCGCGTGCTGGGCATGCTGTCGTCCAAGACCAAGCGCGCCAAGGAAGGCGGCGAGCCGGTCAAGGAACACCTGGTGGTCACCCGCTATGCGGCCAGCCGTGTGGGCAAGGGCGAAATGCTGTCGCTCGACGATATCAACGATATTCTGGGTATTCCGCTGCTCGGCGTGATTCCGGAATCGGAGAAGGTGCTCAACGCCTCCAACTCGGGTATGCCGGTGGCAATGGAAGACAACGCCGATGCAGGTCAGGCTTATCTGGACTTGGTGGCGCGCTTCCTGGGTGAAAATCGACCCATGCGTTTCACCCAGGCCAAGAAGAAGTTTCTCGACCGGCTGATGGGGAGGTAACGGACCATGGGTTGGCTCGACGTATTCCGTAGCAACGAAAAGAAGACCTCGGCCCAGACGGCCAAGGAACGCTTGCAGGTAGTGGTCGCGCATCGACGCGGTGGCGGCGGCGATCATCCGGCCTATTTCCCGCAGCTGCAGCAGGACCTGCTGGCAGTACTGCGCAAGTATGTTCAGGTCGGTGACGACGCGGTCCAGATGGAAATCGAGCGCGAAGGCGATCTCGAGGTGCTGGAACTCAACATCACGCTGCCAGAAGACGCCAAGCACTAAAAATAGTTATAAGAACAATATGAAACAGCCGGAGGAGCTGGCATGCCCACGACAGAGCAGACGTTCGATTACATTATCGTGGGTGGCGGCTCCGCCGGTTGTGTTCTTGCCAACCGGCTGAGCGCCGACCCGAATGTATCGGTCTGCATGCTCGAGGCCGGGCCGGCCGACTGGAATCCGCTGATTCATATACCGATCGGCATCATCGGTCTGATGTGGTCGAAGATGTTCAACTGGGCGTATTACACCGCGCCCCAGAAAAATATGAATTCGCGCGAGATGTTCTGGCCGCGCGGCAAGACGCTGGGCGGCTCCAGTTCGATCAACGCGCAGTGCTATACCCGCGGTAACGCCTGGGACTACGATCATTGGGCCGAGCTGGGCAATCGCGGCTGGGGCTTCGAGGAGATGCTCGGCTATTTTCGCCGTTCGGAGAAATTCGAGTCGGGTGCAAGCGAGTACCATGGTAGCGAAGGCACCTACTGTGTCAGTGCACCTCGCCACGTAAACCCACTCAACCGTGCTTTCATTGAAGCGTCGCAAGCCTGTGGCTTGCCGCGCAATGACGATTTTGGCGGTGCAACCGAAGAAGGTGTTGGGCTTTACAGCGTGGCACAGGATAATGGCCGACGCTGCAGCAATGCCGATGCCTTTCTGCATCCTGTTGCAGACCGTAAGAACCTGACCGTCATTACGCGTGCGCGTGCCAAAAAAGTACTGATCGAGGGCAAGCGCGCTGTGGGCGTGACCTACAAGAAAGGCTGGTTCGGTGGCGACCATTCTCTGCGGGCCAAGTGTGAAGTGCTGCTGTGTGGCGGCGCCATCAATTCGCCCCAGCTGCTGTTGTTATCCGGGGTCGGGCCCAAATCCGAAATCGAGCCGCACGGTATCCCGGTGGTGCATGAGCTCAAGGGCGTGGGCCGCAATCTACAGGACCATCTCGATGTCAGCGTAATCGATATCGAGAAGACGAAGCTGAGCCTGCGGCTGGGGCCGAAGTTCCTGCTGATCGAGGCGCCGAAAGCGGTCTATGAGTATTTCGCCCATGGCCGTGGCCAGTTGGCGAGTAATGTCGCCGAATCCGGCGGTTTCGCGCGCAGTGATGAAAGCCAGCCGCGCGCCGATCTCCAGCTGCACTTCATCGCCACGATCGAACAGGATCATGGCCACAATCTCTGGAATACGATCAAGCACTACGGCTATACGCTGCGGGTGTGCGATCTGCGCCCGAAGTCGCGCGGCTATATCGGCCTGAAAAGCGCTGATCCGATGGCCGATGCCTTGATCGATCCGAACTATCTCGATCATCCGGACGATCTCGCCCAACTGGTCAAGGCAGTCAAGCTGGGGCGAAAGATACTGCGTGCCGAACCCCTCGCCGGTCACCGCGAGCGCGAGCTGGAGCCGGGTGAAACGGTCGCGAGCGATGCCGAGATCGAAGCATTCATTCGTAACCGTGCCGAGACCATCTATCACCCGGTAGGCACTTGCAAGATGGGCCATGACGACGAGGCCGTCGTCGACGACCGTCTGCGCGTGCATGGCATGCAAGGGCTGCGGGTCGTGGATGCGTCTATCATGCCCACGCTGGTTGGCGGCAATACCAACGCGCCCACGACAGCCATCGCAGAAAAAGCGGCCGACATGATTCTAGAGGATCGCCTCACGGCCTGAGGAGTCGTAACGCCGCTACTCGGCGGCACGGTGATTGACTCCGATGCGCTGCGACCCGGGTGGTCGGCCGCGCACCTGCCGGATTCGAACAAACCGGCGCCTCAAGCCGATCTCCCTGCAGTTTTATTGCGCTTGCTTGCGCTGGCTACGTGCTGCCCCGTCCCCGGCTGTCATGTCCTTGACGCTCGTGACGGGCATGGTTCCCGGCCATAGAGCGGGCGCTGGGAGACGCCGTTCTCGCCGCGCGCTAGTCGGTGATTCCGGTATTGCCTACGGGCCAAGGTATGTTCGCCTGGGCTATTGATAAAAAAAGGCCGCTGGCTAACGCACAGCGGCCTTTTCCAATCGACGTGCTCGCCGTCGATTACTGGTCGCGCAGATCCTTGCGCAGAATCTTGCCGACGTTGGACTTCGGCAACTCGTCGATGAAGGCGACCTGCTTGGGTACCTTATAGCCGGTCAGTTCCTTGCGGCAGAACTCGATGAGTTCGTTCTCGGTGAGACTGTCGTCTGTCTTGACCACGAATACCTTTACGGCTTCGCCGGTCTTTTCGTTGTCCACACCGATACAGGCCGCTTCGAGCACTTTCGGATGTTGGGCGACAACGTCTTCGATTTCGTTTGGGTAGACATTGAAGCCGGACACCAGAATCATGTCCTTCTTGCGGTCGACGATATAGAAAAAGCCTTCTTCGTCGTAGTTGGCGACGTCGCCGGTACGCAGGTGTTCGCCGAAGAAGGTCTTTTCGTTCTCTTCCGGCTTGTTCCAGTAACCCGCCATGACCTGCGGACCCTTGACGCAAAGCTCGCCCGGTTCGCCGGCGCCTACCTCGTTACCGTCGTCGTCGCGGATCGAGACCTCCGTCGAAGGCAACGGCAGGCCGATTGAGCCGTTGTAGTCGTCGAGGTCGAGCGGATTGATACACACACCAGGCGAAGCTTCGGTCAGACCGTAGGCCTCGATCAGCGGTATCCCGGTCACCTTCTTCCACTTTTCGGCAACCGCCCGCTGTACAGCGGCGCCGCCGCCGAGCGTGATCTTCAGGCGAGAAAAGTCCAGCTTGGCGAAGCCGTCATCGTTAACCAGCGCGTTGAACAGGGTGTTCACGCCAGTAAACGCGGTCGGCTGGTGCTTTTCGAATTCCTTGACCAGCGCTGGAATATCGCGCGGGTTGGTGATCAACACGTTCTTGCCGCCTTGCTGGAAGAACACCAGGCAGTTCGCCATTAGTGCGAACACGTGATACAGGGGCAGGGGCGTGATGATCAGTTCCTTGCCTTTATCCGTCCACGGGTCGAGCCAGGTCTGGGCCTGGGCTATGTTGGCGACCATGTTCTTGTGAAGCAGGACCGCGCCCTTCGCCAGGCCGGTGGTGCCGCCGGTGTATTGGAGAAACGCGATATCGTCAGGCTTGACGTCGGCCGGTTTGAACGTCTGCTTGGCGCCTTTGCTGAGCGTGTCGTTGAACTTCACCGCGCCCGGCAGATTGAAGCTCGGCACCATGCGTTTTACATACTTGACGGCCAGGTTGACGATTGCGCCCTTGACGGTGGGCAGGCAATCGCCGATCTGGGTCGTGATCACGGCTTCCAGCGGAACCTTGTCGACTACTTCCTCGAGGGTGGCGGCAAAGTTCTCGACAATGACGATGGCACGCGCGCCGGAATCCGAAAGCTGATGCTCGAGTTCGCGCGCGGTGTAGAGCGGATTGACGTTGACTGCCACCATGCCTGCTCGCAGGATGCCGAACAACGCGATCGGATACTGCAGAAGGTTGGGCATCATGATCGCGACGCGATCGCCTTTGGAAAAGCCGAGATCGTTCTGCAGATAAGCAGCGAAATCGCGGCTGCGTGCCTCGATCTCGGCATAGGTGAGCTCGCAGTCCATGTTGCTGAAAGCAACGGCGGAGTTGAACTCGCGACAGCCGCCCTCGATCAGGTCGACCAATGTTTCGGTCGAGTCAATATCGATTTCTTTGGCGACGCCCTCGGGGTAACGGTCCAGCCATATTTTATTCACGAATTCTCCTCATGATCGGCAATATTCGCCTGCGCGAGCTCGCGCGCGGGCGCTATCTACGTTATCGCAGTCAGGCCGCGAATGCATGGAAAAATGCATTATAGCGACGCGATCGCTGCGCGATTGTCTCTTTTACCGCAGTTCCTTGCGTAATATCTTGCCGACGTTGGATTTCGGCACCTCGTCGATGAACTCGTAGTGCTTGGGCACTTTGTAGGCAGTCAGATTTTCGCGGCAATACTCGCGTACGGCATCGAGGCTCAGGCCGGCACGCTTTTTCACTACGAACAGCTTCACCGCTTCGCCGGATTTCTCGTCAGGCACACCGACAGCGGCAGCTTCCAGGATATCCGGATGACCTGCGACGACATCCTCGATTTCGTTCGGGTAGACGTTGAAACCGGACACCAGAATCATGTCTTTCTTGCGATCGACGATATAGAACAGGCCGTCGCTATCCTGCCGCGCTATATCACCGGTACGAAAAAAACCGTCCTCGGTAAAGGCCTCGGCGTTGACGTCATCCTTACGCCAGTAACCGCTCATCACCTGCGGCCCGCGTACACACAATTCGCCGGGTTCGCCCAGCGATAAACTGCGGCCGTCGTCGTCGCGGATATCAACTTCGGTGGAAGGCAGAGGTAGGCCGATGGAGTGGTTGAATTGTTCGATATTCAACGGATTGCAGCTGACAACCGGTGAGGTCTCGGACAAGCCATAGCCCTCGATGATGGGTTTGCCCGTCACGCGCGCCCAGCGTTCGGCGACCGGCTCCTGGGTGGCCATGCCGCCGGACATCGAAAACTTGAGCGTGGAAAAATCCAGCTCCGCGAAACCGTCCGTATTGAGCAGGCCGTTATAGAGCGTGTTTACGCCGGTGATCGCAGAAAACGGATACTGGCTCAGCGTTTTGACGAATCCGGGCATGTCACGCGGATTGGTAATGAGCACGTTGTGCCCGCCTACCGAGAAATAGACCAGCGTATTCACGGTAAGCGCGAAGATGTGATACATCGGCAGGGCGGTGATAATCAGTTCGCCCTCGTCGCTCATCTCGGGTTTGAACCACTCCTGACACTGCAATACGTTTGCGACGACGTTGGCATGGCTGAGCATCGCGCCCTTGGCCGGGCCGGTAGTGCCGCCGGTGTATTGCAGAAATGCGAGATCCTCGCCATTGAGTTCGACATGATCGAACTGCTGCGATTCGCCGGTGCTCAGCGCGGTATTGAAATCGATCGCGCCGGGTAACTCCCAGCTGGGAACCATTTTCTTTACGCGCTTGACGACGAAGTTGGTAAGCACGCGCTTGATGGGCGCGAGCATGTCACCGAGTTGCGTGGTGATCACGGTCTCGACAGGGACGTTGTCGTAGATCTTTTCGAGCGTTGCCGCGAAGTTCTCCATAACCACGAGGGTGCGGACATCGGCATCCTTGAGCTGATGTTCGAGTTCGCGCGCGGTATAGAGCGGATTGATGTTGACCACGACCAGCCCGGCTCGCAGCGCGCCAAACAAGGCGGTCGCGTACTGCAGGCAATTGGGCATCATGATTGCGATGCGCTCGCCACGGCGCATGTCCAGCGTCTGTTGCAGATAGGCCGCGAAGGCGCGAGATTTTGCCTCCATTTCCTTGTAGGTCAATGTGTAACCCATGTTGGAAAACGCGGCGCGGTCGGTGTACTGCTGACAGCTGTGCTCGATGATATGCGCCAACGAATCGAACGCGTTGGTATCGATGTCTTGCTTGACCCCGATCGGATAGTTGTCGAACCAGTTCTTTTCCATATGCCCTCCCTCTGGCGTCTGGTACGACCGACGGCGCGATAATTAGCCGACCGGTCGCATCCCCCTCTGATCTGTCGTCGTCGTACCCCGTTCGCGCATGCTCGCACGGACGAGATCGCGCAGCGACAGTTGCCCGAACACTTGTGCTCTGGCCTCCAGATTACGCGAAATCCAGCCGTCTACCTCATCATGTAGACGATCGTCGCGTGGTGTGGGCGACGCGCTGGCATCGCCGCTGCGTACGGCGGCCAGAATCGAGTCCACCTTGAGACACTCGATATCCTGACGCGGCAAGAGCGTGATCGTGGTGTCGCCGCTTTCGATGAGCATGTTCGCGTCGACCAACTGATCGACGATCGAGTAGATATGATCGGGGGCGACGCGCAGATAGCGCGCCAGCCGGGCGATCTGCCACGGCGGATTGGCGTGCATGAAGTTGTAGCCGATCAGCCCCATCATGAGAAGGGCAATTCGTTCGCGATCGTCGCTCCCCAGCTGCGGCGGGTAAGGCTTGCGCGTGAGCTGCTCGGGATGCTGGAGCAGGAAAGCCACGCGGCAGCCCAGCAACATGATCTGCCAGGACACATACAGCCATACCAGCAGCAGAATGATGATCGCGAAACTGGAATAGATCGCGTTGTAGTTGCTGGAGTTGGACGCGAAGACGGCGAATCCGAGGCTGGCCGTCTGCCAGAGTACGCCAGCGAATATGCCGCCGCCCAGGGCGGGCAGCCAGTTCACCTTGGTGTTCGGCATGAAGGCATACAGCAATGTAAAACCGATGCTGTAGAGCACGTACGGCACCAGGCGTCCGGCGATGTAGAGCGATGTGCCGAACGGTTCGATCGTGCTGAGATACTCGACGACCGTATTACTGGTCAGAGAGGCCGTCATGCTGCTGGCCGCCAGCACCACGAGCGGGCCAACGATGAGTATGCTCAGGTATTCGGTAAAGCGGCGGCCCAGCGAGCGAAGCTTTCGTACCTGCCAGATGTAGTTGCAGCCAGCTTCGACTTTCTGGATCAGCGACACGACGGAATACATCAGCAGTACCACGCCGATCGCGCCCAGTACACCGACCTGCACGTTTTCGACGAAACCAACGATCTTGTTGATGATGTCGTCGGCTTGAGCGCCTAGCGGTGCCAGAAAGCGGTGTAGAACGGGACGCAACGCGTTATCGACCCCGAATGCCTTGAGCATCGAAAACGCGAGCGCGAGCAGGGGAACGAGAGACAGCAGCGTGGTATACACCAGCCCCATGGCGCGCAGGGTGATTTCACCGTTCTGAAAGTCGCGAACCAGTATCTGCCCGATCCGCACACTCGTGACGCCCCAGCGTTTCAGTACGGGTAGCTCTTCCGGCTCTGGTTGCCATATGGCTTCGTTGAAGCGGTTGCGAATCCGGGTCAGCATGCGTCGAGTTGCCCTGGGAAGCGATCCATAGGCATTGTAACCATCTCCAGTCGTCACGCTCGTTCGGCTGTTGGCATAGCCCGCAAGTTTGCGACTTGCGGCGACCCGCAGGCCTGCTGCGAGGCTTTAAAGTCCGGTACCGTTTCGTCATGAATGCAATCGCTATCGATACCGAAATGACACGCGCCAGCGATGGTTCGCCGCGCGCCTTGCGCGATCTCAACGGCGCACAGGCATTCGTTGGCTCGCGCTGGGGCGAAGCATTGTCGTCGGGGGCCGAGCTGCTGCGCGTGCTCGCGCTGCATCCGATAGCACTGGCGCGCGCGCAGGCTTCGCTATCGCTAGAAATGACCCGTATCGCGCTCGGTCGGTCGCGCTTGCGTCCCGCGCCGGACGATCGACGCTTTACGCACCCGGCCTGGCAGGAGAACCCGGCGTTTCGCCGACTGTTGCAAGGCTATCTTGCGTGGTCCAGCGCGCTGCTCGAACTCGTTCACGGTTTGCGCATCGGCGCGGATCAGCGGCGGCGGTTGCTGTTCGTGGCCGAGCATCTGGTCGCTGCGGGTGCACCGAGCAACCTGTTTGTGACGCACCCAGGCTTCTACGATGCCGCCGCCCATACCCGCGGCGTGTCCATCATCCGCGGCATCCGGCACTTGCTCGAGGATATTCGCACCAATCGCGGCCTGCCGCGGCAGGTAGATGCCAGCGCCTTTCGACTGGGCCGCAATATCGCCGCGACCGAGGGCGCGATCGTTTATCGCAACGAGATATTCGAGCTGATTCAGTACAGTCCGCGCACGGCCGAAGTCGATGCTCAGCCAGTACTGTTCTGCCCGCCGCAGATCAACAAGTATTACGTGATCGATCTATCGCCTGAAAAGAGTTTCGTGCGCCATGCGCTCGAGGCGGGGCAGCAGATGTTTGCCATCTCCTGGCGCAACCCGACCGCGACCCAGAGCGACTGGGATTTGGGCGCCTACGTGCGTGCAACCGCCGAGGCGATCGATATCGTGCGCGCGATCTGCGGTGAACAGCCGGTCAAGTTGATGGGCGCCTGTGCCGGCGGGTTGACCGCGGCGGTGACGCTGGCCTGGCTGGCTGGTCGCGGCGAACAGGAGAAGGTGTCGTGTCTGTCGTTGTTCGTGACCATGCTCGATTCGCCGCGCAGTCGGCGCCTGGCACGCGTGGCCGACGATGCCGCGGTGACGGCGGCGCTCGCCCGTTCGCGCTTTTCCGGCGTGCTCGACGGCGCCGATATGGCGCGGACCTTCGCATGGCTGCGCCCGAATGATCTGATCTGGCATTTCGTCGTCAATAACTATGTGCTGGGCAACGAGCCGCCGGCGTTCGATGTCTTGTACTGGAACACCGATACCACGCGTTTGCCGGCCGCGCTGCATGCCGATCTGCTGATGATCTATCGGCGCAATCGCCTGCGTCGTGGTTCCGATTACGCCATCGACGGGGTGAACATCGATATCGCGGCCATCGATCGCGACGTGTTCGTCGTGGCCGGTGCACGCGATCACATTACGCCCTGGCAGGCCTGTTACCGCTCGATGCAGATGTTTCGTACCAACATGCGCTTTGTGTTGGGGTCGGCCGGGCACGTTCAATCGATACTGTGTCCGCCGGGCGACGACAGTACGCGCTTCTACGTGAATGACGACTACAGCCTCGATCCGGCCGCATGGCGTCGCGGCGCGCGCGAACAGAAAGGGTCATGGTGGCCGGCCTGGGTACGCTGGGCGCAGTGTCACGGGGGCGAGCACGTTGAAGCGCCCATCGTCTATGGCAACGAAACCCACGAAGCGCTCGACCCGGCGCCGGGACGTTATGTCCGCCAAGTCTGAATTGCGCCAGATAGAACATATCGCGCTCGATGGCGAGCGCCTGCATACGGTGTTCTTGCCCGGCGCTGGGACCCCATTACTGTTGTGCAACGATTTTGTTGCCAATCTCGAGATACTCGACGAGTTTGCTGGCGCGCTCGGTCGACCGGTGTTGTGCTTCGATCTGCCGGGCGTGGGCACGTCGGCCGAGGTCACGACGATGCGCCGCATGCCGGCGCTTGCGCGACTGCTTACCGGCCTGCTCGATCACTTCGGGCTTTCCCAGCCGGTCGATGTCATGGGCATCGGCTGGGGCGGACTGCTGGCCCAGCAATTCGCGCATTCGCATCGCGATCGTGTGCGGCGGCTGGTACTGGCCGCCACGGCGAGCGGCCAACTGATGTTTCCCGGGCGCCTGGCAAGCCTCGTCCGGTTGGCACGGCCCAGTGCGCTAAGCCGCGTCGCGCCCGATGGCGAACAGGCACGGACCGTCTTCGGCGGGCGTCGCAACGACGAATGCGGTGAGATCGCCAGCGCCATGAGCCGCGCGAGCGCGCCCACGCGGCGCGGCTATGCTGCACAGATCTATGCGCTGACTGGTTTCAGCAGCCTGCCATGGCTGCATCGGCTGAACGTACCGACGCTCGTCATCGCCGGCGATGACGATTCGATCGTGCCCACGGTCAACGCGCGTGTAATGGCGTTGCTGTTGCCCCAGGCGCGCCTGGAGATCGTACGCGGAGGCGGGCACTGGTTCGTGCTCGAGCGTACCGACGAGGTCGTACGCCTGCTCGACGAATTTCTTGAAGCTAAGGTTGCGATCAGCGCCGCCGATCAAAATAGTACGTTCTGAGATTTGATGTGCGCTTGCAATTTTTATTGCACTGCGGCAAAAGTCGTAGACGAAACCGTGCCGCGTTGCGGCATACTCATTCGAGCCGTGACGGGGAGGGGAGCAAGTGAGCGCAGTCGTCGCTGAAAAAACCGCGCCCCGACGCAGCCTGCCGCCTAACCTGAGCGTGCTGCGCCGGCGCACGAGAATGCAGGTCGAGTTCATCGACGTGGACGGCGTTGAGCTGCGCGTTGGCGTACGGCGCGGACGCGGCCGGCCCATGCTGCTGTTCAACGGTATCGGCGCCAATCTCGATATGACGCTGCCGCTGGTCAATGCGCTCGACGATGTCGAAGTCATCGTGTTCGATGTGCCGGGTGCCGGTGATTCGCCGGCGCTTAACGTGCCGCACCGCTTTCGGTGGCTGGCGAAGCTCTCGGCGAAGCTGCTGGACCGGCTCGGTTACGACATGCCGCTCAATATCGCCGGCGTATCCTGGGGCGGGGCGTTGGCCCAGCAGTTCGCGCTCGATTTTCCCGCTCGCACCAATCGGCTGGTCTTGGCCGCCACCTCCACCGGGATGCTGGCGCTACCGGCACGCTCGAACGTGCTCAAGCGTTTGACCAACGCCCGACGGTTTCAGAAGAACGAAAACCTGGCGCAGCTCGCGCCGACTTTGTATGGCGGGTTGATGCGGCGCCGGCCGGAACTGTTGGAGCGTAACGGTCATTTTTCGCCGGATCCGTCGACCCGGGGCTATTTCAACCAGCTGATCGCAGGGCTGGGCTGGACGAGTGTGCATCGGCTGCACCGGCTGCGCTGCCCGACTCTGATCATGGGTGGCGACGATGACCCGGTCATGCCGCTGGTCAATATTCGGCTACTTTACTGGCTGATTCCGAAATCGTATCTGCATATCGTGCGTGGTGGCGGGCATCTGTTTCTTCTGGTGCGCGCGAACGAAAGTGCAGCCGTGATCAAACGCTTCATCAACGAGCGTCGCTACGATGGTACGGACGGGCAGGACTATTACTCTGCGCAGAATCTGCCGCCGGACGGCACGCTCAAGCCGCTGAGCGCGACCCGGGCATTGCCCGGCGCCGAGCCTTTATAGCCGCCATCGACTGCCGGTGGCTGATAGCCAGATAACTGGCTTCGGCCAGACTGCGGCGGTCGTAGCCGCGCGGGTCGATAGGCGCGCAAAGCCGAACCTGTGCACGCATGTCGTGGACTCGAAACAGATCGCGGAAATGTGGCCAGAGTGCGGCCTCGTTCACCCACGGCGCGAGTGCGTGGTGCATATCGGCCGGCGTGGTGTCGTCGCAATAGCGCAATGCCACCGGTAGTACCGGATATTCGCCTTCGATGGCCGCAGCGAACAGGCGTGCATGAAAGCGGCGCGGCATCGGGTCGGTCGTGGTCGTGCCTTCGGGGAAGAACAGCACCGAACGGCCGGCGTCGAGTACCGAGCGAATCCGCGCCGATGTTTCCGACGTCTTACCGGCGCCGCGGCTCAGGAACAGCGTGCCGGCAGCCCGGGCGAACGCGCCGACCAGTGGCCAGCCGCCGATTTCCGCTTTGGAAACGAACGAGGCATTGAACGCATGGCCAAGCACGATGATATCTAGCCAGGAACAGTGATTGGCCACGATCAGCGTCGGGCCTGCCGGCAGTTCGCCGTCGATTTCGAGCTCGACGCGTAACACGCGCAGCATGCGCCCGTGCCACCAGCGCACCAGCTTCCACGACCGATTGCCGATCAGCGGCACGCACGGTAACAAGACGATGCCCAGCAGCAACAAACCGGTCAGGTGTGCTGCTTTGAGACACATCCCCAGGCGGCCGATCAGCGGACGCGGGGCAGCAGAGAATGAAGAGTCGACCATATCGCGGGCACAAGTTAGCGGCTTGGCGTGGCCCGGGCAAGCCCGCGATTGGGAAAGCGATTTTTTAACAATGCTGCACCATGTCGAGCATCGCCCTCTAGCGGATCGACACGTGTTCAGCAGCGGCCAGTGGTTGCAGCCCACTCGGGCCGCTAACAGCCTCTACCTAGTCCTGCGGCAGCGGCGGGATGTTTTCGTAGATCGGACGGAAACGATTGACGATAGTGCAAAAAAGTTTGGCAGTCTGTTCGGTGTCGTAACGGGCTGAATGGGCGGCATCGTTGTCCCAGCTCATGCCCGCAGCCGTTGCTGCACGGCGCAGCACGGTTTGCCCCAGCGCGACACCGGCAAGAGTCGCGGTATCGAAACAGGAAAAAGGATGAAACGGGCTGCGTTTTATTCCAGTGCGCGCGATTGCTGCGTTGAGAAAACCCAGATCGAAATGCGCGTTGTGCCCGACCAGAACCGCGCGTTTGCAGCCGGTGTCCTTGACCATGGTGCGCACCACGCGAAATACCCGGGCCAGCGCCTCGCGTTCCGGCAGCGCAGGGCGTAGCGGATGATGCGGGTCGATACCATTGACCTCGAGCGACGCGGGTTCAATGTTCGCGCCTTCAAACGGTTCGACGTGATACGACACCGATTCGCGCAGCTCCAGTTCGCCGTCGGCGTTGAAGTCGACCGTAACCGCGGCGATTTCGAGCAGGGCATCGGTTGCGTTGTTAAAGCCGCCGGTTTCCACGTCGATCACGACGGGGAGAAAGCCGCGAAAGCGCTGCGCCATCACGGGCAACGCGGATTCTGGAGATTGAAAATCTGTCATGGCGCGATACTAGCAGTCTGGCAGCGCCACAGGGGCGATATCAGCGCCGGCAGGCGAGTAAATTTGCCCACGGGCAGGATAGCGGGCCGCACCGGCCGATGGCTGTACGGTCAGGCGTGCGTATAATGCGCGGTTTGCTACGCCATTTACTGCGAACAGCCGAACATCAATCCTATGAGCGACGTCAATAAAGTAGTGCTGGCCTATTCGGGCGGCCTGGATACCTCGGTCATCCTGAAGTGGCTTCAGGACGAGTACGATTGTGAGGTGGTGACCTTCACCGCCGATATCGGCCAGGGCGAGGAACTCGATGAAGTTCGTCCCAAAGCCGAGAAACTCGGCGTCAAGGAAGTCTTCATCGACGACCTGCGCGAAGAGTTCGTGCGTGATTTCGTCTATCCGATGTTTCGTGCCAATGCGATCTATGAAGGCGAATATCTGCTCGGCACCTCGATCGCACGGCCGCTCATCTCCAAGCGTCTGGTCGAGATCGCGGCAGAAACCGGCGCCGACGCCATCGCCCATGGTGCGACCGGCAAGGGCAACGATCAGGTGCGCTTCGAGCTGTCGGCCTATGCGCTCATGCCGGGTATCAAAGTGATTGCGCCCTGGCGCGAGTGGGATCTGAACTCGCGTGAGAAGCTGCTGGCCTATGCCGAGGAAAATGGCATCGATATCCGCAAGAAGGTGGATGGCGGCTCGCCGTATTCCACCGATGCGAACGCGCTGCATATTTCCTACGAAGGGGGCGTACTGGAAGACCCGTGGACGCCGGCCGAGGATTCCATGTGGGAATGGAGCGTCGCACCCGAGGATGCGCCCGATGCCCCACAGGAAATCGATCTGACGTTCGAAAAGGGCGATATCGTCGCCATCGACGGCGAAAAACTCACGCCGTATCAGGTGCTGGCCAGGCTCAATGAGCTGGCGGGCGCCCATGGTATCGGTCGTATCGATATCGTCGAAAATCGCTACGTCGGTATGAAATCGCGTGGCTGCTATGAAACACCGGGCGGTACGGTCATGCTGCGTGCGCATCGCGCGATCGAGTCGATCACGCTGGATCGCGAAGCCGCGCATCTCAAGGATGAACTGATGCCACGCTATGCCAAGCTGATCTATAACGGCTACTGGTTCTCGCCCGAGCGGGAAATGCTGCAGGCTGCGATCGACAAGTCGCAAGCGCATGTGAATGGCACAGTGCGCGTGAAACTCTACAAGGGCAGCGTATCGGTTGTCGGGCGCGCGTCGGAAAGCGATAGCCTGTTCGATGAGGCGATCGCAACCTTCGAAGACGATCGCGGTGCCTATGACCAGAAAGACGCGGCGGGCTTTATCCGCCTCAACGCGCTTCGGCTGCGGCTGGGGCATCGCCAGCGCTAGCCATGCCGGCGCTGGCAATCACTGCGCGATGAACAAAAAGCGCGTCGTCATCCAGCGACGCGCTTTTTTTGCATCCGAGTGCGTAAAGCGCGCAAGACGCGTCTTCAGCTGCCGTTAGTTTCGGGTGTGCAGCGTGCGATGTATTCGTGCGCGATCGGCGCTATCGCAGCACATGATCCGCACATAGAATAGCGCGCGCGCCGAATGGGTCGATGCGCATACAGCGTCTTTTCCCGTCCGCAAGAGCGCACAATCATGGGTCAGGTGATTATCTCGCTGGCGGCAATGTTCGCCAGTCTTACCCTGTTCATTGCAGGCACGTCGCTGTTAACGACGGTCGTGGCCGTCGAATTGGGTTCCGATGGGCTGTCGACGCTGCAGATCGGCCTGGTGCTGGGGTGTCATAGCATCGGTTTTGTGATCGGGTCTCTGTTCGCGACGCGCCTGGTGCGCCGTGTCGGCCAGATTCGGTCGTTTGCAGCATTTGCGGCAGTGGCCTGTTCGGCATCGCTGATTCATCCGTTGTTTTTCGACGGGGTGCTCTGGGCGGTGTTGCGCGTGCTGGTGGGGTTCTGTGCAGCGGGACTCATTATGGTGCTGGAAAGCTGGATTTCCGGGCGTGCGACACACGCGATCCGGGGTGCGTTGCTAGGCATCTATCAGGTGGTGTTCTTCTTTGCCGCGGCGCTCGGTCAGTACCTGGTTTCGCTGGGCGAAACCGATGACTATCCGATTTATACGATAGTGGCGATCTTGATCGTCATGTCGCTCGTACCTCTGGCGCTGACGCGTTCGGAAGCGCCGGCGCCGGATACCGCCAGCCGGCTTCGTTTTCGCCAGCTCTATGCGTTATCGCCCAGTGGGTTGTTCGGCGGCATCGCCGGCGGCGCGCTGGTGGCCGGCTTCAGTACGCTCGCACCGGTTTATGCCAGCGATATTGGCATGAGTCTGTCCGACGTCTCGCGCTATATGGCGTTCGCGGTGCTTGCCACGATGGCCGTGCAGTGGCCGGTGGGCCGCCTTTCCGATCATTTCGATCGACGTCTGACCATCGCCGTGATCAGCAGTATCGCCACGCTCGCCGGTATCGTGGCTGCCGTGGCGGGCGCGGCGGATATGCGTGTGCTTTATATCGCGACCGCACCGTTGTTCGGGTTGGCGGCGTGCCTGTATCCGATCAGCCTATCGATGATCAACGACTATATGGACAGCGGGGATCCGATCGCCGCCAGCGCCGGGTTGCTGCTCGCCTATGGCGTGGGGACCTGTATCGGGCCGGTGGCCGGCGCGCTTGCCATGCAGTCGCTCGGCCCAGCCGGTCTGTTCGTGTTTCTCGCGGGAGTGTTCGCGTTGTTTTCGCTGTTCGTGTTCTGGCGCGGTTTCACCACGCCGTCCGTGCCGGTCGCCGATCAGAGCCGCTTCGTACCTATTGTGGCCGCGAATACCAGTCCAGCGATTCTGGAACTCGACCCGCGTCACGACCTCTATATGGAAACGCCGCATGTGTTCGACGAGTTGCACAGCGGGTCCGGGACCGCGCATGCACAGCCCGAGTCGCAACGTGATGAATTGCCGCCAAGCGCTGGTCGGCCGGGCGTTTGACCAAAGTGAAAGCGGCTTTTTCTCCTTGGGCCTTTAGCGTAGGCTTGCGGTTTCCAAGAAATGGACATGGATGATCTCAATGAAACGATATATGGCTTTGTTGGCGTGTCTGTTCGCGCTTACGGCATGTGGTAACCAGTCGGACGCCGATAACGCATCGTCGGATGCAGGTGCTTCTAACGGCAGCGATAGTGGCGCCGCCAGCACCGACAAGGCCGGTGATTTCGAGAACGAAAAAGCGCGTCGTAGCTATGCGCTGGGCATGGATATCGGTAACTCGCTCAAAGAGCTGCCGGTCGATATTCAGGTGGATGAGCTCTCGGAAGGCGTGAGCGATGTGGTCAGCGGCAAGGAAACGCGCCTGAGCCAGGACGAGCTCGATAGCGTGATGCAGAGCTTCGTCAAGGAGATGGAGGCCGCGCAGCAGCAGAAAGCCAGCGAGCAGGCGCAGAACAATCTCGAGAAGGGACAGAAGTTCCTGGCCGAAAACAAGGACAAGGAAGGCGTCGAGACCACGGATAGCGGGCTGCAGTACAAGGTGCTCGAAGAAGGCGACGGCCCGACCCCGACTGCCGAAGACAGCGTGACCGTGCATTACACCGGCAAGCTCATCGACGGTACGGTCTTCGATAGTTCGCGTGAACGTGGCGAACCGGTAACGTTCCCGGTCGATGCGGTTATTCCCGGCTGGACGGAAGCGCTGCAGCTGATGAAGCAGGGTGCGAAGTACGAGCTCTATATTCCCGCCGAGCTCGCCTACGGCGAACGGGGTGCTGGTGCCCAGATCGGCCCGAACGAAACGCTGATCTTCGACGTCGAACTGATCAAGGTCGGCGCTGATGAAGGCCAGGGCGACGATGCGGGCGCGCAGGGTAGCGAGCAGCCCCAGCAGGGTGACAGCGACGCCTAAGCTGCCAGTCAGCAGCCTTCAAAGGCTATGACTATCCAAGGCGCCGGCAGTACTGCCGGCGGCTTTTTTATGTGTGAGTGATCGGCGGCCTGCTGTCCTAGCGCAAGGCGTGTACGTTGCGCGGCTCGATAGACGGATGGGTATGGATGGCCTGGTCGAACAGTCGCCGCAAACCTTGACGTTCAAGCGGGCTCGGCCTGCGCCATAGCAGACCATGGCGTGCGGTCCAGCGCACCCGGCGTAAAAACAGCGGCTCGATCGGGACCAGGCCGGCGGGGCCCGTGGCGAGCAGTTCGATACGAAAAAGCGTGTCGGCATCGACCAGCGTGGCCTGCAGGCGCTGGTGCCGATCGCTCGTATGCTCGATCTGCGACCGGATATGATCGAACGCCCCATGCAGGCTGGATTGGAGTACGGCCGAGCGTGGCGGCAAACTGCGGTTGCACCAGCACAGCCATAGGCCGGCGATATCGGCATCCGAATACTCGAGATCGGCGAGCCCGACATCGAGTGCCTGTGCCAGGTTCGCGGCGAGGCGGTCCCAGACCCGGCCGGTACGCTCCCATGCCTGGATGCGTCGCAGACGAGACGCTGGCTTGCCCCATCCGAGCACCTCGTCGCCCAGTGCCTGCTGGGTCAAACCGCGTTGCTCGCGCCAATAGCGGATACGACCGGGGTCGAGAGAGATACTTTTCTTCATTTACGAAAACCGCGCCTTAGTAGACCGGCCCGCCCTCGGAATCGAGGCTGCATTCAGCCAGCGCCGGCGTCTCGGCACAGCGGAGCTTCTTGAGCAGCCGCTGCATACGGTGGCTGTACCAGTCTTCCTGCCAGAGTTGCTCTCGGACTTCGCGGAACATGCGTTGATAGCGCTCGCTGCGCTGCGGATCGATGACGACCCACCGCGCGAGCGGTAACCTTGCTTCCGCCTTTTCCAGCCGCTCGATCATGCTGAGGGAGAGGGTGTCGGCGACCCACGCTCTTGAACGGGCCCCGAATTCGGGGGCGAATCGATCCTGATGAACGACGATCTGACCCGACAGCGTGCCCAGCACGAAATTGGCGAAGCCGCCGTTCGGGGTGATGCCGTGTTCGAGTTCGAGTGGTTGGTAAGCGATCGCCGGCGCATAGGTGAGATCAGCGCTGCCGTTATTGAAAAGCGGCCCGAGAGAGACGATATCGGCGGGCACCGGAGAAGCGCCGACGGCTTCCACCACGCGCCGCGAAGCGCGGTCGTAGGACAGGATGGCAATACGCTTGCCGGCGAGTCGGTCAAGACTTTGCAGATCGTCGCGATCGCGGGCGAACAGGAAAACCCGGCCCATCGGTACGACGCCGACAACTTCGTTGCCGTTTGCCTGCATGAGTGGGGCCGCCTTTGGCGCCGCCATGGCTTTGATCGCGCGTTTTAGGCCGGCGTAGGTTTGCAGCCCGCCGGCCATGTCCAGGCTGCCGGCAAACGGTACTAGCGCGCGCGTGCGTACGCCCGAGAGTACGACCATATCGCATTCGCCGGCCTTGAAATCGTTCGCAGCAACGGCTTCGTCGGTATACGCGCGCGGCTGGAGGGCGTAGCCCCAGTCGCGTGCCTGGAGGGCGTAGTCGCTGAACAGCTCGTACACGAAGCCGTCGGCGCCAACCGGGTCGAATACACAGGCCACACGCTCTTGCACCGAGTCGGCCCACACATTCATGCACGCCAGCGAAAGCGCGGCGATGAGGCCGAAAGCAACGAATCGTTTCATGGGATACGCCCGAGATACTCTATGTGAACAGTTGTACACATTAGAGTCGGATACGCATCAAGTCAACACTTGTTCACATCGCAGACTGGCATGATCAGACGTGTATGTCGCCGGGTGGTGTCGACGATCCTGTCGGGCAGTATTTCACAGGCGTTGGCCCACCGATCGCGACGGGGTATGAGCCAACGCCGCGCCACATGAGGGCGCAGCGAACTCGCCAATAAACCGCAGCCGCCAGCCGCGGCACCGTATTACATGACCGCTTCGATACCCAATTGGTCGAAACCTTTCGTTTTGTAGTTTTCGCGGAACATGTCGCGAAGCTTTTCGGCTTGTCGATCGTAAGCGGCCTTGTCGTCCCAGGTATTACGCGGATTCAGTATCTCGCTGGGCACGTCAGGGCAGCTCTTGGGCATGGCGAGATTGAAGATCGGGTGATTTTCGTACTCGGTATTTTCCGGGTCGAGATCGCCGGCGAGCGCGGCGTTGAGCAGGGCGCGCGTATGCTTGATGGAGATGCGCTTGCCCACGCCATGCGGGCCACCTGACCAGCCGGTGTTGAGCAGAATGCAGCGTGCCTTATGGGTACGCATCTTCTCGGCCAGAATCTCGGCATAGACCGAAGGTTTCTGTGCCATGAACGGCGCGCCGAAGCAGGCAGAAAACGCGGCCTTGGGCTCGGTCACACCGACTTCCGTGCCGGCAAGTTTGGAGGTGAAGCCGGATACGAAATGATACATCACGTCTTTCGTGTCCAGCAGCGATACCGGCGGTAGTACGCCGAAGGCATCCGCGGTGAGCAGTACGATCGTTTCCGGATGCGGCCCGCGTGCGCCGTCGGCGACGTTGGGGTTGGCCGAGAGCGGGTAGGAAAGGCGGGTGTTTTCAGTAATCGAGCCGTCGGTAAGGTCGAGATCCTGCGGGTCGGTATCGGTCAACGCCTTGCCCGGCAGAGGAGGGACGTTCTCGATCACGCAGCCCGGCGTCGACAATGCACCGGCAATGACAGGCTCGGCTTCCTTGTCCAGATCGATAAGCTTGGCATAGCAGCCGCCCTCGAAATTGGAAACGCCGTCTTCTGTCCAGGCATGTTCGTCGTCGCCGATGAGTTCGCGATCAGGATCGGCCGATAGCGTGGTCTTGCCGGTGCCGGACAGGCCGAAAAGAATTGCGCCGTCGCCGCGCGCGCCGACGTTCGCCGAGCAGTGCATCGGCATTTCGCCCATTTCGGGCAGCATGTAGTTCATGACCGTGAACATGGTCTTCTTGACGACGCCACAGTAGTCCGCGCGACCCAGCACCAGACCGATACGGTTGCGGATATCGATGATCACGGCACGATTCGATTTGGTACCGTCGCGCTCGGGATCGCAATGAAAGCTCGGGACATTGAGCAGCGTCCAGCGCTTGTCGTCCGGGTTTTTGACATCCACGCCGTCGGCAAACATGTTCTTGGCGAACAGTGCGTGGGTGGCAAATTCGCCCACGAAACGATACGGCACGGCATAAACGGGATCCCACCCGCAGTAGACATCCTGCACATACAAATGCCGGCTGCGTTCGTTCAGATGCGCCGCCACCCGCTCGAGCAGTGGTTCGAAATGCTCGGGCGCGAATTGCTGGAAATCGGATTTCCACCACACCTTATCGACGATTTCGGGCCAGGCCACGGCAAAAGTGTCCTGTACGGGCCGACCGGTGCAGCTGGGATCGGAGTAGTAGACCAGTGGGCCTCCAAGGCCTAATGCGGTCTCATAAGCTTTGGGCTCATCGTCCGGCCCGTCGGCTCGGATACGGCCGCGGTCGTTCGCAAGTGCTTCGCGAAAGAGCTCGTCCTTGCCGAGATTGTGGCGATACTCAAGGCCATCCAAGCCCAGCGTCTGTTTCAACTCGGCATTCAAACTCATATGCACTTGTCCTGAGGGCGGCAGACCTGACAGGCCGGCAAAAACGCGCAGATTACCGGTAAGGTTTATGACTGGCAACACGCGCGCGGGCGTGCGCAGCCAGCCAACTTGCGGGTAGATATGACGATTATCGAGGCGGCGTTAGTCCGCCGAGGCCGAGCGCGGGGTCAGACCGCTGTACTGGTGGACATCCTCATCGTCGATCTTGAACTCGTTGGGCACCCGTACAATCAGTGCGCCGTCCATTTGTGCGCTGATCGTGCCTTCCGCGCTCTGTGCCCGATAGTGATAGAGATTGAAGCGTAGCGGCTCGTCGGAATCGCCCATCAATTGCAGGTTCGCATTAACCAGCAGGGTCGAGTAGAAGCGGGCATCGCCGGCCTGCAACCAGATATAGCTGTCGGTGGCCACCGGGGGATCACTGAAACCGCCGTCGGAGGCGTCGCTGGAGAACTTGAGCGTAAGCCCGTCGTCGCCCAGGGTCGCGCTTTCGAGGTTGTCGATCTTGACATGCGGCGGCGGAAAAAGCGTTTCGGGATCCATGATCAACCGATCTTTCTCGAGTTTTATGCCTTCGCGAGAGAACGGCGTAAGTGTCTGCAGATCAAGCCCCGCGCCCGAAAGCAAGGATTTCACTGGCATGCCGAACTGTTTGACGCTGGTGGGCGCATAAACCAGTTTATTGTCGTCGGTAACCGTAATCGGGCCTTCAAGCGTGGTCGGCAATCCGCCCACCGGCGGGATGAATTCGAACAGGCGGGCGCCCACTTCGACGGTCAGCGTGTCCTTGGATGTCTTGTTGGTCACACTCGACAGCGAGCGCGGTTGATAGTCCAGCAGGTAGTTGTTGAACAGGGCATCGAGATCTTTCGGCCGCACGAGCAACTCGCCGGACAGAATATGAATATCGAACTGTTCCGGGTCGTCGAAATTGACCGGCTCGCCGGCTTGTCTGGGTTCGAGCAGGGCGCGCAGGTTCTTGACGTAGTAACCGATGTTCTGGTCCAGATAGAACTCGACGTTCTGTGCTTGCAGCGCGATAGCGCGCACGCCCGAATCGCGCAGCGTGAAGGTGCCGACATCCGATTTGAGCGCATCGGGTAACAGCCGCCGGCTCCAGGTATCCCGCAGCGTGGCATAGCGTTGTTGCTGTGCGGTCACGACATCCGGCTGGACGGTTCTGTCGTCGTTGGCGTCTGCCGGACTCTCGGCCGAGGTCTCGCCGGAAGCCGTGTCCTTGTCGCTTGCCTGAGCCTGTGACTCGGTGCTTTCGCTGTCTTCGGTCTCGTCGTCGTCGTCGTTCAGGGTGGGGGCGAGTCGACCCGGTTCCGGGCCGAGCGACTTGCGCATCTGCCCCTGGGCCCAACCGTTGCCGCAAACGCCGGCCAGCAGAACAGCGATCAATACGGCAGATAATGGATTGCGCACAAAGCGGTTCATCGTCTGGAGGCGGGTATCAGGACGCATCGCTGTCCTCCGGCAAAGCAGACTCGATATAGTCTTCCGGCACATAGCTGCCGAGGTAAATCGCGATTTCGCCCGACGGTGTGGCATCGAGCACGCCGTTAACCAATTGCGCGCGATAGTTGTAGAGCGACGCGTCGAGCTTGCCGCCATCGCGCGCCATCAGTTGCAGGCGCGCATCGGTGATTACTGCTCGCTGGATACGCACATCGCCGCCTTGAAGCATGACGTAGCTATCGCTGTTGACCACCGGTTCCGGAAAGTCGGGATTCTGGTCGCTGGTAATATCCAGATGCACGCCCGCGCTATCGATCTGCATGCGCTCGACGTTCACGCTCTGTTCGGGCGGCGGCAAGGCATGGTTGAGATCGAGCACCACGTTGTTGCCTGAAAATCCGGCGCCCTGCGATTCGATCTGCAGCAGTTTCGACAGCTGCAGATTGATCGCTTCGAGCAGGCCCTTGGCTTCCATAGGCCCGAGCTTGATCTCGTCGGGTTTGTAGACGAACAAATGACCCTGTTTCAGCTCGACCGTGCCGGCCATATAAAACGGCAGCCATACACCGGGTATTTTCGCGGCTTCGCCTTCGACAACGAGACGGCCGTCGTCGCTGGTCGAGGCTTCGATCTTGCGCAGCTGCGAACCCGAATAGTCGGCCAGATACTGGTTGAACAACGCCGACAAGGCTTTCGGCGGCAACGTGACCTGGCCGTGAAGGGGGTGAAAGATGAACGATGTAGGGTCGTCGAGCACGATCGGGTCACCCGCATTGCGGGGTATCAACACCGCGGACAACTGCTTGGTGTCGAATGCCACATCGCCGACCACGCGAAAGTAGACGTTCTTGATGAACAGCCCGACCGATTTGCGTCCCGAATCGCGCAGCGTCCGATCGCGGATGATCGGGTTGAAACTCTCCGAAAAGCTGTTCTGGCCTTCGTTGTAGCTCTCGATCGAAGCCAGCTGGGCGTGTTTGTTGGATACGAGCGTGGCCGATTCGGCGGCCTCGGGCTGAGCCGCTTTCATGGCGATGACAGCGCCGGCGGTCAATACCAGAACCGCGACGATCGCGATCCCGGCCTTCTTCTTCTTCGTTGCCATCGACGCTTTCTCCTCGCACGTCGTTATTTCGTTGCATCGTCCCGTAAAGGCGATTAAATGACAACCGATCTTTTTAGAAACGCATGGCCGGTCAATCAGCGCAGCTCGGCAAGCGTGTCGATAATATAATCGGGCTCGCTGGCGCTGACCGGTTCGCCGTGGTTATAGCCGTAGCTCACAGCAAGTGTGCGAAAACCGGCCGCCTTTCCTGCTTCGATATCGTGGCGAGAATCGCCGATCATCAGTGCGTGCGCCGGGTCGATGTCCATTTGCTGCGCGCTGTACAGCAGCGGTGCCGGGTGTGGCTTTTTCTCATTCAGACTGTCGCCGCCAAGCGTTAGCGCAAAGAAACGCTCGAGTTCGAAATGCTCGAGGATCGGACCGACGAATGCGATCGGCTTGTTGGTTACGAGCACACAGGTGACGCCGCGCGTCGCTAAGTTGCTTAGGCACTGACGCACCCCGTCATAAGGTCGGGTCCGCGCACAGGGCGCAGCCGCGTAATGTTCGAGAAAACGTGCGTGAGCGGCGTCGACTGTTTCGCGATCGACTGCCTCTTCGCTGATGGCTTGCGCATGAGCGAGTGCGCGCTCGACAAGTTTGTGGCTGCCGTTGCCGACCCAGTCGCGTACGCGCTCGATACCGGGCGCCTCCAGGCTGCGCTCGGTGAGCGTGGTGTCGATCGCGGCGGCCAGATCCGGCACCGAATCGATTAGCGTACCGTCGAGATCGAATACCACCAGCGCGATATGCTCGAGCGCGGGATGCAGTGCGTTTGCCGCAGATTCGGGGGCGGGCGTTTTCAAGCGACCGTCCACTCGGCACCGGCGAGCCGGTCAGCGCTCAGCGACAGACGCATGCCCGGCTGCAGCGGGCCCACGCCCTCGGGTGTGCCGGTAAAGATCAGATCGCCGGGCAGCAGTTGCCAATGAGCGCTGAGCATGGCGATGAGATCGGCGACGCCGGCCAGCATATGCGCCGTATGTCCGTGCTGCCGGGTTTGGCCGTCGATCGCCAATTCGAAATGCAGATCGGCGAGATCGATATCGTCGCTCAGCGAAACGAGTGGCCCCAGCGGTGCGCTGTGATCGAAGGCCTTGGCTTTTTCCCAGGGCTCTCCGGTGTTTTTCAGGTCGGTCTGGACATCGCGCAAGGTCAGATCCAGGCCAAGCCCGATACCCGAGATATGTTCTCGAGCCGCCTCGGGCGCGATATCCCGCCCGCCTGTGCCGATTTCGACCACGAGTTCCGTTTCGTAGTGAATGGCGCCCACATCGTCAGGCAATGTGATTGCCTCGCCCGGTGCGACAAGACAGCTGACGGGTTTCATGAAGACCACCGATTCTCGTCCGCTGAGTGTGTTGCCGAGTTCTTCGATGTGCTTGGCGTAATTGCGGCCGATGCAGAATATGCGTGGCGTATGGCGGGCGGCAAAGGCATCGGCGGGGCGGTTGCGGGTATCGCTCATGAGGTCTGCTCGCTTAAATTCTTGTGCCGATATTCGCATAAATCGACGATTCGGCAGTCGTCGCACAATGGCTTGCGTGCCTTGCAGACATAGCGCCCGTGCAGGATGAGCCAGTGATGCGCATCGAGAAGAAATGCTTTCGGCACCAATCGCATGAGCCGGTCTTCGACGGCACGCACCGTCTTGCCGGGCGCAATGCCGGTGCGGTTGGATACACGAAAGATATGCGTATCCACCGCCATGGCGGGTTTGCCGAAGGCGGTGTTGAGCACGACATTGGCCGTCTTGCGGCCGACACCGGGCAGGGCGACCAGTTCTTCGCGCGTATCCGGCACTTCGCCGTCGTGTTCGTCGACCAGCGCGCGGCAGGTCTTCATGATGTTCGCCGCCTTGCTGTTGTACAGGCCGATTGTCTTGACGTAGTCCTTGAGCCCGTCTTCGCCAAGATCGAGAATCGCCTGTGGCGTATTCGCGACCGGAAACAGCTTCGCGGTGGCCTTGTTCACGCCGATATCGGTGGCCTGGGCTGAAAGGATCACGGCCACCAACAGCTCGAAGGCAGAGTTGTATTGCAATTCGGTCTGCGGGTTCGGATTGGCGTCGCGCAGACGTTCGAAAATCTCCGTGCGTTTGTCTTTGTTCATAGGGTGAGGCTGTTGCGTGGCGCCTCGTTCGACGCGCCCTCTCTATCGAGATGCCGTCGTAAAAGGCTCATTCGCGGCCTGCGCGGCGTGCCTTCGCGCGCGCGATGGCATCGGCAATGGTCGATTTCTTTGCGTCCGACGTCGCGACTGCATCTTCGCGCGCGTCGACCGTCGCTTCGTGTCGTGTTGTGCGTCGCCGGCGGCTGGTTTGACGATTCAGACGCTTCTGGCGCGCTTCGAACAATTGGCGCGCGCGGGCGGCTCGATCCGCGTCGATATCCCGCTCTGGCGGCCAGACGGGCTGGCCGCTTTCGGCATCGGACTCGGGCATGTCGATACAATCCACCGGACACGCCGGTACACACAGTTCGCAGCCGGTACAGTCGAATTCGATCACCGTATGCATCTGCTTGGCTGCGCCGATGATCGCATCCGTCGGACACACCTGAATGCAGCGTGTGCAGCCGATGCACTCGTCCTCGCGAATGAAGGCGACCTTGGCCACGCTGGCGTCGCCGCATTCCGGGTCAATCGGCTTGATCGATTTGCCGGTCAGCCCGGCCAGCCGTACGACGGTTTCATCGCCACCGGGCGGGCAGCGATTGATATCGGTTTCGCCCGCGGCAATGGCTTCGGCATAAGGCCGACATCCGTCATAGCCGCAACGCCGGCACTGGGTTTGCGGCAGTAGCGCATCGATATCGTCGATGTAAGCCATGGTCATGTTCGCGCTACCGGAATGGTTACAAGCTTTATCCGCAGATTACGTCGATTCAAGAACCTGAATTTCGATATTCAAAGCGTCAACCAGTGAATCTCGAAGGGTTGGCGCCAACGTCCCGAATTTTCCGATAAGCACTATGCGCAATCTGCGGACTGTGTGGGCGAACAAGGCCAAGGAAACTCGCCTTGCTATTTGACCTTGTCGCCAGGTTTCGCGCCCTCGTCAGGCGAAAGAATACGCGGGCTATCGCCGGCCGCCAGCACCATACCTTCGGACAGGCCGAAGCGCATCTTGCGGGGCGCGAGGTTGGCGACCATCACCGTAAGCCGGCCTTCGAGCTGAGACGGCTCATAAGCGGACTTGATGCCGGCAAAGACCTGCTTCTTGCCGAGTGCGCCCACATCGAGCGTCAGGCGCAATAGTTTGTCGGCGCCCTCGACATGGTCGGCTGCTTCGATACGCGCCACGCGCAAATCGATTTTCGCGAAGTCGCCGATTTCAATCGTATCGCTGTCGGCGCCCGTTTCGGCCGCCTTGGGCGCGGGTTTTTCGGCTGCTTTCTTGGGTGCTTCAGGCTCGGGCTCGGCGGTGTCCTGTGGTGCTGCCTTGGCCGCGAGATCTTCCTGGCTCGCCGCAATCATCTTGTCGATGGCCGGCTGTTCCACGCGGCGCAGCAACGGCTTGAAGCGTGCGATCTCGTGGCCGGTAAGCGGCGTGTCGAGATCGGCCCACTGCAGCTCATCGACCTGCAGGAACGCTTCAGCGCGGGCGGCGGTTTCCGGCAGTACCGGCTTGAGATAAATCGTGAGCTGGGCGAACAGATTGAGCGCGGTCGTACAGATCCGCTGCAGCTCGTCTTCACGGCCGTCTTCCTTGGCCACTTGCCAGGGTGCGCGCTCGGCGACATAGGCATTGGCCTCGTCGGCGAGCGCCATGATCTGGCGGATCGCCTGGGCAAAGCGTCGTTGCTCGTAGTGCTCGACTATCTCGTCGGCGGCCGCGGCAAAACGCTGGAACAGCTCGGGGTTGTCCAGCGTACCCGCCAATTCGCCGTCGAAGCGCTTGGTGATGAAGTTTGCGCAGCGGCTGGCGATGTTGACGTACTTGCCCACCAGGTCGGAATTGATTCGCGACCGGAAGTCGTCGAGGTTCAGATCGAGATCCTCGACCTTGCCGGACATCTTGGCGGTGAAGTAGTAGCGCAGAAACTCGGCCGGCAGGTGTTTGAGCCAGGTGCGGGCCTTGATGAAGGTGCCGCGCGACTTGGACATCTTCTCGCCGTTGACGGTCAGAAAACCGTGCGCATGAATCGCCGTGGGCGTGCGGTAACCCGCGCCCTTAAGCATGGCCGGCCAGAACAAGGCATGGAAATAGACGATGTCCTTGCCGATGAAGTGGTACAGCTCGGCGTCGGAGTCGGCTTTCCAGAATGTGTCGAAATCCAGCTCCTCGCCCTGGGCCTGGCGCTGCTTGCACAGGTTCAGGAAGCTGGCCATATAGCCGATTGGCGCGTCCAGCCAGACATAGAAATACTTGTCGTCGGTGCCGGGGATCTTGAAGCCGAAATAAGGCGCATCGCGCGAGATGTCCCAGTCCTTAAGGCCGGCGGTAAACCACTCATCGAGTTTGCGCGTGACCGCGTCCTGCAGATGGTCGCTGCGCGTCCAGTCGTGCAGGAATTTCTCGAAGTCGGCGAGCTGGAAGAAATAATGCTCCGAGTCGCGCTCGACCGGTGTGGCGCCAGACAGCACCGATACCGGGTTCTTGAGCTCGGTCGGCTGATAGGTCGCACCGCAGACTTCGCAGGCATCGCCGTACTGCTCGGGACTGCCGCATTTCGGGCATTCGCCGCGAATGAAGCGATCCGGCAGAAACATCTGTTTTTCTTCGTCGAAGGCCTGCGAGATGGTGCGACGCGCGATATGGCCGGCCTTGTCCAGGCGTGTATAAATCTCGCTGGCCAGCTCGCGGTTCTCGTCCGAATGGGTCGAGTGGTAGTTGTCGAAGCCGATCAGGAAGTCGTCGAAATCCTGTTTATGCTCCGCGCCCACGTCGGCGATCAGCTGCTCGGGTTCGATACCCATGTCGCGCGCCTTGAGCATGATCGGCGTGCCGTGCGCATCGTCCGCGCAGACATAGATACAGCGGTTGCCCCGCAGCTTCTGGAAGCGCACCCAGACATCGGTCTGGATGTATTCAACCAGATGGCCCAGATGGATCGAGCCATTGGCATAGGGCAGAGCAGAAGTAACGAGAATATCGCGCGCCATAACAGGCTGTCTTGTCGGCTGTCGAAAGCCGGCCAGTATGCCACAGCTGCAACGGGTGGCCGGCCTTGGCTGCTATCATCGGGGCCGTTTCAATTTAGCGATTCAACACCGGGAACCCGCCATGAGCGATGCCCTCAAGCAGACTGTCGAAACCGAGCTCGGTCGCTTCCACGAGCCTTATCTGGATACGGATCTGATAAGCGCGCGCACCGTGCGTACGCTCGATATCAAGGGCGATCGAGTGACGCTCGAGCTCGACCTCGGCTTCCCCTGCGGTGACTATGGCCAGACGTTGGCTGAGCAGGTACGCACCATGCTGGAAGCGGTCAGCGGTATCGAGCGTGCCGATGTGACCGTCGGTTTTTCGGTGGCGGCGCGCGCGGTGCAGCCGTCGCTCAAGCGCGTGGAAGGCGTGCGCAACATCATCGCCGTGGCTTCGGCCAAGGGCGGCGTGGGCAAATCGACGGTGGCCGCCAATCTCGCGCTGGCGCTCAAGGCCGATGGTGCATCGGTCGGCCTGCTCGATGCCGATATCTATGGGCCCAGCCAGCCGCGCCTGATGGGCATCGAAGGCCGGGCCCAGGCCAAGGACGGCAAGACGCTGCTGCCGATGCAAGCGCACGGCATGCAGACGATGTCGATCGGCTATCTCATCGAAAAGGATTCACCCGCGATTCTGCGCGGGCCGATGGTGACCTCGGCGCTGCAACAGATGCTGTTTCAGACCGCCTGGGACGACCTCGACTATCTCATCATCGACCTGCCGCCGGGCACCGGCGATATTCAGCTCACTCTGGCGCAGAAAGTGCCGGTGTCCGGCGCAGTTGTTGTCACGACGCCACAGGATCTGGCCCTCATCGACGCGCGCAAGGGCGTGGAAATGTTCAAGAAGGTAAACGTGCCGGTCCTGGGTATCGTCGAGAATATGAGCACGCATATCTGTTCGAACTGCGGCCACGAAGAAGCGATTTTCGGCGCCCACGGCGGCCAGACCCTGGCCGACGAATACGATGTCGGCCTGCTGGGTGAGCTGCCGCTGGACATCTCGATTCGCGAAAACGCCGATGCGGGGCATCCCAGCGTCGTTGCCGATCCGCAAGGCAATATCGCCAGTGCTTATTTTGATATGTCGCGCCGTACCGCGGCCCGCCTGTCGCAACAGAAAAAGGACTACGCCAGCAAGTTCCCGAATATCAAGGTTGAAAGCACCTAGGTCCTGCGCGTGTTCAGGCGCGCAGCGCGCGAAACGCGTCAATCACATGCTGTGCGAGTGCCTTGCCGGCCTCGGAACACTGGGCACCGAACACAAGCGCGGTATGGGTTTCTGCCAGCGGCGGTAGCTCGGGATCATCGATGATCTCCAGATCCGCGGAATCGACCAGTGGGCGCGGGAATGGCGCAACCGCCAGGTCTGCCAGTACCGCCGCGCGCTGGCCGGCGCTGTGATCGCTGCTGTACGCCACCCGGTAACGTCGGCCCGCATGGTCGAGCGCGTCGACAGCGCTGGCGCGCCACGCGCAGCCGGCTCGGCGAGTGCGACCGGTAACGGTTCGCGTAGCCGTGCGCTGCCGCCACGGCGTGCGGCCCACACCAGAGGCTCGGTATGCACGATTTCGCCACGCTTGGAATCGAAATCGTGCTTGCCGGTCGTCACCAGCGTGAAATCGATTTCGTCGGCGTCCAGGCGCTGCAGCAGCAGGCGGCTGGTGCCGGTCATGACGTCGACCTGTACGGCCGGATTGGAGCGAGCGAATGCGCCCAGTACCCGCGGCAGAATCCGTCCGCCGACATCATCCGGCGAGCCGATGCGTACCGTGCCATCGAGTACCGGCGCCAGAAAGCAGGCCACGGCCTCGGCATTGAGTTGTAGCAGCTGGCGGGCGTAGCGCAGCAGCAGTTCGCCGTGTTCGGTCAAGTGCACGCGACGCGCCTCGCGTACGAACAGACGCTTGTCGAGCATCGTCTCCAGCCCCTTGATCTGCATGCTCAAGGCCGAAGGGGTTCGAAACACGGCTTTGGCCGCACGGGTGAAACTGCCGTGCTCGGCGATAGCAACGAAACTTTTAAGCACCTCGGTATCGAGCAGCCGCTCTGTGGCGCTCGTGGTTTGGCCTGGCAGTCTCGTCATCGGATTCAATTAAGAAAAATTGAACGTTGAGTATAGATCTTTTCGCTGGTTTGAACAGCCGCGCGCTTTCATGCTGATTACGCCCGCCAATAGCGGCGATCAGTAAACGGCCCTTCCCGGGCTCTACGGAGAAGCGATATGCGTGACGTTTTTTCTTCAACCCGCAAGACGCCGGTTCGATCTAAGGCACCGACGCAACCGGCGATCGAGCGTATTTATATGCCGGCAATGCCGCCGCTATGGTTGTTCGCGCGGCTGGACCGGTGGCTCGAACGCCGGCGTCCGAGCCGAAGTCTGCGACAGCTACTCGAGCGCGACGATCGTATCCTTCGTGATCTGGGCTACAGCCGTGCTGAGTTGCACCAGCAGCTGCAAGCCTTGAAGCGGTCGTCAGCGACGGCGGCCTGTGTACCACCGGGTGAAAAACGGCTCGGCGATGGGCCGAGCCGTTGACAGGTTTTTACAACGAGCGCGCCTCGTCGGCGATATCGATCACGATCTTGCCGACGGCCGCGCCCGCTTCCAGATGCGAATGCGCAGCTGCTACATCGCCGAGCGTGAAGCGGCGATCGTCGAGCAAAGGCTTGAGCTGATCGGTCGCGGCAAGTGCCGCGGCCTTGGTCAGAATCTCACCGTGGTGCTGGGGGTGCACGCCATGCAGCATGCTGGTGAGCATGAAGATGGTATGCAGCGTGAGGCTCTTGGTATGCATGGGCGTGAGGTCGGCCTCGTACTGCGACACGATGGTCGCGACCTGGCCGTTGACTCGCGCGCCCGCAAACGAGGTGGCGATATCCGAGCCGCCGGTGGCATCGAAGACCACATCGAAGCCGCGGCCTGCGGTCAGGCGATCGACATAGTCTTCGACGCTTTCCTCACGATAACTGATGGTCTCGTCGGCGCCCATGCGGCGCGCGATATCAGCTTTGGCCGCTGAGGAAATCGTTGCGGCCACACGTGCGCCCTGCGCCTTGGCCAGCTGAATGGCGATATGACCCACGCCACCGGCGCCGCCGTGGATGAGCACATGATCCCCGGGCGCGATGCGGGTGCGATCGACCATCGCTTCCCAGGCGGTGATGGTCACCAGCGGCAGGGCCGCAGTTTCGCGCCAATCCAGCGCATCCGGCTTGAACGCCATGAAGGCGGCATCGACCGCGATATATTCGCCATAAGCACCGCCGCGCCCGCGCAGTCCGCCGGCACAGCCATAAACGGCATCGCCAGCCTTGAAGCGGGTGACGCCTTCGCCGACCGCCTCGACTATGCCGGCCACATCGCAGCCGAGCACGCCGGGCAGTTCCGGCGCGATCGGCGGGCCTGCGGCGCGCAGCTTCGTATCGACCGGGTTCACGCTGGAGGCGATCTGACGTACCAGCAACTGGCCCGCGCCCGGCGTGGGTGTATCGATCTCGGCGGACTCGAATACATCGGGCGCGCCGAATTCGCGAATGAGCTGGACCTGCATATTAGGCTCCTGAAAGCGTTTGATTCATTGACGGGTCAATGATACGCGATCAGGGCAGCTGGCTCAGCCCGGGCGTAGGCCCTAAACTGCGCGCTTTGCCCGCCGCGCAGAGTCGAGTCGATGAGTATCAAATCCGATAAATGGATCCGCCGCATGGCGGCCGAACAGGGCATGATCGAGCCGTTCGAGCCCGGCCAGGTGAAGGAAAATGAGACGGGGCGAATCGTGTCCTACGGTGTATCGAGCTATGGCTACGACGTGCGCTGCTCGCCGCATTTCAAGATATTCACCAACATCAATACGGCGGTGGTGGATCCGAAAGCGTTCGATGAAAAGAGCTTTCAGGATTTCGAAGGCGACACCTGCATCATCCCGCCCAATTCCTTCGCGCTGGCCTCGACGGTAGAGTACTTCCGCATTCCGCGCAGCGTACTCACCATTTGCCTGGGCAAGTCGACCTACGCGCGCTGCGGCATCATCGTCAACGTCACGCCGCTGGAGCCGGAGTGGGAAGGCCACGTGACACTGGAGTTTTCCAACACGACGACCTTGCCGGCCAAGATCTACGCCAATGAAGGCGTCGCCCAGATGCTGTTTCTGGAATCGGACGAAATTTGCGAAACGTCCTACAAGGATCGGGGCGGCAAGTATCAGGGCCAGCGCGGGGTCACGTTGCCGCGCACCTAGCGATCGAGCGCGGTGATCTGCATACGGAAAACGCCGGTCTTGGGTTTTTCGTGTTCGACCTGGATCGGTATCCAGTCGGCATCGGGGGCCAGCCAGAAGCGCAGACCGCGCTTGGGGTCGTCTATGCGCTCGATCTTGACCGTGTCGTAGCGTCCGGCGGGTGTTTTGATGCGACCGCCGTCGCTGGCACGCAGGCGATAGGTCTTTTGTTTCTTTTCATCGATCAGGACGAAATCGCGTTCGCCCGCGGCGTCGGGCTGGGGGTGTTCGGCCACCCAGCGGCGCGCCGCAATCTGGATCGATAACGGATCGAATGCGCTTTCGCCGAGGGTCAGGTTTTTCGTGGCGCCGGCTTCGCTGCGATATACGACCTCGTGGCTTGCCCAGTCGAACTCTAGGCTATAGCTGTCGTCGGTATTGCCTTCCATATGGTGCGCAAAGCGCTGCGGTCGTACCACGCCATTTTCGATACAGAATCGGCTTTCGTCGATCACCTGGCCAACGAAGACACGCACGATGGCGTTCGGATTGGCTTCGCCGCGGAATACGTAGCAGTTGTCGGCGCCCTCGCGGGACAGCGAAAAGCGGGTGGTGCCAAGCGTTACTGCGCCCCGTTTCACCTTGAACTGGGCATCGAAGGTTTGCATCACATCGGCTCCGGCGATGGGGGAATCCAGCATGGCAACGAGCAGCAGGCACAGCGCGCCGTATCGTTTACAGCGGCGGTCATGAAAGCGCCAGCCGGTCGTATTCGTCATGCGGGCAGCGATCCTGTAAGCCATGGTCACGCCATACCACGCCATCCTTGAAATACACGCGGCCGGCGACCAGTTCTGCAAGCGCGGCCGGGTAAAGACGTTGTTCGACCTCGACCATCACGCGATCGGCCAGCGTATCCGGCGTATCGTCTGATTCGATCGCGATACTGCCCTGACGGATAAGCGGCCCGTCGTCCAGGTCGGGGGTAACGAAATGCACGCTCGCGCCGTGGCGCGCGTCGCCATTCGACAGTGCGCGTTCGTGCGTGTTCAGCCCTTTATAGAGCGGCAGCAGCGAAGGATGAATATTGATCAGTTTCGCTTCGAAGCGTTCGACGAAGGCCTGGCTCAATATGCGCATGAAGCCAGCGAGCACCACCCAGTCCGGACGGGCAGCGGCAATACGGGCAGCCAGCGCGCGATCGAAATCCTCGCGATGATTGAAACCGCGCGGTTCGATACAGACACAGTTGAGGCCGGCCAGACGTGCGATCTGCATGCCCGGCGCGTCGGCGCGGTTGCTGATCACCAGCGCGATCTCGGCAGCGAGCTCACCGGCTTCAATTGCCTGAATGATCGCTTGCAGATTGCGCCCGCGCCCGGAAATGACCACTACCAGGCGAGCCTTTTCGCTCGTGCTGTCGGGGCGGGCGATACTCAAACCAGGCGAACGGCGTCGTCTTCGGCGTTTTCGCGCGCGTGGATGCGCCCGAGTTCGAAAACCTGCTCGCCCGCCCCGGTGAGTACATCGATGGCCTGGGCGACCTGGTCGGCTGGCACCACGACGCAGTAGCCGATACCGCAGTTGAAGGTGCGATCCATCTCCGCTTCGCTGACATTGCCTGCATCGGCGAGCCAGTCGAAGACCGGCGGGCGCGTCCAGGCGCTGCGTTCGATGGTGGCGGCCAGATGGTCGGGAATCACGCGCGCGAAATTCTCGGCCAGACCGCCGCCAGTGATATGCGCCATGGCCTGCACGTCGACCTGCGCAAGCAACGCCTGAATCGCTTTTACATAAATACGAGTCGGCGCGAGCAGCGCATCGGCCAGGCTTTGGTCGCCGAGACGGGTTTCCAGTGTCGCCCCGGCCACATCCAGAATACGGCGTACCAGCGAATAGCCGTTGGAATGCGCGCCGGAAGAGGCCAGCCCAAGCACGACGCTACCTTCGCTCAGGCGACTGCCGTCGATACGGGCATCGTATTCGACCACGCCCACACAGAAGCCGGCCAGATCGAAATCACCGCTGGCATACATGCCGGGCATTTCGGCTGTTTCGCCGCCGATGAGCGACGCGCCTGCCTGGCGACAGCCTTCGGCGATGCTCTTGATGACCGGCGCGGCAACGGCGGCGTCGAGATGGGCCGTGGCGTAGTAGTCGAGAAAGAACAACGGTTCCGCGCCGGTCACCAGCACATCGTTTACACACATGGCGACCAGATCGATACCGATACCGTCAAAACGGTGTGCATCGATCGCAAGGCGCAGCTTCGTGCCCACGCCATCGGTGCCGGAGACGAGCACCGGGCGCCGATAGCGGTCGACCGGCAGCTCGAACAGGCCGCCGAAACCGCCCAGTCCGCCGATCACTTCGGGCCGGCGGGTGGCCTCGACCGGGCCGCGTATTTCGTCGACCAGACGATTGCCGGCATCGATATCCACGCCGGCGTCGGCATAAGTCAGAGAAGGGCGTTGGCTCACGTGGAATCGCTCACGGTTGAAAGAGATTGAGCCCGTCGGGCCGGGCAGCGCATGTTATTGTAACGCGGGTATCCAGCCCTGTTGCCAGCGGTGTGGGTCGTATCGATTATTACTGTTTTGCGCAACGTGGCCGGCATACGAACCGGGTGTCTCTGTACGGGCCGTGGCTGCCGTGTCGCGACCACGCGCATCGTGTCATCGGGCGCTGGGATTTTCAGGGTTGAGGGGCCGTTATCGTCGTTTTCATGCCGAGGTATTCGTGCAACACCACAGGAGTCAGGATCGCGGCGCGCGCGCCCGCATTTTCATGTGCCGCGCCGGTAGCGTGAATGGCATATCGATGAATCGATCGACCGGATACCCGTCATGGTGAAAAGCCAGCGCAATGTCGCGATTGGCGTGTTCGCGTTCGTCGTCTTCACGATCTGGCTGCTGGGCTCGATCCTCACGCCGTTTCTCATCGGCGCCGGCCTGGCGTATGTCTGCGATCCCATCGTCGATCGGCTCGAACGGATGCGCATGTCGCGCACCGGCGGGGTCGTGGTGGTTTTTGCCGTAGTTACAGTGGTGCTGTCTCTTCTGATGTTGCTGCTGTTGCCGCCACTGCAAAAGCAGCTCAATACGCTGGTACAGAACCTGCCGCGCTATTTGGACTGGATTCAGCAGACGACCGCGCCGTATCTCGGTTCGTTCGGGCGTAATGGCCAGTCGCTCGACGTGGAGTCGATCAAGACCCTGATTGCCGACAACTGGGGCACCGCGGGCGGCTTTGCTTCTACAGTCGCCAAGAAAGCGTTTTCTTCGGGTACCGCGCTCATGGCGATCGCCATGAACCTGCTGCTCATCCCGGTGATCATGTTCTATCTGCTGCGCGACTGGGACCACATGGTCGCCTGGATCAAGTCGCAGTTGCCGCGCCGCTATGTCGGCACGATCACCGAACTCGCCGAGGAAACCGACCAGGTATTGGGCCAGTTCATCCGTGGCCAGCTTCTGGTGATGACCGTGCTCGGCTCGATTTATATCGTCGGTCTGTGGCTGGCGGGCCTCGATCTGGCGCTGGTGATCGGTCTGGGCGCGGGGCTGGTGAGCTTCGTGCCTTATGTTGGCGTAATCAGCGGCTTGCTGGTATCGAGCATTGCGATGCTCGTACAGACCGGCGACCCGTTCCAGCTGGTCTGGGTTTTCATCGTCTTCGGTATCGGTCAGGTGCTCGAACAGGTGATTCTGCAGCCGCTGCTGCTGGGTGATGCCATCGGCCTGCATCCGGTGTGGGTCATTTTCGCGGTACTGGCCGGCGGTCAGATCCTGGGCTTCGTCGGTGTGCTCATTGCCTTGCCGGTGGCCGCGGCCGTGGCTGTGATCGTGCGCTACGGTGGTCGACAATGGCGCTCCAGCCGAGCCTATCTCGACCATTGATGTCTGTGTGTTCGACGAGGTCGCGATAATGGCGACACAGCTCATTCTGGGGGTTCAGCTGCCGCAGAGCGCGACGCTCGACGCATTCGTGGGCGAAACGAATGCGCCCGTACGCGCAGCCGTGACCCAGATTGCCGATGGCCGCAGCGAGCGCCTGTTCGTGCACGGCCCCGAAGCCAGCGGCAAGACGCATTTGCTCCAGGCGGTGTGTCGTGCAGCCGGCGATGCCGGCGATCGCAGTGTCTATGTGCCGCTGGATCAGGTCGCCGATCAAGCCGAGTCGCTACTGGCCGGGTTACAGGATATGGACTGTGTCTGTATCGACGATGTAGCGGCGATCGCAGGCGACCGCGACGCTGAAATCGCGCTATTGAGTCTCACCGACGGACTGCGCGCGCGCGGCGGACGTTTGCTGGCAGCCGATCGACAGCCGCCGGCGGAACTGGGTCTGGCGCTACCCCGATCTGGCCAGCCGACTGGTCTGGGGCGGGGTGATCGCGACCACCGAACTCGATGATGCCGACAAGCATGCATTGCTCGTCGAGCGTGCCGCCCAGCGCGGTATGGAAATGCCCGATGCGACAGCCCGCTGGCTGCTGCGCCACGGCGAGCGCGACGTGCCGGCACTGATGCGCGCACTCGATACGCTGGATCACGCCTCACTGGCTGCCCATCGACGGCTGACCATTCCGTTCGTCAAACAGATTCTGGGCTGATTTCCTGTGGGCCGTTTTGCGGCCTTAAGAGCGTGTCGCTTCGCGTTCGCGCGCATCCCATTTGGCGAACACCACGGTGCCCACGAACATCGCGATACTGGCGCCCAGGCACAGGTCCACGGCCAGAGTGGCGACGCCGGAAATATATTCGACCATCGCATAGGCCATATAGAACAGGGCGGCCATTGAGGCCCAGGCCGCGGTATAAATGCGTGCACGCGCCAGCCCGTTGAGCGAGGCCAGTAGGGGCAGGCTGAAGATCCCTGCCAGTAGTAGCCGCTCGGTGGTATGAACGCCGGCAATCCAGAACAGGCTCACGATCAGCGCAATATTGGAAATTACGGCGAGTAGCAGGGCATAACGAGACCAGCGCATCAGGGATCGCCCAGTTTGAGTGCGGTACGTGCGACACGCTCGCCGAGATTGCGGGCGAGCTGCTTTTCGATATCGGTGAGCGCCTTGTCGCCGATCACGCCGGATACATGGCTGGCACCGTACGGGGTGCCGCCGCTGTCGGTTTCGGCCAGCAGATTGTCGGCGGTATAGGTCAGGCCGACGATCAGCATGCCGTGATGCAGCAACGGCAACATCATGCTCGTCAGTGTGGTTTCCTGACCGCCGTGCAGACTGCCTGTCGATGTGAACACTGCCGCAGGCTTGTCGGCGAGTGTGCCCGACAGCCACTGGCCTGACAGCGTATCGATGAAATACTTCAAAGGCGCGGCCATATTGCCGAAACGTGTCGGCGAGCCGATGATCAGGCCGGCACAGTCCTCGAGATCGTCGTGGGTCGCATAGGGTGCGCCGTGTTCAGGCACCGATGGCGCGCTGGCCTCGGAATCGGGCGAGACTTCGGGCACCGTGCGTACGCGAGCCTGCATAGGTTTGGCTTTGGCGATGCCGCGCGCGACTTCGTTCGCGAGTGCGGCGGTGGCGCCGTTGCGACTGTAATAGAGCACGAGAATCTCGTTGCTCGTGGAAGTGCTGCTCATGAATGCGTGTCCTGACGGGAATCGATGAGTTCGAATAGGCGCTCGGGTGGGCGAGCGATGAGTGCTGCGGTATCGGTGACGAGTAGCGGGCGCTGCATCAGCGCCGGTTGGGCGACGAGCAGCGTTACTACGCTATCCCGATCGAGTGTGTTTTCAGTGTAGCCACTGTCGGCAAAGGCGGTATCGGTGGTACGTACAAGCGATGCGGGTGCCGTATCGAGCGCTTCGATCAGGCTGGCGAGTTCGGCGGCGCCAGGCGGCGCTTTCAGATAATCCACGACTTCCACCACCTGTCCCGCGTCCTCGAGTAGGGACAGCGCCGTGCGTGACTTGGAACAACGCGGGTTGTAATACAAACGCATGACGGCGACGGGGTTGGAATGGGCGGCTCATCCTGCGACGCGTGCGCCAACAACGCAACGCCGGGCTTGCGATCAGCGGGCGTACCAGCGTGCCTGCAAGGCGCTTGCGACCCGCGATGGGTACCAGTACTGGCCGAGGCTGCCGTTATAGCGGGCCAGGGCGCGGGTGAGATCGCCGTTTTCCTTGTCGAGATAGAACGCCAGAATCGTGCAGCCGTAGCGCAGATTGGTGCGCATATCGAAGAGATTGTCGTCGGGCCGCCCGATTTCGTCGATCCAGAACGGCATGATCTGCATGAGCCCGATTGCGCCTGCCGACGATACCGCAAAACGCTGGAAAGCAGATTCCACCTGGATTAACGACAGCACCACCTGCGGGTCCAACCCGGCGCGCGTCGACTCGGCGTGTACGGTCTTGAGCAGAGCCATGCGCCGGCCGACATCCGGCATGAGACGTTCCAGGCGGGTCGACATGTCGAGCAACCAGACTTCGGCTTCGAAACGATTCGAGAACGTGGCCGACTCGTGTACGGCGCTCATCAACGCCCGGCGCAGAGCCGGATCCACCGCTTCAGGTTGGGCTGCAGCGCCGTGCGCGGGGGAGCCCACGAACATTGCGGCCCAGACTACGCTGGGCAACAGCACCCGTACGAGCCACGCGACCGCGCGCGCTAGCGAATACGTCTCGGACAAAGTCTGATTCCCCCGTCGGCCTGGCTCGTTTTTCCATACGCGCCGCGTGCACCGATGCCGCGTGAACGAACGCGCTGATCGTAGGCGATCCTCGACGTTATCGGCGCCTAGCGGCCCAACTTTTGCCGCAAGGCTTCAAGGCTGTATTCGATCTGGCTGTTGTCACTGTCGCGGCGGCCCTTGTATTCGAGCGTACCCGCCTCGAGCCCGCGATCGGAGATGACCACGCGATGCGGAATGCCGATGAGCTCGGCATCCGCGAACATCGGTCCGGGACGCAGGCCGCGATCGTCGAGGGCGACATCGATGCCGGCATTGCGGCATTCGGCATACAGGTTGTCGCAGGCCTTGCGCACTGCAGCGGATTTGTCGGCCTTGATGGGAATGATGACCAGCTCGAACGGCGCGATCGCCGTCGGCCAGCAGATGCCGGCATCGTCGAAGCACTGCTCGATCGCGGCGGCGACGATACGGGATACGCCAAAGCCGTAGCAGCCCATCTGCGGTGTGATCGACTTGCCGTTTTCGTCCAGCACGCTCAGCTCGAGCGCGCGGCTGTACTTGTCGCCCAGTTGGAATACGTGGCCGACTTCGATGCCGCGCAGAATCGATAGCGGCGAGCCGTCCGGGCTCGGGTCGCCGGCGACCACGTTGCGCAGGTCGGCAAACTCGGGCTCTATCGCGTCGCGGCCCCAGTTGAAGTTCACGAAGTGGGCACCGTCATAGTTCGCGCCCACGGCCATGTCTGCAGCGTTCTGCACGGCGTAATCGGCAATCACGCGCACGTTGACGTTCACCGGGCCGAGCGAGCCAGGGCCGGCACCGAAATGTTCGCGGATGACGGATTCTTCGGCGAATTGCAGTGGCGTGGCGATGCCGTCGATGCCTTCGGCCTTGATTTCGTTGAGGCTGTGATCGCCGCGCAGCACCAGGAGCACCGGCTTGTCGTCGTCGCCCATGACCACGATCGCCTTGGCGGTGGTTTCGGCCGGCAGATCGAGTGCGGCGCACAAATCGGCGATGGTGGCCACGCCGGGGGTATCCACCTTGCGCAATTCGCCGCCCGGGGCCGGGCGCGGTGTCTCGCTGGCCATGGTGAGGGCCGCTTCGACGTTGGCCGCGTAACGGCCGTTCTCGGCGACCGCCAGTTCGTCTTCACCGGTCTGTGCGAGCACATGAAACTCTTCGGATTTGGCGCCACCAATCGCACCGGAGTCCGCTGCGACCACGCGATAATCCAGCCCGATGCGATCGAGAATACGTGCATAGGCCGCGCGCATGACGTGGTATTCGCGGTCCAGGTCCGCGTCGTCCATATGGAAGGAGTAGGCGTCCTTCATGATGAATTCGCGTGCGCGCATCAGGCCGAAGCGCGGCCGGATCTCGTCGCGGAATTTTGTCTGGATCTGGTAGAAATTGACCGGCAGCTGTTTGTAGCTGCTGATATCGCGCTTGGCGTAGTCGGTGATGACTTCTTCGTGCGTGGGCCCGAAGCAGTATTGGCGTTCCGCGCGATCGGTCATGCGCAGCATGAGATCGCCCATGGCGTCCCAGCGTCCGCTTTGTTGCCAGAGTTCGGCCGGCTGTACGGCCGGCATGAGCACTTCGAGTGCGCCGGCCGCGTCCATTTCCTCGCGCACGATGTTTTCCACCTTGCGCAAGACCCGAATGCCCAGCGGCGTCCAGGTATACAGGCCGGCGCCGAGTTTGCGGATCATGCCGGCACGCAGCATCAGCTGGTGCGACACGATTTCGGCATCGGCCGGGGTTTCCTTGGTGGTGGACAGGGCGAAAGCGGATAGACGCATGGGCAGGGCCGGTCGGGTCGGTGAACGAATCAGCCCGCGATTCTACAAAAAAGCGCGGCGGGTGACCGAAAGCCTTGAAGATCGCTGTGCTTTCGCGCCGACGCTCAGTCCAGAATGGTGAGCACGCGCTCGCGCATGGTGTCGTCTTCACGCTGCCACGCGCGCATCTCGAGCACCCCTTTGATATTGAGCGAAATAATCAGATACAGCGCTTCCGGGTAACCCAGGCCCGCCAGGTCATGCACGGAAGGCCCGGGCGGTGCGCTGGGGTGCGAATGATAGATCGCCAGCATTCCCTCGCCACGCTCGCGCATGTTCCTGAGTGCGGCGACCTGGCCTGCCGGATCCATTTCGAAGCGCCGCGCGGGCTCAGCCGCCACGTTGGCCACCGGGTAGATGTCGTAAGGCACGCCGTCGCGTTGGCTCAGAAAACCGCAGACTTCGACGTCCGGCTGTTTTTGTGCTTCGAAAAGCAAGCGGGTGGCCAGCATCCGACTCATTTTTACAGGGGTCACGCCTAATTCCTTATTAAATCGACGCGCATGATAGCGCCCGCATCCTATCGGCACGAGAGACGGCGCGCGGGCGCGCGAGCTCAAGTCAGCGCGGTGTGTAAATGGCGTTCGCACAGCGGTTGGCGTTGACCGGTACCAATTCGAAATCCAGCAGACGCCAGTCGAGCGCTTCGATATCGGCACGGGCGCGCGCCAGTCTTGATACCAGCGCATCGGTGTCGGTGTGCGGACACACGAACGCAACGCCGGTCAGCCGGCGGCCTTCTTCACGCAGGCGCACCCGCGCGTCTGATACCCAGGGCTGCGACTCCAGATGATTCCGTATCGTCGCGCCGAGCGGGTCGATCGTATTTGTGCCCAGTTTGCGTGGCACTTCGTCGATCAGGTCACAGACTGCGGTATACAAATGCCGCAAACCGTGACGCAGGATATCGGCGCCGATGATCAGTGTGGCAATGAAATCCGCCCACCACAGGCCAAGCCCGATACCAAGCACACCCACGATGGCCGCGCCGCCGGCCAGCCAGCTCGCGCGACCCATGGTGGCGTCGGCATACAGCCCCTTGTCGTGCAGAGCGATAGCCAGACGCTGGCGTGAACGCCCGGCGACGACCGGTACCAGCATGCTGTAGGCCAGTGCGGCGAGCACAGGCCAGCCCGACCAGTCTAGCGCCGGCGTCGACCACCACGAGCCAAGAGCCGGGTGCTTGAGCGTCATCAGGCTGCGCAAACCCACATAGAGCAGATACAGGCCCATCGCAGACAGCGCAAGCGCGCCGCTCAAGAATGCGATGGTGCCTGCCCGATAAAAGCCGAAAGGAAAACGCGGCCGCGGTTGCAAACGCTCGACCCGACAGGCCACGAGGAAAGCCACCGGCGGCAACAAGGCCCAGAGGCTTTTCAGCCAGATGGCCGTGAGCGCCTGAGTCGTGCCCAGCGCAAGATAGAGCGCGGCGATTACGCTGATGCGCAGAACCAGCGTGAGCCATTCGATACGGCAGGCGCGTGCCAGCGCTTGCTGTTTGTCGCGGGGCAAGCCATTCGGGTGGCGCGGTTCGTGGTGTGTCATTCCGGCATGTTAGTGCCCGCGCCCGACGCTGTTCGGTGCTTACGGATAGATATGAATGCGTGTGCCGTCGGTGACACGCTTCCAGATCGTATCGATGGCTTCGTTGGAGACAGCGATACAGCCGTTGGTCCAGTCGCCTTCGCGCTCGCGATCGTCGTAATCGGGCTGGCCGTGAATCATGATCAGATCGCCGGGGTCCACGCCGCGCGCAGACGCATGCGCGCGGTCCCGCGCGTTCGGATACGAGATATGAATCGAGCGGTGGAAAATGCTGTCCGGGTTGCGCCAGTCCAGTCGGTACAACCCCTCCGGAGTTTTGTTATCGCCACGCTGACGCTTGGTGCCGATCGGGTTCTTGCCGAGCGCGATCGGGAACTGGTCGACCATTTCGCCATCGGCATACAGATACATCACGCGATTGGCCTTCATGACCACCACCAGATCGACCGGCATCTGCGTGCCATCATCAGCATAGTCCTGGGCGAACGCGGTTATCGGCAACGCAAGCGCAAAAATCGCGAGCGCGATTAGCAGCAAACGGGTAGGGCAGGTCGCGTTCAAGCGCATGGTTGGCTCGGGTTGAAAAATCGAAACACGCGCGGTCACGCGCCAGATGCCGCAATTCTGCCGCGCCGCACACGCGGGCGCCAACCGGGGCAACCTCAATCCTTCGGTCTATGCGGTGCTAGGATGAGCGCAGCGAGATTTAGATCGCGATGCATGCCTCTTTCGGGGCGCGCATCGCGCAGAGATATTTATCAAGTTTAGAGGATTCGACATGAGCAAGACGCCGGTCACAGTCATCAAGGGCGATGGTATCGGCCCGGATATCGTCAATGCGGCACTACGCGTGCTCGATCGGCTGGATACCGGCTTCGAGTATGAAGAGGTCATCGTCGGCCAGGCCGCGCTCGATGCCGGCGAATCGGAAGTCATGCCGGAATCGGCGCTCAAGTCGATCGAGCGTACCGGACTGGTACTCAAAGGCCCGGTTACGACCCCGTCCGGCAAGGGGTATCGCTCGGTCAATGTCGCCATGCGCAAGCATTTCGATCTTTATGCGAATGTGCGCCCGACGCTGTCGATGCCCGGCACCCAGTCGCGTTACAAGAACCTCGACATCATTACCGTGCGCGAAAACACCGGCGGCATGTATTCCGGCCAGGGCCAGAAGGTGTCGGAAGACGGCAACCGTGCTGAAGCCCTGTCGGTGATCACCCGTTCCGAGTGCGAGCGCATTATTCGTTTCGCTTTCGATATGGCGCGGGCACGCGGGCGACGCAAGGTGACGTTGGCGCACAAGGCCAACATCATGAAATCGACGTCAGGTCTGTTTTTGGAGGTCGGTCGCCAGATTTCCGAGGAATACGATGATATCGAGCACGACGAGGTGATCGTCGATGCCTGTGCGATGAAACTCGTCATGCACCCCGAACGATTCGATGTCATCGTCACGACCAATCTGTTCGGCGATATCCTGTCTGATCTGTGTGCCGGCCTGATCGGCGGCCTGGGTCTGGCGCCGGGCGCGAATATCGGCGAAACCTGTGCGATGTTCGAAGCCGTACACGGCAGCGCGCCCGATATTGCCGGCAAGGGCATTGCCAATCCGACCTCGGTGATTCTTGCCGCCGCGCTCATGCTGGAGCATGTCGACCAACCGGAGAATGCCAACCGTCTGCGGCGGGCCGTGCGCTCTGTAGTGGCCGAGCACGATCGTGTGACCCCGGATCTGGGCGGCAACGCGACGACCGAGCGGTTTACCGATGCGGTGATCGAACGGCTCGGCTAGGGGCTCTGTAGCCGGCTGCGGCACGACCGGGAAATGCGAAACGCGGTGGCTGTATTGCCGCGCGTTATCGCTGCCTGCGGGACAACGGTGTAGGCCGAGCGCATAGCAGTTGAGCGAAGCCTGATGGTGATTGCCGGTTGAATCCGTGCCGGCTACGGGCGTGCACGCGCGAAGAAAGCGGGCTTGGCGCGCAAGGTCGGTTTACGGCGGTCACCTGCGCAATTCCCGCTTGTGCCGCGACGCGTTCCTCTGCTTTTGTGCGCAAATTCCCGATGTCGACTACGGGAGATGCCGCATCCGTTCGCCCGCACGACGTCGTAGCAATCCATTGCAGGCGCATGGAATTCGATACGGCGAGAGCGCGCCGCGCAGTTCGCTTGATACGAAGGCTTTGGTGATGCGCACGTAAACGTCTATAAGCTGCGATAAAAACAGCGAAGCGCTGGCTGTCAGGCCGGATGTTCACTGGGCTGAGATGCCCAACGAGCGTGCTTCGGGCGCTTGTACTTTCGGCAAATGCCGAAGCGAGGGGATTTGTTAGCGCATGAGCGAATACCATCATCTGGCTGAAAACAGCCCGGCTGCCCTTGTGCTGGTACGCCTGAATGGCACGATCATCGCTGCAAACAATGCGGCGTGTCGCTTGCTGGGCCTCTATCGCCAGCAGATGGAACAGCTCACCGTCGATCAATGGCTGGCACGTCCGATCGAGCGTACGCGCGATGCGTTGGCACATATCCGGGCGTCCAGCGGTACCTATATCGACGTCACACTGCGCCACGGCGAAGGGTTTGAGTTCTCGGCGCAGTTGAGCAGCCGGGTTTTTGAGCATCCCGCCCATGGCCGCGTTGCCAGCATTGTGCTTCGCTTCAATGCGGCGTTGGCGACGTCCGGCGACGAAGACGCCGATGTGGCGCAGGTCGCACTGGATCATATCGACGAGGCCGCGGTGCTGCTGGACTCGAATACGCGCATCCGTGCGTTGAATCCGGCCTATACGCGCATCACCGGCTATGACGAAGCGGCGGCGCTCGGCCAGTCGCTTGAGCTGGGTGCCGCGCGCCGGGGCGCCGATTCCTGGGACGGGCTGATCGAGGCCATGAGCCCGGGTGAGCGCTGGACAGGTGAAGTGCAGAATCGACGCCGCAATGGCGAGCTTTATCCGGCCTACGTGAAGATCACAGCACTTGCGCCGAGCGAAGACGAGGCCGCGGCCCAGTTCGTCGTGGTGTTTCGCGATCTTTCGGCCGACAAGGCCTACGAGGCACGGATCGAATACCTCGCCCATTACGATACGCTCACCGGCTTGGCCAACCGTACGCTCATCGAAAAGCGTGCCGAGCTGGCCCGTATCGCGGTGGCCCGTGACGGTCGCCATCTCGCGTTATTGTTTCTCGATCTGGACGGCTTCAAAGCCGTTAACGACTCGCTCGGCCATGCCACCGGCGACGAGTTGCTTCGTCATGTTGCCGATCGCCTGCGCAGCGCGGTGAGCAAAACCGATATCGTTGCCCGGCAAGGCGGCGATGAGTTCGTGATTCTGCTCGACTCTATTTCAAAACCCGAGGATGCCGCCTATGTGGCGGCGCGGATTCAGGAAACGCTACGGGTGCCGTTGACGCTCAACGATCAGACGGTTTTCACCACGGCCAGTATCGGCATCAGCTGTTACCCCGATGACAGCCAGGATCTGACCACGCTGTTGCGAAACGCCGACATGGCTATGTATCGCGCCAAGCGTCAGGGCCATGGGCGCTATGTGTTCTATCGCCCAGAGATGGATGCCAACGCGCACTGGATGCTGCAGTTGCGCAACAACCTGCATCGTGCGCTCGACCGCGATGAACTGCATGTCTATTACCAGCCGTTTGTCGATGTCGACTCCGGCACCGTGACAGGCATTGAAGCGCTGCTGCGCTGGCAGAACGACGAACTCGGCATGGTTTCGCCCGTGGATTTCATTCCGATCGCCGAAGAAACGGGGCTGATCATCGAGATCGGCCAATGGGTGCTGCGTGCGGCCTGCCGTGAGCTCCAGCGTCTGCACGCGCGCGGCTACGATCATCTACGCGTGGCGGTGAATCTGTCGGCCCGCCAATTCCGCCAGACCGATCTTGTGGCACAGATTGCGGACGTGCTGGCAGAGACGGGGCTCGCCAGCCGATATCTGGAGCTCGAGATCACGGAAACCGTCCTCATGGAGCAGGCGGGGGCAACGCTCGATACGCTGCATGGGTTACACGAGCTGGGCGTCGCCGTCGCGCTCGACGATTTCGGTACCGGTTATTCCTCTTTGAGCTATCTGCGCCGCTTTCCGATTACCTATCTCAAGGTCGACAAGTCCTTTGTTGACGGCATACCCGGTGAAAAAGGCGATTTGACCATCACGCGTACTATCGTGGCAATGGCCCGTAGCCTGGGCATACGGGTAACGGCCGAAGGCGTCGAAACGGCGGCGCAGGGCAAATGGCTAAGGCATTGGAATTGCGAGGAGGCGCAAGGCTATTTATACAGCCTGCCACTCGCAGCCGACGATCTGGAGTGGCTGTTGTGCAACCACGACATGTTGCCGGTCAGTGGCGAAATCGGCACGCTTGCGGATAATCAATCTTCTGTACTCGAGGAATAGGCCGCTTGTCTATGCCTGAATTCTTGGCAACCTCTCGTATGCCGACCGGTGTGGAAGGGCTGGATGCGCTGCTCGGCGGCGGTCTGCCGGACCAGCGGTTGACGCTGCTCTACGGTGGAACCGGCGTGGGCAAAACGGTGCTCGCGCTCGAAGTGTTGGTGAATAATGCCAAGGCGGGGCGCCCGGGCATTGTCGTGGGCTTCGAAGAGGGGCCAGAGGAACTCATCGAAAACCATGTCTCCTTCGACTGGGGGCTGGCCGAAGCGGCCGACACCAATATCCATCTGATGGCCGCGCGCGTCGAGGACGAGTTTCGCGATGTGGGTGCGTTCGATATTTCCGGACTGCTCGCCTCAATAGAAGCCAAGATCAAACAAACCGCTGCGCGTTGGGTTTTGATCGACGGCCTCGATGCGCTTCTGGGCACTCTCGGCGACCGCGTCGCGGCCATGCGCGAGCTGTTCCGGCTCAAGCACTGGCTCACGGATTGTGGGGTTGCCGTGATCATGACGGCCAAGCTCGATGATCACGACAGCACCGGCACGACGCATTTTCGCGATATGCCTTACGTCGCCGACTGCGTCATTCGGCTGCAAAATGCTGCCCATAAGCGCACATTCGCGCGCACCTTGCGGGTGGTTAAGCTGCGTGGCGGGCAGAGCAGCAGCGCGGAAATGCCGTTCGTCATCCGTAGCAGCGGGGTGCTCGTAGCCGAGCGCGAAAACTATCCGCTCAAGGCCAAGGTTTTCGACGAACAGATCGGCAGCGGTATCGAGCGTCTGGATACGATGCTGCGTGGCGGTCTGATACGCGGCAATAGCGTTCTGATATCGGGGCCGCCGGGGGCCGCGAAAACCAGCCTTGCCGCGTGTTTCGCACGGGAGATGGCCGAAGCTGGCGAACGCGTGCTCTATATCAGCTTTGACGAGGCCGGAGAGCAGATCGTAGAGGATCTACAGTCGGTCAGTATCAATCTACGGCCGCATGTCGACAGCGGTTTGTTGAAGATGCAGGGCGTTCTTGCCGGAGCCACGAGCGCGGAAGCGCATTACATCGATATCCATCATGCGATACGCGAGTTTGCTCCGCACCATGTCATCGTCGATCCGATTTCGGCATTGGTAAAGTCCGGCGGTCTTGAAATGGCGGTAGACGTGTCAGATCGCCTGCTCGATCTGGCCAAGGCGACGGGCATCACGTTCTACGTCACTGCGCTGTCCTCGGCGCAGGCGCAGGCGAGCGATATGGAAAGCCATCTCGCCAATATCGTGGACGTATGGATCGGGGTGGATTACTGCATCGGAGAAGGCGAACGAAACCGAGCGTTGTCGGTGATCAAGGCGCGCGGGATCAATCACTCGAACCAGATACGTGAGCTCACGCTCGACGATAACGGGCCGGGGCTGGCGGACGTCTATATTGCCAGTGGCCAGATGTTGATGGGCTCGGCCCGGCTACGCGAAGAGCAGGAGTTCGAGCTGCGTTTGCGTGACGAACAACAAGCGCATGAGCGCGACCGCCGGCGGGTAGAGGCAGGCATCACCCAGACTCAGGAGCAGATCGCGACATTGACGAATCAGCTCGATAAACAGCGCCTCGAACTTGAGCAGCTCGAGCATCAGGCTCAGGCCGAAGTGCGAAGCCGTGATCACGATCGGCGTCGTTTGCTGCACAGTCGCGGTGCGGATGCCAACGACCACCGTTTCTCGGATGAGCCGTCACGATGAGCGAAGTAGAGGCCGGAGGGCACGGGATGGGAAACGAGGGTGCACGCGACGCGCTGCGCGTCTGTCTATTCGTGGCAGGCGATTCGCCCAGTTCTCGACGTGCTCGGCGCGCGCTCGAGTCGCTAATCGGCTCGCAGTCGAATGAGCAAAAGGCACAGTTCGAAGTGGTCGATGTGCTGCGCGAGCCCGAGCGCGCGCTCGAATCGAATCTGTTGGCCACGCCCACGCTGCTCATCGAACGTGGGGGACATGTCAGCCGCTATGTCGGTGACCTTCACGAGCGCGAGGACGTGCGCGAAGAGCTCTCGCATATGGCCGACAGCCCCTAAGTCAACGAGGATAGTAGAAGGCCCGGGTGCGGCGTTTCGTTAAATGCCTCCACCCGAACAACGCGAGACAAGAGCAGCGGCCACGGCGCGGGCCGGTCAGCTGCGCCCCGCTGGCGAGTGTGGCTTGAGCCGAGCGCAGGTTATGCGTTCGTTGCCGCCGAGATCCGGCGTCGTCTTAACGGCTGACCATGTCGTGAGCATGGCTCGCACGGCCGCGCCCTGGTCGGCGCCGTGTTCGAGATACAGAGCGCCGCCGACATCGAGATGATCGCGCGCGCCGGCGACGATGCGCTGCAGGTCCGCAAGACCATTGGCGGGTGCGACCAGTGCCGCGTGTGGCTCGTGCTTGAGTTCAGCGGCGGCCAGATGACGATCGCCCGGCGCGATATAGGGTGGATTGGAGACGATGATATCGAAGCGCTTGTCCCCGATCGCCTCGTACCAGCGCCCGAGAGCGAACTCGATCTGATTCAAACCCAGCCGCGTTGCGTTGTCTTGTGCACACGCCAATGCGCCTGCGCTCGCATCGGTGGCGGTAATCGACCAGGCTGGGCGTTCGCTGGCCAGCGCCAGGGCGATCGCGCCGCTGCCCGTGCCCAGATCGAGCAGCTGATGCGGCGCGCTGTCGTGGGCGTCGAGTACCGCCTCGACCAGCGTTTCCGTATCCGGACGCGGCACGAGCACGTCGGGCGTCACGCCGAGATCGAGTGTCCAGAAGCCGACCGTGCCGGTGATATAAGCCAACGGCTCACCCGCGGCGCGGCGTGCGACCAGCGCATCGAAACGGCGGCGCGGCGCGTCGTCGACGATATCGTGAGCGTGTACCACAAGCCAGCTATGATCGACGCCGAGCACCTGCTCGAGCAGGCGCTGTGCATCTAGATCCGGGCTGTCGCTATGCTCGGCCAGACGCGTGCGCGCAGCGCGGCGTAGCGCGTCGACGGTATTCGTCACGACGGCTCGATCAGGCCGCGCCCATTTCGGCGAGCAGATCGGCCTGGTGTTCACTGGTCAGGGCATCGACGATCTCTTCGAGATTGCCGGCCATTACATCGTCGAGCTTGTAGAGGGTGAGATTGATGCGGTGATCGGTCACCCGGCCCTGCGGGAAGTTATAGGTGCGAATACGCTCGGAGCGATCGCCGCTGCCGACGAGTTTCTTGCGCGTGGCCGCCTGTTCGCTGGCCTGTTTGTCCTGTTCGGCGGTCATCAGTTTGGTCTGCAGCAAACTCATCGCCCGGGCGCGGTTCTTGTGCTGGGAGCGCTCCTGCTGGCATTCGACGACCACGCCGGTGGGAATGTGGGTGATGCGGATCGCCGAGTCGGTCTTGTTGATGTGCTGGCCACCCGCGCCCTGGGCGCGAAAGGTATCGACACGAATATCGTTGGCGTTGATATCGATCGCGCCGACTTCATCCTGCTCGGGCAAGACCGCCACGGTACAAGCGGAGGTATGAATACGGCCTTGCGATTCGGTGGCCGGCACGCGCTGAACGCGATGCGCGCCGGATTCGAACTTCAGCCGCGAAAAAGCGCCGGTGCCGATCAGGCGCGAGATCACTTCCTTGTAGCCACCGTGCTCGCCTTCGCTGGCTGACAGGATTTCGACCTGCCAGCCCTGTTTTTCTGCGTAGCTGGAATACATGCGCAGCAGATCGCCCGCGAACAGCGCAGCTTCGTCGCCGCCGGTACCGGCACGAATTTCGAGATAGAGGTTGGCGTTGTCGTTCGGATCGCGTGGGATGAGATGCTTGCGTAGCGCCGCCTCGAGGCCGACAAGCCGCTCGCGCGCGTCGTCGAGTTCGACTTCGGCCATTTCGCGCAGTTCGGCTTCGTCCGAGTTCTCCATTTCTTCCAGGTCGGCCATTTCGTCGACCAGCGCGCGCCAGGCCCGATAGTCGGCGGACAGCGATTCAAGCTGGGCATATTCCTGGGACATGCGCCGGAACTTGTCCTGATCACCGATGACCTCCGGGTCGGACAGCGAGTGCGCGAGGTCTTCATGGCGTTCGACCAGTTCCTCGAGTTTGGCGCGCAGGGAATCTTTCATTCGTTGTCTTCTTTGGTCGTCTTGAAAACGGCGTGGTGCGCGTTGTAGGCGTGTGTTTCATTATCGAGCTGAAACAGATCACGGGCGCTGGTCAGCAGTTCCTGCTGATGCGCACCGCGCGCCTTGCGCAGCGTCGCGCTTGGGTCGTGCATCAGTTTGTTGGTCAGCGTGTGGGCTAGATAGGCGAGCACGTCGTCGGCGTTCTCGCCGCGCGCCAGTCGCCGCCGTGCCTTCGCAAGCACGTCCTCGCGGGCGGCGTAGGCCTGATGGCGCAGATCGCGAATGGTATCGATCGCCTGGCGCGAGTCCAGCCAGTCGATATATTCCTCGATGCGCCCATCGAGCATACCGTCGGCCAGCGTGGCCGCCTTTTCGCGCGAGCGGCGATTATCGTCGATGACGCTTTGCAGGTCATCCACCGAATACAGATAGATGTCCTCGAGCTTGCCCGCAGCCGGGTCGATGTCGCGCGGTACGGCGAGGTCGAGTGCGAACATCGGTTTGCGGCGGCGCTGGCGAACCGCGTCGCGCAGATCGTCGAAGTCCACCAGATAGCCGGGCGCCGCGGTCGACGAGATCAGCATGTCGGCTTCGGCAAGATGGGTCGCGACATCCTCGAGCGCGATCGCGTAGCCGTGATAGCGCGTGGCCAGTTCCTGAGCACGTTCGACACTGCGATTGGCAAAGATCATGCGTTGCACGCCCGCTTCGGCGAGATAGCGCGCCGCCAGATCGACGGTTTCGCCGGCACCAATGAACATGGCCGAGGTTTCCGACAGATCGGCAAAGATCTGACGCGCCAGACTCACTCCGGCATACGCCACGGACACCGGATTGGCGCCGATCTCGGTCTGGCTACGAATCTGCTTGGCTACCGCGAAGCTGTGTTCGAACAAACGCGTGAGCAGCGGGCCGGCGCCACGCGCGGCACGCGCGCTGCGATAGGCGTTTTTCATCTGCCCGAGAATCTGCGGCTCACCGAGAATCATCGAATCCAGTCCGGCCGCCACGCGCAAACTGTGGCGTACGGTCTCGCGATCGCGATGAATATAGAAGTAGGGCGCCATGTCGTCGTCGTTGAGCCCGCGCTGTTCGCACAGCCAACGACGCAGGGAACCGTCGCCCGGGGCGTCGGTCACAGCATAGAGTTCGGTGCGATTGCAGGTCGACAGAATCGCGCCCTCGTGCACATGCGGCAGGCGCAGGAAATCGTCGAGCGCAGCATCGAATTGCTCGGGCGGAAACGCCGCGGTCTCACGGACCGATAGCGGGGCGGTGATATGGTTCAAGCCGACGGTCAGCAGCGTCATGGGGTTATTCTACCGCTACCGCCACTTACGCCGCGCGCTTTGCATAGCCGCTGGTTGGATCGTCGCGCTATCATTGACTTATGCATATTAACGACGTGAATGATACGGGCCGCGCTCGTGCCGGCTTGCGCTGGCGTGCGGCCGGTCTGTTGCTCGGTTGTGTTGTGCTCCTGGCCGCCGGTTGTGCGGGCCAGCCCGGCACGCATCCTGGCGCGGACGTGCGCATCGACGCCAATGCCGTGCCACCGAGCCCGGTGAGCCGGCGCGAGGCTTACGAATACCACGTGCTCGCCGGCGAAATGGCGATCCAGCGCGACAACCGCGCTCTGGCTGCGCGAGAATATGTGGCCGCTCTCGAATATTCCAACGATCCGGCGCTAGCCAAGCGTGCAACGCGAATTGCGCTATTCGCAGAGCAGCCCGATCTCGCCTATCGCGCGGCTACCCTTTGGGCGCGTAACGAACCGGACTCGCTGGACGCGCAGCGTACCGCCGCGCGCATGGCAGTGGCCAACGAAGACGCCGACGGTCTCGCTCTCTATGCGCCGGCGCTGGTTCAGGCAGCCGCCTCGCCGGATATCGGCTATCGCCTGCTGGCCGACGTGGTCAGCGGGGCGCCCAACGCCACCGATATGGTCATCGATACCTTGTCGAACATGGCGCAGGCCGATAGCGCCAGCGCGCCGGCGCAGTACGCGCTGGGCGTGGTCGCACTGCGCTACGATCGCAGCGAGATCGCCGCCCGTGCGGCCGAACGCGCACTCGCACTCGATCCGAACTGGAACGATGCCGTGCTGCTGCAGGCCGGTGTATGGATTCGTGGCGGCGAAACCGCGAAGGCACAGCAGCTCGTCGACAAGCTGCCGGGTAATGCCGTCAGTCGTGCGCAATACCATCTGGCGCTTGCGCGTCTTTTGATCGAGGCCGACGAGGAAGACGCGGCGCTCGGCGAGTTCGAACAGGCTACACAGCTGCAACCGGACAATTCCGACGCACGCTATGGTCTGGCGATTCTATCGCTGAGTCTGGGCCAGCTCGAACGGGCGGAAACGGCCTTCACCCGCCTGTACGATAATAACGAGCGTGCGGACGATGCGGCGTTCTATCTGGGCACCATCGCCGAGCAGCGCGAGGACTACGCCCAGGCGCAGCGCTGGTATCAACGGGTCGAAAACGGCGGCCACGCGTTCGAAGCGCAGGTGCGCGGTGCGCGCATGATCTTCATGCAGGACGACCTGCCGGGTGCACAGCGCCGGCTGAGCGAGTTGCGGGCCATCTATCCCGATCTGGCTGAACAGCTCTACGCCGCAGAAGGGCAGTTGCTCTACGAAGCTGACGAACCGCGCGCGGCGCTGGATATCTACAATCACGCCCTCGATGAGATTCCGGATAGCAGCGAACTGCGCTATGGCCGTTCCATGGCGTATGAGCGTCTTGGCGATATCGAGGCCGCAAAGAACGACTTGCAGGCCGTGCTCGACAGCGAGCCCGACGATGCGCGCGCGCTCAATGCATTGGGCTATCTGATCGCCAACCACGGCACCGACTACGAGCGCGCCGCCGAGTACATCCGGCGCGCGCTCGAAGCCGAGCCGGACAATCCGGCCATTCTCGATAGCATGGGCTGGGTCGAGTATCGTCTCGGCAATCTGGACACGGCGCGCCATTATCTGGAACGTGCCTACCGGGATTTTCCGGACGCCGAAGTGGCGGCGCATCTGGGCGAAGTTCTCTGGCAACAAGGCCAGCATGAGGCCGCGCGCCGCATATGGCAGAACGCGATGGCGGATAATTCCGACCATCCCGTGCTCACTGAAACCGTGGAACGTCTCGACCCATGAAGAAACTTCTCGTCTGTTTACTTGCCGCTGCCGTGTTGTCCGGCTGCGCGATCATTCGCAAGCCGGCTGAAACCGAGGCCGGGGTGGTCGATGCCGCTGCATGGGCCGAGCACAAGAACGAACTGGCCGATTTCAGCATCTGGTCGCTTCAGGGCCGGGTGGCCACGGGGCAGCTTCTGGGCTGGACCGGTAATCTGAGCTGGCGCCAGCAGGGTGAAGACTTCGACGTGCGTCTGTCCGGACCGTTGGGCGCGGGCGGGTTTCGTGCCAAGGGCTCGCTCGACGACGTCGTCGTCATTCAGACCAAGGACGAGCGCTTCGTGACCACCGAGCCGGATATTCTGGTCGAGCGCACGCTGGGCTGGACGTTTCCGCTCGAGCCGCTGCGCTTCTGGGCGCGCGGACTCCCGGCACCCGGTGGCTACGACCGTATCAGCGTAGATGCGCAGGGGCGCATGATCTCGCTTGAACAGAAGGGCTGGGCGCTGTCGTTTCCCGACTATATCGAACCCGAAAACGCGCCCGCCGTACCGCGGCGCATCGTACTCGACAACGGTGAGACGCGTATCCGACTGGTGGTCGATCGCTGGTTCGATATCGACGGCGTATCACGCGCGAATTGACACTGACGCTAGCAGCCAAGAAAATACGCGGCCTTCTCGCGATATGACGGTCGGCTGACAGCTGACAAAATGCGAAGGAACGAAGACGACATAGGTTCAAATGGGGCGTAGCCAAGCGGTAAGGCATCGGGTTTTGATCCCGTGTACCGCAGGTTCGAATCCTGCCGCCCCAGCCATTTAATCGTCCGCGCGAGCGGACACGAACGACAGCCTGGGCGGCTGGATGAGAACCTGCCAGGTTCGACGCAGCGCGCGAAGCGCGCAAGAATCGTGACGCGCAGCGGCACGAGCCCGCGGGGTGAGGCATCGCAAGATGCCGAATAATCCTGCCGCCCCAGCCATTTAATTGTCCGCAGCGAGCGGACACGAAAGACAGCCTGAATGGCTGGATGAAATTGACGCAGCGCGCGAAGCCGCATTCACGGCAACGCGCCGCGCGACAATTAGAGCAGGGCAACGCGCTATAAGGCGCCGGCGGCTGTGCTTCATCCTCGTTTTCGTCCGCATCGCGGACCGCTCATCTTCAATTGACAGCACGGCAGCACACGCATGGCGGATTCCAGGTTGATGGTCTTTACCGGCAACGCCAATCCGGCGTTGGCCAAGGATGTGGCCGGTTACCTCAAGCTGCCGGTAGGCAAGGCGAGTGTCGGTAAGTTCTCGGATGGCGAAATCGCCGTCGAGGTCGAAGAAAACGTACGTGGACGCGATGTTTTCGTGGTCCAGTCCACCTGTCGGCCGACCAACGACAACGTCATGGAACTGCTGATGCTCATCGATGCGCTGCATCGGGCGTCGGCTGGTCGAATCACCGCCGTGATCCCGTATTTTGGCTATGCCCGTCAGGACCGGCGTCCGCGCAGTGCGCGTGTACCGATTTCGGCAAAGGTCGTAGCCAGCATGCTCGGTGCGGTCGGCACCGATCGCGTACTCACTGTCGATCTGCATGCCGACCAGATTCAGGGCTTTTTCGATATGCCCGTCGACAACGTCTATGCCTCGCCGATTCTGCTCGGCGACATCTGGCGCCAGAAAGACGAAAAGCTCATTGTGGTCTCCCCGGATGTCGGCGGTGTCGTGCGTGCACGCGCGCTGGCCAAGCGCCTTGATGACGCGGATCTCGCCATCATCGACAAGCGCCGCCCGAAGGCCAATGAAGCCAAGGTGATGAATATCATCGGCGATGTCAGCGGCAAGACCTGCATAATGGTCGACGACCTTGTCGATACCGCTGGCACGCTGTGTCAGGCAGCGGATGCACTCAAGAACCAGGGCGCGACCAAGGTCAAGGCCTACGTCACCCACGCGGTGCTTTCGGGCAAGGCGGTCGAGAACATCAGCAATTCGCGGCTCGACGAGCTGGTCGTATCCGACACCATTCCGCTATCGCCGGACGCCGCCGCCTGCGGCAAGATTCGCCAGCTGCATATTGCAGCATTGCTGGCGGAAACGATCCGCCGGGTGAGCAACGAGGAGTCCGTGTCCACGCTGTACGTGGACTAGTCGCGCGTTCGACGTCGGCGATCCCGACACGGGTCGTGCATTTGGCGTTCAAGCGCGTATACTACGCGGTCTTTTGAGACCGGTGGGCGGCGGCCCGCCAGAAAATACAACGATCGAGCGGTCGACGGGGTTTCCGGCGACCGTCCTTATTATTGGAGCGAATCGATATGGAAGCTTTCGAGCTGAATGCGGAAAAACGTACCGCGAAGGGCCGCGCCGAGAACCGTCGCCTGCGTCGTGAAGGCCGTGTGCCGGCCATCATCTACGGTGGCAACGGCGAGCCGGTGATGCTCACGCTGGAGCACAACGACCTCGACCATCATCTGGATAACGAGGCGTTCTTCTCGCACATCATCAAGATCAATGTGGCTGGCGGCGGCAGTGAAGAAGTCGTGCTGCGCGATCTGCAGCGCCACCCGGCCAAGCCGTTCATCGAGCATGCCGACTTCCTGCGCATCGTCGCCGGTGAAGCGCTGCGTATGAGCGTGCCGCTGCACTTCGTGGGCGAAGAGGAATGCCCGGGCGTGGCCGATGAGGACGGCGTTGTTCAGCACAACATGAACGACATCGAAATCGAATGTCTGCCGCGCAATCTGCCGGAATACATCGAAGTCGACTGCTCGAAGCTTCACCTGCACGATTCCGTGCACCTGAGCGAGCTCGTGCTGCCGGAAGGCGTCGAAATCGTCGAGCTGATGGGCGACGAAGAAGACCAGACCGATCGCACCGTCGTTTCGGTACAGGTGCCGCGTGCGGCGATCGAACTCGAAGCCGAAGACGAGGCGGAAGCCGAAGCGGCCGCCGAAGCCGAGGAAGGCGAAGCGGGCGAGGCCGAAGACGGCAAGTCCGAAGGCGAAGACGCGGGCGACGAGTCCGGCGAAGACGAAGACAAGTAGTCGTCTTCGCGCTCGAGCGAACGTACGGGTTGGAGCAGCGGCGTGAGTGATGCAATTCGCGCCGTTGTCGCCTTGGGCAACCCCGGCGCCGACCATGCCAGCGACCGGCACAATGTCGGTTTCTGGCTGGCTGATCGGCTCGCCGAGCGTTGGCGCGTAGCGTTCTCATCCGAGCGCAAGTTTAAGGGCGATCTGGCGCGCCGCGGTATGGGCGAAGCCAGCGTCTGGTTGCTCAAGCCGGCAACGTTCATGAATCGCAGTGGCGATGCAGTACAGCCCCTGTGCGCATTCCACAAGCTGGCGCCCGAGAGCGTACTGGTCGTTCACGATGAACTCGACCTGCCTGCGGGTACGGCACGCTTCAAGCAGTCGGGCGGCCACGGTGGCCATAATGGGCTGCGCGATATTACCCGCGTCATCGGCACCCAGTACAAGCGTCTGCGCATCGGCATCGGTCACCCGGGCGATCGCAGCCAGGTGTTGTCCTACGTGCTGGGTACGCCTTCGCCCGATGATCGAATCGAAATCGACAATGCGATCGATGCCGGTATCGACGCGCTCGAGATTGCGCTCGATAAGGGCTGGGACTACGGCGCCCAGAAGCTGAACTCGCGCAAGGCGCCCTCCGGCTAACACCCATCGCGATGCGCGCGCCTTCGCGCCGCAATCCACGCCATCAGAGGTTGTTCAAATGGCTCTTCAGGTCGGTATCGTCGGTCTGCCCAACGTGGGTAAGTCCACTCTTTTCAACGCGCTCACCGCGGCCGAGATTCCGGCCGAGAACTATCCGTTCTGTACGATCGACCCGAATGTCGGCGTGGTGAGCGTGCCGGATCCGCGGCTGGCAGCACTGGCCGGTATCGCGAATCCGGAAAAGACGCTGCCGACGGCGATCGAGTTTGTCGATATCGCCGGCCTCGTAGCGGGGGCTTCGACTGGCGAAGGCCTGGGCAACCAGTTTCTCGCCAATATCCGAGAGACCGACGCCATTCTGCACGTGGTGCGCTGTTTCGACGACGACGACGTGATGCATGTATCCGGGCGTGTCGATCCCATCGCGGATATCGAAACCATCGATACCGAGCTGGCGCTGGCCGATCTGACCACGGTCACGCGCGCGGTGGATCGCAGCGCAAAGGCTGCCAAGTCTGGCGACAAGACCGCCAAGCGCAATTTCGACCTGTTCGAGCGCGTGCGCGATCACCTGGATAGCGGCGCGCCGGTACGCGCGATGGCGCTCAGCGACGACGATCGGCTGGCGCTGCGCGAGTTGCATCTGATCACGGCTAAGCCGGCGCTGTTCGTGGCCAACGTCGACGAAGAAGGCTTCGAAAACAATCCGCTGCTCGATCGCGTATCGGAACACGCAGCGGGCCAGAATGCGCCTGTGGTGGCGGTGTGTGCCGCGCTCGAAGGCGAACTCGCCCAGCTCGACGGCGACGACAAGAACGAATTCCTCGCGGATCTCGGCCTGGAAGAGCCCGGTCTCGACCGGGTGATTCGCGCCGCCTACGAACTGCTCGGTTTACAGACGTTTTTCACCGTGGGTCCCAAGGAAGTGCGCGCATGGACGGTGCGCCGGGGTGCGACCGCGCCGCAGGCAGCCGGTGTGATTCATACCGATTTCGAACGCGGATTCATTCGCGCCGAGGTTATCGGCTACGACGACTACGTCAGCCTCAAGGGCGAAAAAGGCGCGAAGGAAGCGGGCCGACAACGCCTCGAGGGCAAGGAATACATCATGGTCGAAGGCGACGTTGTGCATTTCCGGTTCAACGTCTGAAAATTACCGGCGACGCATCGCTCGAAAGCTGGCCCGTCAAGGGTTGACATGATGCGCCGGGATGAAGAAACTACGCGGCTTTCCGGCTATGTAGCTCAGGGGTTAGAGCATCGCATTCATAATGCGAGAGTCGGTGGTTCAAATCCACCCATAGCCACCAGGCGACGTGCACCTTCGATTTCTCGGAGGTTATGAAAGGGATCCGGCGACTGCCGGATCCCTTTTTTTATGCCGGCAAGAGGCGCTGAATATCGGTATCGATCCCGATCCGACAAGCCTTTGCGACCTGATAGACTTCGACCTTTATCCAGCGTTCGATACGACGTATGGCCAATAAGTCCGACCGTAAAGACCGGAAGCCGCTCAAACTCAAGACCGGTTCCTTCGACCGCAATGCGGCGATGGCCCGTATGGGGGTAATGGCCGGCGCCTCATTTGCCGGTCATACGCTCGGTAACATGTTTCGCAGCAAGGAAGGCAAGGAACGGCGCAACCGCGAGTTCTACGTCAAGCAGGCCCAGTTTCTGGCCGACGAGTTGGGTCAGCTCAAAGGCAGCGTAATGAAGGTCGGCCAGATGTTGTCGGTCTACGGCCAGTATTTCATGCCGCCCGAGGCGATCGAGGTTCTGCGTAGCCTGCAGGACGACAGCCCGCCCGTGGCCTGGGGAGAATTACAGCCGGTCGTCGCCGAGCGTCTGGGCAAGAAGCGTCTTGCCGAGCTGGAAATCGATCCCGAGCCGATGGCAGCCGCTTCGCTCGGTCAGGTCCATCGCGCCACGCGTAAGTCGGATGGGCTCGAGCTGTGCGTGAAGATTCAGTATCCGCGCCTGGCAGATGCGATCGATAGCGATATCCGCACGCTCACCCAGATCGTGCGTCTGGCGCGACTCGTGCCCAAGGGCATGGAGCTCAATGCGATCATGGAAGAGGTGCGCGAGATGATCTACCGCGAGGTGGATTACGACCGCGAGCTGCGCATGACCCGCGAGTTCTCCACGCGCCTGGAAGGCGACGACCGGTATGTCGTGCCGCAGGTCTTTCCCGAATATTCGACCGAAACCGTGCTGGTGACCTCTTACGAGGCCGCACATCATGTTCAGAGCGAGACGGTTCAGAATCTCGACCAGCCGCGCCGCGATGCACTCGGTAAGAGTGCGTTGGATCTGTTCTTTCGCGAGTTCTTCGTCTGGGGCATCGTGCAGACGGACCCGCACTTCGGTAATTACAAGATCCGCCTGCGAGACGAGGGTCCGGACCAGATGGTGCTGCTGGATTTCGGCGCCACGCGCGAGTTCGCACCGCGCTTTCTCGGCTCTTACTACGATGTCGTGACAGGCGCGTTCGAGAAAGACGCCAAGCGTTTGATCGACGGCGCAATCGGCATCAATCTGTTACGGCGCGATTCGCCCCAACATGTGTTCGACGCGTTCGCCAAGGTCGGCATGCTCATGATCGAGCCGTTTTCCGACGATGCGCCCGATGAGCTGACCACGCCGGATGGCGCTTATCGTTGGGGCGAATCCGATTTGCCGTTCCGGGTTTCCCGTGCGGTATCGGACGCTGCGATCTCGCGCTGGTTCCGGATTCCGCCGCGCGAGATCGTGTTCCTGCATCGACGCATGGGCGGCGTGTTCGTGCTGCTGGCCGTACTCGACGCCGAGATCGACGCACGCGATATGCTGGCAAGCTATCTTTACCGCGAAACAGAAGTCGATCCGGAGCGTGCCGGCTGATATGCCATCTTTACGCGCCGAGATTCATCCAAAGGAAACGCATAAATGAAGTTCGAGGAAACCTTCGATTTCGACCACTCGGTCGAAACGGTGATGAATATGTTCACCGACGAGACTTATTTTCTGGCCAAGTACGAGCGCATGGGCGGTCGCAAACCCGAGCTCGTGAACTGCGACAAGAAGGATGATCATTTTTCGATCACCGTGCGTCACGCGCTTGATGCCAGCAAACTCTCGTTTCCCGAGATCATTCAAAAGCGCATCGGCGATCGCCTCATGCTGCGTCAGACCGATGCCTGGGATATTCCGCGCCAGAGCGGCCGGATTGATATCGATATCGAAAAAACGCCCGTTGATATCAAGATCGATATGCGTCTGACCGACGACTCCGGTAAGGCACGCCTGAAGCTGGCCTTTGATATCGATGCCCAGGTGCCGTTGCTCGGTTCCAAGATCGAGAAAGCGATCGCCGGGCCGATTACGCAACGCTTCAAGCACGATATGAAGATTTCCAACAAGATGGCCGGCGATTATGCCGCGTCGTAATTCATGAGCGACGAGCCCCGATCCAAACATGACAGCGGGCACGACGAACGTCGGCCGCCGACACTGTGGCAGAGCTGGATGAGCGTGCTCGCTGCATTCTTTGGCGTGCAGTCGAGCGAGAACCGCGAGCGCGACTTCACCCGCGGCAAGGCCAGCCATTTCATCCTGCTAGGGGTCGTTGCGACTGTGCTGCTCGTTGTGTTGCTCGTCGGCCTCGTGAAGCTCGCGACCTCCGTCGCGTGATCGAGCACTTCGTTTGTAAAGCAGGCGTCAGCGCTTGTCGTGCTGAGCGGCCAGACGTTTGAAGCGGTAAAGCAGCTCCAGGGCTTCGCGCGGGGTGAGTTCGTCGCAGTCGAGTTCGGCCAGTGCCTCGTGTATTGGATCGGGTTCGACTTGTGTCTTCTCGGCCGGCGCGGGCTCGAACAGGCCAAGCTGCGGACCGGATTGTTCGCGTGACTGGGCTTCCAGTTCGGCCAAGTGCTTTTCAGCCTGGCGTATCACCACACGCGGCACGCCGGCAAGCGAGGCGACCTGCAGCCCGAAACTGCGCGAGGCCGGCCCCGGACGAATGGCGTGCAGAAACACGAGTTTCTGTTCGCCGCCGCTGTTGTAGTCGGCCACCTCGAAATGCGCATTCCGGCTGGCTGGCCAATCCTCGGCCAGTTGGGTCAACTCGAAATAATGGGTCGCGAACAACGTATAGGCGCGGTTATGGCGTGCGAGGCGTTCAGCGACTGCGCGCGCCAGTGCCAGGCCATCGTAAGTCGACGTGCCACGCCCGATTTCGTCGAGCAGCACCAGCGATCGTTCGGTGGCGTGGTGGAGAATCTGTGCGGTCTCGCTCATTTCCACCATGAACGTGGATTGACCCGCAGATAGATCGTCGCCAGCGCCGATGCGCGTGAAGATACGATCGAGCGGGCCGATGGTTGCTGCCTCTGCCGGCACGAAACTGCCGATATGGGTAAGCAGCACGATCAGCGCGGTCTGGCGCATATAGGTCGATTTGCCGCCCATATTGGGCCCGGTGATCAACAGCAGCCGGCAATCGTCATCGAGCTGCGTGTCGTTGGCCACGAACGGCGTGTCGGAAAAATGCTCGACTACGGGATGGCGCCCGCCGGTGATATGCACGCCGGGCGTGTCGGTCAGCGTCGGCGCGATCCAGTGATAGTCGAGCGCGCAGCGCGACAGTGCACACAGCACATCGAGACTGGCCAGGCCCGCTGCGATCGCCTGCAATTTCGGCAGATAGGCGGCCAGGCTTTCCACGAGCTCTGTATAGAGCGCTTTTTCCCGGGCGAGCGCGCGTTCGCGCGCCGACAATACCTGGTCCTCGAACTTTTTGAGTTCGGGCGTGATATAGCGCTCGACCGCCTTGAGCGTCTGGCGGCGCTGGTAATCGATGGGCGCCGCATCGGCATGCACGCGCCCCATTTCGATGTAATAGCCGTGCACGCGGTTGTAGCCGACCTTGAGTGTATCCACGCCGGTGCGTTCGCGTTCGCGCAGTTCCAGATCGGCCAGATAGCCGTCGGCGTTGGCCGAGAGATCGCGCAACTCGTCGAGCGTTTCGTCGTAGCCAGCGGCGATCACGCCGCCGTCACGAACGACGACCGGCGGCTCGGCGACCACGGCACGCTCGAGCAGCGCTCGTACCTCGTCGGCTGGGTCGATCTGTTCGTGCAGTGCCGCCAGCAGCGGCGCGTCGAGATCGGCCAGGGTGCGGCGGACCGCCGGCAGGGCAGTGAGCGCGCGGTTCAGTCCCGACAGATCGCGCGGGCGCGCCGAGGCGAGCGCGATACGGGTGGCGATACGCTCGACATCCGGTATCTCCTTGAGCCGCTCGCTCAGCCCGGCATGACTGCCCGACAGCAGCGTTTCGATCGCCAGATGGCGATGGCGCAGGATATCGAAATTGCGCAGTGGTTCGGCCAGCCAGCGGCGCAAGGCGCGTGCACCCATCGGCGTGGCACAGCGATCCAACAAGCCGACCAGGCTGTGGCGGGTATCTCCAGAGGCGCTGCGTTCGATCTCCAGATTGCGCCGTGTGGATGCGTCGAGCACGAGCGTGTCGGTGACCGCATAGGTGCGCAGGCTCTTGATATGCGAAAGGGCGGCTTGCTGGGTCGCCTCGACATAGTCGATGAGCGCGCCGGCTGCCGCGATCGCACGCGGCAGATCGGCACAGCCAAACGCATCCAGCTGGGCCACTTCGAAGAAGCCTTCCAGGCGCCGGCGTGCGCTGATCGCATCGAACAGCCAGCTCGGTCGACGTGTCAGGGCGATGCCCTCAACCGGGAGTTCTAACGTGGATTGTTCACTGACCACGATTTCGGCCGGATCCAGGCGCGCAAGTTCAGCGGCCAAGGCGGTTTCATCGGCCACTTCGGTCACCGCGAAATCGCCGCGCGCCAGTTCGAGTACCGCGATACCGATCGCGCGCTTGGCGGGCGCGATCGCCACGATCAGATTGGCGCGCCGTGCATCCAGCAGGGCGTCGTCGGTCACGGTACCGGGCGTGACCACGCGAACCACTTCGCGCTTGACCGGGCCTTTGCTTGCGCCCGGGGCCTCGAGCTGCTCGCAGATCGCGATCGATTCGCCCTTCGCGATCAGGCGGGCCAGATATTGCTCGGCGGCGTGATAGGGCACGCCGGCCATCGGAATCGAGCGTCCGGCGGATTCGCCGCGGGCAGTAAGTGTGATATCGAGCAGCTCGGCGGCGCGGTGGGCATCGTCGAAGAACAGCTCGTAGAAATCGCCCATGCGGTAGAACAACAGCATGTGCGGATAATCCGCCTTGATGCCGAGATATTGACGCATCATCGGGGTATGCGCGGCGTACTCGTGCGCTGTGCCGTCGGTGCGCGATTCGGTGCTGGGGCGTGCGCTCATGAAGCAGTCTGTATCCGTGAACAAGCAGGGCAACGGCCCGATTGGCCGCAGCCCGCAATTGTAGACGCCCGACAGATTGCTCGCAGAATGAGCGATTGCATGACCCGGGACAGCGGCGCGATGCGGACTGCCCGAACGGGGCGGTTCGCGCTCAAGGTCGCGCTTGAGTCGCCGTTTCAGCCGCGCTTTTATTTATTTGTCGATACCGGCGTGTGTCCGCAAATCGGGACTAGTTTTAGGCATAATAGCGCCATGACCGTAACTTACGACGCTCACCATTCGATCGCATCGCTCGTCGATCAGCTTGCGACGCTTCTGCCCGGCCGCGGCGAGACCTTGGCTACGTCCGAATCCTGTACGGGTGGCATGATCGCGGCCGCGTGTACCGATCGGGCCGGCAGTTCTGAATGGTTCGAGCGCGGTTTCGTCACGTATTCCAACGCCGCCAAACGCGACAGCCTGGGCGTCGATGCCGAATTGCTCGAACGCTACGGCGCGGTCAGCGAGGCCGTGGTTGCCGCCATGCTCGAGGGCACGCTCTCGCATAGTCTGGCCGACTGGGCCATTGCGGTATCCGGCGTTGCCGGGCCGGGCGGGGGCAGTGACGACAAACCGGTGGGTACCGTATTCATTGGCTGGATGGAGCGGGACCGGGCGCCCGAGGTGATCCGCTATCAATTCGAGGGTACGCGCGACGAAGTACGCTGCCAGAGCGTGGTCGCGGCTCTTGTCGGTTTGCGCGAACGTGCCGACGCCGGCTGATCGCGCGCGGCAATTGATTGACTAGCGGCGCATGATCGAAGGGGCCAGCCGAACGTCGGGCGTGCAGCGTCTGTTCTTCGCGCTGATGCCGCCGGCCGATGTCGCCCGCCGGATTGCGGCGCAGGCCGATACGCTGGAGATAGACGGTCGACCTGGCGACACAGCGCGGCTGCATCTCACGCTGGCGTTTCTGGGTAAGGTCGAGTCCCATACCTTGGATGACCTTTTCGATACGGCTGCTCGTATCGACTTGCCCAGGTTCACGCTGGTGCTTGATCGCCTTGGTCTGTTCAGGCGCGCCAGGATTGCGTGGTTCGGACCGTCTCAGGTATCGCCGGTATTGCTGGACTTGGCAACAAAGCTGGATAAAAATACAGCTCGAGCCATTGAGAAGCACGCTATCGGCCGCATGTCACTATCAGGCGCAAGATCGACTCGGTAGGCTCGGGCGCGATCGAACCCATCGAGTGGCCGGTTCGGGATTTTTCGCTGGTTGTTAGCGGCGAAAACGGCCACGCTGGCGCCTATCGCGAACTGCGCCGCTGGCCTCTTTCCTAGCCGACCGGTTATGAAATAATGGCTGCGCGCCGGTCATGGCAGTATCGCCTAGGACGAATAGGGCGATCGTATCTACGAACGACAAAGCGACGATAATTATGGACGAAGATCGTAAAAAAGCACTGGCAGCCGCACTGAGCCAGATCGAGCGCCAGTTCGGCAAAGGCTCGGTCATGCGCATGGGCGATCAGGACACGAGCAATATTCCGTCCATTTCCAGCGGTTCGCTCACCCTGGATATCGCGCTGGGCATTGGCGGTTATCCGCGCGGCCGCGTGATCGAAATCTACGGCCCGGAATCGTCGGGCAAGACCACGCTCACCCTGCAAGCAATTGCCGAATGCCAGAAGGCTGGCGGCACAGCGGCGTTCATCGACGCCGAGCATGCGCTCGACCCGACCTATGCCGAAGCCTTGGGCGTAGATATCGAGAACCTGTTGATTTCCCAGCCGGACACCGGCGAGCAAGCGCTTGAAATCGCCGATATGCTCGTGCGTTCGGCTGCGGTCGATATCGTGGTCATCGACTCGGTAGCCGCGCTCACGCCCAAGGCCGAAATCGAAGGTGAGATGGGTGATTCGCATGTCGGCCTGCAGGCGCGTCTAATGAGCCAGGCGCTGCGCAAGCTCACCGCCAACATCAAGCGCACCGGCACCACGGTGATGTTCATCAACCAGATCCGTATGAAGATCGGTGTGATGTTCGGCAGCCCCGAGACGACCACCGGCGGTAACGCGCTGAAGTTCTATGCCTCGGTTCGTCTGGATATTCGCCGTATCGGCGCGATCAAGAAGGGCGATGAAGTCATCGGCAACGAAACCCGCGTGAAAGTCGTCAAGAACAAGATGGCGCCGCCGTTTCGCAAGGCCGAATTCGAAATTCTCTATGGCGAAGGCAGCTCGCGCGAAGGCGAGATCATCGACTTGGGCGTGGCCAACAACCTGATCGAAAAGGCCGGCTCCTGGTATTCCTATAACGGCGACCGTGTCGGCCAGGGCAAGGACAACGCCCGCAATTTCCTCAAGGACAACCCGGAAATCGCTCAGCAGCTGGAAGATTCGCTGCGCGAAAAATTGCTGGCGCCCAAGCGCAAGAAGAAAGACGAACAGCCCGAGGCCGAGGCCGCTGAAGGCGCGGCGTCGGACGACTTGCTGGGCGCCGCACAAGGTGGCAAGAACAGCTAGCCCCGCATTGGCTTGCGCCGTTTTGAAGCGATGATGCAGCAGGACGAGGAGCCGCTCGATCCGCAGGCCGAGCGGCTGGCGATTCGAAAACGGGCCATGGATATGCTCGCGCGCCGCGAGCATGCGCCGGCCGCGCTGGCGGACAAGCTTGCCAAGCGAGATCACGACCGTGAACAGATTTCGTCAGTCCTCGACGAACTTATCGCGAAGGGCTGTTGTCGCAGACCCGCTATGCGGATGCCATGGTCGCGTCGCGCGCGGCCCGCGGCGTGGGCCCGGTGCGTATTCGCGCCGAGCTGGCGGCCGTGCAAATCGACGACGCCGCGATAGAGCGAGCCCTCGCTGAAACCGAAACGGACTGGAAGGCGCTGGCCGAAGCCGTGCGGGCCAAGCGTTTCGGTGTCGAGCAGCCCGAAGATTTCCCCGCCAAAGCCAAACAGATGCGTTTCCTGCAGCGCCGAGGCTTCGATATGGATATGCTCAATGCAGCCTTCGACGACTGATTCGACCTAGGGCGCATGACCGGTTGGCCCGCTCGAAGAGCGCGGCGCCCGGCAACTGTCCGCACAGATTTTTCTCGACGCCAAGCCTGCGTTCTATACGCTGGCGTGAATACCCTCGATTGGATCGGCCAGCGCGGATCCAGTTCACTCGTCGGTTGATTGGTCCCGTTCGAGCTTTCGTCTTAGGAGATACGAGATGAAGATAACCGCCGAAATCTGTGTTATTCCGATGGGGGTGGGCGTATCGGTGTCTGGCTTTATCGCGGCGTGCCAGCCCATACTCGAAGAAGCCGGCCTCAACCCGATCGTGCACGCCTATGGCACCAATGTAGAAGGTGAGTGGGACGACGTGTTTGCGGCGTTCAAGCAATGCCATCAGACCATCCATGATCTGGGCGCGCCGCGTGTATTCACCACGATCAAGCTGGGCAGCCGCAGCGACCGCGATCAAACCAATCAAGACAAGCTCGATAGCGTACGCGCGCAGCGATGATTGACCATGCCGGTGCCGGTAGGGCAGGCCGAAAGGCTCTGCTAAACTAGCTCGCTATTTGCTCCCAGCTGACTTTGTAAGAGGCGCCTGCCCATGATGTCCACCAACGCGTTGCGTGCGCGTTTCGTCGAATATTTCGAACGGCACAAGCATCGATTCGTCGCCTCGAGCAGCCTGGTCCCCGCGTCGGACCCAACCCTGCTGTTCACCAATGCCGGCATGGTCCCGTTCAAGGATGTGTTTCTCGGCGGCGACAAGCGCGATTACAGCCGCGCGGTGTCGTCGCAGCGCTGTGTGCGTGCTGGCGGCAAGCATAACGACCTTGAAAACGTCGGCTATACCGCGCGCCACCACACCTTCTTCGAGATGCTGGGTAACTTCAGTTTCGGGGATTACTTCAAGCGCGACGCCATTCATTTCGCCTGGGAATTTCTCACCGTCGAGCTCGGCCTGCCCAAGGACAAACTTTGGGTCACGGTCTACGAGGAAGATGAAGAAGCCGAGCGTATCTGGCTCGACGAGATCGGCGTGTCGGAAAACACGTTCTCGCGTATCGGTGCCAAGGACAACTTCTGGCAGATGGGCGATACCGGCCCCTGTGGCCCGTGTTCCGAAATCTTTTACGATCATGGCGATCACATTGCCGGCGGCCCGCCCGGCACGCCGGAAGAGGACGGCGATCGGTTCGTTGAGATCTGGAATCTCGTGTTCATGCAGTACGACCGCCAGCCCGATGGCACGATGGTCGATCTGCCCCGGCCCTCGATCGATACCGGCATGGGCCTCGAGCGGATCGCTGCGGTCATGCAGGGTACGCACGACAACTACGGGATCGATGTTTTCCAGACGTTGATCGCCGCCGCCGCGGACGCGGTAGGCATTGATGCTGCCAAGGCCGAACCGGCCCAGCAGTCCTCGCTCAAGGTCGTAGCCGATCATATCCGAGCGACTGCGTTTCTGATCACCGATGGCGTGATGCCGTCCAACGAAGGCCGCGGCTATGTGCTGCGCCGGATCATGCGGCGCGCGATTCGCCACGGCCACAAGCTGGGCGCGACCGGCACGTTCTTCTACAAACTGGTCGGCCCGCTGGTCGAACTCATGGGCGAAGCGTTCCCCGAACTGGCCGATTCCAAAGCCCAGATCGAGCGCGTGGTCGAACAGGAAGAGCAGCGCTTCGCGCTCACGCTCGCTCAGGGCCTGCGTATTCTCGAGGATGCGATCGGCGCCATGAGCGGCACGGAGATTCCGGGCGAGACGGTTTTCAAGCTCTATGACACCTACGGTTTTCCGGTCGACCTCACCAACGATGTCGCTCGCGAGCGCGGCCTGACACTCGATACGCGCGGTTTCGATGCCGAAATGTCGGCCCAGCGCGAACGCGCCCGTGCGGCCAGTCAGTTCGGTGCCGACTATCACGCCAAGATCGACGTACAGTCGCCGACCGAATTCATCGGCTATACCCAAACCCGGGGCAGCGGCCGGGTCGTGAGCCTGGTACAGGATGAACAGCCGGTCGATCGCCTGTCAAGCAGGCGACGAGGGCGTGCTGGTGCTCGATTGCACGCCGTTCTACGGTGAATCCGGCGGGCAGTTGGGCGACCGAGGCACAATCGATGCCGACGATGCGCGATTCATTGTGACCGACACCCAGAAGCAGAACGGCGTGTTTCTGCACTTCGGGCAAGTCGAATCCGGCGAATTCGTCGCCGGCGCGGCGGTCGATGCGGTGGTCGATACCGACCGTCGGCAGGCGATCGAGCTCAACCATACGGCCACCCATTTGTTGCATGCGGCCTTGCGTGAAACGCTGGGTACCCATGTGCGTCAGAAAGGTTCGATGGTTGCGCCCGATCGGTTGCGTTTCGACTTTGCCCACTTCGAATCGGTGACGCCGGAGACGCTCGCCGATATCGAAGCGCAAGTGAATGCGCGCGTACGCGAGAATATCCAAGGCCAGTTCTATACTCGCAGCTATGACGACGCGATCGCCGAAGGCGCGCTCGCGTTCTTTGGCGAAAAGTATGGCGATGAGGTGCGTGTCGTGCGCTTCGGTGACTATTCGGTCGAGCTGTGCGGCGGCACTCATGTGCCGGCCAGCGGCGCAATCGGTCTGGTCAAGATCACCGAAGAACGGGGTGTGGCCGCAGGCGTGCGACGTCTGGAGGCGGTGACCGGCGCGCATGCGCTCAAATGGGTACAGGACACGATGGCCCGCGAAATTCGTGTGGCATCGCGTCTAAAGGCCGCGCCGGCAGAAGTCGAAGACAAGCTCGATCGCATGCTCGAACGCGTCGCTGGGCTGGAAAAACAGCTCGATCAGGCCAACCAGAAGCTGGCTGCCAGCCAGGGTGATGATCTGGCCGACGCCGCGCGTGAGATAGGTGGTGCGCAGGTCGTGGTCCGGCGCATGGACGGTGCCGATCGCAAGGTGTTGCGCGATACGGTCGATGCGCTCAAGAACAAGCTCGACAATGCCGTGGTCGTACTCGGCGCGGCCACCGACGGCAAGGTCGCGCTGATTGCCGGCGTGAACAAGAGCCAAAACAAGGCGCTGCCGGCGGGCGATCTGGTCAACTTCGTCGCCGAGCAGGTTGGCGGCAAAGGCGGCGGTCGACCCGACATGGCCCAGGCGGGCGGCAGCGACGCCGGCAAGCTCGATGACGCACTGGAAAGCGTTTACGGTTGGATCGAGCAGCGACTCGGGTAAGCTGACTCGTATCAAGGTTCAAGACAGGCGCGATTGCGCGTACGACAAGGAAAGCGATATTCCATGGCACTGATTGTCCAGAAATACGGCGGCTCATCCGTCGGCTCGGTCGAAAAGATCAAGCGCATTGCCCAGAAAATCAAAGGCTATCGCGACAACGGCGACCAGGTCGTCGTTGTGGTATCGGCGATGGGCGGCGAAACCGATCGCCTGCAGGGGCTGGCCGAAGAACTCGAAGGGCGCCCGGTTGCGCGCGAAATGGACGTACTGCTCTCCACCGGCGAGCAGGTCACCATCTCGCTGTTGTCGATGGCGCTGCGTCACGCCGGCGTATCGGCCCGCTCGTTCACGGGTTGGCAGGTGCCGATCATCTCGGACGATTCGCATTCCAAGGCGCGTATCCAGAAGATCGAACCCGACAACCTGCGCAGCGCCCTCGACGATGGTGATGTCGCAGTGGTCGCCGGCTTCCAGGGGATTACCGAAAGCAACGAGATATCGACGCTTGGCCGCGGCGGTTCGGACACCACGGCTGTAGCGCTGGCCGCCGCGTTGGGCGCGGATGAGTGCCAGATCTATACCGACGTCGACGGCGTGTATACGACCGATCCCCGCGTGGTAGCCGGCGCACGCCGTCTCGAGCAGATCACGTTTGAAGAAATGCTGGAAATGGCCAGTCTGGGTTCGAAAGTCCTACAGATTCGGGCAGTCGAGTTCGCCGGCAAGTACGGCGTACCCCTGCGCGTTCTGTCGACCTTCGACGACGGCCCCGGCACGCTCATTACATTGGAGAAACAAGTGGAAGAACCGATCATCTCCGGCATCGCCTTCACGAAGGACGAAGCCCAGCTCACCGTGCTTGGCGTGCCCGACAAGCCCGGCATTGCCTACTCGCTGCTTGGCCCGATCGGCGAAGCCAATATCGAAGTCGACATGATTCTGCAGAACGTGTCGGGCGACTCGTCCAGCGACTACACGCTTACCGATTTCACCTTCACCGTGCATACGCGCGATTTCGATGCCGCCAAGGAGCTGCTCGAGAAAGCGGCCAAGGATCTGGGCGCCCGCGAAGTGTCCGGTCAGGCCGGTATCGCCAAGGTATCGCTCGTAGGCGTGGGCATGCGCTCGCATGCGAATGTCGCTGCGCGTATGTTCAAGGCGCTGGCCAGCGAAGGCATCAACCTGCGCATGATCTCCACCACCGAGATCAAGATCTCGATCGTGATCGAGACCAAGTATCTGGAGCTGGCGGTGCGTGCGCTGCACGACGAATTCGAGCTCGACGAAGAGCCGCAGAAGGTCGAAAGCGAGCTTACACCGAGCGCGGAACAGGCCTGATCACGCTTCCGTGCTGATCTTTGAACGTCGCGCCGGTGAGCGTCTGCAAATCGGCGACGAAATCGAAGTACGAGTGCTGGATACCGACGGCGAACGCGTGCGTATCGCCGTCGAGGCGCCGCGCGACGTTCGTGTCGAAAGCGTAGACGACGCGCTTGAGACCGGCGAATCGACAATCGACACGAAATGAAGTGAAACAAGGGGTTTACCCGCAGGGCTTAGCCGGGTATTATTCGCGGCCTTGAACGAATGAGAGTTCGTTTTCGCAAGGCCGCTACTCCGGTAAGTCGGTTTGTCGAACAGCCGACGCAAACGGCTTTTTAGAACGGCGATTGCGTTTCGCAGGACAACGATTTTAGGAGAGGTGGCCGAGTGGCTGAAGGCGCTCCCCTGCTAAGGGAGTAAGGGGTTTATAGCCCCTTCGAGGGTTCGAATCCCTCCCTCTCCGCCATGACAATCAGTCAAGGGCCCGTAGCTCAGTTGGATAGAGCGTGCGGCTACGAACCGCAAGGTCGGGAGTTCGAATCTTCCCGGGCCCGCCATGCAAAAAGGCTTCCCAGAGATGGGAAGCCGTTTTTATTTGCAACGACTCAATTCGAACTCCCGACAGATAACAAGAGAGTTCGACAACCGCGCGCAGCGCGGTTGAACGGGGCGGCGCCAGCCGCACCGGCCCCGAAGGGGTGACCGCGCAGCGGCGAATATAATCTTCCCGGGCCCGCCATGCAAGAAAGGCTTCCCAGAGATGGGAAGCCTTTTTTATTTGCAACGACTCAATTCGAACTCCCGACAGACAACAAGAGAGTTCGACAACCGCCCCCCAGCGCTGTTGAACGGTTTAGGGCAGGGCGCACCGGCTGCGAAGTACGAGCAGCGAACAATCGTGTCAGGCGGTTGCCGCCAGATTTCTTCGCTGGCGATGCGGGACACTTTGTGCCTTAGCCGACCCTTGATGACGCTTTGCCCGGCGAGGCGTTTTGTACGCGTATCTCGGCGAATCGCGTATTCGCAAAAGCGCTGTCTGGCGCAGGTGCCGTTCGAGCATGGGATTAGACAAGGTCATCGTATTGGCGGTCGGCGGGTTGTTATGAGCTCTTAAAGTCGTAATAAATGGTTTTTACCCATGACTTGCGCGGGCGCTTACGGTAACGTCCGAGTAACAATTCCAATACATACCGGCCGTGTCGGCGCGGTTCGCAGGGGGAGATCATGGCGTATACACGGTGGCGTGCGGGCTGGGCGATCGTTGTCATGGCACTGGTCGGGTTGGTCGGTTGCGGAGACGACGATGCGTCGATCAATCTGTCGGTGGACGGCCAGAACGGCGGCCAGAACGGCGGCGACGAGGGGGGCACGCCCCCGGCATCGACGCTGTTGTACTGTCAGGATGACGCGCCGGCGCTCGACGCGGGGCGCGTCGACACGGTGACACAGTCGACCGATATCGATGGACAGACCATCGATGTGGCGATGACGCTGTATACGCCGGCGCTGGAAGAGGGAGAGTGCGCGCCGCTGATCGTGCACAGCCACGGCTTTGGCGGTAGCCGTATCACCAACCTCGACGATGTCGCTGACGATTCCAACGCATCTGATGTCGCGACGCGCAATGCATGGCAATCGGGTTATTTCGTGGTCAGTTTCGACCAGCGCGGCTTCGGCGAAACCGGCGGCAGCGTGAAGGTCGAAAATCCCGATTTCGAAGGCCGCGACACCCGTGCGGTCATCGACCACGCAATTGAGCAGTTTGAGGGCCATCTGGCGTATCGCCGGGGCGAACCTGTCATCGGCGCGCTCGGGCTATCCTACGGGGGCGGCTTCCAGCTCGTGGGCGCGGGGGTCGATCCGCGAATCGATGCCATCGTGCCGGCGGCCACCTGGTATGACCTGACCTACAGCCTGGCGCCGAACGACACGCCCAAGACCGTCTGGCTCGACCTGCTGGTGCTGCTCGGTGTGGTCGGGGCCGAGGGTGCACTTGATCCTTTCCTATACGAGGGCTTTCTTCAGGCACAGTTCGGCAATATCTCGGACGATATTCTCACCGAGGTCCGGGGCAACGGCCTGAATGCGTTCTGTGAAGGCTTGCGGCCGAGCGAGGGCGTACCCCGCGTCGATGCGTTTTTCGTGCAGGGCGTGAACGACACGCATGTTCAACATGAACGAGGCCGTGCGTAACGCGAGCTGTCTGCGGGCCGCCGGCAACGATGTGCGCCTGCTCGTGCAGCGAACCGGCCATATCCTGCCGCTGTTCCAGGCCGTACAGGGGGCGTTCGGCTTCGACCTGGATCCGCGCGTGGTCTGCGGCAACGCCACGTACGATACCTCAGAGCGCATGCTCAGTTTTCTAGACGAAAAACTGCGGGGCATCGAAGCCCGGCCGCCGGTGGATCAAAACTGTTTCGTACAGGACGACAGCCACGGCATCGTCACCGATGACATCCCGGTCGGCGGGCAACGCTACACCATACCCGCGACCACCCTATCGACCGGGCCGGTCATCGAAACCGTGGTCAGTGTTCTTCAGGGCCTGCAGATCAACGGGAGCCCGCTGTTGCCAACGGTTCTCGAGTCACTGGGCATGACGGTGACCAACCTGCTGGATACGCTCGAAGCCTTGCTGACCAACCCCGGCGATCTGGGTGGCGTACTCACCGACGAGGTACTTCAGTTATTACCACCTGAGCTGCTCAACGAACTGACGGCGCCGTCGCGCGAGCTGTTCCTGTTTACCGCCGAGCAGCCCACGACGCTGGCCGGTATTCCGATGGCCGATCTTCAGGTCGACAGTCTGGCCGATGACGCGATCGTATTCGTCGGGCTCGGGCTCAAGCGGCAGGGCGAAACCCGGATCGACCTGATTAATACGCAGATCGCGCCGTTGCGCGGGCACGACGAGGGTGTCTACCAACAGCCGCTCGTGGGTGTGTCGACCCATCTGAACCCGGGCGATGAGGTTTATCTCATGGTTTACGGGTTCCATAACCAGTATTTTCTGAGTTTCAATCGGCTGCCACGCGTGGTGACGCTATCCGGCGGTGTTGAACTGCCGCTGCTGCCCGCCGGCTCGTCCCGGCGCGAAAGGCGTCAATCGCCGTAGCGCGGGCGAAAAGAGAAAGGCTCGGCCCATTATGCAGGCCCGAGCCTCATGACGGGCGGGCGTAACCCGACTGTGCTAGGCGTGGTCCTGCGACGCGATGGCGCCGTTCGCCTCGGCGCAATGCGCGCAGCAATAGACATGGCCGGCGGCCCCCATGCCGTGGCCGAGTATGCGACAGCCACAGCCCTGGCAGGTCGGCGCGATCACGTTGGCCGCGCATTCGATCGAGTCGAAGGTGTACCGGCGGCCGCCCGCCGTTTCGACGGTGAACGCCTTGTCGTAGTCGTTTCCGCAACAGTCACAGCTTGGCATGAGAAACCTCGCATCGCGCGAAATGAAATACTGAAATTCAACGGTAGCAGGTGCGAGGCCGGCTGCGGGATCGGGATAAACCCCTAGAGCGTGTCGTCACGAGATAGGACGACGCATTGCCCGCGCGGGTGTCAGGCACGATGCGTGCCGCCGAGTGTGGCCGACCGTGGTCAAGGCCGCCCGGCGCGGGCAACCCTCAAAGAAATAATCAGGCGCCGATGGCCAAGCCCCGGCAATCCGACGTTGTTGTTGCTTTACGGACTCGCTTACGTGGCATGGTGATGGGCACACGCGCGATGCCTCGCCTGGCCGATGCTTGTTGATCCGTGCGCCGTCTTATCTCATGACGACACGCCTTGGAACGCGCCGCCACGGCGGCCGCTCAGAGCGCCGGCGCGACGCCTGGTCGACGTGCCTTGTAGCGTGCGGCGAAGAACACGCCCGCCATGGCGAGCCCGGCCAGATCGCCGCCGTAGTACATCAGTTCCGCCGCGAACCGGCGCTGCTCGAGCGCGGCGCCCGATTCGAGCGGGTAACCGTGCAGATACATGTATTTCGACAAGGCGCCGTGTAGCGCCATCGCGAAGAAGAACACGAGGAGGCGCAGGCGAGGCCCGGGCCGATGGGGCGCGGGGTCGGGCCCGACGATCGCCCAAACGAACAGACAGCCGGCCAGTAGAAAATGCAGGTGGAGTACGGCGCCGAGCCACGACGTATCGTGCATGAGTCCGTACAGCGGGGTGAGATAGAGCAGGAACATGGCGCCGATATCCAGCACGGCGGCGGTGATCGGATGCGCGAGCAGCCGCACGGGCGCGCTGGCCAGCCAACGCACCAGGGCGCGTGCCGGTCGCTGGGGCAGTGTACGTAGCGCGAGCGTAACCGGTGCGGCCATCACCAGACCGATCGGCGCATACATGCCTAGCATCAGATGCTGAATCATATGCCCTTCGATAGACGCATGGCCGTAATGCATCAGTGGCGGGCTGAGCGCGACCAGTGCCAGGGCGGCGCCCAGCAGGGGAGTGCACCCTTCGTTCTGTAAATTGGCCTGAG